>NZ_JBXAMV010000015.1:0-629 GCF_058801005.1 Variovorax sp. GW822-FHT04A09 | reverse complement strand
CTGCTCGAGCTGGTCGAAATGGAAGTTCGCGAACTCCTCGACAAGTACGAATTCCCCGGCGACGACACCCCCATCATCCACGGCTCGGCCAAGCTCGCCCTGGAAGGCGACAAGGGCGACCTGGGCGAAGGCGCCATCATGAAGCTGGCAGAAGCCCTGGACACGTACATCCCCACGCCTGAGCGCGCTGTGGACGGCACGTTCCTGATGCCCGTGGAAGACGTGTTCTCGATCTCGGGTCGCGGCACCGTGGTGACCGGCGCTGTCGAGCGCGGCGTGATCAAGGTCGGCGAAGAAATCGAAATCGTCGGTATCCGCCCCACCGTCAAGACCACCTGCACCGGCGTGGAAATGTTCCGCAAGCTGCTGGACCAAGGTCAAGCTGGCGACAACGTCGGCGTGCTGCTGCGCGGCACGAAGCGCGAAGAAGTCGAACGCGGCCAAGTGCTGTGCAAGCCCGGCTCGATCAAGCCGCACGTGCACTTCACCGCCGAGGTGTATGTCCTGTCCAAGGACGAAGGCGGCCGTCACACGCCGTTCTTCAACAACTACCGTCCGCAGTTCTACTTCCGCACGACGGACGTGACCGGCGCGATCGAGCTGCCCGCGGACAAGGAAATGGTCATGCC
>NZ_JBXAMV010000014.1:0-1132 GCF_058801005.1 Variovorax sp. GW822-FHT04A09 | reverse complement strand
CGTAAGAACGCGGGCCTCTACCTGGGCTGGACGGAGATCTGCTCGCCGCCGGCCGCCTTTGACATACCGAAGTACTGCGTCGACCGGATGCTGGGCGTCAACCTCTTCAAGCCGCACACGCCGAAGCAACGCGCCTTCACGGGCGAAGAAGTGATCGCCCATATGCAGCGCAAGAATCTCAACCACGACACCGGCAACGGCACCAAGACCGGCGCCTACTTCATCGCCAAGCCCAATCCGCGCAGCGCGGTGAGTCACATCCTCTCGCCGTCGATTCACCATGTCGAGGTCGATGAACTGAACGACCAGCTCAACCTCATCGGCGCTTTCGGTCGCAGGCAGGGCAAGGTCTTCGTCGACGGATCGGAGCGCCAGGTGGTGCGCTGGGAGCATGAGCTCGTCGTCTGCGACCTGCCGCGCGTGGGCGCGGGCTCGCGCGGACCGGTGTGGGTGGAGCTGGGTGCGGATCGCAGCAACCGGCGCACCGTCAGCCAGTGGAACATCCGCATCGACACGCACTGGTTCAAGCAAAACTACCCGGGCCTCGCCGTCGACGGGCCGATACGCACGCGCTGGCGAGCCGACATAGGGCCGGTGCGCGACACCTGTGGCGAGGATGTGAAGCGGCCCGTGCGCTATGCGATCGGCACCTATGACTCCACCATGGAGCTGGCGGCAGGCGGCGCCTTCCACGTGCCGCCAGACTGCACGATCACCTGGAGCGGACAAGCCAGCTTCGCCTCGCAGGTGAAGCTGATGCGGGAGCCCGGCGCCGGCGACCGTGTGATCTTCACCTACCTGCGGATCGACCCCGAGTCGAAGCTCGGCGCCATGGGCCTGGCGATGGGCGCGAGCACCGGGCCGTTCGTGGAGCACGGTTGCCGCTCCACCGATACCTTCGCTTCGGCGCTGGGCCTCTTGGATGGTCCGCAGGATTTCGAGGTCACGGGCGCAGCCGCGACGATCCCTCTGCCCGCCAAGAACATTGTGCTCGGCAACGACCTTTCCATCCTCGGCGACGGCCACCTGGACGACAGCCTGCGGCTGCAATGGAGCACCGCGCCGATCGAGTCGCCGCCTGCGGATGCCGAACTGATCTGAGTCTCAGCGACACCCAAACGCTACCAATCCG
>NZ_JBXAMV010000013.1:0-2010 GCF_058801005.1 Variovorax sp. GW822-FHT04A09 | reverse complement strand
GCAGGTGCAGCCACGGCCGGCGCCGATCTGGGCGAAGACATGCAACGGATCGGGTGCTGGCGCCTCGGCCTTCGGCCGAAAGCCATGCGCCGTGTACTCGCGCGTGAACTCGTCGTACATGCGTGTGTTCACGCTGCGACTGAAGCGGAAGAATGGCGGCAGGGACTGCAGGTCCCGCACTGCAATGCGCCGCTGGCGCGCGAGATCCGACGTCGCAGGAACGAAGGCCATGAGGGGGACCTCATCGACCAGGTTGCCACGCAGGCGGTACATCGAAGCCGGCCAGAGCACGATGGCGGCATCCAGCTCGTTGCGCCGAAGGGCCGAGGCTGCGGCAATCGTCGTTGTCGTTTGTACGTCGATCCCGCTCGCATGCCCCGATTCCACCAAGCTCCGTTCCATTGCGGATAGTCGGTTCAAGTGAACCCAGTTCAGAACGCCCAGGCGAAGACGCGGCAGCTTGTTCGCGGACTGGGCCACATGCTCGAGCGTCGCGTCGAAACTGTGCATCAGCTCCGCGAAGCTGCGCATGGCCAGCTCTCCGGCGCTGGTCAGCCGCACGCCGTGCGTATTGCGCTCGAGCAGTTGCAGGCCCAGTTCAGCCTCCAGCTCTGCGATCTGCCGCGACAGGGGCGGCTGCGTGATGGCCAGCCGCTCCGCGGCGCGCCTGAAGTTGCGCTCCTCGGCAACGGCGAGGAAGTAGCGGATTTGGCGGACGGTGACTGGTCTGGTCATCCAAAAAAGGTATCACAAAAAACGCAATTCCCAGTGCGGCCAGCGCTGCCTACAGTCGCGGCCGCAACAAACCGTTGCTGGCCGCGTCGCCTGGGAATGGGCGCCGGCATTGCCTTTTTTGCACCTGACGATGACAACCAAGAAAAGCCCTCTTCCTTCGATATCCGCCTCCCTCTCTTCCCTGGCTCCTTCCCGTGGTCGCCGGAATTTCCTCGGTCGCGCATCCACGGCCGCGCTGTGGCTCGGTGCTCCTTCGCTGCTTGTCGCTTGCGGCGGAGGGGGAGGAGGAGGGGGAGGGGGTGGGGGCAGCGGCCCGCTCGCGGTAGGCGGTGGAGAAGGCCCTCGGACGGACGGGGGGCTCGCGCCCGCAAGCCGCTTTGCCAGCATCCGGGCCGTGGAAGCTGCATGCTTGGATCTCGAATCGCGCAAGCTCGAGTCGATCGCCTACCTGACCGAGTTGACGGGGATCATGGCGAAAGACCCGAACTATGTGGAGACAGGCTTTGACGAACGCTCACTGACGGCCTGGGGCACTTTCGCCGATGGCCGCGTGCACATGGTGTCGCACAACTTCAAGCCCACCGGAACTTCGACGCTGACCGCCGCCATCGCTGATACGGGCCAAGCACAAAAGGCGGCGGGGCTGGCTGCCGCCAAGCCGCCGGAACTGCCTAGCGAGCGCAAGGCACGTCTGATGCATTCCTTCTTCACGCCTTTCGACGGCCAGGCAGCTATCGCGGAAATGTCCGGCTGGCTCAGCGCGCATGACTACGCGCTGCAACCAGGCGTCGAGGGTGACGCGCACATTACGACCCTGCGCCAAATCAAAGGGGACGGCTTCTTCTACATCAACACTCATGGCGGCGTGAAGCACACGCGCCATCAGGATACGGGCTCACCGCAGATGTACTCCATCCAGTCGTCCACGCTGATCGACCCCGCCTTGGAGGCACAACCCGATTTCCAGGCCGATCTCGCCGCCTTCCGGCTGACCTACTTCACGGCCTACAACGGCCTCGCCACCGTGGACAGCAAGGGCGAGGAGATCATGCTCAAGGACACGCGCTACGGCATCACCGCTGCCTTCGTCGACACCTATTGGGAGTTCGCGCAGGACAGCGTCGTCGTCATCAACGCCTGCAACAGCGCCAACAGCGCCGACAACGACCGGGTGATCGACTTTCTCGTCGCCTGCCACCGTAAGAACGCGGGCCTCTACCTGGGCTGGACGGAGATCTGCTCGCCGCCGGCCGCCTTTGACATACCGAAGTACTG
>NZ_JBXAMV010000012.1:0-3884 GCF_058801005.1 Variovorax sp. GW822-FHT04A09 | reverse complement strand
TCGTGCTGGCGCTGGTGGCCGTGCTGGTCTTCGTGCTCACGCGCGCCGCCTCGGGCGACCCGATCTCCGTGCTGCTGGGCGACCAGGCCACCGCCGCCGACATCGCCCGCGTGCAAAAGGACTACGGCCTGGACAAGCCGCTGCCCGTGCAGTTCGGCTACTGGCTGCGCGAAGTGCTGCAGGGCAACCTGGGCACCTCGATCTTCCTGCAGCGCCCGGTCACGCAGGCGCTGTGGGAGCGCGCCGAGCCCACCACCTTGCTCGCGCTGCTGGCCGTGGCCATCGCCGCGCTCATCGGCGTGCCCTGCGGCATCGTCTCGGCGGTGTTCCGCGGTCGCGTGGTCGACCAGTTCTTCACCGGCATCGCGATGCTGGGCGCCAGCATTCCCAGCTTCTGGCTGGGCATCGTGCTGATCCAGATCTTCGCGGTGTCCTTCGGCTGGTTCCCGGTCTCGGGCTACGGCGCGCCCGATGCCCCCTTCGCCGAACGGCTGCATGCGCTGGTGCTGCCGGCCACCGTGCTGGGCCTGCTGAACTCCGCGCTCATCATCCGCTTCACGCGCGCCTCGATGCTCGACGTGCTGGGCGAAGACTACGTGCGCACCGCGCGCTCCAAGGGCCTGAGCGAGAAGGTCGTCGTGCTCAAGCATGCGCTGCGCAATGCATTGGTGCCCATCGTCACGGTGATCGGCCTCACGGTCGCACTCATGATCGGCGGCGCCGTCATCACCGAGACCGTGTTCGGCCTGCCGGGCGTGGGCAACCTCGTGGTCAACGCCGTGCTGCGGCGCGACTATCCCGTCATCCAGGGGGCGCTGCTCGTGATTGCCGCGATCTACGTGCTCATCAATTTCTCGATCGACCTGCTGTATGCGGTGGTCGATCCGCGCGTGAAGGTCTGAACGATGCGCATGCCTCGAATGCTCCGCCAGCTGATGCACCGCCGCATCGTGATGGTGTCCGCCCTGGTGCTGCTGGTGATTGCCGTGCTCGCGGTTGGTGCGCCATTGTTCGCTTCGGCCGACCCCAGCGACACGGCCGTGCTGCAGCGTCTGAAGGCGCCCAGCGCCGAACACCTGCTCGGAACCGACGAACTCGGGCGCGACATGTATTCGCGCATCGTGCACGGTGCCCGTTACTCGCTGGCCATTGCGGCGCTCACGGCGCTGGGCGCGGTCATCGCCGGCACCGTGCTGGGTTTGATGGCGGGATTCTTCCGCCGCCTCGATGCACCGCTGATGCGCGTGGTCGACGCCATGATGTCCTTCCCCGACATCCTGCTGGCCATCGCGCTGGTGGCCATCCTCGGGCCGTCGCTGATGAACACCGTGCTCGCGCTGGTGCTGGTCTACACGCCCCGTGTCGCACGCGTGGTGCGAGCGTCGACCTTGGTCGTGCGCGAGCTGCTCTTCGTGGAGGCCGTACGCGCTTTGGGCGTGCGCACCTCTCGCATCCTGTGGCGCCACATCCTGCCGAACCTGATGTCGCCGATCCTGGTGCAGGTGTCGTTCATCTTTGCCTACGCCATCCTGGCCGAGGCGGGTTTGTCTTTCCTCGGTGTCGGCGTGCCGCCCGAGATCCCCACCTGGGGCACCATGGTCGCGGGCAGCCAGCAGTACGCGCACCAGGCCTTCTGGGTCGTGCTGTTCCCGGGCCTGGCGATCATCTTCACGGCGCTGTCGCTGCAGTTGCTGGGCGATGGTGTGCGCGACCTGCTCGATCCGAAGCTCAAGAAGACCTCGTGATGAACACCGCGAACACCACCCCACGCCTCACGGTCACCAACCTGAGCACCAGCTTCCCCACTGAAGACGGCCTGGTCCGTTCGGTGGCCGATGTAAGTTTCTCGATCCAGCCCGGCAAGACCACCGCGCTGGTGGGCGAGTCGGGTTCGGGCAAGTCGGTCACCAGCCTCACGCTGATGCGCCTCTTGCCCAAGACCGCCAACGCACAGGTCAGCGGCAGCGCCTCGTTCGTCACGCGCGAAGGCAAGACACTCGACCTGCTGCAGATCGGCGAGCGCGAGATGCGCTCGCTGCGCGGCAACCAGCTGTCGATGATCTTCCAGGAGCCCATGACCAGCCTGAACCCGGTCTTCACCATCGGCGAGCAGATCGCCGAGAGCGTGCGCCTGCACAAGGGGCTGGACCGCAAGGCGGCCTTGGCCCATGCGCTGCGCATGCTCGAGCTGGTGGAGATTCCGGCTGCGGCCCAACGCATCCACGAGTATCCGCACCAGCTGTCGGGCGGCATGCGCCAGCGCGTGATGATCGCGCTGGCCATGGCCTGCGACCCGACGCTCTTGATCGCCGACGAGCCCACCACCGCGCTGGACGTGACCATCCAGGCGCAGATCCTGGAGCTGATGCGCCGGCTGCAGGCCGAGACCGGCATGAGCATCCTGTTCATCACGCACAACCTGGGCGTGGTCGCGCACCATGCCGACGACGTGGTCGTCATGTACTCGGGCCGCGTGGTCGAGCGTGCGCCCGTGCGCCCGCTCTTCGCGCAGCCCGAGCATCCGTACACGCAGGGCCTGTTGGCCTGCCTGCCGGGCAAGGCGCGCCAGCCGGGGCAGCCCAAGCCCAAGCGGCTGTTCGCCATTCGCGGGCAGGTGTCGAGCCCGCTGGCACCGCCGCCGGGCTGTGCTTTCGAGCCGCGCTGCGACCAGGCGCTGGCAAGCTGCAAGGACGCCATGCCGCCGCTCATCGACATCCGCCAGGACCGCCAGGCCCGCTGCATTCGTGTGCAGCCCGATGCCCAACTCGCGAGGGTCGCATGACCGCTGTTTCTTCTTCCTCTCCCCTCATCGAAGTCCGAGGTCTTAAAAAATACTTCGGCAGCAGCGAGCGCCCCGTGCGCGCGGTGGACGACGTGTCCTTCGCGATCCAGCCCGGCGAGACGCTGGGCCTGGTCGGCGAATCGGGCTCGGGCAAGAGCACCATCGGGCGCACCGTGCTGCGGCTGGTCGAGCGCACCGAGGGCCAGGTGCTGTACCGCGGCGACGACATCGGCGATCTTTCCGGTGAGCGCATGCGCAAGCTGCGCAGCAAGCTGCAGATCATCTTCCAGGACCCGTACGCCAGCTTGAACCCGAAGATGCGCATCAGCGCCATCCTGGGCGAGGCGCTGTCCACGCACGGCCTGCACAAGGGCGCAGCCGCGCGCGACAAACGCATTGCCGAACTGCTGGAGACCGTGGGCCTGCGCCCCGAGCATGCGAGCCGCTTCCCGCACGAGTTCTCGGGCGGCCAGCGCCAGCGCATCGGCGTGGCGCGCGCGCTGGCCGTGGAGCCCGAGTTCATCGTGGCCGACGAGCCGCTGTCGGCGCTGGACGTGTCCATCCAGTCGCAGGTCATCAACCTGCTGGCCGACCTGCGCGAACGCCTGGGCCTGACCATGCTCTTCATCTCGCACGACTTGGATGTGGTCGAGTACCTGTGCGACCGCGTGGTGGTGCTGTACCTGGGCAAGGTGATGGAAGTCGCCACCACCGAGGAACTGTTCGCGAACCCCTCGCACCCCTACACCCAGGCGCTGCTGGCTGCGAGCCCGAAGCCCGACCCCGAGCTGGCCACCGAGCGCATCGCACTGAAGGGCGACATTCCCAGCCCGATCTCGCCGCCCTCGGGCTGCGTGTTCCGCACGCGCTGCCCGCACGCCATCGAGGCCTGTGCGCAGACGGTACCCAGCCTGGATGAGATTTCCCCCGCACACTACAGCGCCTGCATCCGCAAAGAACTGCTCTCCCACATCGCCGTTGCACGACCATGACCGACATTTCTTCCTCGACACACGATTTCATCGACCCGCTGCTGAGCGACCGTTTCAAGGGCTACCCGCGCACCCAGCCGCCGCGCCTGCGCAGCGAAGTCGGCGCCGCC
>NZ_JBXAMV010000011.1:0-5883 GCF_058801005.1 Variovorax sp. GW822-FHT04A09 | reverse complement strand
GACTGGTGCTCTCAGGAGCGTTGGTTGTGGGTGGTGAAGAAAGTCTTCGAAAGTTGACGCGGTTTGAAAAAACAGTGCATAATCGAAGGCTTCGCTGGAAACAACTTCAGCGACTTGAACTGAAAAGTTTGGGTTGCGGGAAAGAAGAAGTGGAAAGCGAAAAAAGTCTTCGAAAGTTGACGCGGTGTTGAAAAACAGTGCATAATCGAAGGCTCCGCTGAAAACAACTTCAGCAGCTTGAATCGAAAGATTCGGGATGCGAAAAAAGAAGTTGAAGAAAGCGAAAAAAGTTTGACGATACTTAAAAAATCGTGTTAGACTACAAGGCTTCGCTGATCGCAGCAAAGCAAAACGAAGTAAACGACAAGTTGCTTCGGTGATCGTTAAAAAATTACAGCCGATAAGCGTGGGCGTTTGAAGGTAATTGCGTAAGTTCTTCGGAACAAGTCGCAAGACTTAAAAACGCTCATGAGATAGAAGTGAAGTTCACTTTAATTCTTTTTTTATGAGTTTTGCTTGGCCGCGAGGTCAGGCGCAAAAATCAAGATCGAACTATAGAGTTTGATCCTGGCTCAGATTGAACGCTGGCGGCATGCCTTACACATGCAAGTCGAACGGCAGCGCGGGAGCAATCCTGGCGGCGAGTGGCGAACGGGTGAGTAATACATCGGAACGTGCCCAATCGTGGGGGATAACGCAGCGAAAGCTGTGCTAATACCGCATACGATCTACGGATGAAAGCAGGGGATCGCAAGACCTTGCGCGAATGGAGCGGCCGATGGCAGATTAGGTAGTTGGTGAGGTAAAGGCTCACCAAGCCTTCGATCTGTAGCTGGTCTGAGAGGACGACCAGCCACACTGGGACTGAGACACGGCCCAGACTCCTACGGGAGGCAGCAGTGGGGAATTTTGGACAATGGGCGAAAGCCTGATCCAGCCATGCCGCGTGCAGGATGAAGGCCTTCGGGTTGTAAACTGCTTTTGTACGGAACGAAACGGTCTTTTCTAATACAGAAGGCTAATGACGGTACCGTAAGAATAAGCACCGGCTAACTACGTGCCAGCAGCCGCGGTAATACGTAGGGTGCAAGCGTTAATCGGAATTACTGGGCGTAAAGCGTGCGCAGGCGGTTATGTAAGACAGTTGTGAAATCCCCGGGCTCAACCTGGGAACTGCATCTGTGACTGCATAGCTAGAGTACGGTAGAGGGGGATGGAATTCCGCGTGTAGCAGTGAAATGCGTAGATATGCGGAGGAACACCGATGGCGAAGGCAATCCCCTGGACCTGTACTGACGCTCATGCACGAAAGCGTGGGGAGCAAACAGGATTAGATACCCTGGTAGTCCACGCCCTAAACGATGTCAACTGGTTGTTGGGTCTTCACTGACTCAGTAACGAAGCTAACGCGTGAAGTTGACCGCCTGGGGAGTACGGCCGCAAGGTTGAAACTCAAAGGAATTGACGGGGACCCGCACAAGCGGTGGATGATGTGGTTTAATTCGATGCAACGCGAAAAACCTTACCCACCTTTGACATGTACGGAATTCGCCAGAGATGGCTTAGTGCTCGAAAGAGAACCGTAACACAGGTGCTGCATGGCTGTCGTCAGCTCGTGTCGTGAGATGTTGGGTTAAGTCCCGCAACGAGCGCAACCCTTGTCATTAGTTGCTACATTCAGTTGGGCACTCTAATGAGACTGCCGGTGACAAACCGGAGGAAGGTGGGGATGACGTCAAGTCCTCATGGCCCTTATAGGTGGGGCTACACACGTCATACAATGGCTGGTACAAAGGGTTGCCAACCCGCGAGGGGGAGCTAATCCCATAAAACCAGTCGTAGTCCGGATCGCAGTCTGCAACTCGACTGCGTGAAGTCGGAATCGCTAGTAATCGTGGATCAGAATGTCACGGTGAATACGTTCCCGGGTCTTGTACACACCGCCCGTCACACCATGGGAGCGGGTTCTGCCAGAAGTAGTTAGCTTAACCGCAAGGAGGGCGATTACCACGGCAGGGTTCGTGACTGGGGTGAAGTCGTAACAAGGTAGCCGTATCGGAAGGTGCGGCTGGATCACCTCCTTTCTGGAAACAAGCAATTTAATTTAAACGCCCACACTTATCGGTTGTTGGAAGAAGTCGGTTGTCTTCAATTTTGAAGACGATTGGCGAATGGGTCTGTAGCTCAGCTGGTTAGAGCACCGTCTTGATAAGGCGGGGGTCGTTGGTTCGAGCCCAACTAGACCCACCAAATCTTCTGATATCTCGTGTGAGAGTTTGAGGGGGATTAGCTCAGCTGGGAGAGCACCTGCTTTGCAAGCAGGGGGTCGTCGGTTCGATCCCGTCATCCTCCACCAATAACTTCGATACTTATTCAACACCAAAGCAGCTTCCTGCGAAAGCATGAGGCTTCTTTGTTGTTGATCAGGATCTCTTGATCAATCGGCTGTTCTTTAAAAATTCATAGAGTCGAATCAGCGTTGCTGATGGAAACTGCACATTCGTAAAGGTTTAGTGTAGACCGTGCCATCAGCAACATAGAATTTTTGATTGCGTCAAAAGAAACTTCAATTTCGAGTCAAATCGATATTGGAAGTACGGCATAACGCGTCAGGTGAAAGACCTGACATATTCCTTGAGATGATTTTGTAGTTTCGCAAGAAACGTCAAAGTTATAGGGTCAAGTGAATAAGAGCACGTGGTGGATGCCTTGGCAATGATAGGCGACGAAGGACGTGATAGCCTGCGATAAGCTTCGGGGAGCTGGCAAATTAGCTTTGATCCGGAGATTTCCGAATGGGGAAACCCACCTGCAAAGGTATCGCATGATGAATACATAGTCATGCGAGGCGAACCGGGTGAACTGAAACATCTCAGTAGCTCGAGGAAAAGACATCAACCGAGATTCCGAAAGTAGTGGCGAGCGAAATCGGAGAAGCCTGTTAGTGATAGCACAAGACATAACGGAACAGCTTGGAAAGGCTGGCCATAGCGGGTGATAGCCCCGTACGTGAAATGACCTGTGTGGTACTGAGCTAACGACAAGTAGGGCGGGACACGAGAAATCCTGTCTGAATATGGGGGGACCATCCTCCAAGGCTAAATACTCATCATTGACCGATAGTGAACTAGTACCGTGAGGGAAAGGCGAAAAGAACCCCGGGAGGGGAGTGAAATAGATCCTGAAACCGCGTGCTTACAAAAAGTAGGAGCCCGCAAGGGTGACTGCGTACCTTTTGTATAATGGGTCAGCGACTTACATTCAGTGGCAAGGTTAACCGAATAGGGAAGCCGTAGAGAAATCGAGTCCGAATAGGGCGATCAGTCGCTGGGTGTAGACCCGAAACCAAGTGATCTATCCATGGCCAGGATGAAGGTGCCGTAACAGGTACTGGAGGTCCGAACCGACTAGTGTTGCAAAACTAGCGGATGAGCTGTGGATAGGGGTGAAAGGCTAAACAAACTTGGAAATAGCTGGTTCTCTCCGAAAACTATTTAGGTAGTGCCTCAAGTATTACCATCGGGGGTAGAGCACTGTTTTGGCTAGGGGGTCATGGCGACTTACCAAACCAAGGCAAACTCCGAATACCGATGAGTACAGCTTGGGAGACAGAGCACCGGGTGCTAACGTCCGGACTCAAGAGGGAAACAACCCAGACCGCCAGCTAAGGTCCCTAAAATTGGCTAAGTGGGAAACGAAGTGGGAAGGCTAAAACAGTCAGGATGTTGGCTTAGAAGCAGCCATCATTTAAAGAAAGCGTAATAGCTCACTGATCGAGTCGTCCTGCGCGGAAGATGTAACGGGGCTAAGCCAGTTACCGAAGCTGCGGATTTGCAATTTATTGCAAGTGGTAGGAGAGCGTTCTGTAAGCCTGTGAAGGTGCGTTGTAAAGCGTGCTGGAGGTATCAGAAGTGCGAATGCTGACATGAGTAGCGTTAAAGGGGGTGAAAAGCCCCCTCGCCGTAAGCGCAAGGTTTTCTACGCAACGTTCATCGGCGTAGAGTGAGTCGGCCCCTAAGGCGAGGCAGAGATGCGTAGCTGATGGGAAACAGGTCAATATTCCTGTACCGATTGTTAGTGCGATGTGGGGACGGATCTTAATAGGTCATCCAGTTATTGGATTATTCTGGTTTAGTTGGATGTAGGCGTGCATTAGGCAAATCCGGTGCACATATACCGAGGCCAACGATCGAGCGGACTTGTCCGTGAAGTGACTGAACGAGGTTCCAGGAAAAGCCACTAAGCTTCAGCTAACAACGACCGTACCGCAAACCGACACTGGTGCGCGAGATGAGTATTCTAAGGCGCTTGAGAGAACTCAGGAGAAGGAACTCGGCAAATTGACACCGTAACTTCGGAAGAAGGTGTGCCCTATTAGTGTGTAGTGAACAACGAAGCATGAATGGGTTGCAAAAAATCGGTGGCTGCGACTGTTTATTAAAAACACAGCACTCTGCAAACACGAAAGTGGACGTATAGGGTGTGACGCCTGCCCGGTGCTGGAAGATTAAATGATGGGGTGCAAGCTCTTGATTGAAGTCCCAGTAAACGGCGGCCGTAACTATAACGGTCCTAAGGTAGCGAAAT
The DNA here is from genome assembly GCF_058801005.1 of Variovorax sp. GW822-FHT04A09. Classification (NCBI taxonomy): domain Bacteria; kingdom Pseudomonadati; phylum Pseudomonadota; class Betaproteobacteria; order Burkholderiales; family Comamonadaceae; genus Variovorax; species Variovorax sp. GW822-FHT04A09. Next base: position 1,296 of record NZ_JBXAMV010000011.1, on the reverse strand, counting down.
TCCTTGTCGGGTAAGTTCCGACCTGCACGAATGGCGTAACGATGGCCACACTGTCTCCTCCTGAGACTCAGCGAAGTTGAAATGTTTGTGATGATGCAATCTCCCCGCGGAAAGACGGAAAGACCCCATGAACCTTTACTGTAGCTTTGTATTGGACTTTGAACAGATCTGTGTAGGATAGGTGGGAGGCTTTGAAGCAGGGTCGCTAGATCTTGTGGAGCCAACGTTGAAATACCACCCTGGTGTGTTTGAGGTTCTAACCTAGGTCCATTATCTGGATCGGGGACAGTGCATGGTAGGCAGTTTGACTGGGGCGGTCTCCTCCCAAAGCGTAACGGAGGAGTTCGAAGGTACGCTAGTTACGGTCGGACATCGTGACGATAGTGCAATGGCATAAGCGTGCTTAACTGCGAGACTGACAAGTCGAGCAGATGCGAAAGCAGGACATAGTGATCCGGTGGTTCTGTATGGAAGGGCCATCGCTCAACGGATAAAAGGTACTCTGGGGATAACAGGCTGATACCGCCCAAGAGTTCATATCGACGGCGGTGTTTGGCACCTCGATGTCGGCTCATCTCATCCTGGGGCTGTAGCCGGTCCCAAGGGTATGGCTGTTCGCCATTTAAAGAGGTACGTGAGCTGGGTTTAAAACGTCGTGAGACAGTTTGGTCCCTATCTTCCGTGGGCGCTGCAGATTTGAGGAAGCCTGCTCCTAGTACGAGAGGACCGGAGTGGACACACCTCTGGTGTATCGGTTGTCACGCCAGTGGCATTGCCGAGTAGCTAAGTGTGGAAGAGATAACCGCTGAAAGCATCTAAGCGGGAAACTCGTTTCAAGATGAGATCTGCCGGGGCCTTGAGCCCCCTAAAGAGTCGTTCAAGACCAGGACGTTGATAGGTCAGGTGTGGAAGCGCAGTAATGCGTTAAGCTAACTGATACTAATTGCTCGTGCGGCTTGACCCTATAACTTTGATCAATCTGATCAAGGTGTTATGCCAAGTTGACGCATTCAAAATAATTCGCCAAAAGCTGATTCCAAACTCTATGAATTCGTTTGATTGATCGTGTGATCAATCGGACAACCATTTATGCCTGATGACCATAGCGAGTTGGTACCACTCCTTCCCATCCCGAACAGGACAGTGAAACGACTCAGCGCCGATGATAGTGCGGGTTCCCGTGTGAAAGTAGGTCATCGTCAGGCTCTTACAGCCCAGAAAACCCCAGTCAGCAATGACTGGGGTTTTTTGCTTTGCGCACAGCAAACGCCAAACGCATAAAAAGCGCTGACTCGA
>NZ_JBXAMV010000010.1:0-64077 GCF_058801005.1 Variovorax sp. GW822-FHT04A09 | reverse complement strand
CACCGCGCCGATCGAGTCGCCGCCTGCGGATGCCGAACTGATCTGAGTCTCAGCGACACCCAAACGCTACCAATCCGGTGAGATGGACAGGCAAAGAAAACCCTACCAGGAAGGTCTGTTCGCTTTTAGACCACAGGTTTCCGGGATTCCCATGAATGCGGTATTTGGTTTAGAAAACCGCCAGCTAGATTCTGGCGACCGCATCGGATGAGGAGGAAGAGCAATGTGGATCATTCGTACCCTGACTGCTGCCGGCTTCCTGCTCGGATTCGTTCTGCCCGCGCCAACTCAGGCGTCAGAAAACGACAGCCACTGCGTGACGGAGCGGAACAACATGGGTGGACGCCCTGCCGGCTCCATCGAAGAGATTGAGCTGTGCCGCCAGTGGAGTTCAGACTGAACCTCCGGGTCGCTTCTTTCACTGCCACCGTCGGAGCTAAGCCGGCGGTGCAGCCAGGACCGGACATTTAACCGAAGGAGCGAACATGAGCCAAGACGTGAGCCCGTCTGACGCGGACAGAGCGAGAAGCGTTGTCTCGGAACACCTGCTTTGGGCAGAGGCTTCGGCTCACGTGTACTGTGAAAGCGATATCTTCAGCTCCCCAAAGAGCCTCATTGAGCGTGCGCGCCTGACTGACGAAGAGCGCGTCGCACTGCAAACTGCGCTCGCGGATGCAGATTCAGTTTTGGTGGTCAGCTATTACACAGCCGACAAGATGCCGGAGCCGCTCTCGGAAGGAGGAAAACTGTACGGTTTTTTGGTCCATCCCCGTTCCTTTGCGCTGCTGCACGCTGCTGAAGGCACTTGGCGCTCGTAGCTCTGTCCACTCTCACGCGCCCAGCCTGGCGCGAGGCTACAGTCGGCCAGAACTGGACGGTCGACCACTTCCCAGAAATCGCCAGATAACCGACGTTCGCAGGCCAGGAGAGTGGCTGTTCGCTTGTGACACGGCAAGGCCTAGGGCAGGAAGCGCTCGACCGCGTCGAGTTCGCCAGCAGGGTTGGAGAACCCGCCGACAACCAGGACGGAGCCATCGCTGAGCAAGACCGCGGAGGCGGCACTGCGCCCGGTGGACATCGAACTCGCGGGGGTCCAGACGTCGAAGTCGGGGTTGTAGATTTCTGCGGTGGTCAGGCGAACGCCGCCACTGCCAGTACCGCCCGCGAGCAACACGCGGCCATCGGCCAGCGTCGTCATCGTCGGAAGGGAGCGCGTGCTGGAAAAAACGCTCGCCGTCCAGCCCAACGTGGCGACGTCGAAGCGCATCGCGGTGCTGCTGCCATCGCCCATCGCAAGCACGTCGCCGTCCGCCAGCAGCACGGAGGTGTATACGTTGGCGGCGGGCACGGTGCCCGCAACAGGCGTGGTAGCACCGCTGTCGTTGACAGGGAACCGTTCGGCGGAGGTCACGAACCCGTTTCGGTTGACGCCGCCGATCACCAGCACTTCATTGCCGCCCGGCAGCAGCTGCGCGGCATGCTGAGCGCGTGGGGACGACAACGGCGTGGCCATGGAGGTCCAGGTGTTGAAAGCCGGGTCATACAGCTCGGCCGTCTGCGAAAAGGTCAAACTGGGAATCCGGCGGTAGCCACCGATGACGAGGACCTTGCCATTGGGCAGCAGTGTGCTTGTGGCCCGCGTGCGCGCCTCGGCCATGCTCGCGGCCAGCTGCCAGGTATCGGCGACCGGGTCGTAGATTTCGGCCGCCGCAACGGGGGAGATGCCCGCACCGTCGCCGCCGGCGACCAGCACGCGTCCGTCGGGCAGCACGGTCGCCGATCCGTCGGAGCGAGGCGTCAACATGGGCGCGGCCGCGGTCCAGCTGTTGCCCGCCGGGTCGTAGACAAGGACCGACGCGGTCACGCCGGAGGCCGTGAACCCGCCGATGACCAGCGCCTTGCCGCTTTGCAGGCGCACGACCGGCGCGTAGTGACGTCCGGTCGGCAGAACCGCTTGCGAAACCCAGCTGCCACTTCCGGTGACCGCGATCTGCACCTGCGCCTGCGCCGAGCCCGCGCTGTTGCTGGCCGTGACCGTGTATGTCGTCAGCGGTTGGATGGCCGCCGGCGTGCCGGTGATCGCACCGGTCAGCGCGTTGAGGCTCAGGCCGCCGGGCAGCGCCGGCATCACCGAGAACGCCGAGGGCGTGCCGCCGGTCACCAGCGCTGTGTTGGGAACGATGGCTTGCGCCGTGGCGTAGAGCGCGCGCGGCGTGGCATACGCCACGCTGGCAGGCGCCGCCAGCGCCGCCTGGACTGCCAGCTGCAACGTGACCTCGGCCGATCCGGCCGCGTTGGTGCCGGTGACGGTGTAGGCCGCGTCCGCCGCGGCGGCGGTGGGTGTTCCACTGATCACGCCAGTCTGCGGGTCGAGCAGCAGCCCCGCGGGCAAGGCCGGCGCGATGCTGTAGCCGGTGATCGGACCGCCGCTGCTGGCGGGCGCGTTGGCCGCGATGGCCTGGCCCACGGTGTAGATCGCGGCGCTTTCACGGTAGGTCAGCCCGGACGGCGCGGCAGGCGTGCTGCGCACCTCGATCTGCACGCGGGCCGTCGCGCTGCCGCCCGCGTTCTCGGCGGTCACCACATACACGGCGGATGCGGCAACGGCGGTGGGCGCTCCGCTGATGACACCCGTGCCCGCGTCGAGCGCCAGGCCCGCCGGCAACGGCGGCGCCACGGCATAGCGCTCGACGGCGCCGCCGCTGGCGGTGGGCCGGTTCGGCACGATGGCCTGCCCGACCTCGTAGACCGCGGAGGTCATGGCATAGCTCAAACCCGCGGGCGGCTGCGTGAGGTTGAGCCCGAAGCCGGCGAAGCTCGCGCCGCCCGAGCCGCCGCCGCAGCCGGACAAGGCCACGAGGCAGCCCAGCCACAGGGCCACTAGCCAAAGCCAAACGGATTGAGCGCGGAGCAATCGCGCCCTTGCAGTAATGCTCCCCATGATCACCATAGTTACATTTTGTAAGGCGGCGATCCTATGCAACGCGCTACCGAGGGGCAATACCCGAAAACAGGTAGATGGCCGGCATCTTGAGGTCTGCTTTCGAGCAGACGCTACGCCGGCTCAGGGCCCGAAGGCGACGGTCAGACGTCGTGACTGAAAGACAGCTCGCAGTCTGAAGCGGCCGTCCAACACGCGCGACGTACCGTATGTCGGCTTGTGGGACCATGCCCTGCCCCATCGAAGCGTCGCTGATACAACCCACTTCCGCGCGAACGATGAGCCCGCTGCCCAACCGATGACAACCAAAGGCACGGAAACACCCAGTTGCCGGTCGCTGGGCGCGTTAGCTCATACACACACTCAACCACGAGCATCGACATCGAACTCTCGGTGACGGTGCCTTCATACGTCGACGGTAGCGCGTCTCGTCCGCGCGCCGGGAAATGATGCAGCGCTGGACCGACCACCTGGACGAGCTTCGGATCGGCGCGGACGTTATCCATATCAATCATGCTGAGTAACCACAGCCGCATCCTGCTCACTGCCGTAAGCGCTACTCCATTCCCTCCGGCGGCGATGTGCTGAAAGAGACTGAGGCGATCAAAGAGCTGCCGTAGCGTGGTGCCTGGAAGCTAAAGCGGCAGGACTTCAAACGCCCTGCGCGAGCAATCGACAGCAAGACATCGAACTGCCTGAACGACAGCTCCATCCCTGCCTGTAGCTTGGGCTTCATGCCGGCAATCGAGCCAACGCATGGAATCTCAGCTGTGCCTGCGGCAGGAGAGGTCGATCCGATGATCTGAAAGTCAAACGCAAAGACGCCATTGACAGCCTCCGTGAGCGTGCCATAGACCTTCATGCAGATTTGTTTGTTGATTGCCGTCGAAAATTGACCCAGCTAACGCAGTAATCTCCGTCTAAGACTGAGCCTGGGCTTTGAATTCCCCTTTGTACTGCCTCTTGGGCAGCTTACCTTCTCCCATCTCGATTCTCCGTACCTCTGAAGGTATCAATTTCTTGCTGTACGTGAAATCAAGACAGGGTCAGGTAGAGCCGGTCTCAAAAAATGGTCGTCAGTGGTCGGATAGATTTTCCATCTTTAGTCGCCGCGTGAGCCAGTTTGCCGTGAACTCGAAGTGCTCACGCATGTTCGATTCCGCCGTATGGCCGTCATCCCCGAACACCAGTTGGGTCACGTTGAAGCCTAGCGCTGCCAGAGCGGCGGGCTCGTCTCTGGAGACGAGATCTTCGTGCGCGCCGTTCACCATGAGAATGGGTTTGCGCAGCTGCGCCGCGGTCGGCATCTTCAACTGGCGCGAGAGCTGGAAGGCTTCGTAGTATTCGCACATCGCTTCACGCGGTGTGGTCTGCGGATTCATGTTCGCAAACACGGTGTAGGGCGCGACGATCCAGGCAGGCGCCACCTTGCAATGCGCTTGCCCAAAGCTCGCATCGCTGGGGCCGCCCACATTGACCACCGCCTTGTAGAGGTCGTTGCTCAGCCCGCCAAGCGTTCCCAGATAGCCGCCCATGCTCCATCCATACAAGGCCACCCGGCTTGCGTCCAGGTCGCTGCGGGCCTTGATGTAGTCCGCCACGGCGTCGAACATCACATGGGACTCCGGCCGGAACCCCAACTGGTTCTCCCCGGTGTCTGGGTTTTCCACAATGATGGTGGCGAAGCCCCGACCCATGAAGTAATCACTGTGCCGGATCATCTCGGTCTTCAGGTTGTCGAGGCCGCCGAGAATCACCAGCACCGGCAGTTTCTCGTTGCGACTTGTTCGTGCAGGCGGCGCCCGGAAGTAGCCGGTAAATTCTTTCGCGCCGGTCTTGAAGGCGATGCGCTGGAGCGGCTTTCCCATGAGCGCATGGGCTCGTTCGGTTGCCTGCAGATCGGCGGTGGGAACCCGCTTGGGAAGCCGGTTCATCCGCAGGTAGAAGGCGGCCTTCTTGTATTCGACCGATGCGGCAGCGTTGTTTCCTCGCGCTTCGGAGGCGCGGGCTCGTTCCAGGTGCAGTTGGGCGGGCTGGTTGAACGTCGCCTGCCAGATCGCCTGCGACGGCCCGGCGTGTTCCGGCAGCGCTGCGGCGATTTCGTCGAAGGTGCTTGCTTCGATGCCGGCGTCCTCGAGCCACCAACAGATGTTGAATTTGAACGAGGGGTGCATGCGGGCGATGCCCTGCGGATACTCCGCCTGCCCCTTGCTGCAGAACTCGGCCATGCTGTCCGCGGTCTTGGCGGCCGGGAGACTTCGGGCCGCAGATGCTTGCGGCGCTGCCGCGATGCAAAGAACAGCCGCGAAGGCTGTCGAGAGTTTCAGGATCAATCTGTTCGTCACGGTTTTTCCTCTTGTTCAGGATTCGGTTCGGGTCGGCACACCAGGCAGCCAGCCATTGCCGCGATACCAGGCGAGCGTGTCGGCCACGGTTTGCTCGATCGGGCGAAACTTCAGCTGAAGCTTCTGCTCGCTCTTGGTGTGGTTGAAATGGCTGCGCCCCGCCTCCTTGCGCATCAGCCGCACGGTGGCCAGGCTGAGCAAGATGGGCTTGCCTGTGGCCCGCGCATAGAGTTCCTGCACCGCCGCCAGCAGGTACAGGAGCGGAAAGGGCAAGTGGCGTGTCGGCGTGCGGATGCCCGCGATCTTTCCAACCAGGGGCACCAGTTCCTGCATCGTCATGTGGCGCCCGGCTGCCAGATAGCGCTCACCGCGCTGGCCGCGTTCCGCGGCAGAGATCTGCGCCTTGGCCACGTCGCGGGCATCGACAACGGAAAAGCTGCCCGGCACCAGCCCGGGCAGTTTGCCGAGCACCACATCGTTGACGAACTGTCCTGACGAGGTGGGACCGATGTCGGCCGGCCCCCACATCCATCCGGGCAGGACAAAGCTCGCGTGCATGTCCGGGTGCGCGCCCAGAAAGGCCAGCACGACCTGGTCGGCCATGATCTTGCTACGGTAGTAGTCGTCGCTGGCATCCGCCAGGTCGCGCAGGCAGGTCTCGTCCATGGGCACGCCCGGCTCGCCGTTCAGCACCGCGATGGACGAGGTCTGAACGAAGCGCCGGATGCCGGCACCGTAGGCCCGCTCGATGAGCTGGCGGGTGCCGTCCACGTTGATGCGCTTGAGCTCTGCCCAGTGGCTGCCGCCCTTGAAGTTGTCCCTGAAGAACGCGGCGGTGTGGAACACCACGTCGCACGCTTGCAGCTCGCTGGAGAACGCAGGCACGTCGGCCATGTCGCCCAGCACCAGCTCGACGCCTTTCACCCCCGCAAACTGCTGCTGGCCCTTGGCCTTCGAGCGAACCAGGGCCTTGACGAAGACGCCGCGCGCGACCAGCTCGCGCGCGAGGTTGTTGCCGAGAAGGCCGGTCGCGCCAGTGACGAACGCGGTCTTCAAGGGCTTCGGTTTTTCCATATCAATCGAACTTCAAAAATCAAACGAGTTTTGAATGTACCTTCACCATTTCTAAATATCAAGTGATATTCAAACCTGGGATTCAGGACGGCGACCCGGAAGGAGGCGCTGGCAGGCGCTATTCAAAGTTCATGTGATATCTTTTCGACCATGATCCCGACGACAGCAAAAACGCGCCTGACCCGCGAGGAAAGCCGGGCGCAGACGCGCGAGCGCTTGATCGAAACCGCGCAGCACTTGTTTGTGTCGAACGGCTATGGGGGCGCGTCGATCCGCGACATCGCGGACAAGGCGGGCTACTCCCAAGGCGCCTTCTATTCAAACTTTTCGAGCAAGGAGGACGTCCTGCTGGAGTTGCTGCGGCGGCACATGGAAGCCGAAGCGCTGCAGCTTTTCAAGGTCATGGGCGACGAGCGGCAAGAGCCCGAGCAGATGCTTGCCGAGCTGGAAGCCTGGGCTTCCACACTCAATCACGATGCCGACTGGTGCATGCTTTCCATCGAGCTTCAGCTGCATGCCAACCGCAGTCGAAGCTTCGCGCAGGAGTACCAGAAGGTGTGGGACAAGCACCGATCCGAAATCGGCGGCGTGATCGGGCAGTTGTTCGACAAGCTCGGGCGCACGCCTCCCGCCGCACCGGACGAGCTGGCCGCAGCCTTCATGGCCCTGTCGCACGGGCTGGCATTGCAGCGGATGAGCACTCGCCCCGATCCCTCGGGACGCCTGATCATGGTTTTCCTGCGCGGGCTGATCGCAGGCGCGCAAGGCCTGGAAGCGGTCGCCGTCGCATCGGATGGCCCCGCTGCGCGCGAGCCGAAGAAGCGCGCTGCGAAAACCACGCGCTGAGCCGGGACAGGGACTCGGGCAGCCTTTTCAGGCAAGCAGCGCCTTCACCAGGTCGAGTTGGCGGTCGGGCTTCTCGGTGCCCAGTTCGAGGCTGGCCTCGATGCGTTCGAGGTGCTCGATCATGCAGGTCACGGCCGCTTCGCCCTTGCCGCACAGACGAAGAAAGTCGGAATGCTCGTCAGACGAGCAGTGCGGGTCATTCGACGAGTGGTAGAGCACAGTGATCCCCGCACCCTCGCCCCGCTGCAATGCGCAGCCTGGGGCATTCGAAGGGCTACGTCATTTCTCGCTCGCCCCTCTGACACGCTTCGTTGTCGCCCGGCTCGACGGCAAACCCTGCGCAACTTCCAGAAGCAACCCGCGGAGCCAGGCGATCGCAGGATCTCGCTCCTGATACTTGTGCCATTGCATGTGCTCGGCAAACGCAGGGATCTCCACCGGGCACGCGACGACGCGCAGCGGAAAGCGCTCGGCGATCTGCTGCGCCAGCCGTGTCGGCAGCGTGGCGATGCGCGGCGTTCCGACCAACAGCGGCGGCACCAGGGTGAAGCTGGGCGCGATAACGTCCTGCCTGCGGGCGCGCTTGCCCACGGCGATCAACTGCTGGTCATAGGTCAGGCGCCGACCACCGCCCCACTCGACACCGATGTGCGAGGCCTCGAAATACTGCTCCGCCGTGAGCTTCTTCGTCATGCCGAAATGCTCGGGACTCACGAGACATGAAAACGTGTCCTCGAACAACAACTCGGAAGGATGCCCGGGCACGATGGCGAACTGCGGCGTGATGAGCAGCTCGATCTCTCCGCCCTGCAGCAGTTCGCGAGACTGAGGGCTTCTGGCGCGCAGGTCGAACTCCATCCGCGGCGCTGCGCTGGCCGCGCGCCTGACCACCTCCGACAGCAACACCGAGATGACGTAGTCCGAGGAATCGATGACAAAGCGCCGCTGCGAGGTGGTCGGGTCGAACGTCGGCTGCGCCCGGGAGATGGCCTGCACACGCAGGAGCACGTCGTGAACCGGTTTGACCAGTTCGGCAGCCAGCGGCGTGAGGACGAATGACTTGCCGATGGGCTGCAGCAATTCATCCTTGAAGTACTCACGCAGACGCCGCAAGGACAAGCTGGTCGCAGGCTGGCTGAGGAAGACGCGCTCCGCGGCGCGCGTCACGCTTCGGGTGGTCAGGAGGGCGTCGAGCACGACGAGGAGATTCAGGTCGAGTTTGTCGAATCGCATGTCGGTTCTTCCATTTGCGCGGCAAATGACAATACTTTAAACAATTCATTTGCCGCATGGATGTGGGCTGCGAACAATCGAGCCCATCGAGGGACGCCTCGGTCCGTCACCTCACTCACCCGGAGACAAACAAGAATGACCTCATCGCTCGCGCGGCATGCAGCTGCGCCAAGATCCGGCTTGCGCCGTTCGCCTGCCAGGCACATCCATCTGGTGGCCGCGTGCGCGGCATGGGCTGCCACGAGCGCGGGCGCCCAGAGTTCCATCACCCTGTCCGGAAAGGTGGAAATGTCCGTCGACCACCTGCGCATCTCCTCGCCCAACGGCAGCTCCCGCACGCTGACGGCGCTGTCCAGCGACTCGTCGCGCCTGATCTTCGAAGGCGTCGAGGACCTGGGTGGCGGCTGGGGCGCGAAGTTCAAGCTCGATCATGGCTTCAACGCAGACACCGGCACCGTGGGTTTCGGCGGAATCTACTTCGGCCGCGAGGCCATGGTTGGGCTGGTGACGCCCTATGGCGAATTGCGGCTGGGTCGCAACTACATCCCCATGGACGACCTCACCGGGCCGCTCGATCCCTTCTACTTCACCGGCATCGGCGCAGCCTGGCCGATGACCCTCTTCACGCCGCGCATCAACAATTCGGTCAAGTACCTCAGCCCGCGCATGGGCGGCTTTCAAGTGCGTGCGCTTGCCAGCGCCAGCGAAGGCGTCAGGGGTGCGCAATACACCGGCCTGGGCGTCTCTTACAACGACACGAATTTCGACCTGCACGCGGCCTACACCATCCAGAAGAACGCGGTGCCCGCAGGCGATCGCAAGGAATTCATGGTGGGCGGCGACTACAAGTTCGGCGGTCCACGCCTGACCGGTTTCTACATCCAGCGCAACGATCCGGGCCAACCCCGCCGTTCCTCGGCATTGGTCGGCACAAACTGGCCGCTCGGCGCCGGTGAGATCCGCGCGAGCTACCTGGTCGAGCGGCAAGGGGCAAGCAAGGCCTCCAGAGTCGCCCTCCAGTACATGCACTTCCTCTCTCGGCGCACGGCCGTCTTTGCCGGCATCGCGCGCCTGAACAATGGCGCGGGCTTCTCCGAAACACTGAATCCAGCGCTGCCCGTTCTCGCCAAGGGCGAAGACGTCATGGGCACGCAACTCGGCGTTCGCCACAGCTTCTGACGCGGCCCTTCAAGAAAAAAGGAAATCCCAATGAGACGAGCCTTCCTGACCTTCTGCGCCGCAGCCGCCGCACTGCTGGCGCTCACCCCAGCCTTCGCGCAAGAGACGGCGTATCCCAACAAGCCCATCCATGTCGTGTTTCCCTATCCTGCGGGCTCTTCGCTGGAAGTGGTGGGACGCCTGGTCTCGGAACGCGCCTCGCGCATCCTCGGCCAACCGATCGTCTTCGAGAACAAGGCCGGCGCCAACGGCATCCTCGGCACCACCCAGGTGGCCCGGGCCAAGCCGGACGGCTACACGCTGGCACTGACGACGACCTCGGCCCTGCTCCTGAACAGCCTGCAGCGCAAGGACCTGCCCTACGACCCGGTGCGCAGCTTCACGCCGGTCATTGCCGTCGCTGACATCCCGGTGGGCCTGATCGTCAGCTCGCGGCTGCCCGCGACCGACCTGCGCGCACTCGTAGAGCAGCTGAAGAAGCAGCCGGGGCAGCCCTATGCGAGCGTCGGCATCGGCTCCTTCAACCACCTGCTGATGGAGCAGTTCAAGGCGGTGGCGGGCGTGGACATGCTCCACGTGCCCTACCAGGGCGCCGCGCCCATCATCCCTGAACTGCTCAGCGGTCGCGTGGACGTGACGGTGCTTAGCGTCGGGTCGGTGCTGGGGCAATGGAAAGCGGGACAGGTGCGGGTGCTGGCCTTCATGTCGGACAAGCGCCTGGCATCGCAGCCGGGCGTTCCGACGATGACGGAAGTGTTCCCGTCGTTCCGCCCGTTCGGCAACTGGATGGGCTTCGTCGCACCGGCGAACACGCCGGAGCCGATCGTGCGCAAGCTCAACGCCGCCTTCGCCCAGGCGCTTCAGCTGCCGGAGGTGCGCAAGAAGATCGAGGAAGAACAGTGGCGCGTCATGGGCGGCTCGCCGCAAGACCTGGCGCGCCTGATTTCGAATGATCGCCCGATGGTCAAAGCGGCCATCAAGGCAGCGGGCATCCAGCCTGAATAGGGAGAAAACAAACATGCAGTCATGGGATGTCATCGTGGTGGGAGGTGGCCCTTCGGGCTTGACGCTCGCCGCCGAACTGGCGGGTGCGGGCGCGAAGACGCTGGTGCTCGAACGCAGGACCGAGGGCGTGCAGTCGCGGGCGGGGACCATCCTGCCGCGCGTGCTCGAGTTGTTCGATGCGCGTGGCATTGCGGATCGGTTCATCGAGCGCACGCGCGAGATCGTGCCGTACCCGTTTCGGCCTTCGCACATATGGGCCGGCTTTCATCCGATTCGCTGGCAGTACCTGGAAAGCCGATTCGGCTTCACACTGGGATTGCCACAGAACTTCACCGAAGAAATCCTCTGGCAATGGGCGACCGAGAGCGCTGCGCAAATTCGCCGCGGCACGGAACTGCAATCCTTCGAGCAGGATGGCAGCGGCGTGACCGTGTCGGTCACCGATGCCCAGGGGGCGCCAGCGACGCTGCGCGCGCGCTACCTCGTCGGCGCGGACGGCGGCCGCAGCACGGTGCGCTCCGGTGCCGGCATCCCGTTCGATGGCCATTCCGGCACCTTCCGCGGCATCGTCATCGATGCGCACCTAGATGCGCCCTGGCCCGGAGGACGCATCAACGTCGACAACGAGATGGGCTGGGTGCGCGGTTACGCCTTCGGTGAAGGCATCACCCGTTTCAACATCGTCCATCGCGACCGACGCATGGCACCGAAGGATGAACCCGTCACCCTGGAAGAAGCGCTGAAATGCATCGCGGACGTACACGGCACCGACTACGGCATCACCAGCCACCGCTGGGCATCGCGCTTCGACGACCAGATGCGTTCGGTGCCGTCGCTGCGAAAGGGTCGCGTGTTCCTGGTGGGCGAGTCGGCCCGCATCCACTATCCAGCCAGCGGCGTCGGCATGAACTTCTGCCTGCAGGATGCCTTCAACCTGGGGTGGAAGCTGGCCAACGTGGTCAACGGCCATGCCGATGAGTCGACACTGGACAGCTACGACGCGGAGCGCCTGCCTGTCATGCGCGCCCTGCTGGAGAGCGTCAAGGCGCAGTGTGTGCTGCAGTTCAACTTCGACGAAAGCGGCCTCGCGCTCAAGCGGCGCATGGCCGAGCAGATCATTCCGCTGCCGGACGTGCAGCGCAAACTGGTGCTGGAGTTGTGCGGGCTAGAAGCGCCGTATCCGCACGAAGCGGGCAACCACGCGCTGACCGGCTGCCGCCTGCCCGACTTCGACCTCCTCACGCTCGATGGCCGGTCGCTTCGGCCGGCCGAGTTCCTGCGCGATCGCAAGTTCCTGCTGCTCGACCTGGAAGGCCAGAGCCGCCAATTCGAAGCGCTGCAAAGCGCCGGCCTGCCCTTGAACGTCGTCAGCGCCCGCGTCGGCCGCATCCCGGCAGCGATGGACGGCGTGACGGGCATCCTGGTTCGCCCGGACGGCTACGTCGCCTGGGCCAGCAGCGCCTTGGCACGGGCCGGTGAGGTCGAGGCGCAACTGGGTCGCTGGCTCACGCGGAGCAAGCCGTGAACACCCACCGCACCCTCCTGGCCGGTGGCTGGGTCCTCAGCATGGACCCCACCATCGGCGACCTGCGCCGCGGCGACGTCCTGATCGAAGGCGAGCGCATCGTCGCGGTCGCCCCCCACATCGAGACCGAAGCGGCCGAGCGCATCGACGCGCAACGCATGATCGTCATGCCGGGCTTCGTCGACACCCATCGGCACACCTGGCAAACCTGCGTGCGGCATCGCTATGCGGACATCGATCCTCAGATCTACTTCGCGGAAATGCTCGGCGCCAAGGGCGCTGCTTTCCGCACCGAGGACGTCTATGTCGGCACCCTGCTGGGCGCGGTGTCGGCCCTGGACAGCGGGACGACCACGATGCTGGACTGGTCGCATGTCCAGAACACACCGGAGCATGCGGACGCCGCCATCCTGGCCCTGCGCGACGCTGGCATCCGGGGGGTCTTCGCCCATGGCTGGCCGCTGGTCGAGGGGCATTCCTGGATGTTCGACAGCGAACGCGGTCATCCGCAGGACATCCGCAGGCTGCGCAGCCAGTACTTCTCTTCAGACGACCAGTTGCTGACGCTGGCAATGGCTGGGCGCGGCCCGGAAATGGCACGCCGCGAGGTCTGGCTGCAGGACCTGCGCCTGGCGCGCGAACTGGACATCCGCTCCACCATCCACATGGGCGCGTATGCGCGCAATGCACCGGTGCGCGCGATCGCCCAAATGCACCAGGCCGGCGCGCTGGGCGACGATCTCACCTTCGTTCACTGCTGCTTCTGCGGGGACGACGAACTCGCCATGATGGCCGATGCGGGTGTGACGGCCTCGCTGGGGGTTCACTGCGAACTGAACGCGCAGGGAATCGGCGATATCCCATTCGACCGGTTGCTGGCCGCCGGGATCCGTCCCAGCCTGAGCGGCGATACCGAAACGAAATGCGCTGGCGACATGTTCACGCAGATGCGCCATGCCTTTGCGCACTACCGCTCCTGGATGGGTGGCGGCCATTCGAAGGCCGCGAACGCACCACCGACCATCACTTTGCGTGACGTGCTCGAGTTCGGCACGATCGCCGGTGCAAAGGCCACCGGGCTGGCGCACAAGACGGGATCGCTGACGCCGGGCAAGCAGGCCGACCTCATTCTGGTGCGGCAGGACGACCTGAACCTCACCCCCGTGTCCGACGCCGTCGGGGCCATCGTGCTTGCCGCGCACCCAGGCAATGTCGATTCCGTCTACGTCGCCGGACGCGCGGTGAAGCGCAATGGCCGCATGCTGCACATCGATGTTGACGCGCTGCGCGCCCGCGCCTTCGACTCGCAACGACACGTGCTGCGGGAGATGTGATGCCGGCTATGCCGCAGCTTGATCCCCAACTCGCCGTGGTGGTTGCTGCCCTGCAGGCACGCGGTGCGCCCCCACCGTTCAGCGGCACGCCGGACGAGGCGCGCGGTCGCATGCGCGCCGCGGTCCTTGCCGCGCGCGAGCGCTCCGGATTGCCGGATGTGCAGTCTGTGGAGGACACGGTTGCCGCGCACGCAGACGTGCGCGTTCCGGTGCGCGTGTACCGCCCGCATTCGCACAGGCCGTCGCTGCCGACCGTCGTCTTCTTCCACGGCGGCGGCTTCGTGCTCGGAAGCGTCGAGCTGATGGACGACATCGCGCGCAAGCTGTGTCGCGACATCGAGGCGGTGGTGGTGTCCGTGGACTATCGACTCGCGCCGGAGCATCCCTTTCCCGCCGCGCACGACGACGCGCTGGCTGCCACGTTGTGGGCGCTGGCCAACGCCGTGGCCCTCGGTGGCGATCCCGCGTGCGTGGCCGTGGCCGGGGAAAGCGCGGGCGGCAATCTCGCTGCCTCGTCGGCCATCCAGGTTCGCGACCGCGGCTTTGCGCTCGCGGGTCAGCTGCTCATCGTGCCCGGTGTCGATTTCGCGCGCGACACGGTCAGGCTCGAGAGAAACGATGGGTGTGCGTATCCAATGCTCACGCCGCACGACCTGCGGGAGGTGGCGCGGCTCTACCTGGGCACGGCAGCGGACCGTGCGACGGACTTTCCTCCGTCTCCCCTGCACTGCTCAGACTTGGGCGACTTGCCCGCCACGGTCATTGCCGTGGCAGGGTGCGACCCCCTGTACAACGAGGGGCAGGCCTATGCGGCGCGGCTGCAGGCGGCTGGCATTGCCACACAGGTGCTGCGCTACGAAGACATGTTCCATCCCTTCTTCGGGTTCTTCGAGGTCTCGGAGGCTGCACGGCGCGCCAATGACGAAATCTGCAGCTGCTTCGCAGCGACCCTGCGTGCCCGCCCCGACGACTCCAAGGAGGCTGCGGTATGAGTCAGGCCTCCCATGCGTCGGTCCATTCGGTCGACCGCTTCGTGTTCAGCGTGCCCGACCTGCATGAGGCCGAGCAGTTCTACAGCGCCTTCGGGCTGGACGTGCGCCGCGAAGACAACCACCTGGCGCTGTACACCTTCGGCCATCCGCATTGCTGGGCCAGGGTCCATGCGTCGGGACGGCCGAAGCAGCTCGAGTACGTGCGCTACGGCGTGCATGCGCATCAGTTGGATGCCCTGCGGGAACGCGTCGTCACGGCCGGCATCCTGACCCAGCCGCATCCGCTGGGCAATGCCGAGGGCGTCTGGCTGCGCAACCCGGACGGCACGCACCTGCAGCTCGTGGTGGCGCCGAAGGTGTCGCCCTCGCACAAGTCCCGCCCGGTCGTGACACCGCCCGTCGCACCGGGCCATGGCGCCGCGCCAGCGCGCAGCCGCGCGCTGCAGGTTCGCCCCCGTTACCTGTCGCACGTGCTTTTCTTCACGCCCGACGTGCCGCGAATGATCCGCTTCTCGCAGGAGATCCTGGGCCTGCGGTTGTCCGATCATTCCGGCGACTTGATCGCCTTCCTGCATGGCGCCCATGGCTCCGATCACCATCTGGTGGCCTTCGCGAAGTCGCACGCGCCCGGCCTGCACCATTCGAGCTGGGACGTGGGCAGCATCGACGAGGTCGGGCGCGGCTCCGAGCAGATGCGCAATGCCGGCCATGGGCGAGGCTGGGGCGTGGGGCGGCACGTGCTCGGGTCGAACTACTTCTACTACGTGCGCGATCCGTGGGGCAGCTATGCCGAGTATTCGCACGACATCGACTACGTGCCGGCCGACAGCGAGTGGCCCGCGGCAGACCATCCGCCGGAAGACTCGCTGTATGTGTGGGGGCCTTCGTTGCCCCCCGACTTCATCACCAACCTGGAGCATCCGGCATAAGCCGGCCTTGAAAGCCACACCATGAGACTCATCGCCTTTATCGCCAACAACGGCCAGCCGGCCCTGGGCCTACGAACCGGTTCGCAGGTCGTCAACCTCACCGAATCCGGATTGCCGTCGACGCTGGACGCGCTGCTCAAGCACCCCGACGGACTAAGCGCAGTGAAGGATGCCGCCGCCCGCGCAACGCAGCACCTGGCATTCGCCGAGCTGAAACTGCTACCGCCGCTCCGAAACCCCTCCAAGGCCTTCGCCATCGGCCTGAACTACGTCGATCACGCCTCGGAAAGTAACTTCGAGCCGCCCAAGCATCCGGTCCTGTTCCAGCGCTTTCCCTCTTCATGGGTCGCACACGGCGAGCCCCTGGTGCGCCCGCGGGTCTCCACGCAGTTCGACTATGAGGCGGAACTCGTGGCCATCATCGGCAAGGCAGGCCGCTATATCGCCAAGAAGGATGCGCTGGCGCACGTGGCCGGCTATGCCATTTTCAACGAGGGTTCCATTCGCGACTACCAGTTCCGCTCCGGTCAATGGCTGTGGGGCAAGAACTTTGATCGCAGCGGCGGCTTCGGCCCCGAGTTCGTCAGCGCAGATGAACTGCCGGCGGGCGCCACCGGCCTGCAGCTGATCTGCCGACTGAACGGCGAGGTGCTGCAAAGCGCCAACACGCGCGACATGATCTTCGACGTGGCGACACTAGTCGCTGCGTGCTCAGAAGGCATGGAATTGCAGCCGGGCGACATGATCATCACCGGCACGCCCTCGGGGGTGGGCTTGGCGCGCACGCCACAGGTCTGGCTCAAGCCCGGTGACATCTGTGAAGTGGAGATCGAAGGCCTGGGTGTCCTGCGAAACCCCGTGATCGACGAAACGCAGGTCTGAGGCCTGATCGCCCTGCTCCGCAGCCGCGGGAACAATGGCAGGCGTGCCGCCCCCACGGGGCGCAGCACGCTCTTGACGAACAGCTCCTCTCAAGCCGGGCCTATCGAACGTCGGCAACTCGTTTGAAGGGGGCATCCCCGAATGGCGGCTACGCAGCGATTGCCGTCCTTCCATTGACGCAGCCGAACTCACCCTGTGGGCCCGCGACCAGTCACCGACTTGATCGGGCCATGGCGGGCGAATGGCCAGGAAGCTGTATATTTATACAGCCATGACACCCCTGTACGCCACCGCCTCGAGCTGCAGTCATCGTCGCCTTGCGATGCGCGCAGCCGTGGGCGTTCGGTCTTGCCAGCGCATCAGGCCCCCTGTTGAGATTGGGGATCGAACCCTCACGTTTGCGCTCGCAAATCTGTTACAAAAGGTGCGCACGAAATGCGAGGGGTACACAAGAAAATCAATGGACACCATCCATGACAAGGCACCACGGGAGACAGTTGGGCGCACCACGGTTACGCGATTCCGAATGCAGTTCCAGGCAGCCGCCTACGCGGCGCTTGAAATTCTGAGCGGCAAAGACGTCGACCGTGTCTACTGCGACTACCACGACGACTTCGTCGTGCGTCGCACTGTCGCTGGCGTCGTCGAGTACCACTTCTTCCAAGTCAAGACCAAGGGCAAGGCTAACCAGCAGTGGGACGCCACCGCGGTCTTCGCGCTCAAAAAGCAAGGAGCGCTCGACACAGAAGAAAAGCTTGAGGCGATTCGAAACAGCATTGCTGGCAAGCTGTTTGTGCACACGGTCGAGTTTGGCGAGCAGTGCCGCGAAATTACGGTACTCAGCAACGTGCACTTCGCCGACGATGTCCACGAAGTCGTCGCCGACCTCTCTGCCGGATCGTCCAGCAAGAAGTACATCCGCCAGTTTATAGAGAAGTTCGCAGACATCGTTTCTCCTGACAAGCCGATGTCTCCGGAGGAGGTTGAGGCGGCTCGGAAAAAGCTGTCCGTGCTCGCAAATGTTCAGTACATCGGCGACACGCTTGACGCGTTCGCTATGGCCGCGCACAACGCTATCTGGAGGCACAGTGAAATCGAGCTCCACCAGCAAGAGGTGGAACGCATCGCCAACAGTTTGGTGACGCTCGTCGAGGAAAAATCCTGTGCTCCGATTGGCGGGCTGTCTAAGTCAGGCATTGACATGGCAGCCAGCGTCGGCTTGGAAGACCTGCTGAAGGTCCTGAGTATCTCCACACAGGTGTATCAGACCCTGTTGGAAGGAGGCGACCCAGGGGCCATCAAGGCCGCATCCATTCTTCAGCGGAAGCTGAAGGAGGTCGGCGCCACCGACTCGATGATTGAGGCAGCCTCGCGAGCAAAGGTTTCATGGGACGTCTGGGTGCGCAGTGCACGGCATGGGTCGCCGGACTTCACCTTCAATGTCCTACTCGAAGAAATCGACAACAAGTGCAAGGCTTGGCTGCTCGCAGGCGGTGCGTTCACAGACCTTGAGAACTTCATTCAAGACATACTGAACTCAAACATTGGCAAGCAATTCCCGGTGCTGAACACAGACCTCGTGTTCGGAGCGTTTTGCGCCGCTGTCGTCAGAAGGTCGACGCGATGAGTGCCGCCGATTTCTTCAGCGAGGCAAAACGACTCAACCTAAAGCTGACACTGTCCGGGGACGGGCCGTCTCCGGCGCACACGCTCGATAACGAGGCGCTCTTTCAGTTACCTCTGCTTGCCATGACCATCTTGGCGATCTCGAAGGGGCTATCCAAGCCCGAATTACCAGAGATTGGCCAACTGGTGGGCGAGTGCCTGGAGCGTACCGTTGCTGGCTTCAAAGGTTCATCGCAGGACATCGGATGGTCCGGCAACCTTCGTATCAGGACGATCAAGGCACTCACGTTCCTGGAGTCGACCGGGCAGGTCACCATTGATGAAGCCACGCGCCGAATCTCCGCGACCGATCTCGGCAAGAAGGTCTACAAAGGCGCCGTCGACGGGGACCGCCTCTTGGCTGTCTCCATGAAGACAATAGAGCTGAGCTACCAATACATCAGGGATGAAGCTCGGGCTAGGGGGGAAGTAAATTGAGACTGAAGTCACTGCAAATTGAGCCACTGGGCGAGGCAGGGTGGGAAAGCCCTGTGCTGGAGTTTGGCCATCGGACCACGATGCTGTTCGCCCCGAATGGCAGCGGAAAGACACCGATCATTCGGGCGCTCGCGTCGGCGCTCGGCTTTCCAAACAAGTTTCGGAACGACATCCTTGAGAAGTGCAAGGCAGTTGTTCTGCATGCAGAGTCCGAAGGTGAGCCCCTGACAATCCGCAGGGTGGTTGGGGCGACGAATAACGAGTTTTACGCGACGATTGATTTCAACGGCGAGCAGACCGAACATCACGGAGAGGGCTCCTTTTCAATCGCGTTGTTCAGCCTGCTCGGTCTCAAGCCTCCTCGGCTTGTCTCGAATAAGGGTGAAGAAACCCAGCCCTACATTTCCACGCTGCTACCGGTTTTCTACTTAATTCAGGGTTACGGGTACTCCGCCGCATACAAGTCCCCCAGCCCGTTCATTGAAGACCAGTTCGCTGAGATGGTCCGTTTCGCCTTTGGACTGAATCCCAAGCACTCCTACGAGGTCAAGAAGAACCTTATCGAGGAGAAGAGCGCCCTCGACGCACAGACGCGCAAGATCGTCGGGGCGCAACGGGTGCTGGAGCACCAAAGCCGCGGAGTCGACACCAGCGACGCCAACCAAGCGGTGTTGCAGCGGACCGTGGAAGACCTGACCCAGCAAATCGACGCGCTTCGTGCATCTGTCGACGCTAAGGGGACTGCCAGTTCTACGCTCTCCGAGATGCTGCGCCAGAAGGATTTCCAAATTCGGGCCCGGCAGGTTGAGTTGTTTGACTTGCAGAATCGAGTGGCTGGCATCGAGACTATTCGTGCTGAGATTGATGGCGAGGTCAAGACTCTTGGTCTGAATGAAGAGGCTCGGCGCGTTTTCACGTCGTTTCAAGAAATCTGTCGCGTGCCGAGCTGCGGACTTTTCCTGGGTAGTACTGAGTCGTATGGGAAAAACCTCCTGTACCTGAAGGATCAAATCAAAGACCTCGAGCGCAACAGCCTTCGCGCCGAGATTCGAGTCGAGCAGTTGCAAGAGCGCCTCGGCGAGTTGGGCGTGGAGCGTCAGACACTTGTCGACAGCCTCGACTCGCCTACAACTTCGGGCGTCGATCAGCTAGTGACTGCCGTTAAGGCGTTGACCAAGCAGCTGGTAGAAGCGCAGTCCGAATTAGGCCTCACATCAGCGCTGAAGGACGAGCGCTCGAAGCTGTTTGAGTTGGAGAAGGAACGGGACCGCATTCAGGACCGCATCGACGGACTGTCTAACACGGGCAGAGCCGACAACGACTTCAAGAAGCTCCGCTTGACCCTGCGTGAACTCACCGTCAAGTGGATGCAGACGCTGGTGACGCAGAACGTGTCAACGAACGTCGACATTGATTTGAACCTTCGATTCACGTTCGGTGGTGAAACGATTGAGACCATCGGCAGTGGCGGCACCAGCAGCACGACGATTCGTTTGGTCCTCGCCATCCACGCGGCCCTGTTTGAAGCGTACCTATCCGATAAGTCTCGTCCGTTCCGCTTCCTAATCCTTGACACCCCAAAGCAAGAAGAACTCCATACTGCCGACCTGGCTCAGTACCTCAAGGAGCTGGAGAAGATGTGCGAAGCGAACAATGCTCAACTTGTCTTCTCATCTACTGAATACGACCATCCGACCGCTCCAAAGGACAAGCGTTGGCTTCCTGGATATCGTGGCCCCGACAAGCCGATGTATCTTGGCAAGCGGGCAGAGTTGTTGGCCGATGACACTTTGACGAAGCGGTAGGAACAAGTGTGAGTTCGTCCCGGCCGTAAACGGTCGTTGCCCGGCGTCAACTACTTTGAGCGGCTCAAGATAATTGTCGTCCGCCAGTTCGTTCTAAGTAGGCACCGAACACCACAACAAGCCGAGGGCCCGGTCTCGAAAGAACGGCAGCCGTCCGAGCCGGCGTCTGTCGAACGTCGGATAGCTAACGGAGCTTTCGCTCGCACCGACTACCGCGAGGGACTCTGACCAGTCTCAAGCCGACGACGACCAGGCAACGGGTCGCTTCGCAGCGGATGCCGCCTTCTTCAGCAGGTAGCCGCATGCACGGTTGAGGGCCCGAAGCCGTCGTCTTGTGACTTCGTGACGCGGCAGTGATAACCGTTGCGGAAGGGGCGAGGCAGTCATCTAAGCCACCTGACTGCAACTCTTCCCTCAGCCAGGCTCCAGTGTCAGCTGCTCAAATCCTCACACGCCGCAGGACGGCTATTTCGCGGCTGGCGCGACCTTGATTTCCTCGGTGTCAACCTGATACTCCTCGCCAGCGATGAGCTTCTTCAAGAGGTCCACGAAGGCGTCGGAATACTTGTGTGACTTGCTGGTCTCGGCGACGCCGAACTTAACATTCACGTGGTATTTGTTATCGAAGCCCTTGATGTTCACGCCCTTCTCGTCCTCGATCCGCTTGATGAGGTCGTTGACGCTCTTCCAGCTCTTCAGGCCGAGCAACTTGTAGACCTCCGTGATCACATACCTGTGTGTGAGGTTGATCTTCGAAGAGTCGCCGACCGAAGTCACGCCGAACAGGTTGGCGAAGTTCTCGCCAGACTCGACGGCGTGTTCCAGCATCTTGAAGTCGATCTCGACTTGCTTCTTTGGGATGTCGGAACGAACCAGGCTCACAGCACGGGCCATCAAGGCTCGAAGCAGCTTGGTGTCGATTTTTTCAAGATTGCCAGCTTGACCGAACGCTCTGAACACCCACTCGAACGACTTCGCCGTGATGCTCTTGATGCGGATATTGCGGTCAGGGGTGACCGCCAAAACCTTGTCACGCGGCGGGTAGGAATTTTCGTCCTGAGCCTCATCCCATTCGAGGATGTAGATGTTCGGCACAAGCTCATACTCCTGAGCTCTGACCATGCGGTCAACGTCGGCAAGAATCTTCTTGATGTTCGGGTCGTTGGCTCGATAGCCGATGAAAACCAACGGGTGCTCAATGAAATACGTCAGCAGCTTCGCGCTAAGGTACTTGTGGTCCTCCTCGAAGCGTTGGTAGTCAGCTTCGTTGATGACGATGGAGTCAGGCACCGAGCGGCAGCCATGTATTTTGAAGATCTCGCCGATGGCGAGGAAGGGTTTACGCAGAATCTGTTGGCTGATGACCCGCTCATAGTCGGGAAACAGCGGCTCAATCACCTCGTCGTAGTTTGTGGTGACGATGGCATGGGCGCTGATCGCCTTTAATGCGGTGATCTCGGCGTCCAGTTCGGGCGAACCGTACGAGCCTTTCGCATCAGGGCCAAGCGTCGCAAGAATGTCGGCGACAGCATGCTTGATGAAGATGTCACTCGACGTGTTCGCCGCAAAATATTCTTGAGGAAAGTTCTTCTTGCCAGCGTTCCAAGCCCACTCGTGGTAAAGCTGCGAAAAGACCGTGCCGATTTTCGTCAGGTCATTTCCATGAGCCTGCTTGTAGTAAGCAAAATCCTTGTCGATCAGCGGGCAGTTCTTAGCCAGCAAACCCAGCAGTTCTTCCCAGTTCGGACCTTTGGCGTAGCGCTTCGTGAATCCAGAACCGATAAACAAGATCGGCTGACAACTCGCGTCAGCAATGATTTTTGCAACATCAGCAGTGACCTCTTCTTGGTATTGCTTGTAGTCCAGTGGCATGGAACACGCTCCTAGGTTGAGGCGTGAGTATTAGTGCTGCAACCCCCGCCCTCGGACTTGACACTGTATGTCAAAGAGGTCCTCTACGTAGGCCAAATAGCCCAGCTGACCACTGTCCTCTTTTCCAGCGGCAGCTTGCGTACGGCCTTAGCTTGCAGTGAAAGCCGCTTGCCCAATTGAAGCTGTCGGTGAAGGTCGGCGCCATTCAACGACTGGTGTTCGTGGATGCAGTCGTTCACGAATTGAACCGCGAATGACTCAGATCAGTCTGAAGCGGGCATACCCGAAGGATCGCGAGGCAGCAAAAGCGGACGTCACCGAGCGAGGCGAACGACATTGCAATGTCGCGTTTTTCTCTCTTGGTGTCAGAACGATGACATTCATTTTCAACAGTTCAAGAGCGCTCAGGGCACCCGAAGCGATTCATCCTGACGCCTTCGCCCACGAGGCCCACTTTCTCTCGAGGTCGAGCTTCTCGAATCGCTCGACCAGGAACTCGGTGAAGACCTTCAGCTTCGCAGGCTGGTGCCGGCGGCTCTGGTAGGCGATGTTGATCGTCAGCTGCGGCAGCTCCCAGTCCCGGAGCACGGGGATCAGCCGGCCCGCCACGATGTCGTCGTGAATGATGTACTGCGGCTGGATCAGGATGCCCAGACCCGCCAGGGCCGCGGCCCGGATGACCTGGCCTTCGTTGGCGTCCAGGGTCGGCGCGATGCCGATCGCCTGCGCCTCCTTGCCGCGCTTGAAGTGCAGCACGTAGGGATCGTTCGCCAGCGAGTACACGAGCATCCGGTGGGCGGGCAGCTCCCGGGGCGAGGCCGGCTGGCCGTGCGCGGAAAGATAGGCCGGCGATGCGGCCAGCACGCGCCGCATCTGCGCGAGGCGGCGCACGGTGATGCCCGAGTCGCCTTCGTGCTCCCGGGTGCGGATGGCCGCATCGATGCCCGCCTCGATGAAGCCCGGGTAGCGGTTGGCCGCGGTGATCTGCACGGTGAGCTTGGGGTAGCGCCGGTGGAACTCCGGCAGCGCCGGCGCCAGGTGGATCATCGCGAACGACACGGAGCTCGTGATGCGCAGCACCCCGCTGGGGTTGGTGCTGGCCGAATTGACCTCGGCCTCGGCCTCCGCCATCTCGGCCAGCATGCCGCTGCAGCGCTGGTGGTAGCTGCGCCCGGCATCGGTCAGCCACATGCGGCGTGTGGTGCGCTCCACCAGCCGCGCGCCCAGCCGTTCCTCGAGCCCCGTCAGGTAGCGGCTTGCCGCCGCGTTCGACAGGCCGAGCCGCTCGGCCGCCTTGGTGAGGCTGCCGAGCTCCGCGACCTGCACGAAAAGTTCAATCTGTGCCCAGCGGTCCATGCTCAAAGGATTCTTCCATTTTGAGGAAATGACATTTCATATTTGGCTCTTTTTTTCCGTTCTTTGACGGTACATCATTCGCCCATCGAGGGCCAGGGTTGGTTCACCAGGAGCAAAGCACCGTGCGCAACATCAATGAAGACACCATCACCCAGGCCGTGATCGCCGCGATGTGCCGCTGCGAAAATCCGCGGCTGCTGACGGTCATGACCAGCCTCGTGCAGCACCTGCATTCCTTTGCACGCGAGGTCAAGCTGACGGAGGCCGAGTGGATGGAAGCGATCCGCTTCCTCACCGACGTCGGGCACATCACGGACGACAAGCGCCAGGAGTTCATCCTGCTGTCGGACACCCTGGGACTCTCCACGCTCGTCACGGCGCAGAACAACGCCAAGCCGCCGGCCTGCACCGAGGCCACGGTCTTCGGGCCCTTCTTTGTCGAGGACGCGCCGGTGTACGAACACGGCGCCGACATCGCCAACGGCGCGCGCGGCGAGCCCTGCCATGTCAGCGGCCAGGTGCGCGACCTCGAAGGCCGCCCCATCGCCGGCGCGTGGATCGATGTGTGGCAATCGGACGAGGACGGCCTGTACGACGTGCAGCTTCCCGATGCCTCGGGCACCCACGAGCACCGGGCGCGGGGCCGCCTGCGCAGCGGGGTCGACGGGCGCTTTCACTTCCGCTCGATCCTGGCGGTGCCCTACCCGATTCCGCACGACGGCCCGGTGGGTCGCATGCTGTCGGCGCTGGGCCGGCATCCGTGGCGCCCGGCGCACCTGCATTTCATGATCGAGGTGCCCGGCTGCGAGCGGCTGATCACCCACATCTTCCGCGAGGGCGACAGCTACCTCGATTCGGATGCGGTCTTCGGCGTGCGCTCGACGCTGGTGGCCGACTGGGTGCGCCACGAGGCCGGCCCGGCGCCTGACGGGACGCACTCCGACGTGCCGTTCCACACGCTGCGGTACGACTTCGTGCTCAACCCCAAGGCCCCCAAGGCCGAGGTGCAGGCGTGATCCGGCACATCGTCATGTGGCGCGTCGCCGGCGAGTCGCCGGAGGAAAGGATGCAGGCGCGCAAACGCGTCAAGCAGGCCTTCGAAAGTCTCGGCGGGCGCATTCCCGGCTTGCACCACATCGAGGTGGGCATCGACCGCAGCGACGTGGACCATGCCTGCGACGCCGTGCTGGTGGCCGACTTCGAGTCGCAGCAGGCACTGGACGCGTACGCGGCCCACCCCGAGCACCTGCGGGTGCGCCAGGAACTCGGTGCGCTGCGCACATCGCGCCACCAGGTCGACTACCAGCGCTGAGACAGGAGCCTCGCATGCCTTCATCCTTTGTCTACCAGGCGCTGCCGGGCCGCGTGGTCTTCGGCGCAGGCGCCCTGCTGCAGCTCGAAGCCGAGCTCGACGCACTCGGCGTCCGGCGCGCGCTGGTGCTGTGCACGCCCGACCAGCGGCACGCGGCCGAAGCGATCGCCGCGCGCCTCGGTGCCCGCGCCGCCGGCGTGTTCGACCGGGCCACCATGCACGTTCCGCTCGAGGTGGCGCGCGAGGCGCGCGAGGTGGCCCGCGAGCGCAACGCCGACTGCGCCATCGCCATCGGCGGCGGCTCCACCATCGGCCTGGGCAAGGCGATCGCACTCGACAGCGGCCTGCCGATCGTGGCGATCCCGACCACCTACGCCGGCAGCGAGATGACGCCCATCTACGGCATCACGCAGGACGGCGAGAAGCGCACCGGCACCGATGCGCGCGTGCTGCCCCGCACCGTCATCTACGACCCGCAACTGACGCTGACGCTGCCGGTGGGCCTGTCGGTCACCAGCGGCATCAACGCCATCGCGCACGCGGCCGAAGGCCTGTATGCCGCCAACGGCAACCCGGTCACGCGCCTGATGGCACAGGAAGGCATCCGCGCGCTGGCCGCCGGGCTGCCGGCCATCCACGCCGACCCGGCGGACCTCGAGGCGCGCGGCTCGGCCCTGTACGGGGCGTGGCTGTGCGGCACGGTGCTGGCCCACGGCGGCATGGCGCTGCACCACAAGCTGTGCCACACGCTGGGCGGCAGCTTCAACCTGCCGCATGCGCCGACCCACACGGTCGTGCTGCCCTATGTGCTGGCGTTCAACGCCTCGCATGCCGAAGAAGCGATGCACCGTATGGCGCAGGCGCTGGGCACGCACGGCAGTGCCGCCGCCGGCGTGTGGGATCTGGCCCATCGCAACGGCGCGCCGACCTCATTGCGCCAGCTGGGCATGGCCGAGGGTGATCTCGACCGCGCCGCCGACATCGCCACCGAGCGCCCGTACTGGAACCCGCGACCTGTCGACCGGGCCGCCGTGCGCGCCGTGCTGCAGACGGCCTTCGATGGCGTCAGGCCGGACTGAATTTCCCGTTTTTTTTCTCGCTCTTTCGTTCATGGCGCAGCCCGGTTGCGCCCCCCAAAAATTCCCAGGAGACAAATAATGAATCCCCCTCAAGCGAATCCGCAACCCGACGCTCACGCGTCCTACGACGTGGCCGTGATCGGCTACGGCCCCACCGGCCTGGTGGCGGCCTCGCTGCTGGGCCAGGCCGGTCACCGGGTCGTGGTCGTCGAACGCTGGCCCACCATGTACGGCCTGCCGCGCCTGACGCACATCGACGGCGAGGCTGCGCGCATCGTCCAGGCCTGCGGCAATGTCGATCAGGCCATGCGCGATTCCCTTCCGCTGCACACCTACCACTACGTCAATGCCACCGGCGAACTGCTGCTGGAGCTCGAGTGGAAGGGCAAGCAGTGCGGCTACGCGGCGCACAACTCGATCTACCAACCCGACATCGAAGACGCCATTCACGACCGCGTGGCCACGCTGCCCAATGTCGAGCTGCTGCGCGGCTGGGAGGCCGTGTTCCTCAAGCAGGGCGCCGACGGGGTGACGGTGGCCATCCAGCGCACGAACAGCGGAAAGGACGGCGCGCCCGAAGCCCGCGAGGAGCAATGGGCCGAGCCTGCGCGCACGTTCAACGCCCGCTACGTGATCGGTGCCGACGGCGCCAACAGCTTCGTGCGCCGCGCGCTGGGCATCGAGCGCAACGACTACGGCCACAAGCACCGCTGGCTGAACCTCGATTCCGAGAACCTGTCGGACGCCGCCGAGCGCTTCAAGCGGCTGACCATCTTCTGCGACCCGGCACGCGGCCACATGTACATGCCCATCGGCGACAACCGCACGCGCTTCGAGGTGCGCCTGCTGGACGGCGAAAGCATCGAGGCGTGGGAAGACCCGGCCCACGGCTGGCGCTGGCTGGGCGAGAAGTACGGCGTCGGGCCGAGCGACTTCAAGTTCCTGCGCCACGTGGTCTACACCTTCCAGACGCGCATGGCCGAACGCTGGCGCGAAGGCAACGTGCTACTGGGCGGCGACGCGGTTCACGCCATGATGCCCTACATGGGACAGGGCGCCTGCTCGGGCATGCGCGACGGCATCAACCTGGCCTGGAAACTCGACCTGGTGCTCAGCGGCCGCGCGTCGCCCGCGCTGCTGGACAGCTACGAAGCCGAGCGCCGCCCGCACGCCCAGCAGATCATGGAGATGTCGCTGTTCCTCGGCCAGGTGACCAACGAGGACGACGTGGAAAAAGCCGCTGCGCGCGACGAAGCCTTCCGCACCCACACCATGCCGCCGATGCCGCCCTTCCCGAAGGTGGAGAACGGCGTGCTGCACCGCGAAGCCGACGGCAGCCTGCTGGCGTCCACGGGCGTGCCGGGGCCGCAGGCGCTCGTGCGCCGTGGCGGGGCCGAAGGCCTGCTGGACGATGTCGTGGGCCATGGCTTCCTGCTGGTGGCGCACGAGGACCCCGCGCCGTTCCTGGGCGCCGGCCAGAAGGCGTTCCTGGATCAACTCGGCTGCCACGTCGTGGTGCTGGCCCAGGACGAGCGAGTGCCCGGTGCGGTGGTCGAGCTGGACGGAGAGATGTCCGGGTTCATGACTGAGCATGGCCTCCAGGCCTACATCGGCCGCCCGGACTTCATCGTCTTCGGCTCCGTGCCCCGCATGGACGCGCTCGCGGCCTTGGTGGACGACCTGCGCCGCAAGCTGCACTGGCTCCACAGCGACGACACCGGCGGGCGGGCCGCCCCGCTTGCCGCGGAGCAAGCCGCATGAGCAGCGCGCCCTCTTCTCCCTCTTCTTCCGCCACGTTGGCCTTCCAGCGGGCCATGCCGATGACCCGGCTGCTGGACTGCGGCATGGACTTCGCCGACGCCCAGGCCCTTTTCCAGCGCACCAGCGCCGGCGAGGCATGGGACCAGGTGGCCGAGGCGCTGGCACAGGCGCAGCTGGAGCGCGCCCGCCAGGCCGAGGCAGCAGGCCACCGCGTGACGGCGGCCGAGGCCCAGGCGGCGGCGTTGGCCGACCTGCTGTTCGCCCAGATGGCCTTCAACCACGACACCCCGCGCAAGCGCGCCCTCTACCACCAGCTGTCCATGGCGACGCGCCAGCTGTGCGAGGGGTCCGAAGGCCGCATGACGCGGGTCGAGGTGCCCTTCGGCCCGGGCCATCTCGTCGGCTGGCTGGTGCGGCCGCACGCCGTGCCCGCGCGCGGCACGGTGCTGGTGTTCGGCGGCCAGAGCGGCTGGGGCGTGGCCTACCTGCCCATTGCCCGCGCGCTCGCGCGACGCGGCCTGGCCACCCTGCTGGCCGAAGGGCCGGGCCAGGGCGAGACGCGCATGAACCAGGGCATTCATGTCGATGTGGACATGGAAACGGCCTACAGCCAGTTCGTCACCTTCATCGCGAACGACGCCTCGCTCGGTGCGCCCGGCATCTGGGGCAACAGCGTCGGAGGCCTGTGGGCCGCGCGCACGGCCGCGGCCGATGCACGCATCCGCGCCTGCTGCGTCAACGGCAGCCTGGCCGCACCGACGCTGCTGCCCTTCCGGACCTTCGCGGAGCAGGCCGCGGCCATGCTGGGCACCGACGACGAACAGGCCGTCCAGCAGAACTTCGAACGCATGCGCTTTCGCCCCGGGCGGGACCGCATCGACTGCCCCTTGCTCGTGCTGCACGGCGGTGCCGATCCACTGGTTCGAATGGAAGACCAGCAGCCCTTCCTGGACGCCGCGACGAATTCCGACGTTACCTTGCGCGTGTGGGACGACGGCGAGCACACGATCTACAACCATGCGGCGCAGCGGACCGCCTTCGTGGCGGACTGGTTTGCCCGGCGGCTCGCGCCAAGTTGACTTCGTGGCACCGCTGGTTCAGCGCAGCGGTACAGAACGACGTCTTGACCCGAGCTCATTCGGTAACGGGGCAACTTCGGGATTGGAAGCAAGCTCATGCAAGGCCACTGGCGTCCGATCTTGCTAGTAACGCCTGTCAGACAAGCGACTACCGCCAGCCTGAACCAGCCGTCGACGTAAGGCGGTTATGCAGCGATTGCCGTAGTCGGGATCGGAACAATCGATGTCTGCAACGAGGCCAATACCCGACAACCAAGGCAGTGTGAATCGCTGCGGGGCTCAGTCCGGATCGGGCTTCGTAGGTAGGGTCAGTACGCCGACGCATGCCCTCGGCGCCCACCGAAGTTGCGCGCTTCGGCGGCCAGAGGGTGCGAGAAACCAGCAGGAGGACACCGTATCCATTGAATGCATCAGCGCGTGTCGAATCCTTCCCGCGCCACCCAGAACGGGCGACGCGCGTTCTCTTCGCGAATGCCTTCACAGACCAGCCTGTGCCAACACTGCTGCGTACACAGCGCCACGACGCCTAGCTAGGTGACGTGCAGGTGAAGCTGGACGCCGCGTCGGGATCGCCGGTGCCGTTGTACTTTGGAAACTGCGGGTGCCTGCACATCGGCCGCTGCATGCCCTTGCCCGGCTCGACGCTGCGCGTGGCCACGATCTCGCGGGCGCTGGGATGGGTGCCGGTTTCGATCCAGTCGAACATCGGGGTGATGAGGTCGACGCTGTCCGGGCCCTTGCCGCCTGCCGGCGTGGCGGCGCAGTGGTCGTTGCCTGCCAGCACGTAGTACTCGACGAACCGGTCGGCCGCGGCCTGCCCGCCCGCTGCGGCGACGACCTTGCGGTAGTAGTCCGTGGTGTTGTTCTGCGTGATCAGCCAGTCGGTGGTGCCGTGCATGAGCAGCATCTTGCCGTTGCGGGCCCGGAACCCGCTCAGGTCGGGGTTGACTGCATCGATCAATCGGGCGAGGTGGTCGAGTCGGTTCGTGTACTGCAGCGGGTCGACGTTCAGCGGGTCTGCGGACGGGTCTTGCGCCACGAAGTACTTCATGTAGTCGCCGCCGAGAATCTGAAACGTGGTGCCTCCGATGGCCTGCCACGATGCGTCGTCGGCGGTCTCGCCGCCGACATAGGGAAAGGCCGGCCATGTGTAGCGACCACCCGCCACATCGGTGGGCTCGTACAGGACCTTGGCGGACGCCAGCTGCGCATCGGTCAGGCAAGAGTCTGCGTCGGCGCCCGTGCATCGGAGCTTGGCCAGATCGGGCTTGCAGGCCTCGGGGTGGCTGATGATGCCGTCCTTCAGGCCGTCGAGTGCATCGCATTGGGACTGCATGAAGTTCGCGAGGGTCTTGACCTTCGGGATGCTCAGGCCCGCCTCGGGCTGGGCCAGCTGCTTGAGTATTTTTTGATACCAGAGGAACTGGCCCGTGTAGGCATTGGCCGGGGCGCGCGCAATCACGCCGTCGAACAGATCGGGATGCCGTTGCGCCTGGATCAACGCCTGGCGCCCGCCGCCCGAACAGCCCTCGTAGACAAACTTCGAGCGGCCGACCGATTCGCCATAGCGCGAGCGGAGCACGGCCTTCGCCGATGCAAGCACCTTGGGCACGGCACCGTCTGCGTAGTCCTGAAGCAACTGGGGGTCTATAGCGAAGGAGTTATTGGGATGCTTGGCCGCATCGTGTCCATGGTTCGTCGCGATGGTCGCGTAGCCGCTTTCCGCGACGCCAGGACTGTAGGCGCTGGGGTAGATGGCGCCGTCGAAGCCGCCGCCGCCGATGAACAGGACACGCTGGTTCCAGCTGCTGGGCAGCTTGACTTCGAAGGCGAGTTCCGGCGGCATCTCGCCGCGCACGGTGCAGGTCTCCGGCGTGGTGTCTGTCTGGGGCGTCAGCGTCGCCTGCGTGATCGTGGCGCCTTCGAAGGCCCGGCTCAGGAAACTGTTGCACGCGGCCTGCGCGCTTCCGGCAGCGGACGGGAACAGCGCGGGTGGCGAGTTGCCACCACCGCTGCCGCTGCCGCCGCAGGAAGCAAGCAGCGCCGCAGCAGCCACCACGGACCACGAGGTGATGCGCCGGTGGGTGTCGCGTCGGCATGTGAGAGGGGCCATCTTCATTCTTTGTCTCCTTGTTGGGGCAATGCCCCCGTGAACGCGCACGCTGGCGCGGAAAGCACTCATGCGGCGGGCGTGAAAAGCACCGTGCCCTGCGCGAGCACGCTGGTCCTGTCGTCTGCGCTCTTGATCGCACCTTGCAATTCGAGAACGCAGCCGCCCTTCGAATGCGCGGCCATCGACGTCACGCGCCACTCGATGAGTACCGTCTCGCTCGCCCGTACGGGACGCAGCAGGTCGACCGAGAAGTTCATGCCCAGCACCTTCCCCCTCGTAGCGAAGTGACTGGCGGTCAGCCCCATCAGCAGCGAGGTGGTGTGGGTCGCACTGGCGATCAAGCCGCCGAAGCGCGTGCCCTGTGCAAACGCGGCATCGTGGTGCAGCGGGTTCTCGTCTCCCGCGGCCAGCGCGAAGGCACGCACTTGCGCTTCGTCGAAGGTGTGGGGTCGCGAGAAGCGATAGCCGGGCCCGACAGGCCCCAGGGCCGCGGCCGCTTCGCACTCAACCATGGCTCGCGAGCCGGGTGATGGCGTCCTGGCTTCCGGCCTGCTGGCGCAAGCGGAACTTCTGGATCTTTCCCGTGGCCGTCTTCGGCAAGGGGATGAAGATCACGCGGCGCGGACACTTGAAGTGCGCCAGCCGCTCGCGGCAGAACGCAATGATCTCTTGCTCGGTGGGCGCGGCGACACCGGCCTTCAGCTCGATGAACACGCACGGCACCTCGCCCCACTTGGGGTCGGGCTGCGCCACCACGGCGGCGTGCAGCACCGCCGGGTGTCCATGGATGACGTCTTCGATTTCGACCGACGAGATGTTCTCGCCGCCCGAGATGATCACGTCCTTCGACCGATCGGTGATCTGCGCATACCCGGTGGCATGCAGGACCGCGACGTCACCGGTGCGGAACCAGCCGTCGGCGAGCGCCTTGCGCGTTGCCGCCTCGTTCTTGAAGTAGCCCATCATCACGGTGTTGCCGCGCAGCATGAGCTCGCCCGCCGATTTGCCGTCGGGCACGACGGGTTCGAGGGTGTCGGCATCGCCGACCATGAGGCCTTCGAACATGGCGGCGCGCACGCCCTGGCGCACGCGCAGCGCCCCCTGCTCGGCGGGCGCTAGGTCGTCCCAGCCGTCCTGCCACACGCAACTCACCGGCGTGCCGGAAACCTCCGTGATGCCGAAGACGTGCTCCACGTCAAAGCCCATCGCCAGCACCGCATTCAGCACGGCGAGCGGCGGTGGTGAGCCGGCCGTGAGCACGCGCACGGGGCGCGGCAGCCGGGTGTCTTTCGCCGCGTCCGCGAGCATCGCCATCACGACCGGCGCTGCGCAGAGGTGATCGATCTGATGGCGCTCGATGGCCTCCAGCACGGCGTCGGCAGACACCCGGCGCAGGCAGACATGGGTGCCCGCCGCCGCAGTCACGGCCCAGGTGAAGCACCATCCGTTCGCGTGGAACATGGGCAAGGTCCACAGGTACTTCGGCGCCCGTGGCATCGCCCAGTTCGTGATCTGCAGCAGGCTCATGAGGTAGGTGCCACGATGGCTGGCGACCACGCCCTTGGGGTCTCCGGTCGTGCCGGAGGTGTAGTTCAGGGCGATGGGTTGCCACTCGTCGCTGGGCCAGCGACCGGCAAAGTCCGGGTCTCCGTTCGCCAGCAGCGATTCGTAGTCGGTCTCGCCGATGGGTTCGCCGGGTGGTGCGAGGTGGTCGTTGATGTCGATGACCGCAGGCGCACGGTCGAGCAGCTTCAGCGCTGCGGCCACCGTGGCGGCGAACTCGCGATCGACCATCAGCAATTTGCACTCGCCGTGGCGCAGGATGAACGCGATGCCTTCGGCATCCAGGCGATGGTTGATTGCGTTGAGCACCGCGCCGGCCAGCGGAATGCCGAAGTGGGCCTCCAGCATGGCCGGCGTGTTGGGCGCGAGCACCGAGACGGTGTCGCCCGGTTCGATGCCTCGCATCGCCAGCGCGGACGCCAGGCGATGGCAGCGCTCGCGCGTCTGCGCCCAGGTTCGCGTCAGCTCGCCGTGCACCACCGCCACGCGGTTCGGATGCGCGAGCGCCGCGCGGTCGAGAAAGCCCAGCGGCGTGAGCGGCACATGATTTGCCGCGCAGCGTTCGAGGCCCCGTGCATAGGATGGCGCGCTCATGCGGTGGTCTCCTTGGAGGTGTCGTGGAAGGTCGTAAACGCGGAGACTGGCTCGCGCTCGGTGACGAGCGAGTTCTCGACCGACGAGGTGTCGGCGTAGCCCAGGCTCATGCCGCAGACCAGCATCTGGCCGGCGGGAATGTCCAGCAGGTCCGCGATCTGGCGATGGAATTTCAGGAACGCGGCCTGCGGGCAGGTGTGGAGGTTGCGGCCGCGCGCGGCCACCATCACGCTCTGCAGGAACATGCCGTAGTCCAGCAGGCTGCCCTCCTCGAGTTCGCGGTCCACCGTGAAGAACAGGCCCACGGGCGCATCGAAGAAGCGGTAGTTGCGACCGTGCTGCAGGTGCATGCGCTGCTTGTCGCCCTTGGCGATGCCGAGCAATCCGTAGAGGTCCCAGCCGACCTTGCGGCGCCGCTCCAGGTAGGGAGAACACCATTCGCGCGGGTAGTAGTCGTAGGGCTCGAGCAGCTCGCCCGACCGGCCGGGATCGTCGTCGAGCACGGCAATCGCCGCCGACAGACGGGCCTTGGCAGGCCCCGTCAGCACATGCACATGCCAGGGCTGCATGTTCATGCCGGAGGCGCTGTAGCGCGCCGTCGAGAGGATCGCCTCGACCTCTTCCCGGGGCACCGACCGGGGCAAGAACGCCCTGACGCTGCGCCGGGTGGCAATGGCCCAGTCGACCGCTCCTTGCAGCGCGTGTGCCTCCAGCGGTGGCGCCATCATTCGGTTCATTGAGGTTTCCTTGCTATTTCGAAGCCGGGCGAATCGCCCCGTCCACACGGCCCACTTCGCCGGTGGCCGCGCGCGCGGCCTTGGCCTGGGTCGACGCGGCGCGCGACTGGTTCACGAACGACACCGCTGCCGCGCCGATGACGCCGGCCAGGGCGAT
The DNA here is from genome assembly GCF_058801005.1 of Variovorax sp. GW822-FHT04A09. NCBI lineage: Bacteria > Pseudomonadati > Pseudomonadota > Betaproteobacteria > Burkholderiales > Comamonadaceae > Variovorax > Variovorax sp. GW822-FHT04A09. Next base: position 30,261 of record NZ_JBXAMV010000010.1, on the reverse strand, counting down.
CGCCATGAAGTTCTGCTCGATGGGCAGGCTCAGCGACACGAGCCAGCCGATCAGGATCGGCGCGGCAATGGCGCCGATGCGGCCGACACCCGAGGCAAAGCCGACACCCGTCGAACGCACGGCCGGTGGATAGAAATCGCCGGCGTAGGCATAGGCCAGCAGTTGCGTTCCGAGCGTGGACGCGCCCACCACGAACACGGCGACGAACAGCAGCTCGGTCGATTTCGTGTACGCGAGCGCGGCCAGCGACGCAGCTCCGACCACGTAGAACGCCACCAGCACATGCTTGATGTTGAACTTGTCGCTCAGCAGGCCGCCGCCGATTGCGCCCACGATCGCACCGACGTTGAAGACGATCACGAAGTTCAGGGCCGAGCCCAGGCTGTATCCCGCCATGGCCATGAGCTTGGTCAGCCAGGAGTTCAGCGCGTAGACCATGAACAACCCCGTCATGAAGGCCACCCAGATCATCACGGTGCTGAACGCGCGTCCGGCATCGAACAGGGTTCGCACCGGCGCGTCGTGCAGGCGGTCGCTGGACGCGCCGACATACACGGTGCCGGCTGCGTTCGGCTGCTCCGGCGCGAGCTTGGCCGCGATCTCGCCGAGCTGCCGCTGGTCACCCTTCTTGAGGAGAAACGACAGCGATTCGGGCATCGTTTTCAGAATGAGTGGAATCAGCAGCACGGGCAGGCCGGCCACATAGAACACCCATTGCCATCCATGGCTCTCGATGAGCTGCTTGGCGGTGAGCGCGACCAGAATGCCGCCCACGGAGTAGCCCGCGAAAACCATCGTCACCAGGCGCGTACGCAGCTTCGCCGGTGCGAACTCGCCCATCTGCGCGGTCACGATGGGCAACACCCCGCCGATGCCGAGGCCCGCGATGAAGCGGGCGACGCTGAAGCCGATGGGTTCGGTGGCCAGCCCGGTCAGCGCCGTGAAGACACTGAAGAGCGCCACGCACACCGCGATCATGCGAGGGCGGCCGATGCGGTCTGCCAAGGTGCCCAGGAAGATCGCGCCCAGCATGGTTCCGAACAACGCCGACCCGGCCATGACGCCGGCGCTCGTGGCGTCGACGCCCATGTCTTTCATGATCGATGGCAGCGCGGCGCCCACGACCGCCAGGTCATAGCCGTCGATGACCAGGATCAACACGCACCACCAGAGCACGAGCCCGTGAAAGCCGTTGAACCGGGAGTGCCCCGCCAACGCGTGAATATCGACCTGCTTGCCGGCCTGCTGCATGTTTTCGTCTCCTGTCGTTTGATCTGTCGCGAGATGCGATGTCGACGGGAGGTTAGTTCTGCAGGCGGCACGCTTCCATGCCCGCGCGTCTCGATCTGGATGGGGCGTTCGGACATGTCGGCATCCCTGCCGGACGCCGGAGCTTCGGCTTATTGCGGCGCGGGTGCGGACGAGCGATAGGCGCCCGGGCTGACGCCTGTCCATTTCTTGAAGGCGCGATGGAAGGCGCTGGTTTCCTGGAAGCCAGTGCGGGCAGCGACTTCGGCCACCGTCAGCGACGCGCTCGACAAGAGGTCGATGGCGATGTCCCGCCGCAGGTCGTCCTTCACGCGCTGGTAGCTCACGCCCTCCTGCTGCAAGCGGCGTTGCAGCGTGGTGCCGGAAACGCAGAGTTCCTGTGCGAGCTTTTCGAGTTCGGGCCACGCCTCGGGCATCTGGCTTCGCAACCTGTTGCGCACCTGGGCGCTGGTGCTGGCGTCGTTACGGTACTTGACCAGCAGGTTGGCCGGCGCTTCCCTCAGGAAGTTGTCGACCGTGGCGGGCGACTCCGCAATCTTCAGGTCCAGCAGATCGCTTGCGAAACTGATGTGCGTGGTCTCGCCATTGAATTTCACGCTCTCGCAAAAGCGCGTTCGGTAGTGGCTGTCGTCGCCGGGCGGCGGGCATCGGAACTGCATCTCGCGCAGGGGAATGCGCCGGTGCACGAGCCAGCACGCCAGCCCATGGACGAGGATGAACCAGGTGCCGTAGCCGAACAACCGGCGCAGCACGCCGCCGTCATGCAGCACGACGCGCGCCTCGTCGCCGTCGCAGACCAGCTCGCCGCGGAAATCGTCCAATGTGGCGTGGAGGAACCTCAGGATGCGGCGCAGCGCGTGCGCCAGGTTGTCGGCGTTGACGGCGGCGCGCGTCATCAGCGCATAGCTGCCGCGGCGAAGCCCGTGGCTGTCGAGGCCGAAGAACTCGTCGTCCATCAGGTCGGCCAGCGCCACCCACATCTGCGAATACGCCGCCGCCGAGATGCGCGCACGCGGCGCGTTCAACAGCTCACGATCAATCTTGGCGCTTTCGAGGACGCTGCTGATGTCCATGTTTCTCAGCGCCGCGGCGTGGATCGCCTCGTGCACCAGTTCAATGGACACGGTTCCCTTCAAGCCTGCAGACTTCATACGCACTCGCTCAAGAATCAGTGGTGGGGCGAGCTCTTTATAAGCGCGTTTCGCGCTGTGCAGGATGCGGCCTCGGGGGACCCGCAGCGTCTGCAGCAATGAGATGCCGCCGACCTCTGTCGTGGGCTGTCGCGGAAGTTGTGCGACTAGGTGCTCTGGGAACCGGAAGCGCCAGGCGTCATCGAGGAAAGCCTCGACAGGACGGCGCTGCGGCAGACATCCAGAATTTCATCGGCCAGTGGCGAGTCGTCAGGACACGCCCGCGACAGCACGATGGCACCGACTGCCTGCGCAATGAGGTCGATCCGCCTGGCGCGTGCGTCGCCGCCCTGATCGTCCTCCTCTGGCGCGTCGAACTGGTTTCCCAGGGTCACCAGCAGGTTTTCAATGCCGGTCGCAAACGCCGTCTTGATCGACTCCGGTTGGCGCGCAGCATCTGCGCACAGGGCGGCCATCGTGCAACCGTCACCCGGTGCATCTCGGTGTTCACGGGACAGATAGTGATGGACAAATGCCATCGCATCGACGCCTTCGGCCTTGGCGGCCGTCTGCGCAAAACCGCAGGTCGCGGCTTGCGCCATCAGGTCGGCCTTGGATTCGAAGTGCTTATAGAACCCGCCGTGGGTAAAGCCTGCGAACGCCATCAAGTCCGCAATCCCCACCCCGTCGTAACCACGCTCGCGAAACAGCGTGGAGGCCGTCTCGACGATGTGCGCCCGGTTCGCCTGTGCCTGCGCCTTGGTGACCTTCATGTCCAGGACCTCTCTAGATGTGCCATCGGTGAAGCCATGAATATACATTGATGTCAATCATCATCAAAGCCCTTGACATCAAAGATGATGATTGACATCATTAACCCAACTTACCTTGGAAGGCTTCCGAAAATGAGCGATACCCACCTGACCGCACCCACCCGCTTCGTCGAAGTGGATGGCGACAAATTCGCCCATCGCCGCTGGGGCAACACCTCCAGCGGACAGCCCCCTCTGTTCTTCGTCCAGCATTTCCGCGGCGGCCTGGACCACTGGGATCCCCTGTTGACCGATCGTCTGGCCGCAGGCCGCGAGGTCATCCTTTACAACGGTCGCGGCATTGCCTCCTCGACCGGCACGCCCCGCAACCGGATCGAAGACATGGCGGACGACATCGCCCTGGTGATCCGGGCGCTGGGTCTGTCCCAGGTCGATCTGCTTGGTTTCTCGATCGGGGGCTTCCAGGTGCAGGAGGTCGTGCTGCGTCACCCGCAACTGGTTCGAAAGCTCGTCCTGCTCGGCACCGGACTGCGCGGCGGCGATCCGAAGATGGAGCCCAGGGTGCTGGAGGTCGCGCCGAACCCCGTGCCGACCGCGGATGACTTTCTCTACCTGTTCTTCGGCCGCTCGGAAGCTGCCAAGCAGGCGGGTCTGGCCTTCTGGGAGCGCCGCCACCAGCGCGCCGACCAGGACCCGCCCAGCTCGATGGCCGTCGCTCAAGCCCAAGCCGAGGCGCACGCCGCCTACCTGCAGCCGCTGCCGGGTGCGAACCCCTATGCCTTCCTGAACGCCGTCACGCAGCCGACCCTGGTGCTCAACGGCGTCGACGACATCATGATTCCCACGATCAACTCCTGGCATCTGTCGCAGAACATTCCCAACGCGCAGCTGTTGATCTATCCCGACGCCGGACACGGCGCGCAGTTCCAGTATCCCGAGCGCTTCCTGCAACACGCGATCCAGTTCCTCGAGGAGTGATGCCGTAGCGCATCCCGTCCCCGCCCGATCAACGACGACACAGCAAACAAGCATGACTGACAAGACGCTCTTCGAGCCCTACACACTTGGCTCACTCCAACTGTCCAACCGCATCGTGATGGCGCCGCTGACGCGCAATCGGGCAGGCGCGGGTCTGGTGCCCAGCGAGTACGCCGCCACCTACTACGGTCAGCGCGCCTCGGCGGGCCTGATCATCACCGAGGCCACCCAGATCTCGGCCGATGCCCAGGGCTACCAGGACACCCCGGGTCTGTACACGCCGCAGCAGATCGACGGCTGGCGCAAGGTGACCGACGCCGTTCACGCCAAGGGCGGGCGGATCTTCGTGCAGTTGTGGCACGTGGGCCGTATCTCCCACGTCGACCTGCGCCCTGGTGGCACCGCGCCGGTGGCCCCCTCCCCCATCCGCGCCGCGACCAAGACCTTCGTCAACAACGGTTTTCATGACGTCTCCGAGCCACGTGCCCTGACCCTGGATGAGATTCCAGGCATCGTCGAGGATTTCCGCCAGGCTGCGGCCCATGCGATCACTGCGGGGTTCGACGGCGTCGAGGTCCACGGTGCCAACGGCTACCTGCTGGAGCAGTTCATCAAGGACGGTGCCAACACCCGGACGGACGCGTACGGCGGCTCCATCGAGAACCGCGCGCGCCTGTTGCTCGAAGTCACGGCCGCCGTGGCGAAGGAAATCGGTGCCGAGCGCACCGGTGTGCGCCTCTCGCCGGTGTCGTCGGCCGGCGCCATTTCGTCCAGCGATCCGCAGTCGCAGTACGACTACATCGCCGAGCAACTCAATGCGATGGGCATCGTCTACCTGCATGTGGTCGAAGGCGCCACCGGGGGTCCGCGCGATGCCGCACCGTTCGATTTCGACGCCTTGCGCACTCGCTTCAAGAACACCTACCTGGCCAACAACGGGTATGACCTCGAACTGGCCAACGCCCGCCTGATCGAGGACAAGGCCGACCTGTTCGTCTTCGGCCGCCCCTTCATCAGCAACCCCGATCTGGTCGAAAGGCTGGAGATCGGCGCACCCCTCGCCGCGCTGGACCCCACCACGCTGTATGGCGGTGGCGCCAAAGGCTACATCGACTATCCGACCCTCGCTGATTCCAGCGTCCGGTAGTCGTTTTTCCACGCTGCATATCTCGGCATGGACTCACCCTTTCGATCACGAGCAAAACACATGACCTCTCATTCCACTGTTCTCATCACGGGCGCCTCGACCGGCATTGGCGCCATCTATGCCGACCGCTTCGCACGCCGCGGCCACGACCTCGTGCTGGTGGCGCGCGACAAGGCGCGGCTGGAAACGCTCGCGGCGCGCCTGCGTGAGGAAACCGGCGCTGCCGTCGATATCCTTGCGGCCGATCTGACCCAACCCGGCGACCTGGCCGCCGTCGAGACGCGACTGCGCGAGGACGCCAGGATCGAGACCCTGATCAACAACGCCGGGGCCGCACTGTCCGGCCCGTTCATCGACCAGTCGACAGACGATGTCGCCCGCTTGGTCAGCCTCAACACCACCGCACTCGTGAGGCTGGCGAGCGCCATCACCCCGCGCCTGGTGCAGGCCGGCAAAGGCGCGATCGTCAACATCGGCTCGGTGGTCGGCCTGGCGCCCGAGTTCGGCATGTCGGTCTACGGCGCGACCAAGGCCTTCGTGCTGTTCCTGTCCCAGGGGTTGAGCCTGGAGCTCGCGCCCAAGGGCGTCTACGTGCAGGCGGTGTTGCCGGCCGGCACCCGCACCGAGATCTGGGAGCGCGCGGGCATCGATACCCGTGCGATGCCCGACCTGATGGGAGTAGAAGAGCTGGTGGATGCCGCGCTGACCGGATTCGACCGCCGTGAACTCGTGACCATCCCGCCGTTGCACGATGCCGCGCGCTGGGAGGTGCTGAACACGGCACGTCAGGCCCTGGTCGCGGACATTCGGCAGGCGCACGTGGCGGAGCGCTATCGAACCGCCGCCTGAAACGGCAAGAACGCCAGAACGGAAGGAACAGCACATGACATTCAAGGCACTGCTCGCCAGCAAGACCGGCGACACCATTTCAAGCAGCCTGGTCGACTTCAAGGAAGAGGACCTGATGCCGGGCGACGTCACCGTCGCGGTCGAGTACTCGACGGTGAACTACAAGGACGCGATGGCGCTCAGTGGCCGGTCACCGGTCATTCGCCAGTTTCCGCTAATTCCGGGCATCGACTTTGCCGGTGTCGTCGAGTCGTCGACTTATCCCGGCATCGCAGCCGGCGACCGTGTGCTGGCCAACGGCTGGGGACTGAGCCAGACGCACCACGGCGGCTTTGCGCAAAAGGCGCGGGTGAGCGGTGATTGGCTGGTCAAGGTTCCCGAGGTGTTTTCGACCCAGGATGCCATGGCCATCGGCACCGCCGGGTACACCGCCATGCTGTCGGTGCTCGCGCTCGAGCATGGTGGCCTGACGCCCGAGCACGGCGACATCCTGGTGACGGGCGCCAATGGCGGCGCCGGCTCCGTGGCGATCGCGCTGCTGTCGAGCCTGGGCTATCGCGTGATCGCGTCGACCGGGCGTCTCGAGGAATCCGATTACCTGCGTGCGCTGGGCGCGGCGGACATCATCGACCGTCACACCCTGTCCGAAGCGGGCGCACCGATCGCCAAGGAGCGATGGGCCGGGGCCATCGATTCGGTCGGCAGCCATACCTTGGCAAACGTCCTGGCGCAGACCCGGTATCGCGGCGTGGTCGCGGCCTTCGGGCTCGCACAGGGCGCGGACCTGCCGGCATCCGTCCTGCCCTTCATCCTGCGCAACGTCACCCTCGCCGGTATCGACTCGGTCAATGCGCCGCAGCCTGCGCGGCTGCAGGCGTGGTCGCGTCTGGCCAGCGACCTGGACCTGGACAAGCTGGCACGGACCACCAAGGTGATCGGATTGGCAGAGGTTCCTGACGTTGCCAGCCAGGTACTCGCAGGGAAGGTCCAGGGGCGCACCATCGTGGATGTGAACGCCTGACCGGATCGCGCATGCCCTTCATCGACGCTCCCAACCTCTCGATCGATGTCGACGGGACTGCATTCGCGTACCGCGACCTGGGGCCGCGCGATGGCGTGCCTCTGGTCCTGCTCAACCACTGGGGCGCGGTCCTCGACAATTTCGACCCGCGGATCGTCGATGGACTTGCCCGCAGGCATCGCATCATCGCCATCGACTACCGAGGGATCGGCGCTTCAGGCGGAACAGCGCCTGTGACCATCGATGCGATGGCGCGGGATGCGATCGCGCTGGTCCACGCACTGGGCTTCGAGAAGATTGATCTGCTTGGCTTCTCCCTCGGAGGATTCGTGGCGCAGGACATCGTGCTGAAAGCCCCCGGCCTGGTGCGCCGACTCATCCTGACCGGCACAGGGCCGGCAGGCGGCACAGGCATCGAACGGGTCGGAGCGGTCTCCTGGCCGCTGATAGTCAAAGGCCTGCTGACGCTGCGGGATCCGAAGACCTTTCTGTTCTTCACCTCCACGGCCAACGGTCGTCAAGCCGCGAAAGCCTTCCTGGAGCGACTGAAGGAGCGCAAGGCGGATCGGGACAAGGGGCCGACGCCCCCTACCTTCCTGCGACAGCTGAAGGCCATCAAGGCCTGGGGCCGGCAGGCGCCCCAGGATCTGGGCGGCATCCGCATCCCTGTGTTGATCGCCAATGGCGACAACGACATCATGGTTCCCACCGTGAACAGTCACGACATGGCGCGTCGCATCCCAGGCTCACAACTGGTCATCTACAAAGACGCTGGGCATGGCGGGATTTTCCAGTACCACGGCGAATTCGTGCCCAAGGCGCTGGCCTTTCTCAATGACTGAACGACGGCATCTTTTGCAACCGGCTTCAGGCCGACTTTCCCGACCGCCCCCTGTGGGGCGGGGCTGCCCGAAGCGCATTCAATCAAACACTCTGGAAAAAAGTCGCCCATGAAAGCGTTCATCATCGATCGTTACGGAAAGAATGAAGTTGGCCGCATCGGCGAAACGCCCGAGCCCGAGGTGCGGGACGATGACGTCCTAATCCAGATCCACGCGGCGAGCATCAATGCCCTGGACTCGAAGATCAAGAGCGGCGAATTCAAATTGATTCTTCCCTACCACTTCCCCCTGATCCTGGGCAACGACCTGGCCGGTACGGTTGAGCGGGTCGGCGCTCGCGTTCGCAGCTTCAAACCGGGCGACGAGGTCTATGCGCGCCCCGACGACGATCGCATCGGCACCTTCGCCGAGTTCATCGCCGTCAAGGAATCGTCGCTGGCGCTGAAGCCCAAGAATCTCAGCATGGTCGAGGCCGCATCCGTTCCTCTGGTGGCCCTGACCGCCTGGCAGGTGCTGGTCGAAACCGCCAAGCTGAAAAAAGGACAGAAGGTTCTGATCCATGCCGGCTCCGGCGGCGTCGGCACCATTGCCATCCAGCTTGCCAAGCATCTCGGGGCATTCGTGGCCACGACCACCAGCACGGCCAACGTCGCCTGGGTGAAGGCCTTGGGCGCGGACGTCGTCATCGATTACAAGCAGCAGGATTTCGCCACGGTGCTCCGCGACTACGACGTGGTGTTGAACAGCCTCGGCAACGGCGAGCTGAACAAATCCCTCCAGGTTCTCAAGCCGGGCGGGCATCTCATCTCCATCTCGGGGCCGCCCACCCCGGCGTTCGCCATCGCGCGAGGACTGGCCTGGCCGCTCAGGCAAGTGCTGCGCCTGTTGAGTTTCAGCATCAGGAACAAGGCAAAGAAGAACGGGGGCCACTACACCTTCGTCTTCATGCGGGCCGATGGGGCGCAGTTGCGAGAGATCACCGCCCTCATCGAGTCAGGCGCCATCCGCCCGGTCGTCGACAAAGTGTTCCCATTTCAGGACACCCACAAAGCGTTGGCCTACGTCGACAGTGGGCGCGCCAAGGGCAAGGTCGTGGTGCAAGTGGTGTAGCTGCCGCCTGCCTGCGCTAGCGTCTTTGATCAGGCCCTTGCCCCGCCGACTCAGGCCATCGCACGGCCGACGCGCAAGCCGCCGATGGCCTTGGCGTTCTGTACCCGCTCTGCATGACCAGGAGATCGACCTTGAGTTCATACACAACCGCCCGCATCGGCAAGCGCGCACTGGTGACCGGCGCATCTAGCGGCATCGGTGCGGCCATCGACGCGTGGACCCACATTTTCGCTGACGCTTGAACCGCCTGTATTCCAACGCGCACGCCTGTGGTTCTGCGCATCGGTGCGCAGAAGCGGGTCAGCGTTCGATGGAAAAGTGGGGCCAATGAGCGTGGCAATCCACATCAAAGGCCTCCCGCAGAAACGCGGAGTTCGAAACCTTCGAGATCCCGAAGGACTTGGACTACGACGTGGCCGTCCCAGCGGACGACATCAGGGCGCCTGGTCACGCCGCAGCAAGCTGGTTGCGCGATCCTGCTCGCTTCAGTGACAACCCGCAGGGAGGCGCGCATCCTTCGCACGTTGCCAGCTCACTGCGCGTCGATCCTCATCCGCGAACCTGTAGGCTTCAACCGGCTCACTAGAAAATCCAGCAGTGCCCGATGCACCGCCGTGCTGTGCCGGCGCTCCAGGTACACAGCGGACAGCCACATGTCGCTGCGAACGAACTCCGACAGCACGGGCACCAGTCGCCCGCTCTCGACGTAAGGCGCGAGCATCACCGAGGGCAAGTAGACGACGCCTGCGCCAAGCAGCGCCGCCTGGATGAGCGGGCTGGCTTCCGTCGCATCCAACGGTCCACGGACCGGGACCTCGAGTGGCTGACCGTCGACTTCGAAGCGCCACTTGGGCAGCGGATTCAGATGGCTGCTGAACAGCGCGATGTGATGCGCAAGTTCGCCCGGATGAGCTGGCACACCATGCTTACGCCAGTAAACGGGAGCCGCGCAGACAGTGAGCTCCATCGATACCAGTTTTCGAACGATCAGGTTCTCATTGGCTGACGCGCCGAAGCGAAGCGCGATGTCGACGCCTTCCTCCGCAAGATCGACCATGCGGTTTGTGAGCACGAGACTGATGCTGACCTCCGGATAGTGGCCAAGAAAGGCGTTGATCAATGCCGGCAATTCGGTCAGTTCCATGCCGTAAGGCGCCGAGATGCGCACGCGCCCGCTGGGGATCCGCGCGCGGTCCTGGAGCTCGGCTTGCGTGACGTCGGCCAGTTCGAGCATGGGCCTGCTTCTTTCGAGCAGCAAGGCGCCAGCGTCCGTCAGGCTGACGGCATGGCTGGTCCGGTTCAGCAATCTGACACCGAACCGGCTCTCGAGTGCCGCGATGTATTTGCTGACGGTGCCCTTGGACAGCGAAAGATGCTTGGCCGTGCGGGAGAAGCTCCCCGAAGTGGCGACCTCGCTGAATGTGCGCAGGAGATCCAGGCTGTCCACAAATGTTCTCCTTCTTGTTGGTCAGGGCGACGTTCGGTACAAGCATCTCGGACAGGTGCTCAGACGAGCCCGAGTTTTTTCCTCAGGCTCGCATCCACCGGTCCCGCCGGCATGAAGCGGCGCAATTTCGTCAACAGAGACGCCTCCCCCGGCGGCGTGCAACGCATTCGCCACGGGCCCAGCGCCGCCTCGACGATGGTGCTCGCCACGCCGTGCGGCTCGGGCGCACTGCTCACGCTCTCGGCCACGGAGAGCGTCACCAGTTCGCGTTCGCGGTCATAGCCCGCGATCCGCGCCTTGACACGGGGCGCATTGGCATCGAGGTTGGTCCGGGTGAAGGCCGGCTGCACCAGCGTGGCACGAATGCCGAACTGGCGCACTTCATGGTCCAGCGACTCCGACAGCCCTTCCACTGCGTGCTTGGTGGCCGCATAGAGTCCCATGTACGGAGCCGGAAGCACACCGAGCACGGAACTCACGTTGACGATTCGCCCGCGGCGTTTTTCACGCATGTACGGGAGCACCGCGCGCGTCGTGCGGAGCATGCCGAAAACGTTGGTATCGAACAGCACTGCAGCCTCGGCTGTCGCGGTTTCCTCGACCGCGCCGATCATCATCATTCCCGCGTTGTTGACCAGCACGTCGATGCGCATGGCCCGGTCGATGACGGATTCGATGCCCCTCTGGACAGAGCCTTCGTCGCGGACGTCCATTTCGATGAACTCCACACCAGGCAGCGCGGGTGCCTTGCGCAACTCGCGAACGGTGCCGAAAACCCGGCAGCCTCGCGCCACGAACATTTCCGCGGCGGCACGTCCGATGCCCGAGGACGCGCCAGTCACTACGACGACTGATGAACTCGACATGACTGGTTCCTTCGATCTTGATGAATGATGATGAAGCGCATCAGTGCGCGGGCTGGGTCGCGTTGCCTGGCCTGATCCTGAACCAGATCGAATACATCGCCGGCAGGAACACCAGTGTCAGGATCGTCCCCGCGAAAGTGCCGCCGATCAGCGTGTACGCCAATGCGCCCCAGAACACCGAATGCGTCAGCGGAATGAACGCGAGGATCGCCGCCAACGCCGTCAGGATCACGGGCCGCGCTCGCTGCACCGTCGCCTCGACCACCGCGTGGAAAGGGTCCAGCCCCTCCTGCTCGTTGTGGTGGATCTGCCCCAGCAGAATCAGCGTGTTGCGCATCAGAATCCCCGACAGCGCGATGAGCCCAACCAGCGCATTGATGCCAAATGCCTGCTGGAAGATGAGCAGAGTTGGCACCACACCGATCAGTCCCAACGGGCTGGTAAGGAACACCATGACCATCGCCGACATCGAGCGCACCTGGAGAATGATGATCAGAAGCGTGACCGCCAGCATGATCGGGAACAGCGGCAGCATCGCCGCGGTCGCCTTCTCCGATTCCTCGATGGAGCCGGCCTGGACGATGCGGTAGCCCGCGGGCAGCTTTTCGATGATCGGCTGCAGCTGCTTGGTGATCGCGTTCGACACGTCCGGCGGCTGCGTTCCGTCGGCGATGTCGCCCTGCACCGTGATGGTGGGCACGCGGTCGCGTCGCCGCATGACCGGCTCTTCCATGCGCATCTCGACCTGGCCGACCTGCGACAGCGGAATGCGTTGACCGCCGGCACCGGCGAGCGTGAAGTCCGCGATGCGGGCCGGGTCGAGACGCGTGTCGCCCGCCGAACGGGCGACGACCTGCACGGTGCGGATGTCTTCGCGCACGGTCGTCACTGGCACGCCGCTCAAGAGGAACTGCAGTTGTTGCGCCACGGCATTGGAGCTTAGGCCCACGGCCTGCAGACGGTCCTGATTCAAGGTGAAGTGCAGCGCGGGCGTGCGGGTGCCCCAGTCGGTGCTGACGGTGCGCATCATCGGGCTCGCATCCATGACCTGACGCACGTCGGCCGCGATCTTCCGCAATTCGTTTGCATCCGGCCCCGTGACACGGTAGGCCACCGGGAACGGCGAGTACGGGCCGAACACCAGTTGGGTCACCCGCAGCCGCGCCTCGGGCGCCAAGCCCTGCGCGATGGCCTCGCGCAGCCGCAGCTTCAGGGCGTCACGCTCTTCCTGGCTGGCTGTGCGGATGACGATCTTGGCGAAGGACGGGTCCGGGAGTTCCGGGCCCATGGCGAAGAAGAAGCGCGGTGCGCCCTGGCCGATATAGGAGGTGACAATCTGTGCCTCGGCTTGCTTAGACAGCCAGGCCTCGACTTTCCCCGTCGCGTCGCTGGTCTGCGTGATGGCCGTGCCATAGGGCATCTGCACCTCGACCAGGACCTCGGGACGGTCAGAGATCGGGAAGAACTGCTTCTTCACGACACCCATGCCGAGGATGGACAGCACGAACAGCGCGATAACGGCGCCTGCGACCAGCCACTTGCGTGCGATCACGCGCTCGAGCACGCGACGCAGGCGGTTGTAGCGCGGCGTGTCGTAGATCGCGGCGTGGCCGCCTTCGATTTTCTTGAAGTTCGGCAGCAGCTTCACACCCAGGTACGGGGTGAACACCACCGCGACGACCCAGGAGGCGATCAGCGCGATGCCGACGATCCAGAACATGTTGCTCGTGTACTCGCCCGCTGTCGACGGCGCAAAGCCGTTGGGCATGAAGCCGACGGCGGTGACCAGCGTGCCCGAGAGCATCGGCGCCGCCGTGTGGCTCCACGCATAGGCCGATGCAGCGATGTGGCTGTAGCCTTCTTCGATCTTCACCACCATCATCTCGATGGCGATGATGGCGTCGTCCACCAGCAGGCCCAACGCCAGGATCAGCGAACCGAGCGTGATACGGTCGAAGTTCTTGCCGGTGGCGGCCATGACCACGAAGACCACGGCCAGCGTGAGCGGCACGGCTGCAGCGACAACCAGGCCCGCGCGCCAGCCCATGCTCAGGAAGCTCACCAGCATCACGACCAGCAAGGCCGCGAAGAACTTCATCATGAATTCGTCGACCGATGCGGCGATGTTGACCGACTGGTCCGTGACCTTCGACAGGCTCAGGCCCAACGGCAGTTCGGCATTGATGGCGCGGGCTTCCGCATCCAGCGACTTGCCCAGGTCGAGCCCGTTCCAACCCTCTTTCATCACGACGCCGATCAGCAGGGCCGGTTCGCCGCCGTTGCGGATCATGAAGGTGCTTGGGTCTTCATAGCCGCGCTTGACCGTGGCGACGTCCGACAGCTTCAGGGTGCGCCCTTGCGCGACCACCGGCGTGTCCCGGATCTTCTGCAAGGTGTCGAAGGCACCGTCCAGGCGAATGAAGACCTGCGGACCTTTGGTTTCTACCGACCCGGCCGGGCTCAGCGCATTCTGGGCATTGAGCGCGGCGAACACATCCTGCGGGCCGATGCCCAGTGTGGCCAGCCGGTCGTGCGCGAACTCGACGTAGATCCGTTCGGGCTGCTCGCCGGCGATGTTCACCTTCTTCACGCCCGGCACGTGCAGCAGCCGCTGGCGCAGCGTTTCCGCATCGCGCACCAGCACGCGCTGCGGCTCTCCCTTGGCCTTGAGTGCGAAGAGGGCGAAGGTGACGTCGGCGTACTCGTCGTTGATCATCGGGCCAATCACGCCCGCCGGAAGATTGCCCGCTTCGTCGCCGACCTTCTTTCGTGCTTGATAGAACTCTTCTTGCACCTTGGAGGGTGGCGTGCTGTCCTGCAAGGTCAGCGTGGTGAACGCGAGACCGGGCCGCGTGTAGGTTTCGGCGCGATCGTAGTAGCGCAGTTCCTGCAGGCGTTTCTCGACCTTCTCGGCGACCTGGTCCTGCATTTCCTGCGCCGTGGCGCCGGGCCAGGCCGTGATGATGGTCATCACCTTGATCGTGAAGGCCGGGTCTTCCGCGCGCCCCAGCTTGAAGAAAGCGACGAGGCCGGCCAGCGAGATCAGCAGGATCAGGAACAGGGTGATAGCGCGCTCACGGACTGCGAGCGCCGACAGATTGAAACGGCCTTCGCTCATGGACGGGCTCCGCCACCCGCAGGCGCCGCGGCCGCGCCGGCAACGCGCACCTCTTCACCCTCGCGCAGCAGGTGCGCGCCGAGTGCGATCACGCGATCGCCCTGCTTGAGCTCGCCCGTGATCTGGGCGCGGTCGTCTTCCAGCGACTCCACCGTCACCGGCTGCCAGTGCACCTTCGCCGGATCACCGGTGATGACCCAGACCCCCGGCGCCTTGCCGGCGTCGAACAGGGCGCCGATGGGCACCTGCACACCGTTCTTCGCAACGACCTTGCCATCCCCGACGTGAACCGTCACCGTGGCCCCGAGTGGCGCGTTGACCATCTCGCCATCAAGCACATAGCGCGCCTCGAAGGTGCGCGTGAGCTTGTCGGCTGCATCGGAGAGTTGCCTGAGCTTGACGGCCACCGCAACACCTTCCCTGCCGAACAGCGTGGCCTGACCGACGGAGCCGATGACCGGACGTAGCGTTTCCGGCAACTGGACCACGGCCTCCCTGCGCCCGGCCTGCGCCAAGCGGACCACCGGCTGCCCGGCGTTGACGACCTGACCAGGCTCGGCCAGCGTCTCGAGCACCGTGCCGTCCGCGTCGGCAACGAGTTCCGAATAACGATTGGAATTGCGCGCAACCTCGGCCTGCGCTTCGGCCGCACCGAGCTGGGCCTGGGCCGCATCCGCCGCCGCCTTGACCTGGTCGTACGCCGAGGCGGAAATGGCGCCGGTGCCGCGCAGATCGCGGTAACGCGCTTCTTCGTCGCTCGCCTGCTTTGCACGCGCCCGTGCAGCGCTGACAGCCTCCTGCTGGGCACGCGCCGCCAACCTCAGGTCGACCGGGTCGATGCGCATGAGCAACTGCCCGCGCTTGACCGTCTGGCCCGCGTCCACGAAGCGCTCCAGCACCTTTCCGGAGACGCGGAAACCCAGGTCGGTTTGAACCCGCGCGGCCACGGTGCCGGTGAACGAGCGCGATGCCGACGCGGCCGTCTGGACGGTGGCTGCGCGCACCAGCGGCGCCTGGGTGCGCGGATCGGGCGGCGCCTTGTCGTCGCAGGCGGCCAGCGCGAACGGCAAGGCGCAGACAAGTGCAGATGTAAGGAAGCGGCGCGAGTGCATGAGGGGCCCATAGACGAATCGATCAGGGCCCCGATTCTGATAACAGTGACCATTTTAGTCAATGGTCACAGCCGATTTATATCTTCAAGGAGACAGACTGCGCAGCACCAGACCCGACAGCTGGGCCGGCGCCTGGTCCGTGTAATGAGCGCTGAGCTGCAGGATCACGGGGTTGATATAGGGGTGCATGACCAGATAAATGGCCGCCGCCGCCTCGTCGATCGGCGTCTTGCGCTCGAAGTCGCCCGACTCGCGGCCCTGCTTCAGCAGCTCGATGAGCATCTGCCGGATGCACTCTTCATGGGCAATGGCCGAAGGCCAGCGCTCGCTGGCCGCCGAGATGGCGATCTCGTAGAGCTTGCGGTCCTGGAAGAACAGGCGCAGGCCCGAATCGACAATGGCCTTGAACATACGGCGCAGCTTCTCGGGCGGGCTTTCGACCCCGTCGACCGCCACGCGGATGCCCTCCTGGATCTCGCGCAGGCAGTTCGCGCAGATCATTTCGCCAATCGCCTGCTTGGACTCGAAGAACTTGTAGATGTACGCCTTGGAGAAGCCGATGGCCTTGGCGAGGTCGGAAACCGTGGTCTTCTCGTACCCGTACTGGCTGAAGTGCTCGGTGGCCGCGACGACGATCTGCGCGCGCACGTCGTGATCGGCCGGCCCCCGCGCTACAGGCGGAGAAGAAGTTGCATTGCTCATGACCAGAGCTTACCGCCCGGACAAACAAACGACAACAAGTGACCATATTGAATTATAGTCACACACCTTTTCCTGTCCGCCGTCCCGGAGCAACCCATGTCCCAACGTACTCTTGCCCTGCCCCTGCTGTTCAGCCTCCTCGCAGGCTGCGCTGTCGGGCCTGACTATGTCCGACCTGCCCCGAGCCTGCCGGACCGATTCATCGGCGCGACAGCCCTCGACCAGCGATCCGCCACCGCCACCGCCGAGCTGGTGGCGTGGTGGACTGGCTTCGGAGATGCACGACTGGCCCGCTATGTCGAACTCGCGCTGAAACAGAATCTTGACCTTGCGCAGGCATCCGCCCGCGTGACGCAGGCCCGGGCCGGGCTCGGTGCGGCGAATGCGGCGCTGCTGCCCTCGGGCAATCTCGGCGGACAAGCCGCCAGGGCCTACCAGTCGGTGGAGACGCCACTGGGCCAGGTCCTGAACTCGCAGCCAGGGTTCGATCGCTACGGCAACGCCTACGAAGCGAGTCTCGGCGCAAGCTGGGAGCTGGACATCTTCGGCGGCCTGCGCCGGGGACGCGAGGCAGCGCTGGCCGACTACCAGGCATCGGAGGCCGGCGCGACCGCCACGCGCCTGGCCGTGGCCGCGCAGACCGCAGACATCTACATCACGCTGCGCGGTCTACAGGCCCGCCTCGACGTGGCACGGCGGCAAGTCGCCACGCAGCAGGACCTGCTGTCGAAGATCAACCTCCTCTACGGCAAGGGGCTGGCCGCCGAACTCCAACTGAGGCAAGCCGAAGGTGCCCTGGCGCAGGTCCGTGCATCTGTGCCAGTGTTGGAGGCGGGCGAGGCCGCGGCCATGAACGCGCTCGACGTGATGCTGGGCGCGACGCCGGGCGCGCACCGCTCCGAATTGGCGGCGGGGGGTGTCATTCCTGTCGCACCGCGCATCGGCGCCACCGGATCACCCGGCGATTTGCTGCGGCGGCGGCCCGACCTGATCGCTGCCGAGCGGCGCCTTGCGGCATCGAACGCGCGCATTGGCGTGGCCATGGCCGAGTACTACCCGAAACTCTCACTGGGGGGAACGATCGGCAGCGCCACGTCCGTGGCCAGCGGCAATCTGTTCACCGGCGGCGCCAGCCAGGCTGCGGCCCTGCTCGGCCTGCGCTGGCGGCTGTTCGACTTCGGGCGCATCGACGCGCAGATTGCACTCGCCAAGGGGCAGGACGCGGAGTTGCTCGCAGCCTACCGGCTCGCTGCACTGCGTGCGACCGAAGACGTGGAGAACGCCTTCTCCGCCCTGGTCAAGCGTGAAGAACAAGCCGCCTTGCTCGCGCAGGGCGAGGCATCGCTCGGTCGCGCGCGAGGGGCATCGTTCGCGGCCTATCAGCGAGGCGTCATCAGCCTGATCGAAGTGCTGCAAGCGGACGAGAGCCTGCTGCGCGTGGCCGATGCAAGAGCGCAAGCGCAAACGGAGTCGGCGCGCGCGGCGGTCAGTGCGTTCAAGGCGCTGGGTGGCGGCTGGCAGGCTGAACCCCTCGAAGCGGTGGCAATCCGTCCGCATTGAGACACTGAATACGTCCCGGCAACCCGGGCGATCCGACAGACTCACCCGTTGCGCTCGAAAACACCGGTTCGTCCGACCTCCACGCCGAAGGACAGAGAGACGCAGCGACATCGCACAGATGTACAGCTACAAACCTCCTGTGCCGCAGCACGAAGCGTGTGACTCTAGCGTCTTCCCCAATCTCCCCGGGCGAAGCCCCACACCGTCACTGCGGCGCCGACGATGGCGCCCCCAGCCACCAGCAGGAAGGCAGACTCGAGGCTGAGCCTCCCCGCGAACACCAGCGCCGCTGCGGACAGCGCGCACACGAAGCGCAAGACACCGGCCGCGAGCGGCCAGCCGACGCGCCGCGCGCCCTGCCCCGCGAAATACAGTGACAACGCGACGGCAATGAAGCCGAACACCGGGCCCATCACCCTCAGGTACTGCCCCCCGACGGCCAATACGTCGGGGTCGCTCGCGAAGTGAGACATCCACAGTCCAGGAAAGAATGCCACGCCGAGGCCCAGCACTTCGAGCAACCCAGCAACGAACAATGTGTTCACCAGCGCAGCGCGCCGCGCACGCACCACATCGCCGGCGCCAATGCAGGTTCCAACCACGGCGACGGCGGCGGTGCCGAAGCCGAACATCACGGGAACCAGCAACATTTCCAGTCGAGACGCGATACCGTAGCCCGCGATCGTCGACACGTTGAAGGCGCCTGCAGCCGCTGTGATCGCGGCAATTGAAAGCGTCGTCATCGCCGCGTTGAGGGTCGACAGCAAGCCAACGCCAAGGATGGCACCGAAGTGATCACGCCGTAGCGGGTGCCGACGAAGTCGAAGCCTCGAGCCCGCGGATCGCATGGAGGCAACGATCGCCACGAGCGAGCCTGCACTGCACAGCACCTGCGCCACGCCCGCACCGGCGACGCCCATCCGCGGAAACCCCAGCCAACCCAGGATCAGGGCGGGAGAAATAATGAGCCCGACGCCAACGCCGCCGAGCATGATCAGTGCTGGAGTTCTGACGTTGCCCGCACCTCGCAAGGCTGACTGCAGCAACGTCGGAATCCAGAACAGCACCGCGCCGCCAAAGAGAATGTCCGAGTATCGAATCGCCTGCTGCAAGGACGCACCTGTTCCACCCAGTTCACGGTAGAGCATCGGACCCGCGGCGATCACAGCCAAGGCGAACAGTCCGCCTGCGATGATCGCGATCACGACGCTGTGCCACACGAGACTTTCGGCTTCGTCTTGCCGCCCGCCGCCGAGCGCCCGCGCGACCGCCGAAGAAACCCCGCCTCCGACACCGCCGTTGGAGACCATGGTCATAAGCAACATGACGGGCACGACTAACGAGGCCGCTGCGATAGCGTCGACACCCAGCCCGCTCACGAAGTAGGTTTCTGCCACGCTCAGCACCGTCTGCATGAGCATCACGGCGACCGTGGGCACCGCGAGGCGAATCAACAGCGGCAGCAGCGGCGCGTACAGCAAGGGGTTGGCGACGCCCGAGTTGACCTTGGCGGGCAAAGGGGCTGGCTCCAAGGCTCTGGCGGCGTCAGCAGTGAGGGAAGTTGTCATCAGGTGTCCACCCTTGGCTGGCATGTGCGTGATGGGCACCCGCAACTCCGGGCTCTCCTGCCAACCGTTTTTTTCTTACCGCACGCGGAGCGTGAAGCAGTCGTTGCTCAATTGGCCTTGGCGCGCAGATCGGCCGGGTGCGGCATCGTCGAAATAACTTTGCTGTTCACACGAGAGCCGGAGCCGACATTCTGGTCGGGCCGCAGATTGTAGTGAACGGCCTCGGCTTCAACGAGAGAACGCGCCGTCGAAACAGCCATGGTCTCGGGACCGCGAGAACCGCGAACCACGTTCTGGTCGGGCGCTTTGGCGGTGCGCACGGCCTCGGCATTCACCTCATCGCGCGTCTTGCTGGAGAAGGCCTTGTGCACACCGTCGTACGCCTCTGCGTGGGCGCCGGCCGCGACCAGGAGGGTCAGAACAGGGGCCGATACGATCTTCATGGCTGTCGTGAGATTCATGGAGGTTCCAAAGAAAAAGGTTGGAGCAAAACGCTTGCGGGTCTCGTCTCGAGAACCTGCAGATCAAGTCTTGCGCCAAATTCGACTTCGGCAGTCATGCGATCAAGACACGCCACGTTTCCGTAGCCGAAACCTTCTGCATCGCAGCAACGGGCCTTCCAGCATGCCCGTCCCGGCGGGCTTTGAGAATCAAGTCGCGCGCCCGAACGTCTGGAGCGCGCGTTCCAGTCGTTCGTCCTGAGATTGATCGCCAGAGAGGAATCGGAAAGACCTGCGCTCGTAAAATCGGCATGCGCACATCAGGCGCGGATCGGAAAACTAGTTCACACGTCACATCGCGATCAAACCTCTTACGTTTGTCTGCTGTAACGAGATCTTCGATTCGCCCGGGTGCACCCATCTGCTCGTAGATATCAACGCCGCGTCGCCATGCTAATGCTCATTCGCACATTGACTCTCTCGAGCAGTGGACTGCCAGCACCGGAGCCCGAAGCCGAACGCCGCAGACCTAACCGACGATAACCAAAGGCACGTCAATGCTCCCTTATCGGCGGCTGAGAACGCACCGCAAACGGTAGGAACATGCTGCACCCAGGCCGGCAGCTCGTCCCTGCGAGTGGCAGGTACGCAGCGACACCCGACATCCCTCGGCCTCGCGCGAATGGCTACTATCGGCCAGAAGCCGACGTTGCCGAGGTCGAGCCAGTTGAAACGATGGAAGACACGATATTGCACTCACTTTCAGACCTTGACGGGCAGGTCGTCATCAAATGGACAGGCTGCGAGATGGCGCTCTCCGAGAGCGGCGCATGGGTGCTAGACAACACGGGGCAGGAGTTCTTCCAGTCAGGCGAGGTCCGGTGGAGCCACCCGGCGGTGCCGCATCTCCAAATGATTGAGGTTGTCTTGATCCTGGACGATGGGCGAAAGCTCTCGCTGCTTTCCCAGCATGAGGATGGGACTGGCGTCCATGGGCTTTTCCTGTTTTCAGAGCCGCACGATTCATTGCAACAGACCGCACCAGACGCGGCAATCTTCAGTACGAGGGAACTCGTCGAGCTGCCGACGGGACCGATGCAAGTGCTGGAACTTCGTCGGGACGCGGCGAACAACGTCATTGAAATGCTCCTAAGGGTCGGCTCGTCCGTCGTCCGGCTCTTGTCGGGTGAAGTCTACGAACGCGAGGGAAATCGATTCGAAATCGTTGAGGTCGATGAGTCCATACTTATCCAAGTCGATGGCAAAAAGCCTCACGTGGTGGGCAGTCCCTAAGGACCAGCTCCGGCCAGAAGCAGACTTTTCCCCTTAGCCTTTTTCACCATCGACCATGGCATTCAATCTGACTCACCGTTACGGCAGCATGGACCCAGGCGGCCCCAACGCGGACTTCCTAGCGTTACTTCGTGAGCTCGACGATAGGCCAGAAGATACCGAGCATGGGTCAGTGGCGGTCACCCATGAATCCGAGTGGAGCTTGGCTGTATCGCGGGGCGGCTACATCACCTTCGAGAATCTCGAAGCCGAGGGCGGGGGCGAACGGCACATGGATGAGGTGCCAGCAAGCAAGATTCTCGAGCTGTTCCGACATCTTGCTGACGGAAATCTTGCCGCTATCGAACAGGAGCCTTGGCTACCCGGCTACTAACCAGCACAGACGGAAACCGGCCAACTACGGACATTCGGTACGTCTCTACGCATGTAACCAAGCCGTCACTTTGGGAGAAACTTGACCTACTTGATCGTTGACTTTGAAGCAACTTGCTCGGACACGGGGCAGGTAGCTCGCGAAGAAATGGAAATCATCGAAATCGGTGCTGTCGCTCTTTGGGGAAACGGTCCAAACATCCGCGGTGAATTCCAGTCCTTTGTGAGGCCGGTGAGAAACCCGATGCTCACTGACTTCTGCAAGCGTCTGACCAAAATTCCGCAGAAGAAAGTTGATTCGGCAGAGCCATTTCCCATTGTTCTGGAGAAGTTCTCTGCATGGATTGAATCCTTCGATGACCCAACTTTTTGCAGTTGGGGGGACTACGACAAGTATCAGCTACAGCAGGACTGCTCGTTTCACGAGGCCGTCTATCCGTTCGGGCCCAATCACATCAACATCAAGACGCGGTTTGCCGACAACGTGGGGTTGAAGAAGGCCTGTGGGCTGGAACAGGCTCTGCGACGAGTAGGCTTGTCTTTCCAAGGAACGCCCCATCGCGGTATCGACGATGCACGCAACATGGCGAGCTTGGCTCCATACATCTTCGTCCAGTGACCAACGCACCGCTGGAGTCTCGATTTCGGCCCCTTCGCGTAGACGCGACGGCAGGCTACACCCGGCCATGACCGGACCTTCGATGTTGTGGCACGATTCGAGTGGAACCGTCACCTCAACAACTACGGCCTCTCTGGCCGTCCGAATCATGCCCACAGAGCCATCGCCGTCGACGCCTGAATCGGGTGAGTACCTCGACTGGATGTGCATCAGTCTCCGGCGCCTGGCAGACGACGACAGCGAATGCGTCTACCAGTTCAGCAGCAATCTATATCGTACGGTCGGGCCGGATCGGAACGAAAAGGTGGAAGCGGTCTCAGGACGGTTGAAGCTCATCAAGAAAACAGGAAAGTTTGAGTTGATCGAGCCGATGCCCGGTGATGTCCAGCGTCGGGTGGCTGACCGCGCGGCGCAAAAGGTCTTTGCGCACTGGTCGGCCGGTGAACTCCCGGAAACCACGATGTACGTTACTGGATAGTTCAGCAGTCGGCCAGAAGCTGCCGCTTGGCTCCGCTGCTCAGTCTGCCCTTTAGGAAGGAAATCAAGGTGTCCGGTCTTTTCAAAACCAAGCCCCCTATGGTCCGGCTCGACGCGATTGACCATCCGATTCTCGGAAGGCTTGAGCCGCACGAAAAACTCTCCGGGGTCCTTCGCTCGGTCGCAGATGTAGGCGGCGCCAAGATAGAGGTCTGGATTGCTCCAGATGGCGGGCCGCTGGAGGCCGTCTTGGGGTTGGCGACGGATGCAGCTTCGATGCTCAACGAACTGGACGCTCGCTGCCGAACGCTCATCGCAAACGACAGCTTGACCTCATACAACAGTGACTGGCGTTCTGGCGCAGCACTTCATGCCGACGGTACGACGAAGAACTTCGAGAAGCCAGCTCTCAATGAGGAGCAGTTTGCATCGATGCTCACTCCTACGACGCTCGAAATCACCGGGGCAAAAATGATTGCGTTCTCGTATTCCGACGGCGACATGTTCTGGGGACACAGCCTATGCCTGACATCGTTCGATGGCTTGACCCTGACTGATGTGACCGTCGAGATGCAGGGCTAGCCGAACGTCGGCTTTCGCTCGCCGCGTACAGCCGGTATGGGCCCGGTGACGCCGACCTCCCTTCGGCTACAGTCGGCGAGAACCGGCCGTTCGCCGTGACGGCACGATGCGGAAGCGGACATCCATGAACTACCCAAGACGACGCCCTAAATCGGAAAGAGAACTCAGGCAAGAAGGGTTGCTTACACGGCTTAAGCAGCGGGGAGGACCGCTGCCAGGGGTCTGCCTTACGCAGGACGCTCCCCTTGACGAGCAGGTTGCCATTAGAGAACTGACGCTTGACGCCGAAGGCAGGGTCGTGAGCGTCTCAGAGTTCGCCCTCTCTCCAAAGACGGGCCCGGGTAGAACCAGTACTTCCGACGCGCTCAAGCAAGAGCTTGAACGCCTGTTAGCGGCGGCGGGCGACGACGGTATTACGTGCGGCGAGAACGGTCGGCGAGCTAGCCGAGAAGAACTCGAAGAATGGCTGTTGCTCATCGGCCTGCCCGTGTTCAGCTACCGTCGGGGCTGACATCTGCTTTGGGCCCTTCGCGACGGCAGCGCGACCGGCTACAGTCGGCCAGAAACGGACATCCGATCCATGGAGCCATCTCTGCTCTTCGTCGTTGAACAGGTCTTCCAAATCTCGAACATCTGGTGTGTAGTTGCACCGGGCGTGACGCCGGGGCCAGGTATCCCTGAAGTTCGGGCGGGAGACCCCATTCGGCTGTTGAAGCCCGACGGCGAGGTAGTCGACACACGGATTCACTCGATTCCGCACTTCAACTATGGATCGAGACCACGCCCTGAGGTTCTCACCTTCCCATTCGTGTTGCCGCCGCAGATAGCGAAAGAGGACGTTCCCTTGGGAACTCGCGTCTTCCATCTAGCTTGACGCCGCAATCTGATGTCCGCTTTGGGCCCGACACGGCGGCACAATGGTCGAGACCAGAGACCGCCCCGGCCAGAAGCAGCCGTCCGCTGCCAAGGCAGAATCGATTCGAACCGGCAAGCGCCTCGCGATGATGCAAGACTGGGCCGACTACTGCATGCCGGCGCCCCCGCCGAAGCGGAAGCGCCAGCGGCCCTAATCGTCGCTGAAAGAGCTGGTCGAAGACGCCACCGGACGTTCTTCCAGCCAGTGGTCGACCTCGGCCGCGACCCAGCCAACCGCACGCGGGCCGAGTTGCCGCGGGCGTGAAAATCGCTCGCTGCCCATCCGGCGGCGCAAGGTGGTCTACGAAATGCCGGACTTCGCAAGCACCGTGTTCTTGCGATAGATCAGCGGTGCCGAGCCGGCGGTCATTTGAGTGCCTTGGGGGCTACCGGCACAAGATCTCATATCGTTTCTCCCTGTTCGCAAAGTCCGTATCTTCTGACGCTATTCGACAAGTCGATAACTAGTCCAAAGGTCGCTTGGCGAAACTCGCCCGAGACCAGCGTGTCAAGCATCCTCGCCATCTCTTCGGCAGTTCTCGGCTTCCCGCCGCAAGGGGCCTTCGTTGTCTTAACGCCGAACCACAGCACCAGGTAGATTCCGATACCCCCTGCCTCAGGATGGGCTGTGTAGCGCGCGTGAAGCTGGTCATGCCAAGCAGTCCAAACATCTGGGTGGTTGTCTTTCTTTACCTCGATCGGTATCGCCATGCGAGTGGTGCGCACAAGCGACCCCCTGAGATCAGCACGCTTGTCGTGTGCCGTGTGCGCCTCTTTGTCGATGGATGCGCCTTGCTGAGCAATTCGGTCTTCGACAAGCCCGAGAAGAATGTCTCGGCAATCGTTCTCCACCTTCGGGCTTACCCCTTCTTTGCCGTCTCGATAGAAGGTCTTTAGCAAATTGGCCTCGTGGTACTGAATGCGCCGAGCGAGATGAATGAGGTGGTCACGCAGCAACTCCGCGAGGTCGCGATGATTTGCCGGTGCTCCGTTCGCCACAACAGCACAGACAGCACCAAATGACGGCGCCGAAAATCGCGCTGCTCGGGCAAGTTTCGAGTGCTCGAATATTTGCCAATCGAGGAAGGGCCGCCACGTTGCACGATCTATGTCACGCCGCATATTTGTCAGCAGCGCCCCCACTTCGACAGACGGGACTTGCGCGAGCTTGCGAATGAGCGAGTCAGCAGCGTCCGAAACATTTCCGTGTCCGTGCGAGCCTGACCACTCAGCTCGCTCAGTAGATTTCATAAATATCCGGGCTAGGCGTGAAACGGGCACAGGGTTCGCGGAGACAAACGCATCGTCAATGCGAGCTTGTTCCGAAATCACTGTCGCTAGGCGCTGAATCGAAGACAGATCAGTGCACAAACTCTCTATCGCACTACAGTGTCGCTCGCTGTCGAAAGCAATGAGAGCCACGTTCAAACTTATCTGAGACGCAGCGCTGGCTTCGGGAGCGAGCTGAGATGCAATCAACTGCTGGAAGGTTGATTGCTCGAGACTAAGAATGCCGCCTGGAATGAGCAGGCTGTCTAGCAGATGAAGTTTTATTGGGTCTGAGGTTTCGTAAGGGAATGCCGCGAGCAGTCGCGGTATGCAAATCCGCGACAGTGCCAACGGACCGTCCGGCTTTCGAAAGTCATATACAGCATCGAAGTTCGGATGAGCCGCCGCTCGAATCTGCTCTTCAAGAAATGGCATCAGCACTTCGGCAACTTCCTGTGGCCGTTCCCGGCAAACTGCCTTGAACCAAGCTTGATCTCCCCGAGTGCCTTGAAGCACGTGGAAAGCTACGAGCTTTTGCAGAAGATCTGCCGAGATAATTGTGATCGCCGCAGGTTCTTCCGAGAAGCGTAGCTGCGCGCCCAACTGACAGACGTACGAGAGATAGTAGAAGCGACCTTCCTTCGCGAGATCGAAAATTTCCTTCACTGAGGGGATATCTTCTCGATCAAGTGACACGAGGATCCCGCGCACTGCATCGGCCGCCTCCGCTGGGCCTGCCACAAGCAGATCAGCAATGCGCTCATTTGCAGTAGCGCCCTTGAACTGGGAATTCTTTTCAGCCCAGTATGCTTGAGCTACGTGGTAGAGCAAACCCGGATTGGCCGTTATGGTCGAAATCGTCGAAAGCTGCGGGGCAATTTCGCGTTGACGCTTAGAGCGTTCCCTCAGTCGCTTCGCAAGAGAATCCTGACGGTACTTGTACTCTTTTGCATGATAAGAATCCAGCGACCATGTCGTTGCTGACTCTATCCATGATCGGGCCTCCGGCCATCGCGCGATGTTCAGGTCGACCCAGCCGTGAATCTCGTCGAGCGAAATGCTGAATCGCACGTCAGAATCGACAGCAGCGTCTGCTGCTTCCTTAACGTAGTGTGCCGCTTCTTCCGTGCTATCAGCTTCTCGCGCGAACGCCAGAAGGCGGTGGTGCCAGTCCGATGGCAAATGAGCATGCATCAACACAGATCTAACGCCCCCGAAACGACGAACTCCGTCGGGGTCGGGTGCGGCGCGTGAGATTGCGGTTCGATAGAGCAAGGCCATTTTCTCCGGGCGCAACTCCAGCCATGCTCGAATTTGTTCGCTTTCATCGCTTTGCTGTACAGAACGGTACTTTCCAAGGCAAGCATCTAACCAGCTGTACAGGCGATCAGTAGCGACGCTGTCTCCGAAGATCTCGATGGCCTTGGCCACTACCTTCACGAGCAGCTCGCGAAACTGATCGAAGATGGGTTCGCTACTGTCCTCATCGTCAAGAACTGACTTGCGCTTGGCGCGTCGAGCCATGAGGTCTGCGACATCCGCACGCAACGCAATTGGTGTGGCTTGCAAGAACCAAAGCGCCCAGAACATGTGGAATTCACCGATATAGGAGCTGTCCTTGCGTGGGCGCAGGTGTCGCAGGGCGGCCACGGGATCGATATTGGTCGGATACAGCTTCACGAGGAGATGACCTGTGATCTGATCATCAGAATCCATCACCCTTCCAATTCGCAAGTCCTCAAGTAGAGCGACGGCCCTTCCGACATCGAATCCAGGCTTGGCCATCCAAGCGCCCAACGCCGCACTCCTGACCCTCGATCGGTACGAACCATCTCGGACAATGCGCTCAAGAGGCTCAAGTAGAGAGGGAAAGTCGTGACCGTGATGAATTGCATCTAGAACGCAGGCCAACGTCGACTGGTGTGCAGGGTCCCGTGCCGGATCTACTAACCAGCCTCGAAAGATCGCGGCCATATCAGCGGTGCCCAGATTTCCGAACGGCTGCTCGGTGGTGACATCGCTTCTGAACCAGCTATACCGCTCCGCCTCTCGCTGAAGCGCATCAAGAATACGGGTCTTCTCTATGACGGAGAACCGCTGAACGTCGCCATAGAGAACGATTGCCAGCGGGTCAATGTCTAAAAGGAGCTGTCTATCGCGCTGATCATGCTTTGTGAGCCAAGCATAGAGACCTCGCAACGGGTCAACAACGCGCCCGTCATATCCGAGCATCAGCGCGAGCAGGCGAGGCAGTGGCACGCCATGATTGACGGCGAGCTCTGCCAAGGCCAAAGCTCCAAGAAATTCGGCGATTGTCCTGTGCCGTGAAGACCGGTAGACCCCTTCAGCGACGAAGAGTTTCGAATTCAAGCAGTGAAGCAAAGTGTCCTGCTCAACTGAAAGCTCTGACGCCACGACGTCTATCGATACAGCGCCATCGCCCGAGCCTTCTGCCTCCATCGAGATCGTGGACTGATCTGAAAGGAGAAGGGCTGCGCAGACTCGCCCCGCGACAGTCAAGAGCTCTGCGGTTACTGGGCGAGTCCGAAGTAGACGGCGGTGCTCCGGATTCTGTTCTTGGGCCAAGTGCTCGCAGGCTAACCTGTATGTTTCCTCACGAGTCTGGGGCCACTTGCTGCCTTGTACGGCGCTCACGAGAAGATCGATTAGCAGCGGATTGCGCAGAAGATGATCGACACCGCGATGTTGAGCCTCCACCAAAAACGACTGTGGATCGCTTACCCTCTCTTGGCCAAAGGAATGCAAGATTTCAAGCACCTGAGCGTCTGAGAGCGGATCCAAAGTTAGCTCTTCGACCACTAATCCGGGCACTACTGCTTGAAGGGCTTTCGCGCCTCCGGCATGCCAATCTGCTTCTCGACAAGAGATCCGGAATCGTGGTTTTTGAAGGTCCGCAATCTTCATCCGAATGGAGTCGAATGGCCCTGTCGGATCTGCTGAGGCAATAAGCCGTTCATCCAAGGCGTCTATGAAGATTACCTTGCGTTGCTCATCTGGGGTCAGCCTCCTTATCAAGAAGTCGCGCGCAGTGATGTACATGCCATCATCACCTAGTGCAGATGCCTCCGTTTTGAACGACGTCGTTTTTCCAGAACCTGGTTCACCAAGCAGGACGTAGGCAGCTATGCTTCGCCAGTCCCTCAAAGGGCTTGACTCTCGTATGACGGCACGACGGTTGTCATCGCGATCGATACTAGTGACGGTTCGCGCCACAACGTGGTCAGAATATTCAGGCATAGGAGGCTTCGTCTTGAGGATTGACAACAACCGGTAACCTCATTGTCCTCGAACGCGTTGAGTGCCTCTTGCTGTACGCGTCGGTGTTCCATCTGCGCGAGGACGATGTGAACCAGGAGGTCTATGGCCTGCCCGATTACATCAGCGTGCTGCAGTCGGCCTGGCTCAACGAGTCGGCCACGATGTTCCGGCGCAAGTACTACGCGAACGGCTCGCATGCAGGCTTCATCCTGTATCTGTCGGATGCCCAGGTCAGCACCGCCGATGCGGACGCGCTGCGCGAGGCGCTGAAGGGAGCGAAGGGGCCGGGCAACTTCCGGAACCTGTTCCTGCATGCGCCTGGTGGCAAGTCAGATGGGTTGAAGCTGATCCCGGTCAGTGAGGTAGCGGCGAAGGACGACTTCGCGGCGATCAAGAACGTGAGCAAGGACGACGTGCTCGCCGCCCATCGCGTGCCGCCGGGTCTGCTGGGCATCGTGCCGACCAACGCCGGCGGGTTCGGCAATGCGCCGGACGCGCTGGGGGTGTTCATCGACAACGAGGTCCGGCCGCTGATGCAGCGCGTTCGCGAAATCAACGAGTGGGCAGGGGAGGAACTGGTGCAGTTCGTCGTGCCGGAGCGGAAGGCCGCGAATCCTAGCGTTTAGAAACCCCTCGTGCCGACCTTCGATTGCACGGTCGCGACTGGCGGCGTTTGGGCCAAGCCCAATGTCTCAAAAGGGCCCTTTGCAGAAGTTCGAGGCTCGCGAAAGCGGTCATCCGGCGTCAGCGGAAAAATGCCTGTGCAGCATCGCGCAGCGATGTGAAGTTTCGAACGGCGGTCTTGGTGCCTCGCTCTTGCTAATAAACCCGAAAACCATCAAGCGTTTCCACCAGATATTCCCCGTCGAAGGTTTTGGGCTAGCCTCGCTGTCTGCATCCGAATCACTGACGCGGACCCTGGTCGCGTATGTCGCGCAGGGGGCTCGAATATTCTTGCTGTGCAACGCACAGCGCATGTATCCCGGGGAAGTCGAGCCGCTCTAACAGGTCACTCAACAGAGCAACGAACGGAGCATTTTCGACTTCATCGGAGTGGCGTTCGATCCAGCACTCAACATCGGTGAGCCGACCATCAAGCGCCAAGCTGGCGAGCTCTTCCAAGGCTTGGTTGTCCAGTATGGCATTCCGAGGTAAGAGATGCCTCGGTAAGGTCACGCCAGCTTCTACCTCCTGCGGTGTAGCGGCGGACCAGGCTGAATCGGAAGCATTGACGATCGGCATGAAAAGCGTGAAAGAAAACGTAGTGCCTTGCCCGATGACGCTTGCGACGTTCAGAGATCCGCCCATGGCCGAGACAATGCGCTGAGCGATGAACAATCCCAAGCCTGCACTGCCGCTGGCAGCCTGGACCTGTTGGAATTGCCCGAAAATATCGACCTGCTGGCTCAGGTCAATTCCTATGCCTGTGTCGCTCACTTCGAAATGCGGATTGGTAGCGTTTGGGTGTCGCTGAGACTCAGATCAGTTCGGCATCCGCAGGCGGCGACTCGATCGGCGCGGTG
>NZ_JBXAMV010000009.1:0-160995 GCF_058801005.1 Variovorax sp. GW822-FHT04A09 | reverse complement strand
CACTGTTTTTTCAAACCGCGTCAACTTTCGAAGACTTTCTTCACCACCCACAACCAACGCTCCTGAGAGCACCAGTCGCTTCGAACACCAGAGGTATTCAGCAGCGAAGCCCACGAGTATATGACAGATTTCGGCTCGTGCAAGCCAAGCCAAAAGAAACTTGAAGAAGACCTTTGCCGCCGCGCTCGCCGCCCGCTTCAAGCCTCTTCCCTGGTTGCCGATGTCTCTCCCAGGGGATTCCAGCCCCCTTCTATATATAGAGCGTCACAAAGAAGCCTTCTTCCCCGCCCGCCAGGCGCCGTCACCCGCCCCTCCGATAATCCGTGCCACATGGCACTCATCACACTCCTCGACGCGCAGCTCGCGTTCGGTCACGTCCCGCTGCTGGATCATGCGGACTTCTCTCTTCTCGAATCGGAACGCATCGGCCTGATCGGCCGCAACGGCGCCGGCAAGTCGTCGATGCTCAAGATACTGGGCGGGCTGGAAAAGCCCGACGACGGCACGCTGCAGTTGCAGCAGAACCTGCGCGTGGCCTACGTGGCGCAGGAACCCGCGCTGGACATGGATGCGGAGGTCTTCACCGCTGCCAGCCAGGGCCTGGGCGAAGTCATCGCCATCCGTGACCTGTATCTCTCTGGCGCGGATGGGCTCGACCTGGACGCCCTGCAGTCCAAGATCGAAGCCTACGACGCCTGGAACTGGGAGCAGCGCGTCGAAGAGACGCTGCACCGCCTCCACCTCGACCCCACCGCGCGCGTCGGCTCCCTCTCGGGCGGCACGCGCAAGCGGGTCGCCCTGGCCCAGGCCCTGGTGGCCGCGCCCGACGTGCTCTTACTAGATGAGCCGACCAACCACCTGGACCTCGACTCCATCGAGTGGCTGGAACAGCTGCTGATCGACTTCAAGGGCAGCGTCGTCACCATCACCCACGACCGCAGCTTCCTGAACCGCGTCGCCACCCGCATCGTGGAGCTCGACCGGGGCAAGCTGGGTTCCTACCCGGGCAACTTCGAGCAGTACCTCGTCCAGAAGGAAGAGCAGCTCGCCCAGGAGGCGATCATCAGCGCCAAGGCCGACAAGCTGCTGGCGCAGGAAGAAATCTGGATCCGCAAGGGCGTCGAAGCCCGCCGCACGCGCAGCCAGAGCCGCATCACGCGGCTGCAGGAATTGCGCGCCAGCCGCGCCGCGCGCCGTGAGGTGCAGGGCAGCGTCAACATGGATGTGGCCTCGGGCCAGTCCAGCGGCAAGATCGTGGCCGAACTCACCGAGGCCTCCAAGTCCTTCGGCGAGAAAACCGTGATCCGCGGCTTCAGCGGCACCATCCTGCGCGGCGACAAGATCGGCCTGCTGGGCCCGAACGGCGCCGGCAAGACGACGCTGCTCAAGCTGATCCTCGGCGAACTCGAGCCCGACAGCGGCAAGATCCGCCGCGGCACCAACCAGCAGGTGGCGTACTTCGACCAGATGCGCGACAAGCTCGACCTCGACGCCACGCTGGAGGACTTCATCAGCCCCGGCAGCGAGTGGATCGAAATCGGCAGCCAGAAGAAGCACGTCAAGAGCTACCTGTCGGACTTCCTGTTCTCGCCCGCGCGCGCCAACTCCCCCGTGCGCTCGCTCAGCGGCGGCGAACGCAACCGCCTGCTGCTGGCGCGCCTGTTCGCGCGCCCGGCCAACGTGCTGGTGCTCGACGAGCCGACCAACGACCTGGACATCGACACGCTCGAGCTGCTCGAAGGCCTGCTGCAGGACTACGACGGCACCGTGTTCCTCGTGAGCCACGACCGCACCTTCCTCGACAACGTGGTGACCAGCACGATCGCCTTCGAGGGCGATGGCCGCTGGCGCGAGTACGAGGGCAGCGTGGAAGACTGGCTCATCCAGTCCAAGCGCGCGCGCGAAATCGCCGAGCAGCGCCTCGCGTCGGCACCACCGCCGCCTCCAGCCGCCGCACCAGCCCCGGCGCCCGCGGCTACAACCGCCGCAGCCCCCACCGGTGGTCCCCGCAAGAAGCTCTCTTACAAGGAGCAGCGCGAACTCGAAGCTCTGCCCGCGCAGATCGAAGCCCTCGAAGCCGAGCAGAAGCGCATCAGCGAAATGCTCGAACTCGACGGCGGCGCCATCTATGCAAGCGACGCCTCGCGCGCGGTCGAGCTGAGCGAGCGCCACGCCAAGATCGACGACGAGCTGCTCGCCGCGCTGGAGCGCCAGGAAGAACTCGGCGCCGGGCGCTGAGCGCCGTCTTCCTGCGCCGGTTGGCCGCCCGTCCCACCCACGGCGGGCGCCAACTCGGCTATACATGCGGCACCGCCTTCCCAAGCCCCCGGAAAGACCCCGCCGCATGCCTTCTTCTTCCTTCCACGCGTTGGTCCGCCGCAGCGTCGCGCTGCTGGCCCTCCTGGTGCTCGGCGCCTGCGCGCAGCTGCCGAAGGAGGTGGACCGCCCCGTCTCGACCGCGCTCGCCTCGCCCGAGGGCACGGCGCTGGCCACGCTGCTGCGGGAGCGCCGCAACGCCGACAAGGCACGCTTCGACTCGGGCTTCCTCTTGCTCGGCGGCCCGCAGGCCGCCTACGGCAGCCGGCTGGCGCTGATCGAGAACGCGCAGAAAACGCTGGACCTGCAGTACTACGCCATCCACGCCGACGCCAGCACCGGCCGACTCGTGCGCGGGCTGCAGGCGGCGGCCGAGCGTGGCGTGCGGGTGCGCATCCTGCTGGACGACTTCCACACCATCGGCCGCGACGCGCTGGTGCTCGGCCTGGCCTTCATCCCAAACATCGAGATGCGGCTGTTCAACCCGCTCGCGGGTTCGCGCGGCACCGGCTTCAACCGCATGCTCAACGCCATCGGCGAGGTCTCGCGCATCCAGCAGCGCATGCACAACAAGCTGTTCCTGGCCGACAACGTGATGGGCGTGACCGGCGGGCGCAACCTGGGCGATGCCTACTTCGGCAATGCCACCACCGGCAACTTCGTCGACGTCGACGTGCTGGCGGCCGGCCCGATCGTGCAGGACCTCTCGCGCAGCTTCGACAGCTACTGGAACAACGAGCGCGCCTACCCCGTGCAGTCGCTGGTCTCGCGCGAGGAGTTCCAGCGCATCCGCGACCGCGCGCGCCGGGTCGACCAGGAACTCAGCGACGAAGCGGCCGAAGCGCGCAACCAGCCCAAGCCCCCGGACGGCGAGCCGCGCCCCGGCGCCGGCCCCACGCCAGAGCAACGGGCCCGCGCCTGGGACGAGAAGCCGCTGGACCTGCGCAGCGCCGCCTTCGTCTGGGCCCCGGCCCTGATGCTGGCCGACGCGCCCGGCAAGATCCCGGCCGACAGCGGCCCCGGCGCGGTGCGCAACCCCGACCTCGTGGTGAGCCGGCCCGAGCTGCCCTCGCGCAGCGCCACCGCGCTGGCCGACCTGGCCTCCAGCGGCGACACGGTGGTCGAAGGCCTGCTGCACCTGATCGGCCAGGCGCGCACCGACCTGCTGATCATCTCGCCCTACTTCGTGCCCGGCCCCGACATGCAGCAGGCCTTTGCTGCGGCACGCGCGCGGGGCGTGCGCATCCGGGTGCTGACGAATTCACTGGCCTCGAACGACGCGCCCATCGCCCACGTCGGCTATGCGCGCCACCGCAAGGCGCTGCTCGCCGCGGGCGTGGAGCTCTACGAGCTGCGCAGCGAGCAGGCCGACTTCGGCAACGTGTTCGGCTCCTCGGGCGGCAGCGGCGCGGGCAGCGTCAGCGGCGAATCGCGCGCGATGCTGCACTCCAAGGTGCTGGTGATGGACGGCCGGCTGCTGGTGGTCGGCTCGATGAATCTCGACCTGCGCTCGCAGCTGCAGAACACCGAGATCGCGCTGCTGATCCGCAGCGGCGAACTTTCGCGCATGGCCGCCGAGCAGATCGAGCGCGGCATGCGCGAGCGCGCCTGGCATGTCGAACTCGCGCAGGGCACGCTGGTGTGGCACGCGCCCGAGGGCAGCGGCCTGCAGGACACGGACACCGAGCCCGACGCGAGCGCCACGCTGCGCTTCCTGCTGCGGCTGTTCGGGCCGCTGGCGCCGGACCAGTTGCTCTGACGGGTCCGGCGAGACCCCGCCGGGGTCAGTGCTTGTGCTGGTGCGCACCGCCCGCCGCGGGCGCGGCAGCAGCGGCGCCTTCGGGCGCACCGACCGGCAGCTTCAGCTCCAGCGTCGTCTTCGCGCCCTTGGCGTCCTCGAACTTCAGGGTCATGGGCACGGTCGCGCCCTTGGTCATGGCGCCCTTCAGGTCCATCAGCATCACGTGGTAGCCACCGGGCTTGAGCTCGACGGTCTTGCCGGCCGGCAGCTCGAGGCCGCCCGCGAGTTCGCGCATGCGCATGGTGTCGCCTTCCATCTTCATCTCGTGCACCTCGGCCACGCCGGCGGCGGGCGTCGAGATGCCGACCAGCTTCGTGCCCGTGGGCGCGGTGAGCTTCATGAAGGCACCCGTGCCGCTCTGGCCCGGCACCGACTGGCGCACCCAGGCGTCGCGCACGTCGACCGTGGCCACGCCCTGCGCCACCACGTCGAGCTTGGCCGCGGGCTTCTTCAGGCCGGCCGTGGTGCTGCCCGCGGCGGGCACTTCGGCCCAGTCGACGCTGCCGACGTCGCAGTCCTGGCGCACCTTGAACCACAGCGGGCCCGGCGTGGCGGGCACCTTGCCGCGCAGCACGAACTCGCCGCGCTCGCTGCCGGGCAGCGCGTTCTGCGGCGTCTCGGCCGTCCAGCGCACTTCACCTTCGGCGCTGCCGGCCTTGGGCGCGTCGAGCTTCCAGCCCTTGCGCGCCTGGGCGTCGGTGAGCACGAAGCCCTTGGGCAGGCGCACGGCGAGGCCAGTGGTGGCCTTGGCGCCTTCGCAGGCGTGGCCGACGCGGAAGGCGGCGTTGTACTCGCTGCCGACGGTGGCGCCGCCCGGGGGCAGGCTCACGTGGGCGCCGGCGGCGCCGGCACCGGCCAGCAGAGCGCAGGCGGCGAGGATGTGGAAAGTGGGGGTCGAAAGCTTCGTCATGGCGTGTGTCCTTGGAGAGGAAAAAGTGAGGGTCAGAGGTCGAACTTCAGTTCGGCCACGAAGGTGCGTTGCGGGTACGGGTGGAAGGCCCAGTAGGTGCGGTTGTTCAGGTTGTCGATGCCGACGGCGGCGCTCCACTGGCGGTCGATGCGGTAGCGGATGCGCGCATCGACCACGAAGAACTTCGAGAAGCCCATGAAGGCCATGCCGTTCGGGTCGCTGTTGTCGAGCGTGCCGTACTGCCGGCCGCTGTAGCGCGCGCCGACGGTGTAGCTCCACTTCGCATCGGGCCGGTAGGTGGCGAGCAGCGAGGCGCGCACCTTGGGCACGCGCGGCTGGTCGCGCCCGACGCTGGCCGGGAAGCCGCGGTTGGCGGTGATCTTCGAATCGGTCAGCGTGAGGCTGCCGCCCAGGTCCAGCCCCTGGATGCCCGCGTCGACCGTGTTGATCGCCACCTCCAGCCCCCGCGTGCGGATGGCGTCGACGTTCTGCACGGTGCTCACGAGGTTGGTGAGCGCCTGGGTGTACAGCGCGTCCTTCGTGTGCTCGAAGAACAGCGTGGTGCGCAGCACCCCGTCGACGCCCCAGCGCTTGAGGTCGCGCTCGGCGCTCAGCTCGGCGGTCCACGAGCGCTCGGGGCGCAGCTCGGGGTTGGTGTTGACGATGCGGTTGCCCTCGATCGAGCCCTGGTAGAGCTCGCTCACGGTGGGCATGCGCACGGCGCGGCCGACCGAGGCCTTGAAGTGCCAGTCGGGCGTGGCCTGCCAGGCGAGCGCGGCCTTGGGCGAGACAAAACTGTTCTTGCGCGGCGCGAAGTCGAGCAGCCGCGCCGCATTGCCGAGCTGGCCGCCGTAGGCCTCCCAGCGCTCATGGCGCAGCCCCAGCGTGGTCTTCCAGTCCTTCGCGAAGCGCCAGGTGTCCTGCACGTAGAGCGAACGCAGTCGCGTGTTGCCGTTGAAGGCTGAGAACGGCGACACGGCCGGCCCGCCGATCCAGTCGCGCGTGTTGCCGATGGCGCTGCGCAGCCGCGCGGTGTCCTGCTGGACGCCGAAGTCGACCACGTGCGCGCCCACGCCTTCGGCCGAGCCGGTGGGCCGCCAGGTGCCCGCGGCCTTGAAGGTGTGCCAGCCCGTGCCGCCCATGTCGGTGGTGCGGCCGGGGCCGCCGTAGAAGGCGCCCGGCAGCGCCGTGGTCGGCGTGCGCGAGGTGTCCTTCGCGTAGTCGAACAGGCTCGCCGCCACCTCCCAGTCGAACACGCCGCCCGTGTGGCTCTTCACCGAGAGGCCGTGCATGTAGTGCGTGAGCGCCGTCTCGGTCGGCGCGAAGGCCGCCGCCGGTGCGTCGAGGTTGTAGGTGCGTCCGCCGAGGTTCACGCGCCCGCCGTACACCGGCTGGCCGAGCGCATCGCGCAGGTAGGTGTCGGTGCTGCCGTGCGTGGTGTTGTGCCAGGCGCCCAGCGTGTAGGTGGCGCGCACCGTGGGCGAGAAGTCGTAGGCCAGCTTGAGCTTGGCCTGCTCCTGGGTGGTGTCGTAGGCGGTGATGCCGCCCAGCAGCCACCACGGCTGGTTCGACGGGTTCAGCCCGAGCACCGCGCCGGTGACGGGCGTGCCCGCGCTGCCCACCGTGCCGGC
Source organism: Variovorax sp. GW822-FHT04A09 (assembly GCF_058801005.1). Lineage (NCBI taxonomy): Bacteria > Pseudomonadati > Pseudomonadota > Betaproteobacteria > Burkholderiales > Comamonadaceae > Variovorax > Variovorax sp. GW822-FHT04A09. The sequence continues at coordinate 154,337 of NZ_JBXAMV010000009.1, read as the reverse complement.
GCTCACGAGCCGGTTGGCGAACGACAGCGACTGCCCCTTGCTGTGGGTGCGCGAGGCGCCGAGCCACCACGACCAGTCGCCGCTGCGGCTGCCCAGCGACAGGTCGAGCTGCTGGCCGCCCGGCGACGAATGGCTGTTGTACAGGTCGAAGTTCGAGGTGAAGCCGCTGAGCTTGACGTGCGCCTCGAGCTGCGTGGGCATGCGCGTCACGTAGTCGACCACGGCGCCCACCGAGTTGCCCGGGTAGGCGGCCGAGAACGGGCCGTAGAGCACGTCGACGCGCTCGATCTCGTCGGGCGACACCATGCCCCAGCGCGGCGCGAAGGTGGCGCCGTTGCCCAGCGGGTTCGACAGCATGATGCCGTCGGCGTAGACCATCGCGCGCGCGCTGTTGCCCGTGCCCGAGGCGCGGGTGGCCAACACCGCGTGGTTGAAGTCGCCGATGTAGCGCTTGCGCACCAGCAGGCTCGGCAGGTACTTGAGCGCGTCTTCGGCGTCGGTGGCGTTGACCGTCTCGGCGATCTGCTCGGCGGTCACGCCTTCGATGGTGGTGGGGATCTGCGTCGGCAGCGAGGTCGGCCGGCCACCGCTGATGGTGACGGTGCCGAGCGTGCGGCCCGGGGCAGCTGTAGCGCCGGCCTCGGGCGGATCAACGTCCGGCGGCGTTTGCTGCTGCGCCCACACCGGCGCGCTGAAGGGAAATGCCATGGCGATCGCCAGGGCGCGGGAGTGCTGCTTCATGGGGAACCGGCTCCACGAACTTCAAGCCAAAGGGACCGCCTGCGCGCACCCGGGGTGCATCGACAGACAGCGCTGTTGCTGATCGCTCAGGCGGAACGCGGAGGCCCACGGGCCGGAAGCGGCGCGGCCGTGGCCGCGGCATGGCGCGCGGCGGGAATGGGTTGAAGCACGCGCCCCAGCGGCAGGGGCGCATCGAAGGCGGCGGCCACGGGCGGCGGGGGCGGCGCGCCGGTCAGCACGCACAGCGGGCAGTCCATGTGCGTGGCGCCCATGTCCTGCACGCCGTCTTCGGTGTGCACCACCACCTTGATGGTGCCGGCGCCGGAACACACCAGTTCCATCGCCTGCGGATGCACCACCGGCGACGCCACCGCCACGCCCAGCGACAGCACGAACCACAGCAGCACCCACCGGCCGAGGCGGCCGATCAGGCGGGGGTGGGAGCGCAACGTGTGCATGGCGGTCGCGATTATCGGCGCACTTTGCTGTTGGTGGCCTTGGGGGCGGCACGGGGTGCGGCCTTGCCTTTCGGCGCGGCAGCGGCTTTGGCGGTCGGCTTGGCCCCGCCCTTCGCGGTCGCCTTCTGGCCAGCGCCCTTGACTGCCTTCTGCCCCTTGACGTTCTTGCCACCGCGCACCGCCTTGCGGGCCGGCGGCTCGGGCGCGGCGAGCGCCGGCATCGGCAGCGCCTGCTGCGCCTGCGCCTCGGTGAGCACCGGCGTGACGCGAAAGCCGCGCGCCGCCATCAGCGTGGGCAGGCCCTGCGCGCCGACCATGTGCAGCGCGCCGACCGCGGCGAACGCGCTGCGCCCGCCCGCGTGCAGGCGCTCGATGCCGTCGGCCAGCCCGGGGTTGCGGTCGTCGAGCAGGCGCTTCATGAGGCGCTGCTCGGCCGGCGTGTTCAGGCACTCGCACCACTCGGCGTAGCGCGCCAGCCGGGCCGCGTCGCTGCGCGCCCAGACATCGGCCAGCGTCTTGAGCTGGCCGCGCAGCCGGCCCGATTCGAGCTCGTCGAGCATGGCGTCGATCTGCTCGGCCTCTTCGGCTTCGGAGCCGCCGGTGAGCCAGCGCAGCTGGTCGGCCGCGTTCTCGAGCGCGACGATCGGCTTGTTGCTGTTGCGGGCCGAGACGGCCAGCGTCTCGTCGACGCCGAACTCCGCATACAGGCCGTCGGCGCGCGCCGCCAGCGCGGTCAGCGCCGTCACCTGCAGGATGGGCGGCAGCCGGGCGGTCGAGCCCGGCGACACGCAGGCCTCGGCGTTCTGGCGCTCGAGCCGGCGGGCGCGTTCGCCGCTGAGCACGCGCGCCACCGCGGCCGGGTCGGCCGGCTGGCTCAGGGCGCGCACCGTGGCGTCGTCGCGCGAGTCGAGCTCCAGCGCGAGCGTGTCGCTCTGCGCCAGCGCCTTCTGCACGGTGGGGCCGGGGCGCACCCATTCGCCGCGCCCCAGGTGCAGGGTGCCGTAGAGCCAGGAGGTGCGGCCGTCGCGCTCGATGCGCCACAGCAGGCCGCGGTCGATGCCGTTGCGCAGGCCGATGCCGGGCTTCTCGAGGCTGGCGATGGCCGAGGGCGGGCAGGCGGCGGCATGTGCGGCCACCGCGATGAAACAACCACCGACTGCCGCGAAGGCCTGGCGGGGCAGACGTGCAAGAAGGCGCTGGGGCGCCGGCCGGTCGGTGCCGCGCGACAGCAGGCGCAGCGGTGCGACGAGGGCTCGGAGTATCCGCAAGGCGAGCTCCATGATTGAAAGAAAGTCCGGCATTCTCACAGCACCGCTGCCCATAATCCAAAACCATGCAAAGCATCTTTCACCTTGCCTTCCACGTGCGCGACCTGGACGGCGCCCGCCGCTTCTACGGCGACGTGCTGGGCTGCGCCGAAGGCCGCAGCACCGACACCTGGGTCGACTTCGACTTCTTCGGCCACCAGATCTCGCTGCACCTGGGCGAACCCTTCGCCACCACCCGCACCGGCCGCGTCGGCGATGCGATGGTGCCCATGCCGCACTTCGGCATCGTGCTCGCGCTGCCCGACTGGCAGGCGCTGGCCGGGCGCCTCGAAGCCGCCGGCACCGAGTTCGTGCTGAAGCCGCAGGTGCGCTTCGAAGGCCAGCCGGGCGAGCAGTGGACGATGTTCTTCTGCGACCCCTTCGGCAACCCGATCGAGGTCAAGGGCTTCCGTTCGCTCGACACGCTTTACGACAAGTGACCCTGCGCTCGCCCGCTCCCGCTTTTCGGGCGCCCCGGGCGGCCGCGTCCCTCCTCGGCCCGGCCGCGATCGCGTTGGCCGCGCTGCTGGGTACCCCGACGGTCCACGCGCAGCAGGAGTGCGAGCTGAACGGCCAGCGCGTGAGCCCGGCCGACGGCAACAGCACCGCCGGCAAGACCGGCCTGATGCGCTGCAAGGACCGCGGCAGCGGCGAGCTGCAGCGCGAGCAGCAGGTGCAGAACGGCGTCTTCATGGGCCTGGTGCGCTTCTATGAAAAGGGCAAGCTCGCGCGCGAGCACACCGTCAACGCCAAGGGCAACATGCACGGCCGCGCGCGCGAGTTCGCGCCCGGCGGCCAGGTGCTGCGCGACGCCACGTACGACGACGGCCAGGAGCGCGGCCTGGTGCGCAGCTTCTACCCCGGCGGCCAGCTGCGGCGCGCCACCTTCTACCCCGACCGCGGCACCGAGCGCGCCATGGTCGAGTTCACCGAGCGCGGCCAGATGTCGATGCTGCGCTGCGCCGAGGCGCCGGTGCTGGCGCCGGTGGCCGACGATGCCAGGCTGTGCGGCTTCACGGGCGGGCCGTCGAACGTCGACCTGTTCGACGCGCGCGGCACGCTGCGCTCGCGGCTGTCGTACCAGGCGGGCAAGCGCGTGCGCACGCAGGAGTTCTACGACAACGGCAAGCCGTCGGTGGTCGACGAGACCACCGGCAACCGGCGCGTGGAGCGCAGTTTTTCGTCCGAGGGCGTGAAGCGGCGCGAAACCGTGTGGCTGCTGGTCGGGCGCTCGTCGATCCGCCAGCGCGAGCAGGAGTTTTCCGACCGCGGCTCGCTGGTGCGCGACCAGCGCTGGAACGCCTCGGGCGAGCCCCTGAGCGACGACAGCTACCACCTCAACGGCCAACCGCGCAGCAAGGCCGTCTACAGCGGCGCCGGCAGCGAGCGCACGGTCGACGTGACCGAGTTCTACGACAGCGGCCAGCGCGCCGCGCAGGGCCGCTACCTCGCGCCGGGGCGCGGCCGGCAGGTGCCCGTGGGCACGCACCAGCGCTTCAATGAAAAGGGCGAGCTGCTGGCCGAGTCGAGCTTCGACGACAAGGGCCGCGTGACGCGCGAACGCAGCTGGGACGAGAACGGCGAGCTGCAGCGCGACGACGAAGTCTTCGAAGACGGCTCGCGAAAAGCGTTCGCCCGCTAGGACGAACGCCCCTGGGCGGCATCAGTCCAGCTTGATGCCGGCCTGCTTGATGATCGGGCCCCAGCGCTTCGACTCCGCGCGCGACAGCGCCGCGAACTGCGCCGGCGTGCCGGGCATCGCTTCCATGCCGAAGTCGTCGAAGCGCTTTTGCACGGCCGGCGTGCTGAAGGCCTTGTTCAGGTCGCTGTTGAGCTTGTTCACCACCGCGGCGGGCAGGCCGGCCGGGCCGAGGATGCCCTGGAACGCGAACACCTCGGTGTTGGGCACGCCCACTTCGGCCAGCGTCGGCACGTCGGGCAGGCGCTTGCTGCGCGCGCCCGAGCCGATGGCCAGCACGCGCACCTTGTTGCCCTGCATGATCGGCAGGCCCGAGGCCAGGTCCAGGAACATGCACGGCACCTGGCCGCCCATCACGTCGGCCATGGCCGGCGCCGCGCCGCGGTACGGGATGTGGGTGATGAAGGTGCCGGTGCGCGCCTTGAACATTTCCATCGCCAGGTGGTGCGGCGAGCCGTTGCCCGGCGAGGCGTAGTTGACCTTGCCGGGGTTGGCCTTCACGTAGGCCAGGAACTCCTTGAAGGTCTTGGCCGGGAAGTCCGGGTGCACGACCAGCGCGAGTGGGAACTTGCCGATGGCGCCGATGTAGGTGAAGTCTTTCTCGGGGTTGAACGGCAGCTTGCTGAACAGGTGCTCGTTGAAGGCCAGCACGGCGTTGTCGGCCGACAGCACCGTGTAGCCGTCGGGCTTGCTCTTGGCGACCAGGTCGGCGCCGATGTTGGTCGACGCGCCGGGGCGGTTGTCGACCACGATCTGCTGGCCCAGCGTCTGGCGCATGGCCTCGGCCAGCACGCGTGCGATCACGTCGGTGCCGCCGCCCGCGGGGTACGGCACGACCCACTTGATGAGTTGCGCGGGGTAGTCCTGTGCGTGGGCGAAGGGGGTGGCGGCCACGGCGGCGCCGGAAGCGAGCGTGGCGAGAAGGGTGCGGCGATCCATGAGATCAATCTCCTGTTTTTTGTTCGGAAGCGGACAGCGATGGTACGGGCAGCGCGCGCAACGCGTCGGCCAGCGCGGCGCGGCAGCGCGACTCGTCGCCGACCTGCTCGAACAGCAGCAGCGCGAGCCGCGCGAGGAACAGCGATTCGCGTTCGGCACCGGCCTCGGTGATGGCGCGCGCGCACTCGGCGTACAGGCGGTCGCGGGCGTCGGGATGGAGCGAGGGGGCGGAGGTCGTCATGCGGGAATGTCCTGTGAAGTGGCGACGGCGGCGCGCGCCAGCGCGGCGGGCAGTGCGCCGGCCGGCAGCCGGTGCCAGCGCGCGGCCACGTGGCCGTCGGGGCGCAGCAGGTAGACGGCGCCATCGCCGGCGCCGAGCGCGGCGAAGACGGCGGGGGATGCCTGCGCATCGGCGCCGTCGCTGTTGCCCAAGCGGGCAATGGTGCGCACCGCGAAAGGCAAGGCGCCTTGCCGGGCCTGCGCGATGTCGGCGTCGGGCAGCGGCGCCAGGTCCGGCTGCAGCACCAGCAACGTGAACACCGGGCCGATCCAGTCGGTGAGATGACCTTGCGCGAGCGGCTGCTCGGGCATCGCCTCGCCCGGCAGCGGCCCGGCGGGCAGCGTGTCGCCCGCGCTCGACAGCGCCGAATCGTCATAGCGCACGGCCTGCGTCTGGCGCGGGTTGATGAGCTGCGCGATGCCGCGGTGCGCCTCCGACAGCGACAGCGCCGCCTCGCGCAGCAGGTCGAAGCCGCGCGAGGGCGGCGACATGAATTCGGTGCTGCGCATCGCGGCCTCGGCGTTGATGTGGAAGGCCGCGATGCGCTCCTGCGAGTACGAATCCAGCAGCGCCGGGCCCGACAGGCCCTGGGCCACGCAGGCCAGCTTCCAGGCCAGGTTGTCGGCGTCGTCGAAGCCCGAGTTGAGGCCGCGCACGCCGAAGATCGGCATCGCATGCGCCGCGTTGCCCGCAAACACGACGCGACCGTGGCGGTAGCTGTCGAGCGTCATCGCGCCGGCGCGGTACACCGAGGTCCACACCGTCTTCCACGGCAGGTGGCCTTCGCCGATGGCGTCGAGGTGGCGCTGCACGAACTCGGCCACGGCCGCGGGCTGCAGCGCGTCTTCGGTGCTTTGCCCCGCGCGCAACTGGTAGTCGATGCGCCAGATGTCGTCGGGCTGGCGGTGCATCAGCACGGTCGAGCCGGGGTTCCACGGCGGGTCGAACCAGGCGCGGCGCTCGGTCGGGTGGTCGCTGTGCAGCTCGATGTCGATGATCACGTAGCGGCCTTCGTAGCCCGTGCCTTCCAGCGCCAGCCCGAGCGACTTGCGCACGAAGCTCTGGCCGCCGTCGCAGGCCGCGAGCCACTGGCCGCGCAGGCGGTAGGCGCCCTCGGCGTTGCGCACGTCGAGCGTCACGCCCTCGCCGTCGTCGTCCTGCGCGAGTGCGGTGAGCTCGGTGCCCCAGCGGATGTCGACGAGCCCCGGCGTCGCGGCGTTGCGGCGCTCGATCTCGTCCAGCAGGTACTGCTCGATGTAGTACTGCTCCAGGTTGATCATCGGCGGCAGCTTCTGCTGCGCAGCCTGCGGCATCTCGAAGCGGAACACCTCGGCCGTCTTGTAGAAGCTGCGCCCCACGCTCCACGGCAGGCCCTTGCCCATGAAGGCCGGCAGCGCGCCCAGGCGCTCGACGATCTCCAGGCTGCGGCGCGAGATGCAGGCCGCGCGGCTGCCCACGCAGACCGTGTCGTCGGCTTCGAGCACCACGCAGCGCACGCCGTGGTTGGCGAGCCCCAGCGCCAGCGCCATGCCCACCGGGCCGCCGCCCGCGATCACGACGGGGTGGCGGCCGGGCTCCATGCCGTCGGCGTCGAGCGACGGCAGCCGGGGCGCGAAGCGCGTGTAGTGGAAGGCGCCGACCGAGGGCGGCAGCGCGGTCGCGCTGGCTGGCGGCGGCACGGGGCCGGTGGCGGCGTCGGCGGTACGGGTGGTGGTCATGGAACGGGATTGTCCCGATGCACCGCCCGCGCCAATGTCATAACTTCGTAGGAGGTATTTACCCTAGCCTCCCTTCGTAACCCATGAAACGCTGGCGCCTCCACCCCGCCGCCGACGCCCGACTGTCGGCGGCCGTCGTCGGCGACGTGCTGGCGGGCATCGGCACGCCGCACCTGGCCGCCAGTTGCCTGGCGGCGATGCACCGCGTGATGCCCGTCACCTTCTGCACCGTGTTCGGCGTCGACGCCACCGGCCGCATCGAAACCGTGTCGGCCGCCAGCAGCTACGGCCATACGGCCGAGCGCACCGCCGAGCGCTACGTGGCGCAGCGCTTCGACCGGCTCGACCCCCACATGGCCTGGCTGGCCGCGCGCAAGCTGCCGAAGCGCGCGCAGCTGTGGATGGGCCACCAGCACGGCGACGAGGTGGCCGACCCCGCCTACCGCGCCGCCTGCTACGGCGACGTGGGCATCCGCGAGCGCAGCTCGGTGCTGCTGCTGCGCCCGAGCGGCCAGCGCGTGGCCGTGAGCTTCTACCGCAGCCTGGCGCAGCCCGAGTTCGGCGAGACCGACTTCGGCGTCATCGCCGCCCACGCCACGCTGCTGGCCGACGCCGCCAGCGCCCACAGCCGCAGCGCGGCGGCGGTGCACGAGGCGGCCGCCCCCACCCTCGCCTCACGGCTGTTGACGCTGAGCCTGCGCGAGCGCGAGGTGATCGGCCACCTGATGGCGGGTCGCACGGCGAAGGAAACGGCGCGCGTGCTGGGCGTGGAGCTCAGCACGGTGCGCACGCATCAGTACCGGGCGTTCCGGCGGTTGGGGATTCGGACGCAGAAGGAGTTGCTGCGGGGTGCGATGCCTGCGGCCGTCACGGCATCGTGACGATCTGCCGGATGGCCTCGCCGCGCTGCAGGCGGTCGAAGCCCTCGTTGATCTCCTCGAGCTTCAGGCGCCCGGTGAGCAGCCGGTCCACGGGCAGCTTGCCCTGGCGGTACAGCGCGATGAAGCGCCCCAGGTCGCGCCGCGGCACGCAGCTGCCGAGGTAGCTGCCCTTGAGCGTGCGCTCCTCGGCCACGAGGTGCCAGACCGGCGTGTTCAGCGTCTGGATGGCGGCGGGCAGGCCCACGGTCACGGTGGTGCCGCCGCGGCGCGTGACCTTGTAGGCGAACTCCAGCGCCTTGGCCGAGCCCACCATCTCGAGCGCATGGTCGACGCCGCCCTCGGTCATGTCGCGCAGCCGCTTGGCCGCGTCGGGGTCGCTGGCGTTGACGCTGTCGGTGGCGCCCAGCGCGAGGGCGAAGTCGAGCTTGTCCTGCGCCAGGTCGACCGCGATCACGCGCGCGGCGCCCGCGGCCAGCGCGCCCATGAGCGCGGCCAGCCCCACGCCGCCGAGCCCCACCACGGCCACGGTCTGGCCCGGCCGCACCTGCGAGGTGTTGACCACGGCCCCGACGCCCGTCACCACCGCGCAGCCGAACATGGCAGCAATTTCCAGCGGCAGCTCGCGGTCGATCTTGTGCAGCGAGCGGCGCGACACCGTCGCGTACTCGGCAAAGGCCGACACGCCCACGAAGTGGTCCATCGGCTCGCCGCGGTACGACAACCGCCGCGCGCCGCCCAGCAGCGTGCCCGCCACGTTGGCCGCGCCGCCGGGCTCGCACAGCGCGGGGCGGCCCTCGGCGCAGGGCGCGCAATGGCCGCAGCTCGGCACGAACACCAGGATCACATGGTCGCCCGGCGCCAGGTCGGTCACGCCCTCGCCCAGCGCCTCGACCACGCCGGCCGCCTCGTGGCCCAGCACGATCGGCGTGCGGCGCGGCCGGTCGCCGTTGAGGATCGACAGGTCGGAATGGCACAGCCCCGCGGCCGCGATGCGCACCAGCACCTCGCCGGGACCGGGCGGCGCCAGCTCGACCTCCTCGATCTCGAGCGGTCGGCTCTGGGCATAGGGCGCGGGGGCGCCGAGGCGCTGCAGGACGGCGGCACGGACTTTCATGGGGACTCCTTGAGTTCGGTCAGGCGGTCAGCTCATCAGGACTTCGCTGCGGCAACCAGCGGGCACTTGCTCTTCGACAAGGGCTGGAAGGCCTTGTCGCCGGGGATCGTGGACAGCACCGTGTAGTAGTCCCACGGGTACTTCGACTCGGCGGGCTTCTTCACGCTCACCAGGTACATGTCGTGCACCATGCGGCCGTCGGCGCGGATCGTGCCGCCCTGCGCGAAGAAGTCGTTCACCGGCATCGCCTTCATCTTCGCGGCCACGGTGGCGCCGTCGTCGGTGCCCGCGGCCTGCACCGCCCTCAGGTAGTGCGTGACCGCCGAGTAGGCGCCGGCCTGGATCATCGAGGGCATCTTCTTCATGCGCTCGAAGTAGCGCCGCGCCCAGGCGCGCGACTCGGGCGTGCGATCCCAGTAGAAGCCGGTGGCGAAGGTCATGCCCTGCGCCTGCGCCAGACCCAGCGCATGCACGTCGTTGATGAACATCAGCATCGGCACCACGCGCTGCTTCGGCGACACGCCGAACTGCCGCGCGGCCTTGACGGCATTGACCGTGTCGCTGGTGGCGTTGGCCAGCGCGATGGTGTCGGCCCCCGAGGCCTGCGCCTGCAGCACGTACGACGAGAAGTCGCTGGCGTTGAGCGGGTGGAACACGCTGCCGATCACCTTGCCCTGCAGCTCGCCGACGAACTCGGTCATGTTGGCGGCCATGGCCTTGCCGAAGGCGTAGTCCACGCCGATCAGGTACCAGGTCTTGCCGCCCTGGCGGCTCACGCCCTGCGCGGCGCCGTTGGCCAGCGCGTAGGTGTCGTAGGTGTAGTGGACCGAGGTCGGCGCGCAGGCTTCGTTGGTGAGCGCCACCGAGGCACCGCCGGTGTTGATCGACAGCTTCTGCCGCTCGCGCGCCAGGTTGACCACCGACAGCGCGACGGCCGAGTTGTTCATGTCGAAGATGGCGTCGACGCCGTCGCGGTCGTACCAGGTGCGCGCCAGCGAGGCGCCGATGTCGGCCTTGTTCTGGTGGTCGCCCGAGACCAGCTCGATGGGCCGCCCGAGCACCTTGCCGCCAAAGTCCTCGATGGCCATGCGCGCGGCCTCGACCGAGCCGCGCCCCGCGGTGTCGGCGTACAGGCCCGACATGTCCGACAGCACGCCCACGCGCACCTTGTCGTCGCTGAGCTTCTGGGCGACGGCCTGCCCGGCCAGCGCCATGCCCATCCCCACCCATGCGCACAGCGCGCGCCCCGCCAGCTTCGGCATGCCCATGGACCTGTCTCCTTGCAGTGAACGGATCGCTGCATCCTAGGCAGCGCCCGCCGCGCAGGGTTGGGCTTTGCGGAACGGGGGCTTCCGGCCAGCCGAACGGGGAGAAACCCCGACAGGGCCTGCGTCAGCCTTCGGCGGCAGGTTCCGGCGCGGTGCCGGTGTCGGTTCCGGCCTGCGGCTTGGTGAGCGACACCGGCGCCTCCACCGGCCGCCCCGCCGTCGACACGATCTCCTGGTCGATCGCGCCGAACAGCGAGCGCCCGTCCAGGCCCTTCATCTCGATGCGGATGGTGTCGCCGAACTTCATGAAGTCGGTGGCGGGTGCGCCGTCCTGGATGGTCTCGATGCAGCGCTTCTCGGCGATGCACGAGTAGCCCTTGGGCCATTCCATGCGGCCGTTCTTCTCGACGCCCTTGTTGCTCACGGTGCCGCTGCCCACGATGCTGCCGGCGCGCACGTTGCGGGTCTTGGCGATGTGGGCGATGAGCTGGCCGAAGTGGAAGGTCATCTCGGGGCCGGCGTCGCACAGGCCGACCTTGCGGCCGTTCCAGCTGCTTTGCAGCGCCAGGTGCACGCGCCCGTCCTGCCAGGCCTCGCCGAGCTCGTCGAGCGTGACGGCCACGGGGCTGAAGGCGGTGGCGGGCTTGCTCTGGAAGAAGCCGAAGCCCTTGGCCAGCTCGGCCGGAATGAGGTTGCGCAGGCTCACGTCGTTGGCCAGCATCACGAGGCGGATGCCGTCCAGCCCCTGCTCGGGCGTGGACCCCATCTTCACGTCGCCGGTGACGACGGCGATCTCGGCCTCGAAGTCGATGCCCATGGCTTCGCTGGGCACGATCACGTCGTCGACCGGGCCCAGGAAGTCGTCGCTGCCGCCCTGGTACATGAGCGGGTCGGTGTAGAAGCTCTCGGGCACCTCGGCGTTGCGCGCCTGGCGCACCAACTCGACGTGGTTCAGGTAGGCCGAGCCGTCGGCCCACTGGTAGGCGCGCGGCAGCGGCGCCATGCACTGGGCAGGGTCGAAGGGAAAGGCGTGGCGCGCGCGGCCGTGGTTGAGGGCGTCGTACAGGTCCTGCAGCTGCGGGCTCATGAAGCCCCAGTCGTCCAGCACCTGCTGCAGCCGGCTCGCGATGCCGGTGGCGTAGTGGGCGAGCGTGAGGTCGCGCGAGACGACGACCAACTGGCCGTCGCGCGAGCCGTCCTTCAGGGTGGCGAGTTTCATGGTGCGGGCGTGAGCAAGAAAAAGGGCGCGGCGCCGCGCCCACTAAACTGGTTGAACGGGCGGCAGTGTACCGAGTGGACTTCGTGAACCTCGGCGCCGCAACCCACTCCACACACCCATGTCGACGCACGTCGCGCCCCCACCGCTGTCCCTGGGCCTGCCCGGGCGCCCGTCCTGGCGCGCGCTCGCGGGGCTGACGCTGGCGGTGGCGCTGGCGCACCTGCTGCTGCTCGGGCTGGCGCCGATGGCCATCGGACCGGAGCCCTCGCCGCTGGCCAGCAAATTCATCACGCGCACGATCGTGATCGCGCCGCCCGCGGCGCAAGCCCCTGCGGCACCGGCCGCCGCGCCGGTCGCGGCCAAGCCGCCGCCACCGGCCAAGCCCCGGCGTCCGCGCGAGGCCTCGGTGCCCCGCCCCAAGCCGGCCCCGGCCCCCGTGCCGGACGCGCCGGCCCAGACGCCTCCCCCGGAAACGCCCGACCAGACCGCGCAGGCCGCTACAGATTCAGGAGCAACCGCCCCCGAGACGCCGGCCAGCGCCCCGGCCGCCGCCACGGGCACCACGGCCGGTGGCACGCAGGGCGGCACGACCACGGCCGGCAGCGGCGCCTCGGGCACCATCGCCGGCACCCAGGCGCTGCGGATTCCGGGCTCGGTCACACTCGATTTCGAGGCCACGGGCCAGAAAGGCGCCTCGCCGCAGCGCGGCGTGTTCGGCGAACTGGTCTGGCTGCAGGACGGCACCCGCTACGACGGGCGGCTCACGCTCAAGGCGGTGTTCTTCACCCTGCTGAACTGGCACAGCACCGGCAAGATCGGCCCCTCGGGCCTGGAACCCGAGCGCTATTCGGAAAGCCGCAAGGCCGAGGTGGCCTCGCATTTCGCGCGCGACCAGGGGCAGATCATCTTCAGCAACAACGCCCCCCCCGTGCCCCTGCAGCCCGGCGCGCAGGACCGCATGAGCGTGATGATGCAGCTGGGCGGCCTGCTGGCGGCCAGCCCGGGGCGCTACCCGGCCGGCACCCGGATCTCGGTGCAGACGGTGGGCGTGCGCGACGGCGATGTCTGGGTCTTCGAGGTCGGCGACGAGGAGCAGCTGAGCCTGCCGGCCGGCGACTTCACCACGCGCAAGCTCACCCGCACGCCCCGCAAGGATTTCGACCGGAAACTGGAACTCTGGCTGGCGCCGCGCTACGGCTACCTGCCCGTGCGCATCCGCCAGACCGAGGCAAACGGCGACTTTGCTGACGCCCAATTGCGCAAACCCCTACCCGAAGCGCCCGCCAATTGAGGCAAAAAGACTCACATATCAACGGCGCGAGGACAACTGTTCTTGAAACTGGCGCGTTGATTGCTATCTAACCCCCATGAACGCCATCGACATCCTCACAGGGCCCGCCATGAACATGCTTTACGACTCCGAGTCCTTCGTCGTCGTGCACGTGCAGCCGAACGACGGCGACGAGCCCAGCACGACGCCCAACGGCCCCGTGCTGGAACGCCACGGCTTCGAGATCGTGGACAAGCGCTCTGGCAAAGAGGTGTACCTCGACGGCTCCTGGGCCGAACTGTTCCAGCAGCAGATCGCCGCCTGGCAGCTCAACACGCCCACGCAGGAAGAGGTCGAGGACACGCTCGAGGGCTACGCCGAGCTGGCGCACACGCCGGTGCTGGTGCACTGAGCGCCCTGCCCCACCGGAACGAAAAAAGCGCCCCGCGGGGCGCTTTTTCTTTGCCTAGGCCCCTCGGCGCTCGGTCCAGCGGTACATCGGCCCCACGATCAGCAGCACCGCCACCAGCCGGCACACCTGGAAGGCCGTGACCACCGGCACGCCCAGCTGCAGCACCTTGGCCGTGATCGACATCTCGGCGATGCCGCCGGGCGAGGTGCCCAGGATCATCGTGGCCGGATGCAGCCCGGTCGCCCCCGCCAGCAGCCAGGCCGCGCCGGCGCACAGCACCAGCATGCCGACCGTGCCCAGCGCCACCGAGCCGAGCCAGCGCGGCGCCGTGTGCAGGAACTCGCGGCTGAAGCGCACGCCCAGGCTCACGGCAATCACCAGCTGCGCGGTGTTCGACAGCCAGGTCGGCACCGCCGACAGCGACTGCCCCGCGACCGTGAAGCCCATGGCCACCAGCAGCGGGCCCATGAACCAGGGGTTGGTGCGGCCCAGCGCCCGCATCACGAGCCCGCCCGCGCCGGTGGCCAGCGCCAGCAGGGCCAGCCCGGCCGGGTTCACCTCGCGCACGCCGGGCGGGTTGATCTCCAGCCCGTGCAGCCCGCTCCACTGCATGGCGAACGGGATCGTCACGGTCACCACCATCAACCGCAGGCTGTGCGCGGCGGCCACCAGGTCGGTGCGCGCGCCGGCCGATTCGGCCAGCAGCGTCATCTCCGAAGCGCCGCCGATGGCGCCAGCGAAGTAAGTCGTGGCTCTCATGGATCTCGCCGGCACATGCGGCATGCGCGCCGCATGCACGCGGTGCAGCCAGCGGCCGAACCCCCAGCCCAGCAGCAGCGCCCAGCCGATGGCCAGCAGGATCGCCCACCACACGCCAGCGACCAGTGTGACCACCTGCGGCGTGAAATACAGGCCCAGCGCGGTGCCGATGACCCACTGTCCCAGGTTGCGCAGCGGCGTGTGGCTCGCGGTCGGCTGGCCCGCGATCGAGGCCAGCGACACCGCGAACAGCGGGCCGATCATCCAGGGCAGCGGGGTGTGCAGGGCGACACAGGCGAGTGCGGCGGCCAGCGCCAGCAGCAGCGTGGCCAGCACGCGAAGGGGAAAACGAAAGGACACGGGCAGAGAAAGCAGCGGAAAAGGACGACAGCCCGGTGCGGGGCGCCGGGCATAGTATGGCGGGATGCCTCCTCGCCCTTCCCGTGCTTCCCGGTTCCTCGCGCCCCTGGTCGCCGCCGCCCTGCTCGCCGGCTGCGCCGCGCTGTCCGCCGAAGCGCCCGTCGCGCGCCGCGTGGCGGCCCTGCTGCCGGCCGACGCGCTGCTGCTCGGCGAGCAGCACGACGCCCCCGAACACCACGCCCTCGAACGCGAAACCGTGCAGGCCTTGGCCGAGCGCGGCCAGCTCGCCGCGCTGGCGCTCGAGATGGCCGAGGACGGCCGCAGCAGCGCCCGCCTGCCCACCACCGCGACCGACGCGCAAGTGCAGACCGCCCTCGGCTGGAACGACAAGGCCTGGCCCTGGACGCGCTACGGCCCCACGGTGATGACGGCGGTGCGCGCCGGCGTGCCGGTGGTCGGCGCCAACCTGCCGCGAGCGCGCATGAAGGACGCGATGGCCGACGTCTCGCTCGACGTGCAGCTCAACGGCGAGGCCTACGCCGCGCAGCAGGAGGCCGTGCGCGAGGGCCACTGCAAGCTGCTGCCCGAATCGCAGATCGGCCCCATGACACGCATCCAGGTCGGGCGCGACCGCGCCATGGCGCAGGCGCTGGTGAAGGCCCGGCAGCCGGGCAAGACGGTGGTGCTGATTGCCGGCGCGGGCCACGTCACCAAGGTGCTGGGCGTGCCGCAGCACCTGCCGACCGACGTGTCGGTGAAGACGGTCCACCTGCAGGCCGGCGGCCCGGCCGAGGACGACACCGACGCCTACGACGCCACCTGGCGCACGCCGGCGCTGCCGCCGGTGGACTACTGCGCGGGCGTGCTCAGGCGAACTTCCTGATCGAATCCGCCAGCGTGTTGACCAGCGTGTCGATGTGCTGCTTCTCGACGATGTAGGGCGGCGCGATCACCAGCACGTCGCCCGCGGGCCGCACCAGCGCGCCCTTGTGGAAGCAGTCGAGGAAGACCTCATACGCCCGCTTGCCCGGCGAGCCGGCGATGGGCGCGAGCTCCACGGCCGCCGCCAGGCCCAGGCTGCGGATGCCCACCACGTTCGGCAGGCCCTTGAAGGTGCTGTGGAAGGCATCGCCGAGCACCTTGCCCATCTCGCCGGCGCGGGCGAACAGGTTCTCTTCCTTGAACAGGTCGAGCGTGGCAATGGCGGCGGCGCAGGCCACCGGGTGGCCCGAGTAGGTGTAGCCGTGGAAGAACTCGACCACGTGCTCGGGCGCGTCGGTCTTCATCATCGCGTCGTAGAGCTTGTCGCGGCAGATCACGCCACCCAGCGGAATCACGCCGTTGGTCACGCACTTGGCGAAGTTCAGCATGTCGGGCACCACGCCGAAATAGTCCGACGCGAAGTTGGTGCCCATGCGCCCGAAGCCGGTGATGACCTCGTCGAAGATCAAGAGGATGCCGTGCTTGTCGCAGATGTCGCGCAGGCGTTTCAGGTAGCCCTGCGGCGGCAGGTACCAGCCGGCCGAACCGGCCACCGGCTCCACGATGATCGCGGCCACGTTGCTCGGGTCGTGCAGCGGCAGGATGCGGGTTTCGAGTTCGACCAGCGGGTCTTCGGTCCACACCGGCTCCTGATTGTGGATGTAGGCGTGGTTCACCGGGTCGTGGATGAAGCGCATGTGGTCCACGCGCGGCAAAAAGGCCGAGCCGAACACCTTGCGGTTGCCCGGAATGCCGCCCACCGACATGCCGCCGAAGCCCACGCCGTGGTAGCCCTTCTCGCGGCCGATGAACACGTTGCGGTGGCCCTCGCCCCGCGCGCGGTGGTAGGCCAGCGCCACCTTCATCGAGGTGTCGGCGGCCTCGGAGCCCGAGTTGCAGAACAGCACCTTGTTCAGGTCGCCCGGGGCCAGCGCGGCGATCATCTCGGCCGCCTTGAAGGCCTTGTCGTTGCTGACCTGGAAGGCGGTGGCGTAGTCCAGCGTGTCCAGCTGCTTCTTGATCGCCTCGTTGATCGGCTTGCGGTTGTGGCCCGCGCCCACGCACCACAGCGAGGAGATGCCGTCGACCACCTTCTTGCCGTCGTGCGTGGTGAACGTCATGCCGTCGGCCGCCACGAAAACCCGCGGGTCCTTCTTGAAATGGCGGTTGGGCGTGAAGGGCAACCACTGGTTGTCCATGTTGAAGTCCTGGAAGGCCATGTCTCGCTCCTGCGGTTATGTGGGGAGGGAAAATCGCGATTCTGGCACCCCTGCCACAATCCTGCCCCTGATGACGACCACTACGCCTGCCTACATCCTGAACCTCTCCTGTCCCGACCGGACGGGCATCGTGCACGCCGTGTCGGGCTTCCTGCTCGAGCGCGGCGCCAACATCGAAGAGGCCGCCCAATACAACGACCACGGCACCGGCCTGTTCTTCATGCGCGTGCGCTTCGCCTGCGGCGACCACAGCGAAGCCGTGCTGCGCGAGGAGCTGAAGGCCTTCGCCACCGGTTTCGGCATGAGCCTGCAGCTGCACGCCGCCGCCGACCCGATGAAGACCGTGATCCTGGTCAGCAAGGAAGGCCACTGCCTGAACGACCTGCTGTTCCGCTGGAAGAGCGGCCTGCTGTCGATCGACGTGCGCGCCATCATCTCGAACCACCGCGACTTCTACCAGCTGGCCGCCAGCTACAACGTGCCCTTCCACCACATCCCGGTGACGGCCGCGACCAAGGCGCAGGCCGAGGCCAGGCAGCTGGAGATCATCGAGGCCGAGGGCGCCGAACTCGTGGTGCTCGCGCGCTACATGCAGATTTTGAGCAACGACCTGTGCAAGAGCCTGGCCGGCCGCGCGATCAACATCCACCACTCGTTCCTGCCCAGCTTCAAGGGCGCCAAGCCTTACTACCAGGCACATGACCGCGGCGTGAAGCTGATCGGCGCCACCGCCCACTACGTGACGGCCGACCTCGACGAAGGCCCGATCATCGAGCAGGACGTGGCCCGCGCCGACCACACCGACACGGTCGAAGACCTCACGGCCCGCGGCCGCGACACCGAAAGCCAGGTGCTGGCCCGCGCCGTGAAATGGCACAGCGAACACCGCGTGCTGCTGAACGGCCACCGCACGGTCGTGTTCCGCTAACCAACCTCCATCGCCGCTTCCAGATGCGCCTGCAGCTTCCGCTTTTCGCCCTTGCTGCCGCTCTGGCAGCGCCCGCCACCTTCGCCCAGGACGCCCGCGCCGGCGGTGCCCCGCTGGCGCCCGACGCGCTGTTCGCGCGCGTCTCGCCCAGCGTCTGGGTGGTGCAGGCCAGCGACGCCCAGGGCAAGGTCCTGGCCACCGGCAGCGCAGTGGCCACCGGCCCGGGCACGGCCGTCACCAGCTGCAAGCTGCTGGCCAAGGCCAGCGCCGTGGTGCTGCGCCGCGACAACGTGAGCTACGGCGCCGCGCTGGAGCACCCGGACGTCGAGCGCGACCTGTGCCAGCTGCGCATCGCGAACCTCGTGTCGCCGACCCTGGGCGTCGTGCCTGCGGGGGCGTTGCAGGTCGGGATGCCGCTGTACGTCATCGGATCGCCGCGCGGGCGCGAACTCACGCTCGGCATCTCCATGCTCGGCGGCGTGCGCCGCAACGCCGCGGGCGCGCTCGAGTCGCTGCAACTGGCCACGCCGACCGAGGCGGGCCTGGCCGGTGCCGGCCTGTTCGATGCGCAAGGCCGCCTGGTGGGCCTCGTCGCCGGATCGGCCCCGGCGACCCTCGCCATGCCGGCCGCGTGGATCGCGGAACTGCCGACGCGCGGCCAGCGGGCCATCGAGCGCCTGGCCTCGCAGCCCGCGCCGGCCAGCGTGTCGCTGCAGCGCCCGAGCCTCGTGGAGTACCAGCTGCACGACCGCCTCACCAACACGTACCGCAAGGTGATCTACCGCGCGGACACGGCCACCACCTCGGACGACCGCCTCAGCTTCAACAACGGGGGCTGGATCGAGAAGCCGGGCGGTGAAGTGATCGGCGTCACGACGGCCGTGGCCGGCGAGTTCGACAGCGTCATGCCGCCGCGCGGCTGGGCCCGCCCGACCCTGGAACAGGACGCCGCCTGGGCCACGGAATACGACGCCACCATGGGCGGCACGCGCATCAAGATGGACCTGCGCGCCCACGTGGTGGACGACGCCGCCACGCTGCCGGTCAACGGCCGCGAGATGAAGGTGGTGAAGATCGACTACCGCGGCCACACCCAGCGCTTCGCGAACGCGGGCGCCTGGAGTGGCAACCAGTACGGCACCTACCGCGCCAGCGTGTGGTTCTCGCCGGAGCTGGGCCGCGTCGTCCGCTTCGAAGTGCAGACGCGCGGCGGTGCGAGCGGCGGCGCGTTCCAGGTCAGCGAAGTGCTCGAGCTGGTGAGCATCCGCTAGCCCATTGGCGCGCCGCGCACGCTACATCTCAATCAATTGCGATATGGGTTGTCCGGACGCCGGTCCTGGCGGTTCGGCACGCCGTCGCCGTCGCGGTCCCAGCGGCCGCGGTTGTATTCCCAGCGGCCATTGTTCTCGCGCCATTCCGGCGCGCGGTAGGCATAGCCCGGGCGGGCACGCACGTACATGCCGCGCACCCACACATGGCGACCGCCACGCCACTCATAGTGGCCCGGCGACCACACATAGCCGCGACGCGGCGGCGGCATGCGCTCGTAGCGCGGCGGGGGCGGCGGCCCCTGGATGGTGATCACCGCCTGCGCCTGCGCGGCCGTGGGAACGGTCAGGGCGCCCACCGACAGCAGCGAAGCGGCACCGATGGAAAGAGCGACTGCGAGTGTTTTCATGAGAAAGCCCCATGGTTGTTGGAGGAGCCTTCATGCTGCCGGGACCGTGTGAAGCGCCTGTAAGCGCTGCGCGAAATCTTGTGTAGAGCTGTTTCGCTGCCGCGGACGCGCTTTACTCCTGCAATTCGCGCAGGTCGATGGCCGCGGCCATGGCCGCGTGGCCGGCGCGGTTGGGATGCAGGTGATCGCCGCTGTCGAATGTCGGATTCAGCTGACGCGGCGCGGCCGGGTCGCGCAGCACGGCATCGAAGTCGACCACGCCATCGACATCCTGGCGGCTGCGCACCCAGCGGTTCACGGCCTCGCGCATGGCCTCGTTGGCGTCGGTGCCGTAGATCGTGTTGCCGAAGGGCGGCACGGTGCCCAGCAGCACCTTCACGCCCTTGGCGCGCGCCTGCTTGACGAGCTGCCCCAGACCCTCGGTGACACGCTCGGCCGTGGGCACGTCGTGCGGCGGCACCTTGAGGCCGGGGATGCCCGCGAAGATGGCGCGGCCGATGTCGTTGGTGCCCAGCAGCACGATGACGTGCGTCACGCCGCTCTGGCCCAGCGCGTCGCGCGCAAAGCGCGACAGGCCGTCGGGGCCGATGCCGTTCACCAGCAGCCGGTTGCCGCCGATGCCGGCGTTGATCACCGACACCGCGTGCGCGGCCTGCGAGCTGTCGCGCAGCCGCGTGGCGAGCATGTCGGGGTAGGCGCCATCGCCCGACTCGCCGCCGCCCGCGGTGATCGAATCGCCGAAGGCCACCACGGTGCGCACCGGCTTGGTGGTGAGCACGTCGAGCCCGGTCACGATGTGGCTCATCGGCAGCGCCACCGCCTTCGACAGCCGGGGCGCCGAGACGGCGTTGCCTTGCGCCAGCCAGCCCGTGTCGCTGGACAGCAGGTACATCGTGGCGAACGGTGTCGCGCGGTCGAGAAAAAGACTCACGGCCACGGCCTGGCCCGCCGCAACGTTCAGCGCCACGCCGTCGCTCCATGCTTCCGCGCCCGGCGCCACGGTGACGGTGGCGCGGCCGCCGAAACGCAGCGTGCGCAACGAGGCCGGCGAGATGGCGTCGCCGCCCGTGCCCAGTGCCACGGTGGCCGCGGCGATGCGCAGCGGCGTCTTACCGAAGCGGTTCGACACCCGCACGCGGATGCGCTCGCCGTCGATCGTCGGGCGCATCATCTGGCGCAAGGTCTGGCCGCGGAACACATGGTCGCCCGGCCCGCCGATGGCGGCCGTGGCGGGGTTCGCGTCCAGCTCGGCGAAGTCGAGCACCGCCACGGCCCAGCTCGCCACCCAGCGCGCTTCGGCCGGCTGGCGCGCCGCCTGCTCGACCTTCTCCGCCCACACCGCCTGCACGCCCACGAGCAGCACCGCAAGGCCGAGAACGGCCATCCAGTGTGCAGGGGAAAAGGCGGCGTCGCGCAGACGGACGCGCCAGCGGGCAGGAAGCTTCATGCGTGCAAAAGCGGCCCAGTGTACGGAGCCGCCTTGCCCGCGCAGGTGACGAGGTCTAAGCCTGCGTTACCAAGTGTCGACGTACGCCGAGACCGCTTCCGCCGGCCGCGTGGCCGACGCCAGGCCGCGCACCAGCCAGGTGCGCGTGTCGGCCGGGTCGATCACCGCGTCGATCTCCAGCGTCTGCGCCATGTGGATCGCCTCGCCGTTCGCGTACTGCTGCGCCACCAGCTGCTTGAAGAGCGCGTCGCGCTCGGCGCCCTCGGGCACGGCCGCGAGTTCCTTGCGAAAGCCCAGTCGCACCGCGCCTTCGAGGCCCATCGCGCCGAACTCGCCGGTGGGCCAGGCCACGGTGAACACGGGCGCGTCGAAGCCGCCGGCGGTCATGGCCTGCGCGCCCAGGCCGTAGCCCTTGCGCAGCACCACCGCGAAGAAAGGCACGCGCAAGTGCGAGGCCACCATGAACATGCGGCACACGTGGCGCACCTGCGCCTGCGCCTCGACCTCGGGCCCGACCATGAAGCCGGGCGTGTCGCACAACGACACGATCGGTAACCCGTGGGCATTGCACAGTTGCATGAAGCGTGCGGATTTGTCGGCCGCCTCCACGTCGATCGCGCCGCCCAGGTGGTGCGGGTTGTTCGCCATCAGGCCGACCGGCTTGCCCTCGATGCGCGCCAGCGCCGTGACGATGCCCACGCCGAAGCCCGCGCGCAACTCAAGCAGCGAGCCGGTGTCGGCCACGCCGCGCATCGCGGCGCGCACGTCGTACACGCGCAGGCGGTTCTCGGGCACGACGTGGCGCAGCGTGCGCGGGTCGGCGCACTGCCAGTCGCTCACCGGGCCCTGGAAGTACGACAGGTACTGCTTCGCAGCCGCCACGGCTGCAGCTTCGTCTTCCACCAGGATGTCGATCACGCCGTTGCGCGACTGCACGCTGCTCGGCCCGATCTGCTCGGGCGCGAAGGTGCCCAGGCCGCCGCCCTCGATCATCGCGGGGCCGCTCATGCCGATGTTGCTGCCCTTGGTGGCAATGATCACGTCGGCGCAGCCCAGCAGCGCCGCGTTGCCCGCGAAGCATCGCCCGTGCACGATGCCGACCACCGGCACCTTGCCCGACAGCGCCGCGAACTGGCTGAAGGTGTGGTTGTTCAGGCCCGCGACGATCGGCATGTCGGTGTCGCCCGGCCGCCCGCCCCCGCCTTCGGCGAACAGCACCACCGGCAGCTTGAGCTGGTGCGCCACCGCGAGCAGCCGGTCGGTCTTGTGGTGGTTGCGCATGCCCTGCGTGCCGGCCAGCACGGTGTAGTCGTAGGCCAGCACGGCGCAGCGCGACTTCTCGGGCCCGAACTGTTTTGCGTTGACGCTGCCCAGCCCGGTCACCATGCCGTCGGCCGGCGTGTTGGCGATGAGGTCTTCGAGCGTGCGGCGGCGCGTCTGCGCGGCGATGGCGAGCGCGCCGTACTCGATGAAGTTGCCGGGGTCACCGGCCATGTCGCACAGGTCGGCGATGTTCTCGCGCGCGGTGCGCCCGCCCTGCGCATGCCGCTTGTCGACGGCCGCCTTGCGGTTCGCATCGAGCGTAGGCGCATGGCGGTCGATGACCTTCTGCAGGTCGGGGCGGATCGCGTCGAGGTCGTGCGCGACGCGCGCCTGCGCTTCGACGCCCTGCGCATCGACGGCCTCCAGCCGCACCAGCGACTGGCCTTCGACGAGGTAGTCGCCGGGCGCGGCCAGCAGCGCCAGCACGCGGCCGGCCACGGGCGCGTGCAGCAGGTGCTCCATCTTCATGGCCTCGAGCACGCCCAGCTGCGCGCCGGCGGGCAGCACGTCGCCCACCGCGACCTCGAACTGCACCAGCTTCGCGGGCATCGGCGCCTTGACGGTAAGGCCGTCGTCTTCGCCCTCTTCCTGCACCGGTGCGCTCGCGGCGGCGGGCGCGGTGACCTTCTTCGTGTGCTTTTCAAATGCCTTCGCGTCGGCGAGCAGATCGCCCAGGTACGCTTCCACGAAGCGCGTGTGCACCGCCTGCGTCGCGAACTCGGGCCGCGCGGCGATGGCGCACAGCAGCGGCAGGTTGGTGGCGATGCCGTCGATGTGGCATTCGTCGAGCGCGCGCAGCGAGCGGCGCAGCGCGTCCGCGAAACGCGGCGACGGCGAATGCACGATGAGCTTGGCCAGCAGCGTGTCGTAGTGCGGCGAAGGTGCCAGGCCCGCGTAGCCGTGCGTGTCGACGCGCACGCCGGGGCCGGCCGGCAGGTCGAAGCGCGCGAGCGTGCCGCCCGCGGGGCGTGCGTTGCCTTGCGCATCGAGCGTCTCGGCGTTGATGCGCCACTGCACCGCGAAGCCGCGCTGCGGCGCCGTGCGGCCGGCCTCCACGCCGAGCGCGTCCAGCGTGTCGCCCGACGCGACGGCGATCTGCAGCTGCACGAGGTCCAGCCCCGTCACGGCTTCGGTCACCGTGTGCTCGACCTGCAGGCGCGGGTTCGCCTCGATGAAGACGAAAGGCAGGGTGGTCGACGCGGCATCCACCAGGAATTCAAAGGTGCCGAGGCCGCGATAGCCCACGGCCTTGGCCATGCGCAGCGCGGCCTGCGTGACCTGCGCGCGCAGCGGCTCGGGCAGCGAGGGGCTGGGCGCAATCTCCACCAGCTTCTGGAAGCGGCGCTGCAGCGTGCACTCGCGCTCGCCGAGGCTGGCCACGGCGCTGCCGTCGCCGAGCACCTGCACCTCGATGTGCCGCGCGTTGCGCATCAGGCGCTCGACGTACACGCCCTCGATGCCGAACGCCGCCTTGGCTTCGGACATGCAGCGCGCATGCGCCTCGGGCAGCTCGTCGGCCGTGAGCACCGCGCGCATGCCACGCCCGCCGCCGCCGCCGATGGCTTTCACCATCACACCCGCGCCCTGCGCGTGCTGCTCGGCGAAGAAGGCCTGCGCCTGCGCGAGCGTCACCGCACCGGCGCTGCCGGGCATCACGGGCACGTCGCACTGCGCGGCCAGTTCGCGGGCGCGGGCCTTGTCGCCGAACAGGCCCAACTGCTCGGGCGTGGGGCCGATGAAGACCAGGCCCGCGTCGGCGCAGGCCTGTGCGAAGTCGGCGCGCTCGCTGAGGAAGCCGTAGCCGGGATGCACCGCATCGCAGCCTTGCGCCTTCGCCACCGCGATCAACGCGGCCACGTCGAGGTAGGCCGAAGGGCCGGTCGCATCGAGCGCCACCGCCACGTCGGCCAGCTGCACATGCAGCGCAGCGGCATCGTCGCGCGCATGCACCGCCACGCTGGCGATGCCCAGGTCGCGCAACGCGCGCACCAGGCGCACGGCGATCTCGCCGCGGTTGGCAATCAGAACTTTGGAAAACACGCGAGGAAGCCTTTCAGGTCTTGTCTTTGAGCAGGCGGCGCAGCACCTTGCCTGCGCCCGTGGTGGGCAATGCATCGATGAAGCTCACGGCGCGCGGCGCCTTGTAGCTCGCCATGTTCTCGCGCGCCCAGGCCACGAGCGCGTCGGCTTCGAGCGCGGCGCCGGGCTTGCGCACGATGAAGGCCTTCACGACCTCGCCCTTCTCGGGGTCAGGCTGCGCGATGACCGCCGCCTGCGCCACCGCCGGGTGCTTGATGAGGATGGTCTCGACCTCTTCGGGAAACACGCTGTAGCCCGAGACCTTGATCATTTCCTTGAAGCGGCCGATGAAGGTGAGGTAGCCGTCGGCGTCGAGCTTGCCCATGTCGCCCGTGTGCACCCAGCCGTTGCGCAGGGTGGCGGCCGTGGCCTCGGGCTTGTTCCAGTAGCCCTTGAACGAGCCGGCGCTGGTGAGCACGATCTCGCCGACCTCGCCCGTGGGCATGTCGGCCTGCGTTTCGGTGTCGATGATGCGGATGGTCACGCCCGGCACCGGCACGCCCTGCGTGCCCCAGCGCGGCGCCACGTGCGGCGTGTAGGTGTCGCAGGTGTGGGTTTCGCTCAGGCCGTAGGCGGCCTCGAACGAGCTGCAGTGGTTGGCGTGCGAGCGCCATTGCGCGGCCAGCGGTTCGGTGAAAGCGATGCCGAAGCTGGTCACCGGGTTCATCTTCAGGCTCGACAGGTCGAAGCGGGCGATGTCGGGCACCTGCATGCACGCCACGTTCATCGGCGCGATGCTGTACCACCAGCTCACTTTGTAAGCGGCAATGGCCTGCAGCACGGCGCGCGGATCGAAGCGGTGCATCAGCACCGAGGCGGCGCCGCTGAGCACGGGCACGTTGACGCCCATGAGCATGCCGGCGATGTGGTACAGCGGCGCGATCGACAGCAGCACGTCGTCCAGCCCCACGCCGTTGCAGTCGGCCGCGGCGCGCGTCTTGAAGAGCGCGTTGCCGTAGCTGAGCATCGCGCCCTTGGGCAGGCCGGTGGTGCCCGAGGTGTAGGTCATGAGCGCGATGTCGTCCATGTCGATGGCGACGGGCTGCGGCGTGGCGCCGCTGCGCATCACGGCGAGGAAATCTTCGCAGCCTTCGGGCACGCTGCGTTCGGCCGTGCGCTCGGCGGCCAGTTCGGCCGGCAGGTCGAGCGTGGGCTCGGCGGGCAGCAGGTCGGCGTAATGCACGACGAACACATGCGCCAGTGCGCTTTCGGCCTGCACCTTGCGCACCACCGGCACGAGCGGCGCGGCCGCGACGATCACGCGCGCCTTCAGGTCGTTGACCTGGTAGGCCAGCTCGTGCTCCTTGTTGAGCGGCCCGCTCGGGCAGACGATGGCGCCGATCTTCTGGATGCCGAAGTGCGCCACCAGGTACTGCGGGCAGTTGTTGAGGAACAGCACCACGGGTTCGCCCTTGGCCACGCCCAGGGCCTGCAGGCGCGCGGCGAAGGCGTCGCTCGCGCGGTCGAGCTCGGCCCAGCTCAGGGCCTGGCCGTACCAGAGGCAGGCGGTGGCGTCGCCGCGCGTGCGTGCGTGGTCGCGCAGGTAGGCGTGCAGGGGCTGCTGCACGCGCGGCGGCAGTTCCTTCAAGCGTTGCGGGGTGGCGGGCGTTGTCTCCATGGCGTCACTTTCTCAGGGTTATCGATAGCCGCCTGCGCATGGCCGGCGCTTGCCAATGCAGCATCGTGCACGAACAATCCTACCCATGGGTATAACTTCCGCGACACCGAACAAACCCTCTGCCACGCACACGGCGCTGGCGGCGCAGCCGCACCTGCCGCAGGGCACGGGCCGCCAGCGCGCGGCCACGCAGGGCACCGACCTGCAGCGCGAGCGCATCCTGCAGGCGGCAGCGCAGCTGTTTGCCGCGCAGGGCTACGCCAACACGACCATGGCGCAGATCGTGCGCGAGCTGGGCGTGACCAAGCCCTTCGTGTACTACTACTTCCGCGACAAGCAGGAGATCTTCGAGACGCTGTCGTGGCGCCCCGCGGTCGACTGCTTCACCGCGCTCGACTTCGCCGCCGCCGACCCGCGCCGCGCGAGCGAGAAGGTGATGGAAGGCATCGAGGGGCTGATCCGCGCCACCATCGCGCACCACCCGGTGGCCTTCTTCGCGTACCGCGAGCCGCAGGTGTACCGCCCCGAATACCTCGAAGCGCAGAAGAAGCTCGCACATCACTTCTATGACCTGCTGTGCCCGCTGCTCGAAGAAGCCCGGCGCGACGGCGACCTCGACTTCGACGAAACCAAGATCACCGCGCTCGCGGCCTGCAGCCTGCCGGGCTTTCTCTACAGCTGGTACCGCCCCAACGGGCGCCTCTCGCCCGACGAGGTGGTGGCACAGCTCACGAAGCTGGCCAGCCGCGTGATCGGGCTGCGCGCGAAGAACTGATCCCGTCTTTCACACACCCTCCGGAGACACTTCATGAAGCTCACGCATGCGCCTTTGGCGCGGATCGCCCTTGCCTCTCTGTTTGCCATCGCCGGCACGGCAGCGCAGGCCCAGCAGCCGACCTACAAGATCGCCTACATCGATCCGCTGTCGGGGCCGTTCGCCAACGTGGGCGAGCTGATGTTGATGCACACGCAGTACGCCATCGAGGACATCAACGCCAAGGGCGGCGTGCTCGGCGGCATGAAGCTGCAGCTGCTGCAGTTCGACAGCAAGCTCTCGGCGCAGGAAAGCCAGAGCGCGCTGCAGGCGGCGATCGACCAGGGCGCCAAGGCGATCGTCACGGGCGGCTCGGGCTCGTCGGTGGTGACGGCGCTGGTGCTGGCCGTGGCGCGCTGGAACCAGCGCAACCCGGGCAAGGAGCTGATCGTGCTGAACCACTCCTCGATCGACCCCGAGATGACCGGCAAGGGCTGCAGCTTCTGGCACTTCCAGACCGAGGCCAACACGGCGATGAAGATGAAGGCGCTGGCCAACTACATCAAGAAGACGCCGGACGTGAAGAAGGTCTACCTGCTGAACCAGGACTATGCCCACGGCAAGCAGTGGGCCAGCTACGGCCGCCAGCTGGTGGGCCTGGCGCGCCCCGACATCCAGTTCGTCGGCGAGACGCTGCACCCCATCGGCCGCGTGAAGGACTTCGCACCCTACATCGCCAACATCAAGCAAAGCGGCGCCGACTCGGTCATCACCGGCAACTGGGGCCAGGACATGACGCTGCTGCAGAAGGCCGCGGGCGACGCGGGCTACAACCTGCGCTACTTCAACCACAGCGCGGGCTCGGTGCCGGGCACCGTTACCGCCGTGTCGCAGGCCAAGACGGGGCAACTGACCTGGGTGGCCGAATGGCACCCGGGCCAGGCCGACACGCCGAAGGTCGACGCGCTGGCCAAGGCCTACAAGGCCAAGACGGGCAAGGACTTCCTCGCGCCGCGCATCGACCTGACGCCGCGCCTGCTGGCCGCCGCCATCGCCAAGGCCGGCAGCGCCGACACGGTGAAGGTGGCGCGCGCCCTCGAAGACCTGAGCTTCGATTCGGTGGTGGGCCCGGTGCGCATGCGCGGCGAAGACCACCAGCTGCTGCTGCCGCAGGTGGTGAACACCATCGCGCCGGTGGACGGCAAGGCGGTGAAGACAGGCTGGGAAGGCACCAACTACGGCTTCCGCACCGATGCGGTCTATACCGGGAACGAGCTGGCGCAAGGCACCGACTGCAAGATGGTCCGGCCCTGATGGAATGCTTTCGGGGGACGTGCCCGGGCCACCGGACAGGGGCACGCCGTGGACCGCGGCTGCACTGTGAATGGCGATCACGCTGACTCTGTGAACGCCCCCGTCGCCTCCTAAGGGAAACCCCGTCCTGCCCACCCCCTGTGCCATCGGGATACTCCGGATTCGCATCCCGGACATCCGAAGCGGGTCCATACCGAAGGCACAACAAGGTACACCATGGCAGGAAAGAACTCGCTCCATCCGATCCCCCATCCGGCGAAGAAACCCTTCGTCGGCAATCTGTTGTCCATCGGCTCCGACTCGCCGGTGCTCGACATGTGGAAGATCGCGCAGGACCTCGGCGGCATCTACTGGCTCGACATGCCGGGCATGCCGGTGATCGTGGTGTCGTCGCCCGCGCTGGTCGACGAGCTGTGCGAAGAGCCGCGCTTCGACAAGAGCACGCGCGGCGCACTGCGCCGGCTGCGGGCCGCGTCGCACGGCCTCTTCACCTCCGACACGCACGAGGAGACGTGGTCGAAGCCGCACAACATCCTGCTGGCCAACTTCAGCCAGCGCGCGATGCAGGCCTACCACCCGATGATGCTGGACATCGCGGGGCAGCTGGTCACCAAGTGGGAGCGCCTCAATTTCGATGAAGAGGTGGACGTGGTGCGCGACATGACCGCGCTCACGCTCGACACCATCGGCCTGTGCGGCTTCGGCTACCGCTTCAACTCGTTCTACCGCGAGGGCTTCCATCCTTTCGTCGATGCGATGGTGCGCACGCTGGAGACGGTGCAGAACCGGCGCGGCATTCCGCTCGAGGAGCTGATGCTCAAGAAGGAGCTGGCGCAGCAGCGCAAGGACATCCGCTACATGCACAAGATGGTGGAAGACATCATCGAGGAGCGGCGCGCGAGCGGTGCCGACATCGCCACCAAGCCCGACCTGCTGAGCTACATGATCGCGGGCGTGGACAAGAAGAGCGGCGAGAAGCTCACCGACAAGATGATCCGCGACGAGTGCATCGAATTCCTCATCGCGGGCCACGAGACCACCAGCGGCCTGCTGTCGTTCGCCATCTACTTCCTGCTGAACAACCCCGAGGCCATGGCCAAGGCGCAGGCCGAGGTCGACAGCGTGTTCGGCGGCGACACCACGCAAAAGCCCACCTACGCGCAGGTCAACCGGCTGCAGTACGTGATGCAGGTGCTCAAGGAATCTCTGCGCCTGTACCCGACCGCGCCCGCGATCTCGATGCGCGCGAAGGAAGACACGAAGATCGGCGGTCAGTACACGATCAAGAAGAACAACATGGTCATCATGCATGCGCTGGCGCTGCACCGTGACAAGGGCATCTGGGGCGAGGACGCCGACCAGTTCAACCCCGACCACTTCAGCCGAGAGGCCGAGCGCGAGCGTCCGGTGAACGCCTTCAAGCCCTTCGGCAACGGCCAGCGCGCCTGCATCGGGCGGCAGTTCGCCCTGCAGGAGGCGGTGCTCACGCTGGGCATGATCCTGCAGCGCTTCAACCTCGTCGATCACACGGGCTACAAGCTCAAGATCAAGGAAGCGCTGACGATCAAGCCCGAGAACTTCAAGATCAAGGCGCTGCTGCGCGACCCGGCCTCGCGCCCGCGCGGCACCGTGGAAGCGGCGGCCACGCCCGACACGCCGGCCAAGCCCGCCGCGCGCAAGCCGCAGGCGGCGCGCCACGGCACCTCGCTGCTGGTGCTGCAGGGCTCCAACCTCGGCACCGCCGAAGACCTGGCGCGCCAGCTGGCCGAGGCCGGCGAGCTGCGCGGCTTCTCGACCCAACTGGCCTCGCTCGACGACTACGCCGAGCGGCTGCCGGCCAGCGGCGCGGTGGCGATCGTCTGCGCCTCGTACAACGGCGTGGCGCCCGACAACGCGGCGGAGTTCCACCGCTGGCTCGACAAGGCCGACGACTCGCTCAACGGCGTGCGCTTCAGCGTCTTCGGCTGCGGCAACACCGACTGGGCCGCCACCTACCAGGCGGTGCCGCGCCGCATCGACGAACGGCTCGAAGCGCTGGGCGCCGACCGCGTGCACGAGCGCGGCGAAGGCGATGCGCGCGAGGACATGGACGGCGCCTTCCAGGACTGGAGCGACGCGCTGTGGCCTGCGCTGGTGAAGACCTTCGACATCAAGAACGGCGCCGACACGCCGGCCGAGGCCGAGCCGCTGTACACGCTCGAAGAGCTGCCGCCGCCACAGAAGAACGCGCTGGTCGATGCGCTGGGCGCCGTGCCGCTGCGCGTGATCGAGAACCGCGAACTGCAAAGCGCCGGCGCCAACGGCGAGGCCGGGCGCTCCACGCGGCACGTCGAGCTGATGCTGCCCGAGGGCGTGAACTACGTGCCCGGCGACCACCTGAGCGTGGTGCCGCGCAACAGCCCGGCGCAGGTCGAGCGCGCGATGGCGCGCTTCGGCTTCGACCGCTCGGCGCATGTGCGGCTCTCGGCCGTGCCGGGCCGCAAGGCGGCGCTGCCGGTGGACCAGGTCATCGCGGTCGACCGCCTGCTGGGCGACTACGTCGAACTGCAGGACGTGGCCACGCGCAAGCAGATCGCCACGCTGGCGGCGCACACCGAGTGCCCCTTCACCAAGCCGAAGCTGCAGGCGCTGTCGGGCAGCGACGAGGCCTCGCAGGCCGCGTACAAGGCCGAGGTGCTGCACAAGCGCAAGTCGCTGCTGGAGCTGCTCGAGGAGCATCGCGCCTGCCAGGTGCCGTTCGCGGTGTTCCTGGAAATGCTGTCGCCGCTGTCGCCGCGCTACTACTCGATCTCCTCGTCGCCGACGATGACGCCGGGGCGCTGCAGCGTGACGGTGGGCGTGGTGAGCGCGCCCGCGTTGTCGGGCAACGGCACCTTCGAGGGCGTGTGCTCCAACTTCCTGGCGCGCGCCGAGGCCGGCGACACGGTGCACGGCGTGATCCGCGAGACCACGGCCGAGGGCTTCCGCCTGCCGGAGGACGCCAACCGGCCGCTCATCATGATCGGCCCGGGCACCGGCCTGGCGCCGTTCCGCGGCTTCCTGCAGGCGCGCGCGGCGCAGGTCGAACGCGGCGAGGCGCTGGGCGAGGCGATGCTGTTCTTCGGCTGCCGCCATCCCGAGCAGGACTTCATCTACGCCGAAGAGCTGCAGGCCTGGTCGCACCGCGGCCTCATGAAGCTGCACACGGCCTTCTCGCGCGCCGGCGACCGCAAGGTCTACGTGCAGGACCTGATCCGCGAACAGGGCGCGGCCGTGTGGAAGCTGCTCGAAGCGGGCGCCGTGGTGTACGTGTGCGGCGACGGCTCGCGCATGGAGCCCGACGTGCGGCGCACGCTCAGCGACCTCGCGCGCGAGCACGGGCAGGACAGCGCGGCGTGGATGGACAGGATGATTGCCGAGCAGCGCTACGTGCTCGACGTGTGGGCCGGGGCCTGAAGAACCCACTCTGGAGCCCCAAAGAAGAAGACCGGCATTCGCCGGTCTTTTTTCTTGGGGAGTGCGCGCCTCAGGTCAGACGTTGCGGTCCGGGTCCGGGTACACCAGCGGCCCGAGCATGCCGCGGTTGAACGGCTTCCACTCGCCCTCGGGCTGCGCCAGCCGGTCGGCCACCGCATAGAGCACGGCCGGGTGCGCGCCGAGCCCCAGGTGGCTCGCCACCACCTCGATGTTCTCGGACTGCGGGCCGGTCTTCTCGAGGCTGCAGCGCCACGCCACGACACCGTCGGTGCGGCTGAAGATCGAGGTCGTGGGCACGGGCGGCGTGGGTTCGACGAACTTCATGCGGCGCGGATCATGTGAGCTCTGGCCGCTCACGCCCTCGTACACGCGCCAGGCGTTGGTGGCGCGCGGGCTGCCCGAGAACGGGCTGCCGAGCGTGATCACGTTGCGGATGAGGTCCTTCTGCGCCGAGGCCAAGAGCCGCGCATAGACGCCGCCCAGGCTCCAGCCGATCACGCTGACCTTCTGGCCGCTTTTGTCGGCCAGGGTCTTGAGCAGGTCGACCATGCCGTCCTCGACACCGGCGCGCGGGCCCAGGTTGCGGCCCTGGCCCCAGCCGTGGGCGTCGTAGCCGCGGCTGCACAGGTAGCGGCGCAGCAGCAGCGTGGACACGTCGCTGGCCACGAGACCCGGCAGCACGAGCACGGGGTGCCCGTCGCCGCGCGGCGCGAGCTGCAGCAGCGGCCACATGGCGAGGCCGGCGCCGGTTTCCCAGAGGGCGCGCGCTTCGGCCAGCAAGAGCAGGCGCGACGGCGGTGCGATGGGTTCGTGGGTGGCGGTGGTCATGATGGCGGCTTCCTTTCTGTTTCTTTCTTCTGTAGGACGACGATGGGGGTGCGAAGTTGCATTCCCCGTCGGACGACGACTTCATTTATCCGAGGTATTTGCCCCTCAGGTAATCAAGATAAGCCCTCGATTCGCTGGAAACATACGGAGAAACCAGCGTGAGTGTGTAGAAAGCCGCCAAACCGGGATCGGCCTGCGCCAGGGCGTCGCGTCCCGGCACCAGCCGTTCGAACGAGAGCCAGCAGGTGGTGGTGAAGACCATCTGCAGCGCGAGGATGCGCGCCTGCTCGGCGCTGGTCTCGATCACGCCCGAGGCCACCAGCCCTTCGCACAGCGTCTGGGCCGCCAGCAGGTTCTGCGCGGTCATGGCCTGGGCGCGCTGCCCCAAGGCCGGGTACTCGCTGGCCAGGAAGGCCATGTCGCGGTAGATGAAGCGGTACTCGTCGATGGCCTCGAAGCGCAGGTGCAGCGCCAGCCACAGGTCGTCGATGGCGGTGATGGAGGCCGACGAGCCGTTGAGCACCTCGAGCCGCTGCTCGAAGCGCCGGAACAGCCATTCGACGATCAGCTGCTTGGCCTTGAAGTGGTAGTGCAGGTTGCCCGGGCTCATGCCGAGCTCGGCCGCGATCTTGTGCGTGGAGACGGCCGGAAGACCTTCCGCGTTGAACAGCGCAAGGCTGGTCTGCAGGATGCGATCGCGCGTGGTGTTGGAGCTGGCCACAAGCGGCGTGTTGCGTGCGTTGCGTGCCGCTCAGCGCTTGCCGCCGGAGCCACTTGAACTGGACGGTTTCTCGAGTTTCGCGAGGCGTTCGCGCAATTGCGCCACCTCGTCGCGCAGGGCCTGCACTTCGTCGGCGCTGGGCATGCCCAGGCGTTGCAGGGCGGTGGCGACACGCTGGTCGAACACGTCCTCGAACTTGCGGATGCCGAAGGTGTCCAGGCTGGGGAAGCCGCGCGTCAGCGCCGCCTTGGCACCGGCCACGTCGGCCTTGCCGTGCCCGATGCCGAGCAGGCCTTCGATCACGTTGGCCTGGCGCTTGGCGACATCGTTGCGCACGTTGTCCAGCGCCTTGAGGCCGGCGCGCAGCAGCGCTTCGGCCTTGTTGGTGCCCCCCGCAGTGTCTGCGGGCGGTGCTTTCGCAGCCGGCGCCGCCTTGCGGGGCGCGGCTTTCTTCTTCGCCGCCGGAGCCTTCTTCGCAGGCGCCGCCCTCTTCTTCAACTTGGCAGTGTCATCGGGACGGGTCGCCATGCGGTGGGTGCTCCAGGGGCGTAAGGAATGAAAAGGGCGCGCTCAGCGCCCCGGGATCAGGCCGCCTTGCGGGCAGCGCGGCGAACCGGCTTCTTGGCCGCAGCGACCTTGGCCTTCACGGTGCGCACGGGAGCGGCTTCTTCGGTGCCGCTCACACGGGCTTCGATCTGCTTGGTGCCAGCGACGATGCGGTCAGCAATTTGCACCGACACGGTGGCGAAGGGCTGGTTCACGGCCGACAGGGCGTTCAGCACGGTGGTGGCAGCGGGCGATTCGATCTGGGCGACGCGGTTGGCGACGGTTTCGATGCCGCTGGTGGTGCCGGCAGCGACGCGGTCCATCACGTTCACGATGCGGCTGGTGTCGATGTCCAGGCGGTTCGACAGGAAACCATGCACCTTCTCTTGCGCGCCGATCAGGTTGGCCTTGATCTGCTCGCTCACCAGCGGGATCTGGCGGTTGCCCAGGAACTCGCTGTAGCGCGAAGCAGCACCGCCCAGCAGGCGTTGCACGCCGGTGCGGTAGGCACCGACCAGGGTCTTGCCGGCGTCGTTGTACTGGCCGACGACGTGGATGGCGGCGGAAGCGATGTTGGTTTGCGTGGACATGTGAGATTTCCTTGAAGTTGAATGGCTCGCGGGGAATCGCGATGGGCCAATCATCTTCCGCAGGGCCTAGGCCTGGAAAACTAGAACGGTCGGAAAACTAGTCCAACTGCCCCAATTTTTTGCCCAGGCCGGGCCCGCCTGTCGATCATGCCGCAGCGGCGCGCGGCGATGCGGCGGCCTTGCGGGCCGCGGGCCGGGGTGCGGTCTTCTTCGCCGCCGCCTTCTTGGCAGGGGCTTTCTTCGCCGCCGCCTTGACCGGTGCGGCCTTGGCAGGGGCCTTCTGCGCCGTCTTCTTGGCGGCGACGGCCTTCACCGGCGCCTTCTTGCGTGCGGCCGGCTTGCGGGCCGGCGCAGCGGCCTGGGTCTCTTCGTCGGCTTCCGGCGCGGGAGCGGCCACGGGCTTGGGCGGTGTGGCCGGCGCGCCGGAGACGGCCGGGTGCTTCTGCGTCAGCTCCATCAGCAGCTTGTGCTCGGCCAGCAAGTAGTCGCCGATCTCGGTGATGTCGGGCACGGCGCGGCGGCAGGCGATCAGGCCGTAGTCCATGCGGCCGTTGTAGCTTTGCACGGTGACGTTGAGCGCGGTGCCGTGGCTGGCGATCGACACCGGGTAGTAGCAGGTGACCAGCGCCCCCGCGAAGTACATCGGGAACGGCGCGCCTGCCACGTTCGAGACGGCCACGTTGGCCGCCGGCGGCAGCAGGTTGACGATGCCCGAGCGCCCCACCATCGACGCGATGCCCGACACCAGCCAGGGCGCGGCGAAGGTCGGGAAGTCGTCCAGGATCACGGCCTTGAAGCGGTTCATCGTCGACTTCGAGGAATTCGACGAGGCGTTGATCGCCTTCAGCCGCTGCAGCGGATCGGTGATGTCGGTGGCCAGGCTCACGAGGATCATGCTGGCCTGGTTGTTGGCCGTCTGGTCGCCCGCCTCGCGCAGGCTCACGGGCACGCCGGCCACCAGCGGCTTGGCCGGCAGCTCGTTGTTGTCGGCCAGGTAGTGGCGCAGCGCGCCGGCCACGGTGGCCAGCACCACGTCGTTGAGCGACACGCCGAAGTGCTTGGCGATGTACTTGGTCTCGGCCAGCGAGATGGTGCGCCCGGCGAAGGTGCGCTGGTTGGTGATCGACACGTTCAGCGAGGTGCGCGGCGCGAAGAGGTTGAACTTCTTCGGCGCGGTGGCGGCCGCCTTGTCGGCCGCCTTCTCGTCGGGCTGGGCCAGGCCGCCGATGGCGCGCGCGATGGCCGGCGCCATCTTGAAGAGCTTCACGTACTGC
Organism: Variovorax sp. GW822-FHT04A09; assembly: GCF_058801005.1. Classification (NCBI taxonomy): domain Bacteria; kingdom Pseudomonadati; phylum Pseudomonadota; class Betaproteobacteria; order Burkholderiales; family Comamonadaceae; genus Variovorax; species Variovorax sp. GW822-FHT04A09. The sequence continues at coordinate 119,155 of NZ_JBXAMV010000009.1, read as the reverse complement.
TGCGCCGTGTTGCGCAGCGCCGCCGTGGCGAGCTCGGCCATGCCCAGCTGGTAGCCGTTGCTGCGCGGGCGCGCACGCGGCGGCTTGATCACGCGGCCCGTGGCCTCGAGGTCGAAGATGGCCTTGCCCAGCTCGACGCCGGCCTGCCCGTCGATGCCCGCGTGGTGCACCTTGGTGTACAGCGCCACCTGGCCGCTCTTGAGGCCGTCGATGATGAAGAACTCCCACATCGGCCGGCTGCGGTCCATGAGCGTGGAGTGCAGCCGTGCCACGTACTGCTGGAGCTGGCGGTTGGTGCCGGGCTTGGGCAGCGTGATGTGGCGCACGTGGTAGTCGAGGTCGATGTCGTCGTCCTCAACCCACACCGGATTGGTCATGTCGAAGGGCATCAGCGCGAGCTTGCGCGTGAACACGTCGGCCAGGTGGATGCGGCTGGCCATGAAGGCCTTGGCGTCTTCGTAGAAGTCGCCCTTGTAGCCCTTGGGCAGGTCCAGCACGTTGAGCGAACCCACGTGCATCGGCATCTCGGGGGTTTCCAGGTGCAGGAAGGTGGCATCAAGACCGCTCAGGTGTTTCATGTGTGGTTCTCCTCGTTGGGGCATGCGCCGTCCGGCAGGATACCGTGGGCATCGCGTTCGTGGGCCTTCGCTTCTTCAGTGTTTCCACCGGGGGAAGGCACGCCCGGGACAGGGGTTTGCCCCAAGGATGGCCGGGGCGCGCATCCACATGTAATGAAAAAATCGACGCGCCTCGCAGGCCGCAACAACTGCTCACAGGCCGCCGCATTCACGGGGGCTTCGTACACTGTGCCGCATGACCTCTGCGCACAACGAAGACTCCCATCTCTGGCTCGAAGACATCGACGGCGAAGCCGCTCTGGACTGGGCTCGCCAGCAGAATGCACATGCCGTTCACACCTATGCGCAGTCGCCGGCCTTCCAGGCGATCGAGCAGGGCCTGCTCGAGGTGCTCGACTCGGACGCGCGCATTCCGATGGTCAGCAAGATCGGTGCGCTGTACTACAACTTCTGGCGCGACAAGGCGCACCCCAAGGGCCTGTGGCGCCGCACCACGCTCGACCAGTACCGCACGCCCGAGCCCGCGTGGGAGACCGTGCTCGACCTCGACGCGCTGGCCGCGCAGGACGGCGAGAACTGGGTCTGGCACGGCGCCGACTGCCTGGAGCCGGCGTACGAACGCTGCCTGATCTCGCTGTCGCGCGGCGGTGCCGATGCCGACGTGGTGCGCGAGTTCGACCTGGTGAACCTGGCGTTCGTCGAAGGCGGCTTCGCGCTGCCCGAGGCGAAGAACCACGTCACCTGGAAAGACATCGACCACCTGTACGTGGGCACCGATTTCGGCCCCGGCTCCATGACCAGCTCGAGCTACCCGCGCCTGGTGAAGGAGTGGCGGCGCGGCACGCCGCTGGCCGAGGCCGTCACCGTGTACGAAGGCGCGCACGAAGACATGTCGGTGAGCGCCTGGAGCGACCACACGCCCGGCTTCGAGCGCGACTTCGTCTCGCGCCAGATCGACTTCTACGACAGCGAGACCTGGCTGCGCGCGCCCGACGGCACGCTGGTCAAGATCGACGTGCCCGACGACGCCAACACCGGCGTCACGCGCGAGTGGCTGCTGATCGAGCCGCGCGAAGACTGGACCGTGGCCGGCCGCACCTACACCGCCGGCTCGCTGCTGGCCGCGCGCTTCGACGACTACATGGCCGGCGCGCGCGAGCTCACGCTGCTGTTCGAGCCCGACGACACCACCGCGCTCGACGACTACTCGTGGACGCGCCACCACCTCATCCTCAACGTGATGCACGACGTGGTGAACCGGCTGGAGGTGCTCACGCCGCCGGCGGACGGCCTGGGCGACTGGGCGCGCGACAGCCTGGGCGGCGCGCCCGCGCTCTCGTGCGTGGCGGCCGGCGGCATCGACGAGACCGAGAGCGACGACTACTTCCTGACCGTGAGCGGCTTCCTGCAGCCGACCACGCTGTACATCGGCACCCTCGGCCAGGGCGAGCCGCAGCCGCTGAAGCACAGCCCCGGCTTCTTCGACGCCTCGCGCTTTCGCGTGAGCCAGCATTTCGCGACCTCGGCGGACGGCACGCGCGTGCCCTACTTCGAGATCGCCGCGAAAGACCTCGTGGCCGACGGCACGAACCCCACGCTGCAGTACGCCTACGGCGGCTTCGAGATCTCGCTGGAGCCGAGCTACAGCGGCGGCATCGGCCGTTCCTGGCTCGAACGCGGCGGCGTGTACGTGGTGGCGAACATCCGCGGCGGCGGCGAGTACGGCCCGCGCTGGCACCAGGCCGCGCTGCAGGAGAACCGGCTGCGCACCTGCGAAGACTTCGCGGCCGTGTCGCAGGACCTGTTCGCGCGCGGCATCACCTCGCCCGCGCACCTGGGCGCCATGGGCGGCAGCAACGGTGGCCTGCTCATGGGCAACATGCTCACGCTGTACCCGCAGCTGTACGGCGCCATCGTGAGCGAGGTGGCGCTGCTCGACATGAAGCGCTACACGCAGCTGTCGGCCGGCGCCTCGTGGATCGCGGAGTACGGCGACCCGGAGCAGCCCGACGAGTGGGAATTCATCCAGACCTTCTCGCCCTACGAGAACGCCAAGGCCGACACGCCCTACCCGCCCGCCCTTTTCACCACCTCCACGCGCGACGACCGCGTGGGGCCCGTGCATGCGCGCAAGATGCACGCGAAACTGCTCGCGCAAGGGCACGACAGCAGCTTCTACGAGAACATGGAAGGCGGCCACAGCGCCGCCGCGGACAACAAGGCGTCCGCCTTCATGGATGCGCTCGGCTACGCCTACCTCTGGCACCACATCGGGAGACCGACATGAACAGCAGCAGCACCGGGACCACCACCCTCGAACTGATCGGCGCGCCGACCGACATCGGCGCCAGCGTGCGCGGCGCGGGCATGGGCCCCGACGCGCTGCGCGTGGCCGGCCTGGCCGAGGCGCTGGCGGGCCAGGGCTTCACGGTGCTCGACCGCGGCAACCTCGCGGGCCCGGCCACGCCGTGGGCGCCGCCGGCCAACGGGCTGCGTCACCTCACCGAGGTGATCGCGTGGAACCGTTCGGTCTACGCCGCCGTCGACACCGCGCTGGGCGCCGGCCACGTGCCGGTGATGCTGGGCGGCGACCACTGCCTGGCGATCGGCTCCATCAGCGCCGTGGCCTGGCATGCGCGAAAACGCGGCAAGAAGCTGCGCGTGCTGTGGCTGGACGCGCATTCCGACGTCAACACCGAGACCACGAGCCCCAGCGGCAACCTGCACGGCATGCCGGTGTCGTGCCTGCTGGGCCACGGGCCGGCGGACCTCACGGGCTGGAGCGGCGAGCCCGCGGCGCTGGCGCACGACGCGATCCGCTTCATCGGCATCCGCAGCGTCGATGCCGACGAGAAAGAGGCGATCCGCACGCTGGGCCTGCACGTGTTCGACATGCGCCACATCGACGAGAACGGCATGCGCACCACCATGACCGAGGCGCTGCAGGACGTGGACGAAGACACCCACCTGCACGTGAGCTTCGACCTCGATTGCCTCGACCCGGCCGACGCGCCCGGCGTGGGCACGGGCGTGCGCGGCGGGCCGACCTACCGCGAGATGCAGCTGTGCATGGAAATGATCGCCGACACGGGCCGGCTCGGCTCGGTCGACGTGGTGGAACTCAACCCCGCGCTCGACGTGCGCAACCAGACGGCCGAGGTGGCGGTGGAGCTGATCGAGAGCCTGTTCGGCAAGTCGACGCTGGTGCGCTGACTGCCGAGCTTGTTCAGCCGCGGTTGGGCGACGGCGCCACCGGGAAGGTGGTGGCGGCGGGGCGCGTGGCGGGCTTCGGCGCGTCTTCAGCATCGGCCGGCATGTCGGGGCCGCCGCCCTGCAGGAAGCGCTCGACCAGCGTGAAGAAGCGGTCGTAGAAACGTTCGTCCGTGAGCGTCTGGCTCGCCACCTTGACCATCGCTTCATTGCTGCCGCCGAAGGGCAGCGAGAGCGAGCCGATGGCGCCCACGCCCAGGCTGGCCGAGTTGCTGCCCTTCTTCAGGCCGTAGCGGTCTTGCAATGCGGTCGCGAAGGCCACGGTGCTGCGACCGGCCGAGGCGCTGCCGGCGCCCCCTTCGCGCGCGCAGACCACGCGGAACTCGACCTCGACATGCGTCTCGGCCGCGGGCTGGAAGCTCTTGCGCGCGGTCACGAGGTCGGCGTTGGCGGCCGTGACCATGTAGCCCTGGCTCAGCAGCGCGCGGCGCGCCGCCTCGCAGGTCTGGGCCTCGCTGGCGGCGTAGTTGCGCGTGTGGGTGGTGGTGGAGTCGAAGTCTTCGGGCTCGTAGGCCTGCCCCGTGCCGAAGCTGCCGCAGCCGGCCAGCAACAGGGCCGACAGCAGGCCCGGGAACAGAAACGCCGGCACGCGGGCCGGCGAAGAAAAGAAAGCAGCAGAAGAGGTCTGGGGCATGGCAGGGCGGGAAGGACACCGGATGCTAACCAACCGGCGGCTTCGCTTCGAGCCCCCGGCAGGCCGGGGGTTCCCGAAAGGCCCTGCAAGCCCCAGAGATCGCGTCAGGGGTACAGACCGCGTTCCTGGCGCGCCATCAGGATGCGCTCGCAGGCGACCGCATACGTGGCGGTGCGCAGCGGGATCTTGTGCTTGTCGGCCGTGTCCCAGATCTGGTTGAGCGCGTTCATCATGATGCGATCGAGGCGCACGTTGATCTCGTCCTCGTCCCAGAAGAAGGACGAGAAGTCCTGCACCCATTCGAAGTACGAAACCGTCACGCCGCCGGCGTTGCAGATCACGTCGGGCACGACCAGCACGCCGCGCTCGGCCAGGATGTCGTCGGCCTCGGGCACCGTCGGGCCGTTGGCGCCTTCGAGCACCAGCTTGGCGGTGGTCTTCTTGGCGCGTTCGGCCGTGAGCTGGCCTTCGAGGGCGGCGGGGATCAGGATGTCGCAGGCCACGTCCCAGAAGTCTTCGTTCGGCACGATGTCACCGCCGGCCTTGAAGCCGACCACGCCGTCGGTGCGCGAGATGGGCACCAGCTGGGTCAGGTCCAGGCCGTTGGTGTTCACGATGGTGCCGGTGTGGTCCTGCACCGCGACGATCTTGGCGCCCGCCTCGACGAAGAGTTCGGCCGCAACCGAGCCCACGTTGCCGAAGCCCTGCACCGCGATGCGCGCGCCGCGCAGGTCCATGCCCAGGCGGCGGGCCGCTTCACGGCCGGTGACGAACACGCCGCGGCCGGTGGCCTTCACGCGGCCCAGCGAGCCGCCCAGGTGCAGCGGCTTGCCGGTGACCACGCCGGTGGCGGTGCCGCCGACGTTCATCGAGTAGGTGTCCATCATCCACGCCATGATCTGCGCGTTGGTGTTCACGTCGGGCGCGGGGATGTCGGTGTGCGGGCCGATGATGATGCCGATCTCGCTGGTGTAGCGGCGCGTGACCTTCTCGAGCTCTTGCAGCGACAGCTTCTTCGGGTCGACGCGGATGCCGCCCTTGGCACCGCCGTACGGCAGGTTGACGGCCGCGGTCTTGATGGTCATCCAGGCCGACAGCGCCATCACTTCTTCCAGCGTGACGTCGGGGTGGAAGCGCACGCCGCCCTTGCCCGGGCCGCGGCTCATGTTGTGCTGGACGCGGTAGCCCTCGAAGTGGGCGATGGTGCCGTTGTCCATCTCGATCGGCACGTCGACGATCAGCGCGCGCTTGGGGCGCTTGAGGGTTTCGACCCAGCGCGCCAGCGGGCCGAGGTACGGCACGACGCGATCGACCTGCGACAGGTAGGTGCCCCAGGGGCTGTTGGCCGTCGGATTGACGAAGGAGAGTTTCTCGTTCATGGAAGATTCCCTTGGTTGGAATGGATGGGCGCAACGATATTCCGACTGAGGGCCGCGCGCCATGGCTTATGCATGCCGCGATGGCGGTTATGCAAGAGAAGTTGGAAGGCCCCTTGCGGTCCCTCTCGGCGCGGCCCGATGCAGGTGGATACGCACATGACAAAACCGTCATCCAAACGTTATCGGTCGCGTGGATGCGCTTCGTACAGTCGTTCTCACCAACCAAGCAACCACCTCAAGGAGTGAACGAACATGAAGCTGTCTGCCACCACCCGCCTGCTGAACACCGCCGCCGTCGCCGCCCTGCTCGGCCTCGTGGCCGCGCCGAGCTTTGCCGGCAACTACGCCGAAGGCGACCCGCGTCCCGCACCCTTCGCGTCCTCGACGACGCGCGCCGCCGTGACGGCCGACGCCCAGCAGTGGCTGAAGACTGCGCCCACCCAGGGCTACAACGAAAACATGGGCCAGGAGCCAGTCGCGGTCTCGGCCAACAGCCGCGCCGCCGTGGCCGCCGACACGCAGCTGTGGATCCGCTCGGGCCTGGCCGCCCAGCAGTCGGGCGAAGCCGGCGCCGACACGTCGCGCCCCGGCTACCGCGAAGCCCAGGCCGCCTACACCAAGCTGCGCGAAGGCCCGGCCTACGGCGCGCTGGTCGACCAGCTCTCGGGCCGCCAGGCTGCCGCACCCGGCGCGACCACGGTGCGCTGAATGCGGTGACCCACGGCTTTCGGTAGTCCAAATGACTGCGAAAGGGTAGTCCAACGGCATTTCCTTGGTTCTATCTCCTATGGCCGTGGCAAATAGGCCGCATTTCTTGCAGTCGATCGGTGCGTGCGCCGGATAATTCTCGAATGCTTGATCTGGACCGCATCGATCTGCGCCTGCTGAAGATCCTTCAGGAAGACGGCCGCATCACCAACCTCAAGCTGGCGGAGGCGGTCGCGCTGTCCCCCACCGCCGTGCTGGCGCGCGTGCAGCGCCTCACGCGCGACGGCTTCATCCTGGGCTACGAGGCCCGCCTCGACCCCTACAAGCTGGGGCGCGGCTTCACCGTGTTCGTCGAGGTCCTGCTCGACCGCACCACCGCCAACGTGTTCGACCAGTTCAAGGCCGCCGTGCAGGTGCGCGACGAGATCATGGAATGCCACATGGTCGCCGGCGGCTTCGACTACCTCCTCAAGACCCGCATGGCCGACATGGCCGCCTACCGCGAGTTCGCCGGCACCGTGCTGTGGCAGCTGCCCGGCGTGCGCGAGACGCGGACCTATGCTGTGATGGAAGAGGTGAAGAGCAGCGCGCGCCTGCCGCTGGGGGTCTGAGGCGCACGCCCGCCTGGGGCGTTTGGGTCGGCGTTATTGCATGCGACAATTAAATTTTGTCGACAATATGTCGTCCCACGCCACGTGGGCGGCACGCCCCCGAAGAAGCAAACCATGGAAAACGAGCCTGGAAAAACGCTGTCCCAGACCATCTCGGACCGCCTGGCCGAGGAAATCGTGCTGCGCCGTTTCCAACCGGGCGAACGCCTGGACGAACAGACGATCGCGACGCGCTTCGGCGTCTCGCGCAGCCCGGTGCGCGATGCGCTGCGGCAACTGGCCTCGACCCGGCTGATCGAGCACCTGCCGCGCCGCGGCTTCTCGGTGGCGACGATGGCGCCCGCCGACCTGGACGGCCTCTTCGAAGCCTCCGGCGAACTGGAAGCCCTGTGCGCCAAGCTGTGCGCGCTGCGCGCCGCGCCGTCGGAGCGCAAGCGCATCGAGTTCGTTCATCAGCAAGCCGGACGCGCCGCGGCCGAGGGCGACGCGAAAGCGTACGCCGCGCTGAACGAGGAATTCCACGCGCTGATCTACGCTGGCGCCCGCAACAAGACGCTGCAGGACCTCGCACTGAGCCTGCGGCAGCGCCTCGCCCCCTTCCGCTCGCAAGGCTTCTTCACGACGGAAAACCGCCTGCAGCATTCCCATGTCGAGCACGACGCCCTCGTTGCCGCCCTGCTGGCGCACGACGGTGACGCCGCCGCCGCCGCCATGCACAGCCATGCGGCCAACTCGGCGATGAACGTGCTGCAGCACTTCGACGGCAGCGCCTCCCGCACCCCGTCTTCCATCGCCGCCGCCTGACGCGGCTGCCGGGCCCTCTCCCTCCCTCCCGTTTCCGCTGGTCCGCCCCGGCCCGCCGCTTCCGACGCAGGCCGGCCGCGGCATGCGTCCGCACGCCCGTTTCAGGCATGCCGCGACAAACCCTTGACGTTCGTGAACACCAAAACATAAAATTGCACACAATTCGCAGACACTGAATGCAAAACACCCGTCGCGGATTCCAACCCACCTACAAAAGAGGAGTCAATCGAATGTCTTGGATCGCGCTCGCCACTTACCGCCGCGCCGGCGGGCTTGCCCCCGCCCTGGTGATCGACAGCCAGCTGTACGACCTGGAGGCGGCCCGCGCGGCCGGCCTGCCGCCGCTGCCCGAAACCTGGGTCACGCAAGGCGTCGAAGCCATGCTGCGCGACTGGGCGAACGCCCAGGCCTGGCTGCGCGACGCCACGCCCATCGCCGCCACGCTGGCCGCCTCGGGCGCGATCCGGCCGGTGGCCGACGGCGCTGCGGCCGTGGCTGCGCCCTTCGTGCCGAGCCGCATCTTCTGCGCCGCCTCGAACTACGCCTCGCACGCCAACGAAATGGGCACCGTGCTGGCGGCCAAGTCGCAGAGCAAGCCGTACATGTTCCTGAAGCTCTCGAACACGGTGATCGGCAACGGCGAGGCGATCCAGATGCCGCCCGAAACCAGCAAGCTCGACTGGGAGGTCGAACTCGCCGCCGTGATCGGCAAGCGCTGCCGCCGCATCTCGGTCGAAGACGCGCTGGACGCCGTGGCCTGCTACACGATCGTCAACGACATCTCGGCGCGCGACCTCAACATCCGCGGCGACTACCCGTTCAAGCACGACTGGTTCCAAGGCAAGTGCCACGACACCTTCGCCCCCATCGGCCCGTGGCTGGTGCCCGCCTGGCAGATCCCCGACCCGCAGGCCGTGCAGATGCGCCTGGACGTGAACGACGAACCCATGCAACAGGACAGCACGGCCAACATGATCTGGACGGTGCGCGAGCAGATCGCCTACCTGTCGACCATCGTCACGCTCGAACCGGGCGACGTGATCGCTACCGGCACGCCGACCGGCGTGGGCATGGGTCGGGGTATCTACCTGAAGGCGGGCGACCGGCTGGTGGCGAGCATCGAGGGCATCGGACGGCTGGCCAATCAAGTGCAGGCAGAGCGCGTCTGAGCGTCGCCGCGGCGGGGCCACGGCCCCGTTCTTTCGCATCACAACAAGGTATGGAGACAACGACATGCAACCCACCCGCAGAGGATTCGCCGCGATCGCGCGCGCGCTGACCGGCCTCGCCTGCAGCGCGCTGCTGGCCGGCGCGCCCCCCGCGTTCGCCCAGGAGAAGGTCACCTACAACATGGCCTGGCTGCCGCAGGGCAGCTCGGTGGGCGTGATCGTCGCGCAGGCGCAGGGCTACTTCCGCGAGCTGGGCCTGGACACCGCCATCGTGCGCGGCTACGGCGGCAACCGCACCGCCAACGAGCTCGACCAGGGCCAGTTCGAGTTCGGCTACGTCGACCCGATCAGCCTCGTGCTCAACCGCGCCAACGGCGGCAAGATCCGCATGATCGGCGCCATCAACACACGCTGGCCCGCCGGCATCTGTTTCGACACCAAGCGCCACCAGCCCAAGACGCCGGCCGACATGAAGGGCCTGCGCCTGGGCGGCGGCTCGGCCTCGCCGGTGCACAACGTCGTGCCCGCCTGGCTGGAGCTGAACCGCCAGCCCAAGGACAGCATCCGCCTGCTGCGCATGGACCCCGCCGTGGTCGACGCCTCGCTGATCGAAGGCAAGGTCGACCTGGCCGAATGCTGGCGCGGGAGCAACCGCGCCGTCACCCAAAAGCAGGCCAACGCCGCGGGCGTGACGCTCGGCTGGATCGAGTACAGCGACTTCGGACTGGACGCCTACGGCAGCGGCTTCGCGGCCAGCGAAGACCTGATCAGGAAGCGCCCCGAGGTGGTGAAGAAGTTCCTGCGCGCCTCGTACCGCGGCTACGAATTCGCCATGGCCAACCCCGAGCAGGCAGCCGATCTCATGGTGAAGATGTTTCCCACCACCGACCGTGCCGTGGCGCTGGCGCAGATCAAGGACATGAACGACCTGCTGGTCGACCCGGCAGCCAAGGCCAAGGGGCTGGGCCACCTGCGCGATGACCGCATGCGCGCCACCGTGCAGTTCGTCGACAAGGCCTTCGGCCTCGGCGGCAAGGTGAAGCCGCAGGACGCGTACAGCAACGACCTGCTCGCACCATGAGCGCGGGAGCAATACCGATGGTTCAACGCCCCCGTCCCCAGCGCCTCGGGCACGTCGTGCTCAACGTGCGCGACCTGAAGGCCTCCGTGCGCTTCTACACCGAGATCGTCGGGCTGGAAGTGTCCGACCACATCGAGGACCAGATGGCCTTCCTGCGCTGCGGGAACGACCACCACGACCTGGCGCTGGCGCAGATTGCGCCCGGCGACCCGCAGCATGCTGCCACCTACGTGCCGGGACGGCCCGGGCTGGAGCACTTCGCCTACCAGCTCGGCTCGCTGGCCGAGATCGAGGACGCCGCGCGCTACCTGCAGGCGCAGGGCATCGACATCGTGCGCGGCATCGGCAAGCACGGGCCCGGCGAGAACCTGTTCCTCGTGTTCAAGGACCCCGACGGCAACTACTGCGAGTTCTATGCGGAGATGGTGCAGATCACGCCCGCGCAACCCTACACGCCCCGCGTCTGGAAGAACGACCTCGCGGCCTTCGACCAGTGGCACTTCGACCGGTTCGTGGTGCCGCCGCCCGAGTGGGGCCCGCGCACGGCCCGGGACGAAGACAGCGACGACCCGAAGCGCTGAACGCGCCGCACGACAAGACACGACACATAAAAAGATCCGGAGACAAGACACATGCACCCCGCCCCTTCCTCGCGCGCCGAATCGTGGCGCCGCTTCACCGACCCCGCCCTGCTGTTCCTCGCACTGGGCCTGCTGTGGGAAAAATCGGTCGACGTGTTCGGCATCAAACGCTACCTGCTGCCGCCGCTGTCGCAGGTGCTCGACAGCCTGTGGACCAACCGCATGGCACTGCTCGTGCAGTCGTGGGTCACGACGCAGGAGGTGCTGGCCGGCTTCGCGCTGGCGGCCGTCGGCGGCGTGCTGCTCGGGCTCGCGATCCACGCCATCCCGGTGGTGCGGCGGGCGCTGTACCCGCTCATCGTGGTGTTCCAGGGCCTGCCCAAGATCGCGCTGGCGCCGCTCATGGTGATCTGGTTCGGCTACGGCGACACCTCGAAGGTGCTGATGGCCTTTCTCTTCGCCTTCTTCCCGGTGGTGATCGCCACCATGGGCGGGCTGGCGGGCACGCCGGCGCACCTGGTGGAGCACTTCCGCGCCATCCGCGCCTCGTCCTGGACCACCTTCCGCCGCCTCTACGTGCCTTCGGCCCTGCCGTCGATCATGGACGGGCTGCGCTCGGCCATGCCGCTGGCCGTGATCGGCGCGATCGTGGGCGAGTTCGTCGGCTCCGAGCGCGGGCTCGGCCACCTCATCCTCGAGGCCAATGCCAACGCGCGCACCGACTACCTGTTCGCCGCGCTGGTGGTGATCTCGGTGGTCGCCGGCCTGCTGTACCTGCTGGTCGAGCTGGCCGCCAAGCGCATCTGGTGGCGCGGGCTCTGAGCCTTCACCCCTCTTTCTCTTTCGTCCTTTCAAAGATTTCAACTCAGGAGACATTCCCATGGCCAAACTGCGTCACATCGCCCTCGCCGTTCCCGATCCCCAGAAGGCGGCCAAGTTCTACAGCGAGGTCTTCGACCTCACCATCGTCGAACCCACGCACTCGCCCATCGCCGACGGCGTGTACCTCACGGACGGCACCATCTGCCTGGCGCTGCTGAACTACAAGACCGACGAGGCGGCAGGCCTTGAAAAGGGCAAGGACTGGATCGGCACGCACCACTTCGGTTTCTGGGTCGACGACCTGGACGCGCAGCGCAAGGCCATCGAGGACCACGGCGGCACCTTCTTCATGGACCTGCCGCACGACAAGAAGAGCCTGTACTACGAGATGAAATTCCGCGACCTCGACGGCGTGGTCTTCGACATCTCCGAAGGCGGCTGGGTGGGAGCGCGCAAGTGAAGCCTGGGACCGTTGCCACCGGCGAGGCGACGGTGCGCGCCCCCGGAGCCATCGACACAGCGATCGGCGTCAGCCGCGTCGCCAAGACCTTCGACGCGCGCCACAGCGTGCGCGCGCTGGAGCAGGTCGACTTCACGGTGCAGCGCGGCGAGTTCGTCTCGATCCTGGGGCCGAGCGGCTGCGGCAAGAGCACCCTGCTGCGCATCGTGGCCGGGCTGATCCAGCCCGACGCGGGCGGCGAGGTGCGCGTGCTCGGCCACCTGCAGACGCGGATGTCCGACGACGTGGGCGTGGTGTTCCAGACCCACAACATGCTGCCGTGGGAAACCGTGGAAGCCAACATCCGCCTCGCGGCCGAGGTGCGCAAGCTGCCGAAGAAGGACATCGACGAACGCGTGGAAGCGCTGCTGCCGATCCTCAAGCTGGAGAAGTTCCGCCGCAACTACCCGCACGAGCTCTCGGGCGGCATGCGCCAGCGCGCGGCGCTCGGGCAGATCCTCGTGATGCGGCCCCAGGTGCTGCTGCTCGACGAGCCCTTCGGGGCGCTCGACGCACTCACGCGCGACCAGCTCAACGTCGAGCTGCTGCGCCTGTGGCAGGAGATGCGCCAGACGGTGATCCTCATCACCCACAGCATCTCGGAGGCCGTCTTTCTCTCGGACCGCGTGCTCGTGATGTCCGAGCGGCCGGGGCGCATCGTCGAGGACATCCGCATCGACCTGCCACGCCCGCGCGACCCGCGCACCACCAAGGAAGCGACCGCCTTCGGCCACTACGTGGTGCAGCTGGGCCACCTGATGGGCGTCGACTGACGCCGCCCGTCGCCCCCTCTTCGTTCTTCTTCCGGAGCTCTCTTTGAACCTCTCGAAATTCCACGGCGTGGTGCCCGCCATGGCCACGCCTTTCACCGCCGACCACCGGCTCGACGAAGCCCGCGTCGGCGAGCTGATCGACAGCTACATCCGCGCCGGCGTGCACGGCATTTCCGTCGCCGGCAGCCAGGGCGAGTTCTTCGCCCTGGAGCGCGACGAACACATCCGCCTGCTGGAGCTGTCGATGCGCGCCATCGACGGCCGCGTGCCCTTGTATGCCGGCACCGGCGGCGCCACCACGCGCGACGCCATCGCGCTCACGCAGGCCGCCGAAGCCCTGGGCGCCGACCTGGCGCTGGTGATCACGCCGTACTTCGTGCAGCCCACGCAGGACGAGTTGGTGGCCCACTACACCGCCGTGGCGCGCGCGACGAAGCTGCCGGTGATGCTCTACAACAACCCGCCGCGCACCGCCGTCAACGTGCTGCCCGCCACGCTCGCACGCTGCATGCAGGAGGCCGACAACATCGTGGGCATGAAGGACTCGGGCGGCGACCTCACGCAGTCCATCGAGTACCTGCTGACCGCGCCGCGCCCCGCGCTGCTGTTCTCGGGCCGCGACACCATCGCGCTGTCGATGATGTTCCACGGCGCGCAAGGCACCATCTCGCCCGCCGCCAACGTGTTCCCCGAGCTCATGGTGCGCATGTACGACGCGCTGCGCGCCGGCCGCCACGACGAGGCGCTGCGCGTGTCGAACATCTTCGCGCCGCTGCGCGCGGCCTGGGCCTGGGGCTCGTTCCCGGTCGTCATCAAGGAAGCGATGACGCTCGCGGGCCGCAGTGCCGGGCCGACGCGCCCACCCGTCGCCGCGCTGCCGGAGAAGGTGCGCGCCGACCTGCGGGCCGTGGTCGAGCGCATCGGCGCCAGCGCGTAACCCGCCATGCCGCCGAACCCCACGGACGGCGACGGCGAGCGCCGCTACAACGCGCGCCTGGCCGTCCCGCACTACCAGGACATCTTCGACGGCTGGGCACGCGCGTCCGCCGCGGTGCGCGAGCGCGCCCGCGCGCGGCTCGACATCGCCTACGGGCCGCTTGCGGCTGAGCGCCTGGACCTGTTCCTGCCCGAGGGCCGCCCGCGCGGCACGCTGATGTACATCCACGGCGGCTACTGGCGCTCGCTCGACAAGTCGGACGCCTCGCTGGTCGCGCCGCCTTTCACCGCGGCTGGCTACGCGGTCGCGGTCGTCAACTACGCGCTGTGCCCGGCGGTGGACGTGGAGACCATCGTCGCGCAGGTTCGCCGTGCGGCCGCATGGCTCGCGTCGCACCACGCGCAATGGGATGCCCCGCCGGCACGCCTGTTCGCCTGCGGGCATTCGGCCGGCGGGCACCTGGCGGCGATGCTGCTGGCCACCGAGCCGGTGGTGGCGGCCGCGACCTGCATCAGCGCGCTGTACGACCTGCGCCCGCTGCTCGACGTGCCGTCGGTGATGGACGCCACGCGCTTCACGCCGCGCAGCGCGGCGGCGCTGAGTCCGGCGCTGTGGCGTCCCCTGACCGGTACGCGACTGCTCACCGCCCTGGGCGGCAACGAGAATCCTGGCTTCCGCGAACAATGCGACACCATCCGCCTGCACTGGCGCGACGTTCATGCGGGCCACATCGAGTGCCCGGGTCATGATCATTTTTCGATCCTCGACGAACTGACGCGCGCCGACGGCGCGATCGCGACAGCGACCTTGCGGCTGATGCAGTCCTTCGACCTTCCACGTTCCCCATGATTCCAGACAGTGCCCTCGACACCCTCTTTCGCCAGGCCCGCTCCCACAACGGCTGGCTGCCCCGCCCAGTCAGCGAGGCGCAGCTGCGCCAGATCCACGAGCTCGTGAAGTGGGGTCCGACCTCGGCCAACTGCTCGCCGATGCGCGTGGTCTTCGTGCGCACCGACGAAGGCCGCGAACGCCTGCGGCCGCTGCTCTCGCCCGGCAACGTCGACAAGACGATGACGGCGCCTGTCACCGCGATCCTCGGTTTCGACACGGCCTTCTACCGCGAGCTGCCACGGCTCTTTCCGCACCGGCCGTCGATGCAGGACGACTTCACGGGGCCCGACAAGGAGGCGCACGCGCTGCGCACGGCCTTTCGCAACGCGAGCCTGCAGGCGGCCTACTTCATGCTCGCAGCCCGCGCCATCGGTCTGGACTGCGGACCGATGTCGGGCTTCGACGCGGACGGCATGGACGAGGTCTTCTGGCACGGCACCTCGGTGCGCACCAACTTCCTGTGCAACCTCGGCCACGGCGACCCCGCCAAGCTGTTCGAGCGCCACCCGAGGCTCGCGTTCGAAGAAGCCTGCCGCTTCGCCTGAGGGTCGCACGATGCTTGTCGATGCGACGCTGATCGCCGCCGCCTTCGTGGCGGGCGCCCTGAACGCGGTGGCCGGCGGCGGCAGCTTCCTGACGCTGCCGGCCCTGGTGTTCGCGGGCGTGCCCGCCGTGAGCGCCAACGCCACGGGCACGCTGGCGCTGCTGCCCGGCTACCTGTCGGCGGCCTGGGGCTTTCGCGGCGACACCCAACCGCCGCCCGGGCTGTCCATGCGGACGCTCGTGGTGCTTTCGCTGATCGGCGGCAGTACCGGCGCGCTGCTGCTCCTGCTGACGCCCGATGCCACCTTCCGCCGCGTCGTGCCCTGGCTGCTGCTGCTCGCCACCTTGCTGTTCGTGCTGGCACCGCGCCTCACGGCGTCTCGACAGTCGGGCGCGCACCGGCCGGCGGTCGCGATGGTCTCGGTGCTCGCCGTCACGGTCTACGGCGGCTACTTCAACGGCGGGCTGGGCATCCTGCTGCTGGCACTGTTCGGCTTGCTCGGCCAGACCCGCCTGCTGGCGGCCAACGGGCTCAAGAACCAGGTGTCGGCGCTGCTCACGCTGATCGCGGTCGCCCTCTATGCCTGGGGCGGCCTGATCGCCTGGCGCGAGGCCGCGATCATGGCGGGCGCCGCGCTGCTCGGCGGCTACCTCGGCGCCCGGGGCGCGCGGCGCCTGCCGCCGGCCTGGCTGCGCGCGGGCATCGTCGCCACGGGGCTGACGATGAGCTTGCTGTTCTTCCTGCGCTAGGGGCCTATGACTTCAGGCGGGCTTGCGCGCCCGCCCGCCGAAGATCGCCGTACCGACCCGCACCATCGTGCTGCCGGCACTGACCGCCGCCTCGAGGTCCCCGCTCATGCCCAGCGACAGCGTGTCCAGCGCGATGCCCGCCGCCCGGATCGATTCGAACACCGCGTGCGCGCGCAGGCACAGTTCCCGCTGCGCCGCGAAATCCGCTGCCGGTTCGGGGATCGCCATGAGCCCGCGCAGCTGCAGCTGTGGCAAGGCCGCCACAGCGCGCGCGAGCGCCAAGGCCTCTTCCGGCGGCACGCCGGACTTGTTTGCACCGCCGTCCACGTTGACCTGCAGGCACACCTGCAGCGGCGGCAGATGCGCCGGGCGCTGGGCCGACAGGCGCTCGGCGATCTTCAGGCGGTCGATGCTGTGGACCCAGTCGAACTGCTCGGCCACGGGCCGCGTCTTGTTGCTCTGCAGAGGGCCGATGCAGTGCCATTCGAGTCCCGCGCGCAGGTCGGCCAGCGCGGCGATCTTGTCCAGGCCCTCCTGCACGTAGTTCTCGCCGAACGCCGCCTGGCCGGCCGCGCGCGCCTCGCGCACCGCCTCCGGCCCGAAGGTCTTGGACACCGCCAGCAGGCGTACCGCCGCCGGGTCGCGCCCGGCCTGCGCACAGGCCCGGTCGATCCGGGCCCTTACTTGCTGGAGATCGTCGCCAATCATCGTCATAATCTTCCGAATTCGTATCAAAACGTCACTAAAGCCTGCCTGAGGAGCCCCGTGGACATCACCCAACTGCTGGCGTTCAGCGTCAAGAACAAAGCCTCCGACCTGCACCTGTCGGCCGGCCTGCCGCCGATGATCCGCGTGAACGGCGACGTGCGCCGCATCAACGTCGATGCGCTGGACCACAAGGCCGTGCATGCCATGGTGTACGACATCATGAGCGACACGCACCGCAAGCACTACGAAGAGTTCCTGGAGGTCGACTTCTCGTTCGAGATCGACGGCCTCGCGCGCTTTCGCGTGAACGCCTTCAACCAGGCGCGCGGCGCGGCCGCGGTGTTCCGGACCATTCCCTCGAAGATCCTCACGCTCGAGCAGCTCAACGCGCCGAAGATTTTCGGCGAACTCGCGCTCAAGCCGCGCGGCCTCGTGCTGGTGACGGGCCCCACGGGCTCGGGCAAGTCGACCACGCTGGCGGCGATGGTGAACTACCTCAACGAGAACGAGTACGGCCACATCCTCACGGTGGAAGACCCGATCGAGTTCGTGCACGAATCGAAGAAGTGCCTGATCAACCAGCGCGAGGTGGGGCCGATGACGCTGTCGTTCGCCAACGCGCTGCGCTCCGCCCTGCGCGAAGACCCGGACGCGATCCTGGTGGGCGAGTTGCGCGACCTCGAAACCATTCGCCTCGCAATGACCGCGGCCGAAACCGGCCACCTGGTGTTCGGCACGCTGCACACCTCGTCGGCCGCCAAGACCATCGACCGGATCATCGACGTGTTCCCGGGCGAAGAAAAAGAAATGATCCGCGCGATGCTGTCCGAATCGTTGCAGGCCGTGATCTCGCAGACGCTGTGCAAGACCAAGGACGGCCAGGGCCGCGTGGCGGCGCACGAGATCATGCTGGGCACGCCGGCCATCCGCAACCTGATCCGCGAGGCCAAGGTCGCACAGATGTACTCCACCATCCAGACCGGCCAGGGCTCGGGCATGCAGACGCTCGACCAGAACCTGACGGAGCTGGTGCGCCGCAATACGATCTCTGCCGCCGAAGCGCGCGGCAAGGCCAAGATCCCCGAGAATTTCCCCGGCTGATCCCCACAGTCCTTCGGAGCACAGACATCATGGAACGCGATCAAGCCAGCCAGTTCATCAACGACCTGCTCAAGCTCATGGTGAGCCGCAACGGCAGCGACCTGTTCATCACCGCCGACTTCCCGCCGGCCATCAAGGTCGACGGCAAGGTCACCAAGGTGTCGCAACAGGCGCTGGGCGCACAGCACACGCTGGCGCTCACGCGCTCGATCATGAACGACCGCCAGACGGCCGAGTTCGAGCGCACCAAGGAGTGCAACTTCGCGATCTCGCCGACGGGCATCGGGCGCTTTCGCGTCAACGCGTTCGTGCAGCAGGGCAAGGTCGGCATGGTGCTGCGGACCATTCCCGCCAAGCTGCCGACCATCGATGGCCTGGGCATGCCGCAGGTGCTCAAGGACGTGGCGATGACCAAGCGCGGCCTCACCATCCTGGTGGGTGCCACGGGCTCGGGCAAGTCGACCACGCTGGCCGCGATGATCGACTGGCGCAACGAGAACTCCTACGGCCACATCGTGACGGTGGAAGACCCGGTCGAGTTCGTGCACCCGCACAAGAACTGCGTGGTGACGCAGCGCGAAGTGGGCATCGACACCGACAGCTGGGAAGCCGCGCTGAAGAACACGCTGCGCCAGGCGCCCGACGTGATCCTCATGGGCGAAATCCGCGACCGCGAGACCATGGAGCACGCCGTGGCCTTTGCCGAAACCGGCCACCTGTGCATGGCCACGCTGCACGCCAACAGCGCCAACCAGGCCCTGGACCGCATCATCAACTTCTTCCCCGAAGAGCGCCGTGCGCAGCTGCTGATGGACCTGTCGCTGAACCTGCGCTCGCTGGTGTCGCAGCGGCTGGTGCCCACCGAAGACGGCCAGGGCCGCGTGGCCGCCGTCGAGATCCTGCTGAACACGCCGCTGATCTCCGACCTGATCTTCAAGGGCGAGGTGGGCGAGATCAAGGAGATCATGAAGAAGAGCCGCAACCTGGGCATGCAGACCTTCGACCAGGCGCTGTTCGACCTGTTCGAGGGCAACGCGATCAACTTCGAAGAGGCGATCCGCAACGCCGACTCGGCCAACGACCTGCGCCTGCAGATCAAGCTCAACAGCCAGCGCGCGCGCAGCACCGACCTGGCGGCCGGCACCGAGCACTTCGCGATCGTCTGAAGCCGCTCCGCCGGTGCGCCGCGGGGCGCGCCGGCCTTGTTTCTTTCTTTGGCTTTAAGCTGTCGGCCATGAGCAGCATCAACCCCCGCACCTACGAATCCGTTCCCGCCCAGACGGTGGCCTTCCTCGGCCTCGGCGTCATGGGCGGGCCCATGGCCGGGCACCTGGCCAAGGCCGGCCACGCGGTCACGGTCTACAACCGCACTCCCGCCAAGTCGCAAGCCTGGGTCGCCGAGTTCGGCGCCCCCGGCCGCCACGCCCCCACCCCGCGTGAAGCGGCGGCCGGCGCGGACATCGTGTTCTGCTGCGTCGGCAACGACGACGACCTGCGCTCGGTGGTGCTGGGCGACGACGGCGCCCTGGCCGGCATGAAGCCCGGCGCCGTGCTCGTGGACCACACCACGGCCTCGGCCGACGTGGCACGCGAGCTGTCGAAGGCGGCGCAGGCGCGCGGCCTGCACTTCATCGACGCGCCCGTGTCGGGCGGCCAGGCGGGCGCGCAGAACGGTGCGCTCACCGTGATGTGCGGCGGCGACGCGGCGGTGTTCGAGCGCATCCGTCCGGTGGCCATGGCCTTCGCACGCGCCGTCACGCTGCTGGGCGACAGCGGCGCGGGCCAGCTCGCGAAGATGGTGAACCAGATCGCCATCGCGGGGCTGGTGCAGGGCCTGTCGGAAGCCATTGCCTTCGGCCAGCGCGCCGGCCTGGACATGGAAGCCGTGCTCGGCGTCATCGGCAAGGGCGCGGCCCAGAGCTGGCAGATGGACAACCGCGGCAAGACCATGATCGAGGGCAAGTTCGACTTCGGCTTTGCCGTCGACTGGATGCGCAAGGACCTGGGCCTGGTGCTCGACGAAGCCAAGCGCAACGGCGCGCGCGTGCCGGTGACGGCGCTGGTCGACCAGTTCTATGCCGACGTGCAGCAGGCCGGCGGCAGGCGATGGGACACCTCGAGCCTGATCATCAGGCTCAAATGAAAAAAGCCCGCGGAAGCGGGCTTTTTGGTTTCAGCGGACCGGCGAGGTCGTTGCACCGCCGGCCGGCGCGGGCAGCGGCTCCATCGGCGGCAGCGGCACGCGCGAACCCGAGGAGGAAGCACCCGGCGTCGATGGCGTCGCATTGCTCACCGGTGCGGGGCCCGTGCCGCCGCGCTGCGCAGCGGACTGGTTGGCCGCCTGGCTCGCGGCCAGGTCGGCCTCGCTCACCACCTCGACCACGCGCACGACCTTCGCCACGCCCGTCACGCCGCGCGTGATCTCGGTGGCGCGGTCGGTCTCGCGACGCGTGGCGATGCCCATCAGGTAGACCGTGCTGCGCTCGGTCACGACCTTGAAGGAGTTGGCGAAGATATCCTTGGCGTCGAGCAGCGAGGCCTTCACCTTGCCGGTGATGTACAGGTCGTTCGAGCGGTCCTGGAAGGTGCTCGGGGCGCCGATGGTGAGTTCGTTCACCACCGAGCGCACGTTGACCACGCGGCTCACCTCGTCCTCGACGCGACGGCGGTCGGCGTCGTTGCCGACGGCGCCGGTCAGCAGCACCTGGCGGTTGAAGCTGGTGACGCTCACGTACATGTTGTCGTTGGCGATGTCGCGCACGCGGGCCGCGGCACGCAGCTCGATGCCCTGGTCGTCGAGCTGGGCGCCCGAGCTGCGGCGGTCGGTCGCCACCATGCCCACGCCCACCACCGCGGCGCCGCCCACGACGAGCGGCACGCAGGCGGACAGTCCGGCCACCAGGGCGGCGCCCAGGGTGAGCGCCAGGGCGAAACGTTGGGTCGAGGCCTTGGTCAGGGTCGTCATGGTCATGAGGAAACTTCCTGTTCTCCGAGTAACTGGGCATCCACGCCGTCGCACAGGCAATGCAGCGCGAGCAGGTGGATTTCGTGAATGCGCGCCGCACGTTCGTGCGGCACGCTGATCTGTACATCGGTTTCGCGCAGCGCGCGGCCGATGGCGCCGCCGGTGCCGCCGACGCCGGGCGCCGCGGTGGCCAGCCCCGTGGCGGCGTTGCCGAGCAGCGCCACCACCGTCATGTCGCGCTCATGCGCGGAAAGCACGGCGGCCAGCACCGCGGACGACTGCCCGCTGGCGCTGAGCACCAGCAGCACGTCGCCGGCCTGGCCGAGCGCGCGCACCTGGCGCGCGAAGCGATCGGCATCGGCGGCCTGCGGGCTGTCGGCCGCCGGGTCGGTGGTGTCGCCGGGCAGCGCGATCGCGCCCAGCTCGGGCCGCTCGCGTTCGAAGCGACCCACGAAGTTCGAGGCGAACTGCGCGGCCAGCAGGCCCGACACGCCGGCCCCGCAGGCCAGTACCTTGCCGCCGCTGGTCACGCAGGCCAGCAGGGCCTGCATCGCTTGAGAGATGGGTTTGCTGAGGACCGGGCCGGTCTGGTATTTGAGGTCGGCACTGTCGATGAAGTGCTGCTGAATCCGTTGCTCGAGCATGGGGCGCGATGATAACTGGGGGTCGTGAAACAAGACGTTTGAGTGGTGGAGCCTTCAGCAAGGCTTCAGTTCCCTCGCGGGTGCGTCAGCCGGCGTCGAAGGCGGCTTTCAGCCAGGTGATTTTCTCCTCGATCAGCACCACATCGAAACGGCATGGCGGCAATGCGCGCAACCGGCCCAGGTAATGCCGCGCGGCCAGCACGATGCGCTGCTGCTTGCCCGCCGTGATGCTGCCGCCCGCGCCGCCATGCGAGCCCGCGCTGCGCTGTCGCACCTCGACGAACACCAGCGTGCCGTCGCGCGGATCGCGCATGATCAGGTCGACCTCGCCGCCGCCGCGCCCCGGCGTCCGATAATTGCGCGCGACCGGCACGAGGCCGGCCTGGCGCAGGTGGTCGAGCGCGGCGTCTTCCGCCGCATCGCCGCGATGCTTCGTGGTCGTGGTGCTTGTCGTCATGGCTCCCTGCCCTGTTTTCTTGTTGTCGCTGCCCTACGGAGAAACCTCTTGGCTTCACTCGCCCCTGCTTCCTTCGGCGCGGCCCTGCCGGCCGCGCTCGACGCCGCGGGCGCGCAGCATTATCCGCAGGGCACGCTGTACGTCGTCGCCACGCCGATCGGCAACCTGGCCGACATCACGCTGCGCGCGCTGCATGTGCTGCAGCTGGTGGACGCCGTGGCCTGCGAGGACACGCGCCACACGCAGAGCCTGCTGCGCGCCTACGGCATCGACCGCCCCGGCGCGCAACTGCTCGCGGTGCACCAGCACAACGAGGCCGAGGCCGCACAGGCCGTGGTCGCGCGGCTCGCGCAGGGCGAGCGCATCGCCTACGTGAGCGACGCCGGCACGCCCGGCGTGAGCGACCCCGGCGCGCGCCTGGCCGCCGCCGTGCGCGCGGCCGGCCAGCGCGTGCTGCCTCTGCCGGGCGCCAGCAGCGTCGTCACGCTCGTGAGCGCGGCCGGCCTCGTGGCCGAGGGCGGCGAGAGCAGCCACGCGCACAACAGCAGCGCCTTCGTGTTCGCGGGCTTCCTGCCGACCAAGGCCGGCGAGCGCGACACCGCCGTGCACGCCCTCGCGCAGGAGCCGCGCGCTGTGGTGCTGCTGGAAGCGCCGCACCGCATCGACAGCCTGGCCCGCGCGCTGGCCGTGCTGGGCGAGCGCCGCATCACCGTCGGCCGCGAGCTCACCAAGCAGTTCGAAGAAATCGCCACCGTGGCCGCCAGCGCGCTGCCCGACTGGTTCGGCGCCGACCGCGACCGCACGCGTGGCGAGTTCGCATTGGTGCTGCACCCCGTGGCGGTGAGCGGCGACGGCGGCGCGGAAGGCGAACGTGTGCTGCGCCTGCTGCTGGCGGAACTGCCGGTGAAGACGGCCGTGAAGCTGGCCGCCGAGATCAGCGGCGCGCCGCGCAACACGCTGTACGAGCTGGCGCTGCGCATCCGCAGCGAAGCCGGCGACGACGAATAGCCCTCAGCCATCCAGCTCGGCATAGCGCCGAAAGATCCCATCCTCGTTGAACGCAATGCGACGAGGGCTCTGCAGGTAGTCGTGCACGCGCTGGCGTCGCCGGATATTCGCGTGCAGCTTCACGACCGACGGCGTGGAGGCCAGCGCCCGCGCGGCGGCCTTCGGAAAGGCGTACTGCAGCCCATCCACCAGCTGGAACAGCGACAGGTCGGCATAGGTCAGCACGTCGCCGACCAGGTGCAAGTCGCCGGAAGGGTTGCGCTGCAGCACCTGCTCGAACCAGTTCAGGAATTTCGGAATGCGCGCTTCGCGGAAGGCACGCGCACGCTGAAGGGCCGCGTCGCGCTGGTCTTCGTAGTAGTCGCCGGTCGAGATCGGGTGATGGGTGTCGTGCGCCTCGGCCACCGCGTCGGCGATGGTGAGCTGCAGCTGGTGGGTCCACAGCCCGTCGGATTCGCCGATGCCGGCCAGCCCGAGCTTGGGGCCGAGGTACAGCAGGATCGCGGCGGTCTGGCCGACCACGATGTCGCCGTCGACAAGGAACGGCGGTGCGAACGCGGCGCGCGGGTTGCCGGGGTCGCCGAGCCGTCGGCCCAGCGCGGACTCACCACCGCCTTGCGAGGCGGGCAGCCGCGCGACATCGACGTAGTCGGCGCCCGCGGCCTCGAGGGCGAGCCGCACGAACTCGCCGCGGCCCTGGATCGTGGGCCAGTAATGCAGTTGGTATGCCATGCGGCCATGGTGTCAGGGCCGACGGGGCGCTGCAACCGATGACCGGCTGCGAGGGATGTCAGATCAGGCGGCGAAGGCGCGCGGCCGGCTCACCAGAACTTCCACCACGGGCGCGGCGGCTGGCGCAGGGCCAGGGGGCGGGTGTCCAGGTCGGCGCTCTGGCTCGGCGGAATCGAATCGCCGAAGCGGCGGCGCATCTCGGCCTCCAGGGCATGTGCGATGCCGCGGGCCTGTTTCTCGCCGCGCAGCGCGCGCCGACGCCATTCGGCGGCGTGTGCTGCGAGGCTGGTTTCGTCCAGTTCGGAGAGCTCCATCATGCGGGGAATTTTTACATGCGTGCGTCCGGGTGACAGGGTGCAACGGCGTGTCACGGCCCGGTCGCGCGGATCTCCGGATCGGCCTTGTCGCGCAAGGCCGGGCCGGGTCGGGGAAGAAGTGAAAAAACCGGAAGCCCTTGCGGAATTTCCGGTCTTGAAGGTGGTCCCGCCGCCAGGAATCGAACCTGGATCTCAGCCTTCGGAGGGCCGAATTCTATCCGTTGAAATACAGCGAGAGGGGTGCTCCGGAATGCACCGGAGCCACACATTATGGCCTATCAGGCCGCAGCGGTTTCCGCGTCGTGCGCCGTCGGGACGCCACCGGCCGGCGTGCGCGAGAAACCGAGCCCGGCCAGGTAGACGCGGAAGGTGCGCCGGCCGGTCGACACGAGGTCGAAGGCCGTGGGGTCGAGCAGCCAGTTCTGGATCAGCCCGCCCATCAGGGCGTGCATGCCCTGCGCCGCGACCGCACCCGGCAACGGCAGCCGGATGCGGGCGCGCCGCGCGGCCAGCCGCAGGGCCTTTTCGAAATCGACCACACAGGCGTTGCGCGCGTCCAGGTGGCGCTGCTGCACCGAGGCCATGTCATGCGTGTACTCGACCTTGTGGGTCGCGATGTCGAACACGCGCCGCACCTGCGGGTCGGCGACCATGAGCGTCAGCGCGTGGATCAGGCCTTCCTCGATCTCGACCAGCGGGTCATCGCCGGGGATGTCGCTCTTGGGCGGCGTTTCCAGCGGCAGGATCACGCGCTCCATCATGGCGTTGAACAGATCGGCCTTGTCCTTGAAGTGCCAGTAGATGGCGCCCCGGGTCGCGCCGGCCTGCTGCGCGATCTGCTGCAGCGTGGTCTGCGAAACACCTTGCGCCTGAAACAACAGCTCCGCGGCATCGAGCAATCGATGCCGCGTTGCCAGTGCTTCTTCCTTCGTACGACGTGCCACCAAGTCTCCTGATTTGTAAAGCGAACGCCCTTTGCGTATCGTGGGGCCATTGCATGGCTGTCACTATACATCCATGAATGTATGTAAACTAGCGCGCTTCTCGGATGGCCCACCTGCCCGTGCTGGTTTACGGATCTCTCCCGCAAACGCGCCATCTCCCGTCTTCGCATCAAAGGAATCACATGCCTCTTCTGCATGTCTCGCGTCAACCGTCCTTGTCGTTTTCGCCGCGTCTCGCGACCGTGGCCCTCGTCTCCCTCCTGTTCCTGGCCGCCTGCGGCAAGGGCGAGGCCCCGGCCGGTCCGGGCGGCGGTGGCGGTGGCGCCCGCCCGGCGCCTGAAGTCGGCGTGGTGACGGTCAAGCCCACCGACGTGGGCCTCGTGACCGAGCTGCCCGGCCGCCTCGAAGCCTCGCGCATCGCCCAGGTGCGCGCCCGCACGCCGGGCATCCTGCTCAAGCGCGAGTTCCGCGAAGGCAGCGACGTGAAGGCCGGCCAGCTGCTGTTCCGCATCGACCCGGCACCGCTGGTGGCCGCCACGCAGAACGCCCAGGCCGCCCTGGCCCGCGCCGAAGCCAACGCCGTGCAGGCCAAGGCACTGGCCGACCGCTACAAGCCGCTGGTCGAAGCCAACGCCGTGAGCAAGCAGGAATACGCGACGGCCGTGGCCTCCGCCAAGACGGCCGACGCCGACGTGGCCGCCAACCGCGCGCTGCTGCAGACCGCCAAGATCAACCAGGGCTACGCCGATGTCACCTCGCCCATCGCGGGCCGCATCGGCCGCGCGCTGGTCACCGAAGGCGCACTGGTCGGCCAGGGCGACGCCACCGAGCTGGCCGTGGTGCAGCAGATCAACCCGCTGTACGTGAACTTCACGCAGTCGGCCTCCGACGTGCTCAAGCTGCGCCGCGCCGTGGCCGCCGGCCAGTACAAGCGTGCGAGCGGCGAAGAAGCCGCGAGCATCCGCGTGGTGCTCGAAGACGGCACCGACTACGGGCAGGACGGCAAGCTGCTGTTCTCCGACCTCACGGTCGACCCGACCACGGGCCAGGTCACGCTGCGCGCCGAGATCCCGAACCCCAAGGGCGAGCTGCTGCCCGGCCTGTACGTGCGCGTGAAGCTCGAGCAGGCCCAGGTGACGAACGCGATCACGGTGCCGCAACAGGCCGTCACGCGCACCCAGCAGGGCGACCACGTGACGGTGGTCAGCGCCGACGGCAAGCTGAGCCAACGCACCGTGAAGATCAGCGCCGCCAAGGACAACCAGTGGGTGGTGCTCGACGGCCTGAAGGCCGGCGAACAGGTGATGGTCGACGGCTTCCAACGCCTGCAGATGATGCCGCCCGGCACGCCCGTGAAGGCGGTGCCGTGGCAGAAGCCGACGCCGAACGGCGCGGCTGCACCCGCGGCACCGGCGGCGTCTGCTGCCGCAGCGGCACCCGCCGCCAGCCCGGCTTCGGCCCCGGCTGACAAGAAGTAATCAGGAGCGCCTCGCATGGCCAAATTCTTTATCGACCGACCTATCTTCGCGTGGGTGATCGCACTGTTCATCATCGTGGTGGGCGGCGTCGCCATCACGCAGTTGCCGATCTCGCAGTACCCGCCGGTGGCCCCGCCGGCCATTGTGATCAACGTCGCCTACCCCGGTGCCTCCGCGCAGACCCTCGAGGACAGCGTGCTGTCCGTGATCGAGCGCGAGATGAACGGCTCGCCCGGCCTGATCTACATGGAATCGGTGGCCCAGGCCGACGGCACCGGCGCCATCACCATCAGCTTCGAGGCCGGCACCAACGAAGACCTCGCGCAGGTGGACGTGCAGAACCGGCTCTCGCGCGCCACGCCGCGGCTGCCCTCGGCCGTGACGCAGCAGGGCGTGCGCGTGGACAAGTCGCGCAACAACTTCCTGCTGTTCGCGATGCTGTCCTCGGACAACCCCGACTTCGACCCGGTGGCGCTCGGTGACTACGCCGCGCGCAACATCGTGCCGGAACTGCAGCGGATCGACGGCGTGGGCCAGGCCCAGCTGTTCGGCTCCGAGAACGCGATGCGCATCTGGATCGACCCGGCGAAGCTGCAAGGCTTCAACCTGTCGGCCAACGACGTCAATGCCGCGATCCGCGCGCAGAACGCCCAGGTGGCGTCGGGCACGCTCGGCGACCTGCCGAACATCCCCGGCCAGGCGATCTCCGCCACGGTCACGGTGAACGGCCAGCTCAACAGCGTCGAACAGTTCCAGAACATCGTGCTGCGCGCCAACACCGACGGCTCGACCGTGCGCCTCAAAGACGTGGCACGCGTCGAACTCGGCGGCCAGAACTACGCCACCTCCGCGCGCCTGAACGGCGTGCCGGCAGTCGGTATCGGCGTGCAGCCCACGCCGACCGGCAACGCGCTGAAGTCGGCCAAGGCCGTGCGCGCCAAGATGGCCGAACTGGAGCGCTACTTCCCCAAGGGCGTGAAGTGGGACATTCCTTATGACAGCTCGCGCTTCGTGCAGATCTCGATCTCCGAAGTGGTGAAGACGCTGTTCGAGGCCATCGCGCTGGTGTTCCTGGTGATGTTCCTGTTCCTGCAGAACTGGCGCTACACGATCATCCCGACGATCGTGGTGCCGATCGCGCTGCTGGGCACCTTCGCCACGCTGCTCGCACTCGGCTTCTCGATCAACGTGCTCACCATGTTCGGCATGGTGCTGGTGATCGGTATCGTGGTGGACGACGCCATCGTGGTGGTGGAGAACGTGGAGCGCATCATGAGCGAAGAGGGGCTCTCGCCGCTCGACGCCACGCGCAAGGCGATGCAGCAGATCTCGGGCGCCATCATCGGCGTGACCGTGGTGCTGATCTCGGTGTTCGTGCCGCTGGCCTTCTTCGCGGGTTCGACCGGCAACATCTACCGCCAGTTCTCGGCGGTGATGGTGGCCTCGATCGGCTTCTCGGCCTTCATGGCGCTGTCGCTCACGCCGGCGCTGTGCGCCACGCTGCTCAAGCCGGTGGAAGCCGGCCACCACCATGAGAAGCGCGGCTTCTTCGGCTGGTTCAACCGCGGCTTCTCGCGCACGGCCAAGGGCTACGAAGGCGTGGTCGCGCGCATCCTGCGCCGCGCCGCACGCTACCTCGTGATCTACGCCGCGATCATCGGCGCCGTCGCGTACTTCTACACGCACCTGCCGAGCTCGTTCCTGCCCGAGGAAGACCAGGGCAACATCATCGTGAACGTGCAACTGCCCCCGGGCGCGACGCAAGAGCGTTCGCTGTCGGTGATGCAGCAGGTCGAAGGCTTCATCCTGAAGCAGCCTGAAGTGCAGAGCATCGTGAGCGTGATGGGCTTCAGCTTCTCCGGCCAGGGCCAGAACGCAGGCCTCGCCTTCGTGACGCTGAAGGACTGGGAAGAACGCAAGGACCCGGCCAATTCGGCCAGTGCGCTGGCCGGCCGAGCCTTCGGTGCGCTGTCGGGCATCCGCGACGCCTTCATCTACCCGCTGAGCCCACCGCCGATTCCCGAGCTGGGCAACGCCAGCGGCTTCAGCTTCCGCTTGCAAGACCGCGCGGGCGCGGGCCACGAGGCACTGATCAACGCGCGCAACCAGCTGCTGGGCATGGCCTCGCAGAGCAAGATCCTCGCGCAGGTGCGCCCTGACGGCCTGGAAGACGCGCCACAGCTGGAGATCGACATCGACCGCGACAAGGCCAACGCCCTGGGCGTGAGCTTCGACGCGATCAACAGTGCGCTGTCGACCTCGCTGGGTTCGAGCTACATCAACGACTTCCCGAACCGCGGCCGCCTGCAGCGCGTGGTGGTGCAGGCCGATGCGCCGGCACGGATGCAGCCGGACGACCTGCTGCGCCTGAACGCCGTCAACACCAAGGGCCAACCGGTGCCGCTGTCGGCTTTCGCGACCACCAAGTGGGTCTCGGGCGCCACGCAGACCGTGCGCTACAACGGCTACCCCGCCATCCGCATCAGCGGCGACGCGGCGCCGGGCCAGAGCACGGGCGCAGCCATGGCCGAGATGGAAAAGCTCGCCGGCCAGCTGCCGCAAGGCTTCGGCTTCGAGTGGACCGGCCAGTCGCGTGAAGAAAAGCTCGCCGGCTCGCAGGCCATGATCCTGTACGGCTTCGCGATCCTGGCGGTGTTCCTCTGCCTGGCCGCGCTGTACGAGAGCTGGTCGATCCCGCTGTCGGTGATCCTGGTGGTGCCGCTGGGCGTGCTGGGTGTGCTGGTGGCGACGATGCTGCGCGCCTATTCGAACGACGTGTACTTCCAGGTGGGCCTGATCACGATCATCGGCTTGTCCGCGAAGAACGCGATTCTGATCATCGAGTTCGCGAAAGACCTGCAGGCGCAGGGCCGCGGCGTGGTCGAGGCCGCGCTCGAGGCCGCACACCTGCGGTTCCGTCCCATCATCATGACCTCGCTGGCCTTCGGCCTGGGCGTGCTGCCGCTGGTCCTGGCTTCGGGCGCAGGCTCGGCGAGCCAGCGTGCCATCGGCACCGGCGTGCTCGGCGGCATGGTGACCGGCACGGTCCTGGCCGTGATCTTCGTGCCGGTGTTCTTCGTGGTGGTGCGCACGCTGTTCAAGGGCAGCGCGCGCCAGCACGAGGCCGACAAGCGGCATGCGGCAGCAGCCGGCATCACGGGAGACACCACACACCATGACTAAGAAACCTCTGATCCCCACCGTGCTGGCAGCCGCGATGCTGCTGGCAGGCTGCTCGCTGATTCCGACCTACGAGCGCCCCGCGGCGCCGGTGCCGACGACCTACCCGGGCGACCCGGCGCAGCCGTCGGGCCCCGCCGCGGCCGCCCTGCCCTGGCAGGACTTCTTCACCGACCCGCGCCTGGCGGGCCTGATCCAGACGGCGCTGGCGAACAACCGCGACCTGCGCGTGTCGGTGCTCAACATCGAGCAGGCGCGTGCGCAGTTCCAGATCGAACGCTCGGCGCTGTTCCCGGCGCTCGGCCTCACGGGCACGGGCTCGCGCTCGAGCCCCAATGCCTACCAGGCGATCGATCCGACGCAGGGCAGCGTGGCCTCGCAGTACGCGGTCAACTTCGGCTTCACCGCGTGGGAGCTCGACTTCTTCGGCCGCATCCGCGCGCTGAAGGACCAGGCGCTGTCGCAGTACCTCGCCACCGAAGAGTCGCGCAAGGCCGCGCAGATCAGCCTGATCGCGGCCGTGGCCAGCGGCTGGCTCACGCTGCTGGCCGACGACGAGCTGCTCGAGATCACGCGCCAGACCATGGTCACGCGCGACGAGTCGGTGCGCCTGACCAAGCTGCGCTTCGACAACGGCGTGTCGTCCGAGATCGACTTCCAGGCCGCGAACTCGCAGGCCGAGACCGCGCGCGCCGCCTATGCGCAGCAGCAGCGCGCCCGCCTGCAGGACGAGAACGCACTCGCCCTGCTGCTGGGCGCACCGGTGCCGGCCGAGGCCACCGCCGGCGGCACCAAGGGACTCGCGGGCATCCGCCCGATGCCCGACGTGCCGGCCGGCCTGCCCTCCGACCTGCTGACCGAGCGGCCTGACATCCGCGCGGCCGAGCAGCAGCTGATCGCGGCCAACGCCAACATCGGCGCGGCGCGCGCGAACTTCTTCCCGCGCGTGTCGCTCACCAGCTCGATCGGCACCGCGAGCAGCGAGTTCTCGAACCTGTTCGACCGCGGCACCAAGGCCTGGAGCTTCGCGCCCACGGTCACGCTGCCGATCTTCGATGCGGGCCGCAACATCGCGGGGCTCAACTCGGCCAAGGCCGGGCGCGAGATCGCGGTGGCGCAGTACGAGAAGTCGGTGCAGACCGCGTTCCGCGAAGTGGCCGACGCACTCGCGGGCCGCGCCACGCTGGGCGAGCAGGCGCGCGCGCAGACCGCGCAGGCCGACGCCGAGGCGGTGCGCTACAAGCTGTCCGACCTGCGCTATCGCAACGGCATCGCCAGCGCGCTCGACCTGCTCGACGCACAGCGTTCGCTGTTCACGGCGCAGCAATCGGCAGTGGCCACGCGCCTGCTGCAGCTGCAGAACCAGGTCACGCTGTACAAGACGCTGGGTGGCGGCTGGGCCACACGCAACAACGGTTGAGACACCTGCGCGTCCGATATGGAGAGGTCAATTGCCCGCGCGGGCAAAGGGCCTCTCTATAATCGCCGGTTGGTTAGAAAAAGCCCCCGACGAGCCCCCCGTTATTGAGGACGCCATGAGCGCAGACCCGCACAACCAGGCCACAGAAGAAGCCCATACCGGCCCGATCAAGAACCCGAAGCAACTGCTGCTCGCGGTATTTTTCTCTTTCATCATTCCGATCCTGATCATCGTGGGCCTCGTGTCCTATGTGGTCTCGGGCACCAAGCCCGCCGGTACCGCGGAGGGCGACAACATGGCGCTCTACGGCGTGACCAAGGAATCGCGCGACCGTGAAGTGGCCGAGCGCCTCAAGAAGGTCGGCTCCATCGAGATCCGTGACGCCAACCGGCCGCTGGCCGCTGGCGATGCCGTGTTCAAGGCCCAGTGCGTGGCCTGCCACGGCGCACCCGGCATCCCCGGCGCCCCGCACCTGAACGACGCCGCAGCCTGGGGCCCGCGCATCGGCCAAGGCTACGCAACGCTGCTCGAGCACGCGCTCAAGGGCAAGGGCGCCATGCCCGCCCAGGGCGGCGGCGACTTCGAAGACATCGAAATCGGCCGTGCCGTGGTGTACCTGGCCAACGCCGGCGGCGCCAAGTTCCCGGTGCCGGACCGTCCGGCAGCGGCCGCCGCGCCGACCGAAGGTGCGTCGGCTGCGGCCAGCGCGCCTGCCAAGTAAGCGATCGACAGCGCCTTGCGCCCATGAAAAAACCGGCTCTCAGGCCGGTTTTTTTACGTCCGGACGATCCGGATTGCTATCTTTTCAGTAGCTATACAGCCACGCCTGCATGGCGTTCTGCCGGGCTCAGCACATGGCCGAAGCGCCCCGGCAGGTCGGCCGCGCGCACCGGCTCCGGCGTCCAGACGCCCTGCTCCACGGCCTCGGCGGCGATGCCCACGTCCTGCGTGTGCACCAGCCCGAGCCCCGCCGGGGCCACGAGATAGAGCCGGCCTTCTTCGTCGAGCAGGCAGCCCGACACCTCGGCCGGCACGCCCGTGTGGGCCGTGACTGTGAACGCGTTCGCGCCCTGCTGCGCCACGCGCCACACCAGCGGCGCCGCCTCCAGCTCGACATACACGCGCTGCGGCCCGTTCTGGAAGAACCACTGGCCGTCGGCGTCGTGCTCGTAGTTGCGGTGGATGAAGTCGATCAGCTTGTCGTGCCGCAGCATCGAGCCCTTGGCGCTGCGAAACGGGCCCTGCGCCTGCGTGCGGTCGTCGCGCATGTACCAGTTGCCGCGCGCGTCCAGGCCGAGCCAGCCGTAGCAGTGCGGCACGTTCGGCCACTTGGCCAATGCCTGTTTGACGATGTCATCCATGGGCCGTATTTTGCGCCTGCGTCGACGAGAGGTGGTGGGCCAGCCACCCTCCTACGCGCTCGGGCATCCCGCCCACGTGCCCCGGCGGCAGGCCCAGCGGAAAGCCCACGTGGCCGCCACCCGCGGGCTGCCACAGCGTGACGTGCGACCCGACCTCGTTCGGCGCCGGCAGGCTGCGGGCCGGAATGAAGGGGTCGTTGCGTGCGTTCACCACCAGCGCGGGCACGCGGATCGCGCCCAGCAGCGGCTTGGACGAGCCGCGCGCCCAGTAGTCGTCGGTGTTGCGAAAGCCGTGCAACGGCGCGGTGAACACGTCGTCGAAGTCATACAGGTCGCGCGCGGCCAGCAGCCGGTCGCGGTCGAACAGGCCGGGGAACTGCGCCAGCTTGGCCAGCGCCTTGGGCTTCATGGTGGCGAGGAACATGCGCGTGTAGACCAGCCGGTTGAAGCCGCGCCCGATCGCCTCGCCGCCCGCCGCCAGGTCGAGCGGCGCGCACACCGACGCCACCGCGTCGACCGAGGCCCGCGCGCTCTCGCCGGCCTCGCAGGCCCAGCGCAGCAGCGCATTGCCGCCCAGCGAGACGCCGGCCGCCAGCACCGGCCCGCCGCCGCCCTGCACCACGTGCTGCGCGTGCATGCGCCGCAGGATCCAGTCGATCTCCTCGTGGTCGCCCGAGTGGTAGGCGCGCGGCGCGAGGTTCAGCTCGCCGCTGCAGCCGCGAAAGTGCGGCACCGCGAAGGCCATGCCGCGCGCGGCGGCAAAAGCCGCGAAGGCCTCGGCGTAGTGGCTGCGCGACGAGCCCTCGAGCCCGTGGAACAGCACCAGCAGCGGCCGGGGGCCGGGCTGCGGCGCGTCGACGAAGTCGACGTCGATGAAGTCGCCGTCCGGCGCGGTCCAGCGCTCGCGGCGGTACACCGGCGCGGGCCCGTCGAAGCGGCGCGCGCACAGCGCGGCCCAGATGGTCTGCAGGTTGCCGCCGGGCAGCCAGCGCGGGGCGTCGTAGCCCATTGCGTCGTATGCAACGGGCGACGCGGAATCCGGTGAGAAAGAGGAAGAAGGAAAGGGAGAGGCCATCGCTCGGGGCAGGACTCAGTGCAGGACCTGCGGTGGATCGTTCGCGTCGTCCGGCTCGCGCGCGCTGCCCGGGCTCGCGTGGTGCGCCACCATGCGCCAGCCCTGCGCGGTCTTGTGATACACGTTGGTGGCCAGCACGAAGGCATGGCGCGGCCCCTCGGCCGTGAGCACCTCGATGCGCTCCAGCACGTTGTGCACGGCGCTCGCCAGCGACTCGATCTTGCGCACGCGCGCCGGCGTCGCATGGATGGCGCCGTTGGCGAACATCTGCTCGAAGGCCGCGCGGATCGCCACCGCGCCCACCAGCCGCGGGCCGCCCGGGTGGACGCAGAACACCTCGTCCTCGTCGGCCCAGCAGGCCATCAGCGCATCGACATCGCCGCGTTGCAGCGCTTCGTAGAAGGCGGCCTCGACATCGTCGGCAGTGCCGCCGATGGCCGCGGCGGCGCGGAAAGGGGTCTTGGGCATGGCGGTGAAGGGCGAGAGCGAAGGGGTAGGCCGGATTTTGCCCTGCCCATGTCACGGCCATGTGGCAGCAGGCGACCCGGCCGTGGGTGCTTCAGGCGCGGACGCCGGAATCAGCCACGCGCGCGCCGCCGCCTCGGTGGCGCCTTGCGCGGCCTGCCACACCATCTCGGGCGCGGCCACGTGCACGCCGGGCGGCGCCACCCGCAGCGCGAGGTCGACCAGCTCGGCCATCTTGGGCGCGCGCACGGGCTGTTCGTTGGCCGGCACCATGAACCGCATGATCGACAGCATCCAGGCTGCGAGCCGCTCGCCGAGGTTGGCCAGACGCACATCAGCGGGCTTGCGCGCCGAGCGCAGCAGGATCAGGCGCTCGAAGTCGCAGGCGACCACGGCCTGCTCGTCGAGGCTGGCCAGCCCGCGCTTGAGCGCCTCGGGCAGCCGGCCGCGGTCGTGCGGCTGCACGATGGCCAGCGTGCGCACGCCGCTGGCGCGCAGCCAGCGCGCCAGCTCGGGCAGGTCGGCGGGCTCGGGGTGCCACAGCGCGCGCTCGCGGCCGTGGTACAGGCGCGGCGGGTCGAAGGCAATCACCGCGACATCGGCCGCGACCGGCGGCCACTGCGCGATCGGCAGCGCCGGGCACAGAACACTTTCGACGCCGGGCAGCCCGTCGTGCATGGGCTCGCGCGCCAGCACGCGCGTGCGCTGGAAGCGGTGGCGGCCCGCGAGCCGGTGCAGCAGTTCCTGGCCGAGCGCGCCGGTCGCACCCGCGATCAGCAGCGTGCCGGTGGGCGGCGCGGCAGCGGGCGGCACCGCGCGGTTCGCGGCCTGCAGGGCGTGGAGGGGATCGAGGGCCATGACCCCATCTATGCTAACTTCGGCCTCCTTCTGCGGAGGTAATGCAAATGATGATGAAGCGCTGGTTCCTGATTCTCGCGGCCGTCCTGTCCCTCAGCGGATGCGGCTACAACCAGTTCCAGTCCCTCGACGAGGCCAGCAAGTCGGCCTGGAGCGAGGTCCTCAACCAGTACCAGCGGCGTGCCGACCTCGTGCCGAACATCGTCGCCACCGTGAAGGGCGAGGCCAGCTTCGAGCAGGACACGCTCACCAAGGTGATCGAGGCGCGCGCCAAGGC
Organism: Variovorax sp. GW822-FHT04A09; assembly: GCF_058801005.1. Taxonomy (NCBI): domain Bacteria; kingdom Pseudomonadati; phylum Pseudomonadota; class Betaproteobacteria; order Burkholderiales; family Comamonadaceae; genus Variovorax; species Variovorax sp. GW822-FHT04A09. The sequence continues at coordinate 84,135 of NZ_JBXAMV010000009.1, read as the reverse complement.
CACCTCGATCCAGGTGACGCCCGAGACGCTCAACAACCCCGAGGCCTTCAACAAGTTCCAGCAGGCGCAGGGCGAGCTGTCGTCGGCGCTGTCGCGGCTCATGGTGGTGGCCGAGCGCTACCCCGACCTCAAGGCCAACCAGGCCTTCCGCGACCTGCGCGTGACGCTCGAGGGCACCGAGAACCGCATCACCGTGGCGCGCAACCGCTACATCGAGAGCGTGCAGGAGTACAACGTGCTCGCGCGCAGCTTCCCGACCAACCTCACGGCCATGGTCTTCAGCTACAAGCCGAAGGCGAATTTCTCGGTGCAGAACGAAGCCCAGATCTCGACGCCGCCCACGGTCGATTTCAGCACCCCTAAGAAGTAAGAAGCGGCGCCGATGGCCGCAGCCCTGATCCGCCGCGCACTGGCAGCGATCTTCATCGCGGCCCTTGCATGGGTTGGCCTGCCCGCGCTGGCGCAGGGCCTGCTGCCGATCCCCACGCTCACGGCGCGCGTGATCGACCAGACCGGCACGCTCGACGCCGCGCAGCGCTCGGGCCTCGAAACCAAGCTCGCGGCCTTCGAGCAGCGCAAGGGCTCGCAGATCGTGGTGCTGATGGTGCCGACCACGGCGCCCGAAGACATCGCGAGCTACGCGCAGCGCGTGGGCGACGCCTGGAAGATCGGCCGCAAGGGCGTGGGCGACGGCCTCCTGGTCATCGTTGCCAAGGACGATCGCAAGATGCGCATCGCCACCGCCAAGACGCTCGAAGGCGCGGTGCCCGACCTCGCGGCGGTGCGCATCATCGACGAGGAGATGAAGCCGCGCTTTCGCAACAACGACTTCGCGGGCGGCCTGAATGCGGCGGTGGACCGGCTCATCGGCCTGGTCGACGGCGAGCCGCTGCCCGAGCCTTCGCGCAGCAATAGCGGAGGCAGCAGCAGCGATGGCTTCGACTGGGAGAACCTCGCGATCTTCCTGTTCGTCGGCGTCTTCGTCGGCGCGCCGATCGCGCGCGCCATCCTGGGCAAGACGATGGGCTCGGTGGCCATGGGCGGCGGCATCGGCGTGGTCGCGTTCCTCCTCACGACCAGCACCGTGATCGCGGTGATCGCCGGGCTGATCGCGCTCATGGTCTCGCTGTTCTCGGGCCTTGCCGGCTTTGGTCCCGGTCGCGGCGGCCGAGGCGGTGGCGGCGGGGGTGGCTGGAGCAGCGGTGGCGGTGGCGGCGGCTGGAGCAGCGGCGGCGGAGGTGGCGGCGGCGGATTCAGCTCCGGCGGCGGTGGCAATTTTGGCGGCGGCGGCGCGTCGGGAGACTGGTGAACCTCATGGCAACTGCAGACCCCACGCTCCTCTCGAAGCTGGGCCGCATCTGGCGGCATCGCTGGACCGACGAAGCCGCCGTGCGCCGCGTGCTGCCGGCCGACGCGATGCAGCGCCTGGCCGGCCGCGTGGCCGCGAGCGAGCGGCGCCACAGCGGCGAGATCCGCATCTGCGTCGAGGCCGGCCTGCCGATGTCCTACCTGTGGCGCCACGCGCCGCCCCGGGAGCGCGCCGTGACGCTGTTCGGCAAGCTGCGCGTGTGGGACACGGCGCACAACAACGGCGTGCTGATCTACCTGCTGCTGGCCGAGCACGCCATCGAGATCGTGGCCGACCGCGGCATCGACGCCCATGTGGGCTCCGCCGAATGGGCCGCCATGACGCAGCGCATGGCCGTGGCCTTCCGCGAAGGCCGCTTCGAAGACGGCATCACGCTGGCGCTGGAAGAGGTGTCGGCGCGGCTGATGGCCCACTTCCCGCTGGCCGACGACCAGCCCGACACCAACGAGCTGCCCGACGCGCCCGTGGTGCTCTGAGGCCCGGCGCCCTCGGTGCCGGCGCCTTGCAATCCGCGCACACGGCCCCTATTTTTCGGAGATGACCGAATCCGAATCGCTGCACATCGTCTGCCCGCACTGCCACACGACCAACCGCGTGCGCACGGCGCAACTGGGCAGCGCGCCCGACTGCGGCAGCTGCCACCGCCCGCTGTTCACCGGCCACTCCACGGCACTGCCCGACGTGGCCACCTTCGATCGCCACATCGCGCGCAACGAGATCCCGGTGCTGGTCGATTTCTGGGCGCCCTGGTGCGGCCCCTGCCGCCAGATGGCGCCGGCCTACGAACAGGCGGCGGCCCAGCTCGAACCGCAGGTGCGGCTGGCCAAGGTCGACACCGAGGCGGTGCAGGCGCTGGGCGCGCGCTTCAACATCCGCAGCATCCCGACGCTGGCGCTGTTCAAGGGCGGGCGCGAGGTCGCGCGGCAGGCCGGCGCGATGGGCGCGGCCGACATCGTGCGCTGGGTCAAGGCCAACGGCGCGGGCTGATCCCACAACCGGCCGCGCTCACTTGCGCGGCGGCATCTTCGCCATCGCGTCGAGCATGTTCATCTTCATGCCGTTGCCCATGACCATGTCGCCCGGCTTCTGGCCCGGCTTGCAAGGGCCGACCCACTTGGCGTCGACAACGCTCGTGCCTTCGGTGCGGCCCATCAGCGGCGGGCTGTAGGTCGACTTGCTTTCGACGCGGTAGGCGCTGCTGAAGTCGCCACTCATCACGGCGCGCGAGGTCGCGGTGGTCGGCCCGATCTTGCAGACCGAGTCGATGACCAGCTTCACGCCTTCGAGGCGCAGGTCCTGCTTGGAACACATGTCCTTGCCCATGCCCTGCCCCATCTCGCGCATCGCCTTGTCGGTGGCCGCGTCGATGCATTGCTGGATCGTCTGGCCCGGCGCCTTGGCAGCTGCCGCACCGCCCTCGCCGGTCTGGATTTCCCACAGGCCCGGCTTGCGTGCCGGGTAGTCGATGGCCAGCGCGGGGCCGGCGAGAAGACAGGCGGCGGCAGCGAGGGAGAACGGGCGAAAGGTCATGGCGGGCTCGGTGGACGGCGATGCCGCTTTGTACCGTCGGCGCCCGCGCGGCGGAATACCGCGATCGGTCTAAGCCGCGACCGGCGCCAAAGCCGCCGATGGGCGCTCGCGCAATGCGAAGCCCATCGCCAGGCCGAGCCCGAGGCCGCCCAGCACATCGATCAGCACATGCTGGCGCACGGCCATCGTCGAGTACACGATGGCCACCGCCCACGCGAGGTTGAGCAGCCGCAGCCAGCCCGGCGCGCCGGCCTCGCGCAGCTGCCGCGCCAGCACCATGCAGGCGAACACCGAGAACGACACATGCAGCGATGGAAAGGCGTTGCCCGCCGCATCGAAGGTCTTGAGGAAATGCAGCGACGAACCCGGCGCCGCATCGATCGCGAAGTTCGGGATCGCCGTGGGCATCCACCAGAACACGGCCAGCGCGATCGCCGTCATCACCGCGCAGCCGATGGCGATGGTGTTCAGCTCGCGCCGGTCCTTGGCCAGCAGCACCGGCAGCGCGATGTAGGCCCACAGCGTGAGGTACACCGGCAGCATCGCCGGCCAGAACGCGATCAGCCGGTCGACGGCCGTGAGCGGCAGCACCCACGCCGGCCCGGCGTGGTGCATGACCCAGAAATACAGCGGGAAGAAACCCAGCGTGGCGACGGTGTTGCCGGCCAGCTTGAGCAGCCACAGCGTCCGGCAGCGCTGCCACAGGGCGCGCGGCCATGAAGGCGGCAGCGAAGGGGTGTCGAAGGATGAGGAGGAGTGCGTCATGGCGGCCGCTGGTGCCGCGGCCTCGCCTCGTTTCAACGAGGCCCGTGCGCGGCTACCAGGGCGTCCACTTTAATTCGCTTCCAGCCGACGCCACCGTGCGCTCGATGAAGCGCACGCCGCGCGCCCCGTCTTCCACGCGCGGATAGTCCGCCGCCAGCGGATCGGCCACCTGCCCCGCGAGCCGCGCGCGGATGTCCGCCACCACGCCCGCATAGACGTTCGCAAACGCCTCGATGAAGCCTTCGGGATGGCCGGCCGGCAGGCGACTCGCGCGCCGCGCCGACTCGCACAGCCAGGGCGCGCCGCGCGTGAGCAGGCGCCGGGGCCCGTCGTGCGGCAGGTGCACGAGCTGGCTCGGCTGCTCCTGGCGCCATTCGAGCGTGCCCAGCGTGCCGGAGACGCGCAGGCGCAGGTCGTTCTCCAGCCCGGTGTTGATCTGCGAGGCCACCAGCACGCCGCGCGCGCCGCCCTGGAAGCGCAGCAGCAGGCTGCCGTCGTCATCGAGCATGCGGCCCGGCACCAGCGCGCCGAGGTCGGCGCAGAGGCTTTCTATTTCGAGGCCGGTGACGGTGGCGACGAGGTTCTCGGCGTGCGAGCCGATGTCGCCGATGGCGCCGGCCGCGCCGCTGCGTGCGGGGTCGGTGCGCCAGTCGGCCTGCTTGTTGCCGCCCGCGGCTTCCACGTGGCTGGCGAGCCAGCCCTGGTTGTATTCGACGACGACCTTGCGGACCTCGCCGATCTCGCCCGAGCGCACCATCTCGCGCGCCTGCCGCACCATCGGGTAGCCGGTGTAGTTGTAGGTGACGCCGAACACCGTGCCCTGCTTCGCCACGGTGGCGACCAGCGCATCGGCCTGGTCGCGCGTGTGCACCAGCGGCTTGTCGCACACCACGTGAAAGCCCGCCTCCGCGAAGGCTTGCGCCACGGGGTAGTGCACATGGTTGGGCGTGACGATCGAGACGAAGTCGATGCGCTCGTCGCCCGGGCGCTTCAGCTCGTCGGCCAGCAGCGCCTGCCAGTCGCCGTGGTTGCGGTCGTCGGCCAAGCCAAGGTCGCGGCCTGAGGCGCGCGCCTTGTCCGGGCTCGACGACAGCGCGCCGGCGATCAGCGCGATCTGGCCGTCGAGCGCCATGGCCTTGCGGTGCACGGCGCCGATGAAGGCGTCGCGACCGCCGCCGACCATGGCGCAGCGCAGGGGACGTGAAGCGATCTCGGTCACCTTAGAACGGCGAGTTCGGGTGGTAGAAATCCTTGGCGTTCTCTTTGGTGATCAGCACCGACGGAATGATCGTCGTCGCCGGCAGCTTCTCGCCCTTCAGGCGCGCCTCGGCCGTGAGCTTGATCGCGTCGTAGATGAACTTGGGCGAGTAGCTCACGTCGGCCGTGATGCGCTTGTCCTTGCCGTCCATGATGGTCTTGACCATGTCCTTGGCGCCGGCGCCGCCGAACACGATCTTGATGTCGTCGCGCTTGGCCTGCGAGATGGCCTTGAGCACGCCCACGGCCATGTCGTCGTCGGCGGCCCAGATGGCGTCGATCTGCTTGAAGCGCGTGAGGTAGTCCTGCGTGACCTTGAAGGCGTCGTCGCGGTTCCAGTTGGCGTACTTGGCGTCGAGCAGCTTGATGTCGGGGCTGCCCTTGAGCACGGCGTTGAAGGCGTCCATGCGCTCGTTGTCGAGCGTGGTCGCGATGCCGCGCAGAGCAACCACATTGCCCTTGCCGCCGAGCTGCTTGACGATGTACTCGGCCGGGATCTTGCCGAAGGCGGTGTTGTCGCCGGCTACATAGGCGTCCTGTGCGCTGGTGTCAGTCAGGCCGCGGTCGACCACGGTGACGTACGCGCCCTTGGCCTTGACCTGTGCGACCGGCTTGGTGAGCGCCGCCGATTCGAACGGGAACACGACGAGCGCGTTGATCTTGGTGACCGTCGACAAGTCCTGCAGCTGGTTGGCCTGCTCGGGCGCATTGGCTGCCGTCTTGATCGTGATCTTCAGGTCCTTGTGCTGCTTCTCGAGGTCCTTCTTCGCCTGGTTGGCCCAGTAGTTGATGCCGCCCATGAAGCTGTGCGTGGCCGCGGGAATCGACACGCCGAGGTTGACCTTGTCCGCGGCAAGCGCGGGCAGGCTGGCGGCGAACGCTGCGGTGGCAACCGCCGTGAGCGCGAGGCGTCGGGTGAAAGTCGTCATGCTGGATGTCTCCTCTTTGGTGGTGGAACGGAACGAACGGAAAACTAGCGCCGGCCTCTTTGGAGGAACGCGACGACGATGATCACGAAGCCCTGCACCGCCGCGTTCAGGTACACGCTGATGATGCTGGTGAGGTTCAGGATGTTGCTGATGACCGAGAGCAGGATCGCGCCCACCACCGTGCCGGTGATGCTGCCCGCGCCGCCCTTGAGCGCAGTGCCGCCGACGATCACCGCAGCGATCGCTTCGAGCTCCCACAGCAGGCCCGTGGTCGGCGAGGCCGAGCCCAGGCGCGGCACGTACAGCAGCGTGGCAATGCCCACGCACACGCCGAGCAGCACGTAGGTGAGGATCTTCACGCGGTCGACGTCCACGGCCGCGTAGCGCGCCACCTGCTCGTTGGAACCGATGGCCTGCACATAGCGCCCGTAGGCGGTCCGATTGAGGATGACGCCGCCGATGACCGCGACGATCACGAACACCCACACCGGCACGGGAATGCCCGCAAGGCTCGCGTAGTAGACCGGCGCATAGAGGTCCGACAGCTCGTTGTCGAGCGTGAGCGCGCCGCCGTCGGCAAAGTACGTGAGGTACGCGCGGAAGATCCCCAGCGTGCCCAGCGTCACGATGAAGGGCTCGATGCGGCCCTTGGTGATGAGCAGGCCGTGCGCCAGGCCGAACAGCGCGCCCAGCACCACGGCGAGCACCGCCCCCATCATCACCGCCATCAGCGGCGAGCCCGAGGCGGGGCCGGCCCAGTTGATGAACATGATCACGCTGCCCGCGATGAGTGCGGCCATCGAGCCCACTGACAGGTCGATGCCGCCCGAGATGATCACGAAGCACATGCCCACCGCGATGATGCCGATGAAGGCGGTGCGCGTGAGCACGTTCATCGCGTTGTCGACGGTGGCGAAGTCGCCGTTGAGCAGCGTGCCCGCGATGCACAGCAGCACGAGGCCGATGACGGGGCCGAGGCCGTGCAGGCGCTCGGTCCAGCGCGGCTTGGCCTCGCTGCGATGCGCTGCTGCCGCGGTGACGGCCGCTTCAGGCTGCGGTGGAGGTGTCTGCAGTTCCGGTGGCATGAGCGATGAGCTCCTCTTCAGTCAGGTGGGTCGCGTCGAGCGTGGCAACGAGCCGGCCCGCGCGCATCACCGCGACGCGGTGGCACAGGCCGATCAGCTCCATCAGTTCGGACGAGACGACGATCACCGCGAGGCCTTCGCGGGCGAGTCGCTGGATCAGGAAATAGATGTCGCGCTTGGCGCCGATGTCCACGCCGCGCGTGGGCTCGTCGAGCACCACCACCTTGGGCTGCGGCTGCAGCACCTTGGCGAGCGCGAGCTTCTGCTGGTTGCCGCCCGACAGCGACGAGGCCCGCACGTCGAGCGAGCCGGTGCGGATGCCGTAGTCCTTCACCGCCTCGCCGAGTGCCGCGCGTTCCGCGTCGGGCTTCAGCCAGGGCTGGGCGTAGCGCTCCAGCGCCATCAGCGTGAGGTTCTGGCGCAGGCCGAAGTGCACGTGCAGGCCCTTGCCCTTGCGGTCTTCGCTGAGGTAGGTGAGGCCGTGTTTCGCGGCGTCGCGCGGGTTGCGCCAGCCCTTGCCGTGCGGCACGGGCTCGCCACGCATCTCGACGGTGCCGCTGGCCAGGCGCAGCCCGAGCAGGCCTTCGAACAGCTCGGTGCGGCCGGCGCCGACGAGGCCCGCGAAGCCGAGGATCTCGCCGGGGCGCACCTCGAAGCTCGCGTCCTGCGCCCAGCCGGGCACGCTGAAATTGCGCACGCGCAGGGCGGGCTTGTCGGCGGCCACGACGAGGTCGCGCGGCGGGTACAGGTCAGCCAACTCGCGGCCCACCATGAGGTTGGCCATCTGCTGGCGCGAGACCTCGGGCGTCGGTGCGCGCGCCACGAAGCGCCCGTCGCGCATCACGATCACCTCGTCGGTGACCTGCTCCACTTCGTCGAGCTTGTGCGAGATGTAGACGATGGTCACGCCGTCGGCGCGCAGCTGCGCGATGAGCTTGAACAGGCGCTCGGTCTCGCCGGGCGTGAGCGTGGCGGTGGGCTCGTCCATGACGAGCAGGCGCGCGCGGCGGGCGATGGCCTTCGCGATCTCGACGAGCTGCTTCTCGGCGACGATGAGGCGGCGCACCTTGGTGCGCGGGTCGATGGCCAGGCCGACGGCGGCGAGCGCGGCGGCAGCATCGCGCTCCATCGTGGCATCGTCGAGCAGCCAGCCTTTTTTCTTTTCATGGCCCAGGAAGATGTTCTGCGCCACGCTGAGGTCTTCGGCGAGGTTGAACTCCTGGTGGATCAGCACGATGCCCAGTGCCTCGGCATCGCGCGAGCTCGTGAAGCTTTGCGGTTGGCCGTTGATGCGCAAGGTGCCGCTGGTCAGCGACTCGTAGCCCGACAGGATCTTCATCAGCGTGGACTTGCCCGCGCCGTTCTCGCCGAGCAGGCCGTACACGCGCCCCGGCGCCAGCGCAAAGCTCACGCCATGCAGCACCTGCACGGGGCCGAAGGCTTTCACCACGCCGTCGAACTCGACGGCCACGCTGCCCTTGGTTGCCACGGTATTCGTCATGGCGCTACCCCTCGGGCCTTGAGCGTTTCCTGCATCGCCAGCACGCCCGCGCCGACGAGGCCGCCCTGCGTGCCCAGCGGCGTGTACTGGATTTCCAGGTGTCGCGTCGACAGCGCGAGCGAGCGCTGGTAGACGCTCTGGCGCACGGCCGCGAGAAACAGCGGCCCGATGCGCGTGATGCCGCCGCCGATGAACACGTGCGAGGGATTGAAGAAGTTGACGACCGACGCGAGCATCTGCCCGATCAGGCTGCCCGCGCGCTGGATGATGGCGTTGGCCGCCGGGTCGCCGCCGCGGCTGGCCTGTCCCACGTCGAAGGCATCGATGCGCCCGCGCGTGCGCAGGCATTCGGCGAGCGTCGCGCTTTCACCGGCTTCGGCCGCCTGCATCGCCATGCGCGTGATCGCGGGGCCCGCCGCCATCGCCTCGACGCAGCCCAGGTTGCCGCAGTGGCAGCGCGGGCCTTCCTGGTCGACGCAGATGTGGCCCACGTCGCCGGCCGAACCGGCCGCACCGCGGTACACCTCGCCGTGGCAGACGATGCCGCAGCCGATGCCCGTGCCGATCTTGATGACGAGGAAATTGGAGAGCGAGCGCCGCAGCCGCCACAGCTCGCCGAGCGCCATCAGGTTGACGTCGTTGTCGACGAACACCGGCGCCGCATAGTCCTCGCGCAGGTAGTCGCGGATCGAGAAGCTGTCCCAGGCCGGCATCAGCGGCGGGTTCACAAGCTGGCCGATCTCGAAGTTGACCGGGCCGGGCACGCCGATGCCGATGCCCAGGACGTTCCGTGGGGCCTGCCCGCAGCGGGCCAGCAGTTCGCGCATCAGCACACGCACGCGCGCCAGCACCACGGCCGGACCTTCGCGCACGTCGGCGGCTTCCTCGTGCTGGGCCAGCACCGTGAGGTCGGGGCGCAGCACCGCGACATCGAGGCTGGTGGCGCCGATGTCGATGCCGACGAGCACACCGAGTTCGGCATTGAGCTGGAGGTTTTCGGCGCGGCGACCGCCCGAGGAGCGCTGCAGGCCGGCCTCGGCCAGCAGGCCCTGGTCGACCAGGCCGGCGATGAGTGCGTTGGCCTTGCTCTTGGAGAAGCCCAGCTGCTCGGCCATGGCATGGCGAGAGCCGCCGGCCGACCAGAAGGTCGATTCCAGCAAGCGCATTTCGTCGGTCGTGATGCCGCTCCAGGGTGCCACGCGTGTTGTCTCCGCTCTTCTTGTGGGAAAGGCGCCGGTCAGAAAGCACCGGTCGCCGGGCGAAGGCGAATACTAGGAGGGCATCTTCAGCCGGGCAAGGCTGAACTTCGACCTATTTCAGATCGAATGCACCTTCATCCTGGCTCGGACGGACGAAAAAAAGCCGCCCGGAGGCGGCTTTTTCTTGGCTTCTGCCCGAGGCAGCGGCTTTGATTTACTTCTTTTGGCGGTACTTGCGCAGCGCAGCGATCTGCGCAGCCATCACGGCCAGTTCCGACTGCGCCATCGCGATGTCGATGTCGCTCTTCGCGTTCTTCAACGCTTCCTCGGCGGCCGCCTTGGCCTTGTTGGCCTTCTCGTCGTCGAGGTCCTTGCCGCGGATCGCGGTGTCGGACAGCACGGTGACGGCGTCGGGCTGCACTTCGAGGATGCCACCGGCCACGAAGACGAACTCTTCGCCGCCGTCGGCCGTCTCGATGCGCACGGCGCCGGGACGGATGCGCGTGATCAGCGGCGTGTGACGCGGATAGATGCCGAGCTCACCGGCTTCACCGGGCAGCGCGACGAACTTGGCTTCGCCCGAGAAGATCGACTCTTCCGCGCTGACCACGTCGACGTGAATGGTGTTTGCCATCTGAGTTCCCATGCCGCCTTAGGCGACCTTCTTGGCTTTTTCGAACGCTTCGTCGATGGTGCCGACCATGTAGAACGCTTGTTCCGGCAGGTGGTCGGCTTCGCCGTTCACGATCATCTTGAAGCCGCGGATGGTTTCCGACAGCGGCACGTACTTGCCCGGCGAACCCGTGAACACTTCGGCCACGTGGAACGGCTGCGACAGGAAACGCTGGATCTTGCGAGCGCGGGCCACGGCGAGCTTGTCGTCGGGGGCCAGTTCGTCCATGCCCAGAATCGCGATGATGTCGCGCAGTTCCTTGTAGCGCTGCAGCGTGCCTTGCACGGCGCGGGCCACGTTGTAGTGCTCTTCGCCGACCACGTTCGGGTCGAGCTGGCGCGAGGTCGAGTCCAGCGGGTCCACGGCGGGGTAGATACCCAGCGAAGCGATGTCACGCGACAGCACCACGGTCGAGTCCAAGTGAGCGAAGGTCGTGGCAGGCGACGGGTCGGTCAAGTCGTCGGCAGGGACGTACACGGCCTGGATCGAGGTGATCGAGCCGACCTTGGTCGACGTGATCCGCTCTTGCAGACGGCCCATTTCCTCGGCCAGCGTCGGCTGGTAGCCCACGGCGGAAGGCATGCGGCCCAGCAGTGCCGACACTTCGGTACCGGCCAGCGTGTAGCGGTAGATGTTGTCCACGAAGAACAGCACGTCGCGGCCTTCGTCGCGGAACGACTCGGCGATGGTCAGGCCGGTCAGGGCCACGCGCAGACGGTTGCCCGGGGGCTCGTTCATCTGGCCGTAGACCATGGCGACCTTGGAGTCTTCGAGCTTCTCGAGGTTCACGACGCCGGAGTCGGCCATCTCGTGATAGAAGTCGTTGCCTTCACGGGTACGTTCGCCCACACCAGCGAACACCGACAGACCCGAGTGGGCCTTGGCGATGTTGTTGATGAGTTCCATCATGTTCACGGTCTTGCCCACGCCGGCACCACCGAACAGGCCCACCTTGCCGCCCTTGGCGAACGGGCACACCAGGTCGATCACCTTGATGCCGGTTTCCAACAGGTCCTGCGAGGGCGACAGTTCGTCGTACGCGGGGGCCTTGCGGTGGATGGAGGCGGTCAGCGTCTGGTCGACCGGACCACGCTCGTCGATGGGCGCGCCCAGCACGTCCATGATGCGGCCCAGCGTCGCCTTGCCCACGGGCACGGTGATGGGGGCTTGCGTGTTGGTCACGATCAGGCCGCGGCGCAGGCCGTCGGAAGAACCCAGCGCAATCGTGCGGACCACGCCGTCGCCGAGCTGCTGCTGGACTTCGAGCGTCAGTGCGCTGCCTTCGAACTTGAGGGCGTCGTAGATCTTGGGCATCTTGTCGCGCGGGAATTCCACGTCGACCACAGCGCCAATACACTGAACGATCTTGCCTTGAACTGCTTCTGCTTGAGCCATGTCTGCTCCGATAAAAATTTAAATCTGTTGAGGTCCGAAGGGCTCAGACACCGGCGGCCGCCGCAGCGCCCGAAACGATTTCCGAGAGCTCCTTGGTGATGCCGGCCTGGCGGGTCTTGTTGTAGACCAGCTTCAGCTCGCTGATCACATTGCCTGCGTTGTCGGTGGCAGCCTTCATGGCCACCATCCGCGCCGAATGCTCGGACGCCATGTTTTCTGCCACGCCCTGGTAAACCAGCGACTCGACATAGCGGACCAGCAGCTCGTCGATCACGCTTTGCGCATCGGGCTCGTAGATGTAGTCCCACGAATGCTGGCCTTCCTCGACTTGCAGCGAGTCAGCGGCCAGCGGCAGCAGCTGCTCGACGAGCGGCTCCTGCTTGATCGTGTTGATGAACTTCGTGTAGCACAGGTACACGGCCGAGAGCTTGCCTTCCGCGTAAGCGTCCAGCAGCGTCTTGACCGGGCCGATGAGCTTGTCCAGATGCGGCGTGTCACCCAGGTGGGTGACGTGCGCCACCACGCGGGCACCGATGCGGTTCAGGAAGCCCAGGCCCTTGCTGCCGATGGCGACCGACTCGATCGCCACGCCGGCCGACTGCGCTTCGCGCAGCTTGGCTGTCACGGCGCGCAGCAGGTTGGTGTTCAAGCCACCGCACAGGCCCTTGTCGCTCGTCACGATGATGAAGCCGATCGCCTTGGCGTCGTTCTTCTTCATGAAGGCGTGCGTGTACTCGGGATTCGCCTTGCCAAGGTTCGCCGCGATGTTGCGGATCTTCTCGCTGTAGGGGCGTGCGGCACGCATGCGCTCTTGCGCCTTGCGCATCTTGGAAACCGAGACCATTTCCATGGCCTTGGTGATCTTCTTGGTGTTCTCCACCGATTTGATCTTGCCGCGGATTTCCTTACCAGCTGCCATATGAGCTCCTTCTTGCGTCGGTCAAAAGGTCGCTCAGGCGAACGACTTCTTGAACGAGGTGGCTGCTGCCAGCAGTTCGGCTTCGGCGTCCTGGCACACCTTCTTGAAGGCCTGCTTTTCCGCGCTGTCGTCCGGCTTGGCCGGCTTGACGTCCCACTTGGCACCATGCTTTTCCATGGTTTCGAGCAGGGCGGCGTGGCTCGTCTTCAGCAGCTGGTGGAAGCCGTGTTCGAACGGGAGCACCTTCTTGACGTCGATGTCGTCCATGAAGCCCTTGTTCACTGCGAACAGCGTGGCATTCATCAGCGAGATCGGCAGCGGGCTGTACTGGGTCTGCTTGAGCAGTTCCGTCACGCGCGCACCGCGGTCGAGTTGCTTGCGGGTCGCTTCGTCCAGGTCGGAAGCGAACTGCGCGAACGCGGCCAGTTCACGGTACTGGGCCAGGTCGGTACGGATACCGCCCGACTGGTTCTTGATCAGGTTGGTCTGCGCCGACGAGCCCACGCGCGACACCGAGATACCGGCGTTGATGGCGGGACGGATGCCGGCGTTGAACAGGCTGGTTTCCAGGAAGATCTGGCCGTCGGTGATCGAGATCACGTTGGTCGGAACGAAAGCGGACACGTCGCCAGCTTGCGTTTCGATGATCGGCAGTGCCGTCAGCGAACCGGTCTTGCCCTTGACTTCACCCTTGGTGAAGGCTTCGACGTAGTCGGCGTTCACGCGGGCTGCGCGCTCGAGCAGACGGCTGTGGAGATAGAACACGTCGCCGGGGTAGGCTTCGCGGCCTGGCGGGCGGCGCAGCAGCAGCGACACCTGACGGTAGGCCACGGCCTGCTTGGACAGGTCGTCATAGACGATCAGGGCGTCCTGGCCGCGGTCGCGGAAGTACTCGCCCATCGTGCAGCCCGAGTAGGCCGACACGTACTGCATGGCAGCCGATTCGGAAGCCGATGCGGCCACCACGATGGTGTAGTCCATCGCGCCGGCTTGTTCCAGCGAGCGCACCACGTTCTTGATCGACGAAGCCTTCTGGCCGATCGCAACGTAGACGCAGGTCATGTTCTGACCCTTCTGGTTGATGATCGCGTCGATCGCCACGGCCGTCTTGCCGGTCTGGCGGTCGCCGATGATCAGCTCGCGCTGGCCACGGCCGACGGGCACCATCGAGTCGATCGACTTCAGGCCGGTCTGCATCGGCTGGTCCACGGACTTCCGTGCGATCACGCCAGGTGCAACCTTTTCGATCACGTCGGTCATCTTGGCGTTGATCGGACCCTTGCCGTCGATCGGCTGGCCCAGTGCATTCACCACGCGGCCGATGAGCTCGGGGCCCACGGGCACTTCCAGGATGCGGCCCGTGCACTTGACGGTGTCGCCTTCGGAGATGTGCTCGTACTCGCCCAGAATCACGGCGCCGACCGAGTCGCGCTCAAGGTTCAGCGCCAAGCCGAACGACGGCGTGCCGTCAGCCGTGGGCGGGAATTCCAGCATTTCGCCTTGCATCGCGTCCGACAGGCCGTGCACGCGCACGATGCCGTCGGTCACCGAGACCACGGTGCCCTGGTTGCGGATGTCGGCGCTGACGCCAAGGCCTTCGATACGGCTCTTGATCAGTTCGGAAATTTCTGCGGGATTGAGTTGCATGACTCTTTCCTTCTTTCAATAAATAGGGCCAACCGCGGCTCGCCGCCTCAGGCGGTGAGCGCTGCTTTCATTTGTTCGAGACGCGCCTTGACGGAGGTGTCGAGGACTTCGTCCCCCACCACCACACGGATGCCGCCGATCAGCGAAGGATCGGATTCCACACGCGTGTTCAGCGGGCGACCGAAACGGCGCTGCAGTGCCACGGCGACCTCGGCGAGACTCGCCGCGTCGATCGGGAAGGCGCTGTAGATCACCGCGTCGGCCGTGCCGCCCTTGGCGTTCTTGAGCTCGCGGTACTGGGCCGCGACTTCAGGCAATGCAGCAAGCCGGCCGTTGTCGATCACCGTGCGCAGGAAGTTCTTGCCGGTGTCCGGCAAGGCTTGCGGCAGCAGCCCGGAGATCAGATCGAAGATCTGTTCCGGCGACACCTTCGGGTCGGCAGCGAACTGCAGGAGCTGCGGATCGGCAGTGATGGCGGCCAGCTGGCCGATCCATCCGGCCGTGCCTTCGAGGTCGCTCGAAGTAGCCCCGAAGAGCGCGTCCGCGTAGGGGCGGGCAATGGTCGCAAGTTCGGCCATATCGTCCTCAGAGCTCGGTCTTCAGGCGCTGGAGCAGGTCGGCGTGGACACCGGCGTTGACTTCCTTGCGGAGAATCTGCTCGGCACCCTTGACGGCCAGTGCAGCAACCTGCTCACGCAGGGCTTCACGGGCACGCACGGACTGCTGTTCGGCTTCGGCGTGCGCGTCGGCCACGATCTTGTTGGCCTCCACCGTTGCACGGCCCTTGGCCTCTTCGATGATCTGCTGGGCGCGGCGCTCGGCATCGGCCAGGCGGCTGGTGGTCTCGTTGCGAGACTGAACCAGTTCCTGCTCGACGCGCTGGTTGGCGGAAGCGAGTTCAGCCTTGGCCTTCTCGGCGGCCGCCAGGCCCGCAGCGATCTTTTGTGCGCGTTCATCCAAAGCCTTCGCGATGGGCGGCCACACGAATTTCATCGTGAACAGCACCAGCAGCAGGAAGACGATGGCCTGAACGAACAGGGTCGCGTTGATACTCACGGCAACACCTTTCTGGAGTGGCGTTGAACCGGCTTACTTGGGCAGGTTGGCCAGCAGGGTCGCGGCGAACGGGTTGGCGAAGGCGAACAGCAGGGCGATGGCCACGCCGATCAGGAAGGCCGCGTCGATCAGACCAGCCAAGATGAACATCTTGGTCTGCAGGTCGTTCATGAGCTCAGGTTGACGGGCCGACGATTCCAGGAACTTGCCACCCATCAGCGCGATGCCGATGGAAGCACCGATGGCGCCGAGACCGACGATCAGACCACAAGCGAGAGCGACGAGACCGAGAATGTTTTCCATGATGACTCCTTAGAACAGATTTAAAGCAAACGAAAAGAAAAAGGGAAACTCAATGCGCCTCATGCGCCTGGCCCAGATAGATCAGGGTCAGCATCATGAAGATGAAAGCCTGCAGCGTGATCACCAGGATGTGGAAGATCGCCCAGACGGTGCCGGCAATGATGTGCCCGATGGGCAGCATCACACCGGAGAACGAGGCCGCCATGGCACCGCCCATGAGGGCGATGAGCATGAAGACGAGCTCGCCCGCATACATGTTGCCGAACAACCGCATGCCGTGCGAGACCGTCTTGGCCAGGTACTCGATGACCTGCATCAGCAGGTTGACGGGCCACAGCAGAGGGTGGGCACCGAAAGGCGCGGTGATCAGCTCGTGGCCCCAGCCGCCCAGGCCCTTGACCTTGACGCTGTAGAAGAGGCACAGGAGCAGCACGGAAGTGGAAAGACCGAGCGTGGTCGAGAGGTCGGCGGTCGGCACGGCACGCATGTAGGCGTGGTGCGGATCGTGGCCCAGCGCCGAGTAGACCTGGGTCCAGATGGCCGGCAGCAGGTCGACCGGCAGCATGTCCATCGCGTTCAGCAGGAAGATCCAGACGAACACGGTGAGCGCCAGCGGGGCGATGAACTTGCGGCTCGCAGCGTTGTGCACGTTGGCTTTGGCCTGGTTGTCCACCATCTCGACCAGGATCTCGACCGCCGCCTGGAAACGGCCGGGCACGCCGGGCGTTGCCTTGCGGGCAGCCAGCCACAGCACGAAGCAACCCAACGCGCCGATGATCAGCGCGTAGAGCACCGAGTCGAGGTTGATGACGTTGAAGTCAACAATGGCGGATTGAACGACGGGCTTGAGGCTCCAGTCGACTTGCCAGTGCTGGAGGTGGTGAACGATGTATTCACTCGCGGTCGGGGCGTGTCCTTCGGCGGCCATCTTTCAGCGTCTCTCTTCCAAAACAGTCAAATCCGGTTCAAAAATTTGGGCCGCACCAGCAGTGCCACCCAGTACATCTTCATGGCGACCACCACGCCAGCCACCATGGCCAGCCAGACGAGCCCCCCGATCAGCCACGGCGCCGCGGCCAGCAAGGCAACGGTCAGCGCGATCTTGATCATCTCCCACACAAAAAACCTCAACATGACAGCCTGCGACGGCATGCCCGGTTTGCGCCGGACACCGCGGACAAACAAGGCCGCGGGGATCGCTACTGTCATGGCTCCGTAAAACGCCGAGATTGCAGCCTCGGATCGCGCCGTCCAGATCCACGCCAGGCAAGCTACCACCACGCCTGCAGCCACTTGGGCTGCGATCACCCACCAGGGTGACAGCTCGGGGTTTTGCTCGCGCAACTTCTGGGCCTCTTCGGCCGTGAGTGGCTTGAAATCGGATTCTTCGGCGTCAACCTCAGGGACAGGGGCGTTGGTTGTCATTCGAATGCACCCCGTGTTTGTCCCCGGAGAATTTTACAAAGCCATTGATTATAAGTAAAACCTAGCGGGGTCCCGCCATAACGTGACACTTCGTCGACAGTTCTGCACCGAGTGTGGCGTCCGCCCATAATTTGCGGATGCAAGACATCACCTCGGCACTGCCCGACACGCCGTGCTTTCTCAACGGCGAATTCACCCCTCTGCGCGACGCGAAGATCAGCGTCCTCGACCGCGGCTTCATCTTCGGCGACGGCATCTATGAAGTGATCCCCGTCTACTTCGGCGCGCCCTTCTGCTTCGATGAACACATCGCGCGCCTCGAGCGTTCGCTGGCCGAGCTGCAGATCGACAACCCCTACACCCGCGACGAATGGCGCGCCATCGCCACGCGGCTTGCCGCGCCGCAGGGCAAGGCACCGCAGGCGATCTACTTCCAGGTCTCGCGCGGCGTGGCACCACGCGACCACGTCATGGTGCGCGGCCTGCGCCCCACCGTGTTCGCGATGGTGAACCCCCTGCCGCCCGTGGCCGATGCGGTGCGCGCCAAGGGCGTGGCCTGCGTCACCGCCGACGACTTCCGCTGGCAGAAGGCCCACATCAAGAGCACCAGCCTGCTGGGCGCGGTGCTCGCACGGCAGATCAGCGTCGAGGCCGGCGCGACCGAGACCGTGATGTTCCGCGGCGACTGGCTCAGCGAGGCCTCGTCGAGCAACGTGTGGATCGTGAAGGACGGCACGCTCATCGGCCCGCCCAAGGACAACCTCGTGCTGACCGGCATCCGCTACGGCCTGCTCGAGCGCCTGTGCCAGGACAGCAGCATTCCCTTCGCGCTGCGGCGCGTGTCGCGCGACGAGGTGTTCGGCGCCGACGAGCTGCTGCTGTCCTCGGCCACCAAGGAAGTGTTGCCCGTTGTCACACTCGATGGCCAGGCCATTGGCAATGGCCATCCCGGCCCCATCTACCAGAGCTTGTATGCCGCCTACCAACAGGCCAAGCAACGCAACGCCGACGCGCCAGGAGCCACCGCATGACCGATACCCCGACGACCCCCACCGACACCGCATCGATCCCCGATCCGCGCAAGGAATCGCTGATCGAGTACCCCTCGCAGTTCCCCATCAAGGTGATGGGCGCGAAGGTCGACGGCTTCGTGCACGCCATCACACAGATCGCCGAGCGCTTCGATCCGGCCTTCGACGCCACCACGGTCGAGCTGCGCGACAGCAAGGCCGGCAACTACCTGGGCGTGACCATCACCGTCACCGCCACCAGCCGCGAGCAGCTCGACGACCTCTACCGCGCCCTGTCCGCGCACCCGATGGTGAAAGTCGTTCTTTGACGCCCCTCGAAGCGCAGTGGCTCGGCCGGGCCGACTACCTCGCCACGTACGCGGCGATGCAGCGCTTCACGCAGGGGCGCACGCCCGAGACGCCCGACGCGCTATGGATCTGCGAGCACGACCCCGTGTTCACGCAGGGGCTGGCGGGCAAGACCGACCACATCCTGGCCCCCGGCCCGATCCCGGTCGTACAGACCGACCGGGGCGGGCAGGTCACCTTCCACGGCCCGGGACAGGTGGTGGCCTACCCGCTCATCGACCTGCGGCGCGCGGGCTACTACGTCAAGGAATACGTCTACCGCATCGAGGAATCGGTGCTGCGCACGCTCGCCCACTTCGGCGTGACGGGCCACCGCGTGGCGGGCGCACCGGGCATCTACGTGCGCCTGGACGACCCGTTCTCGCACGCCGCCCTCACCGGCCCGATGCCCGGCGCCGACCCGTTCCGGGGCCTGGGCAAGATCGCCGCGCTGGGCATCAAGGTGAGCCGCCACGCCACTTACCACGGTGTGTCGCTCAATGTCGCGATGGACCTCGAACCCTTCTCGCGCATCAACCCTTGCGGCTACGCGGGGCTGAAAACGGTCGACCTTTCTACAATCGGCGTCCAAACCACATGGGAAGAAGCCGCCAAAGTGCTGAGCCAAAAACTCGGCGCTTTCCTGGCTCCTTGACACACCAATGAGCACCACCGAAGTCGTCCGCGACGCCCAGAGCGCCGAAACCTACAACCCGCTGGCCAAGCAGAAGGCCGCGGCCAAGCTCTCGCGCATCCCCGTCAAGGTGGTGCAGACCGGCGAAGTGCTCAAGAAGCCGGAATGGATCCGCGTCAAGGCCGGCAGCCCCACCACGCGCTTCTACGAGATCAAGCAGATCCTGCGCGAAAGCAACCTGCACACCGTCTGCGAAGAAGCCTCGTGCCCGAACATCGGCGAATGCTTCGGCAACGGCACGGCCACCTTCATGATCATGGGCGACAAGTGCACGCGCCGCTGCCCGTTCTGCGACGTGGGCCACGGCCGCCCCGACCCGCTGGACAAGGACGAGCCGCTCAACCTGGCCAAGACCATCGCCAAGCTGCGCCTGAAGTACGTGGTGATCACCAGCGTCGACCGCGACGACCTGCGCGACGGCGGCAGCCAGCACTTCGTCGACTGCATCAGCAACATCCGCGAGCTCTCGCCGATGACGCAGATCGAGATCCTGGTGCCCGACTTCCGCGGCCGCGACGACCGCGCGCTGGAAATCCTCAAGGCCGCGCCGCCCGACGTGATGAACCACAACCTGGAAACCGCGCCGCGCCTGTACAAGGAAGCGCGCCCGGGCAGCGACTACCAGTTCAGCCTGAACCTGCTGAAGAAGTTCAAGGCGCTGCACCCGAACGTGCCGACCAAGAGCGGCATCATGGTCGGCCTGGGCGAAACCGACGAAGAGATCCTGCAGGTGATGCGCGACATGCGCGCCCACGACATCGACATGCTGACCATCGGCCAGTACCTGTCGCCGTCGGGCTCGCACCTGCCGGTGCGCCGCTACGTGCACCCCGACACCTTCAAGATGTTCGAGGAAGAGGCCTACAAGATGGGCTTCAGCCACGCCGCCGTGGGCGCGATGGTGCGCTCCAGCTACCACGCCGACCAGCAGGCGCACGCCGCCGGCGTCTGACGGCACCGCCCGGCCGCCCGCCATGCGCGGGCGTCGGCGCCCCCTCCCTCCTCTCCCCCTGACCTCGCACCGCGGCCGTTTTGGAACGGCCGTGGCGGTCGTGCGCGCGCGCCGCGCCATCCAAAAAACTGATTAAAACCTCGGGGGTAAATAACCCGGGGTATCAAAAAATTTGCAGCCGCATTCGCTTGTGCGCGCCAAATCCATCCCCTACGCTGACCTCCTGATTTCGCCCGACCCGGAATTAAAAACCCGGAGCCGACGCGCTTTCAGGTTCCCTTGGAGGCTTTGACAAGGAAATTGAACCATCAATTTCCAAGGCATTGTTTTGTCCGAAATTAGCAAGTACCGCATCGCATAAAAAATTCAGTCGCCACGGCCCGCGCGTTTCCATCTCACGGAGAAACCGGAATGCATGCCCTGCTCGAAGCCATCGATTCGCCCCATTCGCTGCGCCAGCTCGGCATTGCTCAATTGCCGGGCCTTGCGGATGAATTGCGATCCTTCATCGTCGACAGCGTGTCGCGCACGGGCGGCCACTTCGCCTCCAATCTGGGCACGGTCGAGCTGACGGTCGCCCTGCACTACGTGTTCGACACCCCGCGCGACCGCATCGTCTGGGACGTCGGCCACCAGAGCTACGCCCACAAAATCCTGACCGGCCGGCGCCAGGCCATGCCCACCTTGCGCCAATTCGGTGGTATTTCCGGATTTCCGAGGCGCGCCGAATCCGAGCACGATCATTTCGGCACCGCGCATTCCAGCACCTCCATTTCCGCCGCCCTGGGATTTGCACAGGCCGCCCGCATTTCCAATTCGACCGACCACGCCATTGCGGTGATCGGCGACGGGGCCTTGAGCGCCGGCATGGCTTTCGAGGCCATGAACAATACGCAGGCCTGCGGCCGCTTATTGGTGATATTGAACGACAACGACATGTCGATTTCACCACCCGTCGGCATGCTACGCCTTTATCTGGGCGGATTGATTTCAGAACGCGCCTATGCCAGCGCCAATGAAGCCAGCCGGCAAAGATTGCGCGCCATGCGCCCGGCGCTGGCCCCCTGCGAGCCCTCGGAGCTCGGCCTGTCGCCCGCCACCCTGTTCGAGCAGTTCGGCTTCCACTACACCGGCCCCATCGACGGCCACGACCTGGGCGCGCTGATCCCGGCCCTGCAGAAGTTGCAGGCGCAGCCGGGTCCGCAGCTGCTGCACATCGTCACGCAGAAGGGCCACGGCTACCGCCCGGCCGAGCAGGACCCGGTCCTGTACCACGGCCCCGGCAAGTTCGACCCCGCCGCCGGCATCAAGACCGCCCCGGCAGCCGCCCCCGCCAAGCCGACCTACGCCCAGGTCTTCAGCGACTGGCTCTGCGACGAGGCCGAGGCCGATGCGCGCGTGGTCGCCATCACGCCGGCCATGCGCGAGGGCTCGGCGCTGATGGACTTCGAGCGGCGCTTTCCCGAGCGCTACTTCGACGTCGGCATCGCCGAGCAGCACGCCGTGACCTTCGCCGCGGGCCTCGCGGCGGCGGGGATGCGGCCCGTGGTCGCCATCTACTCGACCTTCCTGCAGCGCGCCTACGACCAGCTGGTCCACGACGTGGCCTTGCAGAACCTGCCGGTCGTGTTCGCGGTCGACCGCGCCGGCATCGTCGGCGCCGACGGCGCGACGCACATGGGCGCCTTCGACGTCGCCTACCTGCGCTGCATTCCGAACATGGTCGTGATGGCCGCGTCCGACGAGGACGAGTGCCGCCAGATGCTGCACACCGCCCTGCGCCACGACGGCCCGGCCGCCGTGCGCTACCCGCGCGGCGGCGGGCCCGGCGCGCTGCCCGTGCGCGCGCTGCAGCCGCTGCACATCGGCCGCGGCCAGGTGCGGCGCGAATCGACGCAGCCGATGGGCGCACGCATCGCCATCCTGGCCTTCGGCACCATGGTCGTGCCCAGCCTGGCCGCCGCCGAACGGCTCGACGCCACGGTCGCCAACATGCGCTTCGTCAAGCCGCTCGATGCCGACCTGGTGCTCTCGCTCGCCGAGACCCACGACGTGCTGGTCACCGTCGAAGAAGGCTGCGTGATGGGCGGCGCCGGCGCGGCCTGCCTCGAATCGCTGGCCGCGCAGGGCGTGCTGATTCCGTCGCTGCAACTCGGCCTGCCCGACCAGTTCGTCGAGCACGGCGACTGCGCCCGATTGCTTGCAGCCCACGGCCTGGATGCCGACGGGCTGGTGCAGTCGATCCAGGCGTTCTTCGATGCCAACGCCCCCGCGTTCCGCACGGCTCGCATGAGCCTCGTTTCCTGAAACCCACCGTGACCGCCAGCCACAGGAGAACCCGATGAGCACAGCCACCGCACGCCGCATCGACGCGCCCGCCCCGCCTTCGCTTCAAGTGATCCGGGGTGCCGAGGCCAACCCGTACCACGCCAAGGTCGAGTACACCTACCAGGACGACCCCGAGGACTGGCGCAAGGCCATCGGCGAGGACCTGATGTTCCAGTTCGGCGTCTACGACGACCCGCGCTCGGTGCCGCCGATCTCGCTCAACGAATCGGGCCTGCGCTACTTCGACCAGCAGATGGAAATCGCGGGCCTGGACCAGCCCCCGCCGTTCCCCATCCGCCGCATCCTCGACGTGGGCTGCGGCTGGGGCTTCGGCCTGCGCTACCTCGCGGAGCACTTTCCGCAATGCCGCCAGCTCGACGGCATCAACATCAGCGAGACGCAGCTCGCGCACTGCGCCCGCTACCACGCCCAGCAGCACCTGAGCGACCGCGTGAACCTGTACCTGTGCGATGCGCAGGACGTCGCCCTGCTGCCCAACCCCGACACGCCCTACGACCTGGTGACGATCCGCGGCGTCATCTCGCACTTTCCGAACGACCTGTACGAACGCTCGATGAAGCAGGTGGCCGCGCGCATGCGCCCGGGGGCCAAGGTCGTCATCTCCGACAACCTCTACAACATCCCGCTGGACAACTACCGCTCCGACATCGAGGACGAGGTCGACCGCCTCGCCTGCAAGCACCGCAAGACGCCGGCCTACTTCCGCCGCGTGCTCGAAGAAAGCGGCTTCGTGGTCGAAGACATGCGCGTGCTCCCGCGCAACATCGACGTGGCGCGCTGGTTCACCGACGTGAAGGAAAACATCGAGAAGAACTTCACGCCCGACACCATCCCGCCGCCGCTGGAAGAGCTGCGCGTGATGGCGGTCAGCCTCTCGGTCGCGCTGATCAAGGACAAGTTCTCGACCTACAGCGTCATCGCGCGACGCCTCTGAATTTCCCCCACCAGGAGCGCCCACACCATGCAAGCATCCGCGCAAGCCGTCGGCATCGACGTCATCCACAGCCGCAGCCTCGACCACTACCAGGACAAGATCGAGCAGGTCTATGCCGACACGCCCGACCAGTGGCGCAAGGCGATCGGCAACGAGCTCTGGTACCAGTACGGCGTGTTCGACGAGAAGATGGACCCGCACGACCTCCCGCTCGACGCCTCGGGGCGGCGCCACATGGAGCACCAGTTCGAGCTCGCCGAGCAGGCCGGCGCCGACCTCTCGCCGGCCACCGTGCGCCGCGCGATCGACATCGGCTGCGGCTGGGGCCCGGTGCTGAAGTTCATCGCGCAGCGCTACCCGCAGTGCGCGCGCATCGACGGCGTGAACGTGAGCCGCCCGCAGCTGGAGTGCGCGCGCGAACTCATCGCGCACGAGGGCCTGGCCGACCGCGTGCGGCTGTACCAGTGCAATGCCAAGGACATCGGCGAGCTGCCCGATGCGCAGGTGCCCTACGACCTGGCCATCCTGCGCGGCAGCCTCATCCACTTCACGCCCGAGGTGCTGGAGCAGGCCATGGCCTCGCTGTCGGCGCGCATGCGCACGGGCGGCACGGTCATCATTTCGGAGAGCCTCTACAAGGTGGACCTGGCGACCTACAAGTCGCACATCCCGGACAAGGTCGACCGCGCCGCGTCGGGCTACCGCAAGACGCCCGACGGCGTGAAGCAGGTGCTCGAGCGCCACGGCTTCGCGGTGCTCGACCAGCGCGTGCTGCCCTCGAACGCGGAGGTGATCCGCTGGTACGGGCTGGTCAAGGACAACCTGGACGCGCACCACCCGACCAGCAAGACCGCCACGTTCACCGAGCTGCGCGACATCGCCGTGAGCTTCTCGGACGCGCTGCTCAAGGACAAAGCCTCGTCGTTCAGCTTCATTGCGCGGCGGACCTGAGCATGCCCGAACCGACCCCGTTCGCCCAAACCCTGGCCCGCATGCCCGAACTGGGCAGCAAGGTCCATCTCCCCGACCCGGGCCTCACGCTCAAACCCACCTGGCACCCGCAGAACGACGCCATCGAGGCGCGGCTGGCGGTGGACGACCGGCCCTATGTGCTGGCGCACTTTCGCAGCGAGAAGGCCACCGCCGCCTACCTCGGGCAGCGCGTGCCGGCCTACGGCGGCCTGTGCTACCCGCACGCGAAAGCGGACCGCATCTATTCCGTCATGCGCATGATGAATGCGGGGACCCTGATGGACGATGCCTTCACGCCCCTGGAGCTGAGCGCCGACCAACGCCCGCGCGACGAACTCCTGCGCCACTACCTCGATGCCCTGGAAGGCATCCTGCCGCCGGCCAGTGCGCCGCTGCCGCGGCTCCTGTTCGACACGCTGCCGCCCATCCAGGCGCAGCTGGCGCAAAAGCCCCGCGTCTGGGAGCGCATGAAAGCCGGCATCCGCAGCCAGCTGGTGCGCATGGCCGATCCGCTGGCCTACCAGATGGACACGCTGACGCTGGATGGCTACATGGACCTGCGCCGCGACAACGCGTTCGGCGAGTACCTGACCATGCTGACCGAGTACGCCCTGGACGTGGACATGACCGATGCGCTGGCCGAAGACGCATCGCTGCGCGCGGTCCGCACCGCGGCCATGGATGCGGTCATCCTGGTGAACGACTTCTTCTCGTTCCGCAAGGAGGTGCCGGCGAGGGATTCGCTCAACGCCATGTGGGTGCTGATGCGCGAGGAGGGGCGGGACCTGCAGCAGGCGGTCTATCGCCTGGCCGCGCTGTGCGCGCGCAACGAGCAGGCGTTGATCCGGTCGCGCGACGAGGTGCTCGCCGGCCCCCTTGGGCAGCGCCCCGACGTGCGCGCCTACGTGCGCGAGCTGGAATACATCAGCTCGGGCAACGCGGAGTGGTGCGTCATCACGCGGCGCTACCACCTCTCGGACCAGCGCTTCGTTTCCGGCGAAGTGACCATCGCGGCGGCTCCGACGCTGGACGACATCGCGGCGGCCGACGCGCGCGCCGCCTGACCCTGCGCCACACCGACATCCCCACGCACTTCGATCCATTTCACAGGAGCAGATGCATGAATGCCGTTCTCGAAAGCACCACGCCCGCGGCGCTGGAGCCTCCCCCGAAATTCGTGATCCCCGAGATGTTGAAAGCCATCCGGCCGCGCATCAACACGAGCTACCCCTACATCAAGCGGCTGCATGCGCAATGGCTGTACGAGAACTACGGCAAGCCGGAGCCGGGCAGCCTGCACGGCGCCATCGAGCGCATGGATTCGCTCTACGACGCCAGCGTGTTTCCGGACGGCATTCCGGAGCGGGTCGCGCACCACGCGAGCATCCTGACGCTGATCTTCCAGTGCGACGACCTGACGACCAGCGACCCCGAGCAGTGCGCGAAGATCATCGCCGAAGACCCCGACGCCCACGACGCGCGCGTCATGGAAGGGCTCTGGCAGACCATCCGCCAGCATGCGCCCAGCGACGCGGTGTACCAGCGCCTGCGCGGCCGCTGGACCCGCTGGATGCACCACCTCAAGGTCGAGAAGGAATTTCGCGACAACTGGGCCAACGAGGACATGGAGAGCTTCCTCAAGGTGCGCCTGATGTCCAGCGGCATGCAGCCTTACATCGCCGCCATGGAATACGTGCTGGACATCGACGTGTCCGACCTGATCGAGGACCCCGACATGAAGCGCGCGGTGGACCTCGTCAGCTGGCACTGTGCGTTCACGAACGACGTGTACTCATATGCCGTCGAGTACTACTCCACCGAGGACACGCTGAGCTCGGTCCTCATCATGCGCAACACCCGCGGCCTCGATGCGCAGCAGGCCATCAGCGCCGTCTGCGAAATGATGGAAGAGATGTACGCAGAGCTGGCCGGCCTGATCGCCCGGCTGCACGAGCGCTATGCCAATCACCCGCTGGGCGCGCGCCTGCACCTGTACCTGGACACCTACCTCCTGATGGTGGTGGGCACGCTGCAGTGGCACATCGAATCGCCGCGGTACGGCGGGCACGGGCACATCTGGAACGGGCTGCCCATGCGGCATGTGGATGTGAGCCTGGCGGGCACCGACAAGATGGAGGGCGCAGGCGCCCCGCAGCAGGCACCGGTCGGCTCTGTCTACGTGTCGTAGAGACCGCGCCATGAAGCTGCCGTACTTCGAGTGCCCCATTCCCAGCGCCATTCATCCCGGGGCGGCGCACGCGGATGCGCAGTCGGTCGCCTGGATGCGGCGCTTCTCCCTGTGCCTGAACGACACCGAACGCGACCGCATGGCCCGCTCCGGCTGCGGCGAACTCGCGGCCCGCATCGTGCCCGACGCCACGCCGCAGACCCTGCAGATCCTCTCGGACTTCTTCATCTGGAACGTCTCGTTCGACGACGAGTACTGCGACGAGGGTCCGCTGAGCCGGCAACCCGGCCGGCTGGCCGGCGTACTGGCGATGATCCATCGGGCGATCGAGACGCCGGAAGACAGCGCGCAGGTCGACGACCGCTATGCCGCCGCCATGTGCGACATCCGCCGCCGCCTGGAGGCGCACGCCACCGCCGACCAGATGGCCCAGTGGCTGGCCGCCATGCGGGGATGGTTCTTTGCCGAGGTCTGGAAGGCGGGCAACGTGGCGTCGGGCCATGTCCCTTCGCTGAACCAGTACGGGTTGCTGCGCCTGTACAGCGGGGGCGGCCTGGCCTTTCCCACGCTGGCCGCGATCACCGAAGGCTATGCGGTGCCCACGGACCTCCTGGAGGATCGCCGTGTCAGGGCGCTCGCGGAAATGGCGCTCACGCTGGCCACCTGGAGCGCCGACATCGTGTCGTACGAGAAGGAGGTGGCGCGCGAGCAGGGCGGGCACAACCTGATCAGCGTGATCCAGCACGGGTCCCAATGCTCGCCCGCGGTGGCAGGCGCACGGGCCGTCGCCATGTACATGGAGATCATGCAGCTCTTCCTGGGCCTGCGCGGCGAGCTCATCGCCGCCGGCACCTCGCCCGCGCTGCAACGCCATGTGCAAAGCCTGGGCCGCATCGTCAGGGCCACGTTCGACTGGTGCCACGGCTCCGAGCGCTACGAGCAGGACGGCGTGCCCGACGAAGCCGGGCCGCAGGGCGCCCCTGCGCCGAAGGCGGAATCCACTGCGTCCGCCATCCCGTGCATCGCCTGGTGGTGGACGCACGACCCCGCGGCGCAAGAAGCCCGCCGGGGCACGCCGGCCCTGCACGTCGCAGGCCAGGGTGAACGCGCCCGTGCGGGAGCGCTCCCATGAACCCGCCCACGATGCCGCGCGTGATCGATGCGGCCTTCCAGGAAGCAGGCCATCTCGCGCCGCCCGCCGCGGCAAGCTGCGGCCCGGCCGCGCACACCATCGGCCTGCAGCAATTTCGCAGCACCGTGGGCGAAACACGCCGCCCGCTGCCCTATGCCGAGGGCTGGTTCCTGGGGTGCTTCTCCAGCGAGCTCGCGCGCGGGCAGGTGCTGACGGTCCCGTTCATGGGGCAGGAACTCGTCCTGTACCGCACGCACGCCGGGCTCGCCCGTGTCGTCGAGCCGTACTGCCCGCACCTGGGCGCTCACCTGGGCCACGGCGGCAAGGTCGACGGCGAGAACCTGGTGTGCCCGCTGCACGGGCTGGCCTACGGGCCGGACGGCGGCTGCGTGCGCACCGGGCATGGCGAGCGACCGCCGCGCGCCGCGCTGACCGCGCGCCACGCCCGGGAAATCGACGGGGCCGTCCTGGTGTGGGTCGACCATGCGGGCCGCCCTCCCCAGTGGGACGTGTCGCACCACGACCTCGGCGACTTTTCTTCGGCCTGCTACATCCGCAAGACGCTGGACGGCTACGCGCACGATGCGGTGGAGAACGGCGCCGACATGGTTCATTTCGGCTGGCTCCACGGGCTCTCGGACATGACCATGTCTCACCGGGCGGAGGACTGCAGGTTCGAGATCTCGATCTCGGCCCGCTGGAAGGGGCTGCACATCCGTGGCGAATTCATGAACTACGGCGTCGGCTATGTGATGGGCTCGTTCGAGATGCCCGACCTGGGCGTGCGGCTGCAGACGCAGGTCTTCTTCACGCAGATCG
This sequence comes from Variovorax sp. GW822-FHT04A09, assembly GCF_058801005.1. Taxonomy (NCBI): domain Bacteria; kingdom Pseudomonadati; phylum Pseudomonadota; class Betaproteobacteria; order Burkholderiales; family Comamonadaceae; genus Variovorax; species Variovorax sp. GW822-FHT04A09. Next base: position 55,684 of record NZ_JBXAMV010000009.1, on the reverse strand, counting down.
CACCGCTGAAATGGAAGCTGGCGATCGCGGACCGGCTTCGCATCGTGCGGCTTGGCCGCGCGCCCCGCATGCTGAGGAGCGCGATCTACGCCGTGCTCACGCCGATCGCCAGCCGATGGATGCGGTGGTTCATCGAGCCGGACTTTCCGATATGGAATGCCAAGAGCTTCATCAAGCATCCCAGGCTGACCGCGGGCGACAAGACCCTCATCGTCCACCGGCGCTGGGCGTCGCAGTTCTATCCGGGCGGCCTCGTGGACGATCCCGGCGCACTGCAGCATGCGGGAGATCACCATGCCCCTTGAAGCCCTGCTGCCGTGCGACGTCCGCGAGGCCCCGGTGCCGCAGAGCGGACCCGCCGGCTCCTTCGACACCTGGATGCACGACGCGGTCCGCCGCACCGAGCACGCACTCGCCGCCGGCCTGCCGCCGGCCGAGACCCTGCCCACGCACCTGCACGAAGCGCTGCGCTACGCCGCGCTCGGCGGCGGCAAGCGCATCCGCCCGCTGCTGTGCCAGGCGGCGGGCGCTCTCGTGGACGCACCACCCGACGCGCTCGACGCCACGGGCGCCGCGATCGAGATGGTCCACGTCTACTCGTTGGTGCACGACGACCTGCCCGCGATGGACGACGACGACCTGCGCCGCGGCAAGCCCACCGTGCATGTGGCTTACGACGAGGCCACCGCCATCCTCGTGGGCGATGCGCTGCAGGCCCAGGCCTTCCTCACGCTGAGCGAACTGCCGCTGCCGGCCGAGCGCCGCATCGCACTGGTGCGCGAGCTGGCGCAGGCGGCCGGCTCGCGCCAGCTCGTGGGCGGCCAGGCCATCGACCTGCAAAGCGCAGGCCGGTCCTTGAGCCAACCCGCACTCGAGCAGATGCATCGCATGAAGACCGGTGCACTGATCCGCGCGGCCGTGCGCATGGGCGCGCTGTGCGGCGCGGCCGACGTGCCGGCCAGCGCCGCGCTGTACCGCGCGCTCGACGACTACAGCAGCGCCATCGGCCTGGCCTTCCAGGTGGTCGACGACATCCTCGACGCGACCGCTGACACGGCCACGCTCGGCAAGACCGCGGGCAAGGACGCGTACGACGACAAGGCGACCTGCGTTTCGATGCTCGGCCTCGACGCCTCGCGCACGCTGGCCCGCACGCTGAACGCGCGCGCCCATGCGGCGCTCGCACCCTTCGGTGAGCGCGCCGCGCGGCTCGGCCAGCTGGCCGACCTGGTGGTCCAGCGCGCGCACTGAGCCCCACCTGCGAATGCCCCCGCCCCAGGAGCCCCGACATGCCTGAACCGACGACCCATTTCATGAGGGAACCGCTGGGCGTGAACAGCGCCCCGTCGGTTGCCGACGAACGCCACGCGCGCGTCGTGGAGGTTCGCACGCCGCCGCGGCCCATGCGCAGCACCACGGGAGAGACGCGCCCCCCCCATCCTTATGCCAACGGCTGGTTCGCCGTGTGCTTCAGCCACGAGGTCAAGCCGGGAGCGGTGCGCATCGTGCCGTTCGCGGGACAGGAGCTGGTGATCTACCGCACGCAGTCGGGCCTGGCCCGTGCCATCGATCCGTACTGCCCGCACCTGGGTGCGCACCTGGGCCACGGCGGGAAAGTCGACGGCGAGAACCTGGTCTGCCCGTTCCACGGCCTGAGCTTCGGCCCCGATGGCGGCTGCGTGCGCGCCTGCGCAGGCCAGACGCCGCCGAACGCGGCACTGACGGGCCGCTACATGAAGGAGATGAACGGCGCGATCATGGTGTGGCGACACAGCGAGGACCGGCCGCCCGACTGGGACATTCCGGAAATGGACCTCAGCGACCGCCTCAACCCCCGGTACGGCAGCCACGAACTCGAAGGCTACTTCGACTCGATGGTCGAGAACAGCATGGACCTGACCCACTTCGGATGGGTGCACGGGTTCACCGAGACCGCGCTGTCGCACGAGGTGGACGGGCACAAGCTCATCGTCACGATCACCGCCCGCTGGAAGGGGCAGCGTTTCCACTCGCGTCTGACCAACTTCGGCCTCGGCTTCACCCGCGGGGAGAACGCGTTGCCGGACCTCGGCGTGCAAGTCGTGACCCTGGCCTTCGCGACACCCGTCGCGCCCATGAAATGGACCTTCCGCTGGAGCGACAACCCCAGCGTCGCGCGCTTCGACCGCTGGCCGGCCCCGCTGCGCAAGCTCGCCTACCAGGTGCTCAATCCGCTGGCGCACCGCTGGCTGATCTCGGTGGTGGGCGGCGACTTCCCGATCTGGGACGCCCGCACCCGCCTCCCGCATCCCAAGCTCATGGCGGGGGAGCGCTCCTTCACCGCCTTCCGGCGCTGGTCGGCGCAGTTCTACCCGCCCACCTCCGGCGACGACGCAGACGCTGGCCATGTCCTGCGCATGTCTGCGGGACGCTGAGCCGCCCCCACCAGGAGTTCCCACCATGCGCGTCATCCTTGCCCAGCCCCGAGGCTTGCGAGCTGCGCGATATCGCCGTGAGCTTCTCGGACGCTCTGCGCAAGGACAAGGCGGCGTCGTTCAGCTTCATTGCGCGGCGGACCTGAGTTCCTGCGCGAACGGCGCCAGGAACGCCACTCGCGCGCCTGCCCCACCCACCTCACCCGCGACGACGCGACCCAGGAGAAAACCGCATGACCAGCCGTCTCAAGTTCCCATTGCTACCGATCCCGCGCCGCTGGGAGATGCATCCGCACTTCGATCCCGCGCATTCGCTGACGAACCGCTTCGAGATGGCGACGCTCGCCTACTGCGACCGCTTCAGGATGTACGACAGCGAGACGCAACGGGCTCGCCTGGCCAAGATAGAAATCTCGCGCCTCGCCGCCCTGATGTACACCAAGGGCTCCGACGAGTTGCTGCAGGTCGGCTCCGACTTCACGTTGTGGGCGTTCGCCTTCGATGACGAGTACTGCGACGAGGGCCCGCTCAGCAAGGATCCGGCGGGCTTCAACCGCAAGGCCTGCGAGATCCTGCGCGGCATCGACAGCCCGGAGGATCCGCCTTGCAACGGCGACAAGTACGCCATGGGGATACGGGACATCCGCCAGCGCCTGGACCGGTTCGCCAAGCCCCAGCAAGCCGCGCGGTTCACCGAGATGATCCGCTGGTACGTCACCTCCGAGATGATGAAGCTCACGGACCCCAGTCCGACGCTCAGCGATTACTTCGTCACGCGCCTGTACGCGGGGGGCGGCATGGCGTTTCCGGCGCTGGTCCATATCGTGGCCGACGTCGACCTCCACCAGGACGAGTGGGAGGACCGGCGCGGGCGCGCCCTGATGGAGATCACGGCCCTGCTGGCCATCCTCGACGCAGAGATGTACGCCTACCCCAAGGAAGTTGCGCGCAGTTCCAACGACCACAACATCCTCATGCTCTTCCTGCGCGACTACCGCTGCTCTTTCGAAGAGGCGGTCGAGCGCTACATGCAGATGCGCTGGCGAATGATCAGCCTCTTCGAGCGCGTGCTCCAGGACGTGCTCAAGGACGCATCGCCGGCCATGACCGAATTCGTCAACGGTCTGGCTCTCTATCACGTGGGGACGATCCCATGGTCGATCGGCAACAACCGCTATGGATCGATCAGCGGGCTGGTGACCAACGAAGCGGTGGAGGACGGCGGCGTCACGTACGAGTGTCCGCCGGAGAGTTTCGAATCGATCGGCATCCAGTCGTGCGATTGGTGGTGGACGCTCGATCCGGCGCGGCGGGAAGTCGCGCACAGGCGCCGGGCCTGAGTCCGCAGGCGCCAGGCACCGAGGGCGGCGATCCACCGAAACCGAGAGCTCACATGACCGTTCTACTGAAACAGACAGAGACCGAGGCGCCTCCCGCCCCACCGATGCATGTGTCGGACGCCGCGACGCCCTTGCGCGCGCGCCAGCCGATGGCCGCGCACATGAAGTGCCTGCCCGGCGACGCAAGGCCGGTGCTGCCCTATCCGAACGGATGGTTCGCCGCCTGCTTCAGCCACGAGCTCAAGCGCGGTGCGGTGCTGATCAGGCCCTTGATGGAACGGGAAATCGTCCTGTACCGGACGCAATCCGGCCTCGTTCGCGTGATCGAGCCCTATTGCCCTCACATGGGTGCGCACCTGGGACACGGAGGCCGGGTCGAAGGAGAGAACCTGGTGTGCCCCTTCCATCGCCTGAAGTTCGGACCGGAAGGCGGCTGCGTGCACACGGGCCGCGCCGGGCCGACACCGCGCATGGCACTGACCGCACGGCATGCACGGGAGCACAACGGGCTCGTCTTCACGTGGGTGCATCACGAGGGGCACTCTCCCTCGTGGGAGCTGCCGGTGCATGACATGAGCGGCTGGAGCCGTCCGGCCTTCGTGCATCACGAGCAGGAAGGCTATTTCCAGAACTCCGGGGAGAACAGCGTCGACGTGATCCATTTCGACACGATCCACCGCTTTGGACAACCGGAAATGTCCGCCCGCGTCGTCGACAACCAGCTGGAGGTCCGGATGTCGGCCACGTTGATGGGCAAGCCCATGTTCCTGCATCTCACGAACTACGACGCAGCCACCATGTACGGGCACTTCACGGTGCCTTCGCTCGGCCTGCAAGCCGTTGTCCGGGCGTATTCCACGCCCAACACGCGCCTGCGCTGGTCCTTGCGCATCGTCACGACCCTGAAAGTCGAACGCTTCGCCCGCTGGCCTGCGGGGGTCCGCTCGGCGCTCTATGCGCTGATGAAGCCGCTCGCGGGCGTGTGGTCGGATCGCACGTCGCACCAGGACACGCGGATCTGGGACCACAGGGGGCTCCCGGGGAGTTTCAAGCTGATGGCCGAAGAGCGACCTGCCGCGCTGTACCAGCGCTGGGTGTCGCAGTTCTATTCGTGCGACTTCCCGGGTGTGAAGCCTTCGGCAACGGACAGGCCTTCGCACAAGGAGACTTGATGACCGCCTCCCTCGAGCATGCGCCCCACCGCATGGCCCCTTGCCCGGACGAGACCCGCTTCGACGCCTGGATGCACGACGCGGTCCGCCGCACCGAGCACGCCCTCGCCGACGCACCGCCCGACGCGCTGGACGCCACGGGCGCCGCCATCGAGATGGTCCACGTCTACTCGCTCGTGCACGACGACCTGCCCGCGATGGACGACGACGACCTGCGCCGCGGCAAGCCGACCTGCGTGTCGACGCTCGGCCTCGAAGCGTCGCGCGCGCTGGCCCATGAACTGCGCGAGCGCGCCCATGTGGCGATCGCGCCCTTCGGATCGAACGGCCGGTATCTCGGGCAACTGGCCGACCTGATCGTCCACCGCTCGCACTGAAACGATCGCCCCGCCACCCGACGCGTTTGCCATGCCTTCTTCATCGCCAGCCAGGCGTCGTGGGGCCAGGACGAGGCTCTCGACGCTGCATCCGAACATCCTCACCCAGGAGTCCCAGAGATGACCGAACCGACCGCGCGCACCATGATCGGCCTGCCCTCCGTGCAAGCGATCCATCCACCCGCAGGCGAACACCATGCCTTCCCCCAGGAGGTTCGCAAGCCGTACCTCCTGGCGCGCAGCGCCTCGGGCGACACCCGTCCTGCGCTGCCCTATTCCAACGGCTGGTTCGCCGTGTGCTTCAGCCACGAGGTCAAGCCGGGCGGGGTGCACGTCGTCCCCTTCATGGGGCAGGACCTGGTCGTCTATCGCACGCAGTCGGGGCTGGCGCGTGTCGTCGATCCGTATTGCCCGCACGCGGGCGCGCACCTGGGACACGGCGGGAAGATCGACGGCGAGAACCTGGTCTGCCCGTTCCATGGCCTGGCGTTCGGTACCGACGGCGGGTGCGTGCGCGCCTGCCCGGGCCAGACCCCGCCCCGCGCGGCGCTGACGAGCCGCTACATGCGGGAGCAGAACGGGACCATCCTGGTGTGGCGGCACAGCGAGGACCGGCCTCCCGAATGGGAGATTCCCGCCATGGACCTGTCGGACCGCCTCAGCCCGCAATTCGGCGCCCACGAACTCGACGGCTACGGCGACTCCATGGGAGAGAACGGCATGGACCCGACCCACTTCGGCTGGCTGCACGGATTCACCGATACCGAGATCACGCACGAGATCGAGGGGCACACGCTCGTCGCCACGATCAACGCACGCTGGAAAGGACAGCGATTCCGCTCGCGCCTGACCAACTACGGCCTTGGCCATGCCTGCGGGGAGAACGAAATGCCGGACCTCGGCGTGCACGTCGTGACCCAGGCGTACGCCACCCCCATCGCCCCCCTGAGATGGACGTTCCGCTGGATCGACAACCCCAGCGTCGCGCGGATCGATCGCCTGCCCGCGCCGCTGCGGCGACTCGCCTACCGGGTGCTCAATCCGCTGGCACACCGCTGGCTGATCTCGGTCGTCAACGACGACTTCACGATCTGGAACGCCCGCACGCATCTGAAGCATCCCAAGCTCATGCCGGGCGAGCGCACCCTGGCCGCGTTCCGCCGCTGGTCCGAGCAGTTCTACCCACCCACCCAGACCGCCGACGCGGAAGCCGGCCCGGCGCCGAGAACGTCGACGGGAAGATGAACCGCCACCCCGAGGAGTCCCCACCATGCGCGTCATCCTTGCCCAGCCCCGAGGCTTCTGCGCCGGCGTCGTGCGCGCCATCGACACGGTCGAACACGCGCTGCGGCGCCACGGCACGCCCATCTACGTGCGCCACGAAATCGTCCACAACAAGCACGTCGTCGACGACCTGAAGGCGCAGGGCGCCGTGTTCGTCGAAGAGCTGGCCGAAGTGCCCGCGGACGCGGTGGCGATCTTCAGCGCGCATGGCGTGAGCCACGCGGTCGAGGTCGAAGCCCGCGCGCGCGGCCTGCGCGCGATCGATGCCACCTGCCCGCTGGTCACCAAGGTGCACGAGCAGGGGCGCCGCTATGCCGCCAAGGGCTATGCGCTGATCCTCATCGGCCACGCCGGGCACCCCGAGGTGACGGGCACGCTGGGGCAGATTCCGGCGCCGGTCACGCTGGTGCAGACCGAGGCCGACGTGGACGCGCTGGTGCTCGATGCCGACGCGCCGCTGGCCTACATCACGCAAACCACGCTGTCGGTCGACGACACGCGCGGCATCATCGACTCGCTGCAGCGGCGCTTTCCGCAGATCGTCGGCCCCGACACGCGCGACATCTGCTACGCCACGCAGAACCGGCAGACGGCCGTGCGCGAACTGAGCCAGCAAGTCGACGTGGTGCTGGTGGTCGGCGCGCAGAACAGTTCCAACTCGCAGCGCCTGCGCGAGATCGCGGCGCAGGCCGGCGTGCGCAGCTACCTCATCGCGCAGGGCAGCGAGCTCAAGCCCGACTGGGTGCGCGACGCCGGCGCGGTGGGCGTCACCGCCGGCGCCTCGGCGCCCGAGACCATGGTGCAGGACGTGGTCGCCGCGCTGCGCCGGCTGGCCGAGGTGGAACTGCTGACGCTGCCCGGGCGCGAGGAGCATGTGGTGTTCCGGCTGCCGGCGGAACTCGCGGCGGAAGTGGCCGTGCCATGAAACCGCCCGTCGCACGCCGCCTCTCGCGGCAGGTGCGCGTCGGCACCGTGCGCATCGGCGGCGATGCGCCCGTGGCCGTGCAGGCCATGACCAACACCGACACCGCCGACGCGGCCGCCACCGTGGCGCAGGTGGCGGCGCTCGCGCGCGCGGGGGCCGAGCTGGTGCGCCTCACGGTCAACAACGAGGAGGCCGCCGCGCAGGTGGCGCCGATCCGCGATGCGCTCGCGCGCCAGCAGGTGAATGTGCCGCTGGTGGGCGACTTCCACTTCAACGGCCACCGCCTGCTCGCGCAGTACCCCGACTGCGCGCAGGCGCTGGCCAAGTACCGCATCAACCCCGGCAACGTCGGGCGGGGCGACAAGCGCGACGCGCAGTTCTGCCAGCTCATCGAGATCGCCTGCCGCCACGGCAAGCCGGTGCGCATCGGCGTGAACTGGGGCAGCCTCGACCCCGCGCTGCTGGCGCGCCTGATGGATGCGAACGCGCAGGCGGCGCAGCCGCAGCCGGCCGACGAGGTGATGCGCCAGGCGCTCATCGTCTCGGCGCTGGAGAACGCCGCGCGCGCCGAAGACGTCGGCCTGCCGCCCGATCGCATCGTGCTGTCGGCCAAGGTGAGCCAGGGGCAGGACCTTATCGCCGTGTACCGCGAACTCGCCGCGCGCTGCGACTACCCGCTGCACCTGGGCCTCACCGAGGCGGGCATGGGCTCCAAGGGCATCGTGGCCTCGGCCACCGCGATGGGCGTGCTGCTGCAGCAGGGCATCGGCGACACCATCCGCGTGTCGCTCACGCCCGAGCCGAACGGCGACCGCACGCGCGAGGTGCTGGTGGCGCAGCAGATCCTGCAGTCGATGGGCCTGCGCGCCTTCACGCCCAGCGTGACCGCCTGCCCCGGCTGCGGGCGCACCACGAGCACCTTCTTCCAGTCGCTGGCCAGCCAGATCGAAGGCTGGCTGCACGCGCAGGCGCCGGCCTGGCGCGTGCGCTTTCCGGGCGTGGAAGACATGCACGTGGCCGTGATGGGCTGCGTGGTCAACGGCCCCGGCGAGAGCCGGCTCGCGCACCTGGGCATCTCGCTGCCGGGATCGGGCGAGCAGCCGGTGGCGCCGGTGTACATCGACGGCGAACGCGCGCTGACGCTCAAGGGCGAGCACATCGCCGACGACTTCACGCGGCTGGTCGAGACCTACGTGGCCGCGCGCTACGGCGCCGATGCCGAGGCGCGCGAGCGGCTGGGTGCGTGGATGAAGCCGTCGTCGCGCGAGCGCGTCGTGCCGATCGCTGCCGTCTGAAGGCACTGCCATGGCCACGCAACGCCTCACCCTGCTCGGCGCCACCGGGTCGATCGGCGACAGCACGCTCGACCTCGCGGCGCGCCACCCCGACCGCTTCACGGTGCATGCGCTGACGGCGCACCGCAACCTCGACAAGCTCTTCACGCACTGCGTCGCCTTCCGCCCCGAGGTCGCGGTGGTCGGCGATGCGACAGGCGCCATGCAGTTGCAGGCCCGGTTGCGCACGGCCGGCCTGCGCACCGAGGTCATGCACGGCCCGCAGGCGCTGTGCGAGGTCGCGCAGTCGGCGGGCTGCGACACGGTGGTCGCAGCCATCGTCGGTGCGGCGGGGTTGCTGTCGTCGCTGGCGGCGGCGCGCGCGGGCAAGAAGATCCTGCTGGCGAACAAGGAGGCGCTCGTGATGTCCGGCGCGCTGTTCATGCGCGCGGTGGCCGCGCACGGCGCCACGCTGCTGCCGCTGGACAGCGAGCACAACGCGATCTTCCAGTGCCTGGCGGGCGCGCCGGCCGGCGGCGCGGGCGTGCAGCGGCTGGTGCTCACCGCGTCGGGCGGGCCGTTCCTGCACCGCCCGCTGGAGGCGCTGGACCGCGTCACGCCCGACGAGGCCTGCGCGCATCCCACCTGGCGCATGGGCCGCAAGATCTCGGTCGACTCCGCGACGATGATGAACAAGGGGCTGGAGACCATCGAGGCACGCTGGCTGTTCGCGATGCCACCCGAACGCATCGAGGTGGTGATCCACCCGCAGAGCGTGATCCATTCGATGGTGGCCTATGCCGACCAGTCGGTGCTGGCGCAGCTGGGCCGCCCCGACATGCGCACCCCGATCGCGCACGCGCTGGCCTGGCCCGAGCGCATCGACTCGGGCGTGGCGCCGCTGGACTTCCTGCAGCTCGCCCACCTGAGCTTCGCCGCGCCCGAGCTGAAACGCTTTCCCTGCCTGCGCCTGGCGCTGGAGGTGCTGCGCAAGGGGTGCGCGGCCAGTGTGACGCTCAATGCGGCGAACGAAGCGGCGGTCGATGCGTTCCTGAACGGGCGCCTGCGCTACACCGACATCGCGCACGTGGTGGAAGACTGCCTGCAGCGCGCGCCTGCGTCCGCGCACCAGAACCTCGACGACATCCTCGCGGCCGACGCGCACGCGCGCGTGCTCGCAAGTCAGGCGATCCAGCGTGCGGCGTTGCGGTCCCCATCGCCGGCGGTCCCGCTTTCCGAGTCGGTCACCTTGGCCGAAGGCACGGGCGCACGGCTGTAGCGCGACAGCCATTTGGCCGCCACGGCCAGTGCCATCGGCGGTGGGGTCTCACGCACGGCGCGCGACGCGCCATGCGCCTCGTGCGCCGCGCCAGTCACCATGGCAGCGAGTAGGTCTTGGTGTTGGTGAAGCTCTTCATCGCCTCGAGCACGCCTTCCTTGTAGCCCAGGCCCGAGTCCTTGATGCCGCCGAAGGGCGTGAGCTCCAGGCGGTAGCCCGGCACTTCGCGCACATTGACGCTACCCACGTTCAGCTCGCGGATGAAGCGCGTGATGTAGTCCAGGCGGTTCGTGCAGATCGACGACGACAGGCCGTAGGCCGTGCCGTTGGAGATGCGGATCGCTTCGTCGATGTTCTTGAAGCGGATGACGGGCGACACGGGGCCGAAGGTCTCGTGCTTGGCGACGGTCATCTCGGGGTCGACGTGGTCGAGCACCGTCGGCGAATAGAGCGCGCCGCGGCGCTCGTTACCGTACAGGAGCTTGGCGCCTGCTGCGATGGCTTCGTTGACCACGGCTTCGAACTGCTTGGCAGCTGCCTCATCGATCACGGTGCCCATGTCGGTGTCGGGGTCCATCGGGTCGCCGTACTTCAATGCGCGGGTCTTCTCGACCAGCAGTTCGACGAAACGATCAGCCACGGCTTCGTGCACCAGCATGCGCTTCACGGCCGTGCAGCGCTGCCCCGAGTTCTTGTACGACCCGTTGGCAGCCAGCGTGGCCGCCTCCTCGATGTCCGCGTCTTCCATCACGATGATCGGGTCATTGCCGCCCAGCTCCAGGATCTGGCGCTTGTAGGTGGCCTTGCCCGCGATGTACTTGCCGATGGGCACGCCACCCGTGAAGGTGACCAGGTCGACGTCGGCGTTGGTCAGCAGCTCGTCGGCAATTTCCTTCGGGTCGCCCGTGAGCACCGACAGCATCTGCGGCGGCAGGCCCGCCTCGTACAGGATGTCGGCCAGCAGGAAGGCCGTGAGCGGCGTCTTCTCGCTGGGCTTCAAGACGATGCGGTTGTTGGTCGCGATGGCCGGCGCCACCTTGTGGATCACCTGGTTCAGCGGGTGGTTGAACGGCGTGATGGCGGTGATGGCGCCCAAGAGTGGCTCGCGCATCGTGTAGACCTTGCGGCTCTTGCCGTGGTGCGTGAGGTCGCAGGAGAACACCTGGCCATCGTCCACCAGCGCCTGGTTGGCGGCGAACAGCAGCACGTCGGAGGCGCGGCCCACTTCGTACAGCGAGTCCTTGCGCGACAGGCCCGACTCGAGCGTGATGGTGCGCGACATCTCGTCCAGGCGCGAGGCGATGATCTCGCCGGCGCGCATGAGGATCTTGTAGCGCTCGTAGCGCGTGAGCGTGGGCTTGTAGTCGCGGGCAATGCGCAGGGCGTTGCGCACGTCGTCCAGCGTGGCCTTGGGCACGGTGGCGATCACCTCGCCGGTGTACGGGTAGGTGACCTCGATGGTGCGGTCGCGGTGGACTTTCTCGCCCGCGATGCGCAGGGCTTCGCGGTACACGGTGCCGGGCTTCAGGGCGGCGTGGTCGGACTTGCTCATGGAATGCTCCGTCAAATAAGTTCAGGCGGCGGCCACCAGTGGGCCTTGGGCGTGGTTCAGTGCGAGGTCGAGCGCGTCGAAGTTGCGCAGCCGGCGCGTGCTCGCCACGCCTGCGACGGGGCGGTTGCAGATCAGGGGCACCTTCTGCTCCGACACGCCGCCGTGCGAACGCAGCGGCACTTCGAGCGCCGTGAGGTCGTGGCGCGTGGCCGAGGTGCCGATGACGGTGCTCTGCTCGCTCACCACCACGATGTCGCCGATGCGGTCGGGCGGCAACTCGAAGCGCTGCGCGGCCTCCTTGCGCGAGAGCACGAGCTGCATGCCGGGGATGCGCTGGATGCGGTCGATCCAGCCGGGCACCTCATCCTCGCTGGGCACATACACGGTGGCGAACGAGCCGAGTGCGCCGTGGTGCACCACATACGGATCGGTGATCGGCAGGATCACGCGCGCGCGGTCCGGGCCATACCAGCCGTCGAGCACGTCCTGCAGGTAGATGACGTTGGGCGAGCCGTCGGCGCCGTGCTTGTCGTTCATGCCGTGGTCGGCCGTGAGTACGATGGTGGCGCCGAGTGCATCGAGCTGCGCGAGGTAGCCGTCCATCATCTTGTAGAAAGCGTTGGCGGCGGGGCTGCCCGGCGCGGCCTTGTGCTGCACGTAGTCGGTGGTCGACAGGTACATCAGGTCGGGGCGGCGCGATTCCATGAGCTTCACGCCGGCGGCGAACACGAACTCCGAGAGTTCGGCGCTGTAGACCGAAGGCACCGGCATGCCGACCATGTCGAGCACGTTGTCGATGCCGTTCTCTTCCATCGTCACCTGGTCCGACTTCTCCGACGAGAAGCAGATGCCCTTCATCTTGTGGCCCAGCAGCTTGCGCAGCTTGTCCTTGGCGGTGACCACCGCGAGCTTCGCGCCTGCATCGGCAAACGCGGCCAGCACGGTGCCGGCACGCAGGTACTTGGGGTCGTTCATCATCACTTCCTGGCCCAGCTCGCGGTCGAAGAAGTAGTTGCCGCAGATGCCGTGCACCGCAGGCGGTGCGCCGGTCACGATCGACAGGTTGTTGGGGTTGGTGAACGAGGGCACGACGCAGTCGGCGAGCAGGTCGGCGCCGCCCTTGCGCATGGCCTCGAGGTACGGTGCCACGCCGGCCGCAATGGCCGCGTCGAGGTACGCGGGCTCGCAGCCGTCGACGCAGACGACGACCACCGGGCGGACCATCCAGCGGTAGCTGCGGCCGTTGACTTCGAGTGAGTCGGATTTCATGAAGAGATGCTCCTTGGCAAGTTGGGTGTGTCGGTGCGCAGGCCTCAGCGGCGGATGAACAGCGCAATGAAGGCACTGATGAGGCAGCTGGCCGCGACGATGGGGAACACCACCGAGGTGCTGCCCGAGTGGTCCAGCATCCGGCCGATCAGCGGTTCGCCCAGGCCGGCCAGCAGGTACGAGAAGAAGTTCATGACACCGGTGGCGGTGCCGGCGCGCTTGGCGCCCACGAGGTCGGGGCACAGGGCCCAGAACGACGAGGCCGGGCCGTAGACGAAGAAGCCCGCCAGGAACAGCAGCCCCAGGCCGAGGATGCTGGTGGGCAGCAGGTACATGCCCATCGAGGCGATGGCGCCCAGCAGCATGTACAGCACGATGGCCTTGTAGCGCTTGGAGCCGAACACCTTGTCGGAGATCCAGCCGTTGGTGAGCGCGCCGAAGGCCATGCCCACGGGCAGCGCCACCGAGATCCAGGCCGGGTCGATCATGCCGTCGGCGGCCTTGGCCCAGTCCTTGCCCAGGAAGTGCACGGGCACCCAGACGATGAGGCCGTAGCGCGCCGCGTTCTGGAAGCCGATGGCCAGCGCGGCGATCATCAGCTTGGGGTTGCTGAGCACGGCCTTGTAGCGCGACCACGAACTCTCTTGCGGTTCGCCGTCGGCCACGCCGGCCTTCTCGGCTTCCTGCGGGTTGTTGTTGGCCACGCCGGTGTCGGGCGACTTGAAGCCCAGGTCTTCCGGCCGCTCACGGGCGATCAGGTAGAAGGCGATGCCGCCCACCAGCATCAGCAGCACGGGGAGCCGGAAGATCCAGCGCCAATCGAGGTGCAGCACGTTGACGACGATGATCGACGTGACGAACGACAGCACCGAGGCGCAGCCGGCGGCGAACACGTAGAAGCCGTAGACCTTGCCGCGCTCGCCCGCGCCCCACCAGTTCGACAGCAGCCGGCTGCCCGGCGCCCAGCCCAGGGCCTGGAAGTAGCCGTTGATGCCCCACGGGATCGCCAGGCTCTTGAAGCCGACCGCGAAGCTCACGACCCAGTTGGCGGCGCACGAAAGGATGGCGCCGGCGGTCATCACGCGGCGTCCGCCGAACTTGTCGCCCAGGTTGCCGTTGATGGCCTGCCCGACGGCATAGCACCACAGCAGCGAGGTCGAGGCCCAGCCGAGCATTTCCTTGGAGAGGCCGAACTCCTTCTGGATGCCGGGGATGGCGAAGCCGAAGGTCTGGCGCCCCGTGTAGAAGAAGAAGTAGCAGAACATGGCCGCCAGCAGCATCCGCCACTGCGCCTTGCGGAACGAATTGTCGAGGGGGCGTGCGTAGGTGCCCGCCTGCAGGATGGGATTGGCCGCTTGCATGGTATGTCTCCTTGTCTTGACGGGCGTGGGGCCCGTGGGGCCGGCTCGATGGCCGGCATGCTGTCTGTCGTGTCTGTCGTGTCTGGCTGTCTCTGTCTTGTCTCGCTGCGCAGTCCCTGCCTGTCAGGCCAACGCCGCCGCGCCGATGAAGTTCTTGCCGCGCGCCCCGTCCATGGCGCGCGCGATCATGGCCGCCGCTTCGCTGTCCGCAACGCCATAGTCGGCAAACTCGGTCTTCACGCCAAGCCCCTGCAGGAAAGCCCGCAGTCGCTGCGTGGCGGTCGCCATGTCGGCGCCGAACAGCAGCTGCAGCGTCCGGTCGCGGTCGGGCGAGCGGGCCCAGGCTTTCTCCAGCACGAGGGGCAGCGTGAACGAGCACGCGATGCCGTGGGCCAGGCCGTGGCGCAGCGTCATCTCGTAGGAGATGGAATGCGCCAGCGCCGTCTTGGTGTTGGAAAACGCCATGCCTGCCTTCAGCGCGGCCAGCGCCATGCGCTCGCGCAGGTCGAGGTTGCCCAGGTCCTTCAGCAGCGCCGGCAGGCAGTCGAAGATGTCGCGCACGGCCGAGACGGCGAAGGTGTCGGAGACCGGGTTGGCGTTGACGTTCCAGATGGCTTCGAGCGCGTGCGAGAGCGCATCGAGCCCCGTCGACACCGTGGTGCCCGCCGGCACCGAGAGCATGAGCTCGGGGTCGACGATGGCGGCCTCGGGCCAGGTGGCGTCCAGGTGCAGCGAGTATTTCTTCTGGTTGCCGGCGTCCCAGATGGTGGCCCACGGCGTCACCTCGCTGCCGGTGCCGGCGGTGGTCGGCACGGCGATCAGCGGCTTGACGCTGGCGGGCACGAAGGGCTTGCCGGTGGCCAGCAGCGCGACGAGCTCGTCGAACTGCCCGTTGGCCGTGCCCACCATCAGCGCCTTGGCCGTGTCGATGGCGCTGCCGCCGCCCACCGCCACGATGGCGTCGCAGGGCGCGTCCGATTGCCAGAAGGTGTTGTAGAGCTCGCGCAGGTGGGCGACGTCGGGGTTGGGGCGCACGTCGTCGATCACGGTGACGAGCGCGTCGCCCAGCAGCGCCTGCAGGCGCTCGACCAGGCCCAGGCCGCGGGCCTCGGGGAAGGTGACGAGCGCGACGCGGCGGCCCGCCAGGAGCGCGGGCAGCCGTGCGAGGCTGCCTCGCCCGGAATGAATGGACACGGGGTTGCGGTAGGCGTGGGGCATCTTTTTTGTCTCCGGTTTCTGTCTGGGCCGCAGTGTCGAAGCGGCGTGCCGGGGCGTCCAATCGCATTTCGCGCGTGCAACCCGTCCAAAACCGATGGATGCCTTCGGGAAAGCCTGCATAGGCGCCGGCGCCGCATCTGAGGGAGGCTCGGCGCACGCCCCTCACGACCGCCCCATGTTTCACCAGTACTACAAGTGGATCCGCTGCTTCCACGCCGTCGCCAAGACCGGCGGCTTCACCACGGCCGCGCGCTACCTGCACATCGGCCAGCCCACCGTGACCGACCAGGTCAAGGCGCTGGAAGAGCGCTTCAACGTCGAGCTGTTCCTGCGCAGCGGGCGCGCCGTGCGGCTCACGGCCGCGGGCGAGCAGCTGTATGCGATCACGCAGGGCCTGTTCGGGCAGGAGGAAGAGGCGATGCAGTTCCTGCAGCGCGCCCACAAGCTGCGCACGGGGCTGGTGCGCGTGGGCGCGGTGTCGCCGCCCATCGCGCTGGAGCTGGCGCGCAGCTTCAAGCGCAGCCACGCCGGACTCGACCTGACGGTGTCGATCGGCTCCGAGGCCTCCACGCTCGGCGGGCTGCAGGACTTCGACATCGACGTCGGCATCCTCGTCGAGCCGCCCGAGATCGAAGGCCTGCACCAGGTGCCGTACCGCGTGGAGCGCATCGTGGCCGTGGTGCCCGCGAAGCACCCGTGGGCCAAGAAGCGCACCATCGCCACGCGCGACATCGCGGGCGAGCCGGTGATCCTGCGCGAGCCCGGCTCCAAGACGCGCCACCGCGTCGAACGCGCCTGCGCGCAGCAGGGCGTGCAGATGCACTGCGTGATGGAGATCAACAGCCGCGAGGCCATCCTGCACGCCGTGGCCAACGGCATGGGCGTGGGCTTCGTGACGCAGATCGAGTGCATTCCGCTGCCCGGCCTGAAGATGGTGGAGATCGACGACGACGAGCTGTCGATCAGCTACTCGCTGTGCTGCCTGGCGGTGCGCAAGGACCGGCCGCTGATCCGCGCGCTGTTCGAGGTGGCGCAGCAGGGCGACGACACGGCCGGCTGAGCAGGGTTTCGTCGCCGGCGGCACACCCCGCGGCGGGCTTCTTCGCTATCCTGCCGTCTGGCCCCAGACGAAGGATCGACCTTGAACTTGCACCCCGCCCTCCAGGACGCCGCCGCGCGCGACTTCGGCACCCTTGCCGACCTGGTCCGCCTCCACGCCCAGCACACGCCCGAGCGCCCCGCGCTGGCCGATGCCCAGCAGACGCTGGACTACCGCGCGCTCGACGCGCTCATGGACCGCATCGCCGCCGCCCTGCAGCGCGACGGCCTGCGCGCCGGCGACGCCATCGCGGTCTGCGCCGCCTCGTCGGTGCCCTACGCCGCCGTGTTCCTGGGCGCGCTGCGCGCGGGCGTCGCGGTGGCCCCGCTGGCCCCCGGCTCGGCGCCCGCCAGCCTGGCGCGCATGATCACCGACGCCGACGCGCGCCTGCTGTTCACCGACGCCTCGGCCGCCGAGGTGGTGGGCGCCGCGCAGGCCACGGGCCTGCCGCACATCGCGCTCGACGGCTCCGACGTCGGCCGCGCGCTCGACGACTGGCTCGCGGCGCCCGGCGCGAAGCCGGAGCCCGTCGAGGTGCAGCCCGACTGGGCCTTCAACATCATCTATTCGTCGGGCACCACCGGCGAGCCCAAGGGCATCGTGCAGGGCCACGGCATGCGCTGGTCGCACATCCAGCGCGGCGCCAAGTACGAGTACGGGCCCGAGACGGTCACGCTGCTGTCGACGCCGCTGTACTCCAACACCACGCTGGTGGTGTTCTTCCCCACCCTCGCCTTCGGCGGCTGCGTGGTGCTGATGCCCAAGTTCGACGCGCTGGGCTACCTGCAGCTGGCCGTGCAGCACCGCGTGACGCACACCATGCTCGTGCCGGTGCAGTACCAGCGCCTGATGGCGCACCCGCGCTTCGACGCGCACGACCTCTCGACCTTCCGCCACAAGTTCAGCACCAGCGCGCCCTTCAACGCGGCGCTCAAGGCCGACGTGCTCAAGCGCTGGCCCGGCGGGCTGGTCGAGTTCTACGGCATGACCGAAGGCGGCGGCACCTGCATCCTGGAGGCGCACCTGAACCCGACCAAGCTGCACACCGTGGGCCAGCCCGCGCCGGGCAGCGACATCCGCCTGATCGACGAGGAAGGCAACGAGCTGCCGCGCGGCGACACCGAGGTGGCCGGCGAGGTGGTGGGCCATTCGGCCGGCATGATGACCGGCTACCACCGCCAGCCCGCGAAGACGCGCGAGGCCGAGTGGTTCGACGCCACCGGCAAGCGCTTCATCCGCACCGGCGACGTGGGCCGCTTCGACGCCGACGGCTTCCTCACGCTGTTCGACCGCAAGAAGGACATGATCATCAGCGGCGGCTTCAACATCTACCCGAGCGACCTCGAAAGCGTGCTGCGCGGCCATGCGGCGGTGGCCGACGTGGCGGTGGTCGGCATTCCGTCCGAGCAATGGGGCGAGACGCCCGCGGCCTTCGTGGTGCGCCGCGAGGGCGACGCCACCACCGAAGAGGCGCTGCTGCAGTGGGCCAACGCCCAGGTCGGCAAGACCCAGCGGCTGGCGCGCCTGCGCTTCATCGACGAGCTGCCGCGCAGCGCGATCGGCAAGGTGCTCAAGCGCGAGCTGCGCGACCTGAGTGCCTGATCGAGTGACCGCCGCAAGCGCCGACACCGCCCCGCCCGAACACGGCGGCGGCAACGGCCTGCTGTGGGTGCTCGTGGCCGTCGCGGTCGTGTTCGCCTTCGTGCGCCCGCGCGCGCCGATGGACTGGCTGCGGCTGGTCGACTGGCAGACCGTGGGCGCGCTGGCGGGCCTGCTCGCCATCACCCAGGGCGTGGAGAAGAGCGGCATGCTGCAGGCCGCCGCGCGGCGCCTTCTGGCGCACACGCACAGCCAGCGCGGGCTGGCGATGGCGCTCACGGCCACGGCCGCGCTGCTGTCGGCGCTGGTGACCAACGACGTGAGCCTGTTCCTGCTGGTGCCGCTCACGCGGGTGCTGGCCGTGCAGGCGCACCTGCCGCTGGCGCGGCTGGTGGTGCTGCAGGCGCTGGCCGTGAACGCGGGCTCGGCGCTCACGCCCATCGGCAACCCGCAGAACCTGTACCTGTGGCACCGCTCGGGCGAGAGCTTCTTCGGCTTCATGGCCATGATGGGCCCGACCGTGGCGATCATGCTGTTCTGGCTGTTCGTGGCCGTGTGGTGGCTGGTGCCGCGCACGCCCATCGCGCTGCGCGAGGAGACCGAGACCGCGCCCGTGCAGCCGCGCCTGCTGGCGCTGGCCGGCGTGCTGTTCGTCGGCTTCGTGGTCGCGCTCGACCGCCACTGGCTGCTGCCCGGCCTGGGCGCGGTGTTCGGCGTGCTGCTGCTCACCTACCCGCGCGTGCTGCGCGGCATCGACTGGGCCTTGCTGGCGATCATCGCCCTGATGTTCGTCGACCTGCGCCAGGCCGCCGAGCTGCCCGCCATCGCGGCGCTGCTGGGCCACTGGCCCATCGGCGAGGGCTGGCGCGCCTACCTCGCGGCCATTGCCGCCTCGCAGGTCATCAGCAACGTGCCGGCGGCGATCCTGCTCGACCACTACGTGCACGACCTGCCGGCACTCGCGGCCGGCGTGAGCGTGGGCGGCTTCGGCTGCGTGCTGGGCTCGCTGGCCAACCTGATCGCGCTGCGGCTGGCGAAGCTGCCGCACGGGCTGCGCGAGTTCCACCGCATCAGCATTCCGTTCCTGCTGGTGTGCGCGGCCTCGGCGCTGCTGCTGCGGCTGGGGTGATGACAGGCGGCGGGGCGGCCCGGACAATCGCTCCCGCCATGCCCACGCCCGCCCCCGTCCTCTCGCTGCGCGACTACACCCCATCGCGCGGCAGCCATGCGCACGACCACTTCCAGGTGCTGCTCGGGCTCGACGGCGTGCTCGAGATCGAAGTCGAAGGCCGCGGCTCGGGCATCGGCACGGGCCAGGCCCAGGTGGTCGCGCCCGGCGACCGGCACGACTTCGAGGCCCGGCGCGGCGGCAGCGTCTGCCTCGTGCTCGACACGCCGCACGCCCCGTGGGCGCGTTGCGTCGAGCAGCCGCCGGCCGATGCACCCCGGCTGCACGCACTGGCCCGCTACCTCGCGCACTGCCTGCAGCAGCCGCAGCACGCGGCGCTCGCCCTGCAGCACGGCCCGGCGCTGCTGCTCGAGGCCTGGGGCGCCGCGCCCTCGGTCGCCGATACGCGCCGCCGCCGCATCGACTGGCCGGCCCTCGCGGCCTGGGCGCAGGCGAACTGGCACCGGCCGCTGGGCGTGGCCGACCTGGCCGAGGTCGCCTGCCTGAGCCCCAGCCAGTTCGCGCAGCGCTGCCGCGAGGAACAGGGCCGCAGCGCCATGCTCTGGCTGCGCACGCTGCGGCTGGCCCATGCGCGCGAACTGCGGCTCGAAGGCCTGAGCGTGGCCGAGACGGCGCGCCGCACGGGCTACCGGTCGCCATCGGCGCTCACGGCCGCGCTGCGCCGCTGACTTCGTCGTTGCGCGACGACGCACCGTCGGGCCGCGACGAGCGCCGCGCGTAGCCTCGGCGTCCATGCCCGCCACCTTCTACGCCCTGCTCGCCATCGCGCTGTGGGCCACGCTCGCCACCTTCGGCACCGCGCTGTCGCACCTGCCGCCCTTCCTCCTGACCGGGCTGGCGCTGATCGTCGGCAGCGTGCCGAGCTGGCCACTGGTGCTGCGCGACCGCCGCGCCTGGCGCGTGCCGCCGCGCACGCTGGCGCTCGGGGTGTACGGGCTCTTCGGCTTTCACTTTCTGCTGTTCATCGCGCTGCGGCATGCGCCGCCAGTCGAGGCCAACCTCGTGAACTACCTCTGGCCGCTGCTGATGGTGGTGCTGGCGCCGGTGCTGCTGCCGGGCGTGTCGCTGCGCCCGCTGCACGTGGTGGCGGCGCTGCTGGGCTTCGCGGGCGCGGCCATCGCGATCCTCGGTGCGCGCGGCGGCGGCTCGGCGCTTCCCGGCGCGCCCGCCACGTACTGGGGCTTCCTGCCCGCGGCCGGCTCGGCCTTCATCTGGGCCAGCTATTCGCTGTGGACGCAGCGTGTCACGCCCTTCCCGACCTCGGCCATCGGCCTGTTCGGGCTGGTGTCGGGCGCGCTCTCGCTGGCCTGCCATGCGCTGCTGGAGCCGGCGGTGGCGCTGTCGGCCACAGACGGGCTGCTGGTCGCACTGTGCGGCCTGGGCCCCTTGGGCGCGGCCTTCTTCGTGTGGGACATGGCGCTCAAGCGCGGCGACGCGCGGCAGATCGGCATCCTGAGCTACCTCACGCCGCTGGCCTCCACCGCGCTGCTGCTGGCCGTGACCGGCCGCGCGCTCACGGCCAGCATCGCGCTGGCGGCGGCGCTGATCATCTCGGCCGCGGTGATGGGCACGCGTGCGAAATGAGACAAATCAGGGCGATGCCCGACAGAGCTTGTCGTTTTTTGTGGCTAGAGTGGAGGCTCAGGAAAAAGGAGTCACCCCCATGGATCAGAAGAACAACAAGACCGAGGATTTCGAGATCACGCCCAAGCTGGTGTTCGACATGAACCTGGCGCTGTACCTCGACCTGGTGGCCGCGCTGGAGGGCGCGGGCGCCGTCACCTACCGGCAGATGGCGGCGCGGGTCCTGAACATCAGCATGGACGCGCGCACCGACGGCGACACCAACCTGTCGACCGTGCTCGAAGGCATCGCCCAGGGCTTCGCAGGCCACGGCGACGGCCTCTCGATCGAACTGCTGAAGGCCGCGCGCGGCCTGCGCGAGGACGATGCGATGGGCGACATTCCGATGCGGCCCAACCTGGACGACTGACCCGTCGCCTGCGGCATCGATCTCCGGCGGCCGATGCGCCGTGCAATCGGCGGGGCACGGCGACGCTGCCGCTTTCGCCGCTCAAGGCGACTTCCTGACGGGCACCGGCCGCCCCACCCGTTCCAGTACCTCCTGCGGCCAGATGACCTTGCGCATGGTCATGTGGCTGATCCAGTTGCACAGCGCCCACAGGGTGAAGAACGGCAACGTCACAGGAAAAAGGAGCAGAAAAAGAACGGTCGGAAAACGGTTGGTTCTCCACCACCAGCCCAGCTGGGGTCCGAAGGGGCTGACCACGCCCATGCTTTGCCACAAGCTGCGGGGGCGCTCGAAGATTTGAAGCTGCTCGCCCTGCGGAACACCAGGCCCCCCGTCTTCCATGAAGCGCCGGATGTGCTCCCACAGCATCGGCACGGTGTACTCGCCCATGCCCAGGCTGTTTCCCACATCGAATTCATCAAGCAGGCGGCCCTCTTTTTCGTCGGGCTTGCGGTAGTCGCGCACCACCAGCGTCAGGCTGTGCAGGCGCGAGAGGGCCTGACCAGTGGATGCCAACGTCACACGGTGTTCGGCCGTGATGCACGCCCAGTCGTATTCCACCGCCTGCAGCGCGATGGGTTTGAGGCGCATGCGCTGCCACCCGCTGTCGGCAGAACCGTCGAGCGGAAACAGGCGATAGACCTTGCGGTGCTTGCGGTCGAAGACGGTCGGCTCGTCCTCGGGGGCAAAAAGATCCATGCGCAAGAAGAAAAGGTACCAGCGAGGAAAAACGTAGAACGCCAGAAATGCAACGACCACCATCTCCAGCGCCAGGAACGGATGCCGCCAGGACGTGAACACGCTCAACATTCCCGAGGAAACCAGCATCCAGAGGACCCATGTCTGGACGACAACGCCGGCTGCCACGCTCATCAATGCAAATCCGCGCATCTGTGCGGATGCCCCCGGTTGCTGAAGCGCGATCGCGTCCTTGAACACCGCCACCACATTGTTCATGGCACTGGGCTCATCGCTGGCGCGCTTGTTCTTTCTGAAACGCTCCAGCACGCCATTGAGCGCCCGGTCGTCTACCGTGTTCGGCGCAGGCTCGACGCCCTGCAGCAACGCGATGGCTGGTGCCACGAACTCACCATGCTTGAGCACGTTCAGCTTCCTCCGGTGCAGCTGTATCGTGCTGCATTTTCTTGAAAATCGCCCCATCAGGGCTCGGTGGGTCTGGGTGCGGAGATTCTGGGCCACAGCCAGTGCATCGGGTCGGCCTTCAGCCCTGCTTGAATGACGGCCCCCAGAGCGTCCAGTATCTTGCTGCGGTCCATGCGCGGTGCAGGTCGTTCACACGACCGGCCCACTGACGAAGCGCGGAGGTTGTCAGAATTCTTTCCTTTCCATCCTCACCTGTACCGAGAGCACGGTGACCTCATTGAAAACCCCTTCGGATGGGGCCCTGTCGGCAGTGCTGCACAAAGTCAGCGACAACATCGTCCTCATCGGACCTGCGCGAAACAGGTTGCAGACGGGCGCAGCATTCGCATCGTTCTGCTCGATTGTCTTGCTCTGCGTGCTGTGCGCGACCTTCATCATGGGCACAAGCGACGGGCCCAACGAATGGGCATCTTTTCTTCCCTCGTTTGGCTTCGCCATGTTCCTGGTTGTGATGGTCTGCACGCAGCTTTTTTATCCTCGAAGCTTTCTGTTTCAGCGTGCGCCGATCTATGCAGTTTTCGATCGCGAAGCGCGGCGGGGCTACTGGGCAAGCGATGGCCAACTGCGCGCTGTGCCATGGAAAGAAGTTCGTTTCTATACCGTCGAGACCAGCCGCGAATCGAGCACTGGACAACGGTTGCACCAGCATTTCCTGCGGATCGAAAGCTCTGGCCCGAGCGAGGGACGCAGCGTCGAAATACCGGTCACGCAGACCTTCGATCGCTTGAGCGGCGCCATGGTTGTTTCCGGGCTCATCAAGGCCTCGCGTCGCTTCATGCGCAACCGCCGCGCCATGGGCGCTGACATGGAGGACCTTCGCCTGCAGCCCCAAGGAAGCATTCTTCGGTCCATCGGAACGTGGGTCATCCCGCCCCATCAGTCCCTCAAGACGCACCCCTGGAGCGTTCTTTTCGGGGTGTTCGGCTTTCCATGGGTCAGCTTGTTTTTCATCTTCACCGCCTTCTACATGGCGGCGGTCAAGGCCACGAGCACGCCCGCCCGCTGGCCGGATGAACTGCTGTCCAGGATCGGGGAGATTCCGGCAGGGTCCCAACTGGAAACCATCATCTCGTCGAAGGTCTGACCGACCGTTGCGCAAAGCCCGCCCGCGTTTGCCAACGGTCCGTCGTCCTCCTGATGCCCCGCTTGGGGGCAGCCCCGAACGACGGGGCTGCGGACGCTTTCGGCAGCGTCAGTCTTCGGCGACTTGAAGTACGAGCTTGCCGAAGTTCTCCCCCGCAAACAGCTTGTTCAGCGACTCGGGGAAGGTGTCGAGGCCCTTCACGATGTCTTCCTTGCTCTTCATGCGGCCGTCCTTCAGGTAGCCGGCCATCTCGGCGATGGCGATCGGGTAGCGGTCCGCGTAGTCGAACACCACGATGCCTTCCATGCGCGCGCGGTTCACCAGCAGGCTCAGGTAGTTCTTCGGGCCGGCGGCCGGCATGCTGTTGGCGTTGTTGTACTGGCTGATGGCGCCGCAGATGATCACGCGGGCCTTTCGCGCCAGGCGTGCCAGCACCGCATCCAGGATGTCGCCGCCGACGTTGTCGAAATAGATGTCCACGCCCTTCGGGCAGTGGGTCTTCAGGCCTTCGCGCACCGCGCCCGCGCCGGCCTTGTAGTCGATGCAGGCGTCGAAGCCCAGCTCTTTCACCACCCACTCGCACTTGGCGGCGCCGCCGGCGATGCCGACCACGCGGCAGCCCTTGATCTTGGCCAGCTGGCCCACGGTCTGGCCCACGGCGCCGGCCGCGCCCGAGACGACGACGGTTTCGCCTGCCTGGGGCATGCCCACGTCCATCAGGCCGAAGTAGCCGGTCATGCCGGGCATGCCCAGCACGTTGAGCCACTGGGTGATGGTGCCCACGCGCAGGTCGACCTTCACGAGGCCGTTGCGCTTGATCTGGTCCTGCGGGATCAGCATGTATTCCTGCACGCCGAGCGTGCCGTACACGGTGTCGCCCACGGCGAACTGCGGGTTCTTCGAGGCCACCACGCGGCCGATGCCGCCGGCGCGCATCACTTCGTCGATGGCCACGGGCGGGATGTAGCTCTTGGCGTCGTTGAGCCAGCCGCGCATGGCGGGGTCGAGCGACAGCGACAGCGTCTTGACCAGCACGCCGCCCTCGTCGGGCTGGGCCACGGGCTCGGTGCTGAAGCGCCAGTGCTCGCGCGTGGCCGTGCCCTCGGGGCGCTTGGCAAGACGGACCTGGTGGTTGGTGAGGGCGCTGCTCATGGTGTCTCCTTGATGGGTGAATGTGCCGGGCATCGGCGACGCAGCCGCATCGTAGTCGCGGGCCCCGACCCCGCGCGTAGCGCAGGCGACAGCCCGCGCGCGCCCTCCGGGCACCCTGCTATGGAAGCAGGAGCAGCCCGTACGCCGCCGCCGTGGCGACGCCCAGCACGGAGGCCACGGCGCCGACGCGCCGCGCCCAGCCGGGCCGGTAGCTCACGAGGCCGACCACCACGAGCGCGGCGGCCGTGAGGGCGCCCAGCCACAGCACCCATCCCATGGCCGGCCCGCGCAGGCGCAGCGCGGCGACCAGCGACAGCCCCAGCAGCGCCGCGCCGCCCAGCTGCTGCCAGGGCCGCGACGGGCCCGGCGTGCGGCCGCGCCCGTGGGCGTCTTCGTAATGCCGGTCCATCGCCAGGCTCAACGTGACGAAGCCGCCGAGCGCCGACGCGAACAGGGCGCACACCAGCGCGAAGGTGCTCATCAAAAGCACCCCCGCGCCGGAAGCCCCGCCCTCACCGGACGACGAAGCTCAGCGTGGCGACGTGGCGCGTCTGCGTGTAGGGCTTGCCGTCCCAGGTGCCCTTGCCGTCCTTGTCGGTGTGGTTCACCTCGACCACGTACTGGCCGGGCCAGGGCGTCTGCAGCGTGACCTGGCCGGCGTCGTCGGTGGTGAACTTCTTCTCCCACTTGGGCGGGCCGAACACGACCACCTCGGCCTTGGGCAGCGGCTTGCCCGCCAGCAGCAGCGTGAAGCTGTTGCTGTTGGCGGCCTGCGGCACGAGCTCGAGCGTGTGGCGCGCGACGGTCTCGGTGCGGCCGGTGCGTGCCTGGTAGAGGCTCGCCACGCCCTTGTCGCTGACGTAGGCACCCACGAGGCGCGCGTCGCCGCTGGCGTCGGCCTTGACCACGAAGTGATCGGCATGGCGCGTAGCGGGCGTCTGCTTTCCGTCGGCGGCGATGCCGCGCGGCGCGCTGACCAGCTTCAGGTGGCCCGCCTCGGTCTCGCGCAGGTCGTCGGCCCATTCGCCGAAGTAGGCCTTGGCCTCGCCGCCTGCGGCGGGTTCGAGCCAGACGAAGTGGGCGTGCGCGGCGCCCGAGAAAACGAACGCGGCCGCCGCGAGGGTGGCAAGGGAGAACAGGGGTTTCTTCATGGTCGATGCTCCAGGGTTGGTTGAGGATTGAGACGGAATGGAAGGCTGCTTGTTCAGAACTTGGCGCGCAGGGTCAGGCTCACGTTGCGCGGCTCGCCCCAGAACACGCTGTCGTAGAAGCCCACGTTGCGGTAGTACTTCTTGTCGAAGACGTTGCGGATGTTCAGCTGCGCCGTGACGTTCTTGTTGATCTCGTAGCTGGCCATGAGGCTGAAGACCGCGTACGCCTTCTGCGAGATGCGCGGCAGCGGGTCCTTCATGCTGAACAGCGGCGGCTGTCCATACCACGACTCGCCGTAGATGCCGCTTTGCGCCGTCATGTCGCCGCCGACCTTCAGGCCGCGCCAGGCGCCACTGAAGCGGTAGGCGGTCGACAGGCGCAGCAGGTGCCTGGGCTGGTTGGGCACGGCACGCGCGCCCTTGGCGGTCTTGGCATCCAGGTAGGTGTAGCCGGCGGCCACGTTCCAATCGGGCGTGATCTGGCCCGACACGTCGAACTCCAGGCCGCGCGCGGTCACGCCGTCGCCGCTGGCCACGTAGGCCTGGCCGCCATCGGGCAGGCGAAAGCCCGCGGGCACGCTGCGGTCCAGCTCGGCCAGGTTCTTCTTCTTGACCTGGAACACGGCGGCCGACGCATTGAGCGCACCGCCGAAGTACTCGCCCTTCAGGCCCAGCTCGGCGCTGATGCCGGTCTCGGGTGCAAGGTACTGGTCGTTGCGATCCTTCGAGCTTTGCGGGTTGAACAGCGTGGTGTAGCTGGCATACAGGGAGTGGCGCTTGTCGAGGTCGTAGACCAGGCCGACGTAAGGCGTGACCTCGTCCTTCGCTTCTGACTTGCCCGTGGTGCGCGTGTACTGCAGTGCCGTGTTGTAGGCGTGCGTGTACCTGCGGTAGTTGCTCACGCGCGCGCCGACGATCACGTTCAGCGGGTCGGTGAGGCTGAAGCGGCCCGCCACGTAGCCGCCGTTGAGCTGCGTGAAGCCCACGGTCTTGGAGCCGTCGGCCAGGAAGATCGGGCGCGGGATGTTGCCGGTCCACGTGCGGTAGTCGGGAATGGCCTCGGGGTACGGGATCACCGGCGTGCCGCCCTGCGAGGTGTAGGTCTGGTTGCCGCCGTTCCATCCGGCGATGAAGGTGTGGCGCCGCCCGAACAGGCTGAAGGGGCCGGTGGCGTACAGGTCGAAGTTGTCGTTGACGTACTCGCCCTCGCCCCACACGCCGCTCCACAGCTTCATGCCCTGGCCGGTGAAGCGGTTGGGGTAGCCCGCGCCGCCGTTGGCCACGGTGGTGTTGTTGGTGCTGGTGGTGCGCGCATAGCCCAGGTGCACCTTCCAGTCGTTGTCGAAGCGGTGCTGCAGCGAGACGAAGGCCGTGTGCTGCTTGTTGGCCCAGGTGCTCCACGGCGCGCTCAGGCTGGTGTTGCGCGGCAGGTTGGCGAGCGTGCCGTCGTGGTTCCAGTACGGAATGGCGCCCCAGGTCGCGCCCGTAGGCTTGTTGTCCTGGAAGTCGATGCCGGCGGTGAGCAAGGTGGAGCGCGTGAGGTCGGCCTCGACGATCACCATGCCCACGGTCTTGCGCTCGTGGTACAGGTCCATGTACGAGTCGCGGTCCTGCCAGGCCAGCGCGGTGCGCGCGCGGATGCGGCCGTCGGCGGTGAGCGGCACCGACAGGTCGACCTCGGCGCGCTTGTGGTTCCAGCGCCCGTAGCTGAGCGAGGCGCTGCCCTGGAACTCGCGCGTGGGGCGCTTGCGCACCGAGTTGATGGTGGCCGACGGGTCGCCCGTGCCGCCCATGAGGCCGGTGGCGCCGCGGATGACCTCGATGCGGTCGTACAGCACCGTGTCCGACAGCGGCGAATTCGGCCCGCGCGGCATGCCGTCGATCTGGAAGTTGTTGATCGAGAAACCGCGTGCCGAGTAGTTCACGCGCTCGCTGTCGGCCTGCCCGACCATGATGCCGGTGGTCTGGCCCAGCACGTCGTCGATGCGGGCGCTGCCCAGGTCGTCCATGCGCTCGCGCGTGATCACGGTCACCGACTGCGGCGTCTCGCGGATCGACAGGTCCATGCGGGTCGCGGTGGAGGCCTGCTCGGCGGTGTAGGAGCGGCTGCCCTCGGTGCGGCCGCTGCGGTCGCCCGAGACGGTGACCTCGGACAGCGCCGCGCCGCTGGCGGCGGGCTGTTGCTGCTGCTGCGCGCTGACAACGCCGCAGCAAAGCAGGGCGACAAGGGCCACGGGAGACCGCTGGAAGCGGGCGCGTGAAAACGAATGCTGGTTCATGGCATGAAGAAAGGGGGCGGCCCGACCCGAGAGATCGGCAACGCCCGTTGGCAGGAGATGGCTAGCGACGCACCCGGCCGCGAAGGGACCGGCAGCGACCTGGCTGCGGAGAAAAAACGCGGTGCGTCAGTAGGTGCCGCGCAAGGTCACGAGCAGGTGGCGCGGGGCGCCGTAGAAGCTGCTGCTGGTGCTGGTGCGGTAGCGCGTGTCGAAGACGTTGTTCAGCGCCACCGACACGGCGAGGTGCTTGTTGATGGGGTAGCGCGCCATGAGGTCGAGCGTGGTGTAGGCCCGCTGCGTGAAGCGCGCGTGGCCCGAGGGACCCAGGCCGGTGCTGTAGGTGTCGCTCTGCCAGTTCAGGCCACCGCCCACCGTGAGGCCGTTGCCGATGCCGGCGATGCGGTAGCTGGTGAAGAGCTTCAGCAGGTTTTTCGGCACCTGCGTGTTCAGGCGCCGGCCGGCCGCGTCGCGTGCCACGCTGTGCGCGAAGCCGCCGCCGACCTGCCAGCCGGGCAGCAGCTCGCCGGCCATTTCAAATTCGTAGCCGCGCGTGGTCGTGCCCTTGGCGGCGCGGTAGGCGGCCGAGCCGTCGGGCGCGAACTCGTTGTCCAGGCGCACGGCGAGGTTGTCCTGCTTCACCTGGAACACGGCGGCGCTGAGGTTGAGCCGGTCGTTGTGGAACGCGCCCTTCACGCCCGCTTCGTAGGCGTGCCCTTCGAGCGGATCGAGGTAGGTGCCGCTGCGGTCCTTGGCGGCCTGCGGCTTGAAGATGCTGGTGTAGCTGGCGTAGGCCGACCAGTGCCTGTCGAGGTCGACCACCACGCCCGCGTACGGCGTGACGACGCCCTTCTCGCTGCGCGTGGTGAGGGTGGCGGCGCGCTGCAAGGGGACGGTGCGCGTCGCGTCCTTCCAGTCGCTCGCGCGCGCGCCGACGATGACCGAGAGCGCCTCGGTCGGCCGCAGCCGCACCGTGGCATAGGCGCCCGACTGGCGCGTGGCGGTTTCCTGGCGGCCGGTCACGGGCTGGTGCGGCTGGGCCGGCAGGTCACCGGTCCAGGTGTTGAAGTTCGCGATCCACGGATCGAAGCCCGCCACGTTCCAGCCCGCGTACAGCGGCGCGTCGCTGTGCGTGCGCGAGGCGTTGTAGCCCAGCACCAGCTCGTGGCGCCGGCCCAAGAGTTCGAAGGGGCCACTGGCGTACAGGTCGAATGCGTTCTGCACCGGCACCGCGTTCCAGCGGTTGGTCCACAGGCCGAGCCCCGCACCGGTCGCGCGGTCCATGTAGCCGCGCAGCGCGTAGCCGATGACGTCGTCGTAGGCGCGGCGCGAGCGGTTGAAGGCGGCGTGCACGGCCCAGCCGTTGTCGAAGCGGTGGTCGAGCGCGGCGAAGTACTGGCGCTGGTCCTGGTACGAATGGGCCCAGCGCGCGGCGGCGCTGCGCGAGCGGCCGTAGGTGGCCTCGCTGCCGTCGCTGAAATGCAGCGGCAGGCCGGCGCGCGCCACGCCGTCGTTGTCGTGCCGCTGCAGCTCGAAGCCGGCGCTCAGGCGCGTGCTGCGCGCGAGGTCGGCTTCGACGATGCCGTAGAACAGGCGCTTGTTCTCGTGGTGACGCTCGATCCACGAGTCGCCGTCCTGCACTGCCGCGACCACGCGCGCGCGCACGCGGCCGTCGGCGGTGACGGGCCCGCCGATGTCGAGCTCGGCGCGCTGCCGGTTCCAGGTGCCCGCGCTGAACGAAGCGCTGGCCTGCAGCGCGTTGCCGGGGCGCTTGCGCACGAGGTTGACGGTGGCCGCCGGCGTGCCCACGCCATTGAGCAGACCGGTGGCGCCGCGCACCACCTCGACGCGGTCGTAGAAGGCCAGGTCACCCGTCTGCAGCAACCAGGTGCCGGCCTGCGGGATGCCGTCGACCTGGTAGTTCTCGACCTCGAAGCCGCGCGCATAGACGGCGTTGGCGTCGGTGCCGGCGTTGCCGCTTTGCACGAAGCTCAGGCCGGGCGCCTGGCGCAGCACGTCGCTGATCTGGCCCAGGCCCTGGTCGTCGATGCGGTCGCGCGTGAGCACGCTGACCGACTGCGGCGTCTCGCGCAGGCTGAGTTCAAGCCGCGTTGCGGTACCGATCGCGCCGTCGGTGGTGTAGGAGCCCGTGCCTTCGGTGACGGTGCCGGTGTCGCGCCCGCCGGTGACCGTGACCTCGCTGAGCGCACCGCCGGCAGCCGGCGCTTCGGCCTGCGGCTTCGGACCCGGTGCGCGCTGCGCCGCGACGCGCAGTGCGTAGCCGCCCGAAGCACCGCGCACCGCTTCGAGGCCGCTGCCTTCGAGCAGCTGCAGCAGCGCCTCGCGCGCCGTGTAGCGGCCCTGCAGCGCAGGCGCGCGCTTGCCGCGCACCACCTCGGCATCGACGCCGAGCAGCAGCCCCGTGCGCACGGCGAGCGCGGTCAGCGCGCTGCTCAGCGGCTGCGCGGGCTGGTGCCACTCGAAGGCCGCATCGGCGGCGGGCGCTTGCGCGGCAGCCGGCGCGGTGAGCAGCACCAGGCTCGCCAGCGCGAAGGCACGGCGCAGGCGATGCCAGCGCTGCGCGGTCTCGGTCGGGTCTGCGGGTCCTGTCATGGTGTGGTGAATCTCTTTTCACCACCTATGACAAGCGGGCACGGGAAACGGGTAGCGGTGTGCGCGAAAAAGTTCGACCGCCCGGTCACGGCGGCGCCGTGGTGGTCACCCGCACCAGCCACGGCGACAGCGTCGACACGCGCAAGCTCGGCAGCGCGCTGGCGAGCAGCGCGAGCGCGGCGTCGCTCTGCTGGATGGGCAGCACGCCGGTGAAGCGCAGCGCGCCCAGGGCCTCGTCGTCGGCCAGCAGCAGGCCGGGCCGGTGCCGGCCGAGCTGGCGCAGCACCTCGGCCACGGGCGCGTCGTCGAACACCAGCCGGCCCTGCGGCCAGGCCAGTCCGCCGGGCGCGGCGGGCACGGTGTCGGTGGTGACGCCGCGGCGGTCGAAGCGCACCTGCTGCCCCGCCTGCACGTCGACCCAGCGGTCGTCGCCGCCCTCGAGCGGCTGGACGCGCACGCGCGATTCGGTGACGGTGACGAGCGTGTCGTCCGCCTCGCGCCGCACGGCATAGCGCGTGCCCAGCGCCTGCGCGCTGCCGTCGCGGTCGACCACGGCAAAAGGCTTGTCGCCGTGCGCGACCTCGACGAAGACCTCGCCGCGCAGCAGCTGCACGCGGCGCACGCTGCCCGACAAATCGATGTCGATGGCCGAGTCGCTGTTCAGCGCGACGCGGCTGCCGTCCTCGAGCGTGAGGTGGCGGATCTCGCCGGTGCCGGTGCGCTCGTCAGCCAGCCAGGCCTGCCACGGCATCGCGGCGCCCGCCACGAGCAGGCAGGGCAGCAGCACGAGCGCGCCCAGCGCCTGGCGCGACAGGCCGCGGCGTGTGGGCTGCGGCGCGGGGGTGTCGGGCGTGACCGACTCCCACATGCGGCGCATCTCGGCCAGCAGCCGCGCATGGCGCTCGTCGAGCGCGCACCAGGCCGCGCAGGCGGCGCGCGTGGCGTCGTCCACGCTGTCGTCGGCGAGGGTCACGGCCCACAGCGCCGCCTCCTCGCGCAGGCGCTCGGTGGCCGCGTCAGGCATGGGCCGGGGCGTCGGCGCTTTCCGCTTCGGGCACGGCCGCGGCCAGGCGGCCATGGCAATGCGCCAGCACCTTCGCGAGGTACTGCTTCACGCGCGTCTCGGACACGCCCAGTTCGGCCGCGATCTCGCGGTACGAGCGCCCTTCGACGCGCGCCATCAGGAAGGCGGTGCGGCTCTTCACGTCGAGCTCGGTCGCCAGGAGCGCGAGCACCTGGCCCAGCAGCTCGCGTGCGCAGGCCTTGTCCTCGGCGCTCGGCGCGCAGGCGTCCTCGGCCATCAGCGCGACGGTGCGCAGCACCTCGGCCTCGACCTGCATGCGGCGGAAGCGGTTGATCATCAACCGGCTGGCCACCACCTGCAGGAAGGCGCGCGGCTGGCGCAGCACCGGCTGCTGCGGCAGCTCGATGAGGTTGAGAAAGGTGTCGTGCGTGAGATCGGCCGCGGTGAAGCCGCAGCGCAGGCGGCCCAGCAACCAGCTGCGCAGCCAGCCCTGGTGGTCGACGTACAGCTGCCGGACTTCCGGATGGGACATGGTGTGAAGGGGCATCGCGGGCAGCGACGCAATTGAGAGTTATTCTCATTATAGATTTGTAAAGTTTGTCCTGTCCCCCGAATCGTCTCATTCCGCATGAGGCACCGCGCGGGCTACCCGTTTCCGCGCCTCGCACGTCTTAGCAGCATGACCCTCGCTTTCTTCTGCAGGGACGCCCGGTGACGGCGCCCGCTTCCCGTTCGCGCGCCGGCACACGCCTGCGCATCGCCGCCTTCGCGGCCCTGGCCCTGGCCGCCGCCGCGGTGGCCTACGTTTGGGCGAGTCCGCGCGACCCCGGCTGGGACACCGCCGTGCTGCGCCGCGGCGACATCGAAAGCAGCGTGACCGCCATCGGCACGCTGCAGCCGCGCCGTTATGTGGACGTGGGCGCGCAGGTGTCGGGCCAGATCCTGCGGCTGCACGTGCAGCCCGGCGACCCGGTGAAGAAGGGCCAGCTGATGGTGGAGATCGACCCCAGCGTGCAGCAGGCCACGGTGGACGCCGGCCGCGCCTCGCTCGCGGGGCTGCGCGCGCAACTGGCCGACCAGCACGCGCAGCACCGGCTGGCGCGCCAGCAGTTCGCACGCCAGCAGCAGATGGCCGCCGAGGGCGCCACGCGCGCCGAAGACGTGCAGACCGCCGAAGCCACGCTGGCTTCCGCCGCCGCGAAGATCGCGCACCTCGAAGCCCAGATCGCCCAGACCCAGGCCACGCTCAAGGCCGACGAGGCCCGCCTGGGCTACACGCGCATCTACGCGCCGATGGCCGGCAGCGTGGTCTCGGTGCAGGCGCGCGAGGGCCAGACGCTCAACGCCACCTACCAGACGCCCGACATCCTGCGCGTGGCCGACCTGTCGAGCATGACGGTGTGGACCGAGGTCTCGGAAGCCGACGTGCGCCGCGTGAAGCGCGACATGGCCGTGTACTTCACCACGCTCGGCGCCGACCGCCGCCGCTGGGAAGGCACGGTGCGCCAGGTGCTGCCCTCGCCGCCCGTGGCCGCGGGCAAGAGCGGCGGCGACGCGCCGCAGGCGCCGGCCGCCAGCAAGGTGGTGCTCTACACGGTGCTGTTCGACGTGGACAACGCCGACGGCGAGCTCATGCCGCAAATGACCGCGCAGGTGAGCTTCGTCGCCGCCTCGGCGCGCAACGTGGTGGTGGCGCCGCTGCCCGCGCTCACGGCCGTGAAGGGCCAGAGCGGACGCTTCACCGCGCGCGTGCTCGGCCCTGATGGCAAGCCCGCACCGCGCGACGTGCGCATCGGCGTGCGCGACCGGCTCTCGGGCGAGGTGCTCGAAGGCCTGGCCGAGGGCGAGCGCCTCATCACCGGCGAGCGCGCGGCCGGCGGCGGCACGCGGAAGTTCCAGCTGTGAGTGCGGCCGAGACGAAGACGACCCCGCTGATCGCGCTGCACGACCTGCGCAAGTCCTACGGCGGCCACGACGGCGCGCCGGCCGTCGAGGTGCTGCGCGGCATCACGCTGGAGCTGCATGCGGGCGAGTTCGTCGCCATCGTCGGCAGTTCGGGCTCGGGCAAGTCGACGCTGATGCACCTGCTCGGCTGCCTCGACCGCCCGACCGGCGGGCGCTACCTGTTCGCCGGCCAGGACGTGGCCGGCATGGACGCCGACGCGCTCGCGCGGCTGCGGCGCGAGGCCTTCGGCTTCGTGTTCCAGGGCTACCACCTGATCTCCACCGAGTCGGCGCAGGAGAACGTCGAGATGCCCGCCATCTACGCCGGCGCGGCGCCTGCCGAGCGCGCCTCGCGCGCACGCGGGCTGCTCACGCGCCTGGGCCTGGGCGAGCGGCTGGGCCACCGGCCGCACCAGCTGTCGGGCGGGCAGCAGCAGCGCGTGTCGATCGCGCGCGCGCTCATGAACGGCGGGCGCATCGTGCTGGCCGACGAGCCCACCGGCGCGCTCGACTCGCGCAGCGGCGAAGAGGTGATGGCGCTGCTCGACGAGATGGCCGCCGCCGGCCACACCGTGATCCTCATCACGCACGACCGCGAGGTGGCGCAGCGCGCACGCCGCGTGATCGAGATCCGCGACGGCTGCATCGTGTCGGACAGCGGACGCGCGCCCGCCGAAGCGCCGCCAGAGCCACTTCCGCGGCTCTCAGCCACGCACACGGCCGACGCCGCCGACACGCCGCGCGCCCTGCTCTCCGAGCTGCACGAGGCGCTGCGCGCGGCCTGGCGCGTGATGTGGATCCACCGCTTTCGCACCGGCCTCACGCTGCTGGGCATCGTGATCGGCGTGGCCTCGGTCATCGTGATGCTCGCGGTCGGCACCGGCTCGCAGGAGGCGGTGATGAAGCAGATCTCGCTGTTCGGCGCCGACAAGATGTACGTGGCCGCCATTCCCGACAGCGCGCGCGGGCGCGGCGGCAAGCTCACGCTGGCCGATGTCGACACCATCCGCCGCCTGCCCAACGTGCGCGTGGCCATGCCGTACATCGAGGGCTTCGTGGTCGCGCGGCGCGGCAACGTGGACCACCGCACCGAGGGCGGCGGCGCCACCACCGACTTCGAGCAGGCGCTGAAGTGGCCGACCGCGCGCGGCATCTTCTTCGACGAGAGCGACGAGCAGAGCCTGGCCAAGGTCGCGGTGATCGGCGAGCGCGTGCAGGCCGCGCTGTTCGCCGACGGCACCGACCCGGTGGGCCAGCGCATCCTGCTGGACAACGTACCCTTCGACGTGCTGGGCGTGCTCGCCGCCAAGGGCGCGGGCGGCGGCCAGGCCAGCGAGGACGAGCGCGTGATCGTGCCCTTCTCCACCGCCGCCGCGCGGCTGTACGGCAGCAACCATCCGACCTGGGTGGCGGTGGCCGTGCACGACGTCGACAAGGCCTCCGAGACGGCGGCAGAAATCGTCGAGGTGCTGGCCGCGCAGCGCCACGTGCGCGACGTGCAGGTGTTCAACCAGACCGAATCGATCAAGGCGCGCGCGCAGACCCAACGCACCATGACCGTGATGCTCGGGCTGATCGCGGCGGTGTCGCTGGTGGTCGGCGGCATCGGCGTGATGAACGTGATGCTCATGACCGTGCGCGAGCGCACGCGGGAGATCGGCATCCGCATGGCCACGGGCGCACGCCAGCGCGACATCCTGCGG
Organism: Variovorax sp. GW822-FHT04A09; assembly: GCF_058801005.1. NCBI lineage: Bacteria > Pseudomonadati > Pseudomonadota > Betaproteobacteria > Burkholderiales > Comamonadaceae > Variovorax > Variovorax sp. GW822-FHT04A09. Next base: position 20,189 of record NZ_JBXAMV010000009.1, on the reverse strand, counting down.
CAGTTCCTCGTCGAGGCGGTGCTGGTCACCGTGACCGGCGGCGTCGCGGGCGTGGTGGGCGGGCTGCTCGTGGGCGCCGCGCTCATCGTGTGGAACGTGCCGGTGATCTTTTCCCTCACCGCCATCGCGGGCGCCTTCGGCTGCGCCGTGCTCACCGGCCTGGTGTTCGGCTTCATGCCGGCCCGCAAGGCCGCCGCGCTCGACCCGGTCGCGGCCCTGTCTTCCGAATGACGACTGCCATGACGCGCCTTTTCTTCTCTCCCGCCGCGCTGGCCCTGGCGGCGCTGTTGCTGCTCGCGGGCTGCGCGACGCCATCGGCCGATGCGCCTGCGCGCACACCACCCGTCGCAGACCCGTGGTGGGGCGGCTTCGGCAGCACCGAGCTGCCGGCCTTCGTCGCCGCGGTCGATGCCGGCAACCCCGACGGCGACGCCGCCGAAGCGCGCCTGCGCCAGGCCGAGGCCCAGGAGCGCATCACCGGCGCCTCGGCCTGGCCTGAACTGTCGGCCACTGCCGATGTGCAGCGCCAGGGCCAGCTCGGCGGCGATGCGAACGTGAGCGGCAACCGGCGCGCGCTCGGGCTCGGTGCGCGTTACGAGGTCGACCTGTGGGGCCGCCTGCGCGCACAGCGCGACAGCGCCGGCGCCTCGCGACGCGCCAGTGCCTTCGACCGCGACGCGGTGCGGCTCGCGCTGCGCGCGGGCGCGGGCGCAGCCTGGCTCGAAGCGCTGGGCCTGCGCGAGCGCACGGCCATCGCGCGGCGCAGCCTGGACGATGCCGAACGGCTGCTGCGGCTGGTCGAGGCCCGTACGCGAGCGGGCGCGGCCTCGCCACTCGAGCGTGCGCAGCAGCGCGGCATCGTCGCGTCGCAGCGACGCACGGCCGCCACGCTGCACCAGCAGTCGCGCGCGGCCGACATCCGCATGGCGCGTTGGCTCGGCCAGGCCGGCAGCGAGGTGCGGATCACGGCCACCAGCCTGCAGCAGCTCGCGCTGCCCGCGGTGGACGCCAGCCTGCCGGCCGACCTGCTCGCGCGCCGGCCCGACATCGCACGCGCCGAAGCTGCATTGGCCGCAGCCGATGCGGATGTAGCGGCGGCGCGCGCGGCGATGTTCCCCATGCTCACGCTGAGCGCCGGCCTCGCGGCCGCGGGGCCGCGCTTCGGCACGCTGTTCGATCACCCGGTGTACAGCCTGGCCGCTGCGCTCGCGGCGCCGGTCTTCGACGGCGGCCGGCGCGCGGCGGCGCGCGACCTGTCAACCGCACGGCGCGAAGAGCTGCTCGCGACCTACCGCGCCGCCACCGTGGCCGCCTTCACCGACGCGCTGACCGCGCTCGACGCCGTGGCCGCGCTCGACACGCAGCGCGCCGCGCAGGACGAGGAACTGGCACAGGCCGAGCGCGCGCGCACGCTCGCCGAGTCGCGCTACCGCGCAGGTGCCGAGACGCTGCTCACGCTGCTCGATGCGCAGCGCACGCTGTTCGCCGCGCAGGACGCACGCGCGCAGTTGCTGCAGGCCCGGTTGCAGGCCAGCGTGGCGCTGTACCACGCGCTCGGCGGGGGTTGGTCTGCCGAAGCGGCAGCCTCCACGCGCCTCAGCCGAACCGCACGCTGATCTGCAGGCCCGGGTGCGCGTTGCGCACCGTGAGCCGGCCACCGTGGGCTTCGGCGATGAGCCGGCACAGGTACATGCCGAGGCCGACACCGCCCGTGGCACGCGCCCGCGCGCCGTCGGTGCGGTAGAAGGGCTCGGTCAGGCGTTCGAGCTGCGCGTCGTCCACGCCGGGACCGAAGTCGCGCACTTCCAGCTCGGCGCCGCCGTCGGCCGGCGCACGCAAGCTCACGGTCGGTGGCTGCGGTGCGCCGGCGCTGTAGCGCAGCGCGTTGTCCAGCAGGTTGCGCACCATCAGGCGCACGCGCATGCGGTCGACGGGCTGCGGTGCCAGGCCGTCCGCGAGGTCGAGCTGCACCGCCTGCGCGCCGGGCATCTCGGCCACGATCTCGCGCACCAGCGCGGCCAGGTCGACCGGCTCGCGCTGCAGCGCGGCATGCGGGCTGGCCAGGCGCTCGCTTTCGAGCAGGTCGCTGATCAGGTCGCGCATCTCGTTGAGGTCGCGCAGCAGCGCCTCGCGCTCGGCCTCGCCTTCGGGCGTGGCGGGCAGCAGCTCGGCGTTGAGCCGGGCCCGCGTGAGCGGCGAGCGCAGCTCGTGGCTCAGCGCCAGCAGCAGGCCGCGCTTGGCATCGAGCATGGCCTGGATGTCGCTGGCCATGGTGTTGACGCGCTGCGCGAGGTCGCCCAGGTCGTCGTTGCGGCGGATCGGAATAGGCTGCGTGAACTCGCCGCGGCCGAAGCGCTGCGCGCCCTCGCGGATGTCGATGAGCGGACGCAGCAGCCGGCTCACCAGTGCGTAGGCCACCACCACGAGCAGCAGCAGCACGCACAGCGTGGTCCAGCCCGCCGCGCGCGGCGCGAGCTGCCACAGCCGGGGCGCCCAGCCGAAGATGACCTTGTGCCCGTCGGCCGTGGGGCGCACGAACCAGCGCTCGGTGGAGAACATCGACTCCTCGCGGTCGCGGTCGTAGAACCAGCCGCCGCGCGCGTGCATGTCGTTGCCGGGGTTCGACTCCCAGTTCACGCTGGGCCCGGTGATGCGGATCGTGATCGGGAGCCGGTCGACCAGCGCCTGCGCGCGCACCGTGTCGGGCGGCGTGCCGAGTTCGGCAACGAGGCGGTCGGCGTAGTCCATCAGCATCGGCTGCGCTGCCTCGGCCCAGGTGCTGGAGAACGAACGCTTCATGCCGCCCACGAACACCGCCGCCATCACGAGCGCGAGCACCACGAACATCATCACGATCCGCACGCGCACCGAGCTGCGCCAGCGCTGCTGCATGTGCGCGTGCATGCGCGCATGCCAGTGCCGGCGGCGCTCCTTGCCGGGGCACAGGCCTTCGTTGTCGGCGGGCACGGCGCCTGCGCGCCTGCGGGGAAATCTCATGAAGACGGCTCGCCCGGCGCCACGGCCAGCGCATAGCCGGCGTTGCGCAGCGTCTTGATGCAATCGAGCGGCTCGAGCTTCTTGCGCAGCCGGCTCACCACGATGTCGACCGCGCGCGTGAAGAGCTCGGCCTCGTGGCCGCGCAGCCGGTTGAGGATGTCGTCGCGGCTGAACACCTTGCCGGGCTCGCCGGCCAGCAGCGCGAGCAGGTCGAACTCGGTGCCGGTGAGCTCCACGCGCTCGCCGTGGCGCAGCACCTGGCGCCGGTCGAGGTCGATCGAGAGGCCGTCGAACACGCGCAGCTGGGCATTGGCGGCGGCGGCTGCCGGCGCGCTGCGCTGGCGGCGCAGGATGGTCTGCACGCGTGCCACGAGTTCGCGCGGCTCGAAGGGCTTGGGCACGTAGTCGTCGGCGCCGAGTTCGAGGCCGACCACGCGGTCCATGACCTCGCCGCGCGCGGTGAGCATCACGATGGGGATGTCGCTTTCCTTGCGGATCTCGCGGCACAGTTCGAAGCCGTCCATCTCGGGCAGCATGACGTCGAGGATGGCCGCGTCGTAGTGCCCCGCGCGCAGCTTGGCGATGCCCTCGCTCGGGCGCTTGGCGCTGTCGAGCGTGCAGCCGAAGCGTGCGAAGTAGGTGGTCAGCGGCGCGGCGAGGTGTTCGTCGTCGTCGATCAGCAGGATGCGCGGCATGGCGGGATTGTGCCTCCTGGCAAAGAGAGCGCGAATGGCAAGGCTTGCAATCAATCCGGCCGGCATCGCACCGTCCAGACCAGGCCGGCGGCGAGGCCGGCGAGCAAGAGCACGTGATAGACCACGTCGGGCACCGTGCGCGGGCCGATGCCCGCGACGATGGTGCCAAGGCCGACCAGCGTGCCCAGCAGGGCAAAGCCCTGTCCGGCGATCGCCGCCGTGCGGGCATGCGCGGGGCGGCGCCAGGTTTCGAGCGCCGCGAGCACCAGCACGGTGGCGATCACGGCCTCGGCGGTGCGGGCCTGCGGATGCGCGTGGCCGGCCACGAACCAGCCGCCGTGCACCGCCGACGCGGCGGCGAGCGTGAACGCCTCGCCCAGCATCACGGTGCGCGCGAGCGCGGGGCGCATCGAAGGACGCGAACGGGCCACGGCACTCACCACGGATCGGCGCGGCCGATGCGGCCGAGGTGGGTGGACGCAAAACCGGTCGCGTACTTCAGGCCGAAGCCCAGCGCATGGTCGAGCCCGACGCGGGCCAGCCAGATCAGGCCGCCGGCCACCGCCCACGGCTGCGCCGCGAACACGCCCAGCGCCAGCAGCAGCACCGGCCCGATCAGCGCATGCGCGGCGTTGTACAGCGCCGCGCCGACACGCGGCCCCGCGAGGTAGCCGAGCAGCGAAAGGTCGGGCGCGAACAGCCAGAGCGCGAACACGCCCCAGCCCATGCCGAACTGGGCATAGCCGACCAGCGCCACCGCGAGCACCACCGCGCCTTCGAAGCGCAGCACGGTGCGCACGCCGTCTACGGCCGGCACTGCCGCCAGTTCGCGAGACGCCGCGGAACCCACGTGCTGCTGCGGCGCCCGCAGAGCGGGTCGATGCAGCGACACGAAGCGCGCCCAGCCCGGGGGCGAGCCCATTTCAGCCATGACGGTTCCAGCGGCGGCCGCCGCGCTCCATGAAGTCACGCACCTTCTGTTGCTGGGCGGGGTTCAGGTGGTCGAAGAAATCGGCCGCGGCGGCGATCACCTCGGGGCTGCCGGTGCGCACCACGGCGGTCTTCTCTTCGATCAGGCGTGCGGCGCCGGCCTGGTCGAGCGTGTTGCCCGCGAACAGGGCCTTGAACTGCGAGCGCGGATCGCCCGAGCCGCCCGCACCGCGCATCGCCTGGCGCTGCGCCTGCAGCTTCTCGGCGAGCACGGTGAGCTTCTGCTTCTGCGCGGCGTCGAGTTCGAGCTTGCTGCCGACACGCTCGACCATCTTGGCGCGGAACTCGGCGCTGTCGCCGCCCCAGCCGTGGCGGTGGCCGGCACAGCCGGCGATGCTGCCGGCGACGACGGCCAGGCCGGCGAATCCGAACAGGGTGCGTTTGATCCAGTGCTTCATGGGGGTGCTCCTTCATGCGCCCCTGCGCGGGGCTGCTTCAGTGATGGACGAGGCGACGGCGGCGCCGCCCGGGGCGCCGCATCGTCGGCTCAGAGACGGTTGCCGCTGTCGCGCGCGGCGGCGGCACGCGCGTCGACGGGGTTCTGCATCGTCGAGATGACCTTGCTGTTCACGCGCGAACCGGAGGTCACGTTCTGGTCGGGGGCGGCGGCGGTGCGCACGGCTTCGGCGATGACGCGGGCGCGGTCGGTCGACACGGCCACGGTCTCGGGGCCGCGCGAACCGCGCACGACGTTCTGGTCGGGGGCGGCGGCGGCGCGCACGGCTTCAGCGTTGACATCGGCGCGGCTCATGGCCGACACGGGCGCGTGGACGCCCTCGTAGCTTTCAGCCTTGGCGCCGGCGGCGGCGAGCATGGCGAAGGAACCGACAGCAACGAGCTGCGCGAGGGAGAAGGACGACTTGACGATCATGATGCAGGCCTTTCTTTCAGGGGTTGGAAGAGGAGACCTGATGGTGCGCGTCGATGCCCCGAGAGTCCTTTCACCCCCGTATCGCCGTATTTCGGTTTGTTTCACCAGGATTGGCTCGGCCCCAGGCTGCGCGCACTTCGTGTCGCTTCGCCAACCCCCTACCGGGGGCAACACCGACGGCCCGGCAAAGCCGGTTCCGTGGTGTTCCTGGTGCTTGCGTCCCACCGCGAAGGGCGGGGTTACGGGCTCAGCCCGCGAGTGCGGCCGCGGGATCGTCCGCGTCGAGCACGCCCTGCGCCCAGGGTTCGAGCTTGCCGGTGTCGGCGCGCAGCACTTCCTGCTTCACGGCGAGGATGCGCGAGGGGTGCATCGAGAAGCTGCGCAGGCCCAGGCCCAGCAGCAGGCGCGTGAAGGCGACATCGCCCGCCATCTCGCCGCACACCGACACGCCCTTGCCCTGGCGGCGGCACTCGGTGATGGTGTCGGCCACGAGCTTGAGCACCGCGGGGTGCGCGGGGTCGTACAGGTGGGCGACGGCCTCGTCGGCGCGGTCGATGGCCAGCGTGTACTGGATCAGGTCGTTGGTGCCGATCGACAGGAAGTCGAAGTGCTTCAGGAAGGTCTTGAGCGTGAGCGCGGCGGCCGGGATCTCGATCATGGCGCCGAGCTTGACCGGGCCGTACACCGCGCCGCGGTTGTCGAGTTCGGCGCGCGCGAAGTCGATGAGCGACAGCGTCTGGCGGATCTCGCTGGCGTGCGCGAGCATCGGAATGAGCAGGTGGATCTCGCCGTGCGCCGCCGCGCGCAGGATGGCGCGCAGCTGCGTGAGGAACATCGCCGGATCGGCCAGGCTCCAGCGGATGGCACGCAGGCCGAGCGCGGGGTTCAGGTGCTCCTGCTTGCTGCCCGATTTGCCGTCCAGCGGCTTGTCGGCGCCCACGTCGATGGTGCGGATGGTGACGGGCATGCCCTGCATGCCCTCGACCGCGCGCTTGTAGGCCTGGTACTGCTCTTCCTCGTCGGGCAGGCGCGTCTGGCGCGCCGAGTTCTCGCGGCCCATGAAGAGGAATTCGCTGCGAAAGAGGCCCACGCCCACGGCGCCGGCCTTGACGGCGCCGGCCGTGTCTTCGGGCATCTCGATGTTGGCCAGCAGGTCGACGCGCTGGCCGTCGAGCGTGACGGCGGGCTTGTGGCGCAGCCGCGCAAGCCGCCCGCGTTCGAGGTCGCCCTGGCGCTGCTTGAAGCCGTACTCGGCCAGGATGATCGGCGACGGGTCGACGATCATCACGCCGGCTTCGCCGTCGATGATGACCCAGTCGTCCTGCCGCACCAGCTGGCTCGCGGAGCGCGCGCCGACGATGGCCGGGATGTCCATGCTGCGCGCGACGATGGCGGTGTGCGAGGTGCGCCCGCCCACGTCGGTCACGAAGCCCGCGAACACGCTCTTCTTGAACTGCAGCATGTCGGCCGGCGAGAGGTCGTGCGCAATGAGCACCAGCGGCACGTCGAAACCGTCGCCCGCGGTGGGGTCGTCGTCTTCGTCGTCGTGCGCGGCGGCGGCGCGCTTGCGCCGCGGCGGGCTCGGCGCGAGCACGGCAGCCGTGCCCTTCATGCGATGCAGCATGCGCTCGACCACCTGCTCAAGGTCGGCCTTGCGCTCGCGCAGGTACGGGTCCTCCATCTCGTCGAACTGGCGCGCGATGATCTCGAGCTGCGTGGTCAGCGCCCATTCGGCGTTGTACAGCCGCTCGCTGATCCAGTGCTTCACGCCACCGCTGAGCACGTCGTCCTGCAGCAGCATCTGGTGCACCTCGAGCAGCGCCGCGAGCTCGTGCGGCGCGTCGTTCGGGCCCATCTGCGCCACGCTGGCCTGCAGCTTGGTGAGCTCGTCGGCCACCGCATTGCGCGCGGTGCGCACGCGGTCGATCTCGGTCTCGATCTCCTCGGGCTTGATGAAGTAGTGCGCCACGTCGATGCGGCTGGACACGACCAGCACCGCGCGGCCGATGGCAATGCCACGGGCGACCGGGAGACCGTGGACTGCGAAGGTCATGCGCGGGTCCTTATTCGCCTTCGCCGAACTTGTCGTCCATCAGTTGGACGATGGCGTTCATGGCTTCGTCTTCCTGCGGGCCGTTGGTTTCGAGCTCGACGGTCACGCCGAGGCCAGCGGCCAGCATCATGACGCCCATGATGCTCTTGGCGTTGATGCGGCGGTCGCCGCGCGACAGCCACACCTCGCAGGGGAAGCTGCCGGCGAGCTTGGTCAGCTTGGCCGACGCGCGTGCGTGCAAGCCCAGCTTATTGCTGATGGTCACGGATTTCTTGATCACTGTGCTTTCTTTTCGCCTGGTTCTGGGGAGCCGCCACCGCCACCTGCATCACGCCGGCGGTGCCGCCCGCGAGGGCGCGCTGCACCAGGGTGTCGAGCGGTTCATGGCGGTAGGTGACGGCGCGCAGCAGCATCGGCAGGTTGACACCGGCCACGAGCCGCGAGCGCACGCCGTCCACCAGCTTCTGCGCGACGTTGCAGGGCGTGGCGCCGAACACGTCGGCCAGCACCAGCACCTGCGAGCGCGGCGCATGCAACTGCTGCGCGAGCGTGATGCGCGCGGCGGCCAGCGTTTCCTCGGGCGACACGTTGGGCAGCACGTCGAGGGCCACGACGGCCTGCTCGCAGTCGGGGAACACATGCAGCGCGCACTGCCGCAGCGCCTGTGCGAACGGGGAGTGGGCAATGATGAGGATGCTGTTCATGCGGCTCGGAGGACGACGCGTCGATTATGCGGGGGCGCCCAAAGGAAGTAGAGACATCGAGGACACAACGCGGCAGCTGGGGAAAGCGGCCATGGCGGGCGCGTGGCCGGGATGTCAGTTTGCGCCGCGACAACAGCTATGAAAACGATAGCTGGCCCGCGCATCGCGGCCCGCCGGCCGGCCCTCGCTCATGGCAGGCGCAGGCCCTCGAAGAAGGTCTTGGTCGCCTCGGGCGAGGACGGCCGGCCGAGCACGGTGGCCTGGTAGAGCGACACGCTGCCGTCTTTCTGCGACTGCGCGAACCAGAGCACCTGGACCGGCGCCACGCCCTGCTGCGCCGATTGCCCGTCGAGCCGCCACGGTGCGGGAACGGCCGTGGCGCGCGGCAAGGTGGCCGGCCCCTGGATCACCTGCGCGACGCCCAGCTGGCCGTGCGTGGCCGTGCGCCAGGCCGTGAGCCAGGCCTCGGCCTGCGCCGGGCTGGTCGCGGCGGCATGGGCCACGGCGAAGGTCGCGCCGCCGGCTTCGCAGCCGGTCATGTCGACCTGCACCGACTCGGCGCCCAGCGGCACCGCGCGCTGGGCGCGGTCGGCCTTGCAGGGCAGCAGCGCAACCAGGCCGGCGTCGGCGATCGGCACTTCGCGCCAGTTGAAGGTGGGGCTGCAGGCGCCCAGCGCGGCGGCCAGGGCCAGCACGGGCCAGGAGGGGAAAGGAAGCGAGGGCATCGGAGGACGATTATCGAGCGGCCTTCGGGGAATGAAGCGCGTGCGCCGACGCGTTCCGGCACGCGGAACTAAAATCGCGCCGCCTCTCTCCTTCAGGTGCCCATGAAAAAATACATCGCTGCCGCCGCCGTCGTGATCGCCCTGGCCGCCGGCGTGGGCGTGTACCTCGGTTCGGGCAGCACGGCCGCTCCGGCCTCGACCTTCGTGCTGCTCGACGGCACCACCAAGAGCACGGCCGACCTGAAGGGCAAGGTCACGCTGGTCAACTTCTGGGCCACGAGCTGCGTGACCTGCGTGGCCGAGATGCCCAAGGTGATCTCGACCTACGACAAGTACAAGGCCCAGGGCTACGACACGCTGGCGGTGGCCATGAGCTACGACCCGCCGAGCTACGTCGTCAACTTCGCCGAAACCCGCAAGCTGCCGTTCAAGGTGGCGATCGACAACACCGGCAGCGTGGCGCAGGCCTGGGGCGACGTGAAGCTCACGCCGACCACCTTCATCGTCAACAAGAAGGGCGAGATCGTGAAGCGCTACGTGGGCGAGCCCGACTTTGCCGAGCTGCACAAGCTGATCGAAAAACTCCTGGCCGAGGCCTGACCTTCGGCCCCAGAAAAGCAAAAGGCGCTCCGAGGAGCGCCTTTTTCGTGGCGAAAGCCCGCGGCTTACTGGTTGCGGAAGCTGTCGTGGCAGGCCTTGCAGCTCGCGCCGGTCGGGCCGAACTGGGCCTTGAGCGCGTCGATGTTGCCGGCCTTGGCGGCGACGACGAGCTTGCCGGTCTCGGCGATCACCTTGTCCTGGTGTTCCTTGAACTTCGCGGCTTCCTTCCAGACTTCGGGCTTGGCCTTGCCGCCCTCGGTGCCGGCGCCGAAGCCGGCCCAGGGCAGCTTGGCCATGTCGGCGACGATCTCGGCGTTGGCGGCCGCAGCGGCGGCGTCGTAGGGCGCCCGGCCGTTGGCCATGGCGCCGAGGCGGCCGAAGTGCTGGGCCATCACGAACAGCGCGCTCTGGCGGTACTTGATGGCATCTTCGGGCTTGGCGAACTGTGCCGCGGCGGGCAGGGACATCGCAGCGCAGGCGGCTGCAAGGGCGAACGAAGCAAAACGGGTCATCGTGGGTCCTTGTGTGGGGGTTTGGGCACCGTCGAACGCGGTGCTGCAGGCAGTGTAGGGGCTGCCCGTGTCGGGCGCATAGCAACAACCCGGTGGAAGGACCGGGCCGGACTTTGCTAATCTGCGCCTTCCGCAGCCTCGCGCCCCGGCGCCTTTTTCGATGACCGACACCCTCTCGGTGGCCCGCACACGCGTCTGGGACCTGCCGACCCGCCTCTTTCACTGGGCGCTCGCCTTCGCCGTGATCGGCCTGATCGTGACGGGCCTGAACGGCATCATGGAATGGCATTTCCGCCTCGGCTACACCGTGCTGGCGCTGCTGCTGTTCCGGCTGATCTGGGGGGTCGTGGGCGGGCGCTGGTCGCGCTTCGCGGCCTTCATCTATGCGCCGGGCTCGGTCATCGCCTACCTGCGCGGCAAGTCGCACCCCGACCACCTGATCGGCCACACGCCGCTGGGTGCGCTGTCGGTGTTCGCGGTGCTGGCGCTGTTGATCCTGCAGGTCGCCACCGGGCTGATGGCCGACGACGAGATTTCCGCCTCCGGGCCGCTGACCCGCTTCGTGTCGGGCGCGATGGTGAGCCTGGCGACGGGCTGGCACAAGGCGCAGGGCAAGTGGATCGTGATCGCCCTGGTGAGCCTGCATGTGCTGGCGGTGCTGTTCTATGTGCTGGTCAAGCGGCACCGGCTGGTCGGGCCGATGCTGTCGGGCGACAAGCTGGTGGTCGCCGGTGCGGCCGCCAACGGGAACGGTAACGGCAATGGCAACGGCGTGGCCCCGAGCCGCGACGATGCGGTGTCGCGCACGCTGGCGCTGGTGCTGTTCGCGCTGTGCGCGGGCGTGGCGTTCTGGGTGGCGTCGTTGCGCGTATGAGCGGCTTTTCCGTCTCCCGCCCGTTACCGCTGTCGGACACGCCGGCTGTGGTGCTGCTCACGCCCGACGAACCGCATGAAGTCGACGCCGTGCGCGCCATCTTCCGCGACTACGCGGGCTCGCTGGCCATCGACCTCGACTTCCAGGATTTCGACGGCGAACTGGCCGGACTGCCCGGCGAGTACGCCGAGCCGCGCGGCACCTTGCTGCTGGCGCTGGTCGATCCCGCCCATGTGAACGAAGACGCCGGCCGTGCTGCACCCACGCTGAAGCGCGCCGACGGCACGCTCGCCCACGTGGCGGGCTGCTGCGCGCTGCGCCCGCTCGACACCACGGACTACGCGAACGCGGCGGAAATGAAACGGCTGTATGTGCGCCCCGGGTTCCGGGGGCTCGGGCTCGGCCGGCAGCTGGCCGAGGCCATCCTCGATGCGGCCCGCAGCGCAGGCTATGCCTGCGTGCTGCTCGACACCCTCGACGACATGGAGTCGGCGCGCGCCCTCTACGAAGACCTGGGTTTCGCGGAGGTGCCGCCCTACTATCACAACCCCGTCGCCGGGGCTCACTACCTCAAGGTAGAGCTGTAGGCCAGACTCAGCCGCGGGCTTGCGCCAGCAGCGTGTCGGCGTCGCTCACTTCGAACTTGCCCGGGCCTTCGACGTTCAGCGTCGCGACCTTGCCGTCCTTCACGAGCATCGAGTAGCGGTTGCTGCGCAGGCCCATGCCGCGGCCGGTCAGGTCGAGCGTGAGGCCGGTGGCCTTCGCGAAGTCGGCGCTGCCGTCGGCCAGCATGCGCACCTTGGCGCCGGTCTTCTGGTCGCGCGCCCAGGCGCCCATCACGAACGCGTCGTTCACGCTCACGCACCAGATCTCGTCCACGCCGGCGGCCTTGAAGTCGTCGAAGTGCTGCACGTAGCCCGGCACGTGCTTGGCCGAGCAGGTGGGCGTGAAGGCGCCTGGCAATGCGAACAGCGCGATGGTCTTGCCCGCCGTGGCCTTGGTCACGTCGACCGGGTTCGGGCCGATGCTGCAGCCCTCGCCCTCCACTTCGGAATATTCCTGCAGGGTGGCCGAAGGAAGGGTGTCGCCGACTTTGATCATGTGAATTGCTCCTGAAAAAGAAAAACGGCCCACATTGTGGGCCGTTTCCGGATGGGTTGCCTCGAGGGCGACCGAGTGCCTGATCAGACCAGGACGGCCTTCTCGACCAGACGGGTCACGACCCAGTTCTTGGTCTTCGAGATCGGACGGCTTTCCGTGATCTCGATGGTGTCGCCGAGGTGGTACTCGCCCTTTTCGTCATGGGCGTGGTACTTGCTCGTCTTGGCCACGATCTTGCCGTAGAGCTCGTGCTTCACACGGCGCTCGACCAGCACGGTCACGGTCTTGGCACGCTTGTCGCTGACCACCTTGCCGATCAAGGTGCGCTTGAGGGATTTTTTAGCTTCCGTCATGTTCACTCCTTACTTGGCGGCTTGGGTCTCTTGCTCTTTCTGAGCAAGAATGGTCTTGGCGCGAGCGATGTCGCGACGCGTCACGCGCAGCGTCGTGGTGTTCGACAGCTGTTGCGTGGCCTTCTGCATGCGCAGGCCGAAGTGGGCCTTCTGCAGATCCTTGATTTCGGCTTGCAGGCCTGCGACGTCCTTCGTGCGCAGGGTTGCGGCCTTCGTCACCTTGGCCGAAGCCGCGGTTTCTTTCTTCTTACGTGTTGCCATGGATGTTCTCCTCTCAGGCGCCGAGCTGGCGAGCGACGAACGTCGTGCGCAGCGGAAGCTTGGCGGCGGCCAGGCGGAACGCTTCGCGGGCGAGTTCTTCGGGCACGCCGACGATCTCGAACACGATCTTGCCAGGCTGGATTTCAGCGACGTAGTACTCGGGGTTGCCCTTACCGTTACCCATCCGCACTTCAGCGGGCTTGGTAGAGATCGGCTTGTCCGGGAACACGCGGATCCAGATACGGCCACCGCGCTTCACGTGACGCGAAATCGCGCGACGAGCGGCTTCGATCTGGCGCGCCGTGAGGCGACCGCGGTCGGTGCATTTGAGACCGAAGTCACCGAACGCAACCGAGTTACCCGTGGTTGCGATGCCGGTGTTGCGGCCCTTTTGTTCCTTGCGGAACTTTCTGCGTGCAGGTTGCAGCATGTTTTGTTACTCCGTGAGGGCCCCAGGCACTTGCGTGCCCGGGAGCGACCGATTACTCGGTCTTGGCACCGTCCGCTGCTGCAGCGGGCGCGGCTTTGCGGACGCGCTTAACGGCGGGTTTCGAGTCTGCACCGGCGCCGCCGGTTGCTTCTGCGGGCTTGTCGCTGCCATCGGCCGGAGCGGTGTTGCCACCGATCGGACCACGGGCACCGGCACGGGGGCCGGGACCACGACGGTCGCCACCCGGACGGTCGCCAGGGCGACCATCACGGCGGGGACCACGCGGGCGGCGCTCTTCGTCCGGACGCGGCGTTTCGACGGCCGGCAGGTCGTTGCGACCCAGCGTGTCGCCCTTGTAGACCCAGACCTTGACGCCGATGACGCCGTAGGTGGTCTTGGCTTCCGAGGTGCCGTAGTCGATGTCGGCGCGCAGGGTGTGAAGCGGCACGCGGCCTTCGCGGTACCACTCGGTACGTGCGATTTCGATGCCGTTCAGGCGGCCAGCCGACATGATCTTGATGCCCAAGGCACCCAGACGCATGGCGTTCTGCATGGCACGCTTCATGGCGCGGCGGAACATGATCCGCTTTTCGAGCTGCTGCGTGATGCTGTCGGCGATCAGCTGCGCATCGATTTCGGGCTTGCGCACTTCTTCGATGTTGACCGCAACCGGCACGCCGAGCTGCTTGCCCAGTTCGCGCTTGAGGTTCTCGATGTCTTCGCCCTTCTTGCCGATCACGACGCCCGGACGAGCCGAGTAGATCGTGATGCGTGCGTTCTTGGCGGGACGCTCGATCATGACGCGCGACACCGAAGCGTTCTTCAGCTTCTTCTTCAGGTATTCGCGAACCTTGATGTCTTCGGCCAGCATGCCCGCGAAATCGCGGTCGCTTGCGTACCAACGGCTGGACCAGTTACGGGTGACCGCAAGGCGGAACCCGGTTGGGTGGATTTTCTGTCCCATATTTCTTCCAGGCCTTCTTAGTTGCCAACCGTCACGTACACATGGCACGTGGGCTTGCTGATGCGATTGCCGCGACCCTTGGCGCGCGCCGTGAAGCGCTTGAGCGTTGCACCTTGCTCGACGTAGATGGTCTTGACCTTCAGCTCGTCGATGTCGGCGCCGTCGTTGTGCTCGGCGTTGGCAATCGCCGACTCGAGCACCTTCTTGATGATCACAGCGGCCTTCTTCTGCGTGAATTGCAGAACGTTGAGCGCTTGATCGACCTTCTTGCCGCGGATCAGGTCCGCGACCAGACGGCCCTTGTCGACCGACAGGCGGACACCGCGGAGGACTGCACGTGTTTCAGACATGGTCGTTCCTTACTTCTTCTGGACTTTTTTGTCCGCGGGGTGCCCCTTGAACGTGCGCGTGAGCGCAAATTCGCCGAGCTTGTGGCCGACCATCTGGTCGGTGATGTACACGGGCACGTGTTGCTTGCCGTTGTGCACAGCGATGGTCAGACCGATGAACTCGGGCAGAACCATCGAGCGGCGCGACCAGGTCTTGATCGGCTTCTTGTCCTTGTTCGTCACGGCCTTGTCGGCCTTGGCCACGAGGTGGTGGTCGACGAAAGGACCCTTTTTGAGAGAGCGAGTCATTGGCTATCCCTTACTTCTTGCGACGCGACACGATGAAGACCTGCGTGCGCTTGTTGTTACGGGTGCGATAGCCCTTGGTCAGATTGCCCCACGGGTCGACAGGATGGCGGCCTTCGCCAGTCTTGCCTTCGCCACCACCGTGCGGGTGGTCGACCGGGTTCATCACCACGCCGCGAACGGTCGGGCGGATACCCATGTGACGCTTCACACCGGCCTTGCCGAGCTGGCGCAGGCTGTGTTCTTCGTTGGCCACTTCACCGATGGTCGCGCGGCATTCGATGTGAATGCGACGGACTTCGCCCGAACGCATGCGGACCTGGGCGTAAACGCCTTCACGGGCCAGCAGCGTGGCCGAGGTACCGGCCGAACGTGCGATCTGCGCGCCCTTGCCGGGTTGCAGTTCGATGCAGTGGATCGTCGAACCCACGGGGATGTTGCGGATCGGCAGGGTGTTGCCGGCGCGGATCGGGGCTTCGGCGCCCGACATCAGGGTTGCACCGGCTTCCAGACCGCGCGGGGCGATGATGTAGCGGCGCTCGCCGTCGGCGTAGCAGACCAGAGCGATGTGGGCGGTGCGGTTCGGGTCGTACTCGATGCGTTCGACCTTGGCCGGGATGCCGTCCTTGTTGCGCACGAAGTCGACAATGCGGTAGTGGTGCTTGGCACCACCGCCACGATGGCGGATCGTGATGTGACCGTTATTGTTACGGCCGGCCTTCTGGAACTGGGGTTCCAGCAGGGCTGCGTGAGGCGCACCCTTGTGCAGGTGATCACGCGAAATCTTCACCGCGCCGCGTTGGCCCGGCGAAGTGGGTTTCATCTTGATGACGGCCATGATTAAGCGCCTTCCCCGACGAGGTTGAGCTCTTGACCGGCCTTCAGCGTCACATAAGCCTTGCGCACGTTGTCGCGGCGGCCGATGGACTTGCCAAAGCGCTTGGTCTTGCCCTTGGTGTTGAGCACCGACACGCCCTGGACTTCGACCTTGAACATCAGTTCAACAGCGGCCTTGATCTCGGGCTTGGTGGCGTCTTGCAGCACCTTGAAAGTGACAGCGTTCGACTTCTCGCCGACCATCGTGGCCTTTTCGGACACGATCGGTGCGACCAGCACGTTCATGAGACGGCCTTCGTCGAACTTACGTTGTGCAGGGGTGGGGTTCACGCGGCTCATGCGAACATCTCCTTGAGCTTGTCGACGGCACCCTTGGTGACCAGCACCTTCTTGTAGTGAACCAGCGACACCGGATCGGCGTAACGGGGTTCGACCACGAGGATGTTGACCAGATTGCGCGAGGCAAGGTACAGGTTTTCGTCGACTTCTTCGGCGATCACGAGCACGGACTCGAGATTCATTGCCTTGAAACGGGCTGCCAGCGGCTTCGTCTTGGGCGAATCCACGGTCAGCGAATCGACCACGGCCAGACGGCCTTCGCGAGCGAGCTGCGAGAAGATGGAGGCCATGCCGGCGCGGTACATCTTCTTGTTGATCTTCTGCGAGAAGTTTTCGTCAGGCATGTTCGGGAAGATCCGGCCGCCTCCGCGCCACAGGGGCGAGGACGTCATACCGGCGCGGGCGCGGCCCGTTCCCTTTTGCTTGAAAGGCTTCTTGGTCGAGTGCTTGACCTGTTCGCGGTCCTTCTGGGCGCGCGTGCCTTGACGGGCGTTGGCCTGGAATGCAACGACGATCTGGTGGACCAGGTCTTCGTTGTAGTCACGGCCGAACACGGTCTCGGGGGCGTCGTACTTCGACGCGGCCTGGCCTTGTTCGTTCAGGAGTTCGAGTTGCATTACTTCGCTCCTTCAGCCGCTTGCGGCTTGGCCTTGATGGCGGGACGCACGGTGACGAAGCCACCCTTCGAACCCGGGATCGCGCCCTTGATGAGCAGCAGCTGACGTGCTTCGTCGATGCGGAACACGTCGAGGTTTTGCGTCGTGCGGGTGACGTCGCCGAGGTGGCCCGTCATGCGCTTGCCGGGGAACACGCGACCGGGGTCTTGTGCCATGCCGATCGAGCCGGGCACGTTGTGCGAACGGCTGTTACCGTGCGACGCGCGCTGCGAGCTCATGTTGTGACGCTTGATCGTGCCGGCGTAGCCCTTGCCGATGGTCGTGCCTTGCACGTCCACCTTCTGGCCCACGGAGAACACGCTGCTTGCCGCGATCACGCCGCCAGCCTTGTGCTGACCTGCGGTATCGGCGGTGACGCGGAATTCCTGGATGATTTCACCAGCTTCGACACCTGCCTTGGCAAGGTGGCCGGCTTGGGGCTTGGTCACGCGCGATGCTTTGCGCGAACCGAACGTCACCTGCAGGGCGACGTAGCCATCGGTCTCTTGGGACTTGATCTGGGTCACACGGTTGTTGGACACATCCACCACCGTGACAGGAACTGCGTCCCCGTCATCGGTGAAGAGACGCATCATCCCCACCTTGCGGCCCAGCAACCCGAGGGAGTTGCTCAGACTCATTTGTTTTCTCCAAAAATGGAAGACTTCCTTCGCCGCTGCCACTTCAATTGGCGACAGCGTTTGGCTGGTTTCCCGGCCTGCGAGAGAAGGTTGATAAATCTCCGCCAGAACGGCGCCCGAACGGACGCAACAAGAGCAGAGCCAGAGATTATAGCCCGCAGTCGAACCGAGGCGCAAGTGGCCCTTTTCGGGCCGGATTCAGGGGGTTCCGGCCCCGTTTCGGGCGGCTTTCGGGCCTATTTCGCGGGCAGCGAGATGATGTTGTCGCCGCCTGGCAGCGACTTGATCTCGCCATTGGCCTTCATGGCGGGCGCCGCCGCGCCGGTCTGGATCGGGATGGAAATGGCACTGGTCCGACCAGCCTGCTTGATGAACACATTCAGGTAGGCCAGACCGTCACCCTGGCTGATCACCGTGACGGAAGTGTCGGAGCGCTGTCCCGACGGCAGGCTCAGCGACGCGCTGCCGGACAGCGTCAGGCCCGCATCGACCGTCAGCGTCACGCTGGCGCCTGCGGGGTCGCTGACGCCGTCGAACTGCAGAACGACGACAGTCGGCTTGCCGGCCTGAGGCGCGCCGTCCAGCCGGTACTGCAGCTTGACGCCGGAGTCATTGGGTTTTCTCGATGCGGTCACCCAGGGGGTGGCCGCATCCTTCGAGGTTGCAGCCGACAGCTTCGCAGTGGTGCGCGCCGGCGGCATGCCGTCGGCCAGGGCGGACACTGAGAGCGCGGACAGTGCAAGTCCCGCCGCCAACGCGGCAGCCAAAGAGAGGCGAGTGTTCAGGATCATCGCGAGCCTTCCCTTCCTATTGAACAAGCACGCTGAGGCACAGCGGCGAAGCAGAGGAGCTCGTCATTGCGGCATCCCGCACTGCCAGAACGTACTCACCCGCGCTCAGGCTGACCCGGTTGCCCGACCGGGCGATCTCTCCGCCCCGGAAGACGTCGAAGTCCGGCAGCGTGGCGCCCCCGACCGTGACCTGGTAGTCCCGGTTCGCCGGCGCGGTGAAGCGCAGGTAGGCAATGCTGCCGTGCTTGTTGCCGGTACCCGCCGCATTGGAGACGCAGGCACTGCTCGGCGCCGGACCAACCGTCAAGGCTCCGTACATCGGCAGCGCTCTTGACACCCCGCCGTCGTTCGATTCGCCCGTGCCGAATGCATCGCTGGAGGTGATGCCCTGCCCAGCCAACAGGCTGTTCAGCGCCGAGGCGTTGCCAGGCGACGTCGCATTGAACGCGGCGGCGAACGCGTGGATGGACGTGACCGGCGCGCCGCTTCGGAACTGGAAGCCGGTCAAGGTGTCGTGGATGGGCTTGAAGCCGGCTTGCCGATTGAGATTCCACAGGATGGCCTGGACCGACAGTTCGCGGAACCAGCCCGGGTTGCCGGTCGGGGGGCCGGCGGACAGATCCAGCCGCCCACCGTCGCCCTGCTGCGCACCCGTCGAGTCCACGTAGTTGCTCCGGTTCAGGGCGATGCCCGACCATGCATTGCCCCAGCCTTCGGAAAAAGCGAGCCGCCGGTCGAGACGATCCGTTCCGTCATGCTCGCCCCCCATCGAATCGTCGCGGCTGAACGCCGACTGGTAATAGTGCCCCCACTCATGCGCGATCACCGGTGCATCGAACTCGTCGGTGTCGACGTTCTCCTTGCCCAGCACATAGATCTGCCGACCGCTGCTTCCGTTGTTGAAGAAGAAGGTCGTGCCGATTTGCCCTGTCGCGAGGTTGATCGACGTGGACGGCGCATTGTCGGCACTCCAGAAAACCTTCAGCACAGGAAACGCCGAAGCTGGCGCCACCGACAGCACCTTCTGCATGGAGGTGTAGATCGTGTCGAGCACGGCGAACGGCGCTGCGACGCGCGTCCCGCTGTAGCCAGAACCTCCCCAGCCGCTGTCCGCACGCAGGTCGCGCGTCAATGCCACGCTTCCCGAAGAAAAGCTCGCCGACTGCATCGAGTACAGCGCATCGCTGCGCGTGTTGTCGCGCACCGTGACATCCCAGGTCGCGCCCGGACCGGTCCGGGTCAGCTGGGCCCGGACGCGCACGGTGATGTTCGTGTTCGCCGGCACCGAGACCGCGTAATTGCCACCGTCATCCGTGGTGGTCAACGCGAGCTGCGCCGATGTGGTGGCATCGAGCACCTCTACCGTGGCGCCGCGCACGGGCTTGGCTGTGGTGTTCGCGTACAGGAGGGGCCCGCTGTTGTTCGGCACCGAGTCGTAAGTGGCTTTCCCGCTCAGGGTGACCGGGTTCAGCACGATCGGCAGGCCGATGGGAAACCCACCGCCGCCTCCGCCACCACCACCGCCTCCCCCACCGCAACCTGCCAGCAATGCTGCTGCGATGCACGCCGCACCGAATGCAAAAGAGAACTTCTGGCTCATCACGTGTGCTGCCCTCGTTTCAGCCCCGGCGCACTGCGTCCCGCAGGCCGGTGCGCGAGGATGCCACACTTGAGAAACAAACGTGAAGCACAAAAAAGCCCGCCTGCATTTCTGCAGGCGGGCTGTGCTCGGAATGCGACGCGAGGTCGAATTACTGCAGCTTGATCTCGACGTCGACGCCGGCCGGCAGGTCGAGCTTCATCAGCGCGTCCACGGTCTTGTCGGTGGGATCGACGATGTCCATCAGGCGCTGGTGCGTGCGGATTTCCAGCTGGTCGCGCGACGTCTTGTTGACGTGCGGCGAACGCAGGATGTCGAAACGCTTCATGCGGGTCGGCAGGGGCACGGGGCCCTTGACGATCGCGCCGGTGCGCTTGGCGGTGTCCACGATTTCAGCGGCCGACTGGTCGATCAGCTTGTAGTCGAATGCCTTCAGGCGGATGCGGATCTTTTGCTTGGTAGCCATGGTGATTCCTTTGCGTCCGGCTTAGATGTCGAGGATCTTGGCCACGACGCCCGAACCCACGGTACGGCCGCCTTCACGGATGGCGAAGCGCAGG
>NZ_JBXAMV010000008.1:0-303839 GCF_058801005.1 Variovorax sp. GW822-FHT04A09 | reverse complement strand
CAGAACTCGCTTCGCTCAAACAGCTGCGAGCCCTGATCCGCGAAACGCTGCGCTCCTCGGCGCAGCCAGAGGGGCTTGGATGCCGGGCGGGCCGTCGCTTCGCTCGGCCCGGGGCTTGTGCTTTCAACGAAAAGACTTGGTCATAAGCAAGCAACAAAGACTTCGTTGGGGAATGGAGGGCGCGCTTCTACATTCGCGGCATGACTGCCGTTCTTTCCCGCGCTACCCCCGCCGCAGAGGCGCCCGCGCAGCCCTTCGAGGTGCGGCCTTTCGATGCGCCGGTCGGTGCGGAGATCGTCGGGCTCGACATCGCTGAGCCGATCAACGCCGCCGACTTCCAACGCATCCACCGCGCGCACCTGGACCACCACGTGCTGGTCTTTCGCGACCAGCGCATCACGCCCGCACAGCACATCGACTTCAGCCGCCGCTTCGGGCCGCTCGAGATCCACGTGCTGCACCAGTTCCAGCTGAAGAACCACCCCGAGATCCTGATCGTCTCGAACATCAAGGAGAACGGCGAGCCGATCGGTCTTGGCGACGCGGGCGTGTATTGGCACTCCGACATTTCGTACAAGCCCCATCCCAGCCTGGGCTCGCTGCTGTACGCGCAGGAGCTGCCGAGCGAAGGCGGCGACACGCTGTTCGCCGACCAGCACCTGGCATGGGAGGCGCTGCCTGCCGAGCTGCAGCAGCGCATCCTGCCGCTGAAGGCGGAGCACAGCTACCTCGCGAAGTACGAGGAACTGCGTGCGAAGAATCCGTGGCGCCCGAAGCTTTCACAAGCGCAGATCGATCAGGTCGCACCCGCTGTGCAACCCGTGGTGCGCACGCACCCGGAGACGGGGCGCAAGGCGCTGTTCGTCAGCGAGCACTTCACGACGCGCATCGTCGGCCTGCCGCAAGGCGAGAGCGATGCGCTGCTGGCCGAGCTGTTCGCGCACAGCACGCGGCCGGAGTTCGTGTATCGCCACGCGTGGGCGCCGCACGACCTGGTGTTCTGGGACAACCGCTCGCTGATGCACCTCGCGGCAGGCACGCCCGACCACCTGCGCCGCCGGCTCAACCGCACCACCATCGTGGGCGACACGCCTTTCTGATTTCTTTTCTTTCTCTTTTCCGGACTTTCCAATGAACCGCTTCACCCGCCGCGCCGCCGCGCTCGTCACCGGCCTCGGCCTTCTCGCCGGCAGCCTGGCCGCGCACGCCGAAGGGCAGATCCGCATCGCCGAGCAGTTCGGCATCGTCTACCTGCTGCTCAACGTGGCGCAGGAACAGAAGCTGATCGAGAAGCACGCGAAGGCCGCGGGGGTCGATGCGAAGGTGGAGTGGGTCAAGCTCTCGGGCGGGTCGGCGGTGAACGACGCGCTGCTGTCGGGGAACATCGAGATCGCGGGCGCCGGCGTGGGGCCGCTGCTCACGCTGTGGGACCGCACCAAGGGCAAGCAGAACGTGAAGGGCGTGGCCTCGCTGGGCAACTTTCCGTACTACCTGGTGAGCAACAACCCGAACGTGAAGTCGATCGCCGACTTCACGGACAAGGACCGCATCGCGCTGCCCGCGGTGGGCGTGTCGGTGCAGTCGCGGGTGCTGCAGATCGCGTCGGCCAAGCTGTGGGGCGACAAGGAGTTCAACCGGCTCGACAAGATCAGCGTGGCGCTGCCGCACCCCGACGCGGCGGCGGCGATCATCAAGGGCGGCACGGAGATCACGGGGCACTTCGGCAACCCGCCGTTCCAGGAGCAGGAGCTGGCGGGCAATCCGAACGCGCGCATCGTGCTGAACTCGTACCAGGTGCTGGGCGGGCCGTCGTCGGCCACGGTGCTGTACGCCACCGAGAAATTCCGCAACGAGAACCCCAAGACCTACAAGGCGTTCGTCGACGCGCTCGACGAGGCGGCGAAGTTCGTCACGGCCAACCCCGAGAAGGCGGCCGACATCTACCTCAAGGTGAGCAACGCCAAGCTCGACCGCGAGCTGCTGCTGAAGATCATCAAGAACCCCGAGGTGCAGTTCAAGACCGCGCCGCAGAACACCTACGTGTTCGCGGAGTTCATGCACCGCGTGGGCGCGATCAAGAACAAGCCGGCGTCGGTGAAGGACTATTTCTTCGACGACGCGCACACGGCTTCGGGGAACTGACGCGATGCTGTCCCGGCTCGAGCGCCTGGCAGGGCCGCCCGCCGCGGCCTTCCTCGGCGGCGCGGTGGCGCCGCAGCGGCCGGCCCGGCGGCGCGGCGTGGTGGCCACGGGCGACGCGGCACCGCCGTACGTGCACGAGGCGCTGCTGCAGGTCGAGGGCGTCAGCCTCGAGTACCGCACGCCCGAGCGCGTGGTGCGCGCCACGCACCGCGTGAGCTTCGACGTGCATGCCGCCGACCGCTTCGTGCTGCTCGGGCCCTCGGGTTGCGGCAAGTCCACGCTGCTCAAGGCCGTGGCCGGGTTCATCCCGCCGGTCGAGGGCGAGATCCGGCTCGACGGCCGGCGCGTATCGCAACCGGGCCCCGATCGCATCGTCGTGTTCCAGGAGTTCGACCAGCTGCCGCCGTGGAAGACGGTGAAGCAGAACGTGATGTTCCCGCTGCTCGCCTCGCGCACGCTGGGGCGCAAGGAGGCGGACGAGCGCGCGCTGCACTACCTGGACAAGGTGGGCCTCTCGAAATTCGCCGACGTGCACCCGCACCAGCTCTCGGGCGGCATGAAGCAGCGCGTGGCGATCGCGCGGGCGCTGGCGATGCAGCCGCGCGTGCTGCTGATGGACGAGCCCTTCGCCGCGCTCGACGCGCTCACGCGCCGCCGCATGCAGCAGGAGCTGCTCGAACTGTGGGACGAGGTGCGCTTCACGCTGCTGTTCGTCACGCACTCGATCGAAGAGGCGCTGGTGGTCGGCAACCGCGTGGCGCTGCTGTCGCCGCACCCGGGGCGCATGCGCGCCGAACTCAACAGCCATGGTTACTCGCTGGACAGCCTGGGCGGTGCGGACTTCCAGGCGACGGCGCGGCGCATCCACGACATGCTGTTCGAGGAAGAACAGGGCACCCCATGAGCACCCTGACGCCACCCATCCGCCCCGAGTACGAACGCACGCTCGAGCCCTTCACCGAACTGCCGGTCGAACGCGCGCTGCCGCTGGCCACGCGCCTGGCCTCGCACACCTGGCTGCGCAAGGGGCTGATCCTCGCCGTCATCGCCGTGCTGTGGGAGCTGGCGGCGCGCTGGCAGGACAACGACCTGCTGCTGCCCACCTTCACCGCCACGGCCCGTGCATTGATCGAAGGGCTGGCCAGCGGCGAGCTGGTCGAGAAGGTGCGCATCTCGCTGGCCGTGCTGCTGCAGGGCTACCTGGCGGGCGTGCTGCTGGCCTTCGGGCTCACGACGCTGGCCGTGTCCACGCGCATCGGGCGCGACCTGCTGGACACGCTGACCTCGATGTTCAACCCGCTGCCCGCGATCGCGCTGCTGCCGCTGGCGCTGCTGTGGTTCGGGCTGGGCCGCGGCAGCCTGGTGTTCGTGCTGATCCATTCGGTGCTGTGGCCGCTGGCGCTCAACACCTACGCGGGCTTCCAGGGCGTGCCCGAGACGCTGCGCATGGCGGGGCGCAACTACGGGCTGACGGGGCTGCGCTACGTGCTGCAGATCCTGGTGCCGGCCGCGCTGCCGTCGATTTTGTCGGGGCTGAAGATCGGCTGGGCCTTTGCGTGGCGCACGCTGATCGCGGCCGAGCTGGTGTTCGGCGCTTCGTCGGGCAAGGGCGGGCTGGGCTGGTACATCTTCCAGAACCGCAACGAGCTGTACACCGACCGCGTGTTCGCCGGCCTCGCGCTGGTGGTGCTGATCGGCCTGCTGGTGGAAAGCCTGGGCTTTCGCACACTGGAGCGGCTCACGGTGCGGCGCTGGGGACAGCAGCGCTAGCCCGCAGGTGAAGGGGCCGGGCGCACGAATGCCCCGGCGATGGCGGAACAGGCGCGGGCTCGGGTCTAATCGCAGCTTTTGGCACGCGTTCTCCTTCCCATGAGCTCTTCCGCCCCCGACCTTTCCGCGATCGCCGGTGCGCTGGCCGATGCGGCCGCCGCCCAGTCGATGCGCTACTTCCGCACGCCGCTGGACATCATCACCAAGGCCGACGAAAGCCCGGTCACGCTGGCCGACCGCGCCGCCGAAACGGCCATGCGCGAGATCCTCGGCGCGCGCGTGCCCACCGACGGTATCTTCGGCGAGGAGCACGGTCCCGAGCGGCTCGACGCCGACCGCATCTGGGTGCTCGACCCGATCGATGGCACGCGCAGCTTCATCACCGGCTCGCCACTGTGGGGCACGCTCATCGGCGTGCTGCAGGGCGGTCGCGTGGTGCTGGGCATGGTCGACATGCCGGTGCTGAAGGAGCGCTGGATCGGTGAGGCCGGCAAGGGCGCGACGCGCGACGGCCAGCCCGTGCGCGTGAGCGGCTGCACCGAGATCGCCAAGGCCCGCATCGTGACCACCTCGCCCGACATCTTCTCGCCGGCCGACTGGAGCGCCTTCGACCGCCTGAGCCGCCAGTGCGCGATGCGCCGCTTCGGCGGCGACTGCTACGGCTACGCCCAACTCGCGGGCGGCACCATCGACCTCGTGGTCGAGACGGGGCTGCAGCCCTACGACTTCCTGGGCCCGGCGGGCCTCATCGAGGCCGCGGGCGGCGTCGTCACCGACTGGGAGGGCCGGCCGCTGGGGCTGAATCCCGACCAGCGCGTGATCGCGGCGGCCACACCCGAACTTCACCGACAAGCCCTGGCTGTACTGGCCGCCTAGACTGTCTGCATGTTCCGCTGGCTGATCGTCGTTGTCCTGGCGCTGGTGCTCATGAGCGGCCTGACCGCCTGGCTGCGCCGCTTCGGCTTCGGACGGCTGCCCGGCGATTTCGAGTTTCGCGCCTTCGGCCGCGACTGGCAGCTGCCGATCGCGAGCACGGTGGTGCTCAGCATGATCGCGGCGCTGGTCGCGCGGCTGCTCTGAGCACGGCGCGGGCAAGACAGAGAAAGAAGAGAACCCCGCAATGAGAGCCTGCGTAGACATCGGCGGCACCAAGGTCGCCGTGAGCCTTTCCGCTTCGAGCGACGCGCCGCTGATCGGCCGCCGCAGCGAGCCCACCGCCAAGACCGGCAGCAACGACGCCGTGGCGGTGCAGATCCTGCGGCTCATCGACGAGGTGTGCGTCGAGCAGGGCGTCGACCCGGCGAGCATCGACCGCGTGGGCGTGTCGTCGACCGGGCCCTTCGAGCTGCACGACGGCATGGTCGAGCTGGCCACGCCCAACATCTGCGGCGGCATCGCCGGCCCCTCGCGCGGGCTGCCCAACAACTGGATGACGGCCATCGTCGAGGCGCCGCTGGCGCGCCGCTTCGCCCGCGTGCGCGTCGAGAACGACGCCGTGGCCGCGCTCGAGGCCGAGCGCCACTGGGGCGCACTGAAGGGGCTCGACAACTGCGCCTACGCCACCTGGAGCACGGGCGTGGGCGTGGGCCTGTGCGTCGACGGCAAGGCACTGCGCGGCAAGAACGGCAACGCCGGCCATGCGGGCCACAGCTTCGTGGTCGACGACGACAGCGGCGCGCTGTGCGGCTGCGGCAACCTGGGCGACGTGGAAGCGCTGGCGGGCGGCAATTCGATCGCGCACCGCTTCGGCCAACCCGCGGCCGATCTGTTCACGGCCGCCGCGGCCGGTGACGCTGCGGCACTCGAGAAGGCCGACGCGCTGTGCCGCGTGATCGGCCGCATGCTCTACAACCTGGTCATCACGCTCGACCTGCAGCGCATCAGCCTGGGCGGCAGCGTGTTCTGGCACCACCGCGACTTCGTGCTGCCGCGGCTGCAGGCGCAGGTCGACGGCAAGCTGCCGCCGCTCACGCGCGGCGTGTTGCTGGTGCCCGCCGGGCTCGGCGACAAGGTGGGCGACTACGCGGCCCTGGCGCTGCTGGACTGAGTTGCAGCGCGCGGCGATCGCACCAGCGTCGCCGGCGGGTGCTTCTGCGCCGCGCAGCCTTCCTCGACGATCCGCCCGAGCCGCCGCAGCCCCGCATCGACCGCTTCGCTGAAGGGCCAGCCGCAGTTGATGCGCAGGTAGTGGTCGAAGCGCGAGGCGTTCGAGAACTGCGCGCCCGGCGCCACCAGCATGTGCTCGCGCAAGGCCGCTTCGAACACCGCCACCGACGACAGCCGCTCGGGCAGCTCCACCCACAGCTGGAAGCCGCCGCGCGGCAGGTTCAGCCGCGTGCCGGCCGGGAAGTAGCGCGCGATGGCGTCGGCCGTCTGGTCGCGCTGCGTGTGCAGGCGTTCGCGCAGCCGGCGCAGGTGGCGGTCGTAGCCGCCGCTGGCAATGATCTCGCCCGCGGCGATCTGCGCCAGCGCCTCGTTGTTGCGCGTCTGCGCGTACTTGAGCATCTCGACCTGCGCATGCCAGCGCCCGGCCGTGATCCAGCCCAGCCGCAGGCCCGGCGCCAGCACCTTGTGCAGCGAGGCGCAATACACCACGTTGCCCGTGCGGTCCCAGGACTTGATGGCGCGCGGCGGCACCTCGGTCTCCACCAGGTCGCTGTAGGTGTCGTCCTCGACCAGCGCGATGCCGTGGCTCTCGCACAGCTGCACCAGCCGCTGCTTGTGGGCGTCGGGCATCACGCTGCCGATGGGGTTCTGCAGGTGCGGCACCACCACCACGGCCTTGATGTCGTCGTAGGTGTGGATGGCCAGGTCGAGCGCCTCCAGCGAGATGCCGGTCTGCGGGCTGGTGGGAATCTCCAGCCCGCGCAGGCCCAGGCTTTCGAGCACCTGCAGCAGGCCGTAGAAGGTGGGCGACTCGACGGCCACGGTGTCGCCGGGCTTGGCGATGGCGCGCAGCGCGAGGTTCAGCGCCTCGATGCAGCCGTTGGTGACCAGCACGTCGTCGGGCGCCACGGTCATGCCCACGCGCAGGTTGCGCTGGGCCACGACCTGGCGGAACTGTTCGTGGCCTTTTTGCGAGGAGGCCGTGGTCAGCAGCTCGGGGCGCTGGCGCAGCGCGCGTGTCATGGCATTGCGCAGCGCCTCGGCCGGATAGAGCTCGGGGGCGGCGCGCGAGATCGCGAAGTTGAGCTTCACGTCGTTGAGGCGCCCGCGCGCCATGAAGTTGGCCATGCGCGTGCGCATGTTGACGAACTGCGCCGGGTCGGGCGGCAGGCCGGACACGGGCTCTTCCATCGCCGCGATGGCCAGCCGCTGCGGGCGGCGCACGAAGTAGCCGGAGCGGTCGCGCGCCTCGACCCAGCCTTCGCTTTCCATGGCGCGGCACACCTGCAGTGCGGTCGAGAGGCTGATGTCGTGCAGCCGCATCAGGCTGCGCAGCGAGGGGAGCTTGTCGCCGGCCTTGAGCGAACCGGCGTGGATCGCGTCCACGTAGTGCGCCGCGAGCTGGCGGTAGAGCGGTAGCGAGTCCATGGGTCGATGTTCCCCGCATCGGGCATCCGAAAACAGATGCAGTTGACTGGGAAAAAGACCATAACAGATGGCGTGGCGGCTCGGCTGTTCCGGTCGCAATAGCCGTCGGGTGTGCCTGTTTTTCGAGCGGCGGAATTCCTACGATGAAGCCCACATCCACCCGAGGTCCGCCATGATCACCACCCTGTCCGAAGCCCCCGATTCCATCGTCCTCGAACCCGGCCAGTCGCTGCGCACCGCCGTCGACGCGGGCGCCTGGCTGCAGCTGGCCGAGGGCCGCGCCCGCGTGGTGTCGCCGCCGGGCTGGCTGGGCGAGACGGTGTTCATGACCGAGACACTGCTCGGCGAGGGCGACGTGCACTGCGTGCCGCAGGGCGGATGGATCGAGGTGTCGGCGGTGACGGCGGTGCACCTGCGGGTGCATGCGCCCCAGCGCGTGGCCCGGGCCACGGCGCCGGTGGCGGCGCGGCCGGTGATGCGCTTCGTGCGCCTGTTGACGGGCTGGTGAGGTCCGGGGCAGGGCGCCTGTCCCGAACCAGAGCCCGAAGCCGCCGTCAGTTCTTCGGCAACTTCTGCGGCCGCTTCCAGTTCGCGAAGCTGACCTGCTTGCCCCGCGCCACGGTCAGCGCGCCGGGCTCGGTCGACTTGTTCACCGTCGAGCCGCCGCCGATGGTGCCGCCCGCGCCGATGGTCACGGGCGCCACGAGCACGCAGTTGCTGCCCACGTGCACGTCGGCCTCGATCACGGTGCGGTGCTTGTTGGCGCCGTCGTAGTTGGCCGTGATGCTGCCCGCGCCGTAGTTCACGCGCTCGCCCACCGTGGCGTCGCCCAGGTAGGCCAGGTGGTTGGCCTTGGCGCCGGCCGCCAATGTGGAGTTCTTGACCTCGACGAAGTTGCCGATGTGCACCTCGGCGCCCAGCTGGGCGCCGGGCCGCAGCCGCGCAAACGGCCCGACCAGCGCGCCCGCGCCCACCGTCACGCCGGCCTTCTCGCCGTCGATGTGGGTGAAGGGGTGGATCACCGCGCCGGCCTCGATGCGCGCATTGGCAATCACGCAGTTCGCGCCGATGCGCACGCCTTCGCCCAGCGACACCGTGCCTTCGAACACGCAGTTGACGTCGATGTCGACGTCGGCGCCGCAGCTCAGCGTGCCGCGCAGGTCGAAGCGCGCCGGGTCGGCCAGGCGCACGCCCTGTTCCATCAGCGCGTTGGCCTGGCGCAGCTGCCAGGCGCGCTCCAGCGCCGCGAGCTGGGCCGGGCTGTTGATGCCCGCCACCTGCAGCGCGTCGGTCGTGACATGCGCCACCACCGGCACGCGGTCGTCGGCCGCGAACTTCACGATGTCGGTCAGGTAGTACTCGCCCTGGGTGTTCTTGTTGTCCAGCCGCGCGAGCCAGCCCTTGAGCAGCCGCGCGGGCGCGGCCATCACGCCGCTGTTGATCTCGCGCACGGCGCGCTGCGCCTCGGTGGCGTCCTTGTGCTCGACGATGGCCGTCACCTCGCCACCGGCGCGGGTGCGGATGATGCGGCCGTAGCCCGTCGGGTCGTCGAGTTCAATGGTCAGCAGCGCGAGCCGCTCGCCGCCGCTGGCGGCGATGAGGGTGCGCAGCGTGTCCTCGGCGATGAGCGGCACGTCGCCCGAGAGGATCACCACGGTGCCGTCGTCCGGCAGCTGCGGCGTGGCCTGCTGCACGGCATGGCCGGTGCCCAGCTGGGGCTCCTGGCGCGCGAAGCCGAGCGCGGCGGCGTTCACGGCCGTGGCCTTGATGGCGGCTTCGACCTGCTCGGCGCCGTGGCCCGTCACGACCACGACATGGCGCGCGCCGATGCGCGCGGCGGTGTCGGTCACGTGGGCCAGCAAGGCGCGGCCGGCCAAACGATGCAACACTTTGGGCAGCTTGCTCTTCATGCGCGTGCCCTTGCCGGCCGCCATGATGACGACGTCGACCGGTCCCTGGTTGCTCTGCTGCGGAGTCTGATTCATGCGCTTTTCTTCCCGGATTCGTTGTGCTGGACTGGCCCGAATTATCGGTGTGCTGCTGCTGGCTGCTGCCCTGGGGGCTTGCAGCGCGGTCAAGCTCGCCTACAACAACCTGCCCGAGCTGAGCTACTGGTGGCTCGACGGCTACTTCGACTTCGACGGCGCCCAGACCCCCAAGGTGCGCGACGAGCTCGCCCAGCTGCTGGCCTGGCACCGCCAGAACGAGCTGCCGCGCATCATCGGCCTGCTGCAGGAGGCCCAGGGCCTCGCGAGCGCCGACGTGACGCCGGCCCAGGCCTGCCAGCTGGCCGACCGCGTCCGCGAGCGCCTGCTCGCCGTCACCGAGCGCGCCGAGGCCGCCAGCGCCGAACTCGTGCTGAGCCTGAGCGAGGCCCAGCTGCAGCAGCTCGAACGCAAGTACGCGAAGAACAACACCGACTACCGCAAGGACTGGCTCGATCGCAGCCCCGCGCAGGTGCAAGAAAAGCGCTACGACCAGTTCCTCGAGCGTCAGGAAGACTTCTACGGCCGTCTCACGACCGAGCAGCGCGCGTTGCTGCGCCAGCAGGTGGCGCAGTCGGTGTTCAGCCCGAAGCTGGCGTACGAGGAGCGGCGCCAGCGCCAGCAGGAGGCGCTGGTGCTGCTGCGCGGTTTCCAGGGCAGCAACGGCGGCCCGCGCGCGTCGCCGGCCGAGGCTCGCGCCGCGCTGCATGCCTACATCCAGCGCATCGCCGATCCGCCGCCCGGCCCCTGGCGCGAGCAGCAGCAGGCGCTGCTGCAGGAAGGCTGCCGCAACCTGGCGGCGCTGCACAACACCACCAGCGCCACGCAGCGCGAGCAGGCGGTGCGGCGGCTGCAGGCCTACCAGGGCGACCTGCGGCAGCTGGTGGCCGCGCGCTGAGGCGGCGGCGCCTTCAGATCATCGGCATCGGGCGCAGCGGGCGCTCGAAGTAGTCGCCCAGCGTTTCGAGCGCATGCGGCTCCAGGATGCGCAGCCAGCCGCCGTCGAGCTTGTACAGGCCCAAGCGCTGCAGCCGCCGCATCGTCTTGTTGGTGTGCACCAGCGACAGCCCCAGCGCGTCGGCGATGTGCTGCTGGTTGAACGGAAACTCCACCCAACCGTCGCGCACCATGCCCACGCGCTGGGCGCGCCGGTACAGGTGCATGAGCAGCATGGCCACGCGCTCGCCGGCGTTGCGACGCCCGGCGGTGACGAGGTGGTCGTCCACCAGCTTTTCCTCGCGCGCGGCCAGCCAGGTGATGTCGTAGCCGAGCCGGGGCTGGGTCTGGAACAGCGCCCACAGCCGCTCGCGGGCGAAGGCGCACAGTGTGGCGTCGGTCACGGCCTCGACGCCGTGGGTCTGGCCATCGGCAAACTCGTCCTGCAGGCCGATGAAGTCGCCGGGCAGCAGGAAGCCCAGGATCTGCCGCCGGCCGTCGCTCAGGGTCTTGTAGCGGAAGGCCCAGCCCGCGTAGAGCGTGAACAGCTGCGGGCTGGCGCGGGGCTCGTCGACGATGGTGCCGCCCGCCTCGACACGCCGGGTGCCGGTGCGAAAGGACTGGATCGCCTCCAGCTGCTGCGCCGTCACCGGCAGGAAGGCCTCCAGGCGCCGCAGCGCGCAGTGTTCGCAGGGGTTCGCACCCTGCGGCGGGGAGGCGGCAACGGGGTAGTCCTCGAACTTCACGCCGCACTATAGGCTGGCGGGGCTATGTCTTTTGACATTTCGGGGTGCAGGATGGCCCCCTAGACTCGAGACGATGTCCCCTTTTTGCACCGCATGACACAAGAACAAGCCTCTGCAGAATCCCTGTACGAATTCCTCTATTGCAGCCTGCTCGCCCCCGACCTGCCGCCCGCCACCGTGGGCGCGATCGTCACCCAGGCCCGCGCGCGCAACGCCGAGGACGGCATCTCCGGCCTGCTGGTGTTCGACGGCCAGTGCTTCTGCCAGCATTTCGAGGGGTCGCGCGAGGCGGTGCAGGGGTTGATGGCGCGGCTGCAGCGCGATCCGCGCCACGTGGCGCTCGTGGTGGTCCACGACGGCCCGCTGGCCGCCCGGCGCTACAGCGGGTTTGCGATGGGCCTGGCCGAATGCGAGGGCCCCGACCCGGTCTCCGGCCTGCGGGCCCTGCGCGGCGAGGCGGCGCTGGCGCACTTCCTGGCGCTGCGTGCCAGCTTCGACATCAGCACCTGACCGACTGACCGACTGACTGACGGAAAACTGAAAACGACGGGCAAAGAAAAAGGCGGCCGAAGCCGCCTTTTTTCAGAAGAGCCGGGAGTGCAGGCGGTCGGTCAGACCGGGTCCCACACGTAGGTGGCACCGTAGCCATCCCAGGCTTCCATGACGATGCGCTGGCCGGCGGCCACGGTGAGCGACTCGCCCGGGGCCAGCACGATGTCTTCGCTGGGGCCGTGGGCGGTGGCGTCGGGCGTGACCCACACGCGGCCCTGCTTGACGCGCAGCACGCTCGCCGACCGCGCCTTCAGGCTCATCGCCTCGCCGGGCGCAATCTGCCAGGCGCCACGGCGCACGGCCGGCGGAATGGCCGCGGTGCGGGTGGAACGGGACAGGGAAGCGAGCGATTCGTTGGTGCAGACGGCGGTGGACATGATGAGGACTCCTTGGCTGATCCGAAGCGCCTTTGACAGACAGAGAGGTTGGCGCAGTTCGGGAATGAATGATCGTTTTTGCGGCCTTGGAGGTCCAATGAAAACGAGGTAGCCTACTGATGCGATTCCCGCATCAATCAACTGGCCGCCGGGAACGCACACCAAAGTCATACCCATGCAACATTCGCAAACCCACCTGCGCTCCCGCCCGATCTCCGCGGGGCACCTGCGGGCCTTCGAGGCGGTCGCGCGGCACCTCAATTTCCGCGCCGCGGCCGAGGAAATGGCGCTCACCCAGTCGGCCGTGAGCCGGCAGATCCAGTCGCTCGAGGAAGAGGTGGGCGTGTCGCTGTTCCTGCGCCACACGCGGGCGGTCGAGCTGACCAGCGCCGGGGCGCAGCTGCTGCTGTCGGTGCAGCAGGCGCTGCCGCGCATCGACATGGCGGTGCGGCAGATCCGCCAGAGCGCCGGGCGCAAGAGCGTGGCGCTCACCACCTTCGCCTCGTTCGCGTCGATGTGGCTGATCCCGCGGCTGGAGGCCTTCCAGCGCGACAACCCCGAGATCGACATCCGCATCGACGCCAGCGACATCGCGGTCGACCTCGACGTGGCCGACGTGGACATCGCGCTGCGCTACGGCCCACCCGAAGGCATGCCGCCCGGTGCCGTGCGGCTGTTCGGCGAAACGCTGACGCCGGTGGCGAGCCCGTGGCTCATCAAGAGCAACCCGCCGATC
Organism: Variovorax sp. GW822-FHT04A09; assembly: GCF_058801005.1. Lineage (NCBI taxonomy): Bacteria > Pseudomonadati > Pseudomonadota > Betaproteobacteria > Burkholderiales > Comamonadaceae > Variovorax > Variovorax sp. GW822-FHT04A09. The sequence continues at coordinate 291,061 of NZ_JBXAMV010000008.1, read as the reverse complement.
AAGACGCCGGCCGACATCGCCCGCTTCACGCTCATCGAGGCGGGCGACGCGCACCGCACGCACCTGGAATGGCTCACGTGGCGGCGCTGGTTCGAGGTCAATGGGCTGGAGCGCGCGCAGCCCAAGCGCTGGCTCTATTTCAACTATGCGTACCAGATGGTGCAGGCCGCGCTCACGGGCCAGGGCCTGGTGCTGGCGCGCAGTTCGCTCATTGCCGAAAGCCTGGCCAACGGCGACCTGATCGAGGTGCTGCCGCAGCACCGGCTGGATTCACCGATGGCCTACTGGCTCATCTCGGGGCCGCGCAATGCACTGCGGCCGGAGATCAAGGCCTTTTCCGACTGGCTGGAGGCGCAGGCCGTCACCACGCGCCAGACCATCGGCGAGGTGCCCGACCCGGACACCGTCGACAACCTCGACTGAGCCGGCTCAGGAGGTCGGCCAGACGACGCCGTTGTCGTTCAGGATGGCATCGAGCGGCAGGTCGTGCGCCTCGGGCTCGAAGTCTTCGAGGAAACCGTTCGTGAAGCCCAGCCCCACGGTGAACGGCCGGGGCTCGAGCGCCGCCAGCGTGCGGTCGTAGAAGCCGCCGCCGTAGCCCAGCCGGTAGCCTCCCGCGCTGTAGCCCACGCAGGGCACGAACAGCAGGGTCGGCACGATCAGCTCGGTGTCCTTGGGCTTGGGAATGCCGTAGGCGTCTTCTTCCATCTGGCAGCCCGGGTACCAGGCATGGAAGGTGAGCGTCTTGTGAACTTTGTCGATCACCGGCAGTCCGATGCGGCGGCGCTGCGTTTCTTCCATGAGTTCGCCGTCTTCCTTCCAGCGATGCAGTGCGGGCAGCGGGTCGAACTCGCCCTTGATCGGCCAGTAGGCGCCGATCACGGTGTCGGGCCGGCCGACCAGCCAGATCCGCATCACCCGCTGCAACAGGTCGGCCCGCGCGAGGCGGTCGGGCAGCGCCAGGCGTTGCTCGATGAGTGCCTTTCGCAGTTGACCCTTCAGAAAACTCGCCGTGGCCGAGGTGTCGGCATCCTTTGACTTGTCCATAATCCCCCGATGCAGTTCCCAAGCATTTTGGCATCCGCGCGCGCTCGTCAGCGTCGCGGCGCGCCCGCCCTGGTTTTTTCCGCCGTTCTCGCACTCGCCGCGCTGCTGTCGCAACAGCCCGCCGCCGCGCAGAACAACACCAACGACGACGTGCTGGTCCAGATGAAGCAGGCCTTCCAGCGCGGCGACAAGGCCCGCCTCACGGCCTTGCTGCCGCAGGCCCGCGGCCACGCACTCGAACCCTGGGCCGCCTACTGGGAGCTCAAGGCCCGCCTGCAGGAGGCCGCGCCCAACGAGGTGCAGGACTTCTACGCGCGCTACCCCAACACCTACCAGGAAGACCGCCTGCGCAACGACTGGCTGCTGCTGCTCGGCCAGCGCCGCGACTGGGACGGCTTCGCCGCCAACATCACCGGCTTCCGCATGGGCGACGACGCCCAGGTGCGCTGCTACGCGGTGTTGGTCGACTCGCTGCGCACCGGCACGGCCACGCAGGCGCAGGCCGACGAGGTGCGCCGCAACTGGTTCGCGCAAAAGGACAGCGACGACGGCTGCCTCACCGCCGCCGACCGCATGGTGGCGGCCCGCCTGATGACGACCAACGACGCCTGGAAGAAGGCGCGCCTGGCCATCGAGGCCAACCGGCCCGCGGCCGCACGTGGCGCCGTCACCATCGCCGCCCCCGATGCGCTGCCGCTGTTCGAGGAGGTCAACGCCAGCGCCGCCAAGTTCCTCACCGGCCGCGCCTTCGTCGCCGCCAAGTCGCGCAAGGAACTGGTGGTGCTCGCGCTCATCAAGATCGCGGTCGCCGATCCCGACCAGGGCGCCGCGCAGCTCGACGGCAAGTGGGGCCCGATGCTTTCCGCCGAAGAGCGCAACTGGGTCTGGGGCACCATCGGCCGCGCGGCCGCGAACAAGCTCTCGCCGATGGCCGTGAGCTATTTCGGCAACGTCACGAAGAACAGCGACCTGTCCGACGACATGCTCGGCTGGCGCGTGCGCGCCGCACTGCGCGCCAGCCAGTGGAAAGACGTCGCACCCGCCATCAACGCCATGAGCGACGCCGCCCAGCAAGACCCCACCTGGGTCTACTGGAAGGCCCGCGCGCTGAGCAGCGCCGGCGGCGACGAGCGCCGCGCCCAGGCCCGCGAGCTGTACACCAGCATCGCCGGCACGCGCGGCTTCTATGAAATGCTGGCGCTCGAAGAGCTGGGCCAGCGCGTCGTGGCGGCCACGCGGCCCGCGCCGCTCACGCCCGAAGAAAAGAACGCCGCGCGCACCAACCCGGGCTTGCAGCGCGGCCTGCAGGCCATCGGCATGGGCCTGCGCTCCGAAGGCACGCGCGAGTGGAACTACGCCACCAACCTGCACGACAAGGGCGGCATGGACGACCGCGCCCTGCTGGCCGCCGCCGACCTGGCCTGCCAGCGCGAGGTGTGGGACCGCTGCATCAACACCAGCGAGCGCACCAAGGGCGTGATCGACGTCGAGCAGCGCTTCCCCATGCCCTTCCACGACACGGTGCTGCGCAAGAGCCAGGACATCGGGCTGGACCCGGCCTACGTCTACGGCCTGATCCGCCAGGAAAGCCGCTTCATCATGGACGCGCGCTCGGGCGTCGGTGCCTCGGGCCTGATGCAGGTCATGCCCGCCACGGCGCGCTGGACCGCCCGCAAGATCGGCCTGACCGACTTCACGCCCGGCCAGATCAACGACCGCGAGACCAACATCACCATCGGCACCAACTACCTGAAGCTCGCACTCGACGACTTCGACGGTTCGATGGCGCTGGCCGCCGCGGCCTACAACGCCGGCCCGGGCCGCCCGCGCAACTGGCGCAACGGCCCGGTGATCGACGCGGCCATCTGGGCCGAGAACGTGCCCTTCAACGAGACGCGCGACTACGTGAAGAAGGTGCTGGCCAACACCACCAACTACGCCGCCATCATCAGCGGCAAGCCGCAGTCGCTGAAGGAGCGCCTGGGCCGCGTGGGCCCGCGCAACGCCAACGAGCCGGAACCCAACAAGGACCTGCCCTGACATGAGCTGGCGCGACGAGGTGCTCGACACCGTCGCGTCCGAATTCTCGGACGTGGGCGATGTCGCGCAGCTCACGCGCATCTCGGTGCGGCTGCTGCTGGCAGCCGTGCTGGGTTTCCTGCTCGGCTTCGAGCGCGAGCAGCAGGGCAAGGCGGCCGGCGTGCGCACGCACATGCTGGTGGCCATCGGCTCGGCGCTCTTCGTGCTGATCCCGCAGCAGACCGGCATCGTGCCGGCCGACATGAGCCGCGTGATCCAGGGGCTGGTGGCCGGCGTCGGCTTCCTGTGCGCCGGCACCATCCTCAAGCAGGGCAAGGACGAATCCCACGTGCAGGGCCTCACCACCGCCGCCGGGCTGTGGATGACGGCCGCCATCGGCATGGCCTGCGGGCTGGGCCGCGAGGTCACGGCCGTGTTCAGCGCACTGCTGGCGCTCGCGGTGCTGTCGCTGGTGCCGCGCCTCGTGAGCCTGATCGAGCGCGTCGTGAAGCCATCCGCAGACGCCTCCGGCCCGCGCGTGATCGTCCCGCCCGAATCCCGCCAAGGCGACGAGCGCTGAAGCGGCCCGCATCAATTCGCGCCGCCTTCGTCATCAATCGCAGCGCGCCGCCCGGCTAGCATCGACGGCTTTGCCCCGCATTCCCGCACTGACCCGGAGACCCTGACAGATGTCCAAGCTCTACATCGGCAACAAGAATTACTCGTCGTGGTCCATGCGCCCCTGGGTGCTCATGACGCAGGCCGGCATTCCCTTCGAGGAGGTGATGGTGCGCTTCGATTCGTTCGACGCCACCTCGCAGTTCAAGCACGTGATCGGCGCCATCAACCCCGTGGCCAAGGTGCCGGTGCTGGTCGACGGCGACCTGGCCATCTGGGACACCCTCGCCATCGCCGAGTACCTGGCCGAGCGCTTCCCCGAGAAGCAGCTGTGGCCCCAGGGCGTGGCCGAGCGGGCCCGCGCGCGCAGCATCTGCGCCGAAATGCACTCGGGTTTCACCAACCTGCGCGGCAACTGCCCGATGAACATCGAGGCCTCGCTGCCCGAGGTGGGCGCGCGGCTTTTGGCCGAACAGCCTGGCGTGCAGGAAGACCTCGACCGCATCGTGCAGATGTGGACCGAGCTGCTCGACCGCCACGGCGGCCCGATGCTGTTCGGGGCCTTCACCATCGCCGACGCCTTCTTCGCGCCGGTGGGCATGCGCATCCGCGGCTACGGCCTGCCGGTGCCGCCGGCCATCGACGCGTACATCGCGCGCGTGGCGGCCCTGCCGGGCGTCGCCGCGTGGATCGCGGGCGCCCTGGCCGAGAAGACCTTCGTGGCTTTCGACGAGCCCTATCGCACCTCGCGCGACTGAGGCCCGTCGGACTTCGTCAGAACCGGTACGTCGCCGCCAGGTAGGTGACGATCGGGTTCAGCTTCAGGCTCGCCTCGCTGCGCGCCACCGGCAGGCCGGTGATGCTGGTCGTGGTGAGCTTGGCCTTGGTCTTCAGCGGGATGTAGGACACCGAGAACGACACGCCCCAGTGCTTGTCGAACTGGTAGGCCACGCCGGCGTTGAGCACGGGCGCGAACGAGCTGTCGAGCTTGGCCGTGGTGTTCACCGAAGACGGACGCACGTGGAACTGGCTGGCCAGCGCGCCCTGCAGGTTCGACGTGAGCTTCACGTCGCTGTACCAGACGTAGGTGGCGCCCAGGCCCACGAACGGACGGAAGGCGTCGTTGCCTTCGTTGAAGTAGTACTTGGCGAGCACGGTCGGGCTCCACTGGCGGGCCTGGCCGAGTTCGCCCACGCGCGCCAGCGTGCCGCTGCCGTTGAGCTTGAACTTGGGCGGCACGCCGAGCACGCCCTCGACGGCCCAGTGGGGGTCGATGAAGTACGCGACGTTCAGGCCCAGCGTGTCCGAGTTGGTGACGCTGGCGCCCGAGCCGGCCAGCACGCTGTGCACGGGCGAGGTCACGGTCAGCGGCTTGCTCGAATCCTGCGGCGACAGGTGGAACCAGCCGGTGCCGACGACCCAGTCGCCCGCGTTCTGCGCCAGGGCGCTGCCCGATGCCAGGACCCCGAGTGCCGCCAATGCCAACGATGCTGTTGTTGTGAGTTTCTTCATAGCTGTGAATGCTCCTTGGGTGTTGAAAACAGCCCCGCGCACGGGGGCACCGGCCAGCGACCGGTGCTTCGCGCGACACGAATTTACGAACGGTCGTTCGCATCGCTCGGCGATTATCGAACGACCGTTCTTTTTGTGCGGGGAGAGTATCCCTACACTGCACTCATGAACATTTTTCTCGTCGGCGGTGCACTGCGCGACCGGCTGCTGGGCCGCCCCGTGTCCGACCATGACTGGCTGGTGGTGGGCGCCACGCCCGAGGCCATGGTGGCGCGCGGCTACCTGCCCGTGGGACGCGATTTCCCCGTGTTTCTGCATCCGCGCACGCGCGAGGAATACGCGCTGGCCCGCACCGAGCGCAAGAGCGCGCCGGGCTACCGCGGCTTCGTCGTGCATGCGGCGCCCGACGTCACGCTGGAACAAGACCTCGCCCGGCGCGACCTGACCGTCAACGCCATCGCGCTGCCCGCCGAGCACGTGGGCGCCGACGGCAGCTTCGAGGCGCGCCCCGAGACCCTGGCCGACCCCTTCCACGGCCAGCGCGACCTGCGCGACAAGGTGCTGCGCCACGTGACCGACGCCTTCCGCGAAGACCCGGTGCGCATCCTGCGCGTGGCGCGCTTTGCCGCGCGCTTCGACGACTTCACCGTTGCGCCCGAGACCATGGCGCTCATGCGCGAGATGGTCGCGGCCGGCGAGGTCGATGCGCTGGTGCCCGAGCGCGTGTGGCAGGAGCTCGCGCGCGGCCTGATGGAAACGCGCCCCTCGCGCATGTTCGAGGTGCTGCGCGACTGCGGCGCGCTTGCCGTGCTGCTGCCCGAGGTCGACCGGCTGTGGGGCGTGCCGCAACCGGCGCAGCACCACCCCGAGATCGACACCGGCGTGCACCTGATGATGGTGCTCGACACCAGCGCGCGGCTGGGCGCCACGCTGCCCGTGCGCTTCGCCTGCCTGATGCACGACCTCGGCAAGGGCACCACGCCCGCCGACATGCTGCCGCGCCACATCAACCACGAGCTGCGCAGCGTCGACCTGCTGCAGGCCGTGTGCGAACGCTGGCGCGTGCCGGTGGAGCTGCGCGAGCTGGCCGAGGTGGTGGCGCGCGAGCACGGCAACATTCACCGCAGCGGCGCGCTCGACGCGACGCCGCTGGTGCGCCTGCTGGAGCGCTGCGACGCCTTCCGCAAGCCGGCGCGCTTCGCCGAGGCGCTGCTGGCCTGCGAATGCGACGCGCGCGGCCGGCTCGGCTTCGAGGACACGGCCTACCCGCAGCGCCCACGCCTGCTCGCGGTGCTCGCGGCGGCCCAGGCCGTGGCCACCGACGTGGTGGCGCGCGAGGCGCAGCAGGCCGGTGCCACGGGGCCGCGCATCGGCGAGGCGATCCACCGTGCGCGCATCGCGGCGGTGAAGGCCTCGCTGCCGGCCACGGACGACTGAATCCCCGCCATCGGCGCACGCCGGGACTTTGGCCGACACGCGCCGCGTGCGAGCCGTGCTATGGTTTTTCCCAATGCCAAAGTCCTCCAGCAGCAACGCCCAGTTGCCACCTCCGCCGGGCCGGGACGCCGCCCTTTTTCTCGACTTCGACGGCACGCTGGTCGGCCTCGCCGCCACGCCTGAAGCCATCGAGGTGCCGCCCGCCCTCGTGCCCCTGCTGAGCGACCTGCGCGACCTGCTCGGCGGCGCGCTCGCCGTGGTGTCGGGGCGCCAGATCGATGCCATCGACCGCTTTCTCGCGCCGCTGCGGCTGCCCGCGGCCGGCGAGCACGGCGTGCAGCGGCGCGATGCCAAAGGCGGCATGCAGGAGCAGCGCCCGCCCGACCTCGTCCCGATCCTGGGCGTGGCCAACGAACTCGCGCGCATCCACGAAGGTCTGCTGGTGGAGCGCAAGCACGGCGCCATCGCGCTGCACTACCGGCTCGCGCCGCAGCTGGAGGCCGTGTGCCGCGACGCGATGGCGCGCGCCATCGAAGGCCGCCCGCAGCTCGAGCTCATGCACGGCAAGTTCGTGTTCGAAGTGAAGCCTTCGGGCGTCAACAAGGGCCTCGCGATCGAAGCCTTCATGACCGAAGCGCCGTTCGCGGGCCGCACGCCGGTCTTCGCGGGCGACGACACCACCGACGAGAGCGGCTTCGCCGTCGTGCAGCCGCGCGGCGGCGTCGCGATCAAGGTCGGCGCCGGGCCCAGCCTGGCGCTGCACCGGCTCGAATCGCCGCGCGCGGTCTACGAATGGCTGGTGCAGGCGCGCGACCTGCTGGCCGCGCCTGCCCCCCAGACACCATCACCGAGGAAGCCCGCATGAGCGAACAACAACTGCCGAAGGCTCCGGAGGACCGCGCGGGCGACGCCCTGGCCGGTGCGGCGGGCCCCGACGACCAGGCGCCCGTCGACGCCGCGAAGGTGGCTGCGGCCCCGCCGCGCGGCTTCGCGCCGCCGGCCGAGCCCTCGCTCAATGTCGGCGTGATCGGCAACTGCGCCTACAGCGCGCTCATCGATGCGCGCGCCCGCGCCGTCTGGTGCTGCCTGCCGCGCTTCGACGGCGACCCGGTCTTCAACGCGCTGCTGCACCCCGGCGAGGAGGCCGGCGCCTGGGCCATCGAGATCGAGGACTTCGCTTCCAGCAAGCAGTGGTACGAGCCCAACACCGCCGTGCTGCGCACGCAGCTGTTCGACAGCGCGGGGCAGGGCATCGAGATCACCGACTTCGCGCCGCGCTTTCACAGCCGCTCGCGCTACTTCCGCCCGCTGATGATGGTGCGCCGCGTGCGCCCGATTGCCGGCGCGCCGCGCATCCGCGTGGCGCTCGACCCGCGCTTCCAGTGGGGCGCCTCGGCGCCGACCGAGGTCACGCGCGGCAGCAACCACATCCGCTATGTCGGGCCTGACGTGACCTTGCGGCTGAACACCGACGCGTCGATCTCGCACATCCTGTCGCGCCAGCCCTTCGTGATCTCGCGCGAGTACAACTTCATGTTCGGCGTGGACGAGACGCTGCTCGAAGGCATCGCCGACACCGCGCGCAAGTTCGAGCAGGAAACCATCGCCTACTGGCGCACCTGGAGCAAGCGTCTGGCCATTCCCTTCGAGTACCAGGACGCGGTGATCCGCGCGGCCATCACGCTCAAGCTCTCGCTGTACGAGGACACCGGCGCCATCGTCGCCGCCATGACCACCAGCATCCCCGAGGCGCCGGGCAGTCAGCGCAACTGGGACTACCGCTACTGCTGGTTGCGCGACGCCTTCTTCGTGGTGCGCGCGCTCAACTCGCTGAGCGAGGTGGGCACGATGGAAGACTATCTGCGCTGGCTCGGCAACGTGGTGATCGGCTCGCACGGCGAGCACATCCAGCCGCTGTATGGCATCGGGCTGGAGCGCGAGTTGCCCGAGTCCTTCGTCGAGGGCCTGCCCGGCTACCGCGGCATGGGCCCGGTGCGCGTGGGCAACCAGGCGCAGGAGCACTTCCAGCACGACGTGTACGGCAACATCGTGCTCGGCGCAGCGCAGGCTTTTCATGACCACCGGTTGCTGAGCCGCGCCGGCGTGGCGGAGTTTCCGCACCTGGAAGCGGTGGGCGAGCAGGCCGTGCGCGTGTACGGCACGCCCGACGCCGGCATGTGGGAGCTGCGCACGCGCGCCCGCGTGCACACCAGCTCGGCGCTCATGAGTTGGGCCGCTTGCGACCGCCTCGCCAAGATCGCGCGCACGCTGGAGTTGCCCGAACGCGCCGCGTACTGGCACGGCCATGCGGCACGCATGAAGGAAGAAATTCTTGCCAAGTCGTGGTGCGAAGAGCGCCAGGCCTTTGCCGAAAGCTTCGGCGGGCACGAGCTCGACGCGAGCATCCTGCTGATGGTCGAGGTGGGCCTGATCGATGCGCGCGACCCGCGCTTCATCTCCACCGTCGACGCGATGGAAAAGTCGCTGTGCGACGGCCCCTACATGCGCCGCTACGAAGCGGCCGACGACTTCGGCAAGCCCGAGACCGCCTTCAACATCTGCACCTTCTGGCGCATCGACGCGCTGGCCAAGATCGGCCGCAAGGCCGAGGCGCGACAGATCTTCGAGACCATGCTCGCCGCGCGCAACCCGCTGGGCCTGCTGTCGGAAGACACGCACCCGGTCACGGGCGAGATGTGGGGCAACTTTCCGCAGACCTATTCGATGGTCGGCATCATCAATGCGGCCGTGCGCCTGTCCGCTCCCTGGGATTCGTGCATATGAGTCGTCTCGTCGTTGTTTCGAACCGCGTGGCCGACCCGCGCAAGCCCGCCGCCGGCGGCCTGGCCGTGGCCCTGGGTGAGAGCCTGCAGCAAAGCGGCGGCCTGTGGTTCGGTTGGAGCGGGCAGATCGTCGAGGGCGGTCCCACGGGCGAAGGCGAGCTGCACAAGCAGCAGGCCGGCAAGGTGACGCTGGCCACGCTCGACCTGAGCCGCGACGACCATGACAGCTACTACCTGGGCTACAGCAACGACGTGCTCTGGCCGGTGTTCCACAACCGCCTGGACCTGGCGCATTTCGATGCCGGCTTCATCGGCGGCTACCGCCGCGTGAACCAGCTGTTCGCGCGCAAGCTGATGCCGCTGCTGAAGGACGACGACATCATCTGGATCCACGACTACCACCTGATGCCGCTGGCCGCCGAGCTGCGCGCCATGGGCTGCAAGCAGCGCATCGGCTTCTTCCTGCACATTCCGCTGCCGCCGCAGATCATCATCGCGGCCATTCCGCAGCATGAATGGCTGATGCGCTCGCTGTTCTCGTACGACCTGATCGGCTTCCAGGCGCAGCAGGACGTGCAGCACTTCGAGCACTACGTGCGCAACGAGGCCCATGGCGAGTACCTGGGCAACGACATGTACCGCGCCTACGGACAGACGGTGCGCTGCAACGCCTTCCCCATCGGCATCGACGTGGACGAGTTCGCGGCGCTCACGCACGCCAAGGAATCGCGCGACATGTACGAGACCATGAAGCGCGAGTACTCGAGCCGCCGGCTGCTGCTGGGCATCGACCGGCTCGACTACTCGAAGGGCATTCCGCAGCGCGTGCGCTCGTTCCGCGAGCTGCTGGCCAACTACCCCGAGAACCGCCGCAGCGCCACGCTGATCCAGATCGCCTCGCCCACGCGCGAGACGGTCGATGCCTACGCCGACATCCGCAAGGAGCTCGAGTCGCTGTGCGGCGCCATCAACGGCGACTACGGCGAACTCGACTGGATGCCCGTGCGCTACATCCACCGCATGGTGGCGCGGCGCCGCGTGCCCGGCCTGTGCCGCGCGGCGGCCGTGGGGCTGGTGACGCCGCTGCGCGACGGCATGAACCTCGTGGCCAAGGAATACATCGCGGCGCAGGACCCGGCCGACCCGGGCGTGCTGGTGCTGTCGCGCTTCGCTGGCGCGGCCGAGCAGCTGAAGGAAGCGCTGCTGGTGAATCCGTACGACACGCACGGCACCGCCGAGACGGTGCAGCAGGCGCTGCAGATGCCGCTGGAAGAGCGGCGCGAGCGGCACCAGAAGCTGCTGTCGCGCATCCGGGCGCAGGACATCCACTGGTGGCGGCGCACCTTCCTCGAAGCGCTGCGCGAGGCGGCGAGCGAGCGCTGATCGCGACCGGAGCCTGCGTCAGCCCAGTGGCACGCGGGCCCCGAACTTCGCGCGCTTCAGGCTGAAGAACGCCTTCACGTTGCGCACGTTGGCGTCGGCCGTGAACAGCCGCTGCGTCAGCGCGCCGTAGCCGGGCATGTCGCGCGCCACCACCACCAGCACGAAATCGGGCCCCGGCGACACGCGCCAGCACTGCTGCACCGCGTCGTCCGCGATCACGCGGGCCTCGAAGGCGTCGAGCGCGGCGGCGTCCTGCCGGTCGAGCGAAATCTCCACCACCGCCTGCAGCCCATGGCCCAGCACCGTGGCGAGGCGGTCGGGCGAGAGCAGGGCGACCTGGCGCTCGATGAGGCCTTCCTGCCGCAGGCGCTGCACGCGGCGCAGGCAGGTGGGCGGCGAGATGCCCACCTCGGCGGCCAGGCGCTGGTTGGTCTGCGAAGCGTCGTGCTGGAGCGCGTCGAGCAGCTTGAGGTCGATGGCGTCGAGGGAGATTGATTCCATATGAGTTGAAATTATGGAATAAAACTCCATCTATGGGTTTCAGTGAAATAAAAGTCCGAAATTGAGGAAATTTAGACGCCATATTTCTTGGTCGTCTCCCTACCATCGAGCCCTTCTGTTCTTCAAGACAAGGTACACCCCATGTGCGGCATCGTCGGCGCAGCCTCCCATCGCGACATCGTTCCGGTCCTGGTCCAGGGCCTTCAGCGGCTCGAATACCGCGGCTATGACTCCTGCGGCGTCGCGGTGCATGCCGGCGGCCTGAGCCGCGCACGCACCACCTCGCGCGTGGCCGACCTGCTGACGCAGGTGCGCGACGACAAGGTCGAAGGCCTCACCGGCATCGCCCACACGCGCTGGGCCACCCACGGCGCACCGGCCGTGCACAACGCCCATCCCCACTTCAGCCACGGCGTCGGCGCCGACGCGCCCGCCGCGCGCCCGGGCCGCATCGCGCTCGTGCACAACGGCATCATCGAGAACCACGAGCCGCTGCGCGCCGCGCTCGAGGCCAAGGGCTACGTGTTCGAGAGCCAGACCGACACCGAGGTCATCGCCCACCTCGTCGACAGCCTATACAACGGCGACCTGTTCGAAGCCGTCAAGGCCGCCGTGCTGCAGCTGCACGGCGCCTACGCCATCGCCGTCATCTGCCGCGACGAACCGCAGCGCGTGATCGGCGCGCGCGCCGGCTCGCCGCTGATCCTGGGCGCCGGCAAGGACGGCACCGAGAACTTCCTGGCCAGCGACGCGATGGCGCTGGCCGGCGTGACCGACCAGATCGTGTACCTCGAAGAAGGCGACGTGGTCGACCTGCAGCCCGGCAAGTACTGGATCGTCGACAAGAACCACAAGCCCGTCACCCGCACCGTGCGCACCGTGCACGCCCACAGCGGCGCGGCCGAGCTGGGCCCGTACCGCCACTACATGCAAAAGGAAATCTTCGAGCAGCCGCGCGCCATCGGCGACACGCTCGAAGGCGTCGAGGGCATCGTGCCCGAGCTGTTCGACGGCATCGGCCAGGACGGCGCCACGGGTGCGAGCGCGCACCGCGTGTTCCAGGACATCGACAAGATCCTCATCCTGGCCTGCGGCACCAGCTACTACAGCGGCTGCACCGCCAAGTACTGGCTCGAGAGCATCGCGAAGATCTCCACCCAGGTCGAGATCGCCAGCGAGTACCGCTACCGCGACTCCGTGCCCGACCCCAAGACGCTGGTCGTCACCATCAGCCAGTCGGGCGAAACCGCCGACACGCTGGCCGCGCTCAAGCACGCGCGCTCGCTGGGCATGGAGCAGACGCTGACCATCTGCAACGTCGCCACCAGCGCCATGGTGCGCGAGTGCAAGCTGGCCTACATCACGCGCGCCGGCGTCGAAATCGGCGTGGCCTCGACCAAGGCCTTCACCACCCAGCTCGCGGGCCTGTTTCTGCTCACGCTGGCCATCGCGCAGTCCAAGGACCGCCTGAGCGCGCTCGACGAAGCGCGCTACCTGAAGGAAATGCGCCACCTGCCCGTCGCGCTGCAGTCGGTGCTCGCGCTCGAGCCGCAGATCATCGGCTGGGCCGAAGACTTCGCGCGCAAGGACAACGCCCTGTTCCTGGGCCGCGGCCTGCACTACCCGATCGCGCTCGAAGGCGCGCTCAAGCTCAAGGAAGTGACCTACATCCACGCCGAGGCCTACGCCGCCGGCGAACTCAAGCACGGCCCGCTCGCGCTCGTCACCAGCGAGATGCCCGTGGTCGCCGTGGCGCCGAACGATGCGCTGCTCGAAAAGCTCAAGAGCAACCTGCAGGAAGTGCGCGCCCGCGGCGGCGTGCTCTACGTGCTGGCCGACGGCGACACGCAGATCGCCAGCGGCGAAGGCCTGCACGTGATCCGCATGCCCGAGCACTACGGCGCGCTGTCGCCGCTGCTGCATGTGGTGCCGCTGCAGCTGCTGGCGTATCACACGGCGTGTGCGCGCGGGACGGACGTGGACAAGCCGCGCAACCTCGCTAAAAGCGTGACGGTGGAGTGAGCGTGCGTGGGCGGCGTGATTCCAATGATCTCGCCAAATAAAGTCTTGAACGCGCAAATAGCGTCGTAAATACTCTGCATTTGTTGATTTCCGTTTACGAGTAATCCAGTCCTCCATGCGAACAACGGCCGCAAGACATTGCGGCCGGTCAGTTCGCGATGGAAAGGTGGATCAAGCGTCCACGGAAATCAACAGGGAGCGATCCGACGAGCTGGATATTTTCCAGCGCTGTCGTCGAATGCAACTCACAGAGGCGAAAGCACCCAAGGGCTCCGCGCATCGGTCATGAGATCTTCGGCAATACCGATGATTCCGCCCAGCGTCATATTCTGACCCGCCCAGCTGGCCCGGCCGATGATGTAGCTCTTTGCAAACTGCGGCCAGGACGAAAAATTCGAGCGCAATTCTTTGTCTGCATGGGCAAGAACTCGATCGAATTCGGCCTGCTCGATGTATTTGCAGTCCAATGACATCCTCGCAACCGTGACGAGGCGGCCCAGATCCCAGGCAAGGATGCCGGCGCTGTAATCCTTGGGAAGGTACGAGCCATTGACCTTGTCTTCGAGAAGACGAAAAACGGATCGCAGATTCTCCAGCATCTCCAAGGCCTGCTCCAAAGCCGAGAAAACGAGATCTTTTTTCTCACTCGGCCCCTGCACGGCAATCTGCTCGCGCACCGTTTCCGGGGAACCGTAGCGCCCACTGGCGATCAAGGCCTCGAGAACCTCCTGGCGCTCCTCTCCTGAAGCACCATCGCTGTAAATACGAAAAACAATGTCGTAAAAAAAGCGATGGCCATGGCGGCCGAGTGACGCCAGGGTTTCAGCAGCGTCCTGAGGCGAGCGTATGCCCCAATGCGAGCCAAGTCCCTCGGCGAGCGCATCGTCCGACAGCCCCGTTGCGTAGCTGTCGCAATACGCCATGATCTGTTCGGAGTTGATGAGCCCCGCTTGAAGTGCTCGCTGCGCCGCCGGATCCGCTGCGGCCCCATCGGGGCAATTTCTGTATTTTTTGCCAGAAACTATCTGGAGCAACTTCTTCAAGAAACCCATGGGTCAGATTTGCTTGAAGGTGGCATTGACGGCGCGATGCTTGAGCGCATTCACAAGAACTTCAAAGTCTGAATCCTTCACCATGTGAATGGCATCGAACTCGTGCTTCTTGGGGGCCATCGACGGCGTGCTGATTTCTATTGTTTTCTCCGCACTCGATGTGGAGGTTTCCGGGATGTCCGTGATGGTGACTTGATTGATGGCGTCATAGCCCACAGTGGTCAGTACGCCCGAGAATTTCTTGACGGTCGTGAAAGACATGCCCTTTTCATCAAGAACAATGCTGGCGCCCTGGCTGTTGGCTGCGCGCTTCTTGAAAAGTGTTCCGACCGTAAGGTACGTGACGTACACCCCGATCAACATGAGAACGCCATTGGCCACGCCGGTCGGCAGGTGAAGCCGAAGGGTGCCTATTTTCAGATCCGCAATCGGATAAAAAATGGCGGCAATGATAATTGCCGGGCCAATCAGGCCGAAAACGTACTCGAGAATCGAGTACTCCATCTTGTAATTGATGGTGTGCATGTAGCATTTTTCCTTATAGTTGATTTGGCCGGGCGATCGCCCGGTAGGTAGTCGGTCCTGCAAAATTCCTCCAACCCCCGGACTAATGTAACAAATCGCGTCTTGATGCCGCCGGCCTGCTTTACCTCTAATGCGCCTGCAGAGGCTTCGCCTGCCTTCGTGCGCAACACGTGCATCGCGATGGCGGTAAGCGCACTTCTGGCTGCTTGCGGTTCACACGATTCCCAGCCGCCCGAGCGAACGCGACCCGCGCCTGCTGCCTCCACCACGGTGGTGCTGCCGCCCGTCGCGTACGGGCATGACCAGGGCCGCCAGCTGTCCGAAGCCGATGACGCGTGCGGCGTGCCGGACCCGCTGCGTCAGGCCGTGCAAGATCAGTTGAAGGCGCGGTATGAGGTTGTGCGCCCTGTGCCGGGTCCCGGCAGGGAGGCCGCCCTTGTGCTGAAGATCGACATCATGGACATCGTGACCGTCAGCGCTGGCGGCCCCACGATCGTGGTCATCCATGCTGTGCTTGAACGACCGGGACTGCCCCCTGCGCAATTCAAGGCCCTGCGCCAGGTGCACACCCCCTACGCTGATATCACGGCGGAGACGACCGAATGCAGCGCAATGGATGCAGTGATTCACGGGTTGGGCGTGGACGTTGCGAAATGGATGCGCAAGCCGGCGGACGGGGTGTCTCTGGTGAACGGAGAGTGAGTGTGGTCTTCGACTGGATGGGGCCAGATCAGCTCCTCGCACACGCGACCGCGCGACCGCGCGGCCTTCATGGACAAACGGTAATGAAACGTGGGCTTTTCCCGCTTCCACCTGGGCTAGCATTTGCGTTGCAGGCCCCCGCATCCCAGGGGCCGCAATGTGAGCACAACCGCACCGCCATCCATGGGTATTTCTTGCCGTGGCCGCACCGACTGACGTGCTCGGCCCCACCGTCATCTGGAACTGCCTCATCGTCGAGGACGATGCCGACAACGCGCGCTACATCGCCGAAGGCTTCCGTTCGCTCGGCCATGTGGCGGTGATCAGCCGCGACGGCGCGGATGCGTTCGCGCGTGCCACGGGCGAGACGTGGGACCTGGTCATCCTCGACCGCATGCTGCCCAACGACGTGGACGGCCTGTCGATCCTCACCACGATGCGCGCCCTCGGCAAGAAGACGCCGGTGCTGGTGCTCAGCGCATTGAGCGCGCTCGACGAGCGCGTGCGCGGGCTCAAGGCCGGCGGCGACGACTACCTGGCCAAGCCCTTCGCCTTCTCCGAACTCGCGGCGCGCGCCGAGGCGCTGGTGCGCCGCTCGCGCACCGGGCCCGAGATCCGCACGCTGCAGCTGGCCGACCTCACGCTCGACCTGGCGCGCCGCCACGTGGAGCGCGGCGGCCGGCCGATCGCGCTGCAGCCGCGCGAGTTCAGGCTGCTGGCCTACCTCATGATGCATCCGGGCCAGGTGGTCACGCGCACCATGCTGCTCGAGGCCGTGTGGGACTACCAGTTCGATCCGCAGACCAACGTGATCGACGTGCAGGTGAGCCGCCTGCGCGGCAAGCTCGATGCGGGCGGCGCGCCGACGCTGATCCACACCGTGCGCGGCGTGGGCTACACGCTGGCCGCGCCGCAATGACCCGGGCCTTGCGCCAGCTGTGGCGCTCGGTCGGCTTCCGGCTCGCCTTCTACTACGGCCTGCTCGTGGCCATCACGATGCTGGCCGCACTGGCCATCGTCTACATGCAGACCGTGGGTGTGCTGCAGCAGCGCATGGTGCGGCAGGTGGCCGCCAGCATGCAGCAGCTGGTGGTGCGCTACGAAGCGCGCGGCGCCGAAGGCGTGGCGGGCGAGATCGCCCATGCGCTTTCCGACGGACGCAACTCCGACAACGAGATCTACCTGCTCACCGACCGCGACGGAAACAAGCGCGCGGGCAACCTCGACCAGATGCCCTCGCTGGCGCCCGATGCGGGCGACGGCGTGCACCGCCGCGTGGTGCGCGCGGGCCAGACTGTCATCGCCTACCTCGTGATGCGCCCGCTGCCCGACGGCGGCATGCTCGTGGTGGGGCACGACCTGCGCGACCAGGAGTCGATCGAATCATTGGTGGCCAGCGCCAGCGCGGCGGCGGGCATCGTGGCGGTGCTGCTGCTCATCGGCGGCACCTTCGTCTTCCGCCAGGAACTGGAGCGCAGCGTGGGCGCGGTGCGGCGCACGGCCGCGCGCATCGCGGCGGGCGAGCTGCAGGAGCGCGTAGCGCCCTCGGGCCAGGAAGACGAGTTCGCGCTGCTGGAAGGCGACATCAACGCGATGCTCGACCGCATCCAGTCGCTGATGGACGGCGTGCGCCATGTGTCCAACACCATCGCGCACGACCTGCGCACGCCGCTCACGCGCGTGCTGGTGCGCCTGCGTGCGGTGGAGGCGGGGCTCGGCGACGCCCACCATCCGCAGCGCGAGCCCGTGGCCACCGCCATCCGCGAGCTCGAGGAGCTGGCGGTGATGTTCGAGAAGCTGCTGCAGATCGCCGAGGTCGAGGCCGGCGCACGGCGCCAGCAGTTCGCGCCGGTGGCGCTGCACGTCATTGCCGACGACGTGGCGGAGCTGTACGAGGCGGTGGCCGAGGTGCGGGGCATCGCGCTGCTGCGCGAGCCTTCCGACCGCGCCATCGCGCTCGGCGACCGCGACCTGCTCGCGGGCGCTGCGGCCAACCTGCTCGACAACGCGCTGAAGTACGGCGGGGCCGGCGCCACCGTGCGCATCGGCACGCACACGGTCGACGGGCGTGCGCAGCTGTTCGTGCAGGACGACGGCCCCGGCATTCCGAGCGCCGAGTACGAGCGACTGGGCGTGCGCTTCCATCGGCTGGACCACAGCACGCCGGGCCACGGCCTGGGGCTCGCGAGCGTGCAGGCGGTGGTGGCGCTGCATGGCGGGCGCCTGCAGTTCGGCGATGCCCGACCGGGCCTGCGCGCCTGCATCGACCTGCCGACGGCAGACGCCTGAGCGGCACCTTCTTCGTCTCGTCGCGCCTCGAACATTGCCGAATGGCAATGCTTTGTTCATACACACCGTGGCGCTGAATTCCTAGGATCGCTGACGCACATCCTGTGCCGATCAACGCAGTTCCAGGAGACATCAACGGTGAGAATCAAGAGTCAGAGAGACTTCTGCTCGGGCGTGCTTTTCAGCGCCTTCGGCGTGGCCTTCGCATGGGGCGCCACGACCTACAACGTGGGCACCGGCGCCCGCATGGGCCCCGGCTACTTTCCGCTCATCGTGGGCATCCTCATCGCCTGCATGGGCGTGCTGATCACGTTCAAGGCCCTCACGGTCGAGACCGCCGACGGCGAACCCGTGGGCCGCATCGCATGGAAGCCGCTGCTGTTCATCATCGGCGCCAACCTGGTGTTCGGCGTGCTGCTCGGCGGGCTGCCGAGCATCGGCCTGCCGTCGATGGGGCTCATCGTCGCGATCTACGCACTGACCTTCATCGCGAGCCTGGCGGGCGACAGCTTCGGCTGGAAGGGCGTGACCCTCCTGGCGACCGTGCTCGCGCTCGGCAGCTACCTGGCCTTCGTGGTGGCGCTGAAGCTGCAGTTCCAGGTGTGGCCCACCTTCATCGCCGGCTGACCCGCGCAGAACAACAAGAAATCCAAGAGAACAATGGACCTGATTACCAACCTCTCGATCGGCTTCGGCGTGGCTTTCACCGCGCAGAACCTTGTCTATGCCTTCGTCGGCTGTCTGCTGGGCACGCTGATCGGCGTGCTCCCGGGCATCGGCCCCGTCGCGACCATCGCGATGCTGCTGCCCGCCACGTACGCGCTGCCGCCCGTGTCGGCGCTGATCATGCTGGCCGGCATCTACTACGGCGCCCAGTACGGCGGCTCGACCACGGCCATTCTGGTGAACCTGCCGGGCGAATCGTCGTCGGTGGTGACCGTGATCGACGGCTACCAGATGGCGCGCAAGGGGAGGGCCGGGCCGGCGCTCGCTGCGGCGGGCCTGGGCTCGTTCTTTGCAGGCTGCGTCGGCACCTTGATCCTTGCGGCCTTCGCACCGCCGCTGACCGAGCTGGCTTTCAAGTTCGGCCCGGCCGAATACTTCTCGCTGATGATCCTGGGCCTGATCGGCGCCGTGGTGCTGGCCTCGGGCTCGCTGCTCAAGGCCATCACGATGATCCTGCTCGGACTGGCACTGGGCCTCGTGGGCACCGACGTGAACTCGGGCGTGGCGCGCTACAGCTTCGACATTCCCGAGCTGACCGACGGCATCGGCTTCATCGCGATCGCGATGGGCGTGTTCGGCTACGGCGAGATCATCGCCAACCTGGCCGTGCCCGAGCATGAGCGCGAGGTGTTCACCGCCAAGGTCAAGGGCCTGTGGCCGACCAAGGAAGACTTCCGACGCATGACGCCCGCTGTGCTGCGCGGCACCGCGCTGGGTTCGGCCCTGGGCATCCTGCCGGGCGGCGGCGCGCTGCTGTCGGCCTTCGCGGCCTACACCATCGAGAAGCGGATCAAGCTCAAGCAGGGCGAGGTGCCCTTCGGCAAGGGCAACATCCGCGGCGTGGCGGGACCGGAGTCGGCCAACAACGCCGGTGCGCAAACGTCATTCATTCCGCTGCTGACGCTGGGCATTCCGCCCAACGCCGTGATGGCGCTGATGGTCGGTGCGATGACCATCCACAACATCCAGCCGGGTCCGCAGGTGATGACCAGCAACCCCGAACTCTTCTGGGGCCTGATCGCCTCGATGTGGATCGGCAACCTGATGCTCATCGTGCTGAACCTGCCGATGATCGGCATCTGGATCAAGCTGCTGACCATTCCCTACAAGTGGCTCTTTCCGTCGATCGTGCTGTTCTGCGCGGTGGGCGTGTACTCGGAGAACAACAACACCTTCGACGTGTGGATGGTCGCGATCTTCGGCATCGTGGGCTACCTGTTCCTCAAGCTCAAGTGCGAGCCCGCGCCGCTGCTGCTGGGCTTCATCCTCGGGCCGATGATGGAAGAGAACCTGCGCCGCGCGCTGCTGTTGTCGCGCGGCGACTGGAGCGTGTTCGTCATGCGCCCGCTATCGGCGGGGCTGCTGGCTGCCGCGGCGCTGCTGCTCATCGTGGTGCTGCTGCCTTCGGTGAAGGCCAAGCGCGAAGAGGCTTTTGTCGAGGAGTGACGCGGCGCGTCACCCGCCGAACAAGCGTCGCATCCAGCCCATCTTGACCTGCCCCGCGGCGCCGCCTTGCTGCACCGCCTTGCGCACCTGCGCATGCACCAGCACTTCCGCCGACGAATCCGTGGTGTGCAGGTGCGCCTTCACGGTCGGCACGTACGCGCCGTCTTCGTGGCGGATGTGGTTGAACAGCCAGCGCGAGAGCATGTCGTGCAGCTCGGCCAGCACCTCTTCGCCGTGCTCGAAGCGCGCGCGGAATTCGGTGACGCGGCGCACGAAGATCTCGTGCACCTTCCGGTGCGGGCCCGTGAAGGGGTAGCCCGCGTCCTCGATCATGGCCTCCTCGAACGCGAAGTGCGAGGCGGTGTAGTCGATGGTCTCTTCGATGATCCGGCCCACGGCCTGGCGGTCGTTCGTGCGCCGCGCATCGTCCAGCGCATTGATGTACTGCACGATGCGCTGGTGCTGCGTGTCGATCTCATGGATCCCCGTATTGAGCTCGGTCTTCCATACAAGGTGGGCCATGGTCTTCAGAACTTTGCAGGTGGATGTAAAAGTCCAGTATCGGCAGCCGAAAGCGGCGCGCGGTTGATCTGAATCAAGCGCGTCGGTGCGGTGAAAGAGAAAGAAAGACAATCGGCCCGTGACGCCCGCCGAAGACCCCCAGAACCCGCCCGCTGCCGTGGAGCCCCGGCCGTTGCCGCTGGTCGTGCGCTGGCTGCTGATGGTCTTCGCCGCGCTGTGCCTCGTGCTGGCCGCCATCGGCGTGGTCGCGCCGGGCATGCCGACCACGGTCTTCGTGCTGATGGCCGCCTGGGCCGCGGCGCGCAGCTCGCCGCGGCTGCACCGCTGGCTGCTGAACCACCGGCTCTTCGGGCCGCTGTTGCGCAACTGGGAAAACGGCCGCACCGTGAGCCGGCGCGCCAAGTGGAGCGCCACTGCGGCGATGGCGTTCTGCGCGGTCGTCATCGTGTTGACCGCGCACAAGCCGTGGCTCGCAGGCGTCGCCATCGGCTCGATGGCGGTCGTGCTGGCGTGGCTGTGGCGGCGGCCGGAGCCGCCGCCGGGCGGCTGATCGGCTGATCAGCCCTTGGCCAGCTCCGCGCAGATCGCCGGGTTCCAGTGGAAGCTGCGCGCCTTGTAGGCCGTGTCGAAGATCACCTTGTAGCGGCAGCTCGTCGCACCGCCGCCCGAGCGGAAGTGAAAGACGTAGTCCCACTCGCGCACGGCGGCCATGCCTTCGTCGAAGTGCGGGCGGCCGATGAGCGCGTACAGCTGGTCCTTGGTGGCGCCGGGGCCGATGGCGCGCAGGTTCTCGCGGTTCGGAAAGCTGCCTTCGGTCTGCCAGGTCTGCTGCTGGTCGGCGCCGGGCCAGACGAGTTCGGCGGCTTTGCCGTCGCTGTCGATGCCGCGGCTCACGTACGAGGTGCAGCCGGCGAGGGTGAGCAGGGCCAGCAGCGCGGCGGTGGGCAGAAAAAAGGTGCGTGTCATGAAGGAAGAATGCGTGGGGCCTGGAGCGATGTCGGTGCTGGGGTTCATGCGGCTCACCACTGGTAGCCCGCGCCGGCCGAGACGCCGACCTTGCCGCGCGAGTTGGCCGAGCCGGTGAACTTCATCACCCACTTGCCGTTGTCCGAGATGCTCGAGAAGCCGACCGCGAGGGCGCTCTGGCCCTCGTAGCCGGCGATGCCGGCCGCGATCATGTTCTTGCCCGGCATGTAGGCCTGCGGCATGCCGGCCATGGCCATCGCACCGGCGGTGCCGGCGTTGGCGTCGCGCTGGTTCACGCGGATGGCGTCGCGCCACTGCGCGCCCTGGGCGTTCAGCTGGTTGACGTTCACGGCGTCGGTGCCGGCCACGCCGGGCGCCACGTTGGACACGGTGGTGCCGTTGGGCGCCTGTCCGTTGCCCAGCACGATCTGGTTGTGGTTCACGCTGCCGTCCACGTTGGTCACGTAGTTGACCGCGCCGGCCTGCACGGCCTGCAGCTGGCGCACGTTGACCGCGTCGGTCGCCTGCGTGCCGCCCGCGACGTTCGTGATCTGCCGTTCGCCGCCCGCGCTGCCGACCGAGACCGCGCCCTGCGTGGAGCCCACGGCGACGTTCGAGAAGCGCTCTTGCTGGCCGTTCATGCCTGCGCGGTCGGCGGTGGCGCCGGCGCCGAGTGCCACGCCATTGACGGCGCTCGCCGTCGCGCCCGTGCCGATGGCGACGGCCGAGGCGGCCGAGGCCGTGCTCTGGCGGCCCACGGCCACGGCCGACTCGGCGCCCGCGGTGGCGCGGTCGCCCACGGCCACGGCGCTGTCGGCCAGTGCCTGCGTGTTCGCGCCCAGCGCGGCGGCGTTGATGCCGTCGGCAATCGCCTTGTCGCCGGCCGCCAGGCTGCTCTTCTTGCGCGCCTGCGTGTTGGCGCCGAGCGCGGTCGAATTGATGTCGCTCGCGGTGGCGCGGTCGCCCACGGCGACGCTGCTGGTGGCCACGGCCGTGCTGTTGGCGCCGATGGCGGTGGCGTTGGTGCCGAAGGCCTGGGCCACGTTGCCCACGGCCGTGCTGCTGACGCCCGCGGCCACGGTGGTGGAGCCGATGGCGGTGGCGTAGGTTTCGGTGGCGCGTGCGTCGGAGCCCGCCGCCACGCTGCCGAAGCCGGTGGCCTTGGCGGCGGTGCCGCCGAGCAGCAGCGCGTCGCCGCCGAGGTTGCCGCTCACCATGCCTTGCAAGGCCGCGGCATCGGGGCCGCCGTTCACGGGGTCGGTCGGCACGCCGGTGATGAGCGCGAAGCCGCCGCTGGCGTTGGGCACCTGGCAGGCCCACGTGGGACCGGCGCCGCCCGAGCTGCACACTGCGCCCGAGCCGGTGGTGTAGCTGGCACCGCCCAGGCTCACGTCGGCCCAGGCCGACGGGCCTGCGAGGCCGGCGGCCAGTGCGAGCACGGCGCCCGCGATGCCTCGGGTTTTCTTCTTGCAGACGAATGCGGCGCGCGCACCGCCCCCCACGTGCTGTGTGACGTGTTCCATGGTTCTCTCTTCTCCCTGAGATGGCGCCTGATGGCGCGCTTGATGTGTGACGCTTCGACTGTATGAACCGCAGGGCGCGTGAACCTAGGACCTAATTCACAATAAATGTGAAGGTACCGAAAGCAAATGTTGCTTTGCATCGCACATTCACACTTCAGGAGATCGCATGAAACCCCAGCCCATCGAGCACGCCGCCGCTTCCGACGAGGTCCGCGCGGTGTTCGACGACATCAAGGCGTCGCGCAACGTGCCCGACGTCAACAATTTCTGGAAGTACCTGGCCAACGATCCGGCCACGCTGAAGCGCACCTGGGCCAGCCTCAAGGAGGTGATGGCGCCGGGCGCGCTCGACCCGGTGGTCAAGGAAATGATCTATCTGGCGGTGAGCGTCACCAACAACTGCGGCTACTGCATCGCGAGCCACCACGCGGGCGCGGAAAAGGCCGGCATGACGCCGGCCATGTTCGCCGAGCTGATGGCCGTGGTCGGCATGGCGAACGAGACGAACCGGCTGGTGAACGGCTACCGCGTGCCGATCGACCCAGCCTTCGATCGTTGAACCTGCTCAGCCGATCGTCATCAGGCTCGCATTGCCGCCGGCCGCGGCCGTGTTGACGCTCAGCGCGCGCTCCAGCACCAGGCTTTCGAGCGGAATGCCGGTGTCGCCCGGCGCGAAGCCGCGCACGCCGACGAGGGGGCCGGGCCGCGCCGCCACCTGCTGCAGCACGCCGGCAAGGTGGCCGGCGTCGCCGTGGTGCAGCACGGCGTCGAAGACCACGGTGGGCGCGCGCCAGTCGTTGGCGAGCACGACCGCGTGGCGCGCCTCGTCGGGCAGCGCCGCCAACAGCGCGTGCGCGCCGGGCGCATCGGCGGGCCAGATGGCGGTGCTGCCGACCGACAGCACCGCCGCCAGTTGCACGAGCCGGTCGGCTTGCGCATCGGCGAGGCACAGCACGGCTTCGCGCGGCTGCAGCGTGTAGACGTTGCGCTCGCCGGTCGGGCCGGCCAGCGTGCGTGCACGGCCCACGTGGGCCAGGCCGGCGAAGCGGCGGCACTGCGCGGCGAGTGCGTCGCGGCCCGTGTCGCGCGCCCAGCCTTCGAGCGCCGCGAGGCCACTGGCAGGTGCCACGGGTCGGTCTTCGGCCACGGCGCGCGCCAGCACGTCGTCGGGCCGCGCCGACAGCAGGCGCGCCATGTACAGCGGCCCGCCGGCCTTCGGCCCGGTGCCCGACAGCCCTTCGCCGCCGAAGGGCTGCACGCCCACCACGGCGCCGACCATGTTGCGGTTCACGTAGACATTGCCGGCCTGCGCCTGTGCCACCACCTGCGCAATGGTCTCGTCGATGCGCGTGTGCACGCCCAGCGTGAGGCCGTAGCCGCTGCCGTTGATCTGGCCGATGAGCGCGCCCAGGTCGCGGCGGCGGTAGCGCAGCAGGTGCAGCACGGGGCCGAACACCTCGCGCTGCAGCTCGCCCAGGTGTTCCAGCTCGACCAGCGTGGGCAGCACGAAGGTGCCGTGGCGCGTGTCGTGGCCGAACTCGCGGCCCTGGCGGAACACGCGCCGGCCGCGCCCGCGCATGCCGGCGATGTGGCGCTCGATGCCGTCGCGCGCCTCGTCGTCGATGACCGGGCCCACGTCCACCGCGAGCCGCGCGGGGTTGCCGATGCAGCTCTCGGCCATCGCGCCCTGCAGCATCGCCACGAGGCGGTCGGCCGCTTCTTCCTGCACGCACAGCACGCGCAGCGCCGAGCAGCGCTGGCCCGCGCTGTCGAAGGCGGAGGCCATCACGTCGGCCACCACCTGCTCCACGAGCGCGGACGAGTCCACGATCATCGCGTTCTGCCCGCCGGTCTCGGCGATCAGCGGCACCGGCGCGCCGTGCGCACCGAGGCGCGTAGCCAGCGTCTTCTGCAGCAGGCGCGCGACCTCGGTCGAGCCCGTGAACATCACGCCCTGCACGCGCGCGTCGCCGACCAGCGCGGCGCCGACGGTCTCGCCGCGCCCCGGCAGCAGCTGCACCGCCGCGCGCGGCACGCCGGCCTCCCACAGCACGCGCACCGCTTCGGCGGCGACCAGCGGCGTCTGCTCGGCCGGCTTGGCCAGCACGGGGTTGCCGGCCGCGAGCGCCGCGGCCACCTGGCCGGTGAAGATCGCGAGCGGAAAATTCCACGGGCTGATGCACACCACCGGCCCGAGCGGGCGGTGCGTGGCGTTGGCGAAGTCGGTGCGCGCCTGCGCCGCGTAGTAGCGCAGGAAGTCGACCGCCTCGCGCACCTCGGCGATGGCGTTGGCGCCGCTCTTGCCGGCCTCGCGCATCAACAGGCCGAGCAGGCGCGGCTGCTGCGCTTCGAGCGATGCGGCGGCACGGTCGAGGGCGGCGGCGCGCTCGGCGGGCGGCGTGGCGGCCCACGCGGCGGCGACGGCTTCGGCCTGCGCAATGGCCGAGGCCACGTCGCCCGGCACCGCGTCCTGCACCTGGCCGACGAGGTCGCGGCGGTCGGCGGGGTTGCGCACCTCGGCCCAGCTGCGGCCGGCTTCGTCTTCTGCGCGTGGCGCGGCGAGCATCGGCGCCGCGCGCCAGGGCTCGCTCGCGCTGGCCTGCAGCGTGGCGGCGAGCGCATGCAGCGTGGCTTCGCTCGCGAGGTCGAGGCCTTGCGAGTTCGCGCGCTGTGCACCGTAGAGCGCGGCCGGCAACGGAATGGCCGCGTGCGGCAGGCCCATCGCGCCTTCCTGCGCAGCCATGCGCTCGACCGTCGCGACCGGGTCTTCCACCAGCGTGTCGAGCGGAATCGACGCGTCGGCGATGCGGTTCACGAACGAGGTGTTGGCGCCGTTCTCCAGCAGCCGCCGCACCAGGTAGGCCAGCAGCGTCTCGTGCGTGCCCACCGGCGCGTAGATGCGGCAGGGCCGCCCGAGCGGGCCCACCACCTGCTCGTACAGCGGCTCGCCCATGCCGTGCAGGCACTGGAACTCGTACTGGCCCGGCGTGTAGCGCGACGGGTCGGCCATGGTGTAGATCGCGGCCAGCGTGTGGGCGTTGTGCGTCGCGAACTGCGGGTACACCGCGTCGGGCGCATCGAGCAGCCGGCGCGCGCACGCGAGGTACGACACGTCGGTGTAGGCCTTGCGCGTGTAGACGGGGTAGCCCGCCAGCCCGTCGAGCTGCGCGCGCTTGATTTCGCTGTCCCAGTAGGCGCCCTTCACCAGGCGCACCATGAGCCGGTGGCCGCTGCGGCGCGCGAGGTCGATCACCCAGTCGATCACGAAGGGGCAGCGCTTCTGGTAGCCCTGCACCACGAAGCCGATGCCTTGCCAGCCCGCGAGCGCGGGCTCGAAGCACAGGCGCTCCAGCAGGTCGAGCGAGAGTTCGAGCCGGTCGGCTTCTTCCGCGTCGATGTTCAGGCCGATGTCGTAGTGCAGCGCCAGCAACGCCAGGTCGCGCAGCACCGGGTACAGCTCGGCCATCACGCGCGTGTACTGCGCGCGGCTGTAGCGCGGGTGCAGCGCCGAGAGCTTGATCGAGATGCCCGGCCCGCCGTACACGCCGCGCCCGTTCGAGGCGCGGCCGATGGCGTGGATGGCGTCTTCATACGCGGCGCGGTAGCGGCGCGCGTCGTCGGCCGTGAGCGCGGCCTCGCCGAGCATGTCGTACGAATAGCGAAAGCCCTGCGCCTCGAGCGTGCGCGCATGCGCCAGCGCCTGGGCGATGGTTTCGCCGGTGACGAACTGCTCGCCCATCATGCGCATCGCCATGTCCACGCCCTTGCGGATCAGCGGCTCGCCGCCCTTGCCGATCAGCCGCGTGAGCGTGGCCGACAGGCCCGTCTCGCTGTGCGTGGCCACCAGCCTGCCCGTGAGCAGCAGGCCCCACGTGGCGGCGTTGACGAACACCGACGGGCTGTGCCCCGCGTGCGCCTGCCACTGGCCCTGCGCGATCTTGTCGCGGATGAGCGCGTCGCGCGTGTCGGCATCGGGAATGCGCAGCAGCGCCTCGGCCAGGCACATCAGCGCCACACCTTCCTGCGACGACAGCGCGTACTCCTGCAGCAGGCCTTGCACCAGGCCCGAGCGGCCGCCGCCATTTTTGCGCTGGCGCAGCTGGTGGGCGATGCGATGGGCCAGGGCGTGGGCTTCGGCGGCCTGATCGGCCGGCAGCCGGGCCTGCGTGAGCAGCGGTGCCAGCGCTTCCGATTCGGGCGGCCGGCAGGCGGCCGTGATGCGGGCGCGCAGCGCGGACGGCGCGGCGGGCCCGTCGGCGAAGGTGGCGAAGGCCGAGGGCAGGGGGGCGGGATCGTTGGCGCTCATGGTGCGTCGGTGGTGGTGATGTGTTGGATGATTTCAGCGATCGGCATGAATATTTCTCCAAAGAACAGTCACTTCGACGAGCAAGTCTCTGCGGCCGAGACGGCCAGCTTTCAGCCCGGGGTTGACTGAATTTCTATTTCATTGGATATTTAATCCAATATGAAAGAAGAATCAGCGTCACCCCCCAGCCTCAACGACCGCATCGCCCAGCGTGTGCGCGCGCTGCGCGCCGCGCGCGATCTCTCGCTCGACGCCCTGGCCACGCACTGCGGCGTCAGCCGCTCCATGATCTCTCTGATCGAGCGCGGCGAGAGCAGCCCGACGGCCGTGCTGCTCGAAAAACTCGCGACCGGCCTGGGCGTGCCGCTGGCCTCGCTGTTCGAGTCCGACGCGCCCACCGCCAGCCCGGTGTCGCGCCGCGCCGACCAGCTCGAATGGCGCGATCCGCATTCGGGCTACCTGCGCCGCAACGTCTCGGCCGGCGGCGACGCCTCGCCGATCCAGATCGTCGAGGTGCTGTTTCCGCCCGGCGCGCGCGTGGCCTACGAAACCGGTGCGCGCGAGCCGCGCATCCACCAGCAGGTGTGGGTGCTCGAAGGCTGCATCGAACTCGCGGTCGGCGACGCCCAGCACCGGCTCGAGGCCGGCGACTGCCTGGCGCTCGTGCTCGACCAGCCGACGAGCTACTTCAACCCCACCCGCGAGACGGCGCGCTACGCGGTCGTCATCACCAGCGCGCCTTCTCACGCCAACCGGAAATGACCATGACTGCTGCCACCATCACCCCGCGCCTGCGCGCCCTTTCTTCCGTCAGCGAGGCCGAGCTGAACGCGCTGGCCGACGTGCTCATCGACTGCGTCGACGGCGGCGCCTCGGTGAGCTTCATGCAGCCGCTCACACCCGAGCGCGCGCGGGCCTTCTGGCGCCACGTGGCCGACGGCGTGGCGCGCGGCGAACGTGAGCTGCTCGTGGCCGAGGACGACGCCGGCATCGTCGGCACCGTGCAGCTGGTGCTGGCGCAGCCCGAGAACCAGCCGCACCGCGGCGAGGTCGCGAAGATGCTGGTGCACCGCCGCGCACGCCGCCACGGCCTCGGCGCGCTGCTGATGAAGGGCGCTGAACAGCGCGCGCGCGACCATGGCAAGACCCTGCTGGTGCTCGACACCTCCAGCCCCGAGGCCGAGCGGCTGTACACCCGCTGCGGTTGGCAGCGCGTGGGCACCATCCCCGGCTACGCGCTGCTGCCCGACGGCACGCCGTGCGGCACCACCTACTTCTACCGCGCGCTCGGCGACTGACGGCCGTGCGGTCTACAGTCGGCCGGTCCGTTCATTTCCCGTCGCCATGAAACACCCCTTCGCCGAACTGATCGACCTGCACTGCGAGCAAGCCACCGCCGGCGCCAGCACCATGACGCTGGTCGTCGCGCCGCAGCACCTGAACCCGCACGAGGTGGTGCACGGCGCCGTGCTGTATGCGCTGGCCGACACGGGCATGGGCACGGCGCTGTACCCCACGCTCGAGGCGGGCGAGATCTGCGCCACCATCGAGATCAAGATGAACTACTTCAAGCCCGTGTTCGAAGGCCAGGTCGTCTGCAGGACCACGCTGCTCAACCGCGGGCGCACCGTCGCCAACCTGGAATCGCGGCTGTACGTGGGCGAGGTGCTCGTGGGCATGGCGAACGGCAACTACGCGATCTTCCGGCGCAGCCGCGCCGAGGGCTGATGTTCATGGCGTGACGCCGCAGGTGCGTTGACCCGGCGCCGACGCGCGGACCGGCGCCACCGGCGTCGCCGCGCGCTTCGCTGCCGCCACATGCAGCAGCAGCGCCACCACCACCATCGCCACGCCGACGATCTCGTGCGTCGCGGGCGGCTTGCCCAGCGCCACGCCCATCAGCAACGCCGACACCGGCACGAAGTTCAGGAAGGCCGTGCCCGTGACCGCGCCGAGCGCGCGCACGCCGTGGTTGAAGGCCAGCACCGCGAGTGCTGACGGCACCAGCCCCACGTACAGCAGCACCTGCCACGACAGGCGCAGCCCCTGCGCGTCGGGCGCGGGCGATGCGCCCAGCACGGTCATGCCCACCGCCACGGCCAGCAGCAGCGGCCACGAAGCCAGCACCGTGAGCGCGGTGTAGTCCACCGTGTCCAGCGTCGGGAAGCGCGCCGCGCCGCGCGTGTAGACCACCCAGCCCAGCGTGCCGACGAAGGCGATGGCGTCGCCGAGCAGCGTGTCGTGCGACAGGCCTGCGCCACCCGGCGACAGCAGCCCGGCCACCGTGGCCACGCCGGCCAGCGCCAGCGCGGCGGTCAGCAGCGTCGTGCGCGTCGGGCGCACGCCGTCGAGCCACCAGCGCAGCAGCTGCGTGGTGATCGGCGTGGTGGCGATCAGCACCGCGCCGTGCGAGGGCACCGAGTGCGAGAGCCCGACGAACAGCAGGATGCTGAACACGCCGAAGCCCGCAAAGCCGTG
The DNA here is from genome assembly GCF_058801005.1 of Variovorax sp. GW822-FHT04A09. Lineage (NCBI taxonomy): Bacteria > Pseudomonadati > Pseudomonadota > Betaproteobacteria > Burkholderiales > Comamonadaceae > Variovorax > Variovorax sp. GW822-FHT04A09. Next base: position 261,204 of record NZ_JBXAMV010000008.1, on the reverse strand, counting down.
CAGCGCCAGCGGCACCGCATGCCGCCGCAGCTTGTGCCAGCCGCCGCTGCCGCGCAGGCCCAGCAGCGCGGCGAACACCAGCGCCGACAGGGTGTAGCGGATGAGCGTGAGCCACACCGGCGCCACGTGCTGCAGCACGCCCTTGCCGACGAGGAACAGGCTGCCCCAGCTGGCGGTGGCGAAGAGCAGGGCCGCGATGCCCGGCAGGCGTGAGGAAGGGGAGGACACGGGAAAACCTTTCAAGAAAAAAGAGGGAGCGCGTGGCCTGAAGGATGGGGACGCCTCGCCGCGAAGGCCATTCGTTTCTTTGGACAGGGGCTTCCGAAAAAGCGAACGGACCGCTGCGCCGCACGCGCTCACAATCCGCGGTCATGGAGCTGTACCAACTGAAGACCTTCGTCGCCATCGCGAAGGAGGGCAACCTGACCCGCGCCGCCGAGCGCGTGTTCACCAGCGCCCCGGCCGCCAGCGCGCAGCTCAAGGCGCTCGAAGACGAACTCGGCGTGCGCCTGTTCGAGCGCACGCCGCGCGGCATGTCGCCCACCGCGGCCGGCCGGCGCCTGCTCGAAGAGGCCGAGCGCACCCTGGCCTCGGCCATGCGCATGCAGTCGGCCGCCGACCAGCTGCGCGGCGCGGCGCAAGGCGTGGTGCGCTTCGGCACGGTGGTCGATCCGGTGGCGCTGCGCCTGGGCAGCGTGCTGGTCACGCTGGCGCAGCAGCATCCGCAGGTCACGCTGCAGCTCAAGCAGGGGCTGTCGTACGAAACCCTGGCGGCCGTGCAGCGCGGCGAACTCGACTGCGCCTACGTGCTCAGCGATGCCGAGCGGCTCGAAGGCTTCGAGCTGCGGCGCCTGGGCGTGGTCGACCTGGCCGTGGGCCTGCCGCTGGCGGTGGCGCAGGCGCACCCCGAGCTCACGCTCGCGCAGCTCACCGACCTGACCTGGGTCGGCACGCCACCCTCGTGCATCCTTCGCGCGCACCTCGAAAAACTGTTCGCCTCGGCCGGGCGCGACTACCGCCAGGGCGTCACCGCCGACGGCGAGAGCGCCATCCGCAGCATGGTCGCCAGCGGCATGGGCGCGGGCCTGATGCGGCTGGACCAGGCCGAGCAGGGCGAACGCCAGGGCGAACTGAAGATCTGGAACGGTTGGCGCTCACACACGTGGCTGTGCTGGATCGCGCCGGCCGGTGGCCAGCGCTCGGCGGCGGTCGAGGCCGTGCGCGGCGCGGTGTTCGACGCCTGGGCCTGACCCGGGTCTGACCCGGGTCTGACCCGGGTCCGACGCCGCCCCGGATTTCCGCAGTGGCAGGCCGCGCCGTGGCCTGTCATCATTCGCGGCGCATGACTCACCAAGCTCCCGTCCCCCTCGCCGATCTGTTGAACCGCGCCAGGCAGGCCCTGGCCACCCCGGACGGGGCGCTGCCCCCGGCCCCGCCCGCCACCGACGAGGCCGGCTGCGTGGTGTTCCTCGCGATGGGCGAGGGCGAAAGCCGCGCCCGCGTCGTCATGGGCCGCGGCCCCGACACCGAGGCCGCGTGGCAGGCCGCGGCCGAGGCGCTGGCGGTGAAGGCGAAGCGCGCCGAGCGGCCCGCGCAACGGCTGCGCGCGGAGATCGTCGAGCACGCCACGCCCATGACCTGGGGCGAACTGAAGGCGCGGCTGGCGCAGACCAAGCGCAACTACTTCAACGAAGGCATCGCGCTCGACGCGCGCTTCGAGACCGCGCTGCTCGCGCAGGAGATGCACGGCAGCGCCGTGCTCTACAACGGCACGGTCGACCACGCGGAGCCCAACAACGGCAACCTGCGCACGCACACCAAGCGCCGCTTCGGCGACGAGCGCGACTTTCCCACCGACGACGCCGTGCCCGTGTGGTGCTTCACCACGTGCGCCGTGTACGTCGATGCCGAGGGCGCCTGGCCGCTCACGGCCGAAGGACAGGCCGCGGGCTTTCGCACGCTCACCGACTGGAACGCGGCGCAGGTGCGCGCGCTGGTCGATTCGGCGAGCGACTACCTGGCCGAGCAGGTCAAGCCCACGGGCGAGTTCCACTACGGCTGGTTCCCCTGCTTCGACCGCGCGATTCCCACCTACAACACGCTGCGCCACGCCAGCTCCACCTACGCCATGCTCGAAGGCTGGGAGCTCACGCGCAGCGACGTGCAGAAGGCCGCCATCGACCGCGCGCTGGCCTTCCTGAGCCAGCGCCTCATCCGCCGCGCCACGCTGGCCGACGGCACGCAGGCCGCGTTCCTGGTCGACATCGGCAACGAGATCAAGCTCGGCGGCAACGCCGTGTGCCTGCTGGCGCTGGTGAAGTACACCGAGCTCACCGGCGATGCGCAGTACCAGCCGCTGATGGAGCAGCTGGCGCTGGGCATCCGCTCCATGCAGGACCCCGAGACCGGCCGCTTCGTGCACGTGCTCAACCACCCGGGGCTCGACGTGAAGGAGCCGTACCGCATCATTTACTACGACGGCGAGGCGGCCTTCGGGCTGATGCGGCTGTACGGCCTCACGCGCGACGCGCGCTGGCTCGCGGTGGTCGAGAAGGCCTTCGAGCATTTCATCGCCGCGGGCCACTGGCGCGCGCACGACCACTGGCTGAGCTACTGCGTCAACGAACTCACGCGCTTCAAGCCCGAAACGCGCTACTACCAGTTCGGCCTGCAGAACATGGCGGGCCACCTGGACTTCGTGCTGGAGCGCATCACCACCTTCCCCACGCTGCTCGAGCTGATGATGGCCGCGCGCGAGATGGTGCTGCGGCTGGAAGCCGACCCGGCGCTGCGCCCGCTGCTTGCGGGGCTGGATCGCCACAAGTTCGACCGCGCGCTGGAGCACCGCGCGCGCTACCTCGCCAACGGCCACTTCTGGCCCGAGCTGGCGATGTTCTTCCGCCATCCCGACCGCATCGCGGGCTCGTTCTTCATCAAGCACCACAGCTTCCGCGTGCGCATCGACGACGTGGAGCACTACCTGTCGGGCTACGTGGCCTACCACCGGCTGCTCGAGGCGCGCGAGGCGCAGCAGCAGAGCGCGCAGCTCACGCAGGCCACGGCCGAGCCGGCCGCACTGCGCGGTGCCGAGGGCATCGTGCTGTGGGGCGGCGACGTCAACCTGGGCCGGCGCCAGCACTACCGCATGCACGACCTCGGCGGCCCCGCCCGCATGCTCGGCGACATCGCCGCGCTGCGCGAGGCCGACCTGCGCATCGTGAACCTCGAATGCGTGGTCGCCACCACGGGTGAGCAGGGCGTCGAGAAGGACGAGGGTGGCCCTTATTACTACCGTGCGCGGCCCGAGATGCTCGCGGTGCTGACCGAGGCCGGCATCGACATGGTCGCCACGGCCAACAACCACAGCGGCGATTACGGCCCCGAGGCGCTGCTGGAGCAGCACGGGCTGCTCAACGCCGCCGCCATCGCCTTCGCAGGCACCGGGCCTGATCTCGACGCGGCGCTGCGCCCCGCTTTCCGCCAGGCCGGTGGGCTGCGCGTGGCGCTGTTCTCGCTCGACGCCACGCAGCCGCGCTTCGCCGCCACCGCGCAGCGCCCCGGCGCGGCCTGGCTGTCGCTCGACGACCCGGCGGCATGGCGCGCCACGCTCGCGCCGCGCATCGCCGCCGCGCGCCATGAAGCCGACGTGGTGCTGGTGGCCGTGCATTGGGGCGAGAACCTGGAGACCGCGCCCTCGCGCGCCGAGATCGCCGTCGGCCATGCCATCGTCGAAGCCGGCGCCGACGCGGTGCTCGGCACCTCGGCCCACGTGCTGCAGGGCATCGAGGTCTACCAGGGCCGGCCGATCCTGCACGACGCGGGCGACCTGCTGTTCGACGCCATCCGCAACGACCTCGCGGACTCCGGCGTGTTCTCGCTGCGCCTGGGACCGCACGGCGTGGAAGAGGTGGTGTTCACGCCGGTGGGCGTGGGCTTCGGTTTCTCGCAGCAGCTCGCGGGCGAGGCGGCGCAGGCCGCGAGCGCGCGCTTTGCCGAGCTGTGCCGCGCGCTCGGCACCGAGATGACGGCGCGGCCCGACGGGCGTTGCGCGCTGCAGCTGTCGCCGCCCGAACGCACCGCGCCGGCCGGGCGCCCGCCGCTGGCGCCGCTGTCGGCGTCGCGCCCGCCCGCGCTGGTCGGCCCCGTGCTCGCGGCCCGGCCCGAGTGGTCGGTCGATGCCGTGCCCGAGGACGCCAGGATTCGCCCGCTGCAGTTCGGCCCGCTGCGCCTCGTGGGCATCCGCCTCGCGCCGACGCAGATCATCGGGCGGCGCCTGCTGTGGGTCGAGTCGTTCTGGACTGCCGATGCGCCCGTGAGCGCCGACCTGCGCGTGCAGTTCCGCGCGCTGCCGATGCGCAGCACCACCATGCCGGCCTGGGGCGAGGCCATGGACCACGACCCCTGCGACTGGATGTGGCCCACCAGCCGCTGGACGCCGGGGCGCATCTACCGCGACCGCTACGGCCTGCGCGCGCCGCGCCTGGGCCTGCTCGAGAACGACGTGCTGCAGATCGAGGTGCGCGTGCGCGGCAGCGTGCCCGACCTGCCGGGCGCGCGCCGGCTGCCCGTGTGGTGCGGCCTGCGCGTGCCGAAGTTTCCGACGCCGCTGCCCGAGCGCCCGGCGCCCGTGCTCGCGGCGCTGCGCCCCGGCGCCCCGGCGCAGCCGTCGCCCGTGTGGACCGCCGACGAGCTGCAGCGCGTGGTCGGCGGGCAGTGGCTGGTGTCGCCGCCGCCGGGCTGGTTCGTCAACGCGGTGGTGCGCGGGCCGACGCACATGGCGCGGCTGCCGAAGCCGGCGCTGTTCATTGCATCGGACTACCGCACGCTCGCCAAACACGAGAACTACAGCAAGCCGCGCGCCGACAACCCCGACCGCCACGAAGACGTGCCCGTGCTGCAGCACGCGCTCGCGGGCGCCGTGGTCGCGCACCCGGTGGACGGGCTCGACCCGTCGTTCCCGCTGCTGCAGGTGGACGACCCGATCCGCGCCATGATCGAGCTGGGCGTGGCCGCGCGTGCGCGCTTCCAGGGCCGCGTGGTGGGCGTGACCGGCACGGTCGGCAAGTCGTCCACCATCGCCATGCTGCGCGACCTGCTGCCCGAGGCGGCGCGCGTGCACACCACCATCGACAACTACAACTCGCGCGTGGGCGTGCCGGCGATGCTGGCCAACCTCGCGGCCGACGCCGACGTGTGCGTGCTCGAGATGGCGCAGAGCGCGCTGTGGATGGACCGCGGCCCGATCTCGCTCGTGGCGCGCCCGCACGTGGCCATCCTCACCGAGATCGGCCTGTCGCAGACCCGCCAGACCGCCACGCTCGAGCAGACGGCCGAGTTCAAGTCGCGCATCTTCCTCGGGCTGGAGCCCGGTGGCGTGGCCATCGTGCCTGACCACATCCCCTGCCTGCTGCAGGTGGTGCGGGCGGCCGCGCGCACGGCGGGCGCCATCTGGGTCGTGGGCAGCAGCCCCGACGCCAACATCCGCATCGTCGACACGCGGCCCGAGCCCGACGGCGGCTGCCGCGTGCGCATCGCGCTGCCGGGTCGCACGGTCGAGTACCTGTTCCCGATCGCGAGCGCCGGGCTGGTGCGCAATTCGGCGCTGGCCTTTGCGGCGCTGCTGGCGCTGGGCTTCGACGCCGAGGCCGCGTGCGCGCGCATGCCCTTCGTGCGCCTGCCGGCCTCGGTGATGCAGCTGCGCCCGCTGCGCACGCAGGGCGGCGTGCAGGCCACGCTGATCGACGACAGCTGGAACGCCGAGGTCATGTCGATGCGCAACGCGATGGAGTTCGTGCGCACCTGCCAGCATGCGGCGCACGGGCCGGTGACGCGCAAGATCGGCGTGCTCGGGCGCATCATCAACCTCGACAAGGAAGCCGAAGCGATGCACCGCAGCCTCGCCGCGCCGCTGCTGGCCTCGGGCATCCAGCACCTCGTGACGCACGGCGCCGAGATGCGCTGGCTGCGCGAGGAGGTGCCGGCCGAGCTGCTCGGCCCGCACTTCGAAGACGCGGCACAGCTCACCGGCTACCTCGGCGAGTTCCTGCGCGATGGCGACCTGGTGCTGGTGAAGGGCGACCGCCAGCAGTCGGACTTCGGCCTCATCTCCGAACTGTTGCAGAAGCTATGACCCCGAGCGCGCGCCTGGCCTGTGTGCTCCTTGCCCTCGTGCAGACGGCCTGCGCGCAGCGTGCCGATGCGCCGAAGGCCGCGGTGCCGCGCGAGCCGGCGGCCTCCGCGTCGGCCGAGGGCGCACTGCTGCACTGGAACCAGCCCGCCGTGCGCGCCAACTGCCCCGACCGCCCGGGCTTTCTCTGGGTGCTGGCGGTCGAGGGGCCGTCGTGCATCCGCTACTTCGCCAGCCGCGACATCGACGACGCGCGCATCGCCATCGTGCAGTTCTCGGGCGACCGCGACAGCGTGATGAACCTGTCGCCCACGCGCATCCCCGGCAACACCGAACCGCTGCGCACGCTCGACGCGCAGGCCGCGAGCGACCGCGCGGGCATGCCGTGGATCTTCATGGCGCGCCCCGGCACCTACGGCTCGTCGGGCGACCACCGCCGGCGGCGCGAGGCGGTGGAGTTCCATGCGCTCGATGCGGCCCTGGAGGCGCTGATGCAGCGCCACCGGCTGCAGCGCGTGGTGCTCTTCGGCCACAGCGGCGGCGCCACGGCCGGCGCCGCGCTGCTCACGCTCGGGCGCACGCGCGTGGCCTGCGCGGTGCTCACCTCGGGCGCCTTCGACCTGCTGGAGCGCGCGCGGCTGCTCGGCCGCTCGAAGAACGGACGCACCGACACCACGGGCAGCGCGCAGGTCTACGACCCGCTGGACCATGTGGCCGGCATCCCGCGCGACCCGCAGCGGCGCATCGTGCTCATCGGCAATCCCGGCGACCGCAACACGCCGTTCGCGCTGCAGCAGCGCTTTGCCGACGCGGTGGGCAAGGCGGGCCACCGCGTCGAGGTGATGACGCACGACGCCGAGCCACCGACCTTCCACGACCTGAAAGACCGCATCGGCCTGCGCACCGCATCGCAGTGCGCGCGCGAGGCGCTGCAGTCGCAAGCCCGATGATCGAACCCCTCACTTCGCGCCCCTTCGGCGCCATGCCCGACGGCCGGCCCGTCACCGAGTACACGCTCGACAATGGCCACGGCCTGCGCCTGAGCGCCATCAACCTCGGCGGCATCGTCACCGCGCTGCACGTGCCTGATCGGCAGGGGCGCAGCGCCAACGTGGTGCTTGGCTTGCCCTCGCTCGATGACTACCTGAAGCCGCACCCGCACTTCGGCACCATCGTCGGCCGCTACGCGAACCGCATCGCGGCGGGCCGCTTCACGCTCGATGGCACCGCTCACCAGCTGGGCCTGAACGACGGCGTGAACACGCTGCACGGCGGCGCCACGAGCTTCGGCAAGCGCTACTGGGAGATCGTGCCGGTGCCTCACGAACTCGCCCTCGAGCTGCGCTACACCAGCGCCGACGGCGAAGAGGGCTACCCCGGCGAGGTGCAGCTGACGGTGCGCTACACCTTGAGTGCCACGGCCAACACCTGGCGCATCGACTACCGCGCCACCACCGACCGGCCCACGGTGCTGAACCTGAGCCACCACGACTACTTCAACCTCGCCGGCAGCGGCTCGGTGATGGACCATGTGCTGACGCTGCCCGCGAGCCGCTACTGCCCGGTCGATGCCACGCTCATTCCGCTCGGGCTGGGCGAGGTGGCCGGCACGCCTTTCGATTTCCGCACGCCGACACGCATCGGCGCGCGCATCCGCGAAGGGCACGAGCAGCTGCTGCGCGCGCATGGCTACGACCACAACTGGGTTCTCGACGGCGATCGCAGCGGTACCGGGCTGGCCCTGGCCGCACGCCTCGCCCACGAAGTCTCGGGCCGCGTGATGGACGTGCACACCACCGAGCCCGGCGTGCAGTTCTATTCGGGCAACTTCCTCGACGGCAGCCTGCTCGGCAGCGCGGGCGCGAGCCTGCGCCAGGGCGACGGCCTGTGCCTGGAGACGCAGCACTTTCCCGATGCGCCGAACCGACCGGAATTTGCATCGACCGTGCTGCGCCCCGGCGAGGTGTTCGCCAGCGCGACCGAGCACCGCTTCGGCATCGGCTGACCACGGATCAGCGCTGCGGGCTCTGCACCGTCGCCGCGACGATCCGGCGCACCACCGGCAGCACCACGAGCAGCGAGGGAAACGCGGCCAGCCATGACACGCCCCATGCGGCCATCCACATCTGGAAGAGGCCCGAGGCCAGCCCCACGCTCTTGAGCGTGGAGATGCCCGCCACGATGCACGACATGAAGATCGACAGCAGGAAGGGCATGGCGATGCCCGCATAACGGGCCGGCAGTTTTCGGGTGGTCATGATGGGGCAAGCTCCTGGATGTAGGGGGTCAAGGTGCGCGGACGAGGTTGCAGCCCATCTGTGCCGTCGGCGCCGACCACCCGCACGGTGGGTCTGTGTCGTTGTTTCATGGAATGATTCCTTCGTTTTTTGGCAATGCGGCCTGCGACCGCGAGGCCTCGAAGATACGAACGGCAGGCGCCATCGGGAATCCACGCGCGCCGCCATAGACCTTCATCCAGACCGAGAGAATCCATGGACCAGATTCAGGACATCCGGGCCTTCGTGGCCATCGTCGACCACGGCAGCCAGAGCGCGGCGGCACGGCACCTGGGGCGCTCGGTGCAGTCGATCAGCCGCTCGCTGAGCGTGCTCGAGCGCAGCCTCGGCGTGCAACTCCTTCGCCGCACCACTCGGCAGTCGTCGGTCACCGAAGTGGGGTTGGCCTACCACCGGCGCGTGCGGGCCGCGCTGGCGGAGTTCGATGCGGCGGCCGTCGAGGCCAGCAGCCAGCTCGACTCGCCACGGGGGCTGCTGCGCGTGGCCGCGCCGGTGCAGTTCGCGCCGGCCTTCGTGGTGCCGCTGATCGGCGCGTTCATGCAGCGCTACCCGGACATGGAGGTCGAGCTCACGGCCTCCGACCGTTTCGTGGACCTGATCGAAGGCGAGCTGGACCTGGCCATCCGCATCGGCGAACTGCCCGATTCCGAACTGGCGGCCAAGCCGCTCGGCGAGCTGCGGCTGGTGGTGTTCGGCTCGCCGGCGTACTTCGCGCGCCACGGGCGGCCGCAGCGGCCCGAAGACCTGGCCGACCACCAGTGCGTGGTGCGCACCACGCACGGCAGCGACGCGCACTGGCCCTTCACGGTCGACGGCACGCTGCAGCGCGTCAAGGTGACGGGGCGCTTCCGGGCCGACAACACCGCCGCGATCTATGCGGCCGTGCTGAGCGGGCTGGGCTTGTTCTTCACGCCGCTGTGGCAGATCCGCGACCTGCTCGACAGCGGGCAGGCCGAACTGGTGCTGACCGAGTTCGAGTCGCCGAGGATTCCGGTCCACGCGGTGTGGCCTTCATCCCGTGGCAGCTTCGCGCGGGCCAGGCTGTTCGCCGATTTCGCGGCGGCGCACCTGCCGTCGCTGCAGCCGCGCGAGGGGCCCGGGGCGGCCTAGCCCGCGAACAGCGCCGCCGGCACGCCCGGGCTGTCGATGCGCACCGAGAAGAGCCCACCGGCCAGTGGTTCGCTCTGCAGCTGTGCTTCGGTGCGGCTGTTGCGCGCCGTCGTGATGTAGAGCGTCTGCATGTCTGCACCGCCGAAGGCGCAGTCGGTCACGTTGCTCGCGGGCAGCGCGATGCGGCACAGCTCGGCGGCGCTCACCGGGTCGTGGCAGGTGACGCAGGCGCCGTCCCAGTGCGCGATCCACAGGCGGCCGGCCGCGTCGGTGGTCATGCCGTCGGGCAGGCCGTCGCCCTTCGGGAAGCGGTGCCACACGCGCTTGTTCGACACTGCGCCGGCTTCCATGTCGAAGTCGTAGGCGTACATCGTGTTGATCGCGGTGTTGTTGAAGTACATGGTGCGGCCGTCGCCCGACCACGTCGGCCCGTTGGTCACCTCGAAGCCGTCGTCGTGCCGCGTGCAGTGGCCGTCGGCGTCGAAGCGGTAGAGCGCGCCGGTGGGCGCCTTGCAGTCGAAGTCCATGCTGCCGGCCCAGAAGCGGCCGCGGCTGTCGCACTTGCCGTCGTTGAAGCGGTTGCCGGTGCGCTCGGGCTCGGGCTGGTGCAGGTAGCGCGGCTTCGTGGTGTCGCCGGGTGCGGTGGTGTCGAACAGCGCGAAGCCGCGGCGCAGCGTGAGGAACAGGCCCGGCGCCGACGCGCGCTCGGAAATCGCGGTGATCTCTTCGTCGAAGTGCCAGGTGCGCTGCGCGCCCGTGGCCGGGTCGTAGCGAAACAGGCGGGGCTGGAGGATGTCGATCCAGTACAGCGCCTGCTCGCGCACCGACCACAGCGTGCCTTCGCCGAGGTCGGCGGCGGCCGGCCAGAGGCATTCGGGCGTGCCGAGCACGCGGGGCGCTGCGAGCGGCGAAGAAGGGGCGCTTGTCTCTTGCATGTTCATTTGTTCTTTCTGTAGGTCATGTCGCCTTGACGCGGCGGATCGTATCAAGGCATATTGATAATAGAAATTGAAAATAACTGCATCGATTGATATTTATTTTGCAATGTCATGAGATGCCCCCTGGAGACCTTTTCCTTGAATTCCCCTCAGCTTTCCATCCATCCCAGCCTGAAGGGCCGCACCGTGTTCGTCACCGGCGGCGGCAGCGGCATCGGCGCGGCCATCGTCGCTGCTTTCGCAGCGCAGGGCGCGCGCGTGGCCTTTGTCGATATTGCAGAAGCTGCCAGCGCGGCGCTCGCCGCGCAGATCGCCGAAGCCGGCCACGCCGCGCCGTGGTGGCGCGCCTGCGACGTGCGCGACATCGGCGCGCTGCAGCAGGCCGTGGCCGATGCGGCCGCCGAGCTCGGCGACTTCGCGGTGCTGGTCAACAACGTGGCCAGCGACGACCGCCACACGCTCGCATCGGTCACGCCCGACTACTACGACAACCGCATGGCCATCAACGAGCGGCCCGCGCTGTTCGCGATCCAGTCGGTGGTGCCGGGCATGAAACGCCTGGGCTTCGGCTCGGTGATCAACCTCGGCTCCACGGGCTGGCAGACCAAGGGCTCGGGCTACCCCTGCTACGCGATCGCCAAGTCGTCGGTGAACGGCCTCACGCGCGGGCTCGCGGTGGAGCTGGGCAAGGATCGCATCCGCATCAACACCGTGTCGCCCGGCTGGGTGATGACCGAGCGGCAGGTGGCACTGTGGCTCGACGAGGAGGGCGAGAAGGCGCTGCACCGCAACCAGTGCCTGCCCGACAAGCTGATGCCGGAAGACATCGCGCGCATGGTGCTGTTCCTCGCATCGGACGACGCGAAGATGTGCACCGCGCAGGAGTTCACGGTCGACGCGGGCTGGACCTGATCAGTCCATCTCGAGTTTGCGTCCGTAGACGCTCATGCTCGCCGTCTTCAGCGCCTTCATCATCACCTTCGCGGCGGGCGACAGCAGCCGGTCGGTGCGCGTGATGATGCCGAAGGCGTCCATGTGGCAGGGCATGTCCAGCGGCAGCAGCGACACGATGCCGTGCGCCGCGTAGTAGCGCGCCACGTCGGTCGCCAGCACCGCGACCATGTCGCTTTGCTGCAGCATGCGCGTGATGAACAGCAGCGCCGGGCTTTCGATGATGTTGCCCGGCGGTGCCAGGCCTTCCTCCTGGAACATCAGCTCGAAGCGGTGGCGCAGCACGCTGCCCGCGGGCGGCACGATCCAGCCGGCGCCCACCACGTCGCGCAGCGTGAGGCCGCTCACGCCCAGCAGCGGATGGCCGGGGCGCACCAGCGCGCACACGGGTTCCTCGGTGAGCGCCTCGTAGCGCAGCTGCGACTTGTCGTGCTCGGCGAACAGCCGCGCCACGAGGATGTCGAGCTTGCCCTGCTCGAGCCGCTCGAGCAGCACCGGGCTGGTCTCGATCTCCAGTGACACGCGCAGGTCGGGCTGCTCGCGCTTGACCATCGCCACGGCCGGCGGCATCAGCGTGAGGCCCGGCGCGGTGATGGCGCCCACGTTCACCTGGCCGAGGCGCCCGGCCTTCAGCGCCGTGAGCTCGTCGTGCGCCTGGTTCAGGCTGGCCAGCGCCACGCGGGCGTGGCGGATCATGGTCTCGCCGTACCAGGTGGGGCGCATGCCGCGCGGCAGGCGCTCGAACAGCGGCACCTCGAGCACGTCTTCCAGGTCCTTCAGCAATTTCGACGCGGCGGGCTGCGTCATGTTGAGCACCTGCGCCGCGCGGTGGATGTTGCCTTCCTCGGCCAGCGCCACCAGCAACAGCAGTTGGCGGGTCTTGAGGCGGGCGCGGATGAACCAGTGGTTGTAGGTGTTCATGAAGAGGGTGCGAACGAAGGTCTGACGGGGTTTTCCAGAATCCATCGATTGATATGCATTTTGTCTAAAAAACGATTGGATCGATATCGAAATCGTTTCTAGACTTCCGCCCCAGTCCCATAACAACAGAGACAAGGCAACGCCACGGTGATCCACGGCGAGCTTCGGCAGAGCGTGCGCCAGTACATCAACGGCCGCTGGGAAACCAGCGCGACCACCGGTGTCAGCGTCAATCCTTCCGACACCAGCGAAGTGGTGGCCGAGTACGCACGTGCCGACCGGCGCCAGGTCGAGCTGGCGATCCGCGCGGCCAGCGAAGCCTTCGTGCACTGGAGCCACAGCACGCCGCAGCGGCGCGCCGACGTGCTCGACCGCATCGGCGCCGAGCTGCTGGCCCGCAAGGACGAGCTGGGCCTGCTGCTGGCGCGCGAGGTCGGCAAGACGCTGCCCGAGGCCGTGGCCGAGGTGGCGCGCGCCGGCCAGATCTTCAAGTTCTTCGCGGGCGAGGCCCTGCGCGGCGGCGGTGGCGAGAACGTGGCCTCGGTGCGCGCCGGCGTGCAGGTCGACGTGACGCGCGAGCCGGTCGGCGTGGTGGGCCTCATCACGCCGTGGAACACGCCCTTCGCGGTGCCGGCCTCCAAGATCGCCGCGGCGCTGGCGCACGGCAACAGCGTGGTCTTCAAGCCGGCCGAGCTGGTGCCGGCCTGCGGCTGGGCGCTCACAGACATCATCGGCCGCGCCACGCTGCCGGCCGGCGTGTTCAACCTCGTGATGGGCAGCGGCCGCGAAGCGGGCCAGGCGCTGGTCGACAGCCCGCTGGTCGATGCGCTGAGCTTCACCGGCTCGGCCGCCAACGGCGAGCGCGTGCTGCAGGCAGCCGCCGCACGGCGCGCCAAGGTGCAGCTGGAGATGGGCGGCAAGAACGCGCTGGTGGTGCTGGCCGATGCCGACCTGGACCGCGCCGTCGACTGCGCGGTGCAGGGCGCCTACTTTTCCAACGGCCAGCGCTGCACCGCGTCGAGCCGCCTCATCGTCGAAGCCGCCGTGCACGACGCCTTCGTGGCGCAGCTGCGCCAGCGGTTGAAGACACTGAAGATCGGCCACGCGCTGGAACGCGGCATCGACATCGGCCCCGTGGCCGACGAAGAGCGGCTGGCGCAGAACCTCGCGTGGATCGACATCGCGCGCGAAGAGGGCGCAGAGCACGTGTGGGGCGGCGAGGCGCTGCAGCGCGCCACCGCCGGCCACTACATGAGCCCCGCGCTCTTCCTGGCCCAACCCGAACACCGCATCGCACGCGAAGAGATCTTCGGGCCGCTGGCCTGCGTGCTGCGCGCCGGCGACTACGACGAAGCGCTCGCGCTGTGCAACGACACGCCCTTCGGCCTGTGCGCAGGCATCTGCACCAATTCGCTCAAGCACGCGATGCACTTCAGGCGCCATGCCGTGGTCGGCATGACGATGGTCAATCTGCCGACCGCGGGGGTGGACTTTCATGTGCCCTTCGGCGGCCGCAAGGGGTCGGGCTACGGGCCGCGCGAACAAGGGCGCCACGCCGCGGAGTTCTACACGACGGTGAAGACCGGCTACATGCTGGCCTGACCGAACACATCACAGACTCATCAAGAAGGAGACAACCATGACCATGAATCGCCGCACCCTCAACACCGCGCTCGCCGCCGCAGCCCTGGGCAGCATGCTGCCCGTGTCCGCCCTCGCGCAGAAGAAACTCGTGCTCGGCTTCGCGCAGGTGGGCGCCGAGAGCGAATGGCGCACCGCCAACACCGAGTCGATCAAGTCCTCGGCCAAGGAGGCGGGCATCGAGCTCAAGTTCTCCGACGCGCAGCAGAAGCAGGAAAACCAGATCAAGGCCATCCGCTCGTACATCGCGCAGAAGGTCGACGTGATCGCGTTCTCGCCCGTGGTCGAGTCGGGCTGGGAAACCGTGCTGCGCGAAGCCAAGGCCGCCAAGATCCCGGTCGTGCTGACCGACCGCTCCGTGAACACCAAGGACGACTCGCTCTACGTGACCTTCATGGGCTCCGACTTCACCGAGGAAGGCCGCAAGGCCGGCCGCTGGCTGGTCGAGAAGATGAAGGACCAGAAGGGTGACGTGAACATCGTCGAGCTGCAGGGCACCGTGGGTTCGGCCCCCGCCATCGACCGCAAGAAGGGCTTCGAGGAAATCATCAAGGCCGACCCGAAGTTCAAGATCACCCGCTCGCAGACCGGCGACTTCACGCGCGCCAAGGGCAAGGAGGTGATGGAAGCCTTCCTCAAGGCCGAGGGCAAGAAGATCAACGTGCTCTACGCGCACAACGACGACATGGCCATCGGCGCGATCCAGGCGATCGAAGAGGCCGGCATGAAGCCCGCGAAGGACATCACCATCATCTCGATCGACGGGGTGAAGGGCGCCTTCGAAGCGATGATCGCCGGCAAGCTCAACGTGTCGGTGGAATGCAGCCCGCTGCTCGGGCCGCAGCTCATGAGCGCGGTGAAGGACATCAAGGCCGGCAAGACGCTGCCCAAGCGCATCGTCACGGAAGAAGGCATCTTCCCCATGGAAGTCGCCGCCAAAGAGTTTCCGAACCGCAAGTACTGAGGACCGACCGACATGAAACGCAACTTCCTCAAGGCCTCGCTCGCGGGCCTGGCCTTCGCCGTCGTCGGCTTTACGCCGCTGGCCCATGCGCAGGACAAGGGCCTCATCGCCATCTCGATGCCCACCAAGTCATCGGCACGCTGGATCGCCGACGGCGCCAACATGGTCAAGTACTTCAAGGACAAGGGCTACAAGACCGACCTGCAGTACGCGGACGACGACATCCCGAACCAGCTCGCGCAGATCGAGAACATGGTGACCAAGGGATCGAAGGTGCTGGTCATCGCGGCCATCGACGGCACCACGCTGTCCGACGTGCTGCAGAAGGCCGCTGACAAGGGCGTGAAGGTCATCGCCTACGACCGGCTCATCAAGGGATCGAAGAACGTCGACTACTACGCCACCTTCGACAACTTCCAGGTCGGCGTGCTGCAGGCACAGTCCATCGAGGCGGCGCTGGGCCTGAAGGGCGGCAAGGGTCCGTTCAACATCGAGCTGTTCGGCGGCTCGCCCGACGACAACAACGCCTTCTTCTTCTACAACGGCGCGATGTCGGTGCTCGACCCGTACATCAAGAGCGGCAAGCTCGTGGTGCGCAGCAAGCAGATGGGCATGGACAAGGTCGGCACGCTGCGCTGGGACGGCGCGGTGGCGCAGGCGCGCATGGACAACCTGCTGTCGGCCTACTACACGAAGGACCGCGTGGATGCGGTGCTGTCGCCCTACGACGGCCTCTCCATCGGCATCCTGTCGTCGCTCAAGGGCGTGGGCTACGGCTCGGGTTCGCAGGCGATGCCGATCGTGTCGGGCCAGGACGCCGAGGTGCCGTCGGTCAAGTCGATCCTGCGCAAGGAGCAAAGCTCCACCGTGTTCAAGGACACGCGCGAGCTGGCCAAGGTGACGGTGGCCATGGTCGACGCCATGCTCTCGGGCAAGGCGCCCGAGGTGAACGACACCAAGACCTACAACAACGGCATCAAGGTCGTGCCCTCGTACCTGCTCAAGCCGGTGAGCGTGGACGGCTCCAACTGGAAGCAGGTGCTGGTGGACAGCGGCTACTACAAGGAAAGCCAGGTCAAGTGAGCCCGACCGGCGAAGCGCGCACGATCCTCGAGATGCGCGGGATCACCAAGACGTTCCCGGGCGTGAAGGCCCTGAGCAACGTCAACCTCGCCGTGCGCGCGGGGGAGATCCACGCGGTGGTCGGCGAGAACGGCGCGGGCAAGTCGACGCTCATGAAGGTCTTGAGCGGCGTCTACCCGTGCGACTCGTACACCGGCGAGATCCATTTCGAGGGCGAGCTGCGCCGCTTCAAGGGCATCGCCGACAGCGAGAAGCTGGGCATCATCATCATCCACCAGGAGCTGGCGCTGGTGCCGCTGCTGTCGATTGCCGAGAACATCTTCCTGGGCAACGAGATCGCCAGCGGCGGCGTGATCGACTGGTTCGCCGCCTACGCGAAGACGCGCGAGCTGCTCGCCAAGGTGGGCCTGAAGGAGCCGCCCACCACGCTGGTGACCGACCTGGGCGTGGGCAAGCAGCAGCTGGTGGAAATCGCCAAGGCGCTGGCGAAAGAGGTGAAGCTCCTGATCCTCGACGAGCCCACCGCGAGCCTGAACGAGAACGACAGCGATGCGCTGCTCGCGCTGCTGCTCGAACTGAAGCGCCAGGGCATCGCGTCGATCCTCATCTCGCACAAGCTCAACGAGATCGCCAAGGTGGCCGATTCCATCACCGTGCTGCGCGACGGCGCGACGGTGGAGACGATGGACTGCCGCAGCGCGCCGATCAGCGAAGACCGCATCATCCGCGGCATGGTGGGCCGTGACATGGAACACCGCTATCCGCAGCGTTCGCCGAAGATCGGCGAGACGGTGCTGGAGGTGCGCGACTGGCGCGTGCACCACGCGCTGCATGCCGACCGCGAGCAGATCAAGGGCGTGAACCTGCAGGTGCGCCAGGGCGAGATCGTCGGCATCGCGGGTCTCATGGGCGCGGGGCGCACCGAGCTCGCGATGAGCGTGTTCGGCAAGTCGTACGGCCAGCGCATCAGCGGCTCGGTGCTGATGCACGGCAAGCCCGTGGACGTGAGCACCGTGCGCAAGGCCATCGACCACGGCATTGCCTACGTCACCGAAGATCGCAAGGGTCTCGGGCTGGTGCTGGAGGAAGGCATCCGCAAGAACATCAGCCTCGCGAACCTCGACGCGATCTCCGAACGCGCGGTGATCGACGACGGCCGCGAGTTCAAGGTGGCCAACGACTTCAGGAAGGCGCTGAACATCCGCTGTTCGGGCGTCGAGCAGCTGGTGGTCAACCTGTCGGGCGGCAACCAGCAGAAGGTGGTGCTGAGCAAGTGGCTCTTCACCAAACCCGAGCTGCTGATATTGGACGAACCCACGCGCGGCATCGACGTGGGCGCCAAGTACGAGATCTACACCATCATCGACCAGCTCGCGAGCGAGGGCAAAGGCATTCTCATGATTTCTTCCGAACTGCCCGAGCTGCTGGGCATGTGCGACCGCATCTACGTGATGAACGAGGGGCGCTTCGTGGCCGAGTTCACCGCGGCCGAGGCGTCGCAGGAGCGCATCATGCATGCGATCGTGAGCGCAGGGAGCACCGTCCATGTCGCAGCCTGAAGCCAACGCGGTGCAAGGCGCCGCACCCGCCGCCACCCCGAAGCTCCATGTGGGCTTCCTGAAGAACAACCTGCGCGAATACGGCATGCTGATCTCGCTGGTCGCGATCATGGTGCTGTTCCAGGTGCTGACCGACGGCACGCTCTTGCGCCCGCTGAACCTCACCAACCTGCTGCTGCAGAACAGCTACGTCGTCATCATGGCGCTGGGCATGCTGCTGGTGATCGTGGCGGGGCACATCGACCTGTCGGTGGGTTCGGTCTGCGGCTTCGTCGGCGCGCTCGCGGCGGTGCTGATGGTGGAGTACGAGTGGCACTTCGTGCCGACCGCGATCATCAGCATCGCGGCAGGTGCCGTCATCGGCGCCGCGCAGGGCTGGTTCGTCGCGTTCCGAAAGATTCCGTCGTTCATCGTCACGCTCGCGGGCATGCTGGTGTTCAAGGGGCTCACGCTGGCACTGCTGGCCGGGCAATCGGTGGGGCCGTTTCCGGTGGAGTTCCAGCGCCTGAGTTCGGGCTTCATTCCCGATCCGCTCGGCGGCGACACGGTGCGCACCACCTCGCTGATCGTGGGTGCGCTGGCGGCCGCGGCGCTGGTGTTCTTCAAGCTGCGCGGGCGCGCCAAGCTCAAGGCGCACGGCATGGAGCAGGAGCCGTACGCCTTCTTCCTCGTGAAAAACCTGTTCTTCGCGGCGATCATTCTTTTCTTCAGCTACCTTCTCTCCACCTACAAGGGCCTGCCCAACGTGCTGGTGGTGATGGCGGTGCTGATCGTGGTGTACGACTTCGTCACCAACCGCACCACCATCGGCCGGCGCATCTATGCGCTGGGCGGCAACGAGAAGGCCGCGCGGCTGTCGGGCGTGAAGACGCAGCGGCTCGCGTTCCTCACCTTCGTGAACATGGGCGCGCTGGCCGCGTTGGCGGGGCTCGTGTTCGCGGCGCGGCTCAACACGGCCACGCCCAAGGCGGGCCTCGGTTTCGAGCTCGATGTGATTGCTGCCTGCTTCATCGGCGGCGCCTCGGCCTCGGGTGGCGTGGGCCGCGTGATGGGCGCGGTGATCGGCGCCTTCATCATGGGCGTGATGAACAACGGCATGTCGATCCTGGGCATCGGCATCGACTACCAGCAGGTCATCAAGGGGCTGGTGCTGCTGGCCGCGGTGTTCATCGACGTCTACAACAAGAACAAGTGAACGCATGACCGACAGCGGCGTCACCCCCGTGCTGGAGTTGCGGGGCATCCACAAGCAGTTCGCCGGCATCCCGGTGCTCAACGGCGTGCAGCTCAAGCTCTACCCGGGCGAGATCCACGCGCTCATGGGGCAGAACGGCGCGGGCAAGTCCACGCTCATCAAGGTGCTCACGGGCGTGTTGCCGTCCAGTGGCGGCGAGATGTTCCTGGGTGGCGAAGCCATCCGGCCCGGCTCGCCGCTGGAGGCGCAGAAGCTGGGCATCAGCACGGTCTACCAGGAGGTGAACCTGTGCCCGAACCTCTCGGTGGCGGAGAACGTGTTCGCGGGGCGCTATCCGCGCTGCGGCGCGCTGCAGGGCTTTCGCATCGACTGGGCCGCGGTGAACCGCCGGGCTTCGGAGCTGCTGGCGCGCATCGGGCTCGACATCGACGTGACGCGGCTCTTATCGAGCTATTCGGTCGCGGTGCAGCAGATGGTGGCGATCGCACGGGCGCTCGGCGTGTCGTCGAAAGTGCTGATCCTCGACGAGCCGACGTCGAGCCTCGATGACGACGAAGTGGAAAAGCTGTTCGAGGTGCTGCGGCGCTTGCGCGGCGAGGGCCTTGCCATCGTCTTCGTGACGCACTTCCTGAACCAGATGTACGCGGTGTCCGACCGCATCACCGTGCTGCGCAACGGCAACTGGGTGGGCGAATGGAAGGCTGCGGACCTCGGCCCGCAGGCGCTGATCGCGGCGATGCTGGGTCGCGAGTTGGCTGCGCAGTCGGCACGACCCGCCGCGCTGCCCGCGTTCGATGAAGCGGCGCCCGCGCTGCTGCAATCCGAAGGACTGGGGCAGGCCGGGCAGTTGCAGGCGACCGATCTGCGCGTGCGTGCCGGCGAGGTCGTCGGCATCGCCGGCCTGCTCGGCGCGGGCCGCACCGAACTCGCGCGCCTGCTGTTCGGCCTCGAATCGCCCGACCGTGGTGTGCTGAAAATCGACGGCCGCTCCGTCAGCTTTTCGAATCCCGCCGACGCGATCCGCGAAGGCCTTGCGCTGTGCCCCGAAGAGCGCAAGACCGACGGCATCGTGGCCGAGCTGTCGGTGCGCGAGAACATCGCGCTCGCCCTGCAGGCCCGCCTGGGCACGCGGAAATTTCTCTCGCACGCGGAGCAGACCGCGATGGCCGAGCGCTTCGTCGCCTCGCTGGGCATCAAGACCGCGAGCGTCGAAACCCCCATCGGCCTGCTCTCGGGCGGCAACCAGCAGAAAGCCATGATCGCGCGCTGGCTCGCGACCGAGCCGCGCCTGCTGATCCTGGACGAGCCCACGCGCGGCATCGACGTGGCGGCCAAGCAGGAAATCATGGAAGAGATCCTGCGGCTCGCGCGCGCCGGCATGGCGGTGATCTTCATCTCGTCGGAGATGAGCGAAGTGGTGCGTGTGGCGCATCGCATCGTGGTGCTGCGCGACCGGCAGAAGGTGGGCGAACTGCCGGGTGGTTCGACCGAAGACGAGGTCTACGAAATGATCGCAGCAGCATGAACCGCCTCTCGTCCCTCATGAGCCACCGGCTCGCCTGGCCGGTCATCACGCTGCTGTTGCTGCTCGCCATCAACACCGCGTTCAACGCGAGCTTCCTGCACCTCGAATGGCGCGAAGGCCATCTCTACGGCAGCCTGATCGACATCGTGAACCGCGCGGCGCCGCTGGTGCTGGTCTCGCTCGGCATGACGCTGGTGATCGCCACGCGCGGCATCGACATCTCGGTGGGCGCGGTGGTGGCCATCGCGGCGGCGGTCGCGGCCTGGATGATCGGCGGCTCGGTGTCCAGCGACGTGAGCCGCTTCCCGATGCCGCTCGCGATCCTCGCGGCGCTCGGTGTCGCGCTGCTGTGCGGCCTGTGGAACGGGTTGCTGGTCGCCAAGGTCGGCATGCAGCCGATCATCGCGACGCTGATCCTCATGGTGGCGGGGCGCGGCATCGCGCAGCTGGTCGCGGACGGGCAGATCATCACGATCTACTACAAGCCCTTCTTCTTCCTCGGCAGCGGCTACCTGCTGGGGCTGCCGTTCTCGCTGTTCATCGTGGCGGCGGTGTTCGCGCTGCTGTACCTGGCGATCACGCGCACGGCGCTCGGCCTGTTCATCCAGGCGGTGGGCATCAACCCGACGGCCGCGCGCGTGGCGGGCATCCAGGCGCGGCGGCTGGTCGTCGGTGCGTATGCGTTCTGCGGCGTGTGCGCGGGCGTGGCGGGCCTGCTGATCAGCTCGAACGTGAAGAGCGCGGACGGCAACAACGCGGGCCAGCTGCTGGAGTTGGACGCGATCCTCGCGGTCACGCTCGGCGGCACGGCGCTCACGGGCGGGCGCTTCAGCCTCGTGGGCAGCGTGATCGGCGCGCTCATCATCCAGACGCTGACCTACGCGATCTATTCGCTGGGCGTGCCGCCGGAGATCAACCTCGTGGTGAAGGCGGTGGTGGTGTTCGTGGTGATGCTGATGCAGTCGCCGGAGTTCCGGGCGGAGGTTCGCACGCTGGTGCAGCGGCCGGTGCATGACGGGAGCAGGGCATGAGCGCGGTGATCGAGGCGGCGCCTGCTGCCCAGCCCACTCCCGCGCGCGGGAGCAAGGCAAGGCTCAATCCGAAGTACCTGCCGCTCACCGCGACCATCTCGCTGTTCGTGCTGATGGCGACGCTGGGCTCGGTGTTCTACGACGGCTTCTTCTCGGCGCAGGTGTTCCTCAACCTGCTGATCGACAACGCCTTCCTGATCGTCGTCGCGGTCGGCATGACCTTCGTGATCCTCTCGGGCGGCATCGACCTGTCGGTGGGCTCGGTGATCGCGCTCACGACGATGGTGTCGGCCTCGCTGGTCGAGAAGCACGGGTGGAGCCCGGCGGTGGTGATTCCGCTGGTGCTGGCGATGGGCACGGCCTTCGGCGCGTTCATGGGGCTGCTCATCGAGCGCTTCCGGCTGCAGCCTTTCATCGTCACGCTCGCGGGCATGTTCCTCGCGCGCGGGCTGTGCTACCTCATCAGCATCGACTCGATCAGCATCACGAACGCGTTCTATTCGGAGGTCTCGCAGATCCGCATTCCGATCTGGGGCGAGGCCTCGGTGTCGGTCAGCGCGGTGATCGCCATCGCCGTGCTGCTGGCTGCGATCTTCATTGCGCATTGCACGCCGTTCGGGCGCGCGGTGTATGCCATCGGCGGCAGCGAGCATTCGGCGATGCTCATGGGCCTGCCGGTGCGGCGCACGCTGGTGGGCGTGTACACGCTCTCGGGCTTCTGCTCGGCGCTCGCGGGCGTGATCTTCACCTTCTACATGCTCTCGGGCTACGGCCTGCATGCGCTCGGGCTGGAGCTCGACGCCATCGCGGCGGTGGTGATCGGCGGCACGCTGCTCACCGGCGGCGTGGGCTACGTGGCGGGCACGCTCTTCGGCGTGCTGATGCTCGGGATCATCCAGACGCTGATTTCCTTCGACGGCACGCTGAGCTCGTGGTGGACGCGCATCGTGGTCGGCGCGCTGCTCTTCGTGTTCTGCCTGCTCCAACGCTTCTTCACCTCGCGCGCCCCGCGCCGCTGACCATTTCCCCATGACAAAGAAACTGCGCTCGACCGAATGGTTCGGCTCCGCCGACAAGAACGGCTTCATGTACCGCAGCTGGATGAAGAACCAGGGCATCCCCGACCACGAGTTCGACGGCCGCCCCATCGTCGGCATCTGCAACACCTGGTCGGAACTCACGCCCTGCAACGCGCACTTCCGCAAGATCGCCGAGCACGTGAAGCGCGGCATCTCGGAGGCGGGTGGCTTCCCGGTGGAGTTCCCGGTGTTCTCGAACGGCGAATCGAACCTGCGGCCCACCGCGATGCTCACGCGCAACCTCGCGAGCATGGATGTGGAAGAGGCCATCCGCGGCAACCCGGTCGATGCGGTGGTGCTGCTCACGGGTTGCGACAAGACCACGCCGGCGCTGCTGATGGGCGCGGCCAGCTGCGACATCCCGGCCATCGTGGTCACGGGCGGGCCGATGCTCAACGGCAAGCTCGACGGCAAGGACATCGGCTCGGGCACGGCCGTGTGGCAGCTGCACGAATCGCTGAAGGCGGGCGAGATCAACCTGCACCAGTTCCTCTCGGCCGAGGGCGGCATGTCGCGCTCGGCGGGCACCTGCAACACGATGGGCACGGCCTCCACCATGGCCTGCATGGCCGAGGCGCTGGGCACCTCGCTGCCGCACAACGCGGCGATTCCGGCGGTCGACGCGCGGCGCTATGTGCTCGCGCAGATGTCGGGCGCGCGCGCGGTGCAGATGGCCAAGGACGGGCTCACGCTGTCGAAGATCCTCACGCGCGAGGCCTTCGAGAACGCGATCCGCGTGAACGCAGCCATCGGCGGATCGACCAACGCGGTGATCCACCTGAAGGCGATCGCGGGGCGCATCGGCGTCGAGCTCGAACTGGAAGATTGGACGCGCATCGGCAGCCACACGCCGACGATCGTCGACCTCATGCCCTCGGGGCGCTTCCTGATGGAAGAGTTCTATTACGCGGGCGGCCTGCCCGCCGTGCTGCGCCGCCTCGGCGAGCACGGACTGCTGCCGCACCCCGGCGCGCTCACCGTCAACGGCCAGTCGCTCTGGGACAACGTGCGCGAGGCGCCGAGCCTGAACGACGAGGTGATCCGCCCGCTCGACAACCCGCTGATCGCCGACGGCGGCATCCGCATCCTGCGCGGCAACCTGTCGCCGCGCGGCGCGGTACTCAAGCCCTCGGCCGCCACGCCCGAGCTGCTCAAGCACCGCGGCCGCGCCGTGGTGTTCGAGAACCTGGAGCACTACAAGGCGCGCATCGTCGATGAAGACCTCGACATCGACGCGAGCTGCGTGATGGTGCTGAAGAACTGCGGCCCCAAGGGCTACCCCGGCATGGCCGAGGTGGGCAACATGGGCCTGCCGCCGAAGCTGCTGCGCCAGGGCGTGAAGGACATGGTGCGCATCTCCGACGCGCGCATGAGCGGCACGGCGTACGGCACGGTGGTGCTGCATGTCGCACCCGAAGCCGCCGACGGCGGGCCGCTCGCGGCGGTGCGCGACGGCGACTGGATCGAGCTCGATTGCGATGCGGGGCGGCTGCACCTGGACATCAGCGACGAAGAGATGGCGTCGCGCCTGGCCTCGTTGTCCGCGTCCGATGCGCAGCCGATGAGCACGCGCGGCGGCGGCTACCAGAAGCTCTACGTGAACCACGTGCTGCAGGCCGACGAAGGCTGCGACTTCGATTTCCTGGTCGGCTGCAGAGGCTCGGCCGTTCCCCGTCACTCCCACTGATCACACGCCATGACCCCCCGATACCGCGGCATCTTCCCGGTGGTGCCCACCACCTTCACCGAACAGGGCGCGCTCGATCTCGAAAGCCAGAAGCGCTGCGTCGATTTCATGATCGACGCGGGCTCCGACGGGCTGTGCATCCTCGCGAATTTCTCCGAGCAGTTCGTGCTGTCCGACGAGGAGCGCGAGGTGCTCACGCGCACGATCCTCGAGCACGTGAAGGGCCGCGTGCCGGTGATCGTGACCACCACGCACTACAGCACCCAGGTCTGCGCCGAGCGCAGCCGCCGCGCGCAGGACATGGGGGCGGCGATGCTGATGGTGATGCCGCCGTACCACGGCGCGACCTTCCGCGTGCCCGAGCCGCAGATCTACGAGTTCTACGCGCGGCTCTCGGATGCGGTGACGATTCCGATCATGGTCCAGGACGCACCCGCGAGCGGCACGGTGCTGTCGGCGCCGTTCCTCGCACGCATGGCGAAGGAGATCGAGCAGGTCGCGTACTTCAAGATCGAGACGGCCGGCGCCGCGTCGAAGCTGCGCGAGCTGATCCGCCTGGGCGGCGATGCCATCGAAGGGCCGTGGGACGGCGAAGAAGCCATCACGCTGATGTCCGACCTCGATGCAGGCGCGACCGGTGCGATGACCGGCGGCGGCTACCCCGACGGCATCCGCCCGATCATCGAGGCGCACCGTTCAGGCGACCGCGACCAGGCCTTCGCGCTGTACCAGCGGTGGCTGCCGCTCATCAACTGCGAGAACCGCCAGGCGGGCCTGCTGGCTTGCAAGGCGCTCATGAAGGAAGGCGGCGTGATCGCCTGCGAGGCGCCGCGGCATCCGCTGCCCGCGCTGCATCCCGAGACGCGCGCCGGCCTCATCGAGACCGCGCGGCGGCTCGATCCGTTGGTGTTGCGCTGGGGGAAATGAAAAAGGCGGGCCCGGGTACGCCAGGTACCGGACCGCCATGGGACGGGCTCAGGAAGCGGCGCTGTTGCCCGCTTCGAGCTCGGTGACTTGCAGCGAGAGATCGAACAGCTTGGACTTGCTGGCGTAGTAGCGGTCCAGGCGCCACTCCTTCAGGATGTCCATCGCAAGCTGGAAGCTCTTGTAGTCGAGGCTGTAGAGCGTGATCAACTCGAAGCTGCGTTCGGCTTCGAGCGCCAGCACGAGTTGGGCAAGGATCTTGGCCGATTCGTTGGCCGGGTCCGTTTCAATGAATCGGCGAGCGACCTTGATGGCATTCATGGGAAAGTGTTCCTCGGTTGGCAGGGACCGGGAACTATAGCTAGCACATGCCTGTATTTTGTGACGATTTGATGACAAACGAGGGCATCGCCCGCGAACGTGTCGTCGGTGTTATCACCGAGGCGCATTCCGGGCGATGCGCACCGGGTCACTGCACCGGCACGGGGCGCGGCATGGGCATCGGCATCGGTTCCGCAGGCATCGGTGCCGGCATCGGGGCGGCCATCGGCGGCGGCAGCGTGGCGGCCGGTATGTTCACCACGCGGGTCGAGACCGATTCGCGGATCACGCCGCCACCCATCACGCTGCCATCGACATTGCTGCGGATGTTGCCTGCGCTGCCCAGCACGCGGGCCTCGCAGTCGGCACGCTCGGCCGGCGGCTGCAGGCCGCAGCGGGCCACGGCGTTGGCGCGGTAGTCGGGCGCGGAGGTGAGGCCGCCGCGCGCCGCGGCCTGGCGCGCGGCCCCGGCTTCGCGGATGCAGGCGGCACGGTCCTGCTGGTTGTGGCCGCAGACCGCAACCTCCTGCTGGTAGGTGCTGCCGCCGCCGTCGCCACGGGCGGCCGTGGCGATGGTGGTGGTGGCCAGCCCGCTGAGTGCGAGCAGGGCAAAGATCATCGAACGCGCATTGTCTGGCATGGTGTGCTCCTTGTTGGCGTATCGGGGTGAAGGCCGGCCTCGCTCGGTCAGCGCGCCGGCTGCACGGGCTGCGGCGGCAGCGGGGTGACGGTTTCGCGGATCACGCCGCCGCCCATCACGCTGCCTTCGGTGGAGGTGCGCGCACCGCCGCGGATGCGCGCTTCGCAATCGGCGCGGTCGGCCACGGGTTGTTCGCGGCAGCGTGCGAGTGCGTTGGCGTCTTCGCGTTCCGCACCGGGGGTGGTCAGGCCGTGGCGACCGGCTTCCTGGCGCGCGGCGCCGGCTTCGCGCAGGCAGGCCGCGCGATCCTGTTGCACGCCGTCACAGGTGGCGCGTTCCTTTTGCATCCGCGCATCGCTGCCGGGCGCCTGGGCCGAGGCCAGCGGCGCACAGGCCATGAAGAAGCCGCCGAACGCCACGAGGGCGGCGGTCGACACGGTGGAACGGAGGGAATGGGTCGTCATCGGGGCTCCTGGAAAGGCGCGCCGTGCGAGCGGACAAGAGGAAGACAAAAGCACGCAGGGCGCGACCGGTCCCCAGTGTGGGCCGGGCGCCCGGGCCGGGCTGTGGGACAAGCCGCATGCCGTGGAGCGGGCCGGACGCGCCCCTGCGTGTGGGACACGTCCGTCAGCGCAAGGAGGGCGGGCCTCCTGCGCTGCGGGGCGGGTGGATCAGCCCTGCGCGATGCGCTGCGCGAGGTGGGCCAGCGCCTCTTCGACCTGGTCGACGAGGATGAGCGACAGGTCGCCCGGCTGCAGCCGCGCCAGCGCGGCGTCGATGGCGACGAACTCGCCGCGGATCTCGTCGATCTGGCGCGTGCGCGAGGCACCCTGCAGGCCCTGGCGCAGCAGCGCCATGACTTCGCCGTCGGCCCGGCCGCGCTGCGCCGCGTCCTGGTACAGGATCACGTCGTCGAAGGCCTGGCCGAGGATCGCGGTCTGGTCGCGGATGTCGGAGTCGCGCCGGTCGCCCGCGCCGCTGATGACCACCGAGCGCTTGTTGGCGGGCATGGTGTCCACGGCCGACACCAGCGCCTTCATGGCGTCGGTGTTGTGGCCGTAGTCGGCGATCACGGTGGCGCCGCGGTAGTCCATGACGTTGAAGCGCCCGGGCACGCCGGCCGCGTCGTTCATGAAGCTCGACAGGCCGCTGCGGATGGTGTCCCAGTCCAGGCCCACGGCCCACGCGGCGGCCACCGAGGCCATCACGTTGTCGACCTGGAAGCCGATGGTGCCGCCGCGCGTGATCGGCACGTCGCGCAGCGCGATGCGTTCGCGCCACGAGCCTTCGGCGGCCACCAGCGTGTCCTGGTCGACGTACACGGTGCGCTTGCCCTGCGCGCGGTGCGTGGCCATCACCGGGTGCATGCGGTCGGCGGTGAAGAAGATCACGTTGCCGGGGCAGCCAGCCGCCATGGCGGCGACGTTCACGTCGGCCGCGTTGAGCACCGCGTAGCCGTCGGGCGCCACGTTGCGCACGATCACGCGCTTGAGCACCGCCAGGTCTTCCACCGTGGTGATGTAGTTCAGGCCCAGGTGGTCGCCGCTGCCGATGTTGGTGACCACGGCCACCTCGCAGCGGTCGAAGCCCAGGCCCTCGCGCAGTACGCCGCCGCGGGCCACTTCGAACACGGCCGCGTCGACGTCGGGGTGCATCAGCACGTTGCGCGCGCTCTTGGGGCCGCTGCAGTCGCCGCTGTCGGTCTGGCGGCCGTTGACGTACACGCCGTCGGTGTTCGTCATGCCGGTGCGCAGGCCGCTGGAGGCAATGATGTGGTTGATCAGGCGCGCGGTGGTTGTCTTGCCGTTGGTGCCGGTGACGGCCACCACGGGAATGCGGCCGTCGTCGCCGGGGGCGAACAGCGTGTCCATCACGGCCTCGCCGACCGCACGGCCGCGGCCGAACGAGGGCGAGATGTGCATGCGCAGGCCGGGCGCGGCGTTCACTTCGACCACGCCGCCGTGCTGCTCTTCGAGCGGACGCAGCACGTTCTCGCAGACCATGTCGACGCCGCAGATGTGCAGGCCGACCATCTGCGCCGCATCGACCGCGCGCGCCGCCACTTCGGGGTGCACGGTGTCGGTGACGTCGGTGGCGGTGCCGCCGGTCGAGAGGTTGGCGTTGTTGCGCAGCACGACGCGCTGGCCCAGCTCGGGCACGCTCTCGGGCGTGAGGCCCTGCGATTCGAGCCGGCCGATGGCGATGTCGTCCAGGCGGATCTTGGTGAGCGAGGTGGCGTGGCCCTCGCCGCGGCGCGGGTCGAGGTTCACGGTGTCGACCAGCTGGCGCACGGTGGAGCTGCCGTCGCCGATGACCTGCGGCGGGTCGCGCCGCGCGGCGGCCACGAGGCGGTCGCCCACCACCAGCAGGCGGAAGTCGAAGCCGGGCAAGAATTTCTCGACCATCACCTCGCCGTACACGGCGGCCGAGTCGTAGGCCGAGTTCAGCTGCTCGCGCGTGGTGATGTTCACCGTCACGCCCTTGCCCTGGTTGCCGTCCTGCGGCTTCACCACGACCGGCAGGCCGATTTCTTCGGCGGCAGCCCAGCCGTCGTCGGCGCTGGTCACGGGGCGGCCCAGCGGCACCGGCACGCCGGCGGCGTTGAGCAGCTGCTTGGTGAGTTCCTTGTCCTGCGCGATCGATTCGGCCACGCCGCTGGTGCTGTCGATCTCGGCGGCCTGGATGCGGCGCTGCTTGGAGCCCCAGCCGAACTGCACCAGGCTGCCGCTGGTGAGGCGGCGGTACGGAATGCCGCGCGCCACGGCGGCGTCGACGATGGAGCCGGTGCTCGGGCCCAGGCGCTCCGATTCGTCGAGGTCGCGCAGCTCGGTGATGGCGGCGTCGGCGTCGAAGGCGGTGTCGGCCAGCGCGGCCTGGATCAGCTCTTCGGCCAGCGCGAGGGCGCGGCGGCCCACGTCTTCCTCGGTGTACTGCACGGTGACCTGGTAGACGCCTTCTTCGGTCGTGGGCGCGGTGTTGCCGAAGTTGACGGCGCAGCCGGCCTGGGCCTGCAGCGCTACGGCGGCGTTCTCGAGCACGTGGGCCAGCGCCAGCGGCTGGCCGAGCACCATCGGATGCAGCTCGCCGATGGTCGGGAAGCGGGCGCGCAGGCGGGCTTCGAACCCGTCGAGCTTGCCGACGGCGTTCTCGTCGCCTTCGCAGGCCACGACGGCCTCGATGGTGGTGTGGCGGCTCCAGAGATTGGGGCCGCGCAGGGCGCGGATGCGGGTGACTTTCATGGGGCTACGGCACGGGGCGCGCGGTTGCGGTGATCTTGCGGTGTGACCAGGGCGCCGGCCCCGCGGGTGGCGGGGCGGCGCATCGTGTCATGCCAGTTGTAGTTGGGGCGAAAGGGGCGAGGCCTGCGACAGCTGCAGCGAGGCCAGGGCCGCCTGCAGGTCGGCTTCGAAGGCTTCGACACCGGCGCCGATCAGGTTGAGCGGAATGCCCATGGCCCAGGCGGCGGCCACGGCGGCCAGCAGGCTTTCGAGGCTCACGCCGACGTGGGTCGCGCGCCAGATGGTCAGTCGGCCCAGGCCGGGCAGGAACGATTCGCTCGTGCCGTTGGCCAGCACCACGCGGTCCTGGCGCACCAGCACGGCCTTGCCGCCTTCGGCCTGGTGCGCGGCGAGCGCGGCGGCCTGCGGGTCGGCCGCATAGAGGATGACGGCGCCATCGCACAGCGGCGCCAGCGCGGCGATGCGCGGCTCGTCGGCGTTGAGCACGGCCGTGCCTTCGCCCAGCACCACGTCGACCTGGGTGCGCAGCACCTTGACCATCTGGTCGCTCTCGGTGATGTCGTAGTCGGCCAGGGCTTCGCAGCCTTCGAGGTCGGTCACGATGCCGACTTCGCAGCGGTCGTAGGCCAGGCCGTCGCGCAGGATGGTCTCGGCGCCGTTCTCGATCACCACGGCCTCGACGGCGCGGTTCACGAGCAGGCGGTGGCCGGCGTCCCAGTTGGCGCTGTCGCGTGCGTCGACGCGGCGGCGTTCCAGGAACAGGCCGTCGCGGCAGGCCAGGCCGGTGTGGCGCCCGCCGAGGTTGATGAGCCAGGCCACCAGCCGTGCGAGCACGGCGGTGTCGCGCGAACCGGCCACGCCCACCACGGGGATGCGGCCGGGCGCGTCGTTCGGGAACAGGTGGTCGCAGATGGCGCGGCCCACGGGGCGCGGCGAGCCGATGGCCGGCTTCAGGTGCATCAGCAGGCCGGGGCCGGCGTTCACTTCGACGATCGCACCGCCCTGCGGGCCCAGCGGCTTGGAAATGTCTTGCGCGACCATGTCGATGCCCGCGATGTCCAGGCCGACCACGCGGGCGGCGAGCACGGCAGCGTGCGCCACCTCGGGGTGCACGAGGTCGGTGCAGTCGTAGGCCATGTTGCCGTTGCGCTGGATCGTGACCACGCGGCCGGCGGCGGGCACCGAGTTGCCGTCCAGTTCCTGGCGCTTGAGTTCGAGCTGCAGCTTGGCGTCGGTGGCCAGCACGATCACGTCGAGCGGGAATTCTTCTTCGGCGCCGCGGCGCGGGTCGCTGTTGAGCTGCTTGTCGATCAGCCCGGCCACGGTGTTCGTGCCGTCGCCGGTCACGGTGATGATCTCGCCGCGCGCGGCCGCCACCACCTCGCCGCCCACCACCAGCAGGCGGTGTTCGTGGCCGCGGATGAAGCGCTCGACCATCACGTCGCTGCCCTCGGGCTCGGCGACCGCGAAGGCGGCCATGACTTCCTCGCGCGTGGTCAGCTCGAGCGACACGCCGCGGCCATGGTTGGCGTCCGACGGCTTCACGACCACGGGCAGGCCGATGTCCTCGGCGGCTTCCCAGGCTTCTTCGGGCGACTCCACCACCTGGCCGTGCGGCACGGGCACGCCGCAGCTGGCGAGCAGCGACTTGGTCAGTTCCTTGTCGCTGGCGATCGATTCGCCGATGGCGCTGGTGTAGTCGGTTTCCGCGGTCCAGATGCGCTGCTGGTTGGCGCCGTAGCCCAGCTGCACCAGGTTGCCGCTGTTCAGTCGCATGTGCGGAATGCCGCGGTCGGTGGCGGCGGACACGATGGCCGCGGTGCTCGGGCCGAGGTAGCAGTCCTCGACCTTGGCCTTGACGGCCTCGACGGCGGTCTGCACGTCGGCCGCGGTGAACGGGTCGTTGTTGATGGCTGCCATCAGCAGGCGGTGGCCTTCGGCCAGCGCCACGCGGGCGACCTGCTCGTCACGCGCGCGGAACACCATGCGGTACACGCCGTGCTCCGAGGTGCTGCGGGTTTGCCCGAAGCCGGTCGGCATGCCGGCCAGGTTCAGCAGTTCGATCACGACGTGCTCCAGCACGTGGCCCGACCAGGTGCCTTCGGTCAGGCGCTGGATGAACCCGCCGCGCTCGCCCACGCCGCAGTGGTGCTCGATGAGCGCCGGCAGCAGGGTGGTCAGCCGGTCGGTGAAACCGTCGATCTTGTTGGAGGGGAAGTCTTCCAGTTGGCCCAGGTCGAGCCAGACTTCGAGCACCGGACGGTAGGTCCAGAGGTTGGGACCGCGCAAATAGTTGATGCGCAGCAATTGGATGTCGTCGAAACGGGTCATGCAAACGTTCGATGTGCTTTGGCCGAGCACCACGGCGCCTTCAAGCGCACCCATGGCGATCAGTCAGAATCGGCGCCCGACCAAGGACGCCATGACGCGGTCCCTGCGGCCCGCGACGGGCAAGAGTCAAATAAACACAATGCAACATCACGATCCAGTCGGCGCCCAGGCGGGCGAAACGGAGGCGGTCTCAGGCGTGCTGAAAAGCCGACTCGCAGGCGCTGAAAACGTTTCGGTAACACTTGCGGTTGACCTCGACGACCAACTTCGCTTCGCCACGGGCCTCGTCGCCCTGACCGACCAGCGGCTCATCGCCCTGGAACCCGGCGGCGAGTGGCGTGAGTGGCCACTCACCGATCAAGCCTTGGAAATGCGTCTTTCCGACCACGCAGGCGTCGGAACCCTCGACCTCATCGGCCCCGCCGGACAGCTCGCCCGCTGGCGCTACACCCTGGCCGGCCAGCCGGCGGCGCTGAAGCTGCTCAAGCTGTTCGGCCAGCGCGCCGCGCCCGCTGTCGCGAAGGCGACAGAAGAGGTGCCCGAACTTCTCGACGTGGACGGCACCGACACCGAGCTCCAGACCCCGCCCTCGACCTGGGTGCTGCTGCGCCTGGGCCGCTTTGCCGGGCCGTACCGCAAGCAGCTGATCCTCGGGTTTGTCCTGACCCTGATTTCCACGGCCGCCACGCTGGTCCCGCCGTACCTGACCATCCCGCTGATGGACGACATCCTGATTCCGTTCCAGAACGGGCAGAAGATCGATTCCGGCCGGGTCGGCCTGTACCTGGGCGGCCTGCTGATTGCGGCGCTGGTCGGCTGGGGGCTGGGCTGGGCGCGCACCTACCTGCTGGCGCTGGTGTCCGAGCGCATCGGCGCCGACCTGCGCACCACCACCTACGAGCACCTGCTGACCCTGCCGCTGGACTACTTCGGCGGCAAGCGCACCGGCGACCTGATGGCGCGCATCGGCTCGGAAACCGACCGCATCAACGTCTTCCTGTCGCTGCACGCGCTCGATTTCGCCAACGACGTGCTGATGATCGTCATGACGGCGGCCATCCTCATCTCGATCAACCCGCTGCTGGCTGTGGTCACGCTGGTGCCGCTGCCCTTCATCGCCTGGATGATCCACGTCGTGCGCGACCGCCTGCGCACCGGCTTCGAGAAGATCGACCGCGTCTGGTCCGAAGTGACCAACGTGCTGGCCGACACCATTCCCGGCATCCGCGTGGTGAAGGCCTTTGCGCAGGAGCGCCGCGAAGCCGAGCGCTTCCGCGTCGCCAACGCCTACAACCTGCAGGTCAACGACAAGCTCAACCGCACCTGGTCGCTGTTCACGCCGACCGTGTCGCTGCTGACCGAAATCGGCCTGCTCGTGGTCTGGGCCTTCGGCATCTGGCAGGTGGCGCGCGGCAGCATCACGGTGGGTGTGCTCACCGCCTTCATCGCCTACATCGGCCGCTTCTACACGCGGCTCGATTCGATGAGCCGCATCGTCTCGGTCACGCAGAAGGCCGCTGCCGGCGCCAAGCGCATCTTCGACATCCTCGACCACGTGAGCAACGTGCCCGAGCCGGCCAACCCGGTGAAGGTGGAGCGCGTGCAGGGCCGCATCGAGATGAGCGGCCTCGGTTTCCGCTACGGCTCGCGCGCCGTGATCCACGACCTCGACCTGACCATCGAGCCCGGCGAGATGATCGGCCTCGTGGGCCACAGCGGCTCGGGCAAGAGCACGTTGGTCAACCTGATCTGCCGCTTCTACGACGTGACCGACGGCGCCATCAAGGTCGACGGCACTGACATCCGCCGCTTCGCCGTGGCCGACTACCGCCGCCACGTCGGGCTGGTGCTGCAGGAGCCGTTCCTGTTCTTCGGCACCATCGCGCAGAACATCGCCTACGGCAAGCCCGACGCCACGCGCGAAGAGGTGGTGGCCGCAGCCCGCGCGGCCCACGCGCACGACTTCATCCTGCGCCTGCCGCATGGCTACGACTCGCTGGTGGGCGAGCGCGGCCAGGGCCTTTCGGGCGGGGAGCGCCAGCGCATCAGCATCGCGCGCGCACTGCTCATCGACCCGCGCATCCTGATCCTCGACGAGGCCACCTCGGCCGTCGACACCGAGACCGAGAAGGAAATCCAGAAGGCGCTCGACAACCTCGTGCAGGGCCGCACCACCATCGCCATCGCGCACCGTTTGTCCACGCTGCGCAAGGCCGACCGCCTCGTGGTCATGGACCGCGGCGAGGTGGTCGAGGTCGGGCCGCACGACGCGCTCATGGCCAAGCAGGGCGCCTACTGGCGCCTGTACCAGGCGCAGCTGCGCCAGGGCGACGAAGACGATGTGAGCGAAGGCGCCGCCGACGAGCGCGCCAACGCCCAGGCGCCGCTGGCCGTGAGCCATGCCGCCCATCCGGCAGGGGACGTGTGATGAGCAGCACCAATACCAACATCAGCTTCGAACTCGCACGCGACACCTTCGGGCGCCTCGTGCTGACCGACGCGCAGGGCGAGCACCACGTGGGCGTGACACCCGTGCGCGCCTTTCCGCTGAGTGCGCCCAACGAGGGCGTGTCGCTGGTCGGCAGCGAAGGCCGCGAACTCGTGTGGGTCGACCGCGTCGACCAGCTGCCCGCGCCCACGCAGGCGCTGCTGACCGAAGAACTTGCCGTGCGCGACTTTGCGCCCACCTTGCTGAAGCTGCACGGCGTGTCGAGCTTCGGCGTACCCAGCACCTGGACCGTGAGCACCGACCGCGGCGACACCAGCTTCGTGCTCAAGGCCGAGGAAGACATCCGCCGCCTCGACGGCGGTGCGCTGCTCATCGCGAGCGCGCACGGCGTGCAGTTCCGCATCCCCGATGCGAAGGCGCTGGACCGCGCGTCGCGCAAGCTGCTGGAGCGCTTTCTCTAGAAGCACCGCAGAACAGGGCGGCCCGCAGCATCGATCGGCTGCGAAAATCATGCATTTGCACTACAACGGCCCCGCCGTTGACGGACATGCCCCTGCACACCACCGCCCTCGTTCTCTTCTCCGGCGGCCAGGACTCGGCCACCTGCCTGGCCGAGGCCCTGTCCAAGTACCAGCGTGTCGAAACGCTGGGCTTCGACTACGGCCAGCGCCACCGCGTCGAACTCGACGTGCGCGGCACCGTGCTCGCGAAGATGCGCGAGCGCTTTCCCGAATGGGCGCCGCGCCTGGGCGAAGACCACGTGCTCACGCTGGCCGCGCTGGCGCAGCTCGGCGGCTCCTCGCTCACCGAAGAAGTCGCCTTCGCCATGCAGGCCGACGGCCTGCCCAACACCTTCGTGCCGGGGCGCAACCTGCTGTTCCTCACGCTCGCGGGCGCGCTGGCCTACCGGCGCGGGCTGCAGGTGATCGTCACGGGCGTGTGCGAAACCGACTTCTCGGGCTACCCCGACTGCCGCGACGACACCATGAAGGCCATGCAGCTGGCGCTGTCGCTCGGCCTGGAGCGCCGCCTCGTGATCGAGACGCCGCTCATGTGGATCGACAAGGCCGAGACCTGGGCGCTGGCCCACCGCCTGGGCGGCCAGCCGCTGGTCGACCTGATCGTGGAAGAAACCCACACCTGCTACCTCGGCGACCGCGAACACCGCCAGGCCTGGGGCTACGGCTGCGGCGAATGCCCGGCCTGCGACCTGCGCAAGAAGGGCTGGGAGCGTTACGTCGCTGCGGCCTGAGCCGCTGTAGAGGTATCGAGCCGGTAGCGCGCGCCGCCGGCTGCGCTTTCGTCCTGCGGCACCAGCGTCCACCGCTGGCCATGGAAATCGCCCACCGCCGGACGGTGCGCGATCGACACCATCGCACCGCCGCCCGCGCGCACCGTGTCGGCCAGCCGCTGGTAGAGCACGGCTTCGGCCGGTGCATCGAGCGCGCTGGTCACTTCGTCGGCGAAGAGCCACGCCGGCTTCTTCAGCAGCACCCGCGCGATGGCCAGCCGCTGCTGCTCGCCGCCCGAGAGCTTCTGGCTCCAGGCGTCGCTGTCGTCGAGCCGGTTCACCAGGTCGGGCAGCAGCGCATCGGCCAGGGCCTGGCGCAGCTGGTCGTCGCTGAAGCCGGCGGCCGGGTGCGGGTAGGTCAGCGCCTCGCGCAGCTTGCCGTCGGGCAGGTAGGGGCGCTGCGGCATGAAGACCGCGTCGGCCGGGGCCTGCACCTTGCCGCGCGCAAACGGCCAGATGCCCGCGAAAGCGCGGAACAGCGTCGACTTGCCGCTGCCCGAGGGGCCCTGCAGCAACACGCTGTCGCCGGGGCGCACCGCCAGCGCGGCGCCGGCCAGCAGCTGCGTGCCGTTGGGCAGCGCGAGCGTGAGGTCGCTGGTGCCCAGCGCGGCGGCGCCTTCTTCGCGCTGCAGGGCGTCCTCGCGCGCGGCGTGGGCGCGCATCGCGTCGTCGAAGCTGATCAGGCGGTCGGTGGTGGCGCGCCAGACGGCCACGCGGTCGTAGTTGGCGACGAACCAGCTCAGCGACTCCTGCACCTTGTCGAAGGCCGATGAAATCTGGATCAGCGCGCCCAGCTGGATGGCGCCGCTGAAGAAACGCGGTGCCGACACGATGAACGGAAAGATCACCGACGCCTGCCCGAACATCGCGGTGAAGGTGACCAGGTTCTTCTGCTTCTTGATCAGTTGCAGGTAGTTGCGCAGCACCGCGCCGAAGCGCGTGTCGAGCTGGCCGCGCTCCACCGTCTCGCCGCGGTCGAGCGCGATGGCTTCGCTGTACTCGCGCACGCGCACCAGATGGTGGCGGAAGTCGGCCTCGAAGCGCTGCTGGCGAAAGTTCAGGCCGATCAGCGGCCGGCCGATGAAGTGCGTGATGACCGTGCCGACCACGCAGTAGACCAGCGCCAGCCACACCATCGAGCCGGCGACCTGGTAGGTGCTGCCGCCCAGCGACAGGTCGAAGGTGCCCGACAGGCCCCACAGGATGCCGATGAAGCTCAGCAGCGTGACCACCGCGTTCAGCAGCTCCATTGACAGCGTCATCGTGGCGTTGGTGAACATCTGCATGTCTTCCTGGATGCGCTGGTCGGGGTTGTCGGGCGTGGCGCCGTCGGCCTGCGCGTAGCGCGCCAGCTCCAGGTGATAGAAGGTCCGGTCGGCCATCCAGCGGCCGAGGTAGTGGCGGGTCATCCACGAACGCCAGCGCAGCTGCAGCAGCTGCGTCAGGTAGAACTTCGCCACCTGGATCGCGATGTTGAAGAAGGCCAGCCAGGCGAACACGCGGATCTCGCGCCAGAAGACCACCGCGTCCTTGTTCTGCAGCCCGTCATAGAAGCGCCCGTACCACTGGTTGAAGAGCACCAGCGCGTACACGTACGCCAGGTTCAGCGCCACGATGCCCGCGAACATGAGGCGCGCCCGCCATTTTTCTTCGTCCGAACTGAAGTAGGGCGCCGCGAGCCGCAGCACGCGGCGCAGGACCTGGACGAACGCGCCGGCACGCGCCGCGATGGTGGGGGATGGAGCAGATGACATGCGGATTTCCTCGCAGGCGCCGATGCGCCGGACCTCGTGAGGCGCCCATCGTAGACAAGTGCGTCTTAAGCGGGGCTGAAGGCGGCTCCCGCCGCCCCGCCAGCCCTCAGCGCAGCATCACGCGCGCCGCCGTCGCCAGGAAATGCGCGAGCGGCGGCGTTCGCAGCCCCTCGGCCTTGGCGGCCTCGTCCCACAGCCGCAGCCGCACCGCGTCGCCCGACCACGGCAGGCCCGCAAAGCGCTGCGCCGCCTCGTCGTCCATCACGCCGCCCTGCAGCGCCAGGCTGCGCACCGAATCGGGCGAGAGCATCGACACGTAGCCCGGTCGCGTCGCGCACAGGTAGCGCTTGGCGTCCACGTGCAGGCGGATCGGTTCGCGCACTGCCACGTCGAAGGCGCCGCGCAGCAGCGGCAGCGCGATGTACTGGTGGCGGTCGTCAATGCCCAGTTCGGTGGGCGAGAGCGACAGCGTCTGGTGCTCGGCGATCAGCAGGTGCCCCAGGTCGTGCAGCAATGCGGCCGTCACGAGCGTGTCGCCGGCGCCGGCCTGTTCGGCCAGCCAGGCGCATTGCAACGCGTGTTCGAGCTGCGACACCGGCTCGCCCGCGTACGCCAGCGCGCCGCGTTCGGCGAACAGGCGAGCGATCTCGGCGAGGTCGAGTGTCATGAAATTGCAAAAGAACGGGTGCGACAGCCTGTACAGGCTCGCGCCGCTCGATGACAGCCGTGTGACGAAAGTGCAAACGCCGCAGCGCGGGTACGGCCGTGTGACAAACCTTTGTCACATAGCGCTGCGAGCATCGCTGCGTTCACGGCCCCGGCCGTGTTTTCTTTTTGCGTACACCGCCTGTTCTTACCTCGAGGGAATCTCCCATGCTGCATCGTCGTCTGATGTGGGCCGCCGTGCCCGCCGCCTTGTTCTCGCTGGCTTTCGCCGCCTCGGCCCAGGGCCGCACCGAGCTGCTGGTCTACACCGCGCTCGAAGCCGACCAGGTGCAGGCCTACAAGGCCGCCTTCGAAAAGGAGAACCCGGCCATCGAGCTGAAGTTCGTGCGCGACTCCACCGGCATCGTCACCGCCAAGCTGCTGGCTGAAAAGGCCAACCCGCAGGCCGACGTGGTGTGGGGCCTGGCCGCCACCTCGCTGATGCTGCTGGACAAGGAAGGCATGCTCCAGCCCTACGCCCCCAAGGGCCTGGACGCCATCAAGCCCACCATGCGCGACACCGCCAACCCGCCCAAGTGGGTCGGCATGGACGTGTGGTCGTCGGCCATCTGCTTCAACACCGCCGAAGCCACGAAGAAGAACCTGCCCAAGCCCACCAGCTGGGCCGACCTCACCAACCCGGTCTACAAGGGCCAGATCACCATGCCCAACCCGGCCGCCTCGGGCACCGGCTACCTCATGGTGTCGGGCTGGATCCAGATGATGGGCGAGGACAAGGCCTGGAAGTACATGGACGCGCTGCACCAGAACATCGGCGTGTACAGCCTGTCGGGCAGCAAGCCCTGCCGCCAGGCCGGCGCCGGCGAGTTCGCGCTGGGCATGTCGTTCGAATACCGCGCCAACAAGACCAAGCGCGACGGCGCCCCCATCGACATCGTGCTGCCCAAGGAAGGCCTGGGCTGGGACATGGAAGCCACCGGCATCATGAAGACCAGCAAGAAGCAGGACGCCGCCAAGGCCCTGGCCGACTGGGCCGTGACCAAGCAGGCCAACGAGCTGTACGCGAAGAACTTCGCCGTGCTCGCGCTGCCGGGCATCCAGGAAAAGCTCGAGTTCGTGCCGGGTGACGTCGAGAAGCTGCTGGCCAAGAACGACTTCAACTGGGCTGCCGCCAACCGCGACCGCATCCTGACGGAATGGTCGAAGCGCTACGACGCCAAGGCTGAAAAGAAGCCGATGTAATGGGCTCTCCCCCAGTCTTCGCGCACTTCGTGTCGCTACGCCAACCCCCTCACCGGGGGCAACACCAGCGGCCCGGCAAAGCCGGTTCCGCGGTGTTTCTCGACTGGGGCCACTGAACATGACCAGCTTTCTTTCCCTTCGCGGCATCGGCAAGTCCTTTGGCGCCACGCGCGTGCTCGACGGCATCGACCTGGACATCGAGCCCGGCGAGTTCGTCTGCCTGCTCGGTCCTTCGGGCTGCGGCAAGACCACGCTGCTGCGCATCGTGTGCGGCATCGAGCGCGCTGACAGCGGGCAGATCCTGCTCGGCGGCCAGGACATCGCGGGCCTGCCGCCGGCGGCGCGCGGCTTCGGCGTGGTGTTCCAGTCGTACGCGCTGTTCCCCAACCTCACGGCGGCGCAGAACATCGCCTACGGCCTGCACCCCACGGGTGCCTTGGCGCGCGAGATGGCCAAGCGCTCGCGCGAAATGCTCGATCTTGTCGGCCTCACCGCGCATGCCGACAAGTACCCCGTGCAGCTCTCGGGCGGCCAACAGCAGCGCATCGCGCTCGCGCGTGCCCTGGCGCCCAACCCGCGCCTGCTGCTGCTCGACGAGCCGCTCTCCGCGCTCGACGCGCAGGTGCGCGCCACGCTGCGCAGCGAAATCCGCGCGCTGCAGAAGCGCCTGGGCATCGTCACCATCATGGTCACGCACGACCAGGAAGAAGCCCTCTCGATGGCCGACCGCGTGGTGCTGATGCACAACGGCCGCATCGAGCAGGCCGGCACGCCCGACGAGCTGTACCGCAAGCCGCGCACCCGCTTCGTGGCGGGTTTCGTGGGCCGCATGAACATGCTGCCCGCCACCGTGCTGGCCGACGGCAAGGTGCGCGTGCGCGACAGCGAACTGTTCTGCGCGCCCGGCAGCCTCAGCGTCGGCTCGCAGGCCACCGTGGGCATCCGCCCCGAGCATGTGGTGGTGAAGCGCTTCGGTTCCGAGCTCGGCACCAACAGCTTCGCCGCGCGCCTGCTCGACACCGAGTTCTTCGGCAA
This sequence comes from Variovorax sp. GW822-FHT04A09, assembly GCF_058801005.1. Lineage (NCBI taxonomy): Bacteria > Pseudomonadati > Pseudomonadota > Betaproteobacteria > Burkholderiales > Comamonadaceae > Variovorax > Variovorax sp. GW822-FHT04A09. The sequence continues at coordinate 221,204 of NZ_JBXAMV010000008.1, read as the reverse complement.
CCGCACCTCGGCCCGCCTGGCCTGCGAGCCACTGGGCATCGAGATCGAGGCCGAGCTGCCCGCCGATGCACGCAGCGGTGGCGAAGAGCCGCTGGTGCCCAGCAGCATGGTGCACATCCAGCTGCCTTTGAACGCGCTGTCGGTCCTGGCGCAATGACATGACATCGCGCGTGCGATGCCCTTGTCGCGCGGGGCGCAGTCTTTCGGGACGCGCTCCCGCCGACGGGGTACCTTGCTCCGCGAATGTCCCCCGCCCTTCGGGCTCCTCCTTGATTTCGCTGCGCAAGGCACCCCATCGGTGTGAGCGTTGGGCAGTGCGGCTGTTGATCGAACAGCGCAACGACCGCGCCCATCGTGCGCAGGACACCGGGTGCTTCCCGCAGCGAAATCAAGGAGGAGGGGCGAAGCCCCGGGGGACATTCGCGGAGGGAAGTACCCGGTGGCCTGTGCACGCGCCCTGAACAACGAAACCAAAACAAGAACAACATGAGCAGTTCAACAGAAGCCCTCGCCCCGATCGCGATCCCGCGTTCGAATCACTTCGACCGCGAACGCTGGCTCACCGGCGCCGCCGTGTTGCTGGTCGTGCTGTTGCTCGTCGTGATCGTCGCGCTGCCCGTCGGCGCGCTCGTTGGCCAGAGCTTCTACGACCGCGCCGGCGCATTCGTCGGCCTCACCAACTTCGCGCGCTACCTCGAGAGCCCCGCGCTCGTGCAGTCGGCCTTCAACAGCGTGCTGCTCGCGGTGATCAGCGCCGTGCTGTGCACCGCCATCGCCTATGTGTACGCCTACGGCCTCACGCTCTCGTGCATGCCCGCCAAGGGCCTGCTGCGCGCTGTGGCGCTCATGCCGCTGCTGGCGCCCTCGCTGCTGCCGGCCATCAGCCTGATCTACCTGTTCGGCAACCAGGGCCTGTTCAAGGGGCTGCTGGGCGACCTGTCGATCTACGGACCGCTGGGCATCGTGCTCGGCTCGGTGTTCTGGACGCTGCCGCATGCGTTGCTGATCCTCACCACCGCCATGGCCACGTCCGACGGGCGTTTGTACGAAGCCGCGCAGACGCTGGGCGCTTCGCGCTGGCGCATCTTCCGCACCGTCACGCTGCCCTCGTCGCGCTACGGCCTCATCGTGGCCGCGATGGTCGTGTTTGTGCTCGTCATCACCGACTTCGGCGTGCCCAAGGTCGTGGGCGGGCAGACCGGCGTGCTCGCGACCGACATCTACAAGCAGGTGGTCGGCCAGCAGAACTTCCAGATGGGCGCGGTGGTCGGCCTCGTGCTGCTGATTCCGGCCGTGCTGTCGTTCCTCGTCGAGCGGCGCGTGCGGCGCAAGCAGGCCGCCGCGTTGTCGGCGCGCGCCACGCCCTACCAGCCCGAGCCCGTGAAATCGCGCGACCGCGCACTGCTCGTGTTCTGCACGCTCACCGCCATCGCCATCGTCGTGATGATCGGCATGGCCGTGTTCGCCTCGCTCGCCAGCTACTGGCCCTACAAGCTCACGCCGTCGCTGAAGAACTACGACTTCAGCAACATGGACGGCGGCGGCTGGGGCAGCTACGGCAACTCGCTGCGCCTGGCGCTGTGCGCGGCCGTGGCGGGCGCGCTCGCCACCTTCGTGTCGGCCTACTTCGTGGAGAAGCCACGCCACTTCGGCCTGCTGCGCGAGCTGCTGAACCTGCTGGCCAACCTGCCGCTCGCCGTGCCGGGGCTCGTGCTCGGCGTGGGCTACATCTTCTTCTTCAACTCGGCCGCGAACCCACTGCACGGGCTGTACGGCGGCATGGCGATCCTCGTGATCTGCACCGTGGCGCACTTCTTCTCGGTGGCGCACCTCACCTCGCTCACCGCGCTGCGCCAGCTCGACCGCGAGTACGAGCTGGTGTCCGAGTCGATGGGCGTGCCGTTCTGGCGCACGCTGTGGCGCGTGCACCTGCCGGTGGCGCTGCCCACCGTGCTCAACGTGGCCGGCTACTTCTTCGTCAACGCGATGACCACCGTGTCGGCCGTCGTGTTCCTCTACTCGCCGCAGACCACGCTGGCCGCCATCGCCGTGCTCAACATGGACGACGCCGGCGACGTGGCACCTGCCGCCGCCATGGCCTCGCTCATCATGCTCACGGCCGCCGTCGGCCGCGGCCTGTTCGCGCTGGCCGGGCACTGGGCGCTGAAGCGCACGCAAGCCTGGAGACAACGTTGATGAACCCCAGCATGTCCGTCGACAGCTTCGATGTGATCGTGGTCGGCGCCGGCATCGTCGGCCTGGCCCATGCCTACACCGCCGCGCAGCGCGGCCTGCGCGTGTGCGTGGTCGAGCGCGATGCGGCGTGCCTGGGCGCCTCGATCCGCAACTTCGGCTTCATCACCGTCACCGGCCAGGCGCCGGGCGACATGTGGCGCCGCGCCATGCATTCGCGCGATGTGTGGCAGGCCGTTGCGCCGCAGGCCGGCATCGACATCGTGCACCGCCACCTCTGGCTCGCGGCCTACCGCCCCGAGGCGCATGCCGTGCTCGAAGCCTTCCTGCGCACGCCGATGGCCGAGGCCTGCGCGCTCATCGACGCCGCCGATGCGCAGGCGAGGGCGCCCGGCCTCAACCTCGCGCAGGCGCGCTCCGTGCTGTTCAGCCCGCACGAGCTGCGCGTCGAATCGCGCACCGCCGTCGGCCTGCTCGCGCGCTGGCTGGCCGAAGTGCACGGCGTGGTGTTCCGCTTCGGCGAGACCGTGCACGAGGTCGAAACCCCGCGCGTGCGCACCTCGCGCGGCACCCTGCGCGGCGAGCGCGTGGTGGTCTGCACGAACACCGAATTGCACGGCCTGTTCGCCGGCCGCATCGCCACGCACGACCTCACGCTGTGCCGCCTGCAGATGCTGCGCGTGCAGCCCGAGGCCGGCTTTCGCCTGCCGGGCGCGGTCATGACCGACCTGAGCCTGGTGCGCTACGAGGGCTACAGCAGCTTACCCGAAGCGGCGGCGCTGCGCGCGCGGCTGATGCAGGAAGAGCGCGCTTCGCTCGACCACGGCATCCACCTCATCGTGGTGCAGAGCGCCGACGGCTCGCTGGTGGTCGGCGATTCGCACCACTACGGCGATGCGCCCGAACCCTTCGCCATCGAAGCGGTCGACCAGCTCATCCTGCGCCACCTGCGCAGCACGCTGAATCTCGAGACCGCGCAGGTCACGGAACGCTGGACCGGCGTGTACCCGTCGTCGAAGACCACGCCCTGCGTGATCGACGCGCCCGACGACGCCACGCGCGTGGTGCTGGTCACCAGCGGCAGCGGCGCGAGCACGGGCTTCGGCATTGCCGCCGACGTGTTCGACGCGTGGTGAGCATCACCGCCTTCTTCATCCCTTTTCTTCTTTCGTCGCCATGAACGCCCATCACCATGCCAGGCTGCAGGCCGTCGTCTTCGACTGGGCCGGCACCATCCTCGACTTCGGTTCCTGCGCGCCCATGGGCGCCTTCGTGAAGCTGTTCGCACAGTCCGGCATCGACATCACCATCGACGAGGCGCGTGCCCCGATGGGCATGGCCAAGTGGGACCACATCAAGGCCCTGGGCACGCAGCCGCGCATCGCCGCGCAGTGGGAAGCCAGGCACGGCCATGCCTTCAGCGACGCCGACGTCGACCGCCTGTACGAGGTGTTCACGCCCATGAACGCGGCCAGCGTGCGCGACCGCACCGACTTCATTCCGGGAGCGATCGAGGCCGTCAGCGCGGCGCGCGCGCGCGGCCTGAAGATCGGTTCGACCACCGGCTACAACCGCCCGATCATGGACGTCGTCACGCCCATCGCCGCGGCCGGCGGCTATGCGCCCGACAACCTCGTGTGCGCGGGCGACCTCGCGGCGGGGCGTCCGTCGCCGCTCATGATGTACCGCTGCTTCGCCGACCTCGGCGTGTGGCCGCCGCACACCGTCGTCAAGGTCGACGACACCGGCGTGGGCCTGCAGGAGGGCCTCAACGCCGGCACCTGGGCCGTCGGCGTGTCGGTCAGCGGCAACGTCAACGGCCTGACGCTGGCCGAATGGCAGGCGCTCGACGCCGACAGCCAGCAGGCCCGCCGCGCCCGTGCCACCGCCGAGCTGCAGGCCGCCGGCGCGCACTACGTGATCGACAGCGTGGCCGACCTGCCGAACGTGCTCGAAGACATCGAGCGCCGCCTGCAGGCCGGCGAGCGGCCGGAAGTCCTCTTGCGCTGAAGCAGAAAGTTCGTTTTACCGACGGTGGCTGGCGCTGCCGTCCGACTTGACGAGCCACTTCGCGGGCTTAGCATGCGCCGCATGCGAAGCACAGCCCTTGTTCTTCTGCTCTGTCTCGGCCTGCTGACCGCGGCCTGCGACGGCAAGCGCAAGCCCGGCATTCCGATGCCGAAGGCCTTCTTGTCGTCGAGCGTCGTGGTGGTGATGGCACCTGCGCCGTTCGTGGGTTGAGGCTGCCGGAGCGTTCAGCGCACCGGCCGCGGCGAACGTCTCAGGACGGGACGTACGCCAGCACTTCATCGCCCGCCGCGTCGAAGGCGCCCGTGGGCTTCCAGCCCAGGTGCCGGTAGAAGCCGTGCGAGCGCACCCGTGGATCGGGCGAGCAGCCCAGGAAGAGCCGCTGGAAGCCCAGCCCTTTGAACTCCTCGACCATCCGCGCGAGCAGCGCCTTGCCGATTCCCAGACCTTCGTACGCGGGCAGCAGGGCCAGCACGGCGATCTCGCCGGTGTCGCGGTCGCCGAAGCAATAGCCCGCCAGCTCGCCGTCGACGAGCGCGACGTAGCCGGGCAGGGAACCGTCGGCAATGCCGGCCCGCCAGCTCTCCAGGGTGATGCCGAGCGCCTCGAGCTCGTCGACTGAGAAGGCGTTCTCTCGCGTGCGGCCTCGCAGGTCGAGGCACGCGGACGTGTCTTCGGGAATGGCTTGTCTGTAGGTGATGGGCATGCGTCGGGTGCTCGAGGGCGCACGCAGCAGGCGGCGCGGCCTTCCGCGAGAATGCCACACGACGTGCGCCACCCGATGCACGCGTGGAGACAAGAAGAATGAAGACCCCAGAGACAACCATCGTCCATCAGCCCGACTCGCGCTACGCCATGGTGCGCCTGGCGCTCACGCTGCTGGTCATGACGGTCGGCAGCAGCGGCATGTACGTGGTGTCGGTCATGCTGCCCGCGGTGCAGGCCGAGTTCGGCGTGGCGCGCGCCGATGCCTCCATGCCCTACACGCTGCTGATGCTGGGCTTCGGTTTCGGCGGCGTGCTCATGGGCAAGCTGGCCGACCGCATCGGCGTGATGAAGCCGCTGCTGATGGGCTCGGTCTTCCTGGCCGCCGGCTACATCGCCACGGGCCTGTCGCAAGGCATCGTGTCCTTCACCATCGCGCAGGCGCTGCTGGTCGGCCTGCTCGGCAGCTCGGTGGCCTTTGCGCCGCTGGTGGCCGACACCTCGCTGTGGTTCGTCAAGCGGCGCGGCATCGCGGTGGCGGTGTGCGCCAGCGGCAACTACCTCGCAGGCGCGGTGTGGCCGCCCATCGCACAGCACTTCGTCGAGCAGGTGGGCTGGCGCCAGACCTACATCGGCATGGGCATCTTCTGCGGCGTGACGATGGCGCTGCTGGCGCTGTTCTTCCGCGCACGGCCGCCCGCACTGGCCGAGGTGGCGCCGGTGTCGCAGGTGGCGGGCAGCACCCTGGTGCGCGACATGACGCGCCCCTTCGGCCTGAGCATGGGCACGGCGCAGGGCCTGCTGTGCGTCGCGGGCGTGGCCTGCTGCGTGGCGATGGCGATGCCGCAGGTGCACATCGTGGCCTACTGCGGCGACCTGGGCTACGGCCCGGCGCAGGGCGCGATGATGCTGTCGCTGATGCTGGGCTTCGGCATCGTGAGCCGGCTGGTGTCGGGCGCCATCTGCGACCGCATCGGCGGGCTGCGCACGCTGATGCTGGGCGGCGTGCTGCAGTGCGTGGCGCTGCTGCTGTTCCTGCCCTTCGACGGGCTGGTGCCGCTGTACGTGATCTCGGCGCTGTTCGGCCTGTTCCAGGGTGGCATCGTGCCCTCGTACGCGATCATCGTGCGCGAGCACTTCCCGCCCAGGGAAGCCGGCGCGCGCGTGGGCACGGTGCTGATGTTCACGCTGTTCGGCATGGCGCTGGGCGGCTGGATGTCGGGCAAGGTGTTCGACCTGACGGGCAGCTACCACGCGGCCTTCCTGAACGGCATCGGATGGAACCTGGTGAACGTGAGCATCGCGGCGTTCCTGCTGTTCAGGGTGAGCCGGATGCGGCGGGGTGGGGTGGCGGTGGCGGCTTGAGGCCGAGAAAGATCGCGCCGCCTAGCTCTCGCACCACGTGATCGATTCGGGCCGCGCGCCGTCGCGGTCGCGGAAATCGACGAGGGCCTGAAGGCACTGTGCAAGATCGATGCACCACGCGCGCGGGTACTCGTCGACCTGTCCGTTGCCCAGCGTGAAGACTTCCACGCCCGGCCGGTGCGTGTCGCCCACCGATCTGAAGCCGCTGTCACCCGGCTCTCGGAGGTACATCAGCCATGCGTTCTCGCCGTTTCGCAGCATGCACATCGACGGGCCGTCGGGCACGGAGACCCACAGCTCGAACCGGGAGGTCGACTGCATCAGATCGAGCGCACGGGCCCATGGGCCCGGCGCCGAAATGTCCAGCAAACGATCGTCGAGCGTCATCTGAATCACGTGCGGCATCTCGTGTCTTGCGTCCGGACGGGCGTTCCTAATTCATCGTCGGCTGCTGCGGCGGCGACGTGATGAAGAACCGGATCGGCACCTCGCGCCACACCACCGTGCCATCGTCCGGCGTCGGCTTGAAGCGCCACGTGCGAACGGTCTCGACGGCCGAGCGGTCCAGCCGTGCGTGGCCGCTCGACTCTTTCACCTCGACGCTCGCGGGCAGGCCGGCCGGCGTGGTGCGCACGCGCAGCAGCACCATGCCTTGCTCCCCGTTCATCCGCGATTCGGCGGGGTAGGGCGCGTTCGGGTTGGGGGGCTGCGGCGACCATTCGCCGGGCGGCGGCGGCGGCGGCGGCGGTGCCGCGCAGGCGGCGAGCAGCGCGGCGGTGGCAGCGACCGCCAGGAGCGCGTGTCGGGCAGCGTGGCGTGGTGTCTTCATCGGTGTTCCGCAATCCTTCGAAAGGAGGCCCCGCGCATTGTGACCCGGGCGCGTTCACCGCCTTCGCGCCCGGTACGTAGTTCCCCTCGCGCCTGCGTCAGATTCCGATCAGCTTGCAAAAAGAGCATCGATCCGTCCGGAACTTCCCTCCGGACGGAGACACGCCCGCGCCGGTTTTGCCGGTCGCGGGCGCATTCGAATCACAACACTCCGTGAGCGTATGAATGAAAAATAGAAACCTTGTCAGAGGTCTGTTCCTCATGGCGATCGCGCTGGCCTTCGGCCTGACCGCGCTGCGCTATCCCATCGGCGACTTCAGCCGGGCGGGGCCGGGCCTGTTCCCCGTGATGGTGAGCAGCCTGCTGCTGCTGATCGGCGTGGCCACCGTGGTCCGGTCGTTCGTGGTGGCGCCGGTGACGCTGGACCTGAACTTCAAGAACATCGGACTCATCCTGTCGAGCCTGTGCGGGTTCGCGCTGATCTCGATGTACGTGAACATGATCGCGGGCATCGTCTTCATGGTGTTCTGTTCGGCCTTCGCGGGCAGTTCCAACTCGTGGCTGCGCAACGTGAAGATCTCGGCGGGCCTGATCGCCATGGCGCTGGCGCTGCAGAAGCTGCTCGGCCTGAACCTGCCGCTTTTCTGAGGCCACGACCATGACGGAAGTCCTGAACAACCTGGCGTTCGGTTTCTCGCACGCCCTGACACTCCACAACCTGATGTACTGCGCCATCGGTTGCACGGTGGGCACGCTGGTCGGCCTGCTGCCCGGCCTGGGCCCGCTGGCCACCATCAGCCTGCTGCTGCCGCTGACGTATTCGATTCCCACCACCGGCGCACTCATCATGCTGGCCGGCATCTACTACGGTGCGCAGTACGGCGACAGCGTGAGCGCGATCACGATGAAGATCCCGCACGCCAGCAGCATCGTGGCCTGCATCGACGGCTACGCGATGACGCTCAAGGGCAAGACGGGCCTGGCACTCTTCACGGCGGGTTTCTCCAGCTTCATCGGCGGCACGGTCGCGATCCTGGTGCTGTCGTTCCTGGCGCCGACGCTGGGCGAGGTGGCCTTCCTGTTCGGCCCGGCGGACTACGTCGCGATGATGCTGGTGGGCTTCGTGTGCGTGAGCTTCGTGACCACGGGCAGCCTGCTGAACGGGCTGGCGATGTGCATGATCGGCGTGCTGCTGGGCACCATCGGCACCGACGTGAACAGCGGCATGGCGCGCTTCACGATGGACATGCCGGTCCTGACCGACGGCGTGGGCATCGTGAGCATTGCGCTGGGCTGCTTCGGCATCGCCGAGATCACCAAGAACCTCGACTCGCGCGAGGAGCGCTCGCCCTTCAACGGCAAGATCAACCTCATCCCGACCTGGGCGGAGTTCAAGCGGATCATTCCGAGCGCGCTGCGCGGCAGCGTGGTCGGCTCCATCCTGGGCATCCTGCCCGGCGGCGGCCCGACCATTGCGCAGTTCGCGGCGTACGCGCTGGACAAGAAGGTCAGCAAGTACAAGCACGAGATCGGCACCGGCTGCATCGAAGGCGTGGCCGGCCAGGCGGCGGCCGACGAGGCGGCGGCGCGCACGAGCTTCATTCCGCTCATGAGCATCGGCATTCCCGAGAACGCGGTCATGGCGCTGATGCTGGCGGCCTTCATCATCAAGGGCATCCAGCCGGGCCCGAACATGATCGCCAGCCACCCCGAGCTGTTCTGGGGCCTGGTGGCCAGCATGTGGATCGGCAACGTGTTCCTGCTGGTGCTGAACGTGCCGCTGGTGCGCTACTGGCTCTCGGTGTTCAAGATCCCGTACAGCGTGCTGTTCCCGTCGATTTTGTTCTTCTGCTGCATCGGCACCTACAGCGTGAACAACAACCTGCAGGACGTGTTCATCACCGCCGCGTTCGGCTTCATGGGCTACATGTTCATGCGGCTGGAGCTCGACGCCGCGCCGCTCATGCTGGGCTTCATCCTCGGGCCGATGCTCGAGGAGAACTTCCGCCGCGCGATGCTGCTGAGCCGCGGCGGCTTCGGCACCTTCGTGTCGCGGCCCATCAGCGGCACGCTGCTGGGGCTGATCGCGATCTTCGTGGTGTGGCAGCTGGTGGCGTTCGTGCTGCAGGCACGCAAGAAGAACGGGGCACAGGCGTCTGTCGCGCTGGAACCGCAAGAGTAGGTCGACATGCCCGAACAACGCCCGCCCCTTCGGCGGGCGTTGTCGTTTCAGCTTGCTTCTGCCACCAGCCGCCCCAGGGTCTGCAAGGCCTGCTCGCTGTGCGCGTCCCACGCGTGGCCGTAGTTCAGCCGCAGGCAGTTCGAGAACGCGCGCGTGGCCGAGAAGATCGGGCCGGGCGCGACGCTGATGCCGCGCTCCAGCGCGAGGCGATGGATCTCCAGCGCATCCACCTGCGCCGGCAATTCCACCCACAGGAAGTACCCGCCCAGCGGCCGCGTGGCGCGCGTGCCGGCCGGAAAGTAATGGCCCACGGCCTGCGTGAAGCTGGCCTGCTGCATCGCCAGCGTCTGGCGCAGCTTGCGCAGGTGCTTGTCGAAGCCGCCCTTCTCGAGGTAGTCGGCCAGCGCCAGCTGCGCGGGCACCGCGGTGCTGAGCGTGGTCGTGAGCTTCTGGCGCGCCACCGTGCGCGCGAAGCGCCCGGCCGAGGCCCAGCCGATGCGGTAGCCGGGCGCGAGGCTTTTCGAGAACGACGGGCAGTGCAGCACCAGCCCCTGCGTGTCGAAGGCCTTGGCCGGCGGCGGGCGGCGCTCGCCGAAGTAGAGCTCGGCGTACACGTCGTCCTCGATGAGCGGCAGTTCGTGCCGCGCGAGCAGTTCGACCAGCGCCTTCTTCTTCGCGTCGGGCATGAGGCTGCCCAGCGGGTTCTGGAAGGTGGTCATGAGCCAGCAGGCGGTCGGCTTGTGCGCAGCGATGGCCTGCGCCAGCGCGTCGAGGTCGATGCCTTCGCCCGGGTGCGTGGGCACCTCGATGGCGCGCAGGCCCATGCGTTCGAGCGCCTGCAGCGCGGCATAGAAGGTGGGCGACTCGACGATCACCGCATCACCCGGCCGCGTCACGGCCGAGAGGCACAGGTTGAGCGCTTCGAGCGCACCGTTGGTGACCACGATCTCCTCGGCGGGCACGGGCAGGCCGTCGGCCAGGTAGCGCAGCGCGATCTGCCGGCGCAGCGCCGCGCTGCCGGGCGTGAGGTCGTCCACGGTGCGCCACGGGTCGAGTGACTTGGCGCTGGCCGCCATGAACTGGCCCAGCCGCGCCAGCGGAAACAGCAGCGGGCTCGGAAAGGCCGAGCCGAAGGGCACGACCTGGCGCGACATGCTGGCTTCGAGGATGTCGAACACCTGGTCGCTCACCTCGAGCGCGCGCGGTCCTTCGGCGGGGCGCGAGGTGAGGGTGGTCTCGGGCGGCGCGTCGCGCAGGCCGCCGCCGGCCACGTAGTAGCCCGAGCGGTCGCGCGCGCGCACCAGCCCGCGCGCCTCCAGCAGGTAGTAGGCTTGGAACACGGTGGAGGCGCTCACGCCGCGGCTGCTGCCCGTGTGGCGCACGGAGGGCAGGCGGTCGCCGGTCTTGAGGGTGCCGTTGCGGATCGAGGCCTCGATGTCCGAGGCCAGGGCTTCATAACGCTTCATCGGTGGGCCGTTGTCATTCGCGGGGACTCTAATCTGATATGGTGAATCGAGCTGGATCTGCATCTGTTTTTTTTGACCCGTTTGCGCGACAGTGGACCCATGTTCAATCTGATGCGCGCGGTGCGCGCCGTACTCTGGAGCTTCATCGGGCTGGGCGGCCGCCGGGCCGACGCCGACAAGCGGACCGCCCAGCTGGGCATCCTGCCGCTGATCGGCGTGGGGCTGTGCATGGCCCTGCTGCTGATCGCGGGCCTGCTGGCCCTGGCGCATTTCGCGGCAGGCACGTGATGAAGGCCTTGCTCCAACGGGCAGCGCTGGCCCTGGCGCTGCTGTTGCCGCTTGCCCCGGTTGCGGCGCAGGCTGCCACCACCACCGTGCCCGACACCATCGAGCAGCGCGTGGCCGCCTGCATCGCCTGCCACGGGCGCGAGGGCGCCACCACCAACGCCGGCTTCTTCCCGCGCCTGGCGGGCAAGCCGGCGGGCTACCTGTTCAACCAGCTCGTGAGTTTTCGCGACGGGCGCCGCTTCAACAGCGACATGACCTACATGGTCCAGCACCTGTCGGACGACTACCTGCGCGAGATGGCCGACTACTTCGCCAACCTGTCGCTGCCGTACGCGGCGGTCTCGCCGCAGAGCGACGCTTCGCCCGAGCAGCTGCGCCGCGGCCGCCAGCTGGCGCTCGAAGGCGATGCCGCGCGCCAGATCCCGGCCTGCGTGCAGTGCCACGGCGCGGCGCTCACGGGCGTGCAGCCGGCCATTCCGGGCCTGCTGGGCCTGCCGCGGCTGTATGTGTCGTCGCAGCTGGGCGCCTGGCTCACCAAGGAGCGCCATGCACCCGCGCCCGACTGCATGGCGCAGATCGGCCAGCGCATGACCACCGCCGACATCAACGCCGTGGCCAGCTGGCTGGCCGTGCAGCCGATGCCGGCCGACACCCGCCCGGCGGCCTCGCTGCCCGCGCCGCTGCCCGTCACCTGCGGCGGCATGCCCACCGCAGCGAAACCCTGAGAACCCGATGACCGCGCGACTGAGACATTTCGGCTGGGCCCTGCTGGGCCTGGTCACCCTGGCGGCCGTGTTGGCCGGCGTCGTGCTGGCGCTGAACCTGCGCGGCGAAGACCCGCTGCCCGAGCGCGCCGAAGCCTTCGACGCCACGCCGCAACTCGTCGAGCGCGGGCGCTACCTCGCGCTGGCGGGCAACTGCGCCGGCTGCCACACCACGCGCGGCGGCCAGCCCTATGCGGGCGGCGTGCCGCTCGAAACGCCGTTCGGCACCATCTACGCGACCAACCTCACGCCCGATGCGACGCACGGCATCGGCGGCTGGAGCAGCGCGCATTTCTGGCGCGCCATGCACAACGGCCGCAGCAAGGACGGGCGCCTGCTGTACCCGGCCTTCCCGTACCCGAACTTCACGCAGGTTACGCGCGAAGACTCCGACGCCCTGTACGCCTACCTGCGCAGCGTGGCGCCCGCCACCACGGAAAACAAGGCGCACCGCCTGCGCTTTCCGTACGACACGCAGGTCGCGCTCGCGGTGTGGCGCGCGCTCTCGTTCAAGCCGCAGCCCTTCGTGGCCAACGCGAACAAGCCGGCCGAATGGAACCGCGGCGCTTACCTCGTGGGCGGACTGGGCCATTGCATCGCCTGCCACGGCAGCCGCAACTCGCTGGGCGCGACCGAAACCAAGCTGGGGCTCTCGGGCGGACTGATCGCGGTGGAGAACTGGTACGCGCCCTCGCTGGCCGACCCGCACGAAGCCGGCGTGGCCGACTGGCCCGCGGCCGATGTCGTGGCGCTGCTCAAGTCGGGCACCTCCCCGCGCGGCTCGGTGATGGGCCCGATGGCCGACGTCGTGTTCCGCAGCACGCAGTACCTGAGCGACGCCGACCTGGGCGCGATGGCCATCTACCTCAAGGACCTGCCCGAGGCCGTGAAGAAGGACGCCCCCGAAGCAACCAAGGCCCCGGCCGCGTCGGTGCGGCGCGACGCCGGCGCGATGGTGCGCGGCGCGAAGATCTACGACCAGCGCTGCGCCTACTGCCACGGCGACCAGGGCCAGGGCGCGGCCGGCGCCTACCCGCCGCTCGCCGGCAACCGCGCGGTGACGATGGCGCGGCCCACCAACCTGATCCAGGTGGTCGCGCACGGCGGCTTCCTGCCCGCGACGGCCGGCAACCCGCGCCCCTACGGCATGCCGCCGTTCGGGCACGCGCTCGACGCCACCGAGGTGGCCGAGGTGCTCACCTACATCCGCGGGTCGTGGGGCAACAACGCCGCGCCGGTCACGCAGCTCGACACCATGCGCCGCTGACGCGCACGGCGCACCGCTTTTTCAGGCGGTGTGCGGATGCCGCGCACTCTCGTACAGCGTGCGCGCCAGGTCACGGTGCGTCGCCAGCAGCGGCGCCAGCTCGAAGCCCGTGAAGCGCCCGTCGCGGATGCGGACCACGCCGTCGATCACGCTCAGCGCGGCCGCCACCGGCGTGCAGAACACCAGCGCCGCGACCGGGTCGTGCCAGGCGCCCGCGTGGTCCACGCCGCGCATGTCGAAGGCCACGAGGTCGGCCGACATGCCCGGTGCCAGCGCACCGATGTCGTCGCGCCCGAGCACGCGGGCGCCGCCGAGCGTGGCGATCTCCAGCGCCTCGCGCGCGGTCATGGCGGCGGGGCCGTAGCCCACGCGCTGCAGCAGCATGGCCTGGCGCGCCTCGCCCAGCATGTGCGCGCCGTCGTTCGACGCGCTGCCGTCCACGCCCAGGCCCACGGGCACGCCCGCGCGCCGCATCGCGCCGATGGGCGCGATGCCCGAGGCCAGCCGCATGTTCGAGCACGGGCAGTGCGCCACGCCGGTGCCGGTGCGACCGAAGAGCGCGATGCCGGCGTCGTCGAGCTTCACGCAGTGCGCGTGCCACACGTCGCGGCCCACCCAGCCCAGGTCTTCGGCGTACTCGGCCGGCGTCATGCCGAACTTCTCGCGCGAGTACGCCACGTCGTTGTCGTTCTCGGCCAGGTGCGTGTGCAGCGACACGCCGCGTTCGCGTGCCAGTTCGGCCGACAGCCGCATCAGGTCGCGCGACACCGAGAACGGCGAGCAGGGCGCCAGCACGATGCGGCGCATCGAGTGGCGCGCGGGGTTGTGCCAGCGGTCGATGAGGCGCTCGCTGTCGCGCAGGATCGCCGCTTCTGTCTCCACCACCTCGTCGGGCGGCAGGCCGCCGGCGCTGCGGCCCACGCTCATGCTGCCGCGCGCGGCGTGAAAGCGCATGCCCATGGCGTCGGCGGCCTCGATCGAGTCGTCGAGCCGCGAGCCGTTCGGAAACAGGTAGAGGTGGTCGCTGGTGGTGGTGCAGCCCGAGCGCATCAGCTCGGCCATCGCGGTCTGCGTCGACACGCGGATCATCTCGGGCGTGAGTCGCGCCCACAGCAGGTACAGGTTCGTGAGCCACCCGAAGAGCTCGGCGTCCTGCGCCTCGGGCACGGCACGCGTGAGGCCCTGGTACATGTGGTGGTGCGTGTTCACCAGCCCGGGCATCACGACATGGCCGTGCATGTCGATGGCCTCGGCCTGACCGCTGCGCAGCGCGTCGAGGTACGCCGCCGGCAGCTCGGCCGTGGCGCCCACCCAGGCGACAGCGGGGCCGTCCATCACCACGGCGCCGTCGGCGATCTCGCGCCGGGCGGCGTCCATGGTGACGAGCACGTCGGCGTGGCGCACGATCAGCAGCGGCGGGCGCTGCGGTGAAGAGGACGAAGGGTTCTGGAAGGTCATTCGGTACCGTGCGAAGTGCGCGCCGCCATCGCGAAGGACCGTTCCTTCGACAGCACGCCGTTGTAGAAAAGATTGAGCAGCACCGCGGCCAGCGTGCCCAGCACGATGCCGCTGTGCGTCAGCGGATGGGTCCAGGCGGGGAAGTGCTGGAAGAAATTGGGCGACAGCGTGGGGATCAACCCGAGCCCGATCGAAATGGCGATCACGTACAGCGCGTGGCGGTTCTGCGCATAGTCGATCGCGCCCAGGATGCGCACGCCCGTGGCCGCCACCATGCCGAACATCACGATGCCCGCGCCGCCGAGCACGAACTGCGGCACCGAGGCCACGATGTGCGCGATCTTCGGAAAGAGCGCCAGCGCGATCAGCATCAGGCCACCGCCCGCCGCCACGTAGCGCGAGCGCACGCCCGTCACCGTGACCAGCCCCACGTTCTGCGAGAACGAGGTGTAGGGAAAGGTGTTGAACACACCGCCGATGACCGTGCCCAGCCCGTCGGCGCGCAGCCCGCGCGTGAGCGCGTCGGTCGTCACCTTGCGGCCGGTGATCTCGCCCAGCGCGAGGAACATGCCGGTCGATTCGACCAGCGTGATGAGCATCACGATGCACATCGAGGCGATGGCCGTGAGCTCGAAGCGCGGCAGGCCGAAGTGGAAGGGCGTGGTCACGGCCATCCAGCTGGCTTCCTCGAGCCCGTCGAAGTGCATGCGCCCGAGCGCCAGCGACAGGCCCACGCCGAACACGATGCCCAGCAGCACCGCGATGTTGGCGATGAGGCCTTTGCCGAAGCGCGTGATCGCGATGATCACCGCCAGCACGGCCGCGGCAATCGCGAGGTTCACCGGCTCGCCGTAGGCCGGGTTGGCCACCGCGTGCGCCACGCCGTCGACCATGCGGGTCGCGGTGGGCTGGCCGCCGGCGGCCCAGTTGATGGCCACGCCCATGAGCGACACGCCGATCAGCGTGATGACCGTGCCCGTGACCAGCGGCGGAAACACGCCCAGCACGCGCCCCATGAGCGGCGCGACGAGCATGCCGAACACGCCCGCCACGATGGTCGCGCCGTAGATCGCGGGCAGCCCGAGCGACGGGTCCATGCCGATGGCGATCATCGGTCCGACGGCCGCGAAGGTCACGCCCATCATCACCGGCATGCGGATGCCGAAGCGCCAGAAGCCGATGGCCTGCACCAGCGTGGCGATGCCGGCAGCGAACAGGTCGGCGTTGATGAGGAACGCGATGTCGGCCTTCGAGAGGCCGAGCGCGCTGCCCACGATGAGCGGCACGGCCACCGTGCCCGCGTACATCACGAGCACGTGCTGCAGGCTCAATGCGCCGCAACGGGCGAGCGGAAGCTTCTGGTCGACCCCTTCGCCGTCTCCTGCGGGGGTCTTTTTATCGTTCGAGAACATGGGAACCTTTCCTGCCGATGAACCGGCGCGGCAGTCTAGGAGCGATGTCTTTGCCCATGCAAAGTCAATAAATGACGCGCCCTGTGCACAAAAAGTGGACGGTCATCGAAGGGAGAATTTCAGGGCGCCAGCAGGTCGTCCAGGCAGGCCACGACATGGTTCGCGAACAGTTCGGCCGTCGCGCTCGGTGCCTGGGCGGCGCGGGTCTCGAGCGTGAGCGTCTGCGCGCGCAGCGTGGTGTCGCGCAGCGGCACGAAGACCAGGCTGCCGTCGTTGCGCTCCTCGTCCACGTCCAGGCGGTTGAGCAGCGTGATGCCGCCGCCGTCGCGCACCAGCCGGCGCATCAGCGCGGTCGAGGTGGTCTCGACCACCGGCGACACGCGGATGGCCGAGCGCTCGAACGCGGCGTCGAGGATCGGGCGGATCGACAGCGACGGCGCGGGCAGGATCAGCGGGTAGCCCACGCACTCCGCCAGCAGCGCGGTCGCATGCGCCGTGAGCGGATGGCCCGGCGGCACCACCGCGCCGATCGGCCATTCGCTGCTGAACAGCGTGCGAAAGCCGGCCGTGCCGGGCACGTCGTAGGCCAGCGCCAGGTCGGCGTCGCCCTCGGCCACGCTGCGCAGCACGGCCGCGATGGGCAGCCCCAGCAGCTTCAGCTGGATGCCCGGGTGCGCCGCGCGAAAGCGCTGCACCACGGCCGGCAGGAAGGCGTCGGCCAGGCCGGCCGTGGTGGCCAGCGTGACCTCGCCCTGGCGCAGGCCGCGCACGTCCTCGATGCGCTGGCGCACGAGGTCGAACTCGCGCAGCGTGCCGCGCGCGTGCGCCAGCACGATCTCGCCCACGGGCGTGAGCTTGAGCGTGTTGTGGATGCGCTCGAACAGCGGCGCGCCCAGCTCTTCCTCGAGGTTGAGGATCTGGCGGTTGACTGCCGTGGGCACCACGTGCAACTGCTCGGCCGCCTTGCGGATCGAGCCCGCGCGAACCACCTCGACGAAGTACCGAATGACCTTGGCGTGCATGAATTCCCCCGCGCCGCTGGCGGGCGCGGGGGGATCATGCCTACGTCTTCAGAGGTCGGGCAAGCCCATCGCCGGATCGCTCACCGTGTGCTTGCCGGTTTCCACGCGGCCGGCGAAGCGGCGGTAGAAGGCCGGGTCGCTGTCGCAGGTGACGGCGAAGTCGTACCACTGGCCGCTGGCGGCCAGTTCCCAGTGCTGCTCGGCCTGGGCGCCGCCGTTCACCGTGGCGTTCCACGGACCGTCGTCGCGGTAGGCCTTGGCGCGCACCGTGAACTTGCACGCGGCCTTGCCGTCGTTGCGCATCTGCAGGTAGACGTTGCCGTTGGCGATGTCGTAGCAGACACGCACCTCGGGCGCGGCCACGCCGCCGGCGCGCAGGCGGTTGAGGTCGCCCTTGAAGTGGCGGTGGTAGCCGTTGGGGCCGAGCACCCAGAGGTCGTAGAAGCCGCTGTTGTCGATCGCAGCGGTCCAGCTGTCGTCGAGCGTCTTGCCGGGCTCGACCATGTAGCGGCGCGGCAGGCGGTCGAGGTTGAGCTTGTCGTACACATGGAACACGGCGGCGGCCTTGCCGGTGTTCGAGAAGACCAGCTTCACGGTGCCGGCGAGGGTGTCGGCCCTGGCGCTCGTGTGCAGCTCGTAGGGCAGGGCACGCGACGGGCGCGTGCCGGTGGCCTGGCGCGGCAGCTGCGGATCGAGTGGCAAGGGGACTGCCGCTCGCTTGGTCGTGCCATCCGCCTCGAACTCTTGCGATTTGTTCTGCGCAACGGCTTCGTCCAGGCTCTTTCGTCCCGCGAGTTGAGGCCGTGGCTCATTGTTCGGGTTGGCGAAATTGAAAGCGCTGGTCAGATCGCCGCACACCGCGCGGCGGAACGGGCTGATGTTGGGCTCCGTCACGCCGAAACGCGCCTCGATGAAGCGCAGCACCGAGGTGTGATCGAAGGCTTGCGAATTCACCCAGCCACCACGGCTCCATGGCGAGACCACGTACATGGGAACACGCTTGCCCGGTCCGAAGACCTTGCCATCTGGTGGATATTTGTTCTGGTCGGTGGTGCCGGGCGGTGCAGGGTAGTTGTGGTATTCGAAGGCGAGATCGGCATCGCTCAGTGTGGTCTTGCCGGCGGCGGTGCCGTCCGGATTGATGGAAGGTGCGGCCGGCGACGGGTAGTGGTCGAAGATGCCGTCGTTCTCGTCGAAATTGATGAACAGCACGGTCTTGCTCCACACCTCGGGCACGGCGGTGAGCGCATCCAGCACTTCCTGGATGTACCAGGCGCCCAGCACCGGGCTGGAGGGCCCCGGATGCTCAGAGTAGGCGTCGGGGGCCACGATCCAGGACACCTGCGGCAGCTTGCCGTTCTTCACGTCGTTTCGGAAGGTGTTCAGGTACTCGTCCACCTTGGTGCCGGGCATGGTGTTGGCAATGCCCTTGTACAACGGGTTGCCGACGTCGTCGCTGGCTGGATCGTAGATCGGCACCGGATTCTGGCTGGTGATCTGCTTTGCCTTTGCTGCTTCGTTGGCCAGGCGGTACTGCTTGAAGCCCGTGAGCGGGTTGTCGCCGTAGTTGTCGGGTATGTTTTCATACACGATCCATTTGACTTTGGGCGTTGCCGCTTCCAGGCGCTCGGGGTAGGTCTTCCACTCATAGCCGGAGGTCGAAGCGGGAGGGCGTCTGTCGTCCCATTCGTTGGTGACCGTGGCCACGCCGGCGCCGGTGGGGCCGTTGGTGCCGGTCCAGAGGAACATGCGGTTCGAGTTGGTGCCTGCGTGCATGCTGCAGTGGTAGCCATCGCACAGGGTGAAGGCGTTGGCCAGAGCCGTTTGATACGGCAACTCCGCTTCCTTGTAGTAGCCCATGGAAAGCGGGCGCTTGTAGCGAGGCCACTGATAGTTGCGACCGCCATCCCAGGCGTCCTGGCCATCGGACCAGTCGTGCGGTGTCTGACCTGCGCGCAGCGCGTTGCCTTTGGTCTGGTCCAAGTGGTAGGGCAGGATCGGTGTGTCCGTCTTGTCGACTTGCTGCCAGACGTTGCGTCCCTTGGGCAGCGGAATCGTGAAGCGATCGCCGAAGCCACGCACGCCCATGAGCGTGCCGAAGTAGTGGTCGAACGAACGGTTCTCCTGCATCAGGATGACGATGTGCTCGACATCGTTGATGGTGCCGGTCTTGTTGTTGGCCGGAATGGCCAGTGCGCGGCGGATGCTCGGTGGGAATGCAGAGAGCGCGAGGGCGGCAGCGCCGGTGGTGGCGGTGCCCGTGAGGAATTTGCGGCGTGAATTCATGGTCTTGTCGTGGGATGTCATGTGTTCGCGTGTCACGGTGCGCAGCGCATCTCGGGCTTCACGCCGGTTTCGGGTTGGGGCTGCGGGGGCGGCGTGGTGACGGGCGGAAAGCCGGCGAAGCCGCCGCCGTTGTCGCTGCCGCCGCAGGCTGACAGCGTGCAAGCCAGGATGAAGGCGGCCAGCAGCCGCGTGGGGAGCGAGGCTTGAACAAGCATGGGGTGATCCTCTCTTTGTGATGTCGTGGAGATCGGGGGGAGATCAGGGCGCGAGCGCGAAAAGCGGCTGGCCCGATGTGCGCACCGGACAGGCGACAAGACTAGGGAGAACCCGTTACTCGGCAGTGAACGAGCGATGACAGTGGGACGAAACGCGTGTGACAACGCGCTGGTCTGCGGCTTCGTGGAGACCGCGAAAGAGGGGCTGGGGCGCGTGCCCAGGCCACCGGGTACTTCCCTCCGCGAATGTCCCCCGGCCTGCGGCCTCCTCCTTGATTTCGCTGCGGGAAGCACCCAGTGCCCTGGGCACGGGAAGCAGCGCGGGTGTGCGGCCGATCAACGACCGCACGGCCCATCGATCATGTCGATGGGGTGCCTTGCGCAGCGAAATAAAGGGGGAGCCCGAAGGGCGGAGGACATTCGCGGAGCAAGGTGCCCCGTCGGCGTGATCGCGCCCTGAACAGCGTCAGGGCTCGTTGCTGATGCCGCTCGATACATGCCCCGCAGGCACATGCCGCGAGGCCGCATCGACGTGGCCGGTCTGGTCGTCGAAGAAGAAGTCGGGCTCGAACTCGCGCAGGAACTCGCCCTTGGGCAGGCCGCCGAGGAACATCGCTTCGTCGACGCGGATGTTCCACTTCATGAGCGTGCGGATCGCGCGCTCGTGCGCCGGTGCGCTGCGCGCCGTGACCAGCGCGGTGCGGATGCGCATCTGCGCATTACCCGCCATCTGCAGGCGGTGCAGCGCCATCAGCAGCGGCTTGAACGGGCCTTCGGGCAGGGGCAGGTCGGCCTTGCTGAGTTCGTGCGCCTGGAAGGCGTCGAGGCCCTCGGCCTGGAACACGCGCTCGGCTTCGTCGCTGAAGAGCACGGCGTCGCCGTCGAAGGCGATGCGCACTTCGTTGGGCCACGCGTCGCTGGCCTTCACCGATTCGACCAGCACGCGTGCGGCGGGGAAGCCTGCGGCGAGTGCCTCGCGCACGTCTTGCGCGTTGACCGACAGGAACAGGTGCGCGCGCAGCGGGCGCAGGTAGCCGAAGGGCGGGCGGCCTTGGGTGAACACGCCGCGCTGCAGCTTGATGTCGGCCGCGGCGCTTGACTTGAAGATGCGCATGCCCGACACCGGGTCGTTGCGCGAGAGGATGACCACCTCGACGCGCTGCACGCCGTCTTCGTTGAAGCGCAGCAGCTTGCGGATCAGCGACGACGCGATGCCGGGCGCGGCCGGTTCATCGATGCGGTCGAGCTGCAGTTTCATGTAGCCCTCGTTGTCGCCGGCCTCGAAGATCTTGTTTTCTTCTTCGAGGTTGAACAGGGCCCGCGAGGAGATCGCGACCACGAGTTTGTCTTCGAGCGTTACGGGCATGTGAGGGGCTCCCCGTCCGTCGTCACTTGACGAACTGGTTCAGCTGGATGATCGGCAGCATCACGGCCAGCACGATGAGCATGACCACGCCGCCCATGGCGACGATGAGAAGCGGCTCGAGGATGGTGGCCAGGTGCATCGCGCGGCGCTGCACTTCGGCGCCCAGCTGGTTGGCGGCGCGTTGCAGCATCACGGGCAGCGTGCCGGTCTGCTCGCCCAGGCGCGCGAACATCGACACCAGCCCCGGGAAGCGCTTCTTCTGCGCCAGCGCCGAGGCCAGCGGCGCGCCTTCGCGCACCAGCACCAGCGCATCGAGCGCGTCGGCGCGCATGGCGCGGTTGCCCAGCGTTTCGGAGGCTGCCTGCAACGCACGCAGGATCGGCACACCGGCCGTGGCCAGCATGGCGAGCGTGCTGGCGAAGCGCGCCGCGTTGTAGCCGCGCGCGAGCTTGCCGACCAGCGGCAGCTTGAGCCAGGCGGCGTCGAACTTGAGGCGGAAGGCTTCCTGTGCCAGCGCGACACGCACACCGATGGCCGCGAGTACCACGGCACCCAGCATCCACCAGCCGTAGTTGCGCACGGCCGCGCTCAGCGACAGCATCACGGTCGTGAGGAAGGGCAGCGAGCGCTTGGTGCCCGCGAACACCTGCGCCACCTGCGGCACCACGTAGCTCACGAGGAAGATCACGATCACGATCGCCACCAGCGTGACGATGGCCGGGTACAGCGCGGCGCCGATCAGCTTCTGCTGCAGCACCTGGCGCTCCTCGAGGTCGTCGGCGAGGCGTTCGAGCACGAGCCCGAGGTTGCCGCTTTGCTCGCCCGCGCCGATCACGGCGGTGTAGATGGGCGAGAACTCGCGCGGGTGCGCCGACAGCGCGCGCGCAAAGGGCGAGCCCGCGTTGACCTCGGCGCGCAGCGAGGCGACGAGGTTGCGCTGCGGTTCCGATTCGGCTTCGTCGGTGAGCGCCGTGAGCGCGCGTTCCAGCGGCAGGCCGGCGGAGATGAGGCCGGCGAGCTGGCGTGTCCACACGGCGAGGTTCGTCGAATTGAAGACCCGCTTGCCGCCGCCGAGCCAGCGCGTGAGCGTGCTGCCAGCGCTGCCGCCACCGCCGGCCGCATCGCCGCCGCCGACCGGTTTGACCGACAGCGGAATGAGCGCTTGTGCCCGCAGCAGGCCGCGTGCGGCGCGCGCGGTGTCGGCCTCGAGCACGCCTTCGCGCGACTGGCCGCTGGCATCGATGGCTTCGAAGGAATAGGCGGGCATCGCGGGTCGCTACTCGCGGGTGACGCGCAAGAGTTCGGCGCGCGAGGTGATGCCGGCCTGCACCAGCCGTTCGCCGTCTTCGCGCATGGAGCGCAGGCCACCGCGTGCGCCGGCTTCGAACAGCGCGCTCTCGGCGGCCTTGCCGTGGATGAGTGCCTGCACCTCGTCGTCGGCCACCAGCAGCTCGAAGATGCCGGTGCGGCCCTGGTAGCCGGTCTGGCCGCAGGCCTCGCAGCCCGCACCGCCGCAGGCCGTGCAGACCTTGCGCACGAGGCGCTGGGCCAGCACGCCGAGCAGCGACGAGCTCAAGAGGAAGGGTTCCACGCCCATGTCGGTCAGGCGCGTGACGGCGCTCACCGAATCGTTGGTGTGCAGCGTGGCCAGCACGAGGTGGCCGGTGAGCGAGGCCTGGATGGCGATCTGCGCGGTTTCGAAGTCGCGGATTTCGCCGATCATGATCACGTCGGGGTCCTGCCGCAGGATGGCGCGCAGGGCCTTGGCGAAGGTGAGTTCGATCTTCGCGTTGATCTGCGTCTGGCCCACGCCCGGCAGCTCGTACTCGATGGGGTCTTCCACCGTCATGATGTTGCTGCGGCTCGCATCGAGGCGGGCCAGCGCGGCATACAGCGTGGTGGTCTTGCCCGAGCCGGTGGGGCCGGTCACGAGGATGATGCCGTGCGGCTGCGCAATGAGCTTTTCGAAGCGCGCCAGCGAGTCGCCCTGCATGCCCACCGATTCGAGCGTGAGCTTCGATTCGCTCTTGTCCAAAAGGCGCAGCACAGCGCGTTCGCCGTGCGCGCTGGGCAGCGTCGACACCCGCACGTCGACCGCGCGCGTGCCGATGCGCAGGCTGATGCGCCCGTCCTGCGGCAGCCGCTTTTCGGAGATGTCGAGGTCGGCCATGATCTTCAGGCGCGAGATCAGCGCGGCGTGCAGCGCGCGGTTGGGCTGCACCACTTCGCGCAAGGTGCCGTCGATGCGAAAGCGCACGGACGACGTGCGCTCGTAGGGCTCGATGTGGATGTCGCTGGCGCCGTCGCGCGCGGCCTGCGTGAGCAGCGCGTTCAGCATGCGGATGATGGGCGCGTCGCCGGCGCTGGCCAGCAGGTCTTCGACCGCGGGCAGCTCCTGCATCATGCGCGAGAGGTCGGCGTCGTTCTGCACTTCGCTGACCACCGCGGCGGCGCTCGATTCGCCCTGCGCGTAGGCGGCGCTGATGCGCTGCGCGAGCGGGCCGTCGTCGAGCACCTCGAAGGCCTGCACGCCGTACTTGCGGGTCACTTCACCGACCGCGCTGCGTGCCGGGTGGGAAGACATCCACAGCGTGTGGCGGCCGTCGTCCGTGGCTTCGAGCAGCAGTTGCTGGCTGCGTGCGAACGCGTAGGGCAGGGGATAGCGCATGGGGGGGGCTGGCGTGTGCGAAACGGGGCTCAGGGCAGCTCGCGCGAGCTGGTCGGGTCGGCGGTGGGCGGCAGCGCGCCGCGCAGCGGGCTGGGCGCAAGCCGGCGGTTGTCGGTGGCGGGGCGCGGCGGCGGGATGAGTTGCGTGCCTTCCATGCGGGTCTCGCTGCTCTTCTTGCCGCTGTCGTTGCTGTTGAGGCGGTTGATGCGCACCAGCGGCGCCTCGGGCAGCACGGGCGCCGAGTCGACACCGCGCAGCATGATGTTGTCGGTGTTGGGCTGCGTGCGCTGCTGCATGCCGCGGATCTCGTCGTAGCGGTCGTAGGCGAAGGCCTCAGTGGAGGCGCCGTCGCGCATCACGGCGGGGCGCAGGAACATCATGAGGTTGCTCTTGTCGCGCGCGCGCACCTCGTTCTTGAACAGGTTGCCGAGCACGGGGATGTCGCCGGCCACCGGCACCTTCTCGACGTTGTTGCTGTAGTTGTCCGACAGCAGGCCGCCGAGCATCACGAGGCCGCCGTCTTCCACCAGCACGCTCGACTCGATGGAGCGCTTGTTGGTGGTCGGGCCGTTGGGGTCCTTGGCCGTGTTCTGGTCGACCGTGGAGGTCTCCTGGAAGATGGTCATCTTCACGGTGCCGTTCTCGTTGATGGTCGGGCGCACGCGCAGCGTGAGGCCCACGTCCTTGCGCTCCACCGTGGTGAACGGGTTGATGCCGACCGAGCCCGAGGTGCTGGCGTACTGGCCGGTCACGAAGGGCACGTTCTGGCCGATGACGATCTTGGCTTCTTCGTTGTCCAGCGTCAGCAGGTTGGGCGTGGACAGCACGTTGGCGTCGCCGTCGCTGTTGAAGAAGTTGGCAATGGCGCCCAGGATGTACTGGCCGCCGATCTTGCCGGCGATGCCCAGGTTCAGGCCGGTGGACGGGCGGATGCCGGCCACGTCGCGCGTGGCCAGGGCCTGCGTGAGCGCCAGGATGTTGGCGCTGGCCAGGCTGGAGTTGGTGCCGATGACGGCGTTGTTGCCCAGCGCGCTTTGCCACTGCACGCCGAAGTTGGCGGCCTTCTTGGCGCTGACTTCGACGATGAGCGCCTCGATCATCACCTGCGCGCGGCGGCCGTCGAGCTTGTCGATCACGGCGCGCATCTGGCGGTACTGCGGCTCGGGCGCGGTGATGATCAGCGAGTTGGTGCTCGGGTCGGCCTGGATCTGGCCGCCAGTGGAGGGCTGGTTGGCGTTGTTCAGCGGCGCGTTGGCCGCGGCCGAACCGCCGCCCTGGGTGTTGTTGCCGCCGAAGCCGGCCTGCGTCATCGGCATGCTGGCCGGCGGCACCGACGAGCCGGAACTGCCCGCGGCCCCGGGCGCACCCGGCACCTGTGACTGCTGCTGGCTCGCGGCCATCGCGGCGCGCAGCGTGGCTGCGAGGCGCACCGCATCAGCGTTCTTCAGGTAGACCACGTAGATGTTGCCGGCCGCGCCGTTGCTG
The DNA here is from genome assembly GCF_058801005.1 of Variovorax sp. GW822-FHT04A09. Taxonomy (NCBI): domain Bacteria; kingdom Pseudomonadati; phylum Pseudomonadota; class Betaproteobacteria; order Burkholderiales; family Comamonadaceae; genus Variovorax; species Variovorax sp. GW822-FHT04A09. The sequence continues at coordinate 196,206 of NZ_JBXAMV010000008.1, read as the reverse complement.
CTTTCGGCCGGCGCACGGTCGAGCTTCTCGACCAGCGTGCGCACGAGTTGCGCGCGCGCGGGGTTGGCGGCGCGCAGGATCAGCGAGTTGCTGCGCGGGTCGGCCATCAGCGTGGTGCGGAACGAGGCGTCGGCCCCGCCCGGTGCGGCCGCGCCCGGCGCACCCGCACCGCCGCCTTCGACCAGCCGCGTGACCAGCGGCACCATGTCGGTGGCCACCGAATGCTTGAGCTGGATGACTTCGATGTCGGACGCGTTGGGCACGTCGAGCGACGCGATGATGCGCGCCAGCCGGCGCATGTTGTCGGCGTAGTCGGTGATCACGAGCGAGTTGTTGCCCGGGTTCACGTTGATGGTGTTGTTCGGCGGGATCAGCGGGCGCAGCACCGGCAGCAGGCTGTTGGCCGACTCGTAGTTCAGGCGAAAGATCTGCGTGACGATCTGGTTGCCCGCGGCCGCGCTGGCGCCGCCGATGGAGGTGTTGACGGTGCTGGTCTGCAGCTTGGCGTCGGCCTCGGGCACCACCTTGTACAGGCCGTCGGCTTCCACCACCGCGAAGCCCTGCAGGCGCAGCGCGGCGGCGAACTGGTTGAAGGCGGCGGCCGGCGCCAGCGGGCGGTCGGTGACCAGGTTCATGGTGCCCTTGACGCGCGGGTCGACCACCACGTCGCGCCCGGTGACCACGGCCATGGTGCGGGCCACGGCCTCGATGTCGGCGGCGGCGAAGTTCAGCGTGATCGGTTCGCCGCGTCGCGGGGCGTCGCCGGTCTGCGCGTAGGCGGGCGGCAGCACCGGCACGAACGACGCCGCGATCAGCAGGCGTACCGCGAGCGCGACGAGGCCGGGGCGGGCGCCGGACGAGGACAGAGGCTTCTTCATGGTCGGATCAACCCAGGGTGATGATCGAGCGCGCACCGTCGCGCCGCCCGATGATGTTCAACAAATTGGAAAGTGCGTCTTCGCGGCCCGGTGCCGCGCTGGCTTCGCCGTTGAAGCGCAACGCGGTGCCGCTCCAGTCGCCGCTGCCGTTCAGTTCGAGGCTGCCTTCGCGCGTGCTCAGCAGCAGCGTGGGGCGCGTGCCGCCTTCGAGCGACAGGCGGTAGCTGCCCATCGGCCGCAGGGTCGACAGGGCGGATGACACATCGGTGGCGTCGAGCGTGGCCTGGCCCTCGATGCGCAAGGCGGGGCCGTCCCACTGCATGGCGAAGGCGCGGGTGTTGAGGTCGAGCGCGCCTTCGAGCTTGAGCGTGTTCCAGGGCGCGCCCAGGCCGGTGAGCAGCGTGGCGGGCCAGCGCGAGCGGGCGTCCTGCCAGGCGAGCTGCAGGCCGTTGGCGCGCGGGCTGGCCTGAAGACCAAGGGGCTGCGCCGCGCAGCAGGAAAGATCGAGGCGTGCCGACAGGCCGCGCCAGTTCGGCCACATGCGCCAGTTCAGCAGACCCGGCAACGAGACGGCCTGCGTGCCGCCGGCGCCGCTGGCGAACACGACGGCGGCGGTGCCGTTCCAGACCGTGCCGCGCGGGTTGACCAGCAGCAGGCGGCCCTGCGTCCAGCCCGAGAGCGCCGAGGCCAGCCATCGTGCCGGTGCGAACAGCACGACCGCGACCAGCAGGCCGGTGGCGGCGCCGAGCACGGCCCAGCGCCAGCTGCCGCGGCGCGGCTGGAGGTCGGGGACCGGGGGACGTCTCGCCATGCCGTGCGGTGCGTGGGGCTGCTTCAGCGCGGGGCGGGCAGCGCCATCACGAGCGTGCCGTCCCAGCGGGGTTGCGGAGGTTGGTCGGGCGTGGCGGGCGCGGGCTTGGCGCCCGGCGGCGGCGGTGCGATGGGCGCGCGCGTCAGGTGCACTTCGCGCGGCACGGCGTGGGCATTGCCGCGCGCCTGTGCGAGCCATTGCGCCAGGTTCTGGGCGGGCGCGCCGCGCAGCGTGACGGTGGCGGCGCCGTCGCCACCGGCCGTCATGAGCTGGGCATTCGTGACGCCGAGGCCGTCGCGCACCGAGGTCTCGAGCGCGCGCAGGGCGTCGTCGCGCGCCAGGCGCGGTTGCGACTGCAGCGCCTTCGCGCGGTTCTGCAAGGTGGCCATCTGCTGGAGCTGGGCGTCGAGTCGTGCGTGTTCGGCCGGGGCCGCGGCCAGCGTGCGCAGCGCGGGGGCGAGCGCGATCCACCAGAGCAAGGCCAGCGCCACCAGCGCGACGGCGCCGATGACGAGGCGGCGCTCGCGCATCCCGAGGACGGCCCAGCGGGCCTTGAGTTGTTCGCTGAAGTTCATCGGTTGGCCTCGGCCTGTACCAGCAGCAGATCGCCTTCGGTGCGCACCTGGTAGCCGCGCGGCGACAGCGCGGCGGTGATCTGCGTGACCTCCTGTGGCTGCAGCCCGAGGCCGCGCAGGCGCAGCTGGCCGGCGCTGAAGTCGATGGCGCTCGGCGAGCGCCCGGGCGGCAGGGCGGTGGCGATGGCGCCGACCATGGGTTCGAAATCGCTCGGCGCCACGTCGCCCACGGCCTGCTGCAGCGCGGCCACTTCGCGGCCCATCTGCAGCGGCGCGTCGACCACGATCTTCACCGAGGGGAAGGTCTGCGTCAGGATGGCGCGCGTGGCCTGGCGCTTGGACTCGAGCGCGTTGCGCTCCTTCCAGGCCCAGGCGTTCAGGCCGATGAGCTGGGTCAGCAGCAGCACCACGACGCCCCAGCGCGCGGCGCGCCATTCGGGTGCGAAACGCAGCGTTTGAAGCACCGAGGCGAACTTCTTGCCGGCGCGCGCGCGGCCCGTCACGGCCAGGTCGAACTGCGCGAGCTCCCAGGGCGTGCGCGTGGCGTGCAGCCAGCGCTGCGGCGCCTGCACGATCGGCACGCGGCGCTGCAGCAGGTGCTCGGCCGCTTCGGCGACGGCGGGTTCGGTGGTGATGACGGCGGTGTCCAGCGGCAGGCCGTTCGACAGGGCCAGGCCCGCGCCGGCCAGCGGCAGCGAGACCACGCCGTCGCCGTCGCACACCGTGAGTTGCGGCGCCTCGGGCTCGCCCGTGACCTGCAGCAGCGGCGGCGCGTCGGCCGGCTGCGGCGTGAATTCGGGAACGATGCGCACCACGCGCCGGCCGGCGGCTTCGAGCCCCTGCACGACGCTGCGCAGCCAGATGCGGTTGCAGGCCGCGACCCACACCGGCTCGCCGGCCTTGGCATCGGGCGCGAGCGCGAAGTGCAGGGCTTCCGGGTCGTCGAGCAGGTGCTCTTCGAGCAGGCCGTCGAGCACGGCGCGCAGCTTCGAGGTGCTGCCCATGCTGCCCTTGGGCAAGGTGACGCGGTGCCACGACAGCGCTGAGGACGGGATGCCGAGCGTGACCTCGGGGCCCGACGGCAGCAGCGTCAGCAGCGCGCGGCCCTGGTCGCGCAGGGCGATGCCGTCCTCACCGGCCTGGGCCCAGTCGTACTCGCCCGCGGCATCGGCCGGAGGGAGGGGGGCAAGGAGCAGCAGCGGGGTCATGTCGGGGGATGTCGGAAAAGCCGGTGATTGTAGGAGGGTGGCTTACAAGTTGTTGCTATTGTTTGAATAGCATACCTTGCAGAGACTACGTGCGTTTGACGGTGTTTTGATCAGAGAAAAGGAAACCGGCGTCAGGGTTTTGCCGGGGGCATGGTGGCGCCCGCGCCACGGGTGCGCCAGACGGTGGTCACGGCCAGGCCCTTGCGAAAGAGCAGCGAGTGCTCCTCGACCCAGGTGCGGTCCAGCCGCAGCCGGCCGTACACCTCGAAATACTGGGTGCCGACGCCGTGCTGGGCCGCGTTGAAGCGCGAGCCGCCACTGGGCAGGCCGGCGTTGGCTTCCTCGATGTTCTTGAAGAAGGAGCGGGTGCGCCGCTCCACCAGCTGGCGCGCGCTGGCGATGCCCAGCGATTCGACGCTCGCGCTGATGGCCTCGGCGCTGGCCGTGTTGAGGTTGAGCGTGGTGCGCTCCGGCAGGATCGTCACGTAGGGCTCGAGCGTAGCGGCGGTGGCGGGCGAGAGGCCGAGCCACACCAGCTGCGCGACCTCCTGCGGCATCAGCGGGGCGGCGCCGGTGTCGGCGCTGGCGTCGCCACCGCCGCTGCTGCCGCCACCGCCGCTACCGCCTGAGGCGGCGTCGGTGCTGCCGGTGTGCAGCGCGCTCGCGAGCCGCGCGGTCATCTGGGTCAGCTCGCCGGCCGGCAGGCCCAGCAGGTTGAAGAGGCGGGTGAAGGTCGCGACGCTGGCCGGCACCGGCTTGCCGGCGTCCACCAGCGACAGCACGTTGAGCTTGGACTGCGCGTCGACGATGCGGCCCGACAGGAAGGCGTCGGGCAGGCCTTCGAGGTTGTCGCTGGCCACGTTCTTTTCGGCCGACAGGAAGCTGGTGAGACGGGCCTCTTCGAGCGGCACGGCCCACGGCTCGCCGAGGTGGTCGGGGCCGCCGGCGCGGCCGTCTTCGCCGAGGATCAGGCGCGACCAGTCGAGCGCGCCGATCAGCACCCAGGCCGCCTGCACGCGCGCGCGCTCGGCGCCTTCGACCTCGGCGGAGCGCCACTGCTGCCAGAGCGCGGCTGCGGAAAAGGTGGCGACCAGCATCACGGTCAGCATGGCGGCGAGCAGCGCGGCGCCGCGCTGGCGGCGTGTGCTGGTCACGCGATGGCGTTGCGGCGCCGTCATGAGCGCGGCCCCCCGAGCGTCGGGCGCACCCAGTCGCGCGTGAGCGTGCCCGAGAGCCCGTCGCCGGGCGGCAGGGTCAACACCAGCCGCACGCCGTCGGGCATGGCGATGAGCGCGCCGGCCGGGTTGGACGGGTTCGCCGCCGCCACGGGCAGCGGCTCTGCCGGCACCCAGGCGTTGTTGCGGAAGTACGCGAGCTGCCAGCTGTTGACCGGCATCAGCGCCACATCGGTGGCACCGCCGGTGGGCGCGGCGCCATCTTGTGCCCACGCCGCCGCGAGGTTCCAGGCCTGCACCCATTCGCCGCGCGTGGCGAAGGGCGCCGACTGCCAGCGCCGCCAGCGCGTGCCGTCGGCACCGGGGCGCAGCGTCCAGGCGACGACCTGCACGGTCGGCGTGCTGGTGTCGCTGCCGCGGCGCGTCATGCGCAGCACGCGGCCGTCCCAGTCGATCGGGCGGGTCTGCGCGAGCAGGGTGATGGCGTCGAGGTCGGCGCTCCACTGCGCGAGCGTGGCCTGCAGCGTGAGCACCGCGTCGGCGCGCTGCTGGTTCTGCGTGGTGGCGCGCGACATGCTGTCCAGGCCGCGCCAGCTCACCAGCGCGAGCAGCGCCATCACGGCGATGGCGACCAGCAGCTCGATCAGCGTGAAGCCGCGTGCGCGCGAAGGCCTCGTCATCAGACGCGCCCCACCACGGTCGACACGCGCAGCAGCGGTGCGCTGCCTTCGTCGCGCACCTGCACGTCGACGCGCCGGAAATTCGGATTGAGCGTGGGCACCGTCGTGGTCGTCACCAGGAAGGTGAGGCCGGCCTGCAGGCAGATGGAGCCCGAGTCGCCGATGGCCGGCATCTGCCGCGACAGGCGCGCCTTGGCGAGTTCGTTTTCCGCGCACAGGCCGGCCAGCACGAGGTCGGACTGGCGCTGCGCATTGCGCGTGAGCGACATCGTGGCCTGCGAGCCGGCCGCGAGCGCGAGCGCAACGATGCCCAGCGCGATCAGCACCTCGACCAGCGTGAAGCCATGGCTGGAGCCGGCGCGCCGCAGCCGTTGCGTCATGGCACGGCGAACACGGTGAAGGGCCGCAGCCCGTCGGTGGCGACGCGCAGCACGCGCGCGGGTGGGCCGTCGCTGTGCAGCATGACCTGCTGCGCCGGAATGATGGGGTCGGGCCCGAGCTGCAGCGCCGCCACCGGCGTGTCGCCGCCCAGCATGGGCTGGGCCGTGATGCCTGCGTGGGTCCAGCCGGTGGGCAGTGCGTCGGCGGGCAGGCCGTCGAAGACGAAGCCGCTGCCTTCGACGAGGCGCCAGCGCACCATGACGCCGCTGGCGCGCGACTGGGCGCGGGCCGATTCGAGCAGGGCGGCGAGGCGGTCGGCCTCGCGGTCGAGCGCGGCGGCGTTGGTGTCGCGCATCGCGAAACTCACGCTGGCGGTCGCGATGGCGATGATCGCGATCACCACGATCAGCTCCAGCAGCGTGAAGCCACGCGCTGCGCGAGGCGGTGGCAGCACCACGCGGCCGGGGGCGATGCGCTTACTGCCAGCTGCCGATGTCGGCATTCTTGCCCTCGCCGCCGCTCTGTCCGTCGGCGCCGAAGGAGAGCACGTCGATTTCGCCCTTGATGCCGGGGTTCATGTACTGGTACGGATGGCCCCAGGGGTCGTTGGGCAGCTTCTCGACGTAGGGCTTCCAGTTGGGCGCGGCCGGGCCCGCGGTGGGGCGGGTCAGCAGCGACTGCAGGCCCTGCTCGGCGGTCGGGTAGCGCTGGTTGTCGAGGCGGTAGAGCTTGAGCGCCTGCATCAGGTTGTTGATGTCGGTGCGGGCGGCGGTGACGCGGGCGTCGTCGGCGCGCTCGATCACGTTCGGCACGATCAGCGCAGCGAGCACGCCGATGATGACAAGCACCACCATGAGTTCGATCAGCGTGAAGCCGCGTTGTGCGGTGCGGGAGACGGAACGAAGGAGTTTGTTCATAGCTTGCGGGGACATGAGGCAGTAAGCGCGCTGCATGATAATCCGCGGCCATGACAAGTCCTTACTCAGCAGCCCGCTGGCATGCCCCACTTGCAACGACGGGGCTTTGGGCGTTGGCCGCGGGCGCCGCGGTGTTCTGGGTGCTGCGGCTGGCCTCGCCGGCCGACGCCGTGGCCGCTGCGGCCACGATGCCGCGCGCGCCGGTCGCGGCCGATGCCGAGGCGGTGGCCCGGTTGCTGGGCGTGGTCACGGTGACGTCGAACGCCCCCGTGGCGCCGGAGGCCGCGAGCCGCTTCGCGCTGTCGGGCGTGGTGGCGGACCCGTCGAACCAGGGGGCGGCACTGATCTCGATCGACGGCAAGCCGCCGCGGCCGTTTCGTGTCGGCTCGAAGGTCGGCGAGAGCTATGTGCTGCAGTCGGTGGGCGTGCGCGCGGCGACGCTCGGTGCCCAGCGCGACGGGCCGGCGGCGTTCACGCTGCAGCTGCCGGTGCGTGCGCCGCTGAGCATGGGACTTCCGACGCCGCCTGCTGGTCTGTCGTCGGTGCAGTCACCTGCGCCAGCCGGGCCGTTGCCGGCCACGATGCCGACGATGGTGATGCCGCCGCCGCAGCAGCAGCAACTTCCCGCCACGGCGGGCGCCGCGATGGAGCCACCACCGCAGGCGCAGACCCCTGCGCAGTAAGCGCAGCGGTCTCTTTCTTTCTCTTTTCTTCTTTTCTTCAGGCCTGGAGGAACAGGCGGTAGGCCGGGTTGGCCGTTTCCTCGACGCAGGGATAGCCCAGCGTTTCGAGGAAGCTGTCGAAAGCGGCTGACTCTTCGGCCGGCACCTGCAGGCCCACGAGGATGCGCCCGTAGTCGGCGCCCTGGTTGCGGTAGTGGAACAGGCTGATGTTCCAGTTCGGCCGCATCAGGCTCAGGAACTTGAGCAGCGCACCGGGACGCTCGGGGAACACGAAGCGCAGCAGGCGCTCGTCGTGCGCCAGCCCCGTGCGGCCCCCCACCAGATGGCGCAGATGCTCCTTGGCGAGCTCGTCGTGCGTGAGGTCGAGCGCGTCGAAGCCGTGTTCGATGAAGACCTTCGCGATGGTGGCCGACTCGCCACGCGCCGAGGTCGTGAGGCCGACGAACACGTGGGCCTTGGCGGCATCGCTGATGCGGTAGTTGAACTCGGTCACGTTGCGCGGCGCGCCACCGGCCGGCAGCTGGCTGATGAGTTCGCAAAAGCGACGGAAGCTGCCGCGCTCTTCGGGGATGGTCACGGCGAACAGCGCCTCGCGCTCCTCGCCGACCTCGGCCCGCTCGGCCACGAATCGCAGCCGGTCGAAGTTCATGTTGGCGCCGCACAAAATCGCCGCGTAGGTCTCGCCCTTGCGGCCGTGCTCGGCGGTGTACTGCTTGATGGCCGCCACGGCCAGCGCACCGGCCGGCTCGACGATGCTGCGTGTGTCGACGAACACGTCCTTGATGGCGGCGCACACCGCATCGGTGTCGACCGAGATGTAGCCGTCGACCAGGTTCTGCGCGATGCGGAAGGTTTCCTCGCCGACCAGCTTGACGGCCGTGCCGTCGGAGAACAGGCCGACGTCGGGCAGGTTCACGCGCTGGTGCGCGGCGACCGATTGCATCATCGCGTCGGAGTCGTTCATCTGGACGCCGATCACCTTGATCTCGGGCCGCACGGCCTTGATGTAGTTGGCCACGCCGGAGATGAGGCCACCGCCGCCGATCGCCACGAACACCGCGTCGAGCGGGCCCTGATGCTGGCGCAGGATTTCCATCGCGATGGTGCCCTGGCCCGCGATGACGTCGGGATCGTCGAAGGGATGGACGAAGGTGAGGTTCTGCTGCGTCTGCAATTCGAGCGCATGCAGGTAGGCGTCGGAATAGCTGTCGCCGTGCAGCACGATCTCGCCGCCGAAACCACGCACTGCATCGATCTTCAATTGCGGCGTGGTGACGGGCATCACGATCACTGCGCGCGTGCCGAGCTTGCGCGCGCCGAGCGCAACGCCTTGCGCGTGATTGCCGGCCGATGCGCAAATCACACCGCTCGCCAATTGCGCTTTGCTCAGGTGCGCCATCTTGTTATAGGCACCGCGCAGTTTGAAACTGAATACGGGTTGCTGGTCCTCGCGCTTGAGCAACACGGTATTGCCAAGCCGCTCGCTGAGCGCGCGCGCCTTCTCCAGAGCGGACTCGACGGCCACGTCGTAGACCCGCGCATTGAGGATTTTTCTGAGATAGTCGGCGGGCGTTAACGCCGCAGTAACGGGTGCATTGCGCAAGATCTTTTCCAGGGAGTTTTCATTTGCTAACCATCAATCATAAGAGGCATCGGTATTGCATGCGGGGAATGGCATGGACACAAATGTCATAAACCTATTCCGCAAGGCTCCTGCTGCAAATGATTCCGGTTTTTTTGCGCGCACCTATCCCGCGATTCATACGCCCGCTAATTCACTAACAGTTGGGCATAATTTGTTATCAGTTTCTGTCAGTGACCTTTCGAAGGGACTGATGCAGGCCGAGGCCGCGCGCGTGCAACGCGGCGAAATCGGACGGCCCACATGGCAGGTCATGGGCAACAGATTGCGTGCGCACATCGTTCCGTTGCTGGGCGATGTGCCGGTGGCTGTGTTCACGACTACGGACGTGCAGCGCCTGATCGATCACCTCGGCGAACAAGGCTTTACGAGCACGACGATCGCGCAGTACCTCGTCTTGCTCCGCAAGGTGGTCATGCATGGCGTGCACGTCGGTGCGTTGCGCGAGGCCCCCGTGTTCCCGAAGGTCAAGGTGCGCAGCCAGCCGCGCGGCAGCTTCAGCGTGGCGGAGTACCGTGCGCTGATTGCGGCGGCGCGCAGCTTGCGCGGCCATTCGCACCCGGTGCTGGACCGGTTGACGGCCGGCGAACGTTTCTGGATCGCTCGCGAATTGCTCGTCATGCCCGACGAGCTGCCGTGGCTGATCCGCTGGATGGTCAACACCTTCGTGCGCCCCAGCGACATCAAGCTCATGAAGCACAAGCACATCGAAGTGGTGCGAGGCAAGCATGTCTACCTGCGGATGAACCTGCCGGAGACCAAGCGGCACAGCCAGCCCATCGTGAGCCTGCGACCTGCCGTTCGTGTCTATGAATGTCTGCTCGCGTACCGCGAGACGCATGGCTTCGGCGGGGCGGAAGACTACATCTTCATGCCGCACCTGAAGAACCGCGAGCACGCGCTGGCGGTTCTCAATTTCTTCTTTCACTGGGTGCTCGAAAAGACCGGTCTCGAGAAAGGACCGCTGGGTCAGTCGAGGACGCTGTACTGCTTGCGCCATACGGCCATCACGTTGCGGCTCTTGTATGGACAGGGGATCGACATGCTGACGCTGGCGCGCAATGCACGAACGAGTGTCAACATGGTCGAGCGTTTCTACGCATCGGTGCTGAGCGGAGAAATGAATGTGGGGCTGCTGCAGAGCAGGCGTGGCCGGATGAATTGAGGAAGGACAAAAAGCCGCCCGGCTTGAGCCGGGCGGCTTGAGCGTTTGCAGATTCAAACTGGCGTGGGCCAGCATGTGAATCGACAGTGAACGATCAGAAGGCGTGACGGATGCCGAAGTCGTAGCCCGTCGAGGTCTTCGGCGTGAAACCGTTGCCGGTGCCCTGGAAGCCCGGACCACCGACGGTCAGCGATGCGCCGTTCTTGTTGCTCACGCGAGCAACGGTGGCGTACAGGGCCGTGCGCTTCGACAGGTTGTGCACGTAGCCGATCGCCAGCTTGTTGGCCTTCTTGTCGGCGGGCAGCACTTCCCACGGGTTGCGGGCAACCAGGTTCTCGTCGTACTTGACGCTCGAGTACGAAGCGCGGATCAGGCCAGCACCGACCGGCACGGTCACGCCGAGCAGGTAGCCGGTCAGGTCGATGTCGGGACGGCCGCCGAGGTACGGCTCGACTTCGTAGTCGATCTTGTTCTTGGCGCGCGACAGTTCACCGAACAGTTTCACGGGACCGAAGTCGTACGAAGCGCCCAGGTTCAGCGTGTTGACCTTGGTGGTCGTGCCGACGTAGAACTGGTCACCCACGGTGCTGCTGCCATAAGCCAGCGCAACGTCCAGGGGGCCGTTGGCGTAGCCGAAGCGACCGCCGACATAGCGACCGGTGCGCGATGCGTTTTCCGCGAGGGGCGTTGCGGTGCCGGGGCTGTACTTTGTCTTCTCGTGGAAGCCGTACATCACCTGGCCGTAGAAACCACCCAGGTTCGGGGGCAGGAAGTAGCCGATGCTGTTGCCGGCGCGAACGTAGTTGCTGCCACCAGCATCGGGGAGTTGCGGAACGTTCTTGAGGGCATCGGGGAGCTTCTTGCCGTCGGCATAACCGGTGAAGCCGCCGAATGCGCCATTGGCTGTGTTGACCAGGTTGGAGCCGACGCCATTGGTGCCGAACGGGTCGAACACGGTGTCGTTCCAGAACGTCGGGGTGTAGTCGCGGCCGAGGCGGACTTCACCGAACCCGCCCGACAGGCTCACGGTCGAACGGCGCGTGAATGTCGAGACGCCCGTCTGGCCATCGTCGTTGCTGATCGGGGCTTCGAGCCAGAAGCTGGCGGCCAGGCCACCACCGAGGTCTTCCGTGCCACGGAAGCCCAGACGGCTGGAGTTGTAGCCCGAGTGGGCCAGTTCACGGCGGCTCGCCTTGATGCTGCCGCGGTTCAGGTAGAACGGGTTGTAGATGGGGAAGCCGAGCCTGTCGTACGTGACGCCATTGCCCAGGTCTCGCGAGGTGGACGAGTAGCCGCTGATCGACGCGTCGACCACACCAAACAGCGTGACGGACGACTGAGCCGAGGCAACACCGGCAACAGCCAGGGCAGCCAGAGCAGCTGCCCTTTCGCAGTGGACGGCTAGAGTGGTGCGGCCATCGAGGCGCACAAAGAAAAAAGCCCCGAGTCTTGCGACTCGGGGCTAAATCCACCAATTGGAAGGGTGGAGGAGACAACTGGGTGCGCACCATGAAGTGCGCAGCAATGAAATAGAGTATACCCACCCTTTGTTGCGATGCAACAAGCAGGCGATGCTTTTCCCACACACAAGTTGATGTTTGGTGCGCATTTTTCCGCACGAATTCATCCCAATTGGAGCTGAACACCATGGAATGCACAGTAAGTTGGACCGGTGACGCAGGCACCCGATCGGCCATGGGCTTCGTGGCCGAGACCGGCAGCGGCCATGTCCTGATGATGGACGGTGCCCCGGATGCGGCCAAGCCCGAGAACGGCGGCCAGAACCTGGCGGCGCGGCCGATGGAAACCGTGCTCGCGGGCACGGGCGGTTGCACCGCCTACGACGTGGTGCTCATATTGAAGAGGGGGCGCCATCGCATCGAGCGCTGCAGCGTCAAGCTGACCAGCGAGCGCGCCGAGAAGGATCCCAAGGTCTTCACGAAGATCCACATGCACTTCACCGTGGCGGGCAAGGGTATTCCGGCCACCGCCGTGGAGCGGGCGATCGCGCTCAGCCACGAAACCTACTGCTCCGCCAGCATCATGTTGGCGAAGACGGCGGAAATCACGACCAGCTTCGATCTGATCGAGACCTGAAAACCCCGTTGGATGGCGACCGAAGGCCCTAGATTCGGTGGGCGACGGTCGTCATGACCCGCGATGCCAGGCGCATCAGGGCCTTGGCCGGGGCCGGCAGTTCCGCTGCGCCCGCGTCGACGGCCTGCGTGGCATGGCGGGCTTCGTCAACCTTCATCTGCTCGACCACGGCGCGGGACGCGTGATCGGTCGGCGGCAGCCGGTCCAGGTGGCTTTCAAGGTGCGCTTCCACCTGCCGTTCGGTTTCGGCGACAAAGCCGAGGCTCAGGGGATCGCCCAGGCGTCCGGCAATCAGGCCAAGACCGAAGGCGCCTGCATACCAGAGTGGATTCAGGAGGGACGGGCGGGCGCCCAAGTCGTCCAACCGCTGCCGGGTCCAGGCCAGGTGATCGGTTTCTTCATGCGCGGCTTCCAGGAAGTGCGCGCGCAACGCCGGGTCCCGCGCCACGGCGGCCTGGGCGGTGTACAGCGCCTGTGCACAGACTTCGCCGACATGGTTCACGCGCATCAGCGCACCGGCCTCGCGGCGCTCCGATTCGCTCAATTCACCTTGCGGCTGGATCGCGGGCGGAAGCGCCCGGGTGGCGTGAGATCGGGCAAAAAGCGTGCGCAAAGCCGCATCGGCGGCAGTCAGGGCGGGGTCGAGCAGGGCAGTCATAGGTCTATTTGAACGCACCTGTCCGGCGATGCAAGGACAGCACATTTCGTTTCATATCGTGGCAAAACCACCCGTCTAAGTCCTTTGTTGCACGACTGCAACGAAACACACGGGGCTTCCAAGATTTAGGGCGATTTGTTTTGCCCTGCCGCAGCGGCTCTGGTGCAATAGCATCAACTTCCCAAAAGGAGGTTGGCCCGGGGTCCGGTGGGAGCACAAAAGTGCCAGTCACGGTGAGCCCTTCGCACCGGAGCCCTATGTTTAACCTTGGAGAAACTTGCAATGAAAAAATCTCTAGTTGCTCTGGCTGCCCTGGCTGTTGCCGGTGTTGCCTCGGCTCAGTCGTCCGTCACGCTGTTTGGTGTGGTCGACGCGTCGATCAGCGGCTACTCGTCCACCTCGCGTGACCTGAACGGCGCCACCTTCCTGAACCCGTTCTACCTGAACCGTGGCAGCGTCAAGGTCAGCCGCACGGCTCTGGCTAACTCGGGTTACAACTCCAGCCGTCTGGGCTTCCGTGGTACGGAAGACCTGGGTGGTGGCCTGGCAGCCAGCTTCTGGCTCGAAGCCCCGATCACCAACGACGACGGCGCAACTGGCGTTTCGACGTTCGCTCGTCGCTCGACCGTGAGCCTGTCGGGTGGTTTCGGTGAAGTTCGTCTGGGCCGTGATTACACCCCGACGTTCTGGAACGACACCGTGTTCGATCCGTTCGGCACCAACGGTGTTGGCACCAACCTGATCTCGACGGCCAGCGGTTTCAACACCACCGGCGGTTCGGGTGGCTTTGGTGGCAACCCGAACTACGTTCGCGCCAGCAACACCATCGGCTACTTCCTGCCCCCGAACCTGGGCGGCTTCTACGGCCAAGTGCAGTACGGCTTCCACGAGAAGGACAAGTTCAGCCCTGGTACCGCTACGCCTAACGTCGCGAACAACTCGCGCACCGGTCGTTACGTCGGTGGCCGCTTCGGCTACGCCAACGGTCCTCTGGACGTTGCGCTGGCCTATGGCAGCAGCACCTCGGGTGACCAGTTCTACGCTGGCGTGACCAACAAGGTCAACACGCTGAACCTGGGCGCTTCGTACGACTTCGGTCCCGTGAAGCTGTTCGGTGAAGTGTCGCGCGTCAAGAACAAGGTCGACTACGAAGTCACCCCCTTCGTCGGCGCTACGCCTGACACCGACCTGACCGGCTACCTGCTCGGCGTGACCGTGCCCGTCGGTGCTGGCCTGATCCGCGCTTCGTACTCGAGCGTCAAGTACGACCTGAACCAGCCGCAAGTGCTGTTCCAGCCGCGTATCGCTGACCCGAAGGCTAACAAGCTGGCTATCGGCTACGTGCACAACCTGTCGAAGCGCACGGCTCTGTACGCTACCGTTGCTCGCGTGAGCAACAAGAACGGTGCAGCCCTGACCGTTGGCGGCCCGGCCTTCATCAACAGCGGTGTCTTCACCCCGAAGAACTCGACCGGCTACGACTTCGGTATCCGTCACGCTTTCTAATTTGATGCTGGCGCAAGCCAGCTTCGAATCGAAAGACTGAAAGCCACCCGGCGCAAGCCGGGTGGCTTTTTCTTTTGGCGCGCGCCTGTTCTCACTCGTAAAAATTGCGCCTCCACCCCCGGGGAACCCCCGTGCGGGCACGCTGCTTGCACTGCTAGCATGCCGCGATCACTCTTGTTGCTGAATGACTGCCTTTGTACTGCGCCGCCTGATCCAGGCCGTGATCGTGATGATCGCGGTTGCGTTCATTGCCTTCCTCCTCTTTCAATATGTCGGCGACCCGGTCGTGTTCCTGCTGGGGCAGGATGCCAAGCCCGACCAGATCCGTGAAATGCGCGCCGCATTGGGGCTCGACCGACCCTTCTTCGTGCAGTTCTGGCACTTCCTCGTCAACGCCGCGCAAGGCGAATTCGGACTGAGCCTGCGCCAGGGAGCCAAGGTGTCGCGCCTGATCGGCGAGCGCTTCCCGGCCACGCTTGAACTGGCACTCGTGGCCGCGGCCCTGGCCCTGTTCGTCGGCATTCCGATGGGCGTGTACACCGCCCTGCGCCGTGGCACCTTCATGAGCCAGGTGTTCATGACCGTGTCGCTGCTCGGCGTGTCGCTGCCCACCTTCCTCATCGGCATCCTGCTGATCCTCGTCTTCGCCGTGACGCTGGGCTGGTTCCCGAGCTTCGGGCGCGGCGACACGGTGCAGTTCGGCTGGTGGACCAGCGGGCTCTTCAAGGCCGACGGCTGGCACCACATCATCCTGCCGGCGGTGACGCTGGCGATCTTCCAGCTCACGCTGATCATGCGGCTGGTGCGCGCCGAGATGCTCGAGGTGCTGCGCACCGACTACATCAAGTTCGCGCGCGCACGGGGCCTGTCGAACCGCGCGATCCACTTCGGCCACGCACTCAAGAACACGCTGGTGCCGGTCATGACCATCACCGGCCTGCAGCTCGGCGGCCTGATTGCTTTTGCCATCATCACCGAGTCGGTGTTCCAGTGGCCCGGCATGGGGCTGCTCTTCATCCAGGCCGTGACCTTCGCGGACATCCCCGTGATGGCCGCCTACCTGTGCCTGATCGCGCTGATCTTCGTGGTGATCAACCTCGTGGTCGACCTGTTGTACTTCGTGGTCGATCCCCGGCTGCGCGTGGGCAAGGCGGGAGGCCATTGAGGTGAGTGTCGCAACCGCTGCCGCAACGCCGCGCCTGCAGGCCTCCGGCCGGGCCTTCGCGCACATCGCCAGCTTCTACCCCGAGATCACGGCCTTTCGCCGCGATCTGCATGCCCACCCCGAGCTCGGCTTCGAAGAGGTCTACACGGCGGGCCGCGTGCGCGAAGCGCTGCGCGCCTGCGGCGTGGACGAGATCCACGAGGGCATCGGCAAGACCGGTGTCGTCGGCGTCATCCGCGGCAAGTCGACGGCCAGCGGCCGCATGATCGGCCTGCGCGCCGACATGGACGCGCTGCCCATGCGCGAGGACAACGACTTCGGCTGGCGCTCCGCCAACGACGGCCTGATGCACGGCTGCGGCCACGACGGCCACACCGCCATGCTCGTCGGCGCCGCACGCTACCTGGCCGAGACGCGCGACTTCGACGGCACCGCCGTGCTGATCTTCCAGCCCGGCGAAGAAGGCTTGGCCGGTGCGCGCGTGATGATCGAAGACGGCCTGTTCGACCGCTTCCCGGTGAACGCCGTCTACGCCATGCACAACTGGCCCGCGATGCCGGCCGGTACCGTCGGCATCAACCGCGGCGCCATGATGGCCGCGGCCGATCGCGTGACGATCGAGATCAAGGGCAAGGGCGGCCACGGCGCGCATGCCTACCAGACCATCGATCCCGTCGTGGTGGCCGCGCACATCATCACCGCGGCGCAGACCATCGTGTCGCGCAGCGTGCGCCCCATCGACGCGGCCGTCGTCAGCATCTGCGCCGTGCAGGCCGGCGACCTTGGCGCGATGAGCGTGATCCCGGGCGAGGCCACGCTGGTCGGCACCGTGCGCACCTTCAGCGCGCGCGTGCAGGCGCAGGTCGAGCAGCGCCTGAGCGAGCTGTGCACGGCCATTGCCACCGGCTTTGGCGCGACCGCGACGATCAAGTACGAACGCATCTACCCGGCCACGATCAACACCGCGCCCGAAGCGATGTTCGCGGCCGACGTGGCGCAGGCGTTGGTCGGCGCGAAGAACGTCGATCGCAACCTGGAGCCCAGCATGGGCGCCGAAGATTTTTCCTTCATGCTGCAGAAGAAGGCCGGTGCCTATCTGCGCATCGGCCAGGACGCCCGCAGCGGCGCCTTCCTGCACAACAGCCGCTACGACTTCAACGACGAGATCCTGCCGCTGGGCGCCGCATTGCATGCGGGCCTGATCGAGCAGGGCATGCCGCTGGCTGCTACCCGCAGCCTGCAGCCAGGGAAAGCCGCCGCCACCGCGGCGCCGTGATGTGTTCGATTTCAACCCGAGGAGTGTTCCCATGAGTTTCAAGAAGCAAGCGGCTGCGGTCGCTGTCCTGTGCGCCTTGGGCGCCGTCAGCATGGTCGCCAGCGCGCAGACCATCCGCATCGCGAACCAGGGCGACGCCCTGTCGCTCGACCCGCACTCGCTCAACGAGTCGCTGCAACTGAGCGTCACCGCCAACGTCTATGAAACTCTCGTGGGCCGCAACAAGGACCTGAGCCTGGCACCGCTGCTGGCCACGAGCTGGAAGCAGACCTCGCCGAACGTGTGGCGCTTCGAACTGCGCAAGGGCGTGGTGTTCCATGACGGCACGCCGTTCAGCGCCGACGACGTGGTGTTCAGCTTCGCGCGTGCGCAGGGCGACGGCTCCGACATGAAGGCCACGCTCAGCGAGATCAAGGCCGTGCGCAAGGTCGGCGACCTCGCCGTCGAAATCGAAACCAACGGCCCGTTCCCGATCCTGCCCGACGTGATCTCGCTCACCATGATCATGAGCAAGAAGTGGTGCGAGGAAAACCAGGCCACCAAGCCCGTCGACCGCCGCAAGGGCATCGAGAACACCGCCTCGTTCAAGGCCAACGGCACCGGCCCGTTCCGCGTGCGCGAACGCCAGCCCAACGTGCGCACCGTGTTCACGCGCAACGGCACCTACTGGGGCAAGATCGACGGCAACGCGCAGGAGATCGTGTTCACGCCCATCGCCAACCCCGCGACCCGCGTGGCCGCGCTGGTCTCCGGCGAAGTCGACGTGATGGAGCCCGTGCCCGTGCAGGACATCGCGCGCATCAACGCCGCGCCCAACGCCCGCGTCATCACCGGCCCCGAGATGCGCACCATCTTCCTGGGCATGGACCAGAAGCGCGACGAGCTGCAGTACTCGAACGTGAAGGGCAAGAACCCGTTCAAGGACAAGCGCGTGCGCCAGGCCTTCTACCAGGCCATCGACATCGCCGGCATCCAGCGCACCGTGATGCGCGGCGCCTCCAAGCCCACCGCGCTGCTCGTCGGCCCGGGCATCAATGGCTGGACCGCCGACCAGGACAAGCGCTTGCCTTTCGACGTCGATGCCGCCAAGAAGCTGCTGACCGAAGCCGGCTACCCCAACGGCTTCGAAGTCTCGATGAACTGCCCGAACGACCGCTACGTCAACGACGGCCAGATCTGCCAGAGCGTGGCCGCCAACCTCGCGAAGATCGGCGTCAAGATCAACCTCGTGGCCGAGACCAAGGGCACCTACTTCCCGAAGATCCTGCGCCGCGACACCAGCTTCTACATGCTGGGCTGGACCCCGACCACCTACGACTCGCACAACGCGCTGAGCTCGCTCACCTCGTGTCCCGACGACAAGGGCACGGGCCAGTTCAACCTAGGCGCCTACTGCAACCCGAAGCTGGACGAGCTGACCAAGAAGATCCAGTCCGAGTCGGACAAGGCCAAGCGCAACGAGATGATCAAGGAAGCCTTCAAGGTCCACACCGACGACATCGGCCACCTGCCGCTGCATCAGCAGTCGCTGGCCTGGGGCGTGAGCAAGAAGGTCGAGCTGGTGCAACTGGCCGACAACTTCATGTACTTCAAGTGGATGAGCATCAAGTAAGTCGACCGTGGGCCGCTGCCTGAGCGGCCCGACCATGGGCCCGCTTCTTGCGGGCCCATTCCTTTTTTGCTTTCACGATGAAAAAAAACTTGGCCCGCTGGCTCGACAGCGATGTCGGCTACAGCTTTCGCACCTCGCCGGTGGCGATCGCCGCCGCCGTCATTGCGCTGGTGTGCGTCTTCTGTTCGGTGTTCGCCGGATGGGTGTCGCCGCACAACCCCTTCGACCTCGCCACCCTCGAACTCGGCGACGCCCGCCTGCCGCCGGCGTGGAGCGCTGAAGGCTCCACCAAATACATCCTCGGCACCGACGACCAGGGCCGCGACATTCTTTCGGCCGTGATCTACGGCGCGCGCATCTCGCTGATCGTCGGCGTGGTGTCGGTGGTGCTGTCGGTCGTGGTCGGCGTGGTGCTCGGCCTGCTGGCCGGCTTCTTCGGCGGCTGGCTCGACTCCTTCCTCATGCGCGTGTGCGACGTGATGCTGTCGTTCCCGCCCATCCTGGTTGCGCTGCTCATCGCCGGCGTCGGCCGCGCGCTCTTTCCGGGCGCGCACGAGTCGCTGGCCTTCGGCGTGCTGATCATCTCGATCTCGCTCACGGGCTGGGTGCAGTACGCGCGCACCGTGCGCGGCTCCACGCTGGTGGAGCGCAACAAGGAGTACGTGCAGGCCGCGCGCGTCACCGGCGTGGCGCCGCTGCGCATCATGCTGCGCCACGTGCTGCCCAACGTGATGGGGCCGGTGATGGTGCTGGCCACCATCCAGGTCGCGACCGCGATCATCACCGAGGCCACGCTCTCGTTCCTGGGCGTCGGCGTGCCGCCGACCTCGCCTTCGCTGGGCACGCTCATCAGCATCGGCAACCAGTACCTGTTCTCGGGTGAATGGTGGATCACGGTGTTCCCGGGCCTGATGCTGGTGCTGATCGCACTCAGCGTGAACCTGCTCGGCGACTGGCTGCGCGACGCGCTGAATCCGCGCTTGCGCTGAACAGAAAAGGAGAACGCCTCATGACGCTGCTCCAGGTCAAAGACCTCGTCGTCGAATTTCCGAACCGCCGCGGCACGCTGCGCGCGCTCGACCGCATTTCCTTCGACATCGCGCCCGGTGAAATCCTCGGTGTGGTGGGCGAATCGGGTGCGGGCAAGTCGCTCACCGGCGCGGCCATCATCGGCCTGCTCGAACCGCCGGGCCGCGTGGCCGGCGGCGAAATCCTGCTCGAAGGCCAACGCATCGACAACCTCGGTTTCGATGCGATGCGCCCCATCCGCGGCCGCAAGATCGGCGCGATCTTTCAAGATCCGCTGACTTCGCTGAACCCG
This sequence comes from Variovorax sp. GW822-FHT04A09, assembly GCF_058801005.1. NCBI lineage: Bacteria > Pseudomonadati > Pseudomonadota > Betaproteobacteria > Burkholderiales > Comamonadaceae > Variovorax > Variovorax sp. GW822-FHT04A09. Next base: position 176,456 of record NZ_JBXAMV010000008.1, on the reverse strand, counting down.
CTGTACACCGTGGGCCGCCAGCTCATCGAGACCATCCGCACCCACCTGCCCGTGACCGAGTCGGAAGCGCGCAAGCGTGCCATCGGCCTGCTGCAGGACACCGGCATTCCCGCCGCCGAACAGCGCATCGACCACTTCCCGCACCAGTTCTCGGGCGGCATGCGCCAGCGCGTGGTGATTGCGCTTGCGCTCGCGGCCGAGCCCAAGCTCATCGTGGCCGACGAGCCGACCACCGCGCTCGACGTGTCGATCCAGGCGCAGATCATCCAGCTGCTCAAGCAGGTCTGCAAGGAACGTGGTGCGGCAGTGATGCTCATCACGCACGACATGGGCGTGATCGCCGAGACCTGCGACCGCGTGGCCGTGATGTATGCCGGCCGCATCGCCGAGATCGGCCCGGTGCACGAGGTGATCCACCAGCCCGCGCATCCCTACACCTCGGGCCTGATGGCGTCGATCCCCGACATGACGAGCGACCGCGAACGGCTCAACCAGATCGACGGCGCCATGCCGCGGCTCAATGCCATTCCGACCGGCTGTGCCTACAACCCGCGCTGCCCGCGCACCTTCGCACGCTGTCTGACCGAACGGCCCGAGCTGATGCACGCGGGCGCCACGCGCGCTTCCTGCTGGCTGCACGACGCCGCCGACCCGCATGCGGGGCAGGCCGAGATCGCCGCGCAGCACCACGACGCCCTGGCGGCCGGCGAGCGCGCCACGCCCGAGGCGGCCGAACCCCTGGCGGAGGTGACCCGATGAGCGCCGTGATCGAACCCCGCAAGGACGCTGCGGCAGCAAAGACCAAGACCGGCGAGCCGCTCGTGGTCGCGCACGACCTCGCGCGCACCTTCGACGTGTCGCCGCCCTGGCTCAACCGCGTGCTCGAACGCAAGCCGCGCGTGCTGCTGCATGCCGTGGACGGCGTGAGCTTTTCCATCGAGCGCGGCAAGACGCTCGCGCTGGTCGGCGAATCGGGCTGCGGCAAAAGCACCGTGGCGCGCCTGCTGGTGGGCCTGTATGCGCCCACGCGCGGCGGCCTGCAGTTCGACGGGCAGGACGCGCACGCCGCGTTCAAGACGCCCGAAGGCCGGCAGCTGCGCCGCCGCATCCAGATGATCTTCCAGGACCCCTACGCGAGCCTCAACCCGCGCTGGATCGTCGAGGACATCATCGGCGAGCCGCTGCGCGAGCACGGCATCCTGAGCGACAAGGACGCGCTGCGCCAGCGCGTGGGCGAGCTGCTGCAGTCGGTCGGCCTCTCGCCGCTGGACATGAGCAAGTACCCGCACCAGTTCTCGGGCGGCCAGCGCCAGCGCATCTCCATCGCGCGCGCGCTCGCCACGCAGCCCGAGTTCCTCGTGTGCGACGAGCCCACCTCGGCGCTCGACGTGAGCGTGCAGGCACAGGTGCTCAACATCATGAAGGACCTGCAGCGCGAGCAGGGCCTGACGTACCTGTTCATCTCGCACAACCTCGCCGTGGTGCGTCATGTGGCCGATCAGGTCGGCGTGATGTACCTGGGCCGGCTGGTCGAGGTGGCGGACAAGCAGAAGCTCTTCGCCGAGCCGCAGCATCCGTACACCCGCATGCTGCTCGACGCGATCCCGCAGATGAAGCACACCGGCCGTGCGCGCACGCCGGTGCAGGGCGAAGTGCCGAATCCGCTGAATCCGCCGACCGGCTGCGCCTTTCATCCGCGCTGCCCGCATGCGAATGCGCGCTGCTCGACCGAGCGGCCGCAGCTGCTGAGCCTGAAGGGCGTGCAGGTGGCCTGCCATGCGGTGGAGGAAGGCCGTGTGTGAGTGAAGGCGGCAGCCCGCAGGGCTGGCCGACGGACTTTCCGTACCGGCCGCACCTGCGCCTCTGCTCGCTGGGCAACGAGAACGTGCGGGAGGTGATGGAGGGCTTTCGCCTCGCCTGCGAACGCCTCGGCTACACCACAAGCATCGCCCCGGGCCCGGGTGTCGACAACGAGGACATCAACCTCTTCTTTTTCGCGATGGGCCTGAGCCTGCCCTCGGACGACGAGCTGCCGCCGAACGCGATCGTCGTCAACTTCGAGCCGGCCCTGCTCGCGTTGCTCGCGGAGATGCCCGGCTACCAACGGCTGCTGCAGCGCGCCCATGTGTGGGAGTACAGCCTCGAGAACATGGTGCACCACCCGGCGCTAGGCATCCATCGGTCGGATTACGTGGGGCCGGGCTTCGAGCCGCTGGCCACGCCGCTGCTGCCGGAGTCCGAAGTGCTGGACGACGCACAGCAGGACATCGACGTCATCTTCTTCGGCGAGACGACGCCCCGGCGGCTGCAGGTGCTGGAGGCGTTGACGGCTGCGGGGCTGCGGGTGGCCTACCCCTTCGGCACCGCCTGGACGCCGGCGCAGCGCGACGCCTTGCTGCCGCGCGCCAAGGTCGGGCTGAACATGCGCAAGGCCGATCACTCCAGCACCGTCGAGCTGCCGCGCCTGTCGATCCTGCTGCGGCATCGCAAGGCCGTGGTGTCGGAGCTGTATCCCCATTCCGAAATTCCGCAGGTGCTGCGTGACGCGGTCGAAGGGTGCACGAAGGACGAGCTGGTCGACCGCGTGCGCGCGCTGGTGGCCGATGCGCCGCGGCGGCGCGCACTGGAAATCGCCGGGCCGCGGGCGCTGCAATCCTTGCCGTCGCAGCATGAGGTGCTGGCGGGTGCGATGCAGCGCTACCTTGCGGCGGCTCGGCAGCGATGGGTGGGGCAGCAGGCACGGAATACGGCTGAGCCTGCCGCGCAGGTGTCCGTCCTGATGGTGACGCGAGACGACGAGGCGAACGTCGCGGAGGCTTTGGCATCGATCGCCGAGCAAAGCCTCGCACCGCACCAGCTCATCGTGGTGGACGACGACTCCACCGACGCCACCGTCGACGTGGTTCGCGCGCGGATGACCGCCGACCCGCGGCTGGCCGGGCTGCTGCTGTTGCAGGCGCCCGTCCCGATGGGCTGGGCGGCGGCCGCGCAATGGGGGTTGATGCAGGCGCACGGCGATGCGCTGGCGCTGTGGGCACCGACCGTGCGCTGTGCGCCCGAGCGCCTGCAGGTGCAGTCCGCGTTCCTGCGGGCGTCGTCGGAGATCGGGGTGGTCGGCGCCTGGTACACCCGCGACGGCGGCGCAGAACCGCCGACGCAGCGCCTGCCGGAGATGCACGACCAGATCCTGGCCGCGCTGCTTGCCCACTTGCCGCACGAACAGCCGTTGCTGATGGGCGGCCTGATGCTGTCGCTGCCCCGCGTTCAGCAACGCGGGCTGGGCTTCGACGCCACGCTCGGCCGGTTCGCATGGCTCGGCCTGCTGCTGGAACTGGTGCGCGGCGGTGCGCGGCTCGCCAACCTCGGCATCAGTCTCAGCCAACTGACGACCCGCCACGCTGCGGGACTCGTGGAAACCGATGTGACGGCGCTGACCCGTGTGCGCGAACGCCTGCTGCCGCTGGTCTTCCCCGACATGCCGTCCGCCGATGCGCAGCGGCTGGCCCGGCTCTACGGCCAGCAATGGGCGCCCGATGCCGACGATGCCACGGCGCTGCTGCGCGACATGGCGGGCGCCTGCGAGCGGCGGGGCGACGTCCACGCGACCACCGTGTTGCGCGGCGAGAGCCTGCGCGTGCTGGCGGTGTATGCGGAGAACGGGCGACTGGCGCCGGGCTACCTCGACACGCTGATGCGCGAGCCCTTGCTGCGCGATTTCCTGGCGCCGCTGGGCGAACGCCTGCGTGCATTCGTGCCGTGAACCATGGTGCTTGCGCCGGGCGGTGTGCGTAAACGCACTTTCCCAGCCCTCACTCTGTTGCACAGTCCCGGGTTGGCCCCGAATCCACACCCCCTGACACGATGACCTCCACCCCGATGACCCGCCTGCTCGGCCGCCGCGGCTTTCTCATGGGCTCGGCGCTGGGCGCGACCGCCGCGCTCGCGTCGATGACCGAGATCGCGCACGCGGCCGGCGCTCAACCTGCGCGCCGCATGCCCGTCATCTTCATCGGCCACGGGTCGCCGATGAACGCGCTGGCGGACAACGCCTTCACCCGCCGCCTCGCCGCCTGGGGCCGCGAATTGCCGCGCCCCACGGCGATCCTCAGCGTGTCGGCGCACTGGCTCAGCCAGGGCGCGACCGGGGTCACGGTGCAGACGCGGCCCAAGACGATCCACGACTTCGGCGGCTTTCCGCAGGCGCTGTTCGACATCGAGTACCCCGCGGCTGGCCACCCTGCACTCGCGCGCGAAGCGATCGGCGCCGTCAAGCACGCGCCGGTGATCGCCACCGAGCAGTGGGGGCTGGACCACGGCACCTGGACCGTGCTGAAGCACCTGTACCCGAAGGCCGACGTGCCGGTCTTCCAGCTCAGCATCGACTACGACAAGCCGGCGGCGTTCCACCATGCGGTGGGGCGCGACCTGACGGCCTTGCGGGACCAGGGCGTGCTCGTGATGGGCAGCGGCAACGTGGTGCACAACCTGCGCGCCACCGACCGCGGCACGCCCGATGGGCTCAAGGCCAGCCGCCCGTGGGCGCAGTCGTTCGACGAGGCGGTGAAGGCCGCGCTGGCCGGCCGGGACGACCGCGCGCTGATCGGCTACGAGAAGCTCGAAGGGGCGTCAACCGCCGTGGCCACGCCGGACCACTACTTTCCCTTCCTGTATGCCCTGGGCGCTGCGGCGCCGGGCGAGCGTGCGAAGACGGTCTACGAAGGCTTCCAGTCGGGCACGCTCGGCATGCGCTGCCTTCAGTTCGGTTGAAGACAGCGCAGTCTTGGCGTCCTACTGCTCTTCGCCCCAGGCGAAGCCGTCGCGCGCGATCATGGCGCTCGACGCGCTGGGGCCCCAGGTGCCGGCCGCATAGGGGCGCGGGCCGCCGTCGGATTCCCAGGAGTCGATGAGCGGCTCGACCCAGCGCCAGGCTTCTTCCTGCTCGTCGCTGCGCACGAACAGGTTGAGGCGCCCGTCGATCACGTCGAGCAGCAGGCGTTCGTAGGCACCCACGCGCTCGGCGCCGAAGCGCTTGTCGAAGTCCAGGTCGAGCTGCACCGGCGCCAGTTGCGCGGCACTGGCGTGGCCGTTGCCGCCGCGCTGGCGGTTGTCCTGCGCCTGCGCGAGCATGTGCAGCTCCAGGCCGTCTTTCGGCTGCAGGTTGATCACCAGCTTGTTCACGTTGCCCGCCGGTGCGCGGTAGATGGCGTGCGGCGTGGGGCGGAAGTTGACCTCGATGCGCGCGTCGCGCGAGGCCAGCCGCTTGCCGGTGCGGATGTAGAAGGGCACGCCGGCCCAGCGCCAGTTGGCGATCTCGGTGCGCAGCGCCACGAAGGTCTCGGTGCGGCTGTCGGGGTTCACGCCCGGCTCGTCGCGGTAGCCCTGCACCCGCTCGCCGTAGGCCGTGCCGGCCGTGTACTGGCCGCGCACCGCGTGCAGGCCCAGGCTCTCGGGCGTCCAGGGCTTGAGGGCGCGCAGCACCTTGAGCTTCTCGTCGCGGATGGCGTCGGCGTGCGCGTTGATGGGCGGCTCCATGGCCACGGCGCACAGCAGCTGCAGCGCGTGGTTCTGCACCATGTCGCGCAGTGCGCCGGTCTGGTCGTAGAAGGCGCCGCGCTTTTCCACGCCCAGGTCCTCGGCCATGGTGATCTGGATGTTGGCGATGTGCTCGCGGCGCCAGATGGGCTCGAACAGGGCATTGCCGAAGCGCATCGCGAACAGGTTCTGCACCGAGGGCTTGCCCAGGTAGTGGTCGATGCGAAAGACCTGCTTCTCCTCGAGCACCTTGCCCACCGCGGCGTTGATCGCGCGGTTGGAGGCCAGGTCGTGGCCCAGCGGCTTCTCGAGCACGACGCGGGTGCGTGGGCCGTTGAGCCCGGCGGCGGCGATCTGCTCGACCACCTGCGTGAAGAGCGCGGGCGCCGTGGCCACGTACATCACGACCGTCTTGGCGTCGCGCTGCTTGAGCAGGTCGGCCAGGCTGGCGTAGTCGGCGGGTTTGGACAGGTCCATGCGCAGGTAGTGCAGCATGGACGCGAACTTCTTGAACTCCTCGGGGGAGGGGCGCTTGGCGCCCTCGACGGCGCTGAAGCGCGACTGGATCAGCTCGCGGTACTGGTCGTCGGACAGGTCGTCGCGTGCCACGCCGACGATGCGCCCGTCCTGCGGCAGGCTGCCGTGCCTGAAGGCCTGGAACAGCGCGGGCATCAGCTTGCGCCACGCAAGGTCGCCAGTACCGCCGAACAGAACGAGATCGAAGCTCATGAGAAAACTTTCCTTTGTCTGAATGCCGAGCAGGCAACGTGCCAGTCGCGATGGTACTTGTACCGATTCGGCACACCTGTACTAAAGCTACGCTGTCCCATGGCCGCGAGGCCTTTTTTTATTGCCGAGGCAGGGGAATACCAATGAAGAAGCTTTTCACGGCAGCCGCGCTGCTGGGTCTGTCGGCCGCCGCGTCGGCGCAGACCGTCAACGTCATCTGCTCGGTGCAGGCCGAGTGGTGCAACGTGATCTCCACCGTCTACGCCCGCACCACGGGCGTGCGCATCAACATGGCGCTCAAGGGCTCGGGCGAGGCGCTGGCCCAGCTCATCGCCGAGAAGGACAACCCCAAGACCGACGTCTGGTTCGGCGGTACGGGCGACCCGCACCTGCAGGCGGCCGAGCAGGGGCTCACGCTCGAGTACAAGTCGCCCACGCTCACGCAGCTGCATCCCTGGGCCCAGCAGCAGGCCAAGCAGTCGGGCTACAAGACCGTGGGCATCTACTCGGGCCCGCTGGGCTTCGGCTACAACCCCGAGCTGCTGGCCAAGAAGAAGCTGCCCGTGCCCAAGACCTGGGCCGACCTGCTCAAGCCCGAGTACAAGGGCGACATCCAGGTGGCCAACCCCGCGTCGAGCGGCACGGCCTACACCATGATCGCCACGCTGGTGCAGCTCATGGGCGAGGACAAGGCCTTCGACTACCTCAAGGCGCTGCACAAGAACGTGGGCCAGTACACCCGCTCGGGCACCGGCCCGATCAAGGCGGTGGCGCGCGGCGAAACCGCGATCTCCATCAGCTTCGTGCACGACGGCCCCGGCGAGAAGATGCAGGGCTTCCCCGTCGAAACCATCACGCCCAGCGACGGCACCGGCGCCGAGATCGGCTCCATGAGCGTCATCAAGGGCGCGCGCAACCTCGATGCGGCCAAGAAGTTCTACGAATGGGCGCTCACGCCCGCCGCGCAGGAGCTGGGCGCCGCCAACAAGCAGTTCCAGCTGCCCAGCAACGCGAGCGCCAAGCTCGACCCGCGCATTCCTGATTTCAAGAAGATCAAGTTCATCAACTACGACTACGCCAAGTACGGCGCCAGCGCCGAGCGTCGCCGCCTGATCGCGCGCTGGGAAAAAGACGTCAACTCGCTGCCGCGCTAAGTGCAGGCGCGTTCCAACGAAGGCGCGCCGGCCAACCCGGCGTCCCTGGCCGCCGCCCGGCGCGCGCGGCGATGGATCTGGGCCTGGGTCGTGCTGGGCCTGGCGGCCTACCTCGTGCTGCCCTGGTATGCGATCCAGGATGCGACCTGGTACGAAGCCGTTCCGCAGGTCTTCGGCCAAGCCGAGGGCGCCAACGGCCTGATGCAGGCGGCCACGCAGGGCCGCAGCTGGCTCTTCATCGGGCTGGCCGGGCTGCTGCTGTGCGCTGTCGGCGCGGCCTTGCCCGCCGGCAAGGCGCAGGGGCGCTGGCTGCTGGTGGGTGGCGCAATCGGCGCCATCGGCCTGGCCGTGGCGGGCTTCACCATCGGCGCGCGCGGCTGGAGCGTTGCGGCGCTCAACACGCAGTTCGGCGAACTGGCCGTCAACCAGTTCGGCATCGGCGCGGGCGGCTTCGTGGCGCTCACGGCGCTGGTGCTGCTGGCGGCCTTCGGCGTCGCGCGGCTCGGCCTGTTCAAGGGCGACCTGTTCGTGTCCGCCTCGGTGGTCGGCTGCGGCGTGCTGATGGCGCTGTTCATCGCCTACCCGGTGAGCCGGGCGCTGTCGGGCGCCTTCTTCAACGAAGACGGGCAGTGGTCGATCGCGGCCTTCGCGGCGCGTGTGTTCACCGAGCGCATCTGGGGCCTGGGTTGCCTGGCGGGCGGCGTGCGCTGCGGCGTGGCCTGGAACACGCTGGTGCTGGCGCTGCTCACGGCCGCCGGCACCACCTTCCTGGGCACGCTGATGGCGCTGATGGCCGAGCGCGGCAGCCGGCGCGGGCAGGGCGCATTGCGCGTGCTGGCGCTGCTGCCGATCATCACGCCGCCGTTCGTGGTCGGCCTGGGCCTGATCCTGCTGTTCGGCCGTGCCGGCATCGTCAATCAGGTGCTCGAAAACGTGTTCGGCATCGAGCCCACGCGCTGGTTCTACGGCATGCCGGGCGTGCTGGTGGCGCAGCTGTTCGCCTTCACGCCCATCGCCTTCATGATCATGCGCGGCGTGGTGCAGGGCATCGCGCCCAGCCTGGAAGAAGCCGCGCAGATGCTGCGCGCCGACCGGCGCCGCGCCTTCTTCACCGTGACGCTGCCGCTGCTCAAGCCCGGGCTGGCCAACGCCTTCCTGGTCGGCTTCATCGAGAGCATTGCCGACTTCGGCAACCCGGTGGTGGTGGGCGGGCAGTTCTCGGTGCTGTCGACCGACATCTTCTTCGCCATCGTCGGCGCGCAGTACGACCAGGGCCGCGCCGCGTCGCTGGCCTGGGTGCTCACGCTGTTCGCGCTCGGCGTGTTCGCGCTGCAGCGCGGCCTGCTCGGCAAGCAGAACTACACGACGGTGAGCGGCAAGGGCGATGCCGGCATCGCGATGCCGTTGCCCGACGGCGTGCGCCGCACCATCCAGTGCATCGCGCTGCCGTGGATCGCATTCACCGCCGTGGTCTACCTGTTCGCCTTCGCGGGCGGCTTCGTGCAGACCTGGGGCCGCGACTACAGCTTCACGCTCAACCACTTCAAGAGCGCCTTCGCGCTGGAGTGGGGCCAGTTCGGGCTGGTGTGGGCCGGTACGGCGTGGAACTCGCTGATCACCACGCTGAAACTGGCCGGCATCTCGGCGCCGATCACCGCGGCGCTGGGCCTGCTCATTGCCTGGCTGCTGGCGCGCAACGAGTTCAAGGGGCAGGGCGCCTTCGAATTCGGCGCGCTGCTGGCCTTTGCGATCCCGGGCACGGTGCTGGGGGTGAGCTACATCCTGGCCTTCAACGTGCCGCCGTTCGAGCTCACGGGCACGGGGCTCATCATCGTGCTGTGCTTCATGTTCCGCAATCTGCCGGTGGGCGTGCGGGCCGGCACGGCCGCCTTCAAGCAGCTGGACCGCTCGCTCGACGAGGCCTCGCTGATGCTGCGCGCGTCCACGTCGCAGACGCTGTTCAAGGTGGTGCTGCCGCTGCTCAAGCCGGCGCTGGTGGCGGCGCTGGTCTACAGCTTCGTGCGCGCCATGACGACGGTGAGCGCGGTGATCTTCCTGGTCACGGCCGAGAACGAACTGGCCACCACCTACATCATCGGCCGCGTCGGCAACGGCGACTACGGCATCGCGCTCGCCTACTGCACGGTGCTCATGGTGCTGATGTCGCTGGCCATTGCGCTGGTGCAGTTCGTGGTGGGGGAGCGCAAGCTGGGGCGGCGCGGGGCAGTGCCCCCGCATGAGGGACATCACAAAATGGAAAGCCTGGCAGCATGAACGGTATCGAATTCCGCAACGTCACCAAGCGCTACGGCACGGACAAGAACGGGCCGATGGCCGTCAAGGGCATCAGCTTCGAGGTGCCCGTGGGCACGCTCACCACCATCCTCGGCCCCTCGGGCTGCGGCAAGACGACCACGCTGCGCATGATCGCGGGGCTCGAATCGCCGACCTCGGGCTCGATCTTCATGGGCGGGCGCGACGTCACCACGCTCGGCCCGGGCGAGCGCAACGTGAGCATGATGTTCCAGAGCTACGCGCTGTTCCCGCACATGAACGTGATCGAGAACGTGGGCTACGGCCTGCGCATGAGCGGCGTGAAGAAGGACGAAGCCACGGTGCGCGCGCGCGAGGCGCTCAGGGGCGTGGGCCTGGTCGGTTTCGACGAGCGCCTGCCCAGCGAGCTGTCGGGTGGCCAGCAGCAGCGCGTGGCCCTGGCGCGCGCGCTGGTGCTCGAGCCGGCGGTGCTGCTGTTCGACGAGCCGCTGTCCAATCTCGATGCCCGCCTGCGGCGCGAGATGCGCGAGGAAATCCGCTCATTGCAGCAGCGCCTGAAGCTCACCGTGGCCTACGTGACGCACGACCAGAGCGAGGCGCTGGCCGTGAGCGACCAGATCATCGTGATGGACCACGGCGTGATCGCCCAGCGCGGCACGCCCGAGCAGCTCTACGGCCGGCCCGAGAGCGAGTTCGTCGCCGGCTTCATGGGCGAGGCGATGGTGTTCCCGGCCGTGGCACAGGCCGACGGCAGCGTCACGCTCGGCCCGCTGCGGCTGCAGCCGCGCTACGCGGTGGCGCCCGGCACGGTGAAGGTGGCGGTGCGGCCCGAGGCCTGGGACATCGGCGCGCTCGACGGCCTGCCCGCCACGCTGCGCAAGTCGGCGTACCTGGGCAGCTTCTACGAATACGGCTTCGACACCCCGCTGGGGCCGGTCTTCGTGGTTTCGACCGACCTGTCGCGCCCGCTGGCGGCCGGCACGCAGACCACCCTGTCGCTCGGAACCCATGGCGTGAGCGTGGTGCCCGGCGCATGAAACAATGGCGCCATGAACGTGGTTTTCGATCTTGGCGCCGTGCTGTTCGCCTGGGAGCCGGCACGGCTGGTCCAGGCCCATCTCCCCTCTCACGCCCCCACTGACGCCGCCGCCGCGGCCCTGGGCCGGGCCCTTTTCCATCACGACGACTGGACCGGCTTCGACTGCGGCACCCGCACGCTGGACGATGCCATCGCCCGCATGTCGGCACGGCTGGCGCTGCCCGCCGAGTCGCTGCACGCCATGCTCGACGGGCTCGGGGAGCGGCTGGCGCCGATCGACGTCACGGTCGCGATGCTCGAAGAGCTGCTCGTGCAGCGCGACGCCGGCGAGCCGCTGCGGCTGTACTACCTGTCGAACATGCCCGTGCCGTTCGCCCGCGCCCTCGAGCGCCGGCACGCCTTCATGCGGCGCTTCGACGGCGGTGTGTTCTCGGGCGACGTGAAGTTCCTCAAGCCCGAGCGCGAGATTTACGAGCTGCTGGCCATGCGCCACGGCCTCGACCCCGAGCAGACGGTGTTCATCGACGACTCGGCCGCCAACGTCGAGATGGCCCGCGCCTTCGGCTGGCACGCCATCCACTGCACCGCGCCCGACAAGCTGCCGGCGCAACTGCAGCGCTACCTGCCGGTGAGCACCACCTTGTCGGTGTCGAACCCCAGGCTGCGGGCGTAGTCCAGCTCGGCCTGCAGCGCGTCGTCCTCCAGGCGCGGCGCGCGCGACAGCACCCAAAGGTACTCACGGTCGGGCGTACCGACCAGCGCCACCTGGTAGTCGCGGTCGAGCTTCAGGATCCAGTAGTCGCCCCACACCAGCGGCAGCCAGCCCATCCAGGCGGGGGCGAAGCGCACCTGCAGCCGTCCCGCGCCGGGCTGGCCGGCCACGGGCACCACGCGCGCGCTGCCGAAGGCCTCGTCGAAGTTGCCATCGTCGCGCACGCAGCGGTTGCGCACCTGCACGGTGCCGTCGGGCTGCGGCGTGTACTCGGCGCTCACCGGGCCGGCGCATTGTTTCTGGAACCGGTTGGGCAGCCGCGCCTGCTCGTGCCAGACACCGGCGTAGCGGTGCAGGTCGACCGGCGCCACCACCTGCAGCGGCGCGCGCATCAGCGGGGCGCCATCGGCCGGGCCGGCGGGCCGGGCACGGGCCGTGCGTGCGGCGCCCAGCGCGTACCAGGTGGCCACGCCGCCCACGACGAAGGCGGTGGCCATGGTGCCGATCGCGTGGCTGGTGCGGCGGTCGTCGAAGGCGCGACCGGCGGCGGTCGCGGGGCGTGGGGGGCGAGGGGTCATGAGGGCTCCTGGGGAAAGTCGTTCTCGGCGTGGATGCCGCGTCCCGTTGAGGGTGCCCCCGGCCGCGGCCGGCTGCCGTCAGCCGGGGACCACAGCCCCTGTAGGGCAGGGCGGCCGACAACCCTTCGCGCTGCAGGCCGATGGAGCTTCGCGAAAACCCGTGCTACGGTTCGCATGAAAACATCGACCGCCGCGCAACTGCGTGCAGGACTTGTCACACCCCTCCCCGGATAATTGATTTCATGAACCAACTCGATGCACTCCGCCAGTGGACCACCGTGGTTGCCGACACCGGTGACTTCAAGCAGCTCAGCATTTCCAAGCCGCAGGACGCGACCACCAACCCGTCGCTGATCCTCAAGGCCGTGCAGAAGGCTGAGTACCGGCCGCTGCTCGATGAAACCGTGAAGGCCCATGCCGGCAAGCCGCTCGACGAGGTCATCGACCGCCTGCTGGTGCGCTTCGGCACCGAAATCCTCTCCATCATTCCGGGCCGCGTGTCCACCGAAGTCGACGCGCGCCTCTCGTTCGACACCGCCGCCACCGTGGCCCGCGGCGAGCGCATCGTGGCGCTGTACAAGGCCGAGGGCATCGACACCGAGAAGCGTCTGCTGATCAAGGTCGCCTCCACCTGGGAAGGCATCGAAGCTGCGCGCCTGCTCGAGCAGAAGGGCATCCGTACCAACCTCACGCTGCTGTTCTCGTTCGCGCAGGCCGTGGCCTGCGGCGCGGCCGGCGTGCAGCTCATCTCGCCCTTCGTGGGCCGCATCTACGACTGGTACAAGAAGTCGGCCGGTGCGAAGTGGGACGAAGCCGCCAGCGCGGGCGCCAACGACCCGGGCGTGAAGTCGGTGCGCGAAATCTTCAACTACTACAAGCAGCAGGGCATCAAGACCGAGGTCATGGGCGCGAGCTTCCGCAACGTGGGGCAGATCCAGGCGCTCGCCGGTTGCGACCTGCTGACCATCAGCCCCGAGCTGCTGGCCGAGCTGGCCGCGAGCAACGCGCCGCTCACGCACGCGCTCGACGCCAAGGCTGCCGCGAGTGGCACGGCCGAGAAGGTGCACTACGACGAAGCCGGCTTCCGCTTCGCGCTCAACGAAGACGCCATGGCCACCGAGAAGCTCGCCGAGGGCATCCGCGCCTTCGCGGCCGACGCCGTGAAGCTCGAAAAGCTCATGCAGGAAAGCGGCAAGTAAACATGACCATGACCCTGCGCTGTGACCGCGCGCCGGCCTGGGCGCAACTGCAGTCCAGCTTCGACACGGCCGGTCGCCAGTTCGATCTTCGCCATGCCTTCGTGGAGGACGCCGGGCGCTTCGCGCGCTTCAGCCAGGAGGCGCCGCACGTCTTCGCCGACCTGTCGAAGAACCTGATCGACGCGCGCACCGAGGCGCTGCTGTTCACGCTGGCGCGCGAATGCGGCCTCGAAGCCCACCGCGACGCCATGTTCGCGGGCGCGCACATCAACAACACCGAAGACCGCGCCGTGCTGCACACGCTGCTGCGCGCGCCGGCCGATGCGGCCGCCGGCCGCCAGACGGCCCACGAGTTGCGCGAGGTGCATGCCACGCTCGACGCCATGCTGGCCTACGCCGAGAAGGTGCGCAGCGACCACACGATCACCGACGTGGTCAACATCGGCATCGGCGGCTCCGACCTCGGCCCGCAGATGGCCGTGCTGGCGCTCGCGGAGTTCGTGGCGCCGGGCAAGCGCTTTCACTTCGTCTCGAACGTCGACGGCCACGAGCTGGCGGGCGTGCTCAAGGGCCTGGCGCCCGAGCACACGCTGTTCCTGGTCGCCTCCAAGACCTTCACCACGGCCGAGACGATGACCAACGCGCTCTCGGCCAAGCGCTGGTACGAACAGTCGGGTGGCACCGACATCGCCGGCCACTTCGCCGCGCTCACCACCAACGTCGAGGCCGCGAAGCAGTTCGGCATCGACACCACCTTCGGCTTCTGGGACTGGGTGGGCGGCCGCTACTCGCTGTGGTCGGCCATCGGCCTGCCGATCGCGCTGGCCATCGGTGCCGACGGCTTTCGCCGGCTGCTGGCGGGCGCGCATGCGATGGACGAGCACTTCCGCACCGCGCCGCTCGAGCAGAACCTGCCTGTGCGGCTGGGCCTGCTCGATGTCTGGTACCGCAACTTCCACCGCTTCACGAGCCGCAGCATCGCGCCGTACCACAGCGCCCTGAAGCGCGTGCCTGCCTACCTGCAGCAGCTCGAGATGGAGAGCAACGGCAAGCAGGTCGATGCGAGCGGCGCGCCGCTGGCCTTCGGCACCTCGCCCGTGCTCTGGGGCGAGCCCGGCACCAACGGGCAGCACGCCTACTTCCAGATGCTGCACCAGGGCACCGACGTGATCCCGCTCGAGTTCATGGCGGTGCGCGACGCCTCGCACGACCTCGACGGCCACCACCCCAAGCTGCTGGCCAACGCGCTCGCGCAGGCGCAGGCGCTGATGGTCGGCAAGCTCGACGAAGGCGGCCACAAGAACTTCCCGGGCAACCGGCCGAGCACCTTCTTCGTGTTCGAGAAGCTCACGCCCGAAGCGCTGGGCGCCTTCCTCGCGATGTACGAGCACCGCGTGTTCACCAGCGGCGCGCTGTGGGGCATCAACAGCTTCGACCAGTGGGGCGTGGAGCTCGGCAAGGTGCTGGCGCGCGACATCGAGCCGCGCCTGGCCTCGGGCGATGTCTCGGGGCTCGATGCCTCCACGGCCGGCCTGCTGCAGCGGCTGAGCACCTGACGGCGCACGTCACTGCAAGCCTCGCAAGCCTTGGCCAAAGGCTCTATCCACTAGGCCTTTAGGCCATTGGTTTGCAGGGTGGTGGCCGGTTTGGCCGAGTTTGTCGTTGCACAGTGCGCCGATATGATGGCCCCGGGGAAATTTCCCTGGGATTCATCAAGAGGAGCGAGTCAATGGACTTTCAAACAGCGGTCAAGACGTGCATCGCCAAGTACACCGATTTCACGGGTCGTGCGTCGCGTTCCGAGTTCTGGTGGTTTTTTCTGGCCCAGTTCGGCGTGCTCGTCGTGACGGGCCTGATCCATGAGTACGTGTACTTCATTGCAGCGCTGGCCCTGCTTCTGCCCGCCCTCGCGGTGGGCGTGCGCCGCCTGCACGACATCGGCAAGAGCGGCTGGTTCTTGCTGCTGTCGATCATCCCGCTGATCAATCTGGTGCTGATCTACTTCTTCGTTCAGCCGTCGCAGCCGGAGAGCAATGCTTACGGCGAACCGCCGAGCGCCTGATCTTTCTGCCAAGGGCCGCACACGCGGCCCTTTTCTTTTGGGCGTTAGCAAGCGGCTTAGGCCACCGCCGCCTCCACGGATGCAGGCGCTGGCGCACCGCTTGCCATCCGCACGCACAGGTCGAAAGCCTGCTGCAGCCCTTCGATCTGCGCCACGCCCTGGCCGGCGATGTCGAAGGCGCTGCCGCTGGCCGAGGTGGCCACGGGCACGGGCAGGCCGCCGTGCAGGGTCACGCCCTGTTCGAAGCCCATGAGCTTCATCGCGATCTGGCCCTGGTCGTGGTACATCGACACCACCGCGTCCACGTCGCCGCGCCGCGCGCCGATGAACACGGTGTCGGGCGAGAACGGGCCGCGCGCGTCGTGGCCTTCGGCGCGCAGCTGTTCGATGGCGGGCGCGATGATCTCGATCTCTTCCATGCCGATCGAGCCGCCGTCGCCCGCGTGCGGGTTGAGCCCGGTCACGGCGATGCGCGGTTGTGCCACGCCGGCGCGGCGCAGTGCCGACGCGATGATCTTCACGGCGTCGCGCACGCCTTCCACGGTGATGTGCCGCGCCACGTCCTTGAGCGGAATGTGCGAGGTCACGCGCGAGGTCCACAGCGATCCGGTGAGGTTGAACTCGCAGACGAAGCCCGTGACCGCGAAGCGCTCCTGCATGTAGCGCAGCTCGTCCTCGTGCACGAGGCCGCCCAGGCGCAGCGAATGCTTGTTGAGCGGCGCGAAGAGGATCGCGTCGGCCTGGCCGTTTCGCACGGCCTGCGTGGCCAGCTCCAGTGCTTCGAACGACGCCCGGCCCGAGCGCCCGTTCGACTCGCCGAGCACCGGTTCCTCGCCCGCCATCCAGTCGCGCACGAGGAGGCTCAGCCGGCCGTCCTCGAAGCGCAGGCTGTCGAGGGTGTTCACCTGCAGCGGGGCCAGCTTCGCGCCCGCCACGCGCTCGCCCGCGGCCAGCACGACGGGGTCGGCGATCAGCAGCACGCGCGCGGCTTCGAGGTTGCGCTGGCGCGCGAGCAGCTTCACGGCCATCTCGGGGCCGACGCCGCTGGGGTCGCCGAGCAGCACGGCGATGCGGGGCTTAGCGGAGGTCACGCGTGGGGTTGTCGATGGGGTAGACATGGTCGGCAGTGGATGTGGGAAAAGAGAAGGAAGAGACGGCCTCACTCGGCCTTGATGCGCGCGTCGCGCACGAGCCGGCCGTAGTGGTCGAACTCCTGCCGGTTCATCGCCGCGAAGGGTTCGCCGGTCAGCGTGCCGGGCTCGCCGCCCAGGGCCTTGATGCGCGACTGCACGTCCGCCAGGCCCATCGTGCGCGTGAGTTCGGCGCTCAGCCGCTCGACCGCCGGGCGCGGCGTGCCGGCCGTCACGTACAGGCCGTACCAGGTCGACACGTCGGCGCCCTTGACGCCCTGCTCGGCGAGCGTCGGCACGTCGGGCAGCTCGGGCGAGCGCTGCGGCGCGCTCACGGCCAGCGCGCGGAACTTGCCGGCGCGGATCTGGCCCATGGCCGACGAGGTGCTGTCGAACATCATCTCGACCTCGCCCGAGATGATGTCGATGTGCGCTTGCGAGCTGCCCTTGTAGGGCACGTGGATCGAGGTCATGCCCGTGGCCAGGTTGAAGGCTTCGCCGCCGACGTGCTGCGTGCTGCCGATGCCCGACGAGGCGTACTTGAAGCCGCCGGGCTTCGCGGCCATCGCGGCCAGCAGGTCCTTCACCGACTTGTAGGGCGAGCTGGCCGACACCACCAGCACGTTGGGCATCACGGCCACGAGGCCGATGGGTTGCAGGTCTTTCAGCGGGTCGTACTTGAGCTTGAGGATGTGCGGCGCCACGGCCTGCGCCGTGTTGGTGGCCAGCAGCAGCGTGGCGCCGTCGGCCGGCGCGCGGGCCGTGAGTTCGCCGGCGATGGTGTTCGATGCGCCGGGGCGGTTCTCCACCGTCACGGGCTGCTTGAGCACGGGCGCGAACTTGTCGGCCAGCACGCGCGCGAGGATGTCGGTGCCGCCGCCGGGCGAGGCGCCGACCAGGATGCGCAGCGGCTTGTCGGGGTAGGCCGGCTGCGCACCCGCGCTCAGGCAGGCGGCCAGCGCCAGGAGTGCCGCCAGGCCGGCACCGCGGGCCAGGGGAAAGAGGGTCATCGCGTCGTCTCCTGCTTGTTGTAGGCCCGAGCCTACGGAGCTTCTGTCGCGCGATCCAATCGAAAAAGGCCGAAGCTCCATATACTTTTGTGCATGAAACCCGGCCTCACCGACGCCTCGCTGATGCTGCATGTGAGGCCGCGCCAGCTGCTCCTGCTGGCCCGGCTCGACGCGCACCGCCACCTCGGCCGCGCGGCCGAGGCCATGAACATCAGCCAGCCCGCGGCCACCAAGCTGCTGCAGCAGCTGGAAGAGTCGCTGGGCGAACAGCTCTTCGAGCGCCTGGCGCGCGGCATGGCCCCCACGCCCTACGGCGAGATCCTGATCCGCTACGCCCGCCGCGTGCTCAGCGACTTCGGCACCGCCCGCGAGGAAATGCTCGCGCTGCGTTCCGGCCTGAGCGGTGCGCTGCGCGTGGGCAGCGTGCCGGGTGCGGTGCCCGAGCTGCTGGCGCCGGCGCTGGTCGCCTACCACCTGCGCCATCCGCAGGTGGCCGTGTCGGTGGTGGTCGAGACCAGCGACCTGATGCAGGCGCAGCTGGAGCAGGGCGACGTCGACCTCGTGCTGGGCCGCCTCACCGACGGCCACGACGAGGCCAAGTACGCGAGCGTGCCGCTGCTGGGCGAGTCGCAGGTGGTCGTGGTGCGCGCCGCGCACCCGGTGTTCGAGCGCGCGGCCACGGTCACGCTCGCCGAGATGGCGACCTGGTCATGGGTGCTGCAGCCGCCGGGCTCGCCGCAGCGCGGGCGCTTCGAGGCGGCGATGCGCGAGGCCGGCATCCAGGCGCGGCTGGACATCATCGAAACGGCATCGCCCATCGCGATCACGGCGCTGCTGGAGAACTCCGACATGGCCGCCGTCATGCCGGCCTCGCAGGCCAACCATTACGGCCGGCTGGGCGTGCTGCGCACCGTGCCGGTCGAGCTGCCGGTGCGCGTGCCACCGATCTGCCTCATCACCCGCGAAGACCGCCCGCTGTCGCCGGCGGCGGCGCAGTTCCGGCGCCAGCTGCTGGGGGGCATGCGTGACGGGCGAGAACTTCGGTCGGACGCTTTTCCATCCTGAATTGCGTTAACTAGGGATTTCACTAGCCAACTGGTGCAAGAGAGTACTGGTTGGGCTGCTCGAAATACCAAAATCGCAAGCGCGTTTCTCCAGAATCCGGGCACGGCGACCACGATACCGAGGCGTCGCTCACCCAAGGAGACACCATGAAGCGCTTTCTGAAAGCGGGCCTCGCCCTCGCACTCATCGGCACGGGCCTTGTGTCCCACGCCGCCACCGAACTCGTGATCGCGACCGTCAACAACGGCCACATGATCGAGATGCAGAAGCTCACGCCCTTCTTCGAAAAGGCCAACCCCGACATCAAGCTCAAGTGGGTCACGCTCGAGGAAGGCACGCTGCGCCAGCGCGTGACCACCGACATCGCCACCAAGGGCGGCCAGTTCGACGTGATGACCATCGGCCTGTACGAAGCGCCGATCTGGTCGAAGAAGGGCTGGCTGCAGCCCATCGCCACCGACGCCGCCTACGACGCCGACGACCTGCTGCCCGCCATCCGCGCCGGCCTGTCGCACGAAGGCAAGCTGTACGCCGCGCCCTTCTACGGCGAGAGCTCGATGCTCATGTACCGCAAGGACCTGGCCGACAAGGTCGGCTTCAAGATGCCCGAGCAGCCCACCTGGGCACAGGTGAAGGAGCTGGCAGGCAAGATCCACGACCCCAAGGGTGGCTTGTACGGCATGTGCCTGCGCGGCAAGCCGGGCTGGGGCGACAACATGGCCTTCCTGACCACGCTGGTCAACACGAACGGCGGCCAGTGGTTCGACATGCAGTGGAAGCCGCAGATCGACACCAAGCCCTGGAAGGACGCGATCGGCTTCTACGTCGACCTGATGAAGGCCTACGGCCCGCCGGGCGCCTCGGCCAACAGTTTCAACGAGAACCTGGCGCTGTTCAACGAAGGCAAGTGCGGCATGTGGGTCGACGCGACCATCGCCGCCTCGTTCATCAGCGACCCCAAGCAGTCGAAGGTGGCCGACAAGGTGGCCTTCGCGCAAGCACCTGTCGCCGTGACGCCGAAGGGCGCGAACTGGCTGTGGACCTGGAACCTGGCCATTCCCGCCAGCTCGACCAAGGGCGCCGCCGCGCAGACCTTCGTGAAGTGGGCGACCTCCAAGGAGTACGTCAACCTCGTCGCCAAGGAACACGGCTGGGGCACGGTGCCCACCGGCACGCGCAAGTCGACCTACGCGAACCCCGAGTTCCAGAAGGTCGCCAAGTTCGCCGCCGCCGAGAAGAAGGCCATCGACAGCGCCAACCTCAGCGACAGCACCTTGCCGAAGTCGCCGTACGTCGGCGTGCAGTACGCGGCCATTCCCGAGTTCCAGGCCATCGGCGTGGCGGTGGGCCAGCAGATGAGCGCGGCGCTGTCGGGCAAGGTCACGGTCGATCAGGCGCTGAAGACCTCGCAGCTCGCGGCTGAGCGCGAAATGAAGAAGGCCGGCTACTACAAGTAAGCCACGCTTCTTCCCCTCTCCCCGCGGGGAGAGGGCCGCAGCCTGAGAGGAACAGACCATGAAAAGACTCCTGCCCCGCGCCCTCATGGCGCCCGCCGTGCTCACGCTCTTCCTGTGGATGATCGTGCCGCTGCTGATGACGTTGTACTTCTCGTTCGTGAACTACAACCTCATGCAGCCCGGCGAACGCACGTTCGCGGGCATCGAGAACTTTCACTACTTCGTCACCGACCCCGACTTCTGGCCGGCCACGTGGAACACGCTGCTGCTCATCGGCAGCGTCATCGTCATCACGGTGGTGTTCGGCGTGCTGCTCGCGCTCCTGGTGAACGAACCCTTCCCGGGCCGCGGCATCGTGCGCGTGCTGCTGATCTCGCCGTTCTTCGTCATGCCCGCAGTCAACGCACTGCTGTGGAAGCACATGATGATGAACCCCATCTACGGCATCCTGGCCGACGTGTGGCGCTTCTTCGGCGCGCAGCCGGTCGACTGGCTCACCGACGTGCCGCTGTTCTCCGTGATCATCATGGTGGCGTGGCAGTGGCTGCCTTTCGCCTGCCTGATCTTCATCACCTCGCTGCAGTCGCTCGACCGCGAGCAGATGGAAGCCGCGCGCATGGACGGCGCGAGCTCGTTCCAGCGCTTCTTCTATCTCACGATTCCGCACCTGGGCCGCCCGATGGCCGTGGTGATCATGATCGAGATGATCTTCCTGCTCAGCGTGTTCGCCGAGATCGCCATCACCACCAATGGCGGCCCGGGCAACGAGAGCACGAACATGACCTACATGATCTTCAAGCAGTCGCTCATGAACTTCGACGTGGGCGTGGCGTCGGCCGGTGCGCTGTTCGCAGTGGTGCTCGCGAACATCGTCGCGGTGTTCCTGATCCGCATCATCGGCAAGAACCTGGATTGAAGGAACGACCATGCAACCCAGCAACTTCCTTCCCCAGCTGCTGCGCACCGTCGGTGCGTGGGCCGTGGCGCTGCTTCTGTTCTTCCCGCTCGGCTGGCTGTTCCTCACGGCCTTCAAGACGGAGCTGCAGGCGATCCATGTGCCGCCTCTGTTCATCTTCGAGCCCACGCTCGACAACTTCGGCGAAGTGCAGCGCCGCAGCGACTACCTGCTGTACGCGCGCAACTCGCTCATCACCAGCCTGGGCTCGACGATCCTGGGCCTGCTGATCGCGGCGCCCGCCGCGTACTCGATGGCGTTCTTTCGCACGAAGAAGACGCGCGACATCCTCATGTGGATGCTCTCCACCAAGATGATGCCGGCCGTCGGTGCGCTGGTGCCGATCTACGTGCTCGCGCAGACCGCGGGCATGCTGGACTCGCTCACCGCGCTCACCATCGTGTTCACGCTGTCGAACCTGCCGATCATGGTGTGGATGCTCTACAGCGCCTACAAGGACATTCCGAACGAGATCCTCGAAGCCGCGCGCATGGACGGCGCGAGCCTGTGGACCGAGTTCCGCCATGTCGTGATGCCGCTGTCGGTCGGCGGGCTCGCATCGACCGGCCTCCTGTGCCTGGTGCTGAGCTGGAACGAGGCCTTCTGGGCGTTGAACCTCACCTCCGCCAAGGCCGGCACGCTGGCCACGCTCATCGCCTCGTACTCCAGCCCCGAGGGCCTGTTCTGGGCCAAGTTGTCGGCCGCGTCGCTGATGGCCATCGCGCCCATCGTCGTGTTCGGCTGGTTCAGCCAGAAGCAACTGGTGCAAGGCCTGACCTTCGGCGCCGTCAAGTAAAGAAAGGGAGACATCTCATGGCCTACCTCGAACTCAAGAACATCAAGAAGAGCTTTGGCGACGTCCACATCATCAAGGGCGTCGACCTGCAGATCCAGAAGGGCGAGTTCATCGTCTTCGTCGGGCCTTCGGGCTGCGGCAAGTCGACGCTGCTGCGCCTGATCGCGGGGCTCGAACCGATCACCAGCGGCAACCTGCTGCTCGACGGCAAGGACATCACCTGGACGCCCTCGGGCAAGCGCGACCTGGCGATGGTGTTCCAGAGCTACGCGCTGTACCCGCACATGAGCGTGTACGACAACATGTCCTTCGCGCTGAAGCTCGCGGGTGTGGCCAAGGACGAGATCAGGACCAAGGTCGAGTACGCGGCCAAGACGCTGAACCTCACGCAGTACCTGGACCGCACGCCGAAGGATCTGTCGGGCGGCCAGCGCCAGCGCGTGGCCATCGGCCGCGCGATCGTGCGCGCGCCCAAGGTGTTCCTGTTCGACGAGCCGCTGTCCAACCTCGATGCGGCGCTGCGCGGCAACACGCGCGTCGAGATCCACAAGCTGCACCGCGCGCTCGGCGCGACCACCATCTACGTCACGCACGACCAGGTCGAGGCCATGACGCTGGCCGACCGCGTGGTGGTGCTCAAGGACGGGCTTATCGAGCAGGTCGGCACGCCGCTGGAGCTATACGACCGCCCCGCCAACCAGTTCGTCGCGCAGTTCATCGGCATGCCGTCGATGAACATGGTGGCGGCGAGCGCGATCCCGAGCTTTTCCGCCGCGACCGGCGGGCGCCTGCCGAGCGACGGCTTCCTGGGCGTGCGCCCCGAAGGCCTGCGCGTGCATCCGAAGCAGGGCGCGGCCGCCGGCGTGCCGGGCCGCGTCGAGCTCATCGAGGCGCTGGGCGCCGACACGCTGATCCACGTGGACGTGGGCGGCGTGCCGCTCATCGCGCGCCAGAACGAACGCACGCCGCTGCAGGCCGGCGACGACGTGGCGGTCGAGCTCGACCCGTCCGTGCTGCACCTGTTCAGCCGCGAAGGCCGCGCCGTCGCCGCCTGATCCGACGCCCCCTCACTTTCAACGGACCTTCCCCGTGACCCTCGCAGCAGCGGGCCTCGTGCCCACCCCACCGGCGCCTTCGGAATTCACGGTGCTTCACCTCGGCCTCGGCTCGTTCCATCGCGCCCACCAGGCCGTCTACCTGCAGCGGCTGATCGATGCGGGCGACACCCGCTGGTCGCTGTCGGGCGCCAACATCCGGCCCGACATGGCCGAGGTCGTCGCGGCATTGCAGGCCCAGGGCGGGCGCTACACGCTCGAGACGGTGTCGCCCGCGGGCGAGTACCGTTACGAGCAGATCGAAGCCATCCGCGAGGTGCTGCCGTACGAGCCCTCGCTGGCCCCGGTGATCGCGCGCGGCGCGGCGCCGTCCACGCGCATCGTCTCCTTCACGGTGACCGAGGCGGGCTACTACCTCGACACCAAGGGCAAGCTCGACCTGTCGTTCGCCGACCTCGCGGCCGACATCGAACGCGCGCGGCGCGGCGAGGCCGGCGAGACGATCTACGGCGCGGTCTGCGCGATCCTGCGGGCACGACGCGCCGCGCAGGCGGGCCCCGTGACGCTGCTGAACTGCGACAACCTGCGCCACAACGGCGACCGCTTTCGCGCGGGCCTGCTCGAGTTCATCGCGCTGGTCGGCGACGCGCCGCTGCAGGCCTGGGTCGATGCCAACACCCGCTGCCCGAACGCCATGGTCGACCGCATCACGCCGCGCCCGCCGCCGGAGCTGCGCGCGCGCGTGCGCGCCGCCACGGGCCGCGACGACGGCGCGGCGGTCACGGGCGAGAGCTTCATCCAGTGGGTGATCGAAGACGACTTCATCGCCCGCCGGCCCGACTGGGGGCGCGTGGGCGTCGAACTCGTCGAATCGGTGCAACCGTATGAAGAGGCCAAGATTCGCATCCTCAACGCCACGCACAGCTGCATCGCCTGGGCCGGCACGCTGGCGGGGCTGGGCTTCATCCACGAAGGCACGCACGACGCGGCCATTCGCCGCATGGCCTTCGACTACGTGACCGACGACGTCATCCCGTGCCTGAGCCCGAGCCCGATCAATCTCGCGACCTACCGCGACGTGGTGCTCGACCGCTTCGGCAACCCCGCGATCCGCGACACCAACCAGCGCGTGGCGGCCGACGGCTTCTCGAAGATCCCGGGCTTCATCGCGCCGACCGTGCGCGAGCGGCTCGCGGCCGGGCAGGGCATCGACAGCGTGGCGATGCTGCCCGCGCTGTTCCTCGCGTTCCTGCAGCGCTGGCACCGGGGCACGCTGCCCTATGCCTACCAGGACCAGAGCATGGACGACGCCGCCGCGCACGCCATCTGCGACGCGGCCGACCCCGTGGCGGCACTGTGCGCCGATGCCGGACTGTGGGGCAGCCTCGCGGGCGATGCGCGGCTGGTCGATGCGGTGCGCCGTGCCGGCGAGCGCGTGGCGCGCTTCATCGAAGAGAAGGCCGCGCCATGAGCGGCCGCCTGCAGGACCGCCATGTGCTGCTGACCGGTGCCGGCGGCGGCATCGGCCTGGCCGTCGCCGAGGCCTGCATCGCCGAGGGCGCGCGCTGCAGCGTGATCGACCGCGCGACTGCCGCGCCCGAGGCCGTGCGCGCGCTGCAGCAAGCCCACCCCGACACGCTCGCCTACATCGCGGCCGACGTGACCGACACGCGGGCCATCGCGCACATGCTGGCCGAGGCACAGGTCGCCTTCGGCCCCATCCACACGCTGTTCAACAACGCCGCCGTGTTCGACCTCGCGCCGCTGCTCGACAGCGACGAAGCCTCGTTCGACAAGCTCTTTGCCGTCAACGTGAAGGGCATGTTCTTCGTGATGCAGGCCGTGCTGCGCCACATGGTCGAGGCCGGCACGCCGGGCGCGTCGGTCATCAACATGGCTTCGCAGGCCGGGCGCCGCGGCGAGGCGCTGGTGTCGCACTACTGCGCGACCAAGGCGGCCGTCATCAGCTACACGCAGAGCGCCGCGCTGGCCATGGCGCCGCACGGCATCCGCGTCAACGGCATCGCCCCCGGTGTGGTCGACACGCCGATGTGGGACCATGTCGACAGCCTGTTCGCCAAGGCCGAAGGGCTGGCGCCGGGAGAGAAGAAGCGGCGCGTCGGCCTCGCGGTGCCGCTCGGGCGCATGGGCGTGCCGGGCGACATTGCAGGGGCGGCGGTGTTTCTCGCCAGCGACGAGGCGCGCTACATCACGGCGCAGACCCTCAATGTCGACGGCGGCAATGTCATGAGCTGAACCCACCTTCCTTCCGCATTTCTGCATGAACGACGACTTCCACCTGTACCTCGACAGCGCCGACCTGGCCGAGCTGCAGGCCTGCCTGCCGCACCCGGTGGTGCACGGCGTGACGACCAACCCGACGCTGCTGCAACGCGCCGGCGTGGGGCGCGCTTACGTCCCCGATCTGCTGAAGCGTTGCATCGACCTGGGCGCGCGCCAGGTGCAGGCCCAAGTGTATTCGAGCGAGGTCGACGGCATGCTGGAAGACGCCGCCGTCCTGCTGCCGCAGTTCGACCCCGGCCAGCTCGTCATCAAGATTCCCGCCACGCGCCAGGGCCTGGACGCCGGCGCGCGGCTCATCGCCCAGGGCGTGCCTGTGACGTGGACCGCCGTGTACGCGCCCGAGCAGGCGCACTTCGCCGCGCAGCTGGGCGCGGCCTATGCGGCGCCGTACCTCGGTCGGCTCGAAGACGCCGGCATCGACGGGCTGGCGCTCATCGCGCAGATGCAGTCGCTGGTCGCGCAACGGCCTTCTTCGGGTACGCGGCTGCTGGTGGCGAGCATCCGTTCGCGCGCGGCCTACCTGTCGCTGCTGGGGCTGGGCGTGGGCGCCATCACCATCCCGCCGCGCCTCTTTGCCGAGCTGCTCGACCATCCCGCCACCCTGGCTGCCGAAGCGGGTTTCCTGGCCGACGCCCGCGTCTTGCCCTGACAGAAGAAGAAAATCCAAGCACCATGCGCATTGCACTCACGGGCGAGGCCCTGATCGATTTCACCGCCGGCGAAGGTGGCACCCTGGCGTTCCTCGGCCATGAAGGCGGCTCGCCGCTGAACACGGCCGTGGCCTGTGCGCGGCTCGGGCAGCCGACCGGCTTTCTCACGCAGCTGTCCACCGACCTGTTCGGCGAGCGGCTGATGGCCTTTCTCGAACGCAACGGTGTCGACACCCGGCTCATTTTGCGCAGCGGCGCGCCGTCGACGCTGGCTTTTGTCGAACGCACGCCGCAGACCAACCGCTACGCCTTCTACACACGCGGCAGCGCCGACGCCACCTGGGCGCCCGAGCCGCTGCCGCAGCTGCCGGCGGAATGCCGCTTCCTGCACTTCGGCTCGATCTCGCTGCTGCAGGAGCCGGCGTCGTCGCGCATCGCCGACCTCGTGGCCGCCCACACGGGGCGCTGCGTGATCGTGTTCGATCCCAACGTGCGGCCCAGTCTGATCCCGGACATGGCCGCTTACCGCGCCCGCGTCAGCGAGTGGTTCGCCATGGCCGACCTGGTCAAGCTCAGCGACGAAGACGCCGCGCTGCTCGCCCCCGGGCGGCCCGTGGATGTGCTCGCGGCCGAATGCCTCACGGCCGGCGCGCGCGCCGTGGTCGTCACGCGCGGCGGTGCCGGCGCCACGCTGTGGCGCACCGGCAGCGCGCCGCTCACCGTGGCCGCGCCGCGCGTCGAGGTGGTCGACACCATCGGCGCGGGCGACACCTTCACCGCCGGGCTGTCCGTGGCGCTGCTGGCGCATGGCGTCGAGCATCCGGCGCAACTGGCCGAACTGGGCGACGACGCCTGGCGTGCCGTGATGCGCTTCGCCGCCACCGCCGCGGCCCTGAACTGCACCCGCGAGGGCGCCGATCCACCGACGCTGGAAGCCGTTCGCACGGCGCTTTCGCAGGAAGACAACGAGGCCGTCGCTTCCCGGCCCTGATCGATCCGTGCCGCCATGACCACGACCACCCGCAAACGCGCGATCCCGCGCCAACGCCAACCCGAGCTGGAGCGCGACTTCGCGCGCTCCCCGTCGCTGGGCTACGAGGCACCGGAAGAAACCGGCCTGGTGCGCTGCCTCGCGCACGGCTTTCCGAGCCCGCTGGTGCGATGGCACTTCCATGAAGACTACGAGCTGCACCTGATCACCGAGACCTCGGGCAAGGCCTTCATCGGCGACTGGATCGGACCGTTCCAGCCCGGGCATCTCGTGCTGTGCGGGCCGCGCCTGCCGCACAACTGGATCTCGCTCGATGTGCCCGAAGAAGGCGCCGCCGGGCGCGACCGCGTGATCCAGTTCCGCCATGAGCCCATCGAGCGCGCGGCCGCCGAGATTCCCGAGCTGCGCGACGTGATGCCGCTGCTCGATCGCGCGCGCCACGGCATCGAGTTTTTCGGCATGTCGGCGCAGGCACTCGCGCACTGGGACGCCATCAAGGCCGCGCGCGGCGTGCGCCGCCTGGGCCTGTTCTGCGAGTTCATGGCCGACCTGGCCCAGTGCACCGACTACCGGCTGCTGTCGAGCGTGCAGATGCAGGGCGTGCAGGGCAGCGACGGCGATGCGCAGGTCGACCAGATCAACGACATCGTGAACCGCATCACCAACAACATGACCGACTCGATCTCGATGTCGGACGTGGCCGCCGAGCTGGGCATGAGCGAGAGCCGCTTCAGCCGCTTCTTCCGACGCTCGACGGGCAACAGCTTCACCGACTTCGTGAACCGCGTGCGCATCAACAGCGCCTGCCACCTGCTGATGCAGACCGACCACTACGTGACCGACATCTGCTACCAGGTGGGCTTCAACAACGTGGCGAACTTCAACCGGCGCTTTCTCGAAATCAAGGGCATGACGCCGAGCGAGTTCAGGCGCCAGGCCGACACGCGCTTCGGCTGACTTCTTTCAAGGCGAACGCGCCCGCTCCGAAGGCGCCATCAGGGAGACCATCTTGTATCTGGGACTCGACCTCGGCACGTCCGAGCTCAAGGCATTGCTGCTCGCGGACGATCACCGCATCGTCGGCGTGGCACGCGCACCGCTCACGGTCGACCGGCCGCAGCCGCTGTGGTCCGAGCAGGCGCCTGCCCAATGGTGGCAGGCGCTCGAGGCGGTCATGGCCGAGCTGCGCACCACGCATGCGAAGGCGCTGGTGCAGGTACGCGCCATCGGCCTGTCGGGCCAGATGCACGGCGCCACGCTGCTCGATGCGGAAGGCGAGGTGCTGCGCCCGGCCATCCTCTGGAACGACGGCCGCAGCGGTGCGCAGTGCGAGGCGCTCACGCGCGCCGTGCCGCGCCTGGGCGAGATCGCCGGCAACCTCGCGATGCCCGGCTTCACCGCGCCCAAGCTGCTGTGGGTGCGCGAGCACGAGCCCGAGGTCTTCGCCCGCGTGGCGCGCGTGCTGCTGCCGAAGGACTGGTTGCGCTTCATGCTCAGCGGCGAGGCGGTCAGCGAGATGTCCGACGCGGCCGGCACGCTGTGGCTCGACGTGGGCGCGCGCGACTGGTCCGACGAACTGCTCGCCGCCACGGGGCTCACGCGCGATCACATGCCGCGGCTGGTGGAAGGCAGTGAAGTCTCCGCGTTGCTCAAGCCGGAACTGGCGGCGCGCTGGGGATTGCGCGAGGGCGTGAAGATCGCCGGCGGCGCGGGCGACAACGCCGCCAGCGCGGTCGGCATGGGGCTCGTCGAGCCGGGGCAGGGCTTCGTCTCGCTCGGCACCTCGGGCGTGGTCTTCGTCTCGACCGACCGCTTCCTGCCGAACCCCGCGCAGGCGATGCACGCCTTCTGCCATGCCTTGCCCAGGCGCTGGCACCAGATGTCGGTGATGCTCTCGGCCGCGAGCGCGGTGAGCTGGGCTGCGAAGACCTTCAAGTTCGCGGACGAGGCGGCGCTGCTCGAAGCCGCGGCCTCGGTCGCGCTGGCGGACCGGGCGCGCTGCCCGCTGTTCCTGCCGTACCTGTCGGGCGAGCGCTCGCCGCACAACAACCCGAATGCGCAAGGGGTGCTGTTCGGCCTCACGCATGCGCATGGCCCCGCGGAGATTGCCTACGCCGTGGTCGAGGGCGTGAGCTTCGGGCTGCGCGATGGCTTCGACACGCTGCGCCTGCCGGCCGACATGCCGCTGCGTGAAGTCGCGCTGGTGGGGGGCGGTGCGCGCAGTGTGTGGTGGGGGCAGTTGCTGGCCGACATCTTCCAGGTGCCGCTGACGCTGTACGCGGGCAGCGAGACGGGCGGGGCGCTCGGTGCGGCGCGGTTGGCGTGGCTGGCTGATGGAGGTGCTGTGGCAGAGGTGTGCACGCTGCCGCCGGTGAAGCAGACGCTGGAGCCTTCAACCGAAGGGGCCGATGGGCACAGGACGCGGCATGCGCGGTTCCAGGTGCTCTACATGGCGCTGCGCGACCAGTTTCGATAAGCGAGCGCATCTGATCGCCCCATGAAAAAAGCCCCGCCGAAGCGGGGCTTTTTTCTATTTCGCGAAACACCGCGGAACCGGCTTTGCCGGGCCGCAGGTGTTGCCCCCGGTAGGGGGTTGGCGTAGCGGACACGAAGTGCCGCGCAGCCTGGGGGCGAGCGAAATTACATGCCCATGCCGCCCATGCCGCCCATGCCACCCATGTCGGGCATGCCACCGCCGCCGGCGCCGGACTCGTCCTTGGGTGCGTCAGCAACCATGGCTTCGGTCGTCAGCAGCAGCGAGGACACCGAAGCGGCGTTCTGCAGTGCGGTGCGGGTGACCTTCGTCGGGTCCAGGATGCCCAGCTCGAGCATGTCGCCGTACGTGTCGTTCGCAGCGTTGAAGCCGTAGTTGCCCTTGCCGGCCAGCACAGCGTTCACCACCACCGAGGCTTCGCCGCCGGCGTTGTTCACGATTTCGCGCAGGGGCGCTTCGATGGCCTTCAGCACCAGCTTGATGCCGGCTTCCTGGTCAGCGTTGTCGCCCTTGACCGACTCGCCCACGGCTTGCTTGGCACGCAGCAGTGCCACGCCGCCGCCAGCCACAACGCCTTCTTCCACTGCAGCGCGGGTGGCGTGCAGGGCGTCTTCGACGCGAGCCTTCTTTTCCTTCATTTCGACTTCGGTGGCCGCGCCAACCTTGATCACTGCCACGCCGCCGGCCAGCTTGGCCACGCGCTCTTGCAGCTTTTCACGGTCGTAGTCGCTGGTCGCTTCTTCGATCTGAACGCGAACTTGCTTCACGCGGGCTTCGATGTCAGCAGCAGCGCCAGCGCCGTCGATGATGATCGTGTTTTCCTTGCCCACTTCGATGCGCTTGGCTTGACCCAGGTCGGCCAGCGTCACCTTTTCGAGCGTCAGGCCCACTTCTTCAGCGATGACCTTGCCGCCCGTCAGGATGGCGATGTCTTCCAGCATGGCCTTGCGGCGGTCGCCGAAGCCAGGAGCCTTCACAGCCACGACCTTCAGGATGCCGCGGATCGTGTTCACGACCAAGGTAGCCAGGGCTTCGCCTTCGACTTCTTCGGCAATGATCAGCAGCGGACGGCCAGCCTTGGCGACTTGCTCCAGCACCGGCAGCAGGTCACGGATGTTGCTGATCTTCTTGTCGAACAGCAGCACGAAGGGGTTGTCGAGCAGCGCCGATTGCTTCTCGGGGTTGTTGATGAAGTAGGGCGACAGGTAGCCGCGGTCGAACTGCATGCCTTCGACGACGTCGAGTTCGCTGTCCAGCGACTTGCCGTCTTCCACGGTGATCACGCCTTCCTTGCCGACCTTGTCCATCGCGTCAGCGATGAGCTTGCCGATGGTTTCGTCGCTGTTGGCCGAGATGGAGCCGACTTGCGCGATTTCCTTGGAGGTGGTGGTGGGCTTGGAAGCCTTCTTCAGCTCGGCGACCAGGGCCGTGACAGCCTTGTCGATGCCGCGCTTCAGGTCCATCGGGTTCATGCCGGCAGCCACCAGCTTGAAACCTTCGCGAACGATGGCTTGTGCCAGGACCGTGGCGGTCGTGGTGCCGTCACCAGCGTTGTCGCTGGTCTTGGAGGCCACTTCCTTCACGAGCTGGGCGCCCATGTTCTGCAGCTTGTCCTTGAGTTCGATTTCCTTGGCCACGGACACACCGTCCTTGGTCACGGTGGGGGCGCCGAACGAACGCTCGAGCACCACGTTGCGGCCCTTGGGGCCCAGGGTCACTTTGACTGCGTTGGCCAGGATGTTGACACCCTCGACCATGCGTGCGCGGGCTTCTCCGCCGAAGACTACGTCTTTTGCTGCCATGATGAATTAACTCCGAATGGATTGAATTTGGATGGGATCGAAAGGGAGGAGAAGAATTACTTCTCGACGACTGCGAACAGGTCGTCTTCCTTCATCACGAGCAGTTCGTCGCCATCGACCTTGACGGTCTGGCCGCTGTACTTGCCGAACAGGACGCGGTCGCCGACCTTGACGGTCAGTGCGGCCAGTTCGCCCTTGTCGTTGCGCTTGCCCGGGCCCACGGCCAGGACTTCACCCTGATCGGGCTTTTCGGCGGCTGCGTCGGGGATGACGATGCCAGAGGCGGTCTTGGTTTCGCTGTCAACACGCTTGACGATCACGCGATCGGCCAAAGGACGAAGTTTCATTGCATCTCCTGGAAGGGTAAGAAACGGGTTTGTTTGTGGTCGGGCGCCGGAGAAACCGGCGACCTGTCAACTGGATGGGAGGGCTGTTAGCACTCGTCAGCAGCGAGTGCTAATCATAAGGGCATTCGATGACCTTTCAAGGGCGGCGCCCTTGCCGCCGTTTGGCACCGCCGTGCTTTTCCGGGGAAACACCGGGTGGCCGGGTGCCTTCGGCCGGGAAGTTTTGAGATATTTTGCCCGGGCAAAATAAGGCCGTGCCCATGTCGCCGATGCACGGAGGTCGCGCGCAGATTGCTTTTTTGTAATCCGGGTGATCGGTGGTGGACGGGCTTGGCTTCCTAGAGTCGCGGCATCCCGGCAACCTCCAAGGACACCATGACACACACCTTCCGCAACACCGTTTTCGCCGCAGGAGCCGCACTGGCCGCTGCCGGCGCCTTTGCCTCGGGCACCCATGCCGGTGGCCACGGCCACGATGCCGAGGCCGCCGTCGGCAAGCCTGGCGTGGCCGCCAAGGTGACGCGCACGGTCCAGGTCGACATGACGGACTCGATGCGCTTCACGCCGGCGGACATCAAGGTCAAGCAGGGCGAGACGGTGCGCTTCGTCGTCAAGAACTCCGGCGTCCTGAAGCATGAGCTCGTGCTCGGGACCGAGAAGGCGCTGCTGGCGCACTACGAGGCCATGAAGAAGAACCCCGAGATGGAGCACGCCGATCCGAACATGGTCACGCTGGCCGCTGGCAAGACCGGCGAGATCGTCTGGCAGTTCACCCAGGCCGGCAAGGTCGACTTCGGCTGCCTGCAGCCGGGCCACTACGACGCAGGAATGAAGGGCGCGGTGCTGGTGGGCAAGGCCGGCAAGTGAGCGTCCTGCGCACGCGTCTTTCACGTGCCGGCCGCCATGCCGGCGCTTTTTCTTCCAGGGAATCGCGCGACAGGGCTTGACCTTCACATCGTGTCAACCTGGACACTGATCGCTTCCCCCTCAAGGGCTTCCCCCTTTCCTGTCGGAGAACGCGAATGAACGACACGTCCACCAGGCACGCAGGACACCCCCACGGTCATCACGGCCACCACGATCACCACGCATCGCACGGGCATGCGCCCGCGGGCCCTGCGCAGCCCGCTGCGGAGGGCACGGTCTACACCTGCCCCATGCACCCGGAGATCCGGCAGGACCACCCGGGCAACTGCCCCAAGTGCGGCATGACGCTGGAGCCCGAGATGCCGACCCTCGACGAGGGCGAAGACCCCGAGCTGAAAGACTTCAAGCGGCGCTTCTTCTGGACGCTGCCGCTCAGCGTTGTCGTCACCGTGCTCGCCATGGCCGGCCACCGCCTGCAGTGGTTCGAGATGGGCACGCAAAGCTGGATCGAGCTCGTGCTCAGCGTGCCGATCGTGCTGTGGGCCGGCTGGCCGTTCTTTGTGCGCGCGGTGCAGTCGGTGGCGAACCGCAGCCCGAACATGTGGACCCTGATCGGTCTGGGCACGGCCGCCGCCTTTGTCTACAGCGTCGTGGCCACGGTGGCGCCG
Source organism: Variovorax sp. GW822-FHT04A09 (assembly GCF_058801005.1). Lineage (NCBI taxonomy): Bacteria > Pseudomonadati > Pseudomonadota > Betaproteobacteria > Burkholderiales > Comamonadaceae > Variovorax > Variovorax sp. GW822-FHT04A09. The sequence goes on along the minus strand of NZ_JBXAMV010000008.1, from coordinate 143,586 downwards.
GGCGTGTTCCCCGCGTCGTTCGTGTCGATGGGGCGCGTGTCGGTCTACTTCGAGGCGGCGGCGGTGATCATTTCGCTCACCTTGCTGGGCCAGATCCTCGAACTCAAGGCGCGCTCGCAAACCTCCGCGGCGATCAAGTCGCTGCTGGGGCTCGCGCCCAAGACGGCGCGCCGGATCGGCGCCGACGGCACCGAGGAAGACGTGCCCATCGCCCACGTGCACGTGGGCGACCGGCTGCGCGTGCGCCCCGGAGAGAAGGTGCCGGTGGACGGCGTGGTGATCGAAGGCGGCAGTGCGGTCGACGAATCGATGCTCACCGGCGAGCCGCTGCCCGTGACCAAGCGCGTGGGCGACAAGCTCATCGGCGCGACGCTCAACACCAATGGCGCGCTGGTCATGCAGTCGGAAAAGGTCGGCTCGCAGACCGTGCTCGCGAGCATCGTGCAGATGGTCGCGCAGGCCCAGCGCTCGCGCGCGCCGATGCAGCGGATGGCCGACCAGGTCGCCGGCTACTTCGTGATGACGGTGATCGCCATCGCGGTGCTGACCTTCTTCGCCTGGGGGTTCTTCGGGCCGCAGCCCAGCTGGGTCTACGGCCTCATCAATGCCGTGGCGGTGCTCATCATTGCCTGCCCCTGTGCGCTCGGCCTCGCGACGCCGATGTCGATCATGGTGGCCACCGGCAAGGCGGCCACGCAGGGCGTGCTGTTCCGCGATGCCGCCGCGATCGAGAACTTCCGCAAGGTCGATGCGCTCATCGTCGACAAGACCGGCACCCTGACGGAAGGCCGGCCGCAGTTCGAGCGCGCGGTGCCTGCGCCGGGCTTCACCGCGGACGAGGTGCTGCGTCTGGCGGCCAGCCTGGACCAGGGCAGCGAACACCCGCTGGCCGACGCCATCGTGCGGGCGGCGCGCGAGCGCCAGCTGGCGCTGGACACGCCCGAGGGTTTCGAATCCGCCAGCGGCATCGGCGTGAGCGGCGCCGTGGCGGGCCGGAAGCTGGCGCTGGGCAACACGGCGCTCATGGAGCAGCTGCGCGTGCGGGTCGACGCGCTCAAGCCGCAGGCCGAGGCCCTGCGGGCCGAGGGCGCGAGTGTCATGTTCCTGGCGGTGGACGGCCAGGCGGCCGGCCTGCTCGCGGTGTCGGACCCGATCAAGCCCACCACGCTGGAGGCGCTGGCCGCGCTCAAGGCCTCGGGCCTGCGCGTCATCATGGCCACCGGCGACGGGCTGACCACGGCCCGGGCCGTCGCCGCGAAGCTGGGCATCGACGAGGTGCACGGCGAAGTCAAGCCCGCCGACAAGCTCGCGCTGGTCGACAGGCTGCAGCGCGAGGGCCGCATCGTCGCGATGGCCGGCGACGGCATCAACGACGCGCCCGCGCTCGCCAAGGCCGACGTCGGCGTGGCCATGGGCACCGGCACCGATGTCGCGATGAACAGCGCCCAGGTGACGCTGGTCAAGGGCGACCTGCGCGGCATCGCGCAGGCGCGCGTCATCTCCGAGCAGACCATCGCCAACATGAAGCAGAACCTCGGCTTCGCCTTCCTCTACAACGCGCTGGGCGTGCCGCTGGCCGCGGGCGTGCTGTTCCCGTTCACCGGCTGGCTGCTGTCGCCGATGATCGCGGCGCTGGCGATGAGCCTGAGCTCGGCATCGGTGATCACCAATGCCTTGCGCCTGCGCGGCGCTACCTGGCGCGAGGCTTGAGAAGGCCCGCCAGGGCCTTCTGGTCTTCGGCCAGCTGGATGCGCATGAGCTGGAGCACGCGCACCGCCAGGCCGGACAGCGGCTGTCCCGGCGGCAGCACCAGCATGCCAGCGAAGGACACCTCCAGCGACAGCGGGCGCACGGCCAGGCCGCGCTGCGCGTACTCCAGCGCGGTGACCGGGTTGACGACGCCGATGCCCATGCCGCTCAGGGCCATCTCACACACGCTGGCCGCGTACGGGGTTTCGACCAGCACGCTCAAGGCGACGTTGCAGTCCGCCAGGGCCCGCTCCAGGCGGCGCCGGGACGCATCTTCCGGGTTGAGCGCGAGGAAGGGCTCTTCGGCGAGTTGATGCGGCTGGATGGTCCTGGCGCGGGCCAGCCGGTGCTTGGCGTGCATCACCACCACGCCCGGAAAGCGCGCGAATTCGGAGTGCTCCAGGCCGGTCGTCGGCATCTCGTCGGCCATCAGCCCGAAGTCGACCTGGCGCCCCAGCACGGCCTCGTGCACCTCCCGCGAACTGAGCACCTGCAGCGAAATCTGCGGACGGGCGTCGGCGTCGCCGCGCTCGGCCACCAGCCGCGACAGCACCCGCGGCACGAAGCTCAGGCCGAAGGCCGGGTACACCGCCATGCGCAACGTGTTGACGCCGAAGCGCTTGAGGCTGCGCATGCGGTGCTCGATGCTGCTCAAGCCCACGAAGACGCGCTCGACCTCGGTCAGCAGCGCTTGCGCTTCGGGCGTGGGGTGCAGGCGGCCGCGCAGCCGGCGGAACAGGGGAAAGCCCGCGGCTTCCTCGAGCCTGCGCAGCGACTGGCTGATGGCCGGCTGCGTCACGCCCAGCAGCGCCGCCGCCTTGCTCGCGGAGCCCACGGACATCACGGAACGGAACACCTCGATCTCTCGGAGCAACATATAACAACCGCTTATGGAGAAAGAATTTCGGGCGCGATCCGGATTATCTCCAGCGTCCTAGAGTTGGCGTCTTCAGCCACTTCCCGAAAGACGCGAGATGAACCTTCGAACAGCGCTTGCAGTGACGGTCCTGGCGTGTGCGGCGCCCGTGTGGGCGCACGACTTTTCCAGCGACGTCGCCAGGTTCCAGACCCTCGCGGCCACCCGCAAGCCCGACAGCCCGCAGGCGGTGGCCGCGAAGCTTGCTCTGGAGCGGGCGCAGGGCGAGATGGAGCAGTCGGACGTGAAGATGCTGCTGCGCATCCGTTCGATGACCAACGCCGGTCTGCGTGCCCTCGGCGAACAGCCGGCCCTGCTCACCAGCGAGTACAAGCGCCTGGAGGCGGCGCTGGCCAACCCGAAGACGCAGGACCCGGCCCGGATCGCCACCGCCCGCGAAACCTTCACCCGCCTGGGCGTGGAGATGAAGGTCTACACCGATCTCGAAACCATGGCCGTCGAGCAGATGAAGCATGCGCTGCAGCTCATCGAATCGGCCCCCGCGAACTGACTTCCACCGTGAACCCATCCATTTCCCATCCCGGCACGTCCTCTGCAGACGCCGCCTTCGCCAGCCTGGCGCCGCCGGTGTGGCGCGCCTCCACGGTCGTCTTCGACTCGCTCGACGATTTCGTGCATCGCCGCACCCGCCTGCCGGACGGCTTCAGCTACGGCACGACGGGCACGCCGACGCAGCGTGCCCTGGAGGCGCGCATCGCCGAGCTGGACGGCGCCGCCCACGGCATCGTCTTTCCTTCCGGACAGGCGGCCATCTGCGGCGTGCTGCTCGCACTGCTCCAGAAGGGCGACCACCTGTTGATGACCGATGCCGCCTACGGCCTGGCCAAGTCCTTCGCCGTCGAACGGCTGCAGGCGCTGGGCATCGAGGTCGAGTTCTACGCGCCGCGCATCGGCGCGGGCATCGAGCGCCTCGTGCGCCCGAACACGCGGCTCATCTGGCTGGAGTCGCCCGGCACGGTGACGATGGAGGTGGAGGACGTGCCGGCGATCACCGCCGTGGCGCGCGCCCGTGGCGTGCTGACCGCCATCGACAACACCTGGGCCAGCCCGCTGGGCTTTGCCGCGCTGGCGCACGGCGTCGACCTGTGCATTCACGCATGCACCAAGTACATGGGCGGGCATTCGGACGTGCTGATGGGCAGCGTCACCACCCAGGACGAAGGCCTGTACCGCTCCTTGCGCGGCCTGCAGTCGCTGATGGGTCTGGCCGTGAGCCCGGAGGACTGCTTCCTGGTGGCCCGGGGCCTGGACACGATGCAGGTGCGCATGGAGCGCCAGGCCGCCAGCGCGCGCCTGATCGCCGGGCAACTCGCCGCGCACCGCCTCGTGCGCCGCATGCTCTTTCCGGCGCTGCCCGGCGCGCCGGACCATGCGCTGTGGGCGCGCGATTTCGCGCAGCCCGGCTGCGTGATGTCGCTGCAGCTCGTGGACTGCCCCTACGACGCCTACCGGACGCTGTTCGCAGGCCTGAAGCGCTTTGCCATCGGCGCCAGCTGGGGCGGCGTGCGCAGCATCGCGGCCTTCTACCCGGCGGAAGAACTCGCCAGGCGCAATTTCTGCGACGTCGAAGGGCCGGTCATCCGCCTGTCGATCGGCCTGGACGACCCCCAGGCCCTGCGCGACGAGCTGCTGGGCGCGCTGGACGCCTGCGCCACGCGTTTCGATCTCTGATCCCCGACACCTGGAGCCCGCGATGACCCTCAAGCCGACCCTTCACGCCGCGTCGACCCGTTCCTTCCTCGCCATGGCCGGCCTCGCGCTGTGCGCAAGCGTTGCCGCGCAGACCGCGCCGCCGCTGGACGGCACGCTCAAGAAGATCAAGGACACCGGGGCGATCACCGTGGCCACGCGCGGCGCCTCGATCCCGTTCAACTACCTGGACGACCACAACAAGCAGGCCGGCTTCGCCTGGGAAGTCTCGCAGCGCGTGGTCGCCCAGGTGAAGAAGGACCTGCAGCTCGCCCGGCTGGAGGTCAAGACCCTGGAAGTCACGCCGCAGACGCGCATCCCGCTGGTGGCCAACCAGACCGTCGACCTGGAGTGCAGCTCGACCACCAACAACGCCGAGCGGCAGAACCAGGTGTCGTTCTCGACGACCTTCTTCGTCGTGGGCGCGCGGCTGCTGGTGCGCAAGAACTCGGGCATCAAGCACTGGGCCGACCTCGTGGGCAAGAACGTCGTGGTCAGCGCGGGCACCACGGCGGAGCGCATGCTGCGGCAGCTCAACGAGAAGAACAAGTGGGGCATCCAGATCATCCTGGCCAAGGACATCAACGAGAACTTCCTGACCGTGGAGACGGGGCGCGCGGTGGCCGCGACGCAGGACGACATCATTCTGTTCAGCAACATCGCCCGCGCCAGGAACCCGGCGGACTGGGAGGTGGTCGGCGTGCCGCAGCAGAAGGAAGCTTATGGCTGCATGCTGCGCAAGGGCGACGCGGCGTTCAAGAAGCTCGTCGACGGCGTGATCACCGGGATGATGCGATCGGGCGAGTTCACCGCGCTGTACGAGAAGTACTTCCTCAAGCCCATCGCGGTGAAGGGCAGCGTGACGGTCAACTTCCCGATGTCGCCCGACATGCAGGACCTCGTGCGCCATCCGAGCGACCAGCCGCTGTAAGGCGCGGGCGCGGCCACCCCTTCACGAACCGAACCGCCTGCCGGCACCTTTCGCGATGCACTACACCTGGGATTGGTTGATCTTCTTCAAACCCTCGGTCACGGGGGAGGGCCTATACGGCCTGATGCTGGTGCGCGGGTTGCTGTGGACGGTCGCGCTGTCGCTGCTGGCCTGGACGCTGGCATTGGGCCTGGGCCTGATCGCCGGCGTGGCCCGCACGCTGCCCCACCGGACGGCGCGCACGCTGTCGGCGGTGTACATCCACTGCTTTCGCAACACGCCGCTGCTGGTGCAGCTGTTTCTCTGGTACTTCGTGGTGCCCGAGCTGTTGCCGACCGCCTGGGGCCATGCGATCAAGCAGATGAACCCGACCGCGAACCAGTTCCTCACCGTGCTGGTGGGCCTCACGCTCTACACGGCGGCGAAGGCGGCCGAGCAGGTGCGCGCGGGCATCGAGTCGGTGCCGCGCAGCCAGAAGCAGGCGGCCATGGCGATGGGCCTGGGAACCGTGGCGGCCTACCGCTACGTGGTCCTGCCGCAGGCCCTGCGCATCGTCATCCCGCCGCTGACCTCGGACTTCCTGAACGTGTTCAAGAACTCGGCCGTCGCGCTGACGATCGGGCTCATGGAGCTCACCGGGCAGACGCGCCAGCTCAGCGAGTTCAGCGCCCATCCCTTCGAGGCCTTCATCGTGGCGACGCTCATCTACATGGCGATCACCTACGGCGTGATCGTGCTGATGCGCCGCATCGAACATCGGGTGCGCGTGCCCGGGCTGCTGGGCGCCGCGTGATGGGCTACGACTTCGATTGGGTCGCCCTGCAGCGCGCCTGGCCCTACCTGCTGCAGGGCCTGCAGATGACCGCCTTGCTGGTGGCGGCCTCCATGGCCGCGGGCATCGGCCTGGGAACCTTGCTGGCGATCACGCGGATCTTCGCGCCGCGGCCGGTGGCGGCGCTCGTGGCGGGGTACGTGAACCTGTTCCGCTCGATCCCGCTGATCCTCACGATCCTGTGGATCTACTTCCTGATGCCGGTGGTGCTGCGCGCCGTGACCGGCGACCCGAACCTCGGCGTCGGGCCGATCTACGCCGCGCTCGTGGCGTTCGTGCTCGCGGAGTCCGCCTACTACTGCGAGATCATCCGCGCCGGCATCGGCAGCGTGCGCGCCGGCCAGATGCAGGCGGCGCAGTCGCTGGGGATGTCGCCGGGGCAGGCGATGCGGCACGTGATCCTGCCGCAGGCCTTTCGCAACATGACGCCCTCGCTCATCAACCAGACCATCGCGCTGCTCAAGGACACCTCGCTGGTCTACGTGATCAGCCTGAACGACTTTCTCGGCGCCGCCAGCAAGGTGGGACAACGCGACGGGCGCGTGGTCGAGGTCTACATCCTGGTCGCCGTCGTCTACCTGGTGCTGTGTACGGCGGGCGCCTGGTGGGTCACGTGGCTGCAACGGCGCAAGGTGGCGGCGGCGACCTGAGGCCTTCTCAGAACTTCGCGCGCAGCGTCAGCTGCACTTCGCGCCCCGGTCCCGGCAGGATCAGGTTGTCCACGCTGCCGTGGGCCGACACGTAGTACTTGCGGTTCGCGATGTTCTTCAGGTTCAGCGCGATCTCGTAGCGCTCGGTCTTGTAGTTGGCCGCGAGGTCGGCGGTCAGGTACGAGGGCAGCGTGACGAGGTTGCTCAGCGAGGCATAGCGCGCGCTGACGTAGTTCAGGCCGCCGCCGGCGCTGAAGCCGTGGCCCAGGTCCTTCATGGCCCACACGAAGGCCGAGTGGCGCGGCGTGAGCGCGGCGGTCTTGCCCTGCACCGGGATCGCGGCGCCCACGGGCAGCTGCAGCGAACTCACGGTGGCGAGCGACTTGGTCATCTTCGCGTCGAGGTAGGCATAGCCCGCACTCACGTCCCAGCGGCCCGGCAGGCGGCCGTTGAGCGCGAGCTCCAGGCCGTTGGTGCGCTGCGTGCCGACGTTGATCTGGCGGCGCGGGTTGTTCGGGTCGGTGTTCTTGATGCCCGAGCGTTCCAGGTTGAACAGCGCGGTCGTGAGGTTCAGGCCACCGTCGAGCAGATCGAACTTGGCGCCGATTTCCTTGTTGACGGTGATCTCTGGCGCGTTGTCGATGTTGCCGGTGGACAGCGCGAAGTTCTCACCCGAGGGCTGGAACGAGCGGCTGTACGACACGTAGTACGACTGCACCGTGTCGGGCTGCCACACCACGCCGGCGCGCGGGCTGAACTTGCGGTCGGTGCGTTCCAGCGGCGCGAGCTTGCGCTCGAAACTGGTGTCCTGCTTGAACACGTCGTAGCGCCCGCCGATCAGCGCCTTCCAGTGCGGCGCCAGCGTGATCTGGTCCTGGAAGTACACGGCCGCGGTCTTGAACTCGCTGTTGCTCGGGATCGCGCCGTCGGCGAGGTAGGTGGCCAGCGGGATCGGCAGCGGGTCCGCCACCGGGCTGAACAGGTTCACGCGCTGCGCTCCTGTGGCGGAAGACACGCTGAAAAGGCGCTTGCGCTGCACGCCGAACTCGGCACCGACCAGCCACTCCTGCTTGAAGCCGCCCAGGTCGTTGCGCCAGGTCAGGTCGGTCTGGTTGAACCAGCCGCTCTCGTCGCGGTCGACGATGCCGCGCGTGCGGCCCACCGTCAGGCGCACCGGGTCGGTGGTGCCGCTGGGCAGCGTGTTGTTGCGGTCCAGGTGGTAGCTCGAATAGCGCGTGGTGTTGCGCAGGCTCAGCGCGTCGCTGAAGCGATGGTTCAGCGTGGCGGTGAAGGTCTGCACCTTGCTGGTCACGGTGTCGTCGCGCTTGCCGTGCGCCGAGCCGTAGTAGGCGCCGATGGGCACGTCGACCGGGCGGCCGTTGAGCGCCGGAATGCCGAAGTCGGTGAGGCGCTGGTCGCGCAGGTTGGTGTACTGCAGCAGCAGGTCGGTCTGCGGGCTGAACTTGATCGCGAGCGAAGGCGCGATGTTGTGGCGGTCGGTGAACTGCTGGTCGCGGTAGCTGTCCGACTGCTCGCCCGCCACGTTCAGGCGAAAAGCCATGTTCTCGCCGATGGGCGTGTTCAGGTCGATCGTGCTGCGCGTGTAGTGGTGGCTGCCCAGGCCCAGCGAGACCTCGCCGAAGCGGCGCTCGAACACGGGCTTCTTGGTCACGCGGTTGATCAGGCCGCCCGAGGAGCCGCGGCCGTAGAGCACGGCGGCCGGGCCCTTGAGCACTTCGATGCGCTCGGTGTCCGAGAGGTCGCGGAAGTACAGCGCGTCGTCGCGCACGCCGTCCACGAACCAGTCGGAGATGCCGCTGAAGCCGCGGATCACGACCTGGTCGCGCTGGCCGTCGCCGTGGTTGAAGCTCACGCCCGGCACGTTGCGCAGGGCGTCCTGCATCGACACGGCGCCCTGGTCGCGCAGCAGCTGTTCGGGCAGCACGTTGACGGCCTGCGGCACGTCGCGCAGCGGCGCGCTGCCCTTGGTGGCGGTGCTGGCGGCGGCGGGGGCGTAGCCCTTGTCGTCCTCGGCGCTGACGGTGACTTCCTTCAGCGTCGTGGCGGCGGTCTGCGCCAGCGCCATGCCCGACAGCGACGCGAGGGCGGTGCCGGCCAGCAGCGAAAGGGGCCACAGCGGGCGCGAGGGGGTGGCGGTGCGGGAGGAGGGCTTCATGTTGTCCGGTTGTGCTTGTTCTTGGAGGGCGGCGCCGCGCAGGCGCAGCCGTACGCGACAACGCCCTTCGTCGCGAGAGACGAAGGGCGTTGTCGTGCCCTGCCTTGAACTGGAAATGTCTGGGTGAGGCAATGGCGCAGCGCGGACGGAAGAAGCTCCGTGGCGGGACGCCATGACGGCCGCTGGACGCGGCGGGCTGAATTCTAAAGAGCTAAATGCGAGGCGTTTGCATTTGTGGCGAGGATGCGACGCGGGGCCGCCCGCTCGCGGCTCACAGCTGGTCGGTCGGCACGAACCACGAGAACAGCAGCAGCTGCAGGCGCGTGAGCATGCTGGAGTCGGGCTCGCTGTCGAGCACCTCGTTGTGCACGTCGCCGGTGCCGATCCATTGCACGTTCTGGCCGTCGGGCTTGAGCACGACGCGGTACACGCCTTCCATGTCGTCCAGCTGGTAGGCGAAGAGCAGCGCCTGCGTCAGCTCGAAGCTGCGCACGCGCACGCCGAACTCGGTGTTCAGCAGGGCCGAGCGCGGGTCGAGGTTCATCGAGCCCAGCAGCACCCATTGGCGGTCGACCAGCGCCAGCTTGGCGTGCAGGCGACCGCGCGCCTTCTTGAGCAGGCTGCGGAACTGGCCGCTGCGCTTGAGCTGCTGCGTGCTCACCTCGTACAGGTTCACGCCGAGCTTGAGCATGTCGACGCGGTAGCGGTTGTAGTTGATGTTCACCAGCGGCTCGTCGCTGTCGGCCAGCGAGTTGGTGACCACGGTGATGCTCAGGCCGTGGTCGCGGCCCATGCGGATGCGCTCCATGCCCTCGTCGCCGGGAATGAAGTAGGGCGAGATCACCACCACGTTCGACTTCGCGGCGCCCAGCATCTCGTGGAAGCGCTGCGCCAGCGACTCCTGCGGACGCGCCATCGTGCCCAGGGCCTTGTTCGGGCTGTCGGCGGTGGCGGCGGCCTCGGCGCGGATCCAGCGCGTCTCGCCGATGTTGTCCAGCTGCGCGCCCAGCGGCAGGTCGCCCAGCAGGTCGGTGGCGGCCAGCGGGTCGGGCAGCGGCGCGAAGGCCGGCGAGGTCGCGGCGTCGAAGGCGGCCTTGAGTTCGTCGGGCGTGAGCGTCGTGCCGGCCATGCGCTGCAGCGGGTAGACCACGTCGCTGTTCCAGTAGGTGTCGAAGATCCCGGCCGACTGCGGCACCACCGGGCCGGCCAGCAGCAGTTCGAAGTCGATGAAGTTGGCGCTCTCGCTGCGCAGGAAGTACTCGTCCGCGAGGTTGCGCCCGCCGGCGATGGCCATGGCGCCGTCGGCGATGAACAGCTTGTTGTGCATGCGGTGGTTGAGCCGCCGGAAATCGCCGAAGAATTCCAGCCAGCGCAGCGACGAATGGTCGCGTGCGTTCACGAAGGGGTTGAACAGCCGCACCTGCGCGTTGGGCTCGGCGGCCAGCCCGAGCAGCAAGCGGTCCATGCCGGCGGTGTAGAAGTCGTCGAGCAGCAGGCGCACGCGCACGCCGCGCCGGGCGGCATCGCGCAGTTCGCGCAGCAGCAGGCGGCCGGTCTTGTCGTTGCCGAGCTGGTAGGTCTGCACGTCGAGCGAGGCCCGGGCGCGGCGGATGAGCTCCAGCCGCGCATCGAGCGCGAACGAGGCCTCGATCAGCGGCCGCATGCTCGACAGGCCGTCGGGCGGCGAATCGAGGCTGGCGGCGGCATGGCCGAGCGGGGTGGCGGCCGAAGCCGGAATGGCGATCGAGGGCGGCCCATCGGGCAGGCGCGGCGGCAGGCCGGCGCAGCCGGTGAGCACCAGCACGGCCAGCACCAGCGCCGGGCCGCGCAGCGCGGGAAACAACGAGGCGAGGAGCTTGAGCATGGGGCCTGTCAGCGCACGCAAGGGCGTGCGGGCGGCATCGTAGCCCGGCGCGCGACGGCGACCGCGGCGGTTTTGCAACGCTTCGCCCCTGTGTGCTGGAAAACCCGTGGACCGCGACTTTCTTGACAATAGAATGCGAATTGTTATCAATAGTGTTCAATGAGCAATAAAAACATGGCAAGAATGAGGGCGCGGCGCAGAGCCGCTTCGGTGCTGGCGGGCTGCCTGGCGATCTACGCGCAGCAGCACGTTCTGGCGCAAACGGGCGGCACCGGCTCGCTGCCTGAAGTGCGCGTCGATGCGAACGCCGAAGCCGAAACCGCCACCTCGCCCGTGATCGGCTACCGCGCGAAGAACGCCGTTACCGCCACCAAGACCGACACGCCGCTGTCGGAAACGCCGCAGTCCGTCACCGTGATCACGCGCGACCAGATGGTCGACCAGGGCGCCAACAACCTGCAGGACGCCCTCAACTACGCGGCGGGCGTGCGCTCCGACGCCTACGGTGTCGATTCGCGCACCGACTCGATCCGCGTGCGCGGCGCCTATCCCGACATCTACCTCGATGGCCTGCGCCAGGCCTACGGCTACTACACCAGCACCACGCGCACCGAGCCCTACACGCTGGAGCGCCTCGAAGTGCTGCGCGGCCCCTCGGGCATGCTGTTCGGCGCGGGCACCGCGGCGGGCGTGGTCAACATGGTCAGCAAGCGGCCGCTGCAGGAGGCCCAGCGCGAGGTGGGCGTGCAGTTCGGCAGCTTCGGCCGCAAGCAGGTGCAGGCCGACCTGACCGGTCCGCTGAACGCCGACGGCTCGCTGTCGTACCGGTTGGTCGCATTGCAGCGCAAGTCCGATTCGCAGGTGGACAACGTGCCCGACGACCGCAGCGTGATCGCGCCCTCGCTCACCTGGCGCCCCAACGCGGCGACCTCGCTCACGTTGCAGGGCCTGTGGCAGAAGGACAAGAGCGGCAGCAGCTCGCAGTTCCTCCCGTGGGAAGGCACCTTGCTGCCGAACCCGAACGGCCGCGTGCCGGCCAGCCGCTTCATCGGCGAGGCCGGCGACTACTACAACAGCGAGCGCCAGACCTTCGGCTGGCAGTTCGAGCACAAGTTCAACGACAGCTGGACCGTGCGCCAGAACTTCCGCTACGCGAAGAACGAAAACGACAACCGCTACCACTACGGCGGTGCGTTCAGCGGCTTCGACAGCTGGTCGACCGACCCGATCTTCAAGCGCGTGTTCCCCCGCTACTTCGACAGCCAGCTGACGCGCAACCGCACGCAGACCCTGGACAACCACGTCGAGGGCCACTTCCAGACCGGCGCGCTCCAGCACACGCTGCTCGTGGGCGCGGACTTCGCGCGTCAGCGCGAGAACGTCTGGGGCGGCACCACCGCGGACACCATCGACCTCTATGCGCCGGTGTACGGCCACGTGGACGAACCCGAGCGCGTGGCGCGTCCGCGCACCCGCCAGCGCCAGACCGGCCTGTACCTGCAGGACCAGATCAAGCTCGACAACTGGATCTTCGTGGCCGGCCTGCGCCATGACCGCGCCGTGTCCAGCGCCGCCGGCAGCGACGAGCAAAAGAGCAGCGCCACCACCAAGCGACTGGGCGTGATGTACGCCCATCCTTCGGGCTGGTCGCCGTACCTGAGCTACAGCGAGTCGTTCACGCCGCAGTCGCCGCGCGAAGGCCGCATCTTCTCGCCGCTGCGCGGCGAGCAGTGGGAAGCGGGCCTGAAGTACGAGCCGAAGAACCGCGCCATGGCCTTCAGCGCCGCGGTGTACGACCTGCGCGAGAAGAACCAGATCGTCGAAGAGCAGCCGAAGGTGTTCTCGCAGCGCGGCCTGACCAAGACCAAGGGTGTGGAGCTGGAAGCCAAGGGCTCGGTGGGTGCGAACCTCGACCTGATCGCCCACTACAACTACACCGACGCCGACGCGCAGATCGAAGGCCTGCCCAAGCACCAGGCCAGCTTCTGGGCCAAGTACAGGTTCTCGGTGGCCGGCATGAGCGGCTTCTCGGCCGGCGCCGGCGTGCGCGTGATGAGCTCGTTCCGCGACACCCAGTTCGGCGCCGGCCCGCGCATCCCCGGTGTGGCGCTGGCCGACCTGGTGTTTGCTTACGATACGGCCCAGTGGCGCTATGCGCTCAACATCAACAACGTGACGGACAAGGTGTACTTCAGCACCTGCCTGTCGCGCGGTGACTGCTGGTACGGTGCGCGACGCAACATCGTGGCGAGCGCCACCTACCGCTTCTAGCCTTTTCCCCACCCAACGACGCACGACGACATGGACAGCCGAAAGATCAAGACCTGGGCCTGGGTGCACAAGTGGAGCAGCCTTGTCTGCACGGTGTTCATGCTGCTGCTGTGCATCACCGGCCTGCCGCTGATCTTCCACCACGAGATCGGCCACCTGCTGGGCACCGAGGTCGAGGCGCCGAAGATGCCGGCCAACACGCCGCGCATCAGCCTGGACAAGGTGGTCGAGATCGGCCGCGCCAAGCACCCCGACCGCGTGGTGCAGTTCGTCTCGCAGCCCGAGGACGACGACGGCCTGTGGTTCGTCACGCTCACGCCCACGCCCGAACCCACCGAAGACTTCAAGTCGGTGGCGGTCGATGCGCGCACCGGCGTCGTGCTGGCGCAGCCGGAGTTCAGCCAGGGCTTCATGTACGTCATGTTCAAGCTGCACGTCGACCTGTTCGCCGGGCTGCCGGGCAAGCTGTTCCTGGGCTTCATGGGGCTGCTGCTGCTGGTGGCCATCGTCTCGGGCGTGGTGCTGTATTCGCCGTTCATGCGCAAGCTCGACTTCGGCACGGTGCGACGCGAGAAGCGTCCGCGCCTGAAGTGGCTCGACCTGCACAACCTGCTGGGCATCGTCACGCTGGTGTGGCTGTTCGTGGTGGGTTCGACCGGCATGATCAACACTTGGGCCGACCTGATCATCAAGTACTGGCAGTACGACCAGCTGAGCACGCTGCTCGCGCCCTACAAGAACGAGCCGGTGGTGCCGGTGGCCGAGCGCGGCTCGCTGCAGCGCTCGATGGAAGGCGCGATGCAGAAGGCGCCCGGCATGAAGCTGTCGTTCATCGCCTTCCCGGGCACCTCGTTCTCGAGCCCGCACCACACGACCTTCTTCCTGCGCGGCAACGAGCCCTTCACCTCGAAGCTGCTGCAGCCGGTGCTGGTCGATGCCAAGACGGCGGAGGTCACGGCGGCGCCGAAGATGCCGTGGTACCTCACGGGCCTGCTGGTGTCGCAGCCGCTGCACTTCGGCGACTACGGCGGCATGCCGATGCAGATCCTGTGGGCGCTGCTGGACATCGCGACCATCATCGTGCTGGGCAGCGGGCTGTACCTGTGGCTCAAGCGCGGCAACACCGTGCCGGCACGGACGACCACGACGACTGCGGCGCCCGCCACGGTATCGGGCCCGCAGCCTGACCCGGCACCGGCCATGAAGGTGCAGGCATGACGACGCACCACAAGGCACCGCACCAGTCCTTCTGGCGCATGTGGGGCTGGCCGATCGCGCTGGGGGTGATGACCACCGTCGGCCTCATCACCGCGCTGTTCAGTGACGGCGGCCTCGGCGACATGGTGGCCTGGGTGGGCCTGGGCATTCCGGTGCTCGTGTGCGCCTGGTACGGCTGGCGCCGGTCGCCGCGCACGGGTTCGCGCTAGGCGAAAGGGGCAGGGCACCGACGCAGAATCGGTGCCGATGAATGCCGCACTCTCCTACCCGCTTCGCCTCCTGATCCTGGGCGCTCCGCTGGCCGTGCACGGCCAGCAACCCGCCACGTCGCCGGCTGGCACGCTGCGCGATGTCACCGTTTCGACGCCGCGCGGCACGCTGTCTCCGTTCCTCGTGCCCGGCTCGGTCGACCGCGTCGATGGCGACGAGATGCGCGACAGCCGGATGCAGGTCAACCTGTCCGAGAGCCTGGGCGCCGTGCCCGGCCTGCAGGTGCAGAACCGCATGAACTACGCGCAGGACCTGCAGCTGTCGGTGCGCGGCTTCGGCGCGCGCTCGACCTTCGGCGTGCGCGGCGTGCGCCTGTACGTCGACGGCATCCCGGCCACCTTGCCCGACGGGCAGGGGCAGACCTCGAACATCGACATCGGCTCGGTCGATCGCGTCGAGGTGCTGCGCGGGCCGTTCTCGGCGCTGTACGGCAATTCGTCGGGCGGCGTGGTGCAGGCGTTCACGGCCTCGGGGGAGGGCGCACCGCGCCTGTCGTATGCGCTGGCGGGCGGCAGCTTCGGCAGCTGGCGCCAGTCGCTGCAGCTCAGCGGCTCGCAGGGCGCGGTCGACTACCTGCTCGGCGCGAGCCACTTTCGCACCGACGGCTGGCGCGAGCAGAGTGCCGCGCGGCGCAACATCGCGAACGGCAAGCTGGGCATCGCGCTGGACAACGGCGACAAGCTCACGCTGGTGTTCAACAGCGTGCGCATCGAGGCGCAAGACCCGCTGGGCCTGACGGCCGAGCAGGTCGAGCAGGCACCGCGCAAGGCGCCGCTGGCGCTGCAGTACGACACGCGCAAGACGGTCGAGCAGACGCAGGTCGGCCTGCGCTACGAGCGGCGCCTCAATGCCGAGCAGGCGCTGCAGTTCATGGTCTATGGCGGCGAGCGCAAGACGGTGCAGTTCCAGTCGATCCCGCCGTCGGCGGAGCAGAGTCCGCTGCACGCGGGCGGCGTGATCGACCTCTCGCGCCAGTACGGCGGCGTCGACCTGCGCTGGACCGCCGCGCTGCAGCTGGCCGACCGGCCCTTCGACCTCGTGGCGGGCCTGGGCTACGACAGCCTGCGCGAGCGCCGCCGTGGCTACGAGAACTACCTGGGCCCAGTGGCCGCGCCCCTGCTGGGTATGCAGGGGCGCCTGCGCCGCAACGAGCGCAACGAGGTCTGGAACCTCGACCCCTATGCCCAGGCGGCCTGGCGCTTCGCCGAGCGCTGGACGCTCGAGGCCGGCGTGCGCCGTAGCCGCGTGCACTTCGATTCGCACGACCTGTACATAGCCGGTGCCAACCGCAACGACAGCGGCAGCGCGAGCTACAGCAAGACCCTGCCCGTGGCCTCGCTGCGCTACCAGGCCACGCCCGATCTCACGGTGTACGGCTCGGTCGGCCGGGGCTTCGAGACGCCGACGCTCAACGAGCTGTCGTACCGCCCGGGCGGTGCCAGCGGGCTCAACTTCGGGCTGCGGCCTTCGGTGAACGACAGCCTCGAAGTGGGCGCGAAGGCGCGGCTGGGCGGCGGCCTGCTGACGGCGGCGCTGTTCCACACCCGCACGCGCGACGAGATCGTCACCGCCACCAACAGCGGCGGTCGCGCCACCTTCCAGAACGCGGGGCGCACGCGGCGCAACGGCTTCGAGCTGGGCTGGCAGCACGAGACGGCCGACCACTGGCGCACGCAGGTCGCCTACACCTGGCTGGACGCGACCTACCGCGATGCGTTCTGCTCGCCGTCGCCCTGCGCGGGCGGCAATGCCGTGAACGCGGGCAACCGCATCCCGGGCATCGCGCGCCAGTCGCTCTTCGCCTCGCTCGGCTGGGTGCCGTCCGAAGGCTGGCGCGCGGGCGTCGAGATGCGCGCGCTGAGCCGCATCCAGGCCAGCGACCTGAACACCGCGAGCGCGCACGGCTACGCCGTGGCGGCGCTGTACGCCGGCTACCTGAAGAAGTGGGAGCGCTGGGACTTCAACGCCTTCGCGCGCGTCGACAACCTGTTCGACCGCCGCTACATGGGCTCGGTCATCGTCAACGAAGGCAATGCGCGCTTCTACGAGCCCGCGCCCGGTCGCAACTGGACGGTGGGCCTGAGCGGCGCGTACCGCTTCTGAAGAACGCGCCATGAAAGGAAAAGGCCCGCCGCCCCGAGGGGACGGCGGGCCTTGAGACCCGGTATTCGCAGTGCTTACTTGAGGCCGGCTGCAGCGCGCAGTGCGGCCGCTTGCGTCGTGGCTTCCCAGGTGAACTCGGGCTCTTCGCGGCCGAAGTGGCCGTAGGCGGCGGTCTTCTGGTAGATCGGGCGCAGCAGGTCGAGCATCTGGATGATGCCCTTCGGACGCAGGTCGAAGTGCTCGCGCACGAGCTCGGCGATCTTCTCGTCGGGGATCACGCCGGTGCCTTCGGTGTAGACCGTGATGTTCATCGGCTGGGCCACGCCGATGGCGTACGCCACCTGGATCTGGCACTGGCGCGCCAGGCCGGCGGCCACGATGTTCTTGGCCACGTAGCGCGCGGCGTAGGCGGCCGAGCGGTCGACCTTCGACGGATCCTTGCCTGAGAACGCACCGCCGCCGTGCGGGCAGGCGCCGCCGTAGGTGTCGACGATGATCTTGCGGCCGGTGAGGCCGCAATCGCCCTGCGGGCCGCCGATGACGAAGCGGCCGGTCGGGTTGATCAGGTAGCGCGTGTTCTGCAGCCATTCCTTGGGCAGCACGGGCTTGATGATCTCTTCGATGATGGCTTCGTTGAACGAGGCCTTCATCTTGGTCGGCGTTTCGCTCTGGTCGGGGCTGTGCTGCGTGGAGAGCACCACGGTGTCGATGCTGTGGGGCTTGCCGTCCACGTAGCGCATCGTGACCTGGCTCTTGGCGTCGGGGCGCAGGAAGGGCAGGCGGCCGTCCTTGCGCAACTGGGCCTGGCGCTCCACGAGGCGGTGCGCGTAGTAGATCGGCGCGGGCATCAGCTCGGGCGTTTCGTCGCAGGCGTAGCCGAACATCAGGCCCTGGTCGCCGGCGCCGGTGTTCAGGTGGTCGTCCGAGGCGTGGTCCACGCCCTGGGCGATGTCGTTGGACTGCTTGTCGTAGCAGACCATCACCGCGCAGCCCTTGTAGTCGATGCCGTACTCGGTGTTGTCGTAGCCGATGCGCTTGATGGTGTCGCGCGCGACCTGGATGTAGTCGACGTGCGCGTTGGTCGTGATCTCGCCGGCAAGCACCACGAGGCCGGTGTTGGTCAGCGTTTCGGCGGCGACGCGGCTGCGGGGGTCTTGTTCGAAGATCGCGTCGAGGATCGCGTCCGAGATCTGGTCCGCGACCTTGTCGGGATGGCCTTCGGAAACCGATTCGGAAGTAAAGAGAAAGTCGTTCGCCACTGTGGTCACTCCTTGAAGTTCAATTGGCGCGTTGCCAACTCTGCGGAGCCCTGGCGAACGCTTTAGCAGATGTCGATGAATCGACGGGACACAATCGCATTCGCGCTTGTGGGTGTCGCCCTGCAAGTTGTTCCGTAACTCGGCGACAATTTGCATTCTATTCGAGCCGCGCAATACCATGCGCGCGCGTCCGCCTTTTGACCCTCCCTGACTCTCTCCCCCTCCCCGTTCAATGATCACCCTGTTCCGCCTGCTTGCCCGCGTGCCGATGCCGTTGATGCATCGGCTCGGCGCCTTGCTGGGATGGCTGGTCTGGTGGTGCGCGCCGGATTACCGCCGCCGCTTCAAGGCCAACGCCGAGAGCGCCGGCTTCTCGCCCGCGCAGTACCGTCCCGCCATCGCCGCCGCCGGTCACATGGCGTCCGAGCTGCCCTGGCTGTGGCTGCGCCCGCAGGGCGAGAGCGTGCTGACGCGCGTGGTGCGCTGGGAAGGCGTCGAGGCCTTCGAGGCCGCGATGCGCGCGAAAAAGGGCGTGATCCTCGTGGCGCCGCACCTGGGCAGCTGGGAGATGTGCGGCCAGGCCATCGGCGAGCGCTTTCTCGCGGACTTCGGGCCGATCACCGCGCTGTTCCGTCCGGCGCGCAAGAAATGGATGGCCGACCTGATCGCCGCGGGTTCGCGCGACCGGCCCGGTCTGCAGACCCTGCCGACCAACAACACCGGCGTGCGCGGCCTGATCCGCACGCTGCGCGGCGGCGGCTACACCGGCATCCTGCCCGACCAGGTGCCGCCGCTGGGGCAGGGCGTGTGGGCGCCTTTCCTCGGCCGCCCCGCCTACACCATGACCCTGCTTCCCCGTTTGGCCCAACAGACCGGTGCCGCCTGCTTCCTCAGCGTGTGCGAGCGCCTGCCGCGCGGCGCGGGCTACGTGATCCGCTTCGAGCCGATCGTCGGCACCGCGCTCACGGACCCCGAGGCCTCCATCGAGGACGCCGCAGCCGCCATGAACGACGGCATCGGCCGCCTGATCCACAGCCTGCCCGGCCAGTACGTGTGGGACTACGCGCGCTACAAGGAGCCGCGCGGCGAACCCGCCGTGGTGGCCAATGCCGCGGGAGGGGCCGCGCCATGAGCCTCAGTTCCCGACTCGGTATCGGCTTCATGCGGGTGCTGGCCCCGCTGCCCCTGCCGCTCGTGCGCGGCTTCAGCAGGGTCCTCGGCCGCCTGCTGCACACCATCGCCGTGCCGCGGCGGCGCGTGGTCGACCGGAACCTGGCCCTGTGCTTCCCCGAAAAATCGGAGGCCGAGCGCCGCGCCATCGCGCGCGAGACCTTCGTCTTCGTCGCGCAGTCATGGCTGGACCGCAGCTGGCTCTGGCATGCGCCAGAGCAGGTGGTGAAGAGCCGGCTGAAGATCGTCGGTTCTGCCTCGGAGATCCGCGAAATCGCCGAGGGCGACGCGCCGATGATCCTGTTCGCGCCGCACTTCTACGGCCTCGATGCCGCGGCCACCGCGCTCACCATGCACACGGCGCGCCCGTCGGCCACGATCTACACGACCCAGCGCGACCCGATGGTCGATGCCTGGATCCGCGAAGGCCGCACCCGCTTCGGCGACGTGGCGGCGCTCAACCGGGTGGACGGCATCAAGCCCATCCTCTCGGGGCTGCGCAAGGGCGGCCTGCTGTACCTGCTGCCCGACATGGACTTCGGGCGCGACCAGACCATCTTCGTGCCCTTCTACGGCGTGCAGGCGGCCACCGTGCCGTCGCTCTCGCGCTTCGCGCGGCTGGGCAAGGCCAAGGTGGTGCCGGTGGTGGCCAAGCTCACGCCGGGCGGTTACGAGATTCAGGTCCTGCCGGCGTGGCAGAACTTCCCGACCGACGACGTCGAGGCCGACACGGCGCTCATGAACGAGCGCCTGCAGGGCTACATCGACACGATGCCGTCCCAGTACTACTGGGTGCATCGGCGCTTCAAGACCCGCCCTGAGGGCGAGCCACCCATTTACTGAGCGCGCTGGAGGAAGCCCTCGATCTCGCGCGCGACCAGCTGCGGCTGCTCGTGCACGATCCAGTGGGTGGCGTTCGGCACCTTCTTGACCTCAAGCTTCGGCACGTAGTCTTCCAGCCCTTCGAGCAGGCCCGGCAGCAGTGCCGCGTCGTCGAGCGCCCAGAACACGAAGGTCGGCATGGTCACCGTGAGGCGTTCGCGCGGCAGCACCGGAATGCTGTCGATCGACTGGCCCGGCAGTGGCGGCTTCATCGGCGTCACGCGGTACAGGTTGCAGGCGCCCGTGAGGCCCGCGCTCCAGACTTCGCGGTACTGCTGCTTCACCTCTTCGGTGAGCCAGCCGAAACCGTCCGGGCCGGCCTTCATCAGCAGGAAGAAGGGCCACATGCGCTTGAAATCGTCGGCCGCGAGCAGGGCTTCGGCGTCGGGGCGCGCCAGGAAGTGCATGTAGGCGCTGGCCTGCTGCTGCGCCGGGTTGTTGCGCAGCTCGCGCGTGAAGGTGCCCGGGTGCGGCGAATTGATGATGACCAGCTTGCCGACCTGCTGCGGGAAGGCGTTGGCGTAGCCCCAGGCGAAGGCGCCGCCCCAGTCGTGGGCCACCAGCGCGGCCATGGTGCCGTCGGCGCTCTCGGTGGCCACGAGCTGCTGGATGTCCTGGATCAGCAGGTGGGCCTTGTAGTCGGCGACTTCCGTGGGCGCGCTGGACTTCTCGAAACCGCGCAGGTTGGGCGCCACGCAGCGGTAGCCGCCGTGGGCCGGGTCCGAGAAGTAGGCGAGCAGCTCGTCCCAGATGAACGCGGCCTCGGGAAAGCCGTGCAGGAACACCATCAGCGGCTGGCCCGGCTTGCCGGCGGCGCGGCAACTCAGGGTGGTGCCGTTGGGCAGGCTGCGTTGGAAGGTCTCGATCATGCTTCGTGTCTCCTTGGGTTGACTGTCGCTATTGTTTTGATAGTGAACTTCGCAGGCGAGGCGCTCGATGCAGCCGGTTCCTCTAGCGCATCAGGCGTCTTCGGCCGGTGGTGGCGCGGGCGCTGGCGCGGCGTCGTCGGGGTGCACCCAACGCCACAGCAGCTCGGCCGCCTCGCCGACCCCTTGCTTCTTCAGGGCCGAGAACAGTTTGACCTCGCCGCCGCCGGCGTTCAGTCGCGTAATCGACAGCACCTTGGCGGCTTCGGTGCGGGTGAGCTTGTCGGACTTGGTCAGCAGCACGAGGAATTTGAGGCCTTGCTCGACGCGCGGACGGATCACGTCGAGCAGGATCTCGTCGAGCTCGGTCATGCCGTGGCGCGGATCGCACATCAGGACAACCCCGCGCAGACTTTCGCGCGTCATGAGGTAGTTGCCCATCACGCGCTGCCAGCGCAGCTTGGCTTCCTTCGGCACGGCCGCGTAGCCGTAGCCGGGCAGGTCGGCCAGCACGGCGTCGTCGACCTTCTGCTTGCCGATGCCGAACAGGTTGATGTGCTGCGTGCGGCCCGGCGTCTTCGAGGCGAAGGCCAGGCGCGTCTGCTGCGTCAGGGTGTTGATGGCGGTCGATTTGCCGGCGTTGGATCGGCCGACAAAGGCGATCTCGGGCAGGTCGACCGGGGGCAGGTGCTCGAGTTGCGGAGCGCTGGTCAGGAAGTGGGCGGTGTGCAGCCAACCGAGGGCCACGCGCTCGCGTTCAGCGACCTGCGGGTCCACGGCAGGGGCCGCGCGGGGAGGATAAGCGGCGGACTTGGCGCGCGGGGAGGTCATCAATGGGCTTTCGGAACGGGGCGCCATTGTAGAATCGCGGGGTTTTGCGCCATAAATTCGAAGCCCCCGATATGAAGTTGTTTGCCAATATTCTGCTTGCAGCCCTCATGGGCGTCGCAGCCAGCGCGAGTTTTGCAGCCGATGAGCATGCAGCTGCCCCCGCAGCGGCAGCCGCCAAGCCGGCCAAGCCCGATCCCGCCAAGGGCGACACGCTGTTCAATGCGACGCCGGCCAACAGCCAAAGCTGCGCTTCGTGCCACAACGCGGACGGCAACTCGGCCATCGCAGCCAACCCCAAGCTGGCGCAACAACACCCCGAATACATCCTCAAGCAGCTGCAGGACTTCAAGTCCGGCAAGCGCAAGAGCGCCATCATGAAGCCGCTGGCCTCGGCGCTGTCCGAAGAAGACATGCGCAACATCGCCTGGTTCGTCGGCTCCAAGAAGATCAAGCCGGGCTTCTCGAAGGAGAAGGACACGGTCGCCCTCGGCGAGAAGATCTACCGCGGCGGCATCGGCGATCGCCAGATCCCCGCCTGCGCCGGCTGCCACAGCCCGAACGGTGCCGGCCTCCCGGCCCAGTACCCGCGCCTGGGCGGCCAGCACGCCGACTACACCGTGGCCCAGCTCGTGGCCTTCCGCGACAACGTCCGCCTGAACAGCTCGCCCATGAACGGCGTGGCCGCCAAGCTCAACGACCGCGAAATCAAGGCCGTGGCCGACTACATCGCCGGCCTGCGCTGATTTCCGCCGTCGCGCTGTCCAGCGTGAACTAACCGCCGATAAAAATCCCAAACAAAGGGCGGGCCGATCCAGGAGGATGGCCCGCCCTTTTGTTTTTTTCCTCTTTCCTGGTTCCCTCCCGATGACCGTTTCCACCCATGGCCTTCGCGTGCATCGCGGCCCGCAGCTGCTTCGCGCCGCGGTGGAACTGCTGTCGTCGATGCGCTTCGCGATCGCGCTGCTCACGGTCATCTGCATCGCCTCGATCATCGGCACCGTGCTCAAGCAGCATGAGCCGATCAACAACTACATCAACCAGTTCGGGCCCTTCTGGGCCGAGCTGTTCCGCACGGCGCGGCTCGACTCGGTTTACAGCGCCTGGTGGTTCCTGCTGATCCTGCTGTTTCTGGTGATCAGCACGTCGCTGTGCGTCGCGCGCAACACGCCGCGCATCCTGATCGACCTGCGCACCTTCAAGGAAGACATCCGCGCGCAGAGCCTAAAGGCCTTCGGCCAGCGCGCCGAGAACCGGCTGGCTGAAACGCCCGACATGGCGGCCAACCGCATCGGCCAGCTGCTCGTGAGCGGCGGCTGGAAGGTCAAGCTGCAGCAGCGCAACGCCAGCGCCGACGGCAAGGCCGCAGCGGGCTGGATGGTCGCGGCGCGCGCCGGCGGTGCCCACAAGCTGGGCTACATCGCCGCCCACGGCGCCATCGTGCTGGTGTGCATCGGCGGCCTGCTCGACGGCGACCTCGTGGTGCGCGCCCAGACCTGGTTCAATGGCAAGAGCGTGTTCACGGGCGGCGGCATGATCGCCGACGTGGCGCCCGAGCACCGCCTGTCGACCGCCAACCCGACCTTCCGCGGCAACATCCTCGTGCCCGAGGGCGGGCGGGGCAACGTGGCCATCCTGAACCAGGCCGACGGCGTGCTGCTGCAGGAGCTGCCGTTCACCATCGAGCTGAAGAAGTTCATCGTCGACTACTACTCGACCGGCATGCCCAAGCTGTTCGCCAGCGAGGTGGTGCTGCACGACCGCGAGAGCGGCGAGCAGGTGCCCGCGCGCATCGAGGTGAACCATCCGGCCAGCTACAAGGGCGTGGAGATCTACCAGTCGAGCTTCGACGACGGCGGCTCCACGGTGAAGCTCAAGGCGGTGCCGATGGCGGCCGCGGCCAAGCCCTTCGAGGTCGAGGGCATCATCGGCGGCCCGAGCACCGAGATCACCAACGGCAAGGACAAGCTCACGCTCGAGTACGCCGCGCTGCGCGTGATCAACGTCGAGAACTTCGCCGACGGCGGCGCGATGGGCAGCGGCGCCGACGTGCGCAAGGTCGATCTGCGCCACGGCATCGAGTCGCGCCTGGGCGCCGCCAACAAGA
This sequence comes from Variovorax sp. GW822-FHT04A09, assembly GCF_058801005.1. Classification (NCBI taxonomy): domain Bacteria; kingdom Pseudomonadati; phylum Pseudomonadota; class Betaproteobacteria; order Burkholderiales; family Comamonadaceae; genus Variovorax; species Variovorax sp. GW822-FHT04A09. The sequence continues at coordinate 119,784 of NZ_JBXAMV010000008.1, read as the reverse complement.
CCAACAAGCCCAAGGTGCTGCGCAACATCGGCCCGAGCATCGGCTACAAGCTGCGCGACGCGGCCGGCCAGGCGCGCGAGTACCAGAACTACATGGTGCCGGTCGACGCCGGCGACGGCCAGCCGGTGTTCCTGCTGGGCATGCGCGAGAAGCCCGAGGAGCCGTTCCGCTACCTGCGCGTGCCGGCCGACGAGCAGGGCTCGATGGACGGCTTCGTGCGCATGCGCACCGCGCTGGGCGACCCCGCCACGCGCGAGCGCGCCATCCAGCGCTACATCGCCAAGGCGACCGACCCCAAGCGTCCCGAAATGGCCGAGCAGCTGCGCGTGTCGGCCGCCCGTGCGCTGGCGCTGTTCTCGGGCGCCGAGCGCGCCAAGGCCGACGCCGCGTCGCAGGGCGGCTGGCAGGCGATTGCCGAATTCATGGAAGCCAACGTGCCCGAGGCCGAGCGCGAGCGCGCCGGCACGGTGCTGGTGCGCATCCTCAACGACGTGCTGTTCGAGGTGCTCAACCTGAGCCGCGAAGGTGCCGGCCTGGCCGCGCTGCCGAACGACGAGAAATCGCAGGGCTACCTGACGCAGGCCGTGCTGGCCCTGAGCGACGCGCACTTCTACCCGGCGCCGGTCGCGATGATGATGACCGACTTCACCCAGGTGCAGGCCAGCGTGTTCCAGGTGGCGCGTGCCCCTGGCAAGAACATCGTCTATCTGGGGTGTCTGTTGCTGATCGTCGGTATTTTTGCCATGCTGTACGTGCGCGAGCGCCGCCTGTGGGTGTGGCTGACACCCGGCGGCGGCGCCTCTGGAGACAACGACGGCCGCGAAACGGTCGCCACGATGGCGTTCTCGGTCAACCGCAAGACCCTGGACAGCGATCGCGAATTCGAGCACCTGAAGCACAGGTTGCTCGCCCTGAAGAAAGAAGAACCGGCGTCACTATGAACACCACGACCCTCACGCTCCACGAAAGCTGGCTCTCCCGCCGCAACCTGTTCGACTGGGTGTTCGCGGCGCTGGTGCTGGCCGGCGGCGCGTTCGCCTTCATGCGCCACGCCGGCTCGATGGACAGCTACGAAAAGCCGATCCTCGTGGCGGCGCTGGTCTCGGTCATCGGCATCTGCTGGTTCTGGCGCCCGCTGCGGGTGCTGACGCTGGTGGTGGCCGCGGCCTCGCTGCTGGCCATCAGTTCCTACCAGGGCGATCTGGCGCGCGCCGATTCGGTGTTCTGGCTCAAGTACTTCCTGTCGAGCCAGTCGGCCATCCTCTGGATGAGCGTGCTGTTCTTCATGAGCACGCTGTTCTACTGGATCGGCTTCGCCGCCGGCAAGCAGCAGGCCGACACCTTCGACCTGATCGGCTCCCGCCTGGCCTGGGCGGCCGTGACGATGGCGCTGATCGGCACCATGGTGCGCTGGTACGAAAGCCACCAGCTCGGCCCGGACATCGGCCACATCCCGGTGAGCAACCTGTACGAAGTGTTCGTGCTGTTCTGCTGGCTGACGGCGGCGTTCTACCTGTACTTCGAAGAGCGCTACAACACGCGCGCGCTGGGTGCCTTCGTGATGCTGGTGGTGAGCGCGGCGGTGGGCTTTTTGCTCTGGTACACGATCGTGCGCGAGGCGCATGAGATCCAGCCGCTGGTGCCCGCGCTGCAGAGCTGGTGGATGAAGCTGCACGTGCCCGCCAACTTCATCGGCTACGGCACCTTCGCGCTCGCGGCGATGGTCGCGTTTGCGTACCTCATCAAGGAACAGGCGAGCGAGACCTGCTGGTACAAGCTCACGCCGATCTGGCTCTTGGGCGTGGCGCTGTGCTTCGTGCCGGTGGCCTTCCGCCAGCGCGTGCAGGAAGCCGGCGGCAGCTACTGGGTGATCTACGCTGGCATCTCGGCGCTGATCGCCGCGGGCATCCTACTGGGGCGCAAGCGCATCGCGGCGCGCCTGCCGGCCAACGAGGTGCTCGACGACGTCATGTACAAGTCGATCACCGTCGGCTTTGCCTTCTTCACCATCGCGACCGTGCTCGGCGCCCTGTGGGCGGCCGACGCCTGGGGCGGCTACTGGAGCTGGGACCCGAAGGAAACCTGGGCGCTGATCGTCTGGCTCAACTACGCGGCCTGGCTGCACATGCGCCTCGTGAAGGGCCTGCGCGGCACCGTGGCGGCCTGGTGGGCGCTGGCCGGCCTGGCCGTGACCACCTTCGCCTTCCTCGGCGTGAACATGTTCCTGAGCGGGCTGCACAGCTACGGCACGCTGTAGGCGCAGGCCTGGCGCCTTTTGCGAAGAATTGAAACCACGCGCCGCCATGGCGCGTAACCAAACCGGGGCATGTCACGAACTACCCTGAGCACAACGATTCACGCGAAAGGCCTGCCATGTCGTTCCCTTCCCGTTCGCACCGTCGCGACACCCACGGTTTCAACCATCCGCTGTCGAGCGAGATCACGCCGCGCGCCGCCTACGAAGGCCGACGCGACCTGCTCAAGCTGATGGCCGGCGGTGCCGCGGGTGCGGCGCTCGCCACCTTCGCCGGGCGCGAGGCCTTCGCCCAGGCGACCGGCCCGCACAAGCTGGCCCTGCTGCCGGGCGCCAAATCGGCCGTGCCGGGTGCGCAGACCATGGAAAAACTCACCGACTACAAGGACGCGAGCAGCTACAACAACTACTACGAGTTCGGCGTCGACAAGGGCGATCCGGTGAAGAACGCCGGCACCCTCAAGACGCGGCCGTGGACCGTGGAGGTCGAGGGGCTGGTCAAGAAGCCGGGCAAGTACGGCATCGAAGACCTGCTCAAGCTCAGCGCGCAGGAAGAGCGCATCTACCGCCTGCGCTGCGTCGAGGGCTGGTCGATGGTGATCCCGTGGGTGGGCTATTCGCTGGCCGAGCTCATCAAGAAGGTCGAGCCGCAGGGCAATGCCAAGTTCGTCGAGTTCGTGACGCTGGCCGACCCGAAGACCATGCCCTTCGTCGGCTCGCGCGTGCTCGACTGGCCCTACACCGAAGGCCTGCGCATGGACGAGGCGATGCATCCGCTCACGCTGCTGGCCTTCGGCATGTACGGCGAGGTGCTGCCCAACCAGAACGGCGCGCCGGTGCGGCTCGTGGTGCCATGGAAGTACGGCTTCAAGTCGGCCAAGTCGATCGTCAAGATCCGCTTCGTCGAGAAGGAGCCGAGCACAGCCTGGAACAAGGCGGCGGCGCAGGAGTACGGCTTCTATTCGAACGTGAACCCGACCGTCGACCACCCGCGCTGGAGCCAGGCGACCGAGCGCCGCATCGGCGACGGCGGCGGCCTGTTCGCGAAGCGGCGCAAGACCGAGATGTTCAACGGCTACGAGGCGCAGGTCGGCCAGCTCTACGCCGGCATGGACCTGAAGAAGAACTACTGAGCGGGCGCGCCCGCCCAGTCGTTGCGCCATGCTGAACAAGCTGCTCATGCACCCGGCGACCAAGCCGGTCGTCTTCCTGCTGTGCCTGCTGCCGTTCGCGCGGCTGGCCTTCGGTGCCTTCACCGACGGGCTGGGCGCGAACCCGGCCGAGTTCCTGATCCGCGCGACGGGCGACTGGACCCTGCGCTTCATCTGCATCGTGCTGGCGGTGACGCCGGTGCGCGTGATCGCCAAGCTCAACGCGCTGGCGCGGCTGCGCCGCATGCTGGGCCTGTTCGCGTACTTCTACGTGGTGCTGCACCTGCTGTGCTACAGCTGGTTCGACATGGGCTTCGAATGGGGCGAGATCGCCAAGGACATTGCCAAGCGGCCGTTCATCCTGGTGGGGTTCTCGGCCTTCGTGCTGCTGACGCCGCTGGCGGCCACGTCGTTCAATCGCGCGATCAAAGCGATGGGCGCCAAGCGCTGGCAGCTGCTGCACAAGCTGGTCTACGTGATCGCGGGGCTCGGGCTGCTGCACTTCTTCTGGATGCGCGCGGGCAAGAACAACTTCGCCGAAGTGTTCGTCTACGCCGCGATCATCGGGGTGCTGCTGGCGTGGCGCGTCTGGAATTTCGCGCGCAAGCGCCAGGCCAGGCCCGCAGTGGCCGTGCGCGGCAGCGAGAAGCCGCTGCGCACCGGCTGAGACCGGATCAGCCGTCGATCTCGGCGCGCAGCTGGTCTTCCATCGTCTCGCGGCGACGGATCAGCTTCGCTGTGGCGCCGCTCACCAGAACCTCGGCGGCACGGCCGCGCGTGTTGTAGTTGCTGGCCATGCTCATGCAGTACGCACCCGCCGACAGCACGGCCAGCAGGTCGCCGGCCGCCACGTTGAGTGCGCGGTCGCGGCCGATCCAGTCGCCGCTTTCGCAGACCGGGCCCACCACGTCGTAGGTCGGGGCGTCGCCGGCGCGCTCGCGCAGCGGCACGATCTTCTGGAAGGCCTGGTACATCGCGGGGCGCGGCAGGTCGTTCATGGCCGCGTCGACGATGCAGAAGTTCTTGTCTTCGCCGGGCTTGGTGTAGAGCACCTCGGTCACGCACACGCCGGCATTGCCGACCAGCGAGCGGCCGGGTTCGATCACCAGCTTGCGCTGGCCGAAGCCGCGCGCGTCGAGCTTGGCGAGCAGCTGCTGCCACAGCGCATCGGCCTTGGGCGGCACTTCGCCGTTGTAGTCGATGCCCAGGCCGCCGCCGAAGTCCAGGTGATGGACCGGCACGCCGGCTGCCTCGATGGCTTCCACCAGGTCGAGCACGCGGTCGCAGGCGTCCAGGTAGGGCGAGGCTTCGGTGATCTGCGAGCCGATGTGGCAGTCGATGCCGACCACCTCGAGGCCCGGCAGCCGGGCGGCGTGCTGGTAGGCCTGCACCGCACGGTCATGCGCGATGCCGAACTTGTTGCCCTTGAGGCCGGTGGAAATGTAGGGGTGCGTCTTCGGGTCGACGTTCGGATTGATGCGGATGCTGATCGGCGCGCGCACCTTCTCGGCCAGCGCCACCTCGTTGAGCACGTCGAGCTCGGCCTCGCTCTCGACGTTGAAGCAGGCGATGCCGGCCGCCAGGGCCTGGCGCATCTCGGCGCGCGTCTTGCCGACGCCCGAGAAGATGATCTTCTTCGGATCGGCGCCCACGGCCAGCACGCGCGACAGTTCGCCGCCGGAGACGATGTCGAAGCCGCAGCCGGCCTCGGCGAACACGCGCAGCACGCCGAGCGAGGAGTTGGCCTTCATCGCGTAGCAGATCAGCGCCTCGCGGCCCTCGAAGCCGCGCTGGTAGGCGGCCAGGGCGTCGAGCATCCACTGCTTCGAATAGACGAACAGCGGCGTGCCGTGCGCGCGCGCCAGCGCGTCGAGCGTGACGCCCTCGACGTGCAGGGCGCCGTCGCGGTGGGCGATGTGGGGGTGGCCGGGCAGGGGGGTGTTCGTCGTCATTTCTGGGGGGAGGCGGGGGCGCTGCTGGCTGCGGCGGGCTTGGGGGCCGCTTCGTTGTCGGAGGCTTTGGAGCCGCCGGGGGTGAGCAATTGGGGCAAGGTGGCGCGCTGGGCGGCCGCCGGATCGGTCGGCAGATAGAGCGCGCCGCGCTGTCCGCACGCCGCAAGGCCGGCCGCGCTGGCGGCAAGGCAGACCATGAGCGCGGTGCGGGCGCGAGCGCTCACTAGAATTTGGCGAACATTCAACATGCTGAAATTGTAATGACCGACACCGAGTACATGGACCGCGCCGAGGCGGCGCTTGCTGCCATCGAGCAGGGCTGCGACCGCATCAACGACGCGACCGACGCCGACATCGACAACCAGCGGGTCGGCGGGATGATCACGATGTCGTTTCGCAACGGCAGCCAGCTGATCGTGAACCTGCAAAAGCCGCTGCAGGAAATCTGGCTGGCGGCGCGCTCCGGCGGCTACCACTACCGGCACGACGGCCGGGTGTGGGTGGACACCAAGACCGGGGAAGAGTTCTTCGGCAACCTGTCGCGCGAGGCGACCCTGCAGGCGGGGCAGCCGCTGGTGTTCGCGGCGGCCTGAGCCGCCGCTCCGTCTTTTTCGATTAGTTCCTGAACAGGTCGAGGATGCGGTTGCGCTCCTCGGGCGGCGCGGGCGCGCTGATCGCTGGACCGCTCAGGGCTTCGGCCGGTGCCACCGGCGCGGAAGACTCCACGCCCAGGCTCGACACGCCGCGGCCCGGCGCGTAGTCGTCGTAGTACCACTCGCCGCCGACGCTCACGATGCCCGAAGGCGGCGTGGTCGACAGGTCGGTCACGGGCACGCCCTTGAGGGCGGTTTCCATGTAGTTGATCCAGATCGGCAGGCTCAGGCCGCCGCCGGTTTCGCGGTCGCCCAGGTTGCGCGGCGTGTCGTAGCCGATCCACGAGATCGCCGTCATGGTGGGCTGGAAGCCCGCGAACCAGGCGTCGAGCGAGTCGTTGGTGGTACCGGTCTTGCCGTAGAGGTCGGGGCGCTTGAGCATCGCCTGCGCCTTCGCGGCCGTGCCGGCGCGCGTGATGGACTGCAGCAGCGTGTCCATGATGAAGGCGTTGCGCTGCGGGATGGCGCGCGAGGCTTCATTGAGCAGCGGCGGCTGGACGTCGACCAGCACGCGGTCCTTGTGGTCGGTGACGCGGGTCACGAGGTACGGATTCACGCGGTAGCCGCCGTTGGCGAACACCGAATAGCCCACCGCCATCTGCATCGGCGTGACGGCACCGGCACCGAGCGCCATCGGCAGGTAGGCGGGGTGCTTGTCCTTGTCGAAGCCGAAGTTGGTGATCCAGTCTTGCGCGTAGCGCGTGCCGATGGATTGCAGGATGCGGATCGACACGAGGTTGCGCGACTTCATCAGCGCGGTGCGCATCGACATCGGACCGTCGAAGCCGCCGCCGTAGTTCTTGGGCTCCCAGGGCTGGCCGCCGGTGGTGCCGGCGTCGAAGAACAGCGGGCCGTCGTTGATGACCGTGGCGGGGGTGAAGCCCTTTTCGAGCGCCGCCGAGTAGATGAAGGGCTTGAAGCTCGAGCCCGGCTGGCGCCACGCCTGCGTGACGTGGTTGAACTTGTTCTTGCCGAAGTCGAAACCGCCGACCAGCGCCTTGATGGCGCCGTCGCGCGGGTCCATGGCCACGAACGCGCCTTCCACCTCGGGCAGCTGGGTGATTTCCCAGGTGCTCTTGGGCGTCTTCGCGACGCGGATCACGGCGCCGCGGCGGATCTTGATGTTGGGCGGCGCCTTGTCCGACAGGCCGGACTGCGCGGGCTTGAGGCCGTCGCCCGTGATCTGCACGGCGTCGCCGTTGGCGCGGATGGCCTGGATTTCCTTGGGCGTGGCCTTGAGCACCACGGCCGCCATCACGTCGCCGTTGTCGGGGTGGTCGTTCAGCACGTCGTCCACCGCTTCGTCGAGCTCCTTGGGGTCGTTCGGCAGGTCGATGAACTTCTCGGGGCCGCGGTACACCTGACGGCGCTCGTAATCCATGATGCCCTTGCGCAGCGCCTTGTAGGCCGCGGCCTGGTCGGCTGCGACCAGCGAGGTGTAGACCTTGAGGCCGCGCGTGTAGGTGCTGTCGCCGTACTGGGCGTACATCAGCTGGCGCACGGTTTCGGCCACGTACTCGGCGTGCAGGCGGTTCGGGTCGGCGGCGTCGCGCAGGTGCAGCTCTTCCTTCTTGGCCTCCGCCGCCTGCTCGGCGGTGATGAAGCCGGCCTCCTGCATGCGGTCGATCACGTAGAACTGGCGCCCGCGTGCGCGCTGCGGGTTGTTGACCGGGTTGTTGGCGCCGGGCGCCTTCGGCAGGCCGGCCAGCATGGCGGCCTGGGCGATCGTCATCTCGGACAGCGGCTTGCCGAAGTAGGCCTCGGAGGCGGCGGCGAAGCCGTAGGCGCGGTTGCCCAGGTAGATCTGGTTCAGGTAGATCTCGAAGATCTGGTCCTTCGTGAGCAGGTGCTCCAGCTTGAAGGTCAGCAGCACTTCGTAGATCTTGCGGGTCAGCGTCTTCTCGGAGCTCAGGTAGACGTTGCGGGCCACCTGCATCGTGATGGTGGAGGCGCCCTGGCTCTTCACGCGGTTCAGGTTGGCGAGGCCGGCGCGGACCAGACCCTTGTAGTCGACGCCGCCGTGGTCATAGAAGCGGGCGTCTTCGGCGGCGAGGACAGCGTCCTTCACGACCTTGGGGATCGCCGCGATGGGGGTGAGGTTGCGTCGCTCTTCCCCGAATTCGCCGATCTGCGTGCCTTCGGCGGAGAACACCCGCAGCGGCAGCTTGGGGCGGTAGTCGGAGAGCTCCGAGATGTCCGGCAGGTTGGGATAGGCCACTGCCAGGGCCACGGCCACCACGCACAGGATGGAAAGCAGGCCCGCCGCAGCGATGCCCGCCCCCCAGAACACGAAACGCAACAGCCATTTCAGCCAGAAGGGGCGTTCGGGTGGAGGAGTCTTGGCGCGCCCTTTCGGGCTGGAAGTTTCTTGCATGGGAGCCCGGAGAGTCACCGGACATTATAAAAAGCCGCCCCCTCGGCGCCTCCGGATCTTTGTTACCTCGCGCATTCCCTCTCCAGGGGCTAAGCAGAAAGTTACAGAATGCGGCTTTGACGTCACGTTTTGACAACGGTTGTCGGTTTCGGGCTTTCTGCACGCTTGGTGGGCGCTGTGCCTGCTGCTAGCATGCAACCGAACGCATATTTTTCCATTGGTTACAAATAACAGGGGGAGAGGGACCTAACTTGGCTGCTCTTGGATCATTGTTTCGTCGTCAGAACGCCCCCCTGCTGGGACTGGACGTCAGTTCGTCCAGCGTGAAGCTGGTGGAGCTCGGCCGTGAGGCCAGCGGCAAGCTGGTCCTGGAGCGCTGCGCCATCGAGCCGCTCGAACGCGGCTGGATCACCGACGGCAACGTCGAAAAATTCGACGAAGTCGCCGAAGCCGTGCGCCGCGTCGTGCGCAAGAGCGGCACCAAGACCCGCAACGTGGCGCTGGCGCTGCCGCCCTCGGCGGTCATCACCAAGAAGATCATTCTCCCGGGCGGGATGAGCGAGCAGGAGCTCGAGATCCAGGTCGAATCCGAAGCCAACCAGTACATCCCGTTCTCGCTCGATGAGGTGAGCCTCGACTTCTGCGTGACAGGACCGAGCACGACCTCCGTCGGTGACGTGGAAGTGCTGATCGCCGCCTCCCGCAAGGAGAAGGTGCAGGACCGCGAAGGCCTGGCGGAAGCCGCGGGCCTGAAGGCCATGATTCTCGACGTCGAGTCGTATGCCTCGCGCCTCGCAACCGCGCGCCTGATCGAGCAGCTCCCGGGCAAGGGCGTGGACGCCATCGTGGCGCTGTTCGAAGTCGGCGCCTTCACGACCAGCATGCAGGTGCTGCGCAACCAGGAAGTGCTGTACGACCGCGACCAGGCCTTCGGCGGTGCTCAATTGAGCCAGTTGATCGTGCGTCAGTACGGTTTTTCCGCCGAGGAAGCCGAAGCCAAGAAGCGCAGCGGCGACCTGCCCGACGACTACGGTTCGGGCGTGCTCAAGCCCTTCGTCGAAAGCATCGCGCAGGAAATCGCGCGGGCGTTGCAGTTCTTCTTCACCAGCACGCCGCACAACCGCGTCGACTACGTGCTGCTGGCGGGCGGCTCGTCGTCGCTGCCGGGGCTGACCAATGCCGTGACCCGCCAGACTTCTTTTGCCTGTTCGCTCGTGAATCCGTTCGACGGCATGGACTTCGGCCCCAGCATTCGCGAGAAGAAGGTCCGCCGCGAAGCGCCTTCCTATCTGACCTCCTGCGGCCTGGCCATGCGGAGGTTCCTGCAGTGATCCTGATCAATCTGCTTCCGCACCGCGAAGCCGCGCGCAAGCGCCGCCGCGAGGCTTTCTACGGCACCTTGGGTGGTGCCGCGCTGCTGGGCGCCCTGATCGCCGGCCTCGGTTACCTGTGGTTCGAGGCCCAGATTTCGGCTCAGCAATCGAAGAACGGTTTCCTTCAGGCCGAGATCAAGAAGCTCGAAGTCGAGATCAAGGAAATCTCGACACTGCAGGAAGAAATCGCAGCCTTGCGCGCGCGCCAGCTGGCCGTGGAAGACCTGCAAGGCGACCGCAATCTGCCCGTGCACCTGCTCAACGAACTCGTCCGGCAATTGCCCGACGGCGTCTACCTCACCAGCATGAAGCAGGAGAACCAGACCGTGACCCTGCAAGGCATGGCGCAGTCGAACGAGCGCGTGTCGGAGCTGCTGCGCAACCTCGGCAACAACAGCCCCTGGCTGGTGAAGCCCGAGCTGGTCGAAATCACCTCGGCCAACGTGAACCTGAGCCAGCGCGACCAGCGCCGCGTGGCGAACTTCACGATGCGCATCGGCCTCAAGCGGCCCACCGACGCCCAGAAGGCGGAGGCCGAGAAGGCCCTGGCCGCCAAGGCGCAGGCGAAGGGGTAATCGATCATGGCCATCAGCAACCGATCTCTCCCCAAAGTCGACGTCGCCACCGCACTGCGGAACTTCGGCGACCAGTTCCGCGGACTGAATCCGAACGATCCTTCCATGTGGCCGGCGGTGCCGCGCTACGCACTGTGCCTGGCCGTGTCCGCGCTGGTGCTGGCGGGCCTGTGGTTTGTCTGGCTCACGAACTCCAATGACGAGCTCGAAGCCGAGCGCGCCAAGGAAGTCACGCTTCGGACCGACTACCAGAAGAAAGTGGCGCAAGCCGCCAACCTCGACCTGCTGAAGAAGCAGCGCGAGCAGGTGCAGCAGTACGTGATCCTGCTCGAGAAGCAACTGCCCAGCAAGGCGGAAATGGACGCACTGCTCTCCGACATCAACCAGGCCGGTCTCGGCCGCAGCCTGCAGTTCGAACTGTTCCGTCCGGGCCAGGTGTCGGTCAAGGACTACTACGCCGAGCTGCCGATCGCCGTGCGCGTCACGGGCCGCTACCACGACATGGGCGCCTTCGCGGCCGACGTGGCCAGCCTGTCGCGCATCGTGACGCTCAACAACGTGACCGTCACACCGCAGAAGGACAAGGACGTGCTGACGATGGACGCCACCGCGCGCACCTACCGCTACCTCGACGAAGACGAGCGGGCCGCCCAGAAACGCGCCACGGCGCCGAAGGCGAAGAAATGAAGCCGGTCGCCAAAGTCCTGTGGCTGGCACTGGCCACGCTGGGCCTGAGCGCCTGCGGCGATTCCGACCAGGAAGACCTGCAGCGCTGGATGGTCGAGCAGCGCGCGCAGGTGAAGCCCTCGGTGCCGCCGATCTCCGAGCCCAAGAAGTTCACGCCGCAGGCCTACACCGAGGCGTCGTCGTTCGAGCCCTTCAACATGCTGAAGCTGACCCAGGCGCTGCGCCGGGAGTCGAACCAGCCGAGCACGTCCGAGCTGATCGCGCCGGAGCTGGCGCGCCGCAAGGAAGCCCTCGAAGCGTTCCCGCTCGACACGATGGCGATGGTCGGCAGCATGAACCGCAACGGCCAGCCGGTGGCGCTCGTGCGTGTCGACAAACTGCTCTACAAGGTGCGCGTCGGCGAGTACCTGGGGCTCAACTACGGGCGCATCACCCGTATCAACGAAACCGAAGTCGCCCTGCGCGAGATCGTGCAGGACGCCGCGGGCGAATGGATCGAACGCGTAGCCACGCTGCAGTTGCAAGAGAGTGCGAAATGAACCATAAAAAATCAACGATGGCACAGTGGCTGCGCGCCGCCGGGCTGGGTCTGCTGGCTTTCGGTGCCCTGGCCGTCGCCCATGCGCAAAACGCGATCGAGTCGGTGACGAGCTCGACCCAGTCGGGCGCGGAAGTGATCCGCATCGACCTGGCGCAGCCGCTCACCGCCGTGCCCGCCGGGTTCTCGGTGCAGACGCCGGCGCGCATCGCGCTGGACTTCCCGGGGGTGACGAACGCCATCGGGCGTTCGGCCATCGAGGTGAACCAGGGCAACCTGCGCTCGGTCAACGTGGTGCAGGCCGGTGACCGCAGCCGCGTGGTGCTGAACCTGAAGCAGGCCACGGCGTACAAGGCCGAGATCCAGGGCAAGTCGCTGCTGGTGGTGCTCGAACCGGTGGCTGGCACGGCACTCGTCGCTTCCGCGGCGACCACTTTCGCCGAGAACCGCAATCGCGACACGCTGCCGCTGCGCGACGTCGATTTCCGCCTCGGCGCCGACAACACCGGCCGCGTGCTGGTCGACCTGCCGAACAACCAGGTCGGCGTCGACGTGAAGCAGCAGGGCAAGAGCCTGGTGGTGGAGTTCACCAAGTCGACGCTGCCCGAAGGCCTGCGCCGCCGCCTCGACGTGGCCGATTTCGGTACGCCGGTGCAGCTGATCACCTCGCAGCAGTCGGGCGACCGCGTGCGCATGACGATCGATGCCAAGGGCGACTGGGAGCACAGCGCCTACCAGAGCGAGAACCAGTTCGTGGTGGAAGTCCGCGCGCGCAAGGTCGATCCGAGCAAGCTCACGCAAGGCGTCGGCTACAACGGCGAGAAGCTGTCGCTCAACTTCCAGAACATCGAGATCCGCTCGCTGTTGCAGGTGATCGCCGACTTCACGAACTTCAACATCGTGACCTCGGATTCGGTCAGCGGCGCACTGACGCTGCGGCTGAAGGATGTGCCCTGGGACCAGGCGCTCGACATCATCATGCAGGCGAAGAACCTGGGCATGCGCAAGAACGGCAGCGTGCTGTGGATCGCGCCCAAGGACGAGATCAACGCCAAGGAAAAGCTCGAATTCGAAGCCAAGGCGGCGATCGAGAACCTGGAGCCGCTGCGCACGCAATCGTTCCAGTTGAACTACACGAAGGCCATTGCGATTGCACAGGGCCTGACGGGGACTGGTGCATCGGCGGGTGGCGGCGGTGGTGGTGGCGGCGGCGCGACCTCGCGCATCCTGAGCCCCCGCGGCAGCGTGATTGCCGAATCGCGGACCAACCAGCTGTTCGTCTCCGACATTCCTTCGCGCCTGGCGCAGGTCACCGACCTGATCCAGAAGCTGGACATTCCAGTCCGTCAAGTGCTGATCGAGGCGCGCATCGTGGAAGCCTCCGACACCTTCGGCAAGTCGCTCGGCGTGCGGATGGGCGGCGGCATCTCCCGCGAACGCGTCGCGTCGGCCAACGGCAATCCGGCCTACGGCACCTTCGGCGTCATGCCTGCCACCACCAACGGGGGCGGCGTCGGCGGCGCAGCAGCCACCTGGACCAACTCCAACTTCATCAACCTGCCCGCCGGCGACGCTGGCGGCACCGGCAACGCCGCAGGCACCTTCGCGATCTCGCTGTTCAACTCGAGCTTGTCGCGCATGCTGAACCTCGAAATCTCGGCCCTCGAAGCCGATGGCAAGGGCAAGCTGGTCTCCAGCCCCCGCGTCATCACGGCCGACCAGACCAAGGCGCTGATCGAGCAGGGCGAGGAAATCCCGTACCAGCAGGCTACCTCCAGCGGCGCGACCTCGATCTCGTTCCGCAAGGCGGTGCTCAAGCTTGAAGTCACGCCGCAGATCACGCCCGAAGGCAACATCATCCTCACGCTGGACGTGAGCAAGGACGCCCGCGGCGTCAACACCTCGGCGGGCCCGGCCATCAACACCAAGCACGTGCAGACCGAGGTGCTGGTCGAGAACGGCGGCACGGTCGTCATCGGTGGTATCTTCGAGCTCACCGAAACCAATGACGAATCGCGCGTGCCGGTGCTGGGTGAAATCCCCTACATGGGGGCATTGTTCCGCAAGCGCGAACGCGTTGCCAACAAGACCGAAATGCTCGTCTTTATCACCCCGAAGATGATTACCGACCGCAACGCCGCGCGCTGACGCGCGGGCGTAGCAGCCACCGCGTGGCGGTCGCACTTGTCGGGTTGCCCGGCGCCGGAAAGTCCGCAGTGGGCCGGCGGCTGGGCGCTCGGCTGAACACTCCCTTCATCGACACCGATCACGTGATCGAGCAGCGCATCGGCTGCACGATCCGTGATTTCTTCGATCGCGAGGGCGAAGCCGCCTTCCGCGACATCGAGCAGGCGGTCATCGCCGACCTGGCCGCCCATCCCCACGGCGTGCTGGCGACGGGCGGTGGCGCCGTGCTGCGCGAGGCCAATCGGCAGCAGCTGCGCGACCATTTCCACGTCATTTACCTGCGCTCCTCGCCCGAAGACCTGTTCCGGCGCCTGCGCCACGACGTCAAGCGCCCGCTGTTGCAGGTGGCCGATCCGCTGGGCCGGCTGCGCGAACTGCACGATGCGCGTGACCCGTTCTACCGGGAAACCGCCCACGACGTGGTCGACACCGGCCGGCCGTCGATCGCGGTGCTGGTCAACCTCATCGTGATGCAGCTCGAACTGGCCGGGGTGGTCGAACCCGGCGCCCATCCGGAAGAGCCCTCGGACTGACCCCGGCAGGCCCGAGCGCCTAAACTCGCGGCCATGTCCCTGTCTGTTTCGCCCGCACTTTCCGCCCCGCCAAAGCCCGAACGCGTCGAGATCCAGCTCGGCGAGCGCAGCTACCCGATCCTGATCGGCGGCGGCCTGCTGGAAGACCCCGCCAGCTTCGGCGTCGTTCCCGCAGCCGCCAGCGCGCTGATCGTCAGCAACACCACCGTGGCGCCGCTCTACGCGCAGGCCTTGCGGACCGTGCTGGCCAAACGCTTTCGCACGGTCCACCTGCTCGAACTGCCCGACGGTGAGGCATACAAGAACCTTGAGACGCTCAACCTGATCTTCGACGCCCTCCTGGGCCACGGCAGCGACCGCAAGACGGTGCTGTTCGCGCTCGGCGGCGGGGTGGTGGGCGACATGACCGGCTTCGCCGCCGCCAGCTACATGCGCGGCGTGCCCTTCGTGCAGGTGCCGACCACGCTGCTGGCGCAGGTCGACTCCTCGGTGGGCGGCAAGACGGCCATCAACCACCCGCTGGGCAAGAACATGATTGGCGCGTTCTACCAGCCGCAGCTCGTGCTGTGCGACTTGAACACGCTGCAGACGCTGCCGCCGCGCGAACTGAGCGCCGGCCTCGCCGAGGTCATCAAGTACGGTCCGATCTACGACATGGCCTTCTTCGACTGGATCGAAGCGAACATCGAAGCGCTGGTGGCGCGCGACCCGGCCGCGCTGGCCCATGCCGTGAAGCGCAGCTGCGAGATCAAGGCGCTGGTGGTCGGTCAGGACGAGCGCGAGACCGGCCTGCGCGCCATCCTCAATTTCGGCCACACCTTCGGCCATGCCATCGAGTCGGGACTGGGCTACGGCGAGTGGCTGCATGGCGAAGCCGTCGGCTGCGGCATGGTCATGGCGGCGCAGCTGTCGCAGCGCCTCGGCGGCGTCGACGCGGCCTTTGTCGCGCGGCTCACCCGCCTGATCGAGCGCGCCGGCCTGCCCACCGTGGGACCGGCGCTGGGCGCCGAGCGCTACCTGGAGCTGATGCGCGTCGACAAGAAATCGGAAGCCGGCGAGATCCGCTTCGTGGTGATCGACCGGCCCGGCTCCGCCGTCGTGCGCAGCGCGCCCGACGCGATGGTGCGCGACGTGCTCGCGCAGTGCTGCGTGGCATGAGCGCAGCGCGACACGCGGAGATCCAGCCGTGAGCCTTGCGGCGTACGCCTGCCACCCCGCGCGCTCGCGCGGACGGCGCCACGCGGAGCCGCCCGCGCCCACGCGCGACGCCTTCCAGCGCGACCGCGACCGCATCGTCCATTCCACCGCCTTCCGCCGGCTGGTCTACAAGACCCAGGTGTTCCTGAATCACGAGGGCGACCTGTTCCGCACGCGGCTCACGCATTCGCTCGAAGTCGCGCAGCTGGGCCGCTCCATCGCGCGCGCGCTGCGGCTCAACGAAGACCTGGTCGAGGCGATCGCGCTGGCCCATGACCTGGGCCACACGCCCTTCGGCCACGCGGGCCAGGACGCGCTCAACGCCTGTATGGCCGAACACGGCGGCTTCGAGCACAACCTGCAGAGCCTGCGCGTGGTCGATGCGCTGGAGCACCGCTACCCGCAGTACGACGGCCTGAACCTCAGCTTCGAGACCCGCGAAGGCATCCTCAAGCATTGCTCGCGTGCCAACGCCGAGCGCATCGAGGCGGCCGAGCCGCAGGGCGTGGCCCGTCGCTTTCTCGACCGCACGCAGCCGGGGCTGGAGGCACAGCTGTGCAACCTGGCCGATGCCATCGCCTACAACGCGCACGACATCGACGACGGCGTGCGCTCGGGCCTGATCAGCGTCGAGCAGCTGGCCGATGTGGAACTGTTCGAGCGCTACCGCCGCGAAGCTCTGGTCGAGCATCCGCACCTGCAGGGCCAGGGCCGGCGCGTGCTCTATGAAACCATCCGCCGCATGCTCAGCGCGCAGGTCTACGACGTGATCGACACGACGCGCGCGGCCATCGAGGCGCTGGCGCCCGCCGATGCCGACGTCGTGCGCCAGGCGCCACCGCTGGTGGCCTTCAGCGGCGTCATGCAGGCGCAGTCGGAGGCGCTCAAGCAGTTCCTGTTCCGCAACCTCTACCGCCACCCGCAGGTCACGCAGACCACCGACCAGGCGAGCGAGGTCGTGCGCGGGCTGTTCGACGCCTACCTGGCGCGCGGCGCCGAGATGCCCGCCTCGTACGCCGAGCGCCGCGACCGGCACCGCGCCGTGGCCGACTACATCGCCGGCATGACCGACCGCTTCGCTATGCGCGAGCACGAGCGGCTGACTGGCCGGCGAGGCATCGCATGACGGCGGCCGTGCGCTCGAACAGCGCGTCGGCCCGCGTGCCGGCCGCGGCCTTCGCTGTCGTGCTGGGCGGCGTCAGTGCCGCGCTGCACCTGGGCAAGCTGCCGCCCGCCGTGCCGGCGCTGCAGGCGTCGCTGGGCATCGACCTGGTCGAGGCGGGTTTCCTGCTCTCGCTGGTCCAGGTCGCGAGCATGACGCTCGGGCTGCTGGCCGGGCTTGCGGCCGATTCCATCGGTCTGCGGCGCAGCATGCTCGTCGGGCTGGCGGTGCTGACGACGGCCAGCCTGCTCGGGGGCGCTGTCGGTGCCGGTCTGCTGGGCGGGTCTCACGCGGTGCTGTGGCTGTTCGTGCTGCGTGCGGCCGAAGGCATCGGCTTCCTGATGGCGGTGATGCCTGGCCCGGGACTCATCCGCGCACTGACGCCGGCGGGCGCCGACAAGGCCGCGCTGGGCCTGTGGGGCGCCTACATGCCGCTCGGCGTGGCGCTGGCGCTGCTCATCGGTCCGGCCCTGATCGGTTGGGGCGGATGGGCCGACTGGTGGTGGACGCTGTCGCTGGTGTCGGCGGGTGCGGCACTCTGGGTGTGGCTGGCAGTGCCGCGCGACCGGTCCCGCGTGGCCGGTGCAAGCCCGCAGCCCGCGTCGGCCGGTTGGGCGTCGCGGCTGCGCGAGACGGTCGGTGCACGTGCGCCGTGGCTGGTCGCGTTGACCTTCGCCGTGTATTCGTCGCAATGGATGGCCGTGATCGGTTTCCTGCCCGCCATCTATGCCGACGCGAAGGTGCCGGCCGCCTGGAGCGCAGTGCTGACCGCGCTGGCCGCGGCGATGAACATCGTCGGCAACCTCATGGGCGGCCGCTGGCTGCAGCGCGGCGTGGCGCCCGAGCGCCTGCTGCAATGGGGTTTCCTGGCCATGGCGCTGGGCGGTGTCGCCGCCTTCGCGCAGGTGGGGCAGGGCGCCGGCGCCGAGGCGCTGGGCCTGCCGCCCGCGCTGCGCTATGCCGCGATCTGCGCCTTTTCGCTCGGCGGCGGCATGGTGCCGGCCACGCTGTTCCTGCTGGGCGTGCGGCTGGCGCCGGGGCCGAGCACCGTGTCGACCACCGTTGGCCTGATGCAGCAGGCGTCCTCGCTCGGTCAGTTCTTGGCGCCGCCGGCGGTGGCTTGGCTGGCCCACCGCGTCGGTGGCTGGCACTGGACCTGGACCGCCACGCTGGCCTGTTCGCTTGCCGGCATGGCGGTCGCCGCGCGCCTCGGGCGCATCCGCCGGCTGACGGAGGCCACGGCATGAGCGACCCGACGGTCATCGACGCCGCGCAGGCCGAAGCCGACACCCGCCGCTGGCTCGAGCGCGCCGTGATCGGCCTCAACCTGTGCCCCTTCGCCAAGGCGGTGCATGTGAAGGGCCAGATCCACTACGTCACCTACCTCGACACCCACGAAGGCCGCCTCATCGATGCGCTGCTGGCCGAAGCCCGCGCGCTCGTGGCGCTCGATGCCGAGGTGCGCGACACCACCTTGCTGATCGTCCCTCACGCGCTGGCGGACTTTCTCGACTTCAACGATTTCACCGAGCGCGCCGAGCGCAAGCTCGCCCGCGCGGGCTTCGACGGCGTGCTGCAACTCGCCAGCTTCCATCCGCATTTCCAGTTCGCCGGCACCGAGGCCGACGACATCACCAACGCCACCAACCGCGCGCCGTACCCCACGTTGCACCTGCTGCGCGAAGACAGCGTGGACCGCGCGGTCGAGGCCTTTCCCGAGGCCGAGGCGATCTTCGAGCGCAACATCGAGACGCTTGAAGCCCTGGGCCCCGACGGCTGGACCGCGCTCGATGTCGGCCCGGGAAGCGCCACGCCATGAACAACAAGAACACCATGCCCCGTCCCGCGAAAGCCCACCCCACCAACAAGGCTGCGAAGGCAGAGGCCGAGCTGGCCGAAGTCCTGCGGCCGGGCCAGTCTGTCGAGCTCCTCAAGGAGCTGCACATCCTCACGCGCGAAGGCCGGCTCAACCAGGATTCGCGGCGCAAGCTCAAGCAGGTCTACCACTTGTTCCAGTTCATCGAGCAGCTGCTGCGCGAGCTGCCGGGCGAGGGCGCCGAGGCCACGCTGGCCGACCACGGGGCGGGCAAGTCGTACCTGGGCTTCATCATCTACGATCTGTTCTTCCGCGCGCGGCAGGGCGGGCATGTCTACGGCATCGAGACGCGCAGCGAGCTGGTCGAGCGTTCCCGCGCGCTGGCGCAGCAGTTGGGCTTCGGGCGCATGTCGTTCCTGAACCTCACCGTGGCCGAGTCGGCGCAGGCCAGCGAGCTGCCGGCGCAGATCGACGTGGTCACCGCGCTGCACGCCTGCGACACCGCCACCGACGACGCCATCGCCTTCGGCCTGGCCAAGAAGGCGCGCTGCATGGTGCTCGTGCCCTGCTGCCAGGCCGAAGTGGCGGCCTGCCTGCGCGAGACCAAGGCGCTGGCCCTGTCGCGCACGCCGCTGGCCGAACTGTGGCGCCATCCGCTGCACACCCGCGAGATCGGCAGCCAGCTCACCAACGTGCTGCGCTGCCTGTACCTGGAGGCTAACGGCTACAGCGTCACCGTCACCGAGCTGGTCGGCTGGGAGCACAGCATGAAGAACGAGCTGATCCTGGCGCGCTACACCGGCCAGCGCAAGGCGAGTGCGGCGACGCGGCTGCGCGAGCTGCTGGCGCAGTTCGGGCTCGGCACGCTGGGCGACACGCGCTTCCGTCTCGCCGATTAAGTACCCGGACGGCGTCGTCCATCGTCCCCATGGCCCGTCTCCCTCGTCTCACGCTGGCTGGCATGCCGCACCACGTGATCCAGCGCGGCAACAACCGCCAGCCGATCTTCGTGGACCGCGCCGACCACGAGAAGCTGCTCGGCCTGCTGGCCGAGAATGCCGCGCGCTTCGGCATCGCGCTGCATGCCTACGTGCTGATGGACAACCATTTCCACCTGCTGGCCACGCCCGACAGCGCCACGGGCCTGCCGCAGTTCATGCAGTCGGTCGGGCGCAGCTACGTGCGCTACTTCAACGACCGCCATGGCCGTAGCGGCACCTTGTGGGAAGGGCGCTACAGATCGACCCTGATCCAGACCGAGCGCTACCTGCTGACCTGCATGGCCTACATCGACCTGAACCCGGTGCGCGCCGGCATGGTCGCCGAGGCGCGCGACTTCCCGTGGTCCAGCCACGGCCACTACGCCGGCTTGCGGCAGGACCGCCTGCTGACGCCGCATCCGCTGTACTGGGAGCTCGGCAACACGCCCTTCGCGCGGGAGGCGGCGTATGCCGAACTGGTGCGTGGCGGGGTTCGCGCGGCCGATCAGCAGGCCCTGACCGAGGCCACCTTGCGCGGCTGGGCGGCTGGCGACGACGGTTTTCTGGACAGCCTGCAGAAGTCCACCGAGCGCCGCGTGATCAAGGCCAAGGCCGGCCGGCCGCCTGCGCCCGCCAAAGATCCGGACTGAAAGCGGTCGAAAGCCGTGCCCTCGTTGGCAATCGTGCTCCTGTTTTTAATATGTCCCTAATTTAATTCTGACAAGAAAACTCAAGATTTAATAGGAATCTGACCCCTATTAAAGTGTTTGGCATTCTTTGTGCATCGCAATATGCTCCCTTTCCCTGCGAAAACTGAAGGAGCGCGCCATGACGACGGCTGCCGAGATTCAACACCTCCAAGAACACGGTCTGTATTCCGGTGCCGACGAGCACGACGCCTGCGGCGTCGGCTTCGTCGCCCACATCAAGGGCGAGAAGAGCCACGCCATCGTGCTGCAGGGCCTGAAGATCCTCGAGAACCTCGACCACCGCGGCGCCGTCGGTGCCGACAAGCTGATGGGCGACGGCGCGGGCATCCTGATCCAGCTGCCCGACCTGCTGTACCGCGAAGAAATGGCCAAGCAGGGCGTCACGCTGCCCCCGCCTGGCGAATACGGCGTCGGCATGATCTTCCTGCCCAAGGAACACGCCTCGCGCGAAGCCTGCGAACAAGAGATGGAACGCGCCATCAAGGCCGAAGGCCAGGTGCTGCTGGGTTGGCGCGACGTGCCGGTCAACCGCGACATGCCCATGTCGCCCACCGTGCGCGAAAAGGAACCGCTGCTGCGCCAGATCTTCATCGGCCGCGGCAACGACGTGATCGTGCAGGACGCGCTGGAGCGCAAGCTGTACGTGATCCGCAAGACCGCCAGCGCCAACATCCAGCGCCTGAAGCTCAAGCACAGCAAGGAATACTACGTTCCGAGCATGTCCAGCCGCACCGTGGTCTACAAGGGCCTGCTGCTGGCCGACCAGGTCGGTACCTACTACCTCGACCTGCAGGACAAGCGCTGCGTCTCGGCCCTGGGCCTGGTGCACCAGCGCTTCTCGACCAACACCTTCCCCGAGTGGCCGCTGGCCCACCCGTACCGCTACGTCGCCCACAACGGCGAAATCAACACGGTCAAGGGCAACTACAACTGGATGAAGGCACGCGAAGGCGTCATGTCGTCGCCCGTGCTCGGCGCCGACCTGCAGAAGCTCTACCCGATCAGCTTCGCCGGCCAGTCCGACACCGCCACCTTCGACAACTGCCTCGAGCTCTTGACGATGGCCGGCTACCCCATCAGCCAGGCCGTGATGATGATGATTCCCGAGCCCTGGGAACAGCACGCCACCATGGACACGCGCCGCCGCGCGTTCTATGAGTACCACGCCGCCATGCTCGAGCCGTGGGACGGCCCGGCCTCCATCGTGTTCACCGACGGCCGCCAGATCGGCGCGACGCTCGACCGCAACGGCCTGCGTCCCTCGCGCTACTGCGTGACCGACGACGACCTGGTCATCATGGCCTCCGAGTCGGGCGTGCTGCCCGTGCCCGAGCAGAAGATCGTTCGCAAGTGGCGCCTGCAGCCCGGCAAGATGTTCCTCATCGACCTGGAGCAGGGCCGCATGATCGACGACGAGGAGGTCAAGGCCACCCTCGCCAACAGCAAGCCCTACAAGCAGTGGATCGAGAACCTGCGCATCAAGCTCGACAGCGTCAAGGCCGAACCGGCCGCGATTCCCGTGAGCCAGGTCGCGCTGCTCGACCGCCAGCAGGCCTTCGGCTACACCCAGGAAGACATCAAGTTCCTGATGAGCCCGATGGCGCAGGCCGGTGAAGAGGGCATCGGCTCCATGGGCAACGACAGCCCGCTGGCCGTGCTCTCCAGCAAGAACAAGCCGCTGTACAACTACTTCAAGCAGCTGTTCGCGCAGGTCACGAACCCGCCGATCGACCCGATCCGCGAAGCGATCGTGATGTCGCTGGTGTCCTTCATCGGCCCTAAGCCGAACCTGCTGGACATCAACCAGGTCAATCCGCCAATGCGGCTCGAAGTGAGCCAGCCCATTCTCGACTTCGCCGACATGGCGAAGCTGCGCGACATCGGCCGCTACACGCAGGGCAAGTTCAAGAGCTACGTGCTCGACATCACCTACCCGCTGGGCTGGGGCGATGAAGGCGTCGAAGCCAAGCTGGCCTCGCTGTGCGCAGAAGCCGTGGATGCCATCAAGGGCGGCCACAACATCCTGATCGTGAGCGACCGCGGCGTGGGCCCGACGCAAGTCGCGATCCCCGCGGTGCTGGCCCTCTCGGCCGTGCACCAGTACCTCGTGCGCGAGGGCCTGCGCACCACGGCCGGCCTCGTGGTCGAGACCGGTTCGGCGCGCGAAGTGCATCACTTCGGCGTGCTCGCCGGCTACGGTGCCGAAGCCGTGCACCCGTACCTCGCGATGGAAACGCTGGCGGCCATGCACGCCGACCTGCCGGGCGACCTGAGCGCCGACAAGGCGGTCTACAACTACGTCAAGGCCATCGGCAAGGGCCTGTCGAAGATCATGTCGAAGATGGGTGTCAGCACCTACATGAGCTACTGCGGCGCCCAGCTGTTCGAAGCCATCGGCCTGAACACCGAGACGGTGAACAAGTACTTCACCGGCACCGCCAGCCGCGTGGAAGGCATCGGCGTCTTCGAGATCGCCGAGGAAGCCATCCGCATGCACAAGGCCGCCTTCGGCGACGACCCCGTGCTCGCCCACATGCTGGACGCCGGCGGCGAATACGCTTGGCGCACGCGCGGCGAAGAGCACATGTGGACGCCCGACGCCATCGCCAAGCTGCAGCACAGCACGCGCTCCAACAATTGGAACACGTACAAGGAATACGCGCAGCTCATCAACGACCAGAACCGCCGCCACCTCACGCTGCGCGGCCTGTTCGAGTTCAAGATCGATCCGGCCAAGGCCATCCCGGTCGACGAGGTCGAAGCCGCTGCCGAGATCGTCAAGCGCTTTGCCACCGGCGCGATGTCGCTCGGCTCGATCAGCACCGAGGCGCACGCCACGCTCGCCATTGCCATGAACCGCATCGGCGGCAAGAGCAACACGGGCGAAGGCGGCGAAGACCCCGCGCGCTACCGCAACGAACTGAAGGGCATCCCGATCAAGCAGGGCGACACGCTCAAGAGCGTGATCGGCGCGGCCAACGTCGAGGTCGACCTGCCGCTGAACGACGGCGACTCGCTGCGTTCGCGCATCAAGCAGGTCGCGTCGGGCCGCTTCGGCGTCACCGCCGAGTACCTGCACTCGGCCGACCAGATCCAGATCAAGATGGCGCAAGGTGCCAAGCCGGGCGAGGGCGGTCAGCTGCCCGGCGGCAAGGTCACCGAGTACATCGGCAAGCAGCGCTATGCCGTGCCGGGCGTGGGCCTCATCTCGCCCCCGCCGCACCACGACATCTACTCGATCGAGGACCTGGCCCAGCTCATCCACGATCTGAAGAACACCGCGCCGCACGCGAGCATCAGCGTGAAGCTGGTGAGCGAAATCGGCGTCGGCACCATCGCTGCAGGCGTGGCCAAGTGCAAGAGCGACCACGTCGTGATCGCCGGCCATGACGGCGGCACGGGCGCCTCGCCCTGGTCGTCGATCAAGCACGCGGGCAGCCCGTGGGAAATCGGCCTGGCCGAAACGCAGCAGACGCTGGTGCTCAACCGCCTGCGCAGCCGCATCCGCGTGCAGGCCGACGGCCAGATGAAGACCGGCCGCGACGTCGCCATCGGCGCGCTGCTGGGTGCGGACGAATTCGGCTTCGCCACCGCGCCGCTGGTGGTCGAGGGCTGCATCATGATGCGCAAGTGCCACCTGAACACCTGCCCGGTGGGCGTGGCCACGCAGGACCCGGTGTTGCGCAAGAAGTTCTCGGGCAAGCCCGAGCACGTCGTCAACTACTTCTTCTTCGTTGCCGAAGAAGTGCGCCAGATCATGGCCCAGCTGGGCATCCGCAAGTTCGACGACCTGATCGGCCGCGCCGACCTGCTCGACATGCGCAAGGGCATCGAACACTGGAAGGCTTCGGGCCTGGATTTCAGCCGCCTGTTCGCGCTGCCGATCGTGCCGGCCGACGTGCCGCGCTTCCATGTCGAGAACCAGGACCACGGCCTCGAGCGTGCGCTCGACGTGAAGCTCATCGAGAAGTCGCGTCCCGCCATCGACAAGGGCGAGAAGGTGCAGTTCATCGAGGTGGCGCGCAACGTCAACCGCTCGGTGGGCGCGATGCTCTCGGGCGCGCTGACCAAGGTGCATCCGCAGGGCCTGCCCGACGACTCGATCCGCATCCAGCTCGAAGGCACGGGCGGCCAGTCGTTCGGCGCCTTCCTGGCACGCGGCATCACGCTGTACCTGATCGGCGACGCCAACGACTACACCGGCAAGGGCCTCTCGGGCGGCCGCGTGGTGGTGCGCCCCAGCCTCGACTTCCGCGGTGAAGCCGCGCGCAACACCATCGTCGGCAACACCGCGCTGTACGGCGCGACCACCGGCGAGGCCTACCTGTGCGGCGTGGCCGGCGAGCGCTTCGCGGTGCGCCTGTCGGGCGCCACGGCGGTCATCGAAGGCACCGGCGACCACGGCTGCGAATACATGACCGGCGGCACGGTGGCCGTGCTCGGCAAGACGGGCCGCAACTTCGCGGCCGGCATGAGCGGCGGCGTCGCCTTCGTCTACGACGAAGATGGCCAGTTCGCCTCGCGCTGCAACCTCTCGATGGTGTCGCTCGACAAGGTGCTCACCTCGGCCGAGCAGATCGCCAGCGTGCATCGCAAGATCTGGCACGGCGGCGAGACCGACGAAGCGCAGCTGAAGAAGCTGCTCGAAGAGCACCACCGCTGGACCGGCAGCAAGCGCGCGCGCGAGCTGCTCGACACCTGGGCCGAGTCGCGCACCAAGTTCGTCAAGGTGTTCCCGAACGAGTACAAGCGCGCCCTGGCCGAGCTGCACGACCGCCAGGTCGAGCTGGCCAGCAGCGGCAACAACGCCCACGTGGGCCTCGAGCCGCACGCACTGGCCGCGCCCGCCACGGCCGCCGTCTGAGCGCGCCATAGATACGAAGAACAGAGGAAAGCACGATGGGAAAAATCACCGGCTTCATGGAGCATGAGCGCATCGAAGAGGGCTACAAGCCTGTCGAAGAGCGCGTCAAGCACTACAAGGAATTCGTCGTCGGCCTGAACACCGACCAGGCCAAGGTGCAGGGCGCACGTTGCATGGACTGCGGCACGCCGTTCTGCAACAGCGGCTGCCCGGTCAACAACATCATTCCGGACTTCAACGACCTCGTGTACCGCGACGACTGGCAGAACGCCTTCGCGGTGCTCGACTCGACCAACAACTTCCCCGAGTTCACCGGCCGCATCTGCCCCGCGCCCTGCGAGGCCGCCTGTGTGCTCAACGTGAACGACGACGCGGTCGGCATCAAGTCGCTGGAACACGCGATCATCGACCGCGCCTGGGACGAAGGCTGGGTGGCGCCGCGCGTCGCCAAGCACAAGACCGGCAAGAAGGTCGCCGTGGTGGGCTCCGGCCCGGCCGGCATGGCTGCCGCGCAGCAACTGGCGCGCGCCGGCCACGACGTCACGCTGTTCGAGAAGAACGACCGTGTCGGCGGCCTGCTGCGCTACGGCATTCCCGACTTCAAGATGGAGAAGTCGCACATCGACCGCCGCGTCGAGCAGATGAAGGCCGAGGGCGTGACCTTCCGCACCGGCGTCATGGTTGGTGCCGCGAAAGACCCGCTGGGCAAGGGCTCCAAGGTCACCAACCTGGCCAAGGAAACCGTCACGCCCGAGCAGCTGCAGAAAGACTTCGACGCCGTGGTGCTCACCGGTGGCGCCGAGCAGTCGCGCGACCTGCCCGTGCCCGGCCGCGACCTCGACGGCATCCATTTCGCGATGGAGTTCCTGCCGCAGCAGAACCGCGTCAACGCGGGCGACAAGGTCAAGGGCCAGCTGCGCGCCGACGGCAAGCACGTCATCGTGATCGGCGGCGGCGACACCGGCTCCGACTGCGTGGGCACCAGCAACCGCCACGGCGCCGTGAGCGTCACGCAGTTCGAACTGATGCCCCAGCCGCCGGAAGAAGAGAACCGCCCGCTGACTTGGCCCTACTGGCCGATCAAGCTGCGCACCAGCTCCAGCCACGAAGAAGGCTGCGAGCGCGAGTTCGCCATCTCGACCAAGGAATTCATCGGCGAGAAGGGCAAGGTCACCGGCCTGAAGACCGTGCGCGTCGAATGGAAGGACGGCAAGATGCAGGAAGTGCCCGGCAGCGAGCAGATCCTCAAGGCCGACCTGGTGCTGCTGGCGATGGGCTTCATCAGCCCCGTGGCCACCGTTCTCGACGCCTTCGGTGTCGAGAAGGACGCCCGCGGCAACGCGCGCGCCACGGTCGACTTCATCGGCGGCTATGCCACCAATGTGCCCAAGGTGTTCGCCGCAGGTGACATTCGCCGCGGCCAATCGCTGGTGGTGTGGGCAATTCGCGAGGGCCGTCAAGCGGCGCGTTCGGTCGACGAATTTTTGATGGGATTCAGCGACTTACCGCGCTGATTTTTGTTTCATTTGAAGCGGCGCCGTTCGCGGCCCCGTTATCATCCGCGGAAACCGCATGCCGGGATGCCTGAGAAGGCGCCCGGCTTTTTTATTGAGATGGACCCAGCCACACCCACGTCTTCCTCCTTCGTCGAATTCCGCGATGTCACGTTCGGCTACGGCGCGCGCGCGATCCTCGACGGCGTGTCGTTTTCCGTGCCGCGCGGCAAGGTGACGGCGTTGATGGGGGCATCGGGGGGCGGCAAGACCACCGTGCTGCGCCTCATCGGCGGCCAGCAGCGCGCCCAACGCGGCGAGGTGCTGTTCGACGGCAAGGATGTCGGCCACTTCGATGTCGCGACGCTGTATGCGGCGCGGCGCCGCATGGGCATGCTGTTCCAGTTCGGTGCGCTGTTCACCGACATCAGCGTGTTCGACAACGTGGCCTTTCCGCTGCGCGAGCACACGCAGCTGTCGGAAGCGCTGGTGCGCGACATCGTGCTCATGAAGCTCGACGCCGTCGGCCTGCGCGGCGCGCGCGACCTGATGCCCAGCGAGGTGTCGGGCGGCATGGCGCGGCGCGTGGCGCTGGCCCGCGCGATCGCGCTCGACCCCGACCTCGTGATGTACGACGAACCCTTCGCGGGGCTCGACCCGATCTCGCTCGGCACGGCCGCGCGGCTGATCCGCCAGCTCAACGATGCGCTCGGCCTCACCAGCATCATCGTGTCCCACGACCTCGAGGAAACCTTCCGCATCGCGGACCACGTGATCATCCTGGCCAACGGCGGCATCGCCGCGCAGGGGCGGCCCGACGAGGTGCGCGAGAGCGCCGATCCGCTGGTGCATCAGTTCGTCAATGCGCTGCCTGACGGGCCGGTGCGCTTCCACTATCCCGGTGTCAGCATCGAAGACGACTTCGGCAACGGCGAAGGAGGGCGCTCATGACCTGGTGGAAGCCCGCCGACGTCGGCTTTGCCGTGCGCAGCCAATTGGCCGACATGGGCCATGCGGCCAAGCTGTTCCTGCGCCTGCTCGGCCCGGGCGCGCAGATCATGCGGCGCTTCGGGCTGGTGCGTGACCAGATCCATTTCCTGGGCAACTACTCGCTCGCGATCATCGGCGTGTCGGGCCTGTTCGTGGGCTTCGTGCTCGGGCTGCAGATGTACTACGCGCTGCAGCGCTACGGCTCGTCCGAAGCGCTCGGCCTGCTGGTGGCGCTGAGCCTCGTGCGCGAACTCGGTCCCGTGGTGGCGGCCCTGCTGTTCACCGGCCGGGCCGGTACCTCGCTGACGGCCGAGATCGGCCTCATGAAAGCCAACGAGCAGTTGAGTGCCATGGAAATGATGGCGGTCGACCCGGTGCAGCGCATCCTCGCGCCGCGCTTTTGGGCCGGCGTCATCACCATGCCGCTGCTGGCGGCCGTGTTCAGCGCGGTCGGCATCATGGGCGGCTATGTCGTGGGCGTGCTCATGCTGGGCGTCGACCCGGGCGCGTTCTGGGGCCAGATGCAGGGCGGCGTCGATGTCTGGCGCGACGTCGGCAACGGCGTCATCAAGAGCATCGTGTTCGGTTTCACCGTGACCTTCGTCGCGTTGCTGCAGGGCTTCGAGGCCCAGCCGACGCCTGAGGGCGTGTCGCGCGCGACCACGCGCACCGTGGTGATGGCGTCGCTGGCGGTCTTGGGGCTCGATTTCCTGCTCACCGCCATGATGTTCAGTATCTAAAGGGGCCCCGGCTCCATCGTTCTAGACAGAGAGTGCAAACCATGCAACGTTCCACCAACGACATCTGGGTCGGCCTGTTCGTGCTGATCGGCGGCGCCGCCTTGCTGTTCCTGGCGCTGCAGTCGGCCAACCTGCTGAGCCTGAACTTCCAGAAGACCTACACGGTCACCGCGCGTTTCGACAACATCGGCGGGCTCAAGCCCCAGACCGCGGTCAAGAGCGCGGGCGTGGTGGTCGGTCGTGTGGAATCCATCGCGTTCAACGACAAGGCCTTTCAGGCCGATGTGACGCTGGCGCTGCAAAACCGTTACAGTTTTCCCAAGGACAGCTCGCTCAAGATCCTGACCAGTGGCCTGCTCGGCGAGCAGTACATCGGCATCGAGGCGGGCGCCGAGGAAAAGAACCTGCAAGCCGGCGACACCATCACCGCGACCCAATCGGCCGTGGTGCTGGAGAACCTGATCAGCCAGTTCCTGTACAGCAAGGCCGCCGAGGGGAATACGGCGCCGGGAACAGCCAACAAGAAATGACCACACGACTTTTTTCGTCGACTGCTATTAAAAGTGTAGCTAGCTCCGCCCGTTGGGCCACCGCCACCGTCGGTTTCGCCCTCGTGGCCGGATGCGCCACCGGATCCGGCGCGAGCCCGACCGACCCTTTCGAGCCGTACAACCGCGGCATGACGCGCTTCAACGACACCGTCGACGAGGCCGTCCTGGAGCCCGTGGCCACCGCCTACCAGAACGTGGTGCCCTCGCTGGTGCGCCAGGGCGTGACCAACTTCTTCAGCAACCTCGGCGACATCTGGAGCCTGGCCAACAACGTGGCCCAGCTCAAGCTGCAGAACAGCGCCGAGACTTTCATGCGGCTGAACGTCAACACCTTCTTCGGCCTGGGCGGCCTGCTCGACGTCGCCTCCGAGGCGCGCCTGCCGCGCCACGAGGAAGACTTCGGCCAGACGCTGGGCTACTGGGGCGTGGGCGCCGGTCCGTACGTCGTGCTGCCGTTGCTCGGCCCTTCCACGCTGCGCGACACGTTCGCCCGGCCGCTCGACATGTACGGCGACGCGCAGGGCCATATCCACGACATCGCCTGGCGCAATTCGCTGGCGGGCCTGCGTGTCGTGGACACCCGTTCGCGCTACCTGGGGGCCACCCGCCTGCTCGACGAAGCCGCGCTCGACAAGTACTCGTTCACGCGCGATGCCTTCCTGCAGCGTCGCCGCAACCAGGTCTACGACGGCAACCCGCCGGAAGACGACAACGCCGGCAAGTGACGGCAAAAAGGGGGCGGACGGGGTGGTCCTGCTTGCATCCGGTTGCAAGGCTTCACCTCCGCTTCAGGAACCCGGTCGGCCTGGCGCCTGTCGAAACCGTTCCTGTCTCAGCACGGAGCCATTGGCTGCACCGTGCAGGGAAGACAATTCAACCTGAGGGACTCACCATGAACAACAAGATCTTGCTGCAACGACGCGACCTGGGCCGCCTGGCATTGGCCGGCGCGCTGCTGTTCGGCGCCGCCACCGCTTTCGTGCACCAGAGCGCATTCGCGGCCGACGAAGCCCCCGATGCGCTCGTCAAGCGCCTGTCGACCGACGTGCTCGAAACCATCAAGGCCGACTCGTCGATCAAGGCCGGTGACATCAACAAGATCATGCTGCTGGTCGACAGCAAGATCATGCCCAACGTCAACTTCCAGCGCATGACCGCCTCGGCCGTCGGCCCGGCCTGGCGCCAGGCTACGCCCGAGCAGCAAAAGCGCCTGCAGGACGAGTTCAAGACCCTGCTCGTGCGCACCTACGCCGGCGCGCTCGACCAGGTGAGTGACCAGACCGTCACCATCCGCCCGTTCCGCGGCGCGCCCACCGACACCGACGTGCTCGTGCGTACCGAGGTGAAGGGCCGCGGCGATCCGGTGCAACTGGACTACCGCCTCGAAAAGACGCCGGGGCAGGGCGCCGGCTGGAAGGTCTACAACCTGAATGTGCTGGGCGTGTGGCTGGTCGACACCTACCGCACCCAGTTCGCCCAGGAGATCAACAAGAGCGGTATCGATGGCCTGATTGCCGCGCTGGCCGCGCGCAACAAGGGCAACGGCAAGGGCTGACGGGCGCACGCCATGCTGGTCCTTCCCTCCCGACTCACCCACGACGAGGCTCCTGCCTGCATGCGCATGCTGCAGCAGGGGCTCAAGGGCCAGACCGATTCGTCGTCCACCGTGGTCGACGCCACGGCACTGGCCCAGTTCGATTCCTCCGCGCTGGCGGTGCTGCTCGAGTGCCGGCGCGAATCCAGCGCGCTGGGCCGGGGGTTCTCTGTCAAGGGCCTGTCGCCGCGCTTGCGCGAGTTGGCCGCGCTGTACGGCATCGCGGGCCTTCTGCCCGCTGCGCCCTGACCCCCTAGCGCGTGCGTGGCACTGCTGCGGTCAGCAGCGCGAGTGCCTTGTTCAGGGTCGAGGTCGCGAATCGCTCCCCCTTGGAGTGGCCGATGCGCACGACGACGAGATCGTGCGACGGAATCACGAGCACGAACTGGCCCCCTGCGCCGAGCATGTAGTAGGCCGTCGTCGGCGCCGCCAGTGCCCCCGTTCCATTGATCCAGAAGAATCCCCCGTAGATGGGGCGCTGGTCTGCGGCCCAGGCCGGTGCGGCCGTGCTCACGAAATTGACGAACCCCTCGGGAAGAATGCGCTCCCCGTTCCACACGCCGTCCTGCAGGTAGAGATTGGCCAGCCGGGCCCAATCGCGGGCCGACATGAAGTCGTAGCCTTGCGTGAGGAAGTTGCCGTAGGGATCGGTCTCGATCACCATGGAGCGGATGCCGATCTTGTCGAAGATGGCGCGCTGCGGGAACGAGAGGTACTCTTCGCCGCGCTTCTCGACCCCAAGGCGGACCAGGTAATTGGCAAGCACCGGATCGGTGTTGCGGTAGCGGCCCACCGTGTTGGGCGGCCATTGCTGCGGTCGGGTCGCGGCGTAGTTGAATGCGTTGATCCGGCCCGTGTAGTAGTAGATGTGATCGGGGTAGGTGCCGTTGGGGTCGAAGTCCGGATCGTCCGGGGCCTTGATGCGCAGCCCGCTGGACATGCGCAGGATGTCGGCAATGCGGATCTGCTGGCGGCCGTCGCCGGCACCTTGCCATTCGGGAATCGGCGCGGGCTGGTCGAGCTTGTACACACCCTGCTTGATCAGCACGCCCATCATCGTGGCCACGACGCTCTTGCCCATCGACCATGATTCGAGCGGCGTTGTCGCGCTGATGCCGCTCATGTAGCGCTCGCCGATGAGCCGCCCCTTGTGCGTGACCACGAAGGCCGCGGTGTAGGCCTCCGTCGTTTCGAAGGCGGCGCTGAGGGCCTGGTTCACCTTGGCCATGTCGACGTCGGCGGGCGGCGGGTCGTTCGGCAGCATATCGCCCATGGGCCAGGGCACGGTCGTGGGGTCGGCCAGCGCGCTCTTGACATTGACGGGTGTGAAGAAAACGTCGTCCTTGCCGGGCGGCAGCGTGATGCAACCCTGCGATCCGAAGTGGCGGGCCACCAGCGTCGGGCCGCCGTTGGGCATCGTGATCCGCACCTCTTTCTTGGTGCGGTCGACGACCGGCGCACCCACCTTCTTGCGCTGCTCGTACGGCCCCGTGAAGTACCCGATGGTTTCGGCGGCGACTGCAGGATCGAGTCCGGTGATGAAGACCGCCGAGCACATGGCCTTGGCATACCCGGACGTGTTGTGCTCCAGCACATCGCCGGGTGGTGGCACGTAGGGCGTGTCCAGCTCCAGGCACTTGGCGCGCGCAATGAGTGCATCGCGGGCCGGCAGCTGGGCCGAACCGGCAGATGAAGTGCAAGGTTGGGCGGTGCCACCCCCTGCGCCAGCGCCTGCGCCGCCGCCGACAAGGGCGATGCCGCCACCACCTCCGCCGCCACCACCTCCTCCCCCGCAAGCAGTCAGCACCATCGCCAGGAGCAGGGCGGCAACGGTTGGGAGGGGGCTGCGGGTCAAACACTTCATTGGCGTTCCTCGCGATGGGCGGTTGCGGTGCGCAAAATCGGCACCGGCGGGATTGTGGGTGAACTTCGGGCCGATGCCTAGCGCGGCCGGCTCCCCGCGTTCACCCCTGAACAGCGCCGAAAAACCCATCGCCCGTAAAATCGCGGGCTCCCATGCCCGCGATCTCATTCCAGTCGGTCTCCAAGACCTACCCTCCCTCCCGTCAGCAACGCGCCCAAGGTAAGCAGGGGCTGCGTGCGGTCGACGAGGTTTCCTTCCAGATCGAGCCGGGCGAGTTCTTCGGCCTGCTCGGCCCCAACGGCGCGGGCAAGACCACCCTGATCAGCATGCTGGCGGGCCTGTCGCGGCCCACGGCGGGCGCGATCAGCGTGCACGGCTTCGACGTGCAGCGCGACTACGCCGAAGCCCGACGCCAGCTCGGCATCGTGCCGCAGGAGCTGGTGTTCGACCCCTTCTTCAACGTGCGCGAGTCGCTGCGCATCCAGTCGGGCTACTTCGGCATCAAGAACAACGAAGCCTGGATCGACGAGCTGCTGCAAAGCTTGGGCCTGGCCGACAAGGCCACCGCCAACATGCGCCAGCTCTCGGGCGGCATGAAGCGCCGGGTGCTGGTGGCGCAGGCGCTGGTGCACAAGCCACCGGTCATCGTGCTCGACGAGCCCACGGCCGGCGTCGACGTCGAATTGCGCCAGACGCTCTGGCAGTTCGTCGCCAAGCTCAACAAGCAGGGCAGCACCGTGCTGCTCACCACCCACTACCTCGAAGAGGCCGAGGCGCTGTGCAGCCGCATCGCGATGCTCAAGCTCGGCAAGGTGATCGCCCTGGACCGCACCAGCGAGCTGCTGAAATCGGCCGCAAGCAACGTGCTGCGCTTCAAGACCGACGCCATGCTGCCCTGGGCCATCGCCCAGCACGCGCGCATCACCGGGCGCATCGTGCAGCTGCCGGCGCAGAACGCCCATGAAGTCGAACAACTGCTGGCCGCGATCCGCGAAGCCGGCGTCGCGGTGGAAGACGTGGAAATGCGCAAGGCCGACCTGGAAGACGTGTTCATCGACCTGATGGCGGGCGAGCAGACGCCGCTGGAGGTGTCGCGATGATGGCCGTCACGGGCTGGCGCGCGCTCCTGTACAAGGAAACGCTGCGCTTCTGGAAGGTCGGCTTCCAGACCGTCGGCGCGCCGGTGCTCACCGCGCTGCTGTACCTCATGGTGTTCGGCCATGTGCTCGAAGGCCGCGTCACGGTCTACGGCTCCGTGGGCTACACCGCCTTCCTGATCCCCGGCCTCGTGATGATGAGCGTGCTGCAGAACGCGTTCGCGAACAGCTCGTCTTCGATCATCCAGAGCAAGATCATGGGCAACCTCGTGTTCGTGCTGCTCACGCCGCTGTCGCACTGGGGCTGGTTCTTCGCCTACGTGGGCTCCTCGGTGATCCGCGGGCTGGCGGTGGGCGTGGGCGTGTTCGCCGTGACCGTCTTCTTCGCCGTGCCGAGCTTCGTGGCGCCGGTGTGGATCCTGGTGTTCGCGCTGCTGGGCTCGGCCATGCTGGGCACGCTGGGCCTCATCGCCGGGCTCTGGGCCGAGAAGTTCGACCAGATGGCCGTGTTCCAGAACTTCCTGATCATGCCCATGACCTTCCTGTCGGGCGTGTTCTATTCGATCGGCTCGCTGCCGCCGTTCTGGCAGAGCGTGAGCCACCTGAACCCCTTCTTCTACATGATCGACGGCTTCCGCTACGGCTTCTTCGGGGTGAGCGACGCTTCGCCCTGGCTGAGCTTCGGCATCGTCGGTTCCGCCTGGCTGGTGGTGAGCGCGATTGCCGTCCACCTCCTGCGCATCGGCTACAAAATCCGCGGCTGATCCCGCCTTCCAAGACCCCATGACCGCTGACGAACTCCAAGCCATCATCGCAGCCCATCTGCCGTGCGAGCACATCACGCTCGAGGGCGACGGCCGACATTGGTACGCGACCATCGTCTCAGCCGAATTCGAGGGCAAGCGCGCCATCCAGCGCCACCAGCGGGTCTACGCCACCCTCGGTGCGAAAATGCACACCGACGAGGTGCATGCGCTCTCGATGAAGACCTACGCGCCGGCCGAATGGGCCGCCGTGGACAAATGACTTTCCGGCCCCTGCGGGCCTCCTGATTTCGCTGGATCCTTCATGGACAAACTTCTGATTCGCGGCGGGCGTGAGCTTCGCGGCGAAGTGCTCATTTCCGGCGCCAAGAACGCCGCGCTGCCCGAGCTGTGCGCAGCGCTGCTGACCGACCAGCCCGTGGTGCTCCACAACGTGCCGCGCCTGCAGGACGTGTCGACCATGCTCAAGCTGGTGCGCAACATGGGCGTGACGGCCGAGGCCGACGACAACGGCACCGTGCGCCTGAACGCTGGCGAGCTCGGCAACCCCGAGGCCCCCTACGAACTCGTGAAGACCATGCGCGCCTCGGTGCTGGCATTGGGCCCGCTGCTGGCGCGCTTCGGCCACGCCAAGGTGTCGCTGCCGGGCGGCTGCGCCATCGGCTCGCGGCCGGTCGACCAGCACATCAAGGGCCTGCAGGCGATGGGCGCCGAGATCGTGGTCGAGCACGGCTACATGGTCGCGCGCCTGCCCGAGGGCCGCACGCGGCTGAAGGGCGCGCGCATCCTGACCGACATGGTCACCGTCACCGGCACCGAGAACTTCCTCATGGCCGCCGCGCTGGCCGAGGGCGAGACGCTGCTCGAGAACGCCGCGCAGGAGCCCGAGATCGTCGACCTGGCCGAGATGCTGATCCGCATGGGCGCGAAGATCGAAGGCCACGGCACCAGCCACATCCGCATCCAGGGCGTCGAGAAGCTGCACGGCTGCGAGCACGCCGTGGTGGCCGACCGCATCGAGGCCGGCACCTTCCTGTGCGCCGTGGCGGCCACGGGCGGCGAGGCCTTCCTGCGCCATGCGCGCGGCGACCACCTCGACGCCGTGATCGACAAACTGCGCGACGCCGGCTGCACTGTCGTGACCGAGCCCGACGGCATCCGCATCGGCTCGCAGGGCCCCGCGTACGACCACCTGAAGGCGCAGAGCTTCAGCACCACCGAATACCCGGGCTTCCCGACCGACATGCAGGCCCAGTTCATGGCCCTGAACGTGATCGCGCGCGGCGCTTCGATGGTCACCGAGACCATCTTCGAGAACCGCTTCATGCACGTGAACGAGATGGTGCGCCTGGGCGCGCGCATCCACGTCGAGGGCAAGGTCGCGATGGTCGAGGGCGTGCAACAGCTCTCGGGCGCCACCGTGATGGCCACCGACCTGCGCGCCTCCGCCAGCCTCGTCATCGCCGGCCTCGTGGCCGAGGGCGAGACGCTGGTCGACCGCATCTACCACCTCGACCGGGGCTACGACCGCATGGAATCGAAACTGCGCGGCCTCGGTGCCGACATTGAACGCGTGACGGGAGCCGCCGCATGATCACCCTGGCTCTTTCCAAAGGCCGCATCTTCGAAGAGACGATGCCCCTGCTGGCCGCCGCCGGCATCGAGGTCACCGAAGACCCCGAGAAATCGCGCAAGCTGATTCTTGAAACCACCCGACCCGACGTGCGCGTGGTGCTGGTGCGCGCCTCCGACGTGCCCACCTACGTGCAGTACGGCGGCGCCGACCTCGGCGTGACCGGCCTGGACGTGCTGCTCGAGCACGGCAACCAGGGCCTGTACCAGCCGCTGGACCTGCGCATCGCGGCCTGCCGCCTCAGCGTGGCCGTGCGCGCCGACTACGACTACGCCTCGGCCGTGAAGCAGGGCTCGCGCCTGCGCGTGGCCACCAAGTACGTGGGCCTGGCGCGCGACTTCTTCGCCAGCAAGGGCGTGCACGTCGACCTGATCAAGCTCTACGGCAGCATGGAGCTGGCGCCGCTCACGGGCCTGGCCGACGCCATCGTCGACCTGGTCTCGACCGGCAACACGCTCAAGGCCAACCACCTCGTCGAGGTGGAGCGCATCATGGACATCAGCGCCCGGCTGGTCGTCAACCAGGCCGCGCTCAAGCTCAAGCGCGAACCCATCCGCCGCATCATCGACGCCTTCGCGTCCGCCACTCCCTCCGCCTGAACCTCAAGCCCATGACTCTGCAAGCAGCCCCCGCCCGACTGTCCACGAACTCAGCCAGCTTCGACGCTGAATTCAAGGCGCGGCTGCATTGGTCCGCGGACGCGGACGCGGCGATCGAGAAGGTGGTGGCCGACATCCTGGCCGACGTGCAAAAGCGCGGCGACGAGGCGGTGCTGGAGTACACCAACCGCTTCGACAAGCTCGACGCGAAGACGCTGCCCGAGCTCGAACTCACGCAGGCCGAGCTGAAGGCCGCGTTCGAGGGCCTCCCCGCCGCGCAGCGCGACGCGCTCGAAGCCGCCGCGCGCCGCGTGCGCAGCTACCACGAGGCACAGAAGAAGGCCTCCGGCGAAAGCTGGAGCTACCGCGACGCCGACGGCACGCTGCTCGGCCAGAAGGTCACGCCGCTGGACCGCGTCGGCATCTACGTGCCGGGCGGCAAGGCCGCGTACCCGTCGAGCGTGCTGATGAACGCCATTCCCGCGCACGTCGCGGGTGTGGGCGAGATCATCATGGTCGTGCCCACGCCGAAGGGCGAGAAGAACCAGCTCGTGCTCGCCGCGGCCTACGTGGCCGGCGTGACGCGCGGCTTCACCGTCGGCGGTGCGCAGGCCGTGGCCGCGCTGGCCTACGGCACGGCCACCATCCCGGCCTGCGACAAGATCACCGGCCCCGGCAACGCCTACGTGGCCGCCGCCAAGCGCCGCGTGTTCGGCACCGTGGGCATCGACATGATCGCGGGCCCGAGCGAAATCCTGGTGCTGGCCGACGGCTCCACGCCGCCCGACTGGGTGGCCATGGACCTGTTCAGCCAGGCCGAGCACGACGAACTGGCCCAGAGCATCCTGCTGTGCCCCGACGCCGCCTACATCGACCGCGTGCAGGCCGAGATCGACCGCCTGCTGCCGACCATGCCGCGCGCCGAGATCATCGCCGCCTCCCTCAACGGCCGCGGCGCGCTGATCCACACGAAGAGCATGGAAGAGGCCTGCGAGATCAGCAACCGCATCGCCCCCGAACACCTCGAGGTGAGCAGCAGCGAACCGCACCGCTGGGAGCCGCTGCTGCGCCACGCCGGCGCGATCTTCCTGGGCAACTTCACCAGCGAGAGCCTGGGCGACTACTGCGCCGGCCCGAACCACGTGCTGCCCACGAGCGGCACGGCGCGCTTCTCGAGCCCGCTGGGCGTGTACGACTTCCAGAAGCGCTCCAGCCTCATCGAGGTGAGCGAGGCCGGCGCGCAGGTGCTGGGCCCGATCGCGGTCACGCTGGCCGAAGGCGAGGGCCTGCAGGCGCACGCCGAAGCCGCGCGCATGCGCCTGCGTAAGATCTGAGGCTCCAACAACCCCGCTTCAGGGAGGAGCACGCCAGATGATTCAACGCCTCTATCGCTCGCGATTTTTCCGTTTCGCCACCGGCCTCGTTGCCGGTGCCGCCTTGCTGGCCGCCTGCACCCAGATGCCGCAAAACCGCGCCGAGACGACCGCGATGGCGGCCACGTCCAGTGCTGCAAAGCCTGCACCCGCACCGGCGCAGCTTGGCACGCAATGGGGCGAGGGCATCGAGTCGAAGACCCGCACGGTGGCTGCCAAGCGCCTGTCCGACCAGCCCGACGACGTGGCTTCGATCGGCTACAACGACGCGGCCAGCGTGCGCCGCGATGCGGGCAGCAACCCCGAGCGCCGGCTGAACCTGCAGCTGGCCCAGGGCGACATCGAGTGGTCGGTGCTCGACGAGAACGACCGCCCGTTGCCGTTGCAGCGCGCACGTCGAAGCGGCAATGACGACCTGTTTCGCCTCGCCGGCGTCGAAGGTGCGCGCTACACGCTGCGCTTTCGCAATCTCAGCGATCGCAGCTACGAGGTGATCGCCACCGTCGACGGCCTGGACGTGCTCAACGGCAAGCCCGGCAGCCTGCGCAACGGCGGCTACGTGCTGCGCCCGCAGCAGACCCTGAACATCGAGGGCTTCCGCAAGAGCCAGAGCGAAGTGGCCGCCTTCCGTTTCGCCACGCCGGGCCGTGCCTACGCCGCGAACACCGAGGCCGGCGACGTGCGCAACATCGGCGTGATCGGCGCCGCGCTGTTCGAGCTCGAAGAGCCGAACGCCCCGCGCCGCACCCGTCGCGACGCCTCGCCGTCGCAGCCCAGCGCCTTCCCGGCCGACGGCGCGTATGCGCCGCCGCCGCGCTACCGCAAGTAAGCCAGCGAGGCCATGCAACGCGCCGCCGTCCTGCTGTTGCCGCGCCTGCCGGCGCTGCTGCTCGCCCTGGCGGCCGGTGCGATCGGCGCCGGCGCGCAGGCCATGAGCATCCGCGAGCTGCGCACGCTCGAAGCCAACGAGAAGGACGGCAAGGCCTACGCCAGCTACTACCTCGTCGGCGTGCTCGAGGGCCTGCGCGAGGGCGTCGAGTCGTCGCAGCGCAACGGCCAGGTGCCGCCGTTCTGCATCGAGGGCCGCCGCCTCGAACCCTCGATGGCCCGCTCGCTCTACCAGACCGAGCTGAGCCGTAACGCCGACAGCTACGAAGCCGACATGCCCGTGCAACTGGTCATGGCCGGCGCCCTCCGCAACAGCTACCGCTGCACCCGATGACCGTTTCCGATTCTTCCGCTTCCGACAACCGCCTGCCGCTCGCGCGCATCCGCGCCGATGTGCGCGCCATGCACGCCTACGCGGTGCAGGACGCGCGCGGCTTCCTCAAGCTCGACGCGATGGAGAACCCCTACGGCCTGCCGCCCGCGCTGCAGGCCGAGCTCGGTGCGCGCCTGGGCGCACTGGCGCTCAACCGCTACCCCGGCGACCGCGGCGCCGACCTGCAGCGCGCGCTGGCCGCCCATGCGGGCCTGCCCGAAGGCTTCGGGCTGATGCTGGGCAACGGCTCGGACGAACTGATCTCGCTGCTGGGCATCGCCTGCGACCAGCCCGGCGCCGCCGTGCTGGCGCCCGTGCCCGGCTTCGTCATGTACGCGATGAGCGCCCAGCTGCAGGGCCTGCGCTTCGTGGGCGTGCCGCTCACGGCCGATTTCGAGCTCGACGAGGCCGCCATGCTGGCCGCCATTGCGCGCGAGAAGCCGGCCATCGTCTACCTCGCCTACCCGAACAACCCGACCGCCAACCTCTGGGACGACGCCGTCATCGAGAAGATCGTGCAGGCCCAGGGCGCGCAGGGCGGCCTGGTGGTGATCGACGAGGCCTACCAGCCCTTTGCCGCCCGCAGCTACATCGACCGGCTCGCGAACCACCGCCACGTGCTGCTGATGCGCACCCTGAGCAAGTTCGGCCTGGCCGGCATCCGCCTGGGCTACCTCATGGGCCCGGCCGCGCTGGTCGCCGAGATCGACAAGGTGCGCCCGCCGTACAACATCAGCGTGCTCAACTGCGAGGCCGCGCTGTTCGCGCTGGAGCACGCGGCCGTGTTCGAGGCCCAGGCGCGCCAGATCCGCGAAGGGCGCGACCAGCTCATGGCCGCGCTGGCCCGGTTGCCGGGCGTGAAGACCTGGCCCAGCGACGCCAACATGATCCTGCTGCGCGTGCCCGATGCCACCCGTACCTTCGAGGGCATGAAGGCCCGCGGGGTGCTGGTGAAGAACGTTTCTAAAATGCATGAACTGCTCGCCAACTGCCTGCGCCTCACCGTCGGAACGGCCGACGAGAACGCGCGGATGCTGGCGGCGCTCGAAGCCTCACTATGACCACCCCCACGACCCCGGGCAGCACCGATCGCATCGCGACGGTCACCCGCCACACCGCCGAGACGAAGATCACGGTCAGCGTCAACCTCGACGGCACCGGCAAGGCCAAGCTCTCCACGGGCATCGGCTTTTTCGATCACATGCTCGACCAGATCGCCCGCCACGGGCTGATCGACCTGGACATCGACTGCGAGGGCGACCTGCACATCGACGGCCACCACACGGTGGAAGACGTGGGCATCACGCTCGGCCAAGCCGTGGCCAAGGCCATCGGCGACAAGAAGGGCATCCGCCGCTACGGCCATGCCTACGTGCCGCTGGACGAGGCATTGAGCCGCGTCGTCATCGACTTCTCGGGCCGCCCGGGCCTCGTGATGCACGTGCCCTTCACCAGCGGGATGATCGGCACCTTCGACAGCCAGCTCACCTACGAGTTCTTCCAGGGCTTCGTGAACCACGCCTTCGTCACGCTGCACATCGACAACCTGAAGGGCGTGAACGCGCACCACCAGTGCGAGACCGTGTTCAAGGCCTTCGCGCGCGCCATGCGCGGCGCGCTGGAACTCGATCCGCGCTCCGTCGGCGTCATTCCCTCGACCAAGGGTTCGCTCTGAAATTCCTCAGCGAACAGCTATGAAATCTGTAGCAAAGAATTCCGTCGCGGTCGTCGACTACGGCATGGGCAACCTGCACTCCGTGTCGCAGGCCGTGCGCCATGCGGCCGACCAGGTGGGCGTGGAGGTGTTCGTCACCTCCGACCCGGACGTGGTGCGCCAGGCCACCCGCGTGGTGCTGCCGGGGCAGGGCGCCATGCCCGACTGCATGCGCGAGCTGCGCGATTCGGGCCTGCTCGAATCGGTGCTCGAAGCCGCGGCCAGCAAGCCGCTCTTCGGCGTGTGCGTGGGCATGCAGATGCTGCTGTCGCGCAGCGACGAAGGCCCGACCGACGGCCTGGGGCTCATTCCCGGCGAGGTCGTCAAGTTCGACCTGGCCGGTCGCCTGCAGCCCGACGGCAGCCGCTTCAAGGTGCCGCAGATGGGCTGGAACCAGGTGCGCCAGGCCCAGCCGCACGCGGTGTGGGCGGGCATTCCCGACCAGAGCTACTTCTATTTCGTGCACAGCTTCTA
The DNA here is from genome assembly GCF_058801005.1 of Variovorax sp. GW822-FHT04A09. Classification (NCBI taxonomy): domain Bacteria; kingdom Pseudomonadati; phylum Pseudomonadota; class Betaproteobacteria; order Burkholderiales; family Comamonadaceae; genus Variovorax; species Variovorax sp. GW822-FHT04A09. The sequence goes on along the minus strand of NZ_JBXAMV010000008.1, from coordinate 78,631 downwards.
CGCGTGTCCGGCCGATGCCCGGCACAGCGTGGGCGAGGCCGATTACGGGGCATGCTTTACCGCGGCCATCGCACGCGATAACATTTTTGCAACCCAGTTCCACCCGGAGAAGAGTGCGGACCATGGGCTGCAGCTGTATCGCAACTTCCTCCACTGGAATCCCTGACCTTATATTCCCGCCCGGGCCGCACCGTTGGCAGCCCGGCTTTCGCACACTCGCGTCACTTCCATGCTCCTCATTCCCGCCATTGATCTCAAAGACGGCCACTGCGTTCGCCTCAAGCAGGGCGACATGGACCAGTCCACCATCTTCAGCGAAGACCCCGCCGCCATGGCCCGCAAATGGGTCGAGGCCGGCGCCCGTCGGCTGCACCTGGTCGATCTGAATGGCGCCTTCGCCGGCAAGCCGCAGAACCACGCGGCGATCAAGGCGATCCTGAAGGAAGTCGGTGACGACATCCCGGTGCAGCTGGGCGGCGGCATCCGCGACCTGGACACCATCGAGCGCTACATCGACGACGGCCTGCGCTACGTGATCATCGGCACCGCCGCGGTCAAGAACCCCGGCTTCCTGAAGGACGCCTGCAGCGCCTTCGGCGGCCACATCATCGTGGGCCTGGACGCCAAGGACGGCAAGGTCGCCACCGACGGCTGGAGCAAGCTCACGGGCCACGAGGTGGCCGACCTGGGCAAGAAGTTCGAGGACTACGGCGTCGAATCGATCATCTACACCGACATCGGCCGCGACGGCATGCTCTCGGGCATCAACATCGACGCCACCGTCAAGCTCGCGCAGGCGCTGACCATCCCGGTCATCGCCTCGGGCGGTCTGTCGAACATGGCCGACATCGACCAGCTCTGCGCGGTCGAGTCCGAAGGCGTCGAGGGCGTGATCTGCGGCCGCGCCATCTATTCGGGCGACCTCGACTTCGCCGCTGCCCAGGCGCGCGCGGACGAACTGGCCGGCGCCTGACGCCTTTGCTGTAGCGGCGCGTGCTCTCCGCGCTCGCCATCGCCAACTACCGCTCGCTGCGCCAGCTGACGGTGCCGCTGGGCCGCCTCACGGTGGTCACCGGCGCCAACGGCAGCGGCAAGTCGAGCGTGTACCGCGCGATGCGCCTCTTGGCCGACATCGCCAACGGTGGCGTGATCCGCTCGCTGGTGCGCGAGGGCGGGCTGTCTTCCACGCTGTGGGCCGGGCCCGAGCGCTTTTCGGCGGCCATGCTGCGCGGCGAACAGCCGGTGCAGGGCACCACGCGCAGCGAGCCGGTGGCGCTGAAGCTGGGCTTCGCCGGCGCCGAGGCCGACGATTTCGGCTACGCCATCGACATCGGCCTGCCGCCGCCCGTCCCGTCCTCGGCCTTCTCGCACGACCCGCAGATCAAGCACGAGGCGATCTGGAGCGGCCCGCTGCTGCGCCCCTCCACGCACCTGGTCGACCGCAAGGGCGCCGCGCTGCGCCTGCGCGACGGCAAGGGCTGGCAGGCCATCGGCCGGCCGATTCCCGCCTTCGCCAGCATGATGACCGAGCACGCCGATCCGCGCGACGCGCCCGAGATGCTCACGCTGCGCGAGCAGATGCGCTCCTGGCGCTTCTATGACCACTTCCGCTCCGATGCCGACGCCCCGGCGCGTCAGCCGCAACTGGGCACCTACACGCCTGTGCTGGCGAACGATGGGGCCGATCTGGCCGCGGCCCTGCAGACCGTCCGCGAGATCGGCGACGGCGAGGCGCTCGACAGCGCCGTGGACGACGCCTTTCCGGGCGCCCGCATCGAGGTGCAGGCGAACGGCGACCGCTTCGAGACGCTGATGCACCAGCACGGCCTGCTGCGGCCCCTGACGGCCGCCGAGCTGTCGGACGGCACCCTGCGCTACCTGCTGTGGATCGCGGCGCTGCTGACGCCCCGTCCGCCCGCGCTGCTGGTGCTCAACGAGCCCGAGACCAGCCTGCACCCCGACCTGCTGCCGGCGCTGGGCCGCCTCATCGCGCAGGCCGCGCGGTCGTCGCAGGTGATCGTGGTGTCGCACGCGGCGCGCCTGATCGCCGCCCTGGACGACAGCGACGGCCTGCAGCCGGTGGTGCTCGAAAAGCGCTTCGGCGAGACCCGCATCGCGAACCTCGACATGAGCGAGATCCCGCGCTGGGAGTGGCCGACGCGCTAGGGATGAAGGGCAGGCGGGCCTACTCGGCCTTCACCGCCATCGTCTGGATGATCGTTTCCAGCTGCGCGCTCATCGGCAGGTTGAGGCTTTCCCCCGAGGGCAGCTTGCGCATGAACCAGCGCTTGTACTGGCGGTGGATCTCGCCGTCTTCCGCCAGTACCTGGAAGGTATCGACCACCACCTTGTTGAGCTGCGGGTCGCCCTTGCGGTACATGACCGCGTACGGGTCGTAGGAGAGGAAGTCGCCCACCACCTCGTACTGCGCCTTGGCGGCGTCGCGGGCGATCAGGCCGTAGAGCAGCACGTCGTCGGTGGCAAAGGCGTCGGCCTGGCCGTCCTTCACGAGCGCGAACGACTCGGCATGGTCGCGTGCCACCTTCAGCTCGATGTTCAGCTTGAACTTCTGCGACAGGTCGCGCAGCGTCTTCTCGTTGGTGGTGCCGGCCGTCACCGCCACCTTCCTGCCGGCCAGGTCGCGGAACGACTGGATCGGCGCGCCCTTCTTCACCAGCACCTTGGTGCCCGAGACGAACATCGTCGGAGAGAAGGCCACGCGCTTCTGGCGCTCGAGGTTGCTGGTGGTGGAGCCGCACTCGAGGTCGATCTGGCCGCTGACGACCGCGTCGATGCGCGAATCGGAGGTGACGGGCACCCACTTGATCGTGAGGCTCTTGTTGACCGTGTCCTCGATGGCCGTGACGAGCGCGCGGCACAGCTCGATGGAATAGCCGATCGGTTCCTTGCGCGCATTGAGGTACGAAAAAGGCACCGAGGCCTCGCGGTGGCCGATGGCGATGGTGCCGCTCTCGCGCACCTTGGCCAGCGTGCCGGTGAGGAGCTCCTGCGCCTGTGCCGGGCCGGCCGGCAAGGCCAGGACCACGGCCGCCAGCAGCCATGCGGCGGCAGCGGAGGGCAGCGTGGCGATGCGCGTCATGGCGTGGCGCCTCACGCGTGCGCCGGGTGGGCGAGGGTGGCGGCGGCTTCCTCGTCGAGCACCTTGGCGTTGGCCTCGGCATCGCTCTCGGACAGCAGCTCGCCCTCCCACTTGGCGACCACGGCCGTGGCGATGGAGTTGCCCACCGCGTTGGTGGCCGAGCGGCCCATGTCCAGGAAGGTGTCCACGCCCAGGATCAGCAGCAGGCCGGCCTCGGGAATGTCGAAGTGGTTCAGCGTGGCGGCGATCACCACCAGCGACGCACGCGGCACGCCGGCCATGCCCTTGGAGGTGAGCATCAGGATCAGCAGCATGGTGATCTGCGTGCTGATCGGCATGTGGATGTCGTAGGCCTGCGCGATGAACAGCACGGCGAAGGTGCAGTACATCATCGAGCCGTCGAGGTTGAACGAGTAGCCCATCGGCATCACGAAGCTGGAGATCTTGCGCTTCACGCCGAAACGGTCGAGCGCCTGCAGGATCTTCGGGTAGGCGGCTTCGGAGCTCGCGGTGGCGAACGAGAGCAGGAACGCCTCCTTGATGAGCACCAGCAGCTTGAACACGCGCGGCCCCAGGAACAGCAGGCCGGCCATGATCAGCACGCCCCACAGCACGAACAGGCCCAGGTAGAAGTCGCGCATGAACACGGCGAACTTGACGAGAATGCCCAGCCCGTTCACGGCCACGGTGGCGGCCATGGCGGCCAGCACCGCCAGCGGCGCGAGCTTCATGACGTAGCCCGTGATCTTGAGCATGGCGTGCGACAGCTCCTCGATGGCGGCCACCAGCGTCTTGGCCTTGTCGCCGAGCGAGGCCAGCGCCACGCCGAAGAACATCGAGAACACCACGATCTGCAGGATCTCGTTGTTGGCCATCGCCTCCACGAACGACTTGGGCACCGTGTGGCTCACGAAGTCCTTGAAGGTGAACTTGTTGGTCGCCAGGTTGGCCGAGGCGCCGATGTCGGGCAGCGGCAGGCCCAGGTTCTCGCCGGGCTTGAGCAGGTTGGCCATGACCAGGCCGATCACCAGCGAGATCAGCGAGGCCGTGAGGAACCAGCCGATGGCCTTGCCGAACACGCGGCCGACCGACTTGGCGTCGCCCATGTGCGCGATGCCCACCACCAGCGTGGAGAACACCAGCGGGCCGATCAGCATCTTGATCAGGCGCAGGAAGACGTCGGAGACGATGGAGACGTAGTCCGCGATCTCCTTGGCGGCCTTCTTGTCGGGAAAGCTGGTGAAGATCATGTAACCGACGATGATGCCGAGCACCATGGCGATCAGGATCCAGGCGGCCATGGGCAGCTTTTTCTTCATGCGTATCCCCTTTGTCGTGTGAGAGTGGTTCTTTTCGAGTGCACGGGACCGACCCGGCACAGGGTATCCAAGAAAGGCGGATGCACGCAATGGCCTGCTGCCAGGATGCGGCGGCTGCCTACAATTCCTCACATGGATATCCGCTCGATCGAGTTTCGAGGCCAGCCGGCGTTGCACGCCGTGGCGGCCGATGGCAGCACGCTGACGGTGGCGCTGCATGGCGCCCAGGTGCTTTCCTGGGCCCCGGCCCGCGGTGGGGAGCGACTGTATCTGAGTCCGAAGGCCGTTTTTGACGGCCAAACCGCCATCCGCGGCGGCATTCCCCTGTGCTGCCCCCAGTTCAACCAGCGCGGCATGCTCCCCAAGCATGGCTTCATGCGCAATCTGCCTTGGATTCGCGAGGAATCGGGCGCGCCCGACACGCTGCGGCTGGTGCTGCGCGACAACGACGCCACCCGCCGGCTCTGGCCGCATGCCTTCGAGGCCCGGATGGACGCCACGCTCGCCGCCGGCCAGCTGCGCACCGCGCTCACCCTGGCCAACACCGGCGACGCACCCTGGCCGTTTTCGGCCGCGCTGCACACCTACCTGCGCGTGGACGACATCGCCGCCGTGCGCCTCGAAGGCCTGCAGGGCGCCGCCCGCTGGGACGCGGTGCGCGACGTGCGCCAGACCGAAACCGCCGCCGCGCTGCAGTTCGACGCCGAGTTCGACAGCGTCTACACCGCCCCGGCGCAGCCGCTGCGGCTGGTGCAGCCCGGCGGCACGCTCGAAATCACCCAGAGCGAAACCTGCACCGAAACCGTGGTCTGGAACCCCGGTCCCGTGCTCGGTGCGACACTCGCGGACATGCCCGCAGAGGGCTTCCGCCACATGCTGTGCGTCGAGGCGGCCCGCATCGACGAACCCGTCGTGCTGGCGCCCGGCGCCCAATGGCAGGGCTGGCAACAGCTTTGCGTTCTCTGATTTCTCTCTGGTTCACCACCCCATGCTTGCCAAACGCATCATTCCCTGCCTCGACGTCACCGGCGGCCGCGTCGTCAAGGGCGTCAACTTCCTCGAGCTGCGCGATGCCGGCGACCCGGTCGAGATCGCCGCGCGCTACAACGCGCAGGGCGCCGATGAACTCACCTTCCTGGACATCACCGCCACCAGCGACGGCCGTGACCTGATCCTGCCGATCATCGAAGCGGTGGCCTCGCAGGTCTTCATTCCGCTGACCGTGGGCGGCGGTGTGCGCACCGTGGCCGACGTGCGTCGGCTGCTCAACGCGGGCGCCGACAAGACCAGCTTCAACTCGGCCGCCATCGCCGATCCGCAGGTGATCAGCGACGCGGCCCAGAAGTACGGCTCGCAATGCATCGTGGTCGCCATCGACGCCAAGCGCCGCAGCCCCGAAGACGCCGCCACGCGCGGCGCGGGCTGGGACGTCTACAGCCACGGCGGGCGCAAGAACACCGGCTTGGACGTGGTGCAGTGGGCGACCGAGATGGCACGCCGCGGCGCTGGCGAGATCCTGCTCACCAGCATGGACCGCGACGGCACCAAGAGCGGCTTCGACCTGGCCCTGACGCGCGCCGTGAGCGACGCGGTCAACGTGCCCGTGATCGCCTCGGGCGGCGTCGGCAACCTCGACGACCTGGCCGACGGCATCCAGAAGGGCGGCGCCGACGCGGTGCTGGCCGCGAGCATCTTCCACTACGGCGAGCACACCGTGGGCGAGGCCAAGGCGCGCATGGCCGAGCGCGGGATTCCCGTGCGCATCGACGCCTGAGCGGGACCGGAAGGGTCTTTTCCTATCCTCGACAATATCCCCATGAATTGGCTCGATGAAGTGAAGTGGGACGCGAACGGGTTGGTGCCCGTGATCGCCCAGGAACAAGGCACGAACGACGTGCTCATGTTCGCGTGGATGAACCGCGAGGCGCTCGAAAAGACCGCCGAGCTGGGCCGCGCGGTGTATTTCAGCCGCTCGCGCAGCAAGCTGTGGTTCAAGGGCGAGGAGTCGGGCCACGTGCAGACCGTGCACGAGATCCGCCTCGACTGCGACAACGACGTCGTGCTGCTCAAGGTGACGCAGCTGGGCCACGAGCCCGGCATCGCCTGCCACACCGGCCGCCACAGCTGCTTCTTCAGCAAGTACGAGAAGGGCCAGTGGACCGTGGTCGAACCAGTCTTGAAAGACCCGGAGTCGATCTACAAATGAGCGCCACAGTGAACGATTCGAACACCTCCGACGCGCTCGCCCGCCTGGCCGCGGTGCTCGAGAGCCGCCTGCCCGCGAACGGCGGCGACCCCGAGAAAAGCTACGTCGCCCGGCTGCTGCACAAGGGCCCCGACGCCTTCCTCAAGAAGATCGGCGAGGAAGCCACCGAGGTCGTGATGGCCGCCAAGGACGCGGACCACGGCGGCGACCGCTCGAAAATAGTGAACGAAGTGGCCGACCTGTGGTTCCACACCATGGTGGCGCTGGCCCACTACGGTTTCTCGCCAGCCGACGTCGTCGCGGAGCTCGAGCGCCGCGAAGGCACCAGCGGCATCGAGGAAAAAGCCCTGCGCAAGGTGCAGGCCCGCGAAGCTTCCAACGACTGAATGATCGATTGAAAGGGCATCGACCATGGCCAATGACATCGTGAACGTGGAACCCGACGACTCCCTCAAGACCTGGGGCTGGGTCAGCTACGTGCTGCACCTGATCGTGGCCATCGGCGCGGTCGTGCCGGGCGCGCAGGCCTCCGTGCTGCTGCTGCTCATCGCCCTCCTGATCGATTTCGTGAAGCGCGACGACGCGGCCGGCACCTGGCAGGCCTCGCACTTCAGCTGGCGCATCCGTTCGGTGCTGTGGGCCGGCCTGCTGTACATCGTCACCTCGTGGCTCTGGCTGCTGCTGTTCGTGCCGGGCTGGATCGCCTGGAGCCTGATTTCGCTGTGGTTCCTCTACCGGATCGTGAAGGGCATGATCCGGATGAACGACGGCCGTCCCATGGAACCCAAAGATGTCATCTGATCCGAACTGCGTCTTCTGCAAAATCATCGAAGGCAAGATCCCCTCGCGCAAGGTCTACGAAGACGACGACCTGTTCGGTTTCCACGACATCTCGCCCTGGGCGCCGGTGCATTTCATGCTGGTGCCGAAGAAACACATCGCCTCGATGGCGCAGCTGACGCCCGAGGATTCGGCGCTCATGGGCAAGATCATGACGCTGGCCCCCCAGCTGGCGCTGGAGCAGGGCTGCAGGCCCTATCCGGACGGCGGCTATAGGGTCGTCGTGAACACCGGCGCCGAGGGCGGGCAGGAGGTTCACCATCTCCATGTGCACGTCATGGGCGGCCCTCGCCCCTGGCTTCGCGGCTGAGCAGGGTTAAGCCAAACTGTCACATTCCCCCCGACTAAAATCGGACACATTCTTAGGAGTTCTCCATGGGTTCTTTTTCCATCTGGCACTGGCTGATCGTGCTGCTCGTCGTGGTCATGATCTTCGGCACCAAGAAGCTGCGGAACATGGGTTCGGATCTCGGTGGCGCCGTCAAGGGCTTCAAGGACGGCATGAAGGACGGCTCGGCCTCCCCCGATGCCTCCACCACGTCGGCCCCCACGCAGCAAGTGACCGGCCAGCCGGCCAACAGCGACAAGTCGACGATCGACGTCGAAGCGCGCCAGAAGTCCTGAGCACCGCAGGCACACATCCGTGATCGACCTCGGCATTGAGAAGCTGGCGCTCATCGGCGTCGTGGCGCTGATCGTGATCGGGCCGGAGAAGCTGCCGCGCGTTGCACGCACGGTGGGCGCCCTGCTCGGCAAGGCACAGCGCTACGTGAACGACGTCAAGGCCGAAGTCAACCGTTCGATGGAGCTCGACGAGCTCCGCAAGATGAAGACCACGGTCGAGGACGCGGCGCGCGATGTGGAGCACAGCATCCACACCGGCGCCAGCGAGTTCGAGAAGCAGTTTTCCGGCGCGTCCGGCGACACCCTGTCGGCACTGGCCGAGCCCGAGCAGGCGGTGCCCGAATACAGGCACCCCCGCAAGAACTGGCGCCTGAAGCAGGGCGCCACGCCGAACTGGTACAAGGCGCGCAACGGCGTGCGTACCAAGGCGCTGTCGGGCGCGGCGCGGGTCGCCCGCTTCCGCCCCCACAAGATCAACTGACGCACGCGCACGCCCCGCGGCGTTCCCGGGCGCCCCGTGCGCCTGTGTCTTCTCCCACGCTTTCTCCTCTCCCATGGCCGATTCCGACAACAAGAACAAAGAAGACGAGCTGGCGGGCACCGAGCAGCCGTTCGTGCAGCACCTGGTCGAGCTTCGGGACCGGCTGCTGTACTGCGTCTACGGCCTCGTGGTCGCGGGCATCCTGCTGGCGATCTGGCCCGGCCCGAGCGGGCTCATGGACATCATCGCCATGCCGATCCGCGCGCACATGCCGCCGGACGCCAAGCTGATCGCCATCGGCGTGTTCTCGCCGTTCTTCGTGCCGCTCAAGGTGCTGATGATGGCGGCGGTGCTGCTGGCGCTGCCCTGGCTCATGTACCAGGCCTGGATGTTCGTCGCGCCTGGTCTGTACAGCCACGAGAAGCGCTTTGCCCTGCCGCTGATCTTCTTCGGCAGCGTGCTGGCCTACGGCGGCATCGCCTTCGTGCAGCTGTTCGTGCTGGACAAGATGTTCGGCTTCATCCAGAAGTTCACGCCCGCGGCGGTGGCGGCCACGCCCGACATCTCGTCGTACGTCGAGGCCATCCTGTCGCTGTACATCGCCTTCGGCGTGGCCTTCCAGGTGCCGATCGTGGTGATGCTGCTGGTGCGTTTCGAGATGGTCACCATCGAGAAGCTGCGCTCGTTTCGCGGCTACTTCATCGTGATCGCCTTCGTGGTGGCCGCGGTGCTCACGCCGCCCGACGTGGTCTCGCAACTGGCGCTGGCGGTGCCGATGTGCCTGCTGTACGAGGTGGGGATCATCGGGGCGCGCTATTTCGCAGGAACGGGCAAGGCGCCCGAGAGTGAAGAAGAGGGCGCGGGTTCGGGGTCTTCCGGCAGTTCCTGATCCCCGAATCGATCGGCTCCTGCCCCCAAAACAAAAGCGGCCCGAGGGCCGCTTTTTTGTTGCCGTCCGATCTGCGGCCGGAGCCGCTGTCGTTTCTTGCCTATTCGTTGTTCGGCAACTGCTGCCTGATCGGGCTCTTCGGCCGCAGCCCTGGCGTCACGTCCAGTTCCATCTTGTCAGTGCCGCGCTGCAGCGCGAAGCGTGCGGTGTCGCCCGGCTTGAGGCCGGCGACGGCGGTCAGCAGGGCCTGCACGCTGTCGGTCTTCTTCTCGCCCACCGATGTGATCACGTCGCCCGGGCGGATGCCGGCCTTGGCGGCGGGGCCGTTCTGCAGCACGCCGGTGATGATCACGCCCGCGTCGGCCTTCACGCCGAAGGTCTCGGCCAGTTCGGGCGACAGGTCGCTCGGCTCGACGCCGATCCAGCCGCGGCGCACCTGGCCTTCCTTCACGATGCCCTCGAGCACGATCTTGGCCATCGACACCGGAATGGCGAAGCCGATGCCCATGCTGCCGCCCGAGCGCGAGTAGATCGCGGTGTTGATGCCCTGCAGGTTGCCGTTGACGTCGATCAGTGCGCCGCCCGAGTTGCCGGGGTTGATGGCCGCGTCGGTCTGGATGAAGTTCTCGAACTGGTTGATGCCCAGCTGGTTGCGGCCCAGCGCCGAGACGATGCCGCTGGTCACGGTCTGGCCCACGCCGAAGGGGTTGCCGATGGCCAGCACCTGGTCGCCCACCAGCAGCTCGTCGGAGTTGCCCAGCACGATCACCGGCAGCTTGTCGAGCTCGATCTTGAGCACGGCCAGGTCGGTGTCGGGGTCGGTGCCGATCACCTTGCCGCGCGCGTGGCGGCTGTCGTTCAGGGTGACCTCGATTTCGTCGGCGCCCTCGACCACGTGGTTGTTGGTGAGGATGTAGCCGTCGGTGCTGACGATCACGCCGCTGCCCAGGCCCACCTGGGGCTGGTCGGCCTGGTCGCCGAAGAAGAAGCGGAACCAGGGGTCGTTGCTGCGCGGGTGGCGCTGCGCGGCCTTGCTGGTGTTGATGCTCACGACTGCCGGCGAGGCCTTCTTGGCTGCAGCGCTCAGGCTGCCCGCGGCGGGCACGGCCGGCGCGCCGCTGGGCGCTTCGACGATCGACACCACGCCGCCCAGCGAGGTCGAGCGCTTATTGATCCACTCGGGCTTGAGCGTCGCGACGACGAAATAGGCCGCCAGCAGGACGGTCACGGCTTGGGCAAAGAGCAGCCAGGTGCGTTTCATGAAAGCTTGAAGAAAGAGCGTTGGAAAAGCGCTGAAAGACGGCGCCGGTTGCAATTGTCCCTCAACCGGCCTGGCGCCATAGACCGCGCGGCAGGGTCGAGATTGCGCGGCCTGCGGGGCGTGAATACGGGCTAACCCTTAGTATCGGCAAGCGATCCGACCCGGATCGCCCCCTTCAGGCCTTCCGCGCCGCCCACCCGGCGGACGCGGCCAGGCGATCCCTTCGTCGGCGTGCCACGCTCTGCCCCTATCCGGTTCAAGGCAGGCGAGCGGCCACGATACCCCTGCTGCCATGACCTCAGAAGCTACCTACACGGACGGCGCCACGCCCGCTCCGGCGCGCACGCTCGATGCGCGCGACTACAAGACCCTGGCCCTGTCCGCCCTCGGCGGCACGCTCGAGTTCTACGACTTCGTCATCTACGTCTTCTTCGCGACCGTGCTGGGCGCGCTGTTCTTCCCCGCCGACATGCCCGACTGGCTGCGCCAGCTGCAGACCTTCGGCATCTTCGCCGCGGGCTACCTCGCGCGGCCCGTGGGCGGCATCGTCATTGCGCACTTCGGCGACCTGCTGGGGCGCAAGCGCATGTTCACGCTGTCGATCTTCCTGATGGCGGCGCCCACGCTGGTGATCGGCCTCTTGCCCACCTACGCGAGCATCGGCGTCGCAGCGCCCCTGCTGCTGCTGGCCATGCGCGTGCTGCAGGGTGCGGCCATCGGCGGCGAGATGCCCGGCGCCTGGGTGTTCGTCGGCGAACACGTACCGGCGAAGCGCTACGGCTTCGGCATCGGCACGCTGACCTCGGGCATCACCGGCGGCATCCTGCTGGGCTCGCTGGTGGCCGTGGCCATCAACCGCCATTACTCGCCGGAGCAGGTGAACGACTTCGCCTGGCGCATTCCCTTCATCCTGGGCGGCGTGTTCGGGTTGTTCTCGGTCTACCTGCGCCGCTTCTTGCACGAGACGCCGGTCTTCAAGGAGCTGGCCGGCCGCAAGACGGTCGCCCGCGAGCTGCCGCTGCGCACCGTGCTGCGCGAGCACCGCCTGGCGAGCGTGTACGTGGGGCTGCAGACCTGGGTGCTGTCGGCCGCCATCGTCGTGGTGGTGCTGTACACGCCCACCTACCTGCAGAAGGTGCACCACATTCCGGCGGCGCTGGCGCTCGAAGCCAACGCGCTCGCCACGCTGACCCTGACCATCGGCTGCGTGATCGTCGGCTGGGCCAGCGACCGCATCGGCACGCGCGCCGTGATGCTCATCGGCTGGGGTGGCCTCTTTGCCACCGCCTACCTGTTCTACACCGGGCTGCCCGGCACGCCGGCCACGCTGTTCTGGCACTACGGGCTGGTGGGGCTCTTCGTGGGCACCATCGCCACCGTGCCGATCGCGGGCGTGCGGGCATTTCCGGCGCCGGTGCGCTTCACGGGGCTTTCGTTCGCCTACAACATGTCATATGCCGTCTTCGGCGGCCTGACGCCGGTGATCCTCACGCTCTGGCTGCAGCACGACACCATGGCGCCGGCGCACTACGTCGCCGCGCTGGCGGCGCTGGGCTTCCTGCTGGCCCTGTGGCCCCTGGCCGCACGCGGCCACCCGATGCGCGATGGCGCGCCGGCCGCGGGGAGCGCGACAATGTCGCGATGAGCACCACACGCCACGAACTGCTTCACGCATTCGACCTGCTGCTGGCCCCCGGGCGCTTCAAGGATTACGGACCCAACGGCCTGCAGGTCGAAGGGCGCACCGTGGTCCGCAAGATCGTCTCGGGCGTGACCGCCAGCCGCGCGCTGATCGAGGCCGCGATCCACGCCGAGGCCGATGCCATCTTCGTCCATCACGGCCTGTTCTGGCGCGGCCAGGACGGCTGCGTCACCGGCTGGATGAAGCAGCGCCTGGGCCTGCTGCTGGGCGACGACGTCAACCTGTTCGCCTACCACCTGCCGCTCGACGCGCACCCCGAACTGGGCAACAACGCGCAACTCGGCCTGCAGCTGGGGCTTGTGGCGCATCCGGGGTCGGCAGGACGCTTCGGCGAACAGGAGCTGGGCTTCCTGGGCGCGCGCGAGAACGGCGAGAACTTCGCCAGCGCCAAGGCCCTGGCGACCCATGTCGAGAAGGTGCTGAAACGGCCCGTCACGCTGGTCGACACGGCCCACCGTCCGATCAAGAACATCGCGTGGTGTACGGGCGGCGCCCAGGGCTACTTCGAGGCCGCCATCGCGGCCGGTGCCGACGCCTTCATCACCGGCGAGATTTCCGAGCCGCAGGCGCACTACGCCCGCGAGCTGGGCGTGGCCTTCCTGGCCTGCGGCCACCACGCCACCGAGCGCTACGGCGCGCAGGCCGTGGCCGCCCATGTGGCGGCGCAGCTCGGGCTGAAGCACGAGTTCATCGACATCGACAACCCCGCATGAAGGCGCCGATCGCGATCACGCTCGGCGACCCGGCGGGCATCGGCCCCGAGATCATTGCCAAGGCCTTCCGCGACGCGCCCGACGCCGTGCGCGGTGCGTTCGTGGCCGGCGACGTCGGCACGCTGCGCAGCGCCTCCCAGGCGCTCGCGGTGCCGGGGCGGCTGGGGTGGCCGGTCGTGGAGATTGCCAGCGTCGCTGAAGCGGTTGCCGTGCCGCCGGGGTGCATCCCGGTGCTGCAGGTGATCGCGCCGCCGAAGGGCATCGTGCAGGGGCGCATCAGCGCCGAGGCCGGGCGCGCCGCTGGCGACTGCGTGGTGTGGGCCGCGCGGGCTGCGTTGCGCGGCGAGATCTCGGCCCTCGTCACCGCACCGCTGCACAAGGAAGCGCTGGCCGCGGCCGGCTTTCCGTACCCCGGCCACACCGAACTGCTGCAGGCCGAGGCCGCCGCCCACCTGGGCCGCACCGTGGCCGACGTGCCCGTGCGCATGATGCTGGCCAACGACGAGCTGCGCACCGTGCTCGTGAGCATCCACATGTCGCTGCGCGACGCCATCGAGGCCGTGCGCTTCGACGGCGTGCTGGACACGCTGCGCATCACCCATCGCGCCTTGACCCACGCCCTCGGGCGGCCGCCGCGCATCGGCGTGGCCGGGCTCAACCCGCACGCGGGCGAGGGCGGCCTGTTCGGTTCGGAAGAGCGCACCGTCATCGCGCCGGCCATCGAGGCCGCACGCGCCGAGGGCATCGACGCCCATGGGCCCCATGCGCCCGACACCGTCTTCATGCGCGCGCGCGCCAAGGCCGGCGTGCCGTCCAGCGGCGAGTTCGACGTGGTGATCGCGATGTACCACGACCAGGGCCTGATCCCGGTCAAGTACCTTGGAGTGGAGAAGGGCGTGAACGTGACGCTCGGGCTGCCGCTGGTGCGCACCAGCCCGGATCACGGCACGGCGTTCGACATCGCGGGCCAGGGCGTGGCCGATGCCTCGAGCCTCGTTGAGGCGTTGCGCATGGCGCGAACGCTGGCCGGCGCCTGAGCGCGCGGCCGGAAAGAAAAGCTCAGGGACGCTTCAGGCTGTCGCGGATTTCGCGCAGCAGCGTGATGTCTTCCGGCGTGGCGGCCGGCGCGGCCGGGGCCGCTTCTTCGGTCTTGCGCAGCTTGTTGATCTGCTTGACCATGATGAAGATGATGAAGGCGAGGATCACGAAATTGACAGCAATCGTGATGAAGTTGCCATACGCCAGCACCGGCACGCCGGCTTTCTTCAGTTCCGCCAGCGTGTTCGTCACGCCCGCCGGCACCGTGCCCAAGATCACGTAGAGGTTCGAGAAGTCGAGCTTCCCGAACACCATGCCGACGAGCGGCATGATGATGTCGGCCACGAGCGAGTCGACGATCTTGCCGAACGCCGCCCCGATGATCACGCCGACGGCGAGGTCGATGACGTTGCCCTTGACGGCAAACTCCTTGAATTCGCTGAGGATGCTCATGATTCAGAAAGGGTGCTGAAGACCTGCTGTTGAAAGGGGTGCCAGTATGCCTGTGGAAGCGGGAGGGCAAGACGGCGGCGCGGCGGGTGATGCTGGACTGCAACTGAGGCATGACCGCTGGCGGCTCTTGCCTGGAACGGACGAAGGGTACCCAGTCTCCGTAGCTAACCCTTGCCGACTACGCTTTGGAACGTCTTGTTTCCAATTTCGCGGGATGGGTAGAACCGGTCGGATACGCCGTGTTTTGCTCTCGAAAAGAAGGCAAAACGGCGCGGTGCGGGCATTCCGGAAGCATCCTGGAACGCAGGCAAAGCCCCATTGACAGTGCACTGCACTGGTACGATGAGAGGGGAGCAGTGGGGAGCGGCCGCGCGAAATCGACCTTCAAGACTTCTGTCTGTCAGAGCGCATTCGCCCTGGGTGCACCAGATTCTTGCGTGACCCCGCGATGAATTCTGCACCTTTGTTGCCTGAATTTGCCAGTTTCAGCGCGACTATAACTGTTCAAATTTTTACATAAATGGTGCCGCGTAGTGGTGGCGATCACAAGTGTTTGAAAAAGAAGCGCGATACAAGAGAGCGGATGTGCGAGCCTCGCATGCCTCCGGGAATTGCCGTTCTTTCGCCGCTTCGTTATTGATACGACTGACTGACTTTCAAGGGACCTGAATTGAGAAGAGATGCGAAAGCCCTCGCGTGGGTAGCGCTTGCCGGCGCGGTGTTGCTCCAGGGCTGTGCCGTGGTGCCCGGCATGGGTTCGGTGGAGCCTTACGAAGCAGGCGGTGAGTTGCCGTCGCAGTTCCGGTACCTTCCCGATGAAGCGCCGGAAGGCGAAATCACTCCGATCTCGCTGGCGCTGGTGCGTACGCTGGCGGAGGTGTCGCCCAAGGGCGTGCCGCCTGAGGTGCAGGCGTTGTTTGGCAAGGGCGCGCGCTACACCATTGGCCCCGGCGATGTGGTGGGCGTGATCGTGTATGACCACCCTGAGCTGCTGCCCAATGCCGGAGCCGTGATTTCGCAGTCGGTAGACCCTACGGGTGTTCAGGTGGCGCCTGGTTTTATCGTCGACGCCAACGGAGAAATATCCTTCCCGTACATCAAGGGCCGGGTCCGGGTTGCGGGTTTGAGTGAGAGCGAAGCTTCGGAGTTGTTTGTCAAGTTACTCGCGCCGCATATCCGGGATCCGCAAGTGACGGTGCGGATTCAGTCTTTCAGAAGCCGTCGTGCCTATGTGGAGGGCGAAGTCCGGAATCCTGGTTCTCAGATCTTCACCGACGTGCCCATGACGTTGAATGAAGCGATCAATCGAGCCGGCGGCATTACTTCCGATGGCAATCGGTCTGCGATTACCTTGGTCCGGGATGGTCGCTCGATCCCCATCGACATGACCCGACTGCGGGAGGCAGGCTATGACGGAAACAACATCCCGCTGAAGAATGGCGACACCGTACGTGTGGCGCACAGAGAAGATTCCAAGGTCTTCGTCATGGGGGAAATCATGGCAACAGCGGCGTTGCCCATGCGCAGCAATGGCCGGCTGAGCTTGAACGAGGCTTTGGGAGAGGCCGGAGGCCCTATGGCCTCGACGTCCAATCCCGGGCAAATCTATGTCATCCGCCAAGGGGCAACGGGTAGGCCGGCCATTTTTCATCTGAATGCCAAGAACCCGGCTGCGTTTGCGCTGGCGAGTCAATTTCGGTTGCAGCCACAGGACGTTGTTTATGTCGACCCGGTGCCGTTGGTCAAGTGGAACCGCGTGGTCAGTCTGATTCTGCCGTCCGCATCGGTGGCTAACACCGCCAGCGAGATGTACATCAGGCACCGTTAGCCTTGCAAAGAGCCCAACCGAATTCTTGAGGTTCACGGCGCGAGTTAGCTTACTTTGAAGTCGGCGGCCGCGAATGCGGTGTGGCGGCATGGCTCCTGTCTGGGTCTGTCGCCAATTTTTTGTCTCCAGTGTTTTCAACACAACATGCAAGTCATTCAATTAACTCAACCCATTGCGATCATCGGTCTCGGCTACGTGGGCCTTCCACTCGCCGTGGAATTTGGCAAGAAGCGTCGGGTGGTCGGCTTCGACATCAATGTCAAACGCATTGCGGAACTGCAGGGTGGACACGATCACACGCTCGAGACCACCAGCGAAGAGTTGAAAGCGGCAGCACAGCTGGCGTTCACGTCGCATGCCGATGATTTGCGTGACTGCTCTGTCTTTGTCGTGACAGTGCCTACGCCAATCGATAAGGCGAACCGGCCCGACCTGACGCCGCTGATCAAGGCTAGCGAAACCGTCGGCAAGATCATGTCGAACGGGGCGATCGTCATCTTCGAATCGACGGTGTACCCCGGCGCGACGGAGGAGGTGTGCGTGCCCGTGCTGGAGAAATTCAGCGGCAAGAAATTCAATGTCGATTTCTTCTGCGGTTACAGCCCGGAGCGGATCAACCCCGGTGACAAAGAGCATCGTCTGCCCAACATCAAGAAGGTGACCAGCGGCAGCACGCCGGAAGTCGCTGAGATCGTGGACCAGATGTATCGCGAGATCATCATCGCGGGTACTCACAAGGCTAGCAGCATCAAAGTAGCCGAAGCCGCAAAGGTGATCGAGAACACACAGCGCGACGTCAACATCGCGCTCATGAACGAGCTCAGTCTCATTTTTCACCGGCTCGGCATCGACACGCTCGAAGTGCTTCAGGCAGCCGGCACCAAGTGGAACTTTCTGCCGTTTCGTCCGGGGCTGGTGGGCGGCCATTGCATTGGCGTGGATCCGTACTACCTTACCCACAAGGCGGTCGAGGTTGGCTATCACCCCGAGGTGATCCTGGCCGGCCGTCGCATCAACGACAACATGGCGAGCCATGTCGCGGACGAAGTCATCAAGCTGATGCTGCGCAAGCACGTGCCGGTCTTGGGTAGCAAAGTGCTGGTGCTGGGGTTGACCTTCAAGGAAAACTGCCCGGATGTGCGTAACACCAAGGTGGTGGACATCGTCCGCACTCTGAAAGGCTACAACACTGAAGTCGACGTATTCGACCCGTGGATCGACGTGGCCGAGGCGGAATATGAGTACGGTTTGCAGTGTTTGGCCGAAATGCCTGCTGCTGGGCAGTACGCTGCCATCGTTTTGGCCGTGGGCCATCACCAGTTCGTGGCCCTCGGTGCAGCCGGCATCAAGGCGCTGGGCCGACCCGATGCCGTGCTGTTCGACGTGAAGAGTCTGCTGCCTTTGGGCGCCGCAGACGGTCGACTGTGAGCGGGGTAGACACCATGAGTCAACCCGATACCAGTACGTCAGCCTACGACAAGCTTTGCGCTTGCTTAGTTACGGAGCGCCATGTGTGGCTCGTCACAGGTGTGGCCGGCTTCATTGGCAGCAACCTGCTCGAGAAGTTGCTCAAGCTGAACCAGCATGTTGTGGGGCTAGACAACTTCTCCACCGGTCACCAGCGCAATCTGACCGAGGTTCAAACCCTAGTCACTTCTGAGCAATGGGCCAACTTCCATTTCATCGAAGGCGATATACGCAATCTCGACGATTGCCAGCGGGCCATGGCTTTTCCTGTTGGCGAAAGTCGATTGCCCGTGGAACACGTTCTTCACCAAGCCGCTCTCGGCAGCGTTCCTCGAAGTTTGGCCGACCCTATTGCGAGTAACGATGTCAATATCAGCGGCTTTCTCAATATGTTGCTCGCTTCGCGCGATGCACGCGTCAAGAGTTTCACATACGCAGCCAGCAGCAGCACCTATGGAGATCATCCGGCGTTGCCGAAAGTCGAGCACACCATCGGAAAGCCGTTGAGTCCGTACGCTGTCACCAAGTACGTTAACGAGCTTTACGCCGATGTATTTGCGCGGTGCTACGGCTTTGACACTATCGGGTTGCGTTACTTCAACGTGTTCGGCCCGAGGCAAAGCCCAAGTGGCGCGTATGCCGCTGTCATTCCAAAATGGATTGACAGCATGATTCAGGATAAACCAGTTTACATCAATGGCGATGGTGAAACGAGCCGTGACTTTTGCTTCATTGCAAATGTGGTGCAAGCTAATTTGCTGGCCGCCACCGTGGCTAATTTTTCGGCAACCTTTTCGCGCCCCGTACCCGATGCTGGAAATATTCACGGATTCTTATCGCCAGTTAATCAGATTTATAACGTGGCGGCCGGCGAACGAATTACTCTAAATGAATTATACGTTCAGTTGCACCGTAGCCTGTTGCCACTTTATCCGCATCTCGACGGCATTAATCCTGTTTATCGTGATTTCCGTTCAGGTGACGTGCGCCATAGCCTGGCAGACATAGGAAAGGCGCGGCTTTTGTTGGGCTACGCACCCACTCAATGCGTTGGGCAGGGACTAGAGATGGCTATGCCCTGGTATGTGAAGCAAGCTCAAAAGACGAACAATCGGTAAACGTGATCAGTATATGGGCTTTGGCAGTGTGAGCGCGGCGCGGCCTGATGTTGTATTGCACTCGGAAAACTTCCTTATGGATATTCACTTGTGAGTTTGGTTTGAAGTTAAAAGCTGTGTCGTTTCAGATTTTCGTCACTTTTTTTGGATTGGCGAAAGGTTTATTGAGTCTTAAGCTCATGGCTAAGCTAGGTCACGAGAGTTACGCAATGCTTGCGCAATTCATGATTTTCTCGACATTTGGCGTGCAAATTGCCGTGGCCAGCTTCGATGCCCCCCTTGTCGCCGCAATTGCCGCGAAAAATAATGAAAAGATCGCACGCACATCATTTCTCTTTTTGCTGTGCGCAAATTTTTCGATATTTGTGGTGGCGGTTATTTTGTTTGGCAGCGAAATTTCCTTGTTGATATGGGGTGACGTTAAATATTTTGAATATGTTCGATTTTTGCTTGCCTATGTTTTTGCGCTATCCCTTAATCATTTTTTCTTGGTAAATTTCCAAGGCCAGAAGAACTTTAGGGCTTACGGTGGAGTGCAGCTAACGCAGCAGTTGTTGCAACTGCTGGCAATCTGTCTTGGCGTCTTGATGAATAGCGCTGTAGTACTAGCCGTTGCACTCGTGATGGTGGAACTCTTGCTTTGGCTCGTGTTGTGCGTTCTTAATAAAGACTCTCTCTTGGCTCCAGTGAATGGCAAGAGTGCAGTAAATTGGATTCTTGAAAACTCCAGAATTGCTGTTCCGCTATTTGTAGCATTTCTTTTGATTTGGGCGCTGAATAATAGCGCGCGACTGGCCCTAGTGAATTTCGGAGGGCTCGCAAAGCTTGCGCCATTTGCAGCGACTTTCTCCATTAGCGTATTGGCGGGAGTTGTCGTAAATCCCATATGCGCAATATTTTTTCCCTACTTCAGTAGTGCAAACGCAGAGAGGGAAAAAAGCAAAGATGCATTGATTTCAGCCCAGTTAGCGCTTGCATTTTTGACCACCTCAGCGTCAATTCTCATCATCTTGGGTTGCGGAAAATTTTTGTCCTACTTAGTGGGGGAAGAACTTTACGCGGGAGATTTTTTTGTCTTTTGTGTCTGTGCTGCGCAAGTTGCTTATGCACAGGCCCGAATAGCCATGCTGTACCTCTCAGTAAATGAGAAGCCTAAGCGTGGGGTGCTGTACTTTTTTATTGGTGTAATTGCGATGCTTGGCTTGGATTGGTGTGTGGCCAAGAAATATGGATCCGATGGGGTCGCGTTTGCGTACCTCATTGGATGCTTGATAATTGCATCTTTATTTATTCGGGATGCATATTTTGGCAGTCAGGAAATGAGCATTTTAAGCAATAGCAAGAAGTTGATATTTTTCTTGCTGATCGGATTTGCAGTAATGCTAGGGTGCGTTGTTGTGTCGATTGACTCTTGGGGGCGAATGTTTGGATTCCTCGCTATATTTTTTGCCTTATATGCGGCATTGGCCTATGCTAATTTCTCTCAAGAAATATTTTTTCTAAAGTTGAAAAGGCGGGTCGCTTTTCTTTTTGGGGGCAAGCATGCTTAGGATCTTGAGAAGAATAATTTCAAAATTTAAAAAAATAAAAACCGAAATTAAATTTAATCGCTATCGTGATTTGAACATTGGCGCCGGGACTCAGTTCTCGTTGGAAAACCTTGATGGTATTGCCCCTCAGCTTATAAAAATTGGCCGTGACTGCGTATTTGCCCCGAAAAGCGTCGTGTTAACGCATGACGCTTGTTTGTTGCCAACCACCGGAAAGTACATTTTCGATAGTGTTGAAATCGGCGATCGAGTATTTGTTGGATATGGCGCGGTCATCATGCCTGGTGTAAAGATCGGCAGTGATGTAATAGTAGGGAGCAACGCTGTGGTCACGAGAAATGTACCTGCAGGAGTTGTCGTCGTTGGCGCGCCGGCGAAAATCGTTGGGAGTACGACTGAGTTAGCCGCAACACGCGATCACCTCTTGCAAGAGGCGATTTTTGATTGGCGCGATGAAATTACACCAGAATTAATCATACGCCAGCAACAGCATCTACTTAACAAAATACGCTGAAAATATGACTCCACGCGTCAGTATCTTGGTTGCAGCATGGAATGCTGCCGCATATATTTCAGAAACTATACAAAGCGTTCGATCGCAAGATTTTCAATCTTGGGAATTAATTGTTGTAGATGACGGATCTGTGGATGAGACTGCTGATATTTTGAAGGCATATGCGTCTCTTGATGCGCGAATAAAGCCGTACAGCCATTTAAACCAAGGCGCACATATCGCAAGAAACGTTGCCTTTCAGAAGAGCTGTGGCGAATACATCGTAATCTTGGATGCTGACGATCGGATCTTGCCGGGAAAATTGAAAACCCAGGTTGATCTATTGGACTCCAATTTGGACTGCGGTGTTGTGTACGGTGATACTTGGCATTGTGATCAATTTATGAAAAGATTGGTGCTGGAATCAAAAAAATACCCAGGGCAGCACGTTTCCGGTGATATTTTTGATCAGATGGTAGTTGGCAATCGATTTGCCGTTCACGCTGGAATGATCAGGCGCTCTGTGCTGAGCGACGTTGGATTGCACGATCAGAATCCGAACTTAATTGCCGATTGGGATCTCTGGGTGCGTGTGGCTGAAAAATATAAATTTTTCTACGACAATCGCCCGGTTGCAGAGTACAGAATTCATCCGGGCATGTCTGCAAAAACCGACTTGAGTCAAAAACAGTTTGAGCAACGCATGGGCACTGCGAAAAATATCGAAAAGCTACCGCGCTTTAAGACTATCCCCGCCCATGTAAAGGCTGATTTCTTCTTCGCCAATGGTAGGTTTGCGCAGAAATTCGGGCTGCACTGGGAGGCGCTAAAAATAGCTAAAAAACTTATTTTTAGTCAGCCTTTGAGATTTAAAGGGTATTTGCTCTACGCTTATGCATTAAAAAAAATCGTAATTGGATGAGATTTTAAAAAATAGCCAAAACGGGGCGGAGATTGAAGATAGACGACGACAGTTGACTTTTTCTTGTGCAGCTAAAAATAAATACAATTTCCGGCTTGACGATGAGCGTGCCGACTTTTGGCGCGAATTTATTCTAAGTTATTTTTGTTGAGATCGATTTTGTCTTGTCCGGAGTTGTTGGGAAAATAAAATGCGATTGGATAGAGTCTTCATTGGGGCGTTGTTGATTTCATCAATTGTCCTTCCGGCTGCTGTACCCGAGCTAAAATTCGTCCTGTTCGGCGGCGCGATATTTTTCTCTCTCCTTGGGGATTTGAGAATTAACAAAACAATTTTCCTGTTATCTGTTTTTTTTGGTTTTATCGGATTCGCGTACTCTTTTTATGGTTTTCTTGTCGGGGCTCCCGGGGCATTAAGAGTGCTAACTGTCATGGTGGCTTATCCGCTGTTATTTCCTTTAATTGCCTCTCGCTATAAGGAGGTCGATTCCGAAAGTTTGTTTAGACTTTTTGCTACGGCCTCTTGGTTGTTGGTGGGGGTTAATGTTTTCTATTTACTTTCTGGATTATTGTGGCCGGATAATTACTTCATCAGATATATTAAGTATATTTATGAGGATTATGCGGTTATTGATTCAAACGAAGACTACTTCAAGTACACAATACCAAATATATCTTCATTGGTTTTCTTGTTTCCGTTTTGTATTTCTGCCTTCTTTGTAGTTAAGCGTCAAGCTGAAAAGGTTGAGTTTTTTTTCTTGATCTTGATGATGCTGGTGTTGACGGTGCTTTCTGGGCGAAGGGCGTTGTTTGTTGCTGCTGTTACAGGCCCGGTAGTTTTGTATTTCGTATCTTTGAAGGTAAGAGGGGGAGGGGGAGCGTCGAGATTTTCTTTTGCGAAAATATCATACCTCGTTGCTTTTTCTGTATTTGTTGTTGCGTTTTTGTATTTTTTTGACTTTTGGGATTTCTATTATTCTCAAATTGGATCCATATTTGATTTTACTGGAAGCAGTAGCAATATTGAGCGCGCATTACAGTTCAAGTACTTGATTGAGGGCGTTGTTGAAAAGCCATTCTTTGGACACGGTGCGGGAGCGGCAGCTGGATATTCAAGGTCATTTGAGCAGCCCTGGGCGTATGAATTGTCATACGTGGCATTTTTGTTTCAATATGGGATTGTTGGATTTCTTATCTATGCATCCGGGGTAGGTTTGCTTTTTTACGGGCTTTGCGTCTCGTTGAAAAAGAAAGAAAATCCAATATTTGAATATTGCTTTATATCTGGCTTTGTGGCTTTTATGGTCGCCAATGCTACAAATCCATATTTGGCCAAATTTGATTACATGTGGGTTATCTTTATTCCGGTGGGAATTTTGTCTGCGAATCTAAAAAATTTGAACCGATCGGCGAAAAATCGATTGATTAAATCATGATAACGGTGATTGTTGTTAATTGGAATGCCGGGAGAATGCTCCGGACATGCCTTGATTCTGTTGCCAACTACGGATCTGGATTGATCAGTAAAGTTGTTGTGGTTGATAATGGTTCGACGGATCATTCTGATGCAAATATTGAGAGCTTGCAGAATGTTTCTGTGATTCGCGCAGGCGCAAATTTAGGCTTTGGAAAAGCCTGCAATCTAGGGGCGAGGCAGGCTGAAACCGAATATCTACTATTTCTCAACCCGGATGCGGCGCTGCATGAAAATACCGTCGCCACGGCATTGAGTTATATGCAGAGTCCAGGTAATTCGGGCATCGGTATATGCGGCGTTCAGTTGCTTGATGAATTTGGTCGTGTTTCAAAAAGCTGTGCGCGATTTCCACGCCCCGGCGGTTTGATTGCGCATGCAATCGGTGTTGATAGATTGTTTCCGCATTTTGGGTATTTCATGGCTGATTGGGATCATGCCCAAACGTGCCAGGTTGATCATGTTATTGGGGCTTTTTTTCTGATTCGGCGGTCTTTGTTTGACTTGCTAAAAGGATTTGACGAGCGTTTTTTTGTTTATTTGGAGGATTTGGATCTATCTCGTCGTGCCCGATCGGCTGGATGGAATACGGTATATCTAGCTAGCGCGCAGGCTTTTCATGCAGGTGGAGGTACCTCTAACCAAGTGAAGGCACGACGTCTGTTTTATTCTCTACGCAGTCGTTTGCTATACGCGTTCAAGCATTTTTCATGGCTGGGTGCTTTTGGTGTGTTATTGGTTACGCTTTTGATCGAGCCGTTGTCACGGTCGGCATTCGCGTTGCTGCGACGCTCGTGGTCTGGTTTGATGGAAACTTGGACTGCTTACGGTATGCTTTGGCGTTGGTTGCCACAATGGGTGCTCATGGGAGTTACCCGTTGAAAACAGTCAAGATGCTGGCGCTGACCAAGTATGGCCGAATGGGGGCGTCGTCACGCATGCGTTCATTTCAATATGAGCCATGGCTTAAAAGTTTTGGATTGCAGATTTCGGTACAGCCATTACTGTCCGACGTATTGCTTAAAGCTCGTTATGAGAGGGGGAGCTATGGTCCGGCGCTGCTACTGGCATATGCCAGTCGCTTACGAGCCTTGATGACACGTCGACATTTCGATGTACTTTGGATTGAAAAAGAAGCCCTTCCCTGGTGCCCCCTTTGGCTGGAATTGCTCCTGCTGCGCGGAGTGCCGTTCGTGCTGGACTATGACGATGCAATTTTTCATAGCTACGACCAGCACGCGAACTCCGTAGTTCGCCATCTATTTGGACGCCGCCTTGATGAGCTGATGGCTCGGTCAGCTTTGGTGGTTGCAGGTAATCACTATTTAGCAGAACGTGCTCGTGATGCGGGTGCACCAAGAGTGGAGACGCTGCCCACCGTAATTGACCTGCAACGCTACACTTTTGCGTCCCAAGAGGTGGCGAGCGACTTGAGTGTGCCGAGAGTTGTTTGGATCGGCTCGCCTTCCACGGTGCGCTACCTTCAAGCGATTCAAGGCCCCTTACAGGCATTGGCTGCGCGCCGACCGTTTATATTGCGCGTGATCGGTGGCGGTAGTGCGGTTGACTTGCCTGGTGTTCGAGTGGAAGTAATGGATTGGGCAGAGGAGAGCGAGGTCGCAAACATTAGTGCTTGCCAAGTAGGTGTGATGCCTTTGCTGGATTCGGTCTGGGAACGTGGCAAATGCGGCTACAAACTTATCCAATACATGGCGTGTGGCTTGCCAGTAGTTGCTTCCGGCGTAGGAGCCAATTTGGAAATCGTTCGCAGCGGCGAAAATGGATTTTTAGCTAATAGTGCGGAAGAGTGGTTGGCGGCACTTGAAAATCTACTTCAGTCTCCAGCATTGTGCCGCCAGATGGGGGCGGCGGGAAGACTCAGGGTTGAGAAGGAGTATTGCATCCAAAAAACGGCCCCCCGACTCGCTACGGTTTTGCGTTCAGTCTCGAAAAACTGCAGCTAACCATGCGCAGATTTTTGCTTGGCTTGGTTATGAGAATTCTCATTTGCTTAAAAGCAGATTAATCGAGTAATGAAGTTTTTGTTAATCGCTGGTTTCGCGGATTCACTCCTGAATTTTCGAGGGCCTTTGATTGCGGCTCTGCAATCGCGTGGCATGTGCGTGCACGTGGTTGCACCAAACTTACCCTCTGAACATCCGATACGCAAGCAATTGGAGTCTCGAGGCTTATGCGTACACAGCATTCCTATGCTTCGTGCGGGGACCAATCCACTAGCTGATCTAAAGACGTTTTTGGCTTTATGGGGGCTTATGCTCCGCGTGCGGCCCGATTACATGATGGGTTACACCGTGAAGCCAGTCATTTATGGCTCACTCGCTGCTTGGTTAGCTGGGGTACCGCACCGATTCGCATTGATTACGGGGCTGGGCTATGCCTTTCAGGGAGAAGGCCAGCGTGGATGGGTTCAAGCACTGGTGCAGTGGCTGTATGCGCTGGCACTGACTCGCGTGGACAAAGTTTTTTTCCAAAACCCAGATGATGAAGCGTTATTCCGCCGTCGCAGTATTTTGGCCCCAGGCACGCCCTCTTGTGTCGTCAATGGCTCGGGCGTGGATGTGAGCAGTTTCATAGTGGCGCCGCTGCCACCCGGACCCCCGCGATTCTTGCTCATTGCACGCTTGCTGGGGGATAAGGGCATCCGTGAATATGTCCAGGCGGCGCGGCGTATTCGAAGCGTGCACCCTAGTGTGCGGTTCTCGATGGTGGGTTGGATCGATGCGAACCCTGACGCTATTTTGCAAACTGAGTTAGACATGTGGATCGAAGAAGGCAGCGTCGATTTCTTAGGCCGGCTGTCGGATGTTCGCCCCGCCATTGCCGACAGTAGCGTATATGTATTGCCTTCGTACCGGGAAGGCACGCCTCGCACCGTCCTTGAGGCTATGGCCATGGGTCGAGCCGTCATCACCACCGATGCTCCCGGGTGTCGCGAAACGGTTGTGAATGGCGACAATGGTTTACTGGTCCCTGTCAAGTCCGTCGATGCACTAGAGCAGGCGATGCTGCGATTCATTGAGGATACAACGCTGATTTTTCGTATGGGGCGGCGAGCCCGCCAGTTGGCGGAAAAAAAATATGACGTGCATAAGGTGAACGCGGTGATGCTGCGGGAAATGAATATTTGATGATTGGCCGTTGCGTGTCAGTTTCATCATTTCTAGCCTATGACATTCCAATACTCTTCTGAGGTCCGATGAAGCGCTTCTTTGATTTCACCGCCGCTTTCGTTGCCTTGCTCATACTTTGCTTGCCGCTCGCTATATTGATCGTCCTGGTGCGCCGCAAACTGGGGCGCCCCGGGTTGTTTCGACAGATCCGCCCCGGATTGGACGCCAAGCCGTTTGAAATGATCAAATTCCGAACCATGACTGACGCGCGTGCATTGGATGGTCAGTTGTTGCCAGACGCCCAGCGACTTACAGCATTCGGAAGCTTTCTTCGCGCTAGCAGCCTCGATGAGTTGCCAGGACTCTGGAGTGTGCTCAAAGGGGACATGAGTTTGGTTGGTCCGCGTCCACTTTTGATGGACTACTTACCGCTGTACTCGGCTGAACAATCGCGACGTCATGAAGTCCGCCCTGGCGTCACAGGTTGGGCGCAGGTCAATGGGCGCAATGCCTTAAGTTGGGAGGAGAAGTTCAAACTCGACGTTTGGTACGTTGACAACCATTCAATGTGGCTCGACGTCAAGATCCTTTGGCTCACCGTTCGCAAGGTACTCGTGCGGGACGGCATAAGCGCAGCGGGCGACGTGACGATGCCGCGTTTCACGGGCTCGCGGATGGGCTCCGAATAATGACTTTCCCGCTATTTGCCGTATTTGGAGCCAGTGGCTGCGGGCGTGGCGTTATGCCTCTGGCTCGCGCGCAACTTGAATCTGCGGGTGTTCCTGCAACGCAATTGGTTTTTGTGGATGACCAGCTTGGAGCTACAGTCGTCAACAGGCATCATGTATTGCGATACGAAGACTTCTTGCGAACTGAAGCTAGCGCGAAGCACGTCGTCATCGCCATCGCCAATGGTGCCATTCGCGAGCGGCTTGCCAAACGCTGTGCGGTCGATGGGGTGCACCCTTGGACTGTGGCTGCTTCCAATGTGGTCGTGATGGATGACGTAACGCTTGGCGAAGGAGCTGCGCTCAGTCCGTTCGTGACACTTACTTCCAACATTCGCATTGGCAAGTGTTTTCACGCCAATCTGTACAGTTACGTCGAGCACGATTGCACGATCGGCGATTTCGTCACGTTCGCCCCCGGCGCCAAGTGCAATGGCAACGTGATCATCGAGGATCACGTCTACGTCGGCGCCGGCGCCGTGATCAAGCAGGGCAGGCCCGGCCTGCCCCTCGTGGTTGGCCGGGGCTCGGTAATCGGTATGGGGGCCGTGGTCACCCGCGATGTGCCGCCCGGTGCCACGGTTGTTGGCAATCCCGCCAAACCACTTTTGAGAGGTTGATCTTGTGTTAAATACTCCCTTTTCCCCTTGGCCCAGCTTTACCGCCGAAGAGGCTGCTGCCGTGCAGCGCGTGCTGTTGTCCAACAAGGTCAATTACTGGACCGGTCAGGAATGTCGCGAATTCGAGAAAGAATTTGCAGCATGGACGGGAACTGCCCACGCAGTCGCATTGGCTAATGGGACGTTAGCGCTAGACGTTATTCTCAAAGCCATGGACATTGGTCCCGGTGACGAGGTGATCGTCACGCCGCGCACTTTTATTGCGAGCGTTTCGTGTGTCGTGAATGCGGGAGCAACTCCAGTGTTTGCGGACGTTGATGCCGAAAGTGGCAATCTGTCGGCAGAATCTATCGCGCGTGTAATTACTCCGCGAACCAAGGCTGTTATCTGCGTGCACCTTGGTGGGTGGCCGTGCGACATGGAGCCGATCATGGCACTTGCAGCCAAACACGATTTCAAGGTCATCGAAGACTGTGCGCAAGCGCATGGTGCGCGCTACAAGGGCAAACCCGTTGGTTCGATCGGCCACGCCGGCGCTTGGTCTTTTTGCCAAGACAAGATCATGACTACTGGTGGGGAAGGTGGCATGGTGACCACCAATGACGAAGCACTCTGGCGAACCATGTGGCAATACAAAGACCATGGAAAGAGTTACGAAGCCGTCTACGAGCGTAAGCATCCGCCAGGCTTTCGCTGGGTACATGAGAGCTTCGGTACGAACTGGCGAATGCTGGAGTTACAGGCAGCTATTGGCCGCATTCAATTGCGCCGCTTGACTGATTGGTCTGCTGCGCGCATGCGTCATGCTCAGGCTGTGTGGGAGTCCGCACAACCTCATGCCGCGGTTCGCGTTCCTGACTTTGCCAATCACGAAGCGGCTGGCAGTATTCATGCGCACTACAAGTGCTATGTCTATGTGCGACCCGAGAAGTTGGCCGCTGGCTGGAGCCGAGATCGGATCGTCGAGGCTATTCAAGCGCAGGGTGTGCCTTGCTATCAGGGATCGTGTTCCGAAGTGTATCTGGAGCGCGCATTCGACGGCACGGGCTGGCGACCGGCTGACCGTTTGCCCATTGCGCGCGAGTTGGGCGAGACGAGCTTGATGTTCTTGGTTCACCCGACGTTAACTTCGGGCGAAATGAACAAGAGTTCTCAGGTCATCGCACAAGTGCTGGCAGAGGCGTCGGCGTGACAAGGTGGGGCCGCCTCGCGGCCCATGTAGCTGTGTGGCGCTGGTTGCTGGCTATTGCTATGCTGGCGCTGCTGGTGCTCAGCTTGACGCCCGCATCTGTTTCAACTCCAAGCACCGGCTGGGACAAAAGCAATCACGCGCTAGGCTTTGCGATATTGGCACTTCTCGCCCATTGGGCGTGGCCGGAGCATAGGCCAAAGGTGCTATTGGTGCTCTTCGGCTATGGGGCGCTGATCGAGCTGCTGCAGTCAATCACGCCGGATCGCTCGGCTGAATGGAGCGATCTGTGGGCGGATGGGGTGGGGCTTCTGATCGGTGCAGTGGCCGCTTCAATGGTGCGGCGACTAACCGTGGCTCGATCGATCTAATCGAGGTCAGAGCCCCCGCGGTATGTGCGTTAAATACCCGCCCCTAGGGCGGGTAGTACGACGGGCCTATTTTACCCCGTGCACTTTTCATTGAGGCTCGCCTTACGCCGCCTCTTCTTTGTACTTGTATTCGGTGTATCGATAGCCGCCATACTTGTAGCCGTAGCTGCCATAGTGACGGCGGGAGAGATCCATGCCATTGAAGACCACGCCGTTGACCTGTTGGCCCGCATGCGCGAGGCGTTTGACGCTCTCGTTCAGCTCGCCAAGTTGAGTCAGATTGTCACGAGCGACCAGCAGGACAGCGCCGACATGCGCTGCAACCGCCGCAGCGTCGGCAGCCACTAGTACTGGTGGGCTGTCGATCACAATCAAGTCATAGCGTTCCGAGAAGCCGTTTAGCAACTCACCCAGAGTTGACGAGAGCATCATGTTGGCGGGATTGAAGGGATAGTTGCCGGTCGTCAAAACGTCCAAGTTGGGAATCACCTGGCCATGGATTGCTTGCTCTGGTGACATGTCGCCCGCCAGAATATCTGCCAAGCCACCCAGGCGTGGTAATCCAAAGGCTTTTTGCAGATGGCCCTTTCGCAAGTCGGCGTCGATCAGTAATACGCGTTTTCCAGCTTGTGCCATGATGACAGCAAAGTTCCCGGAAACGAAGCTCTTTCCCACTCCCGGCGTAGCTCCAGTGATGAGCACGCGGTTGTTGCCGCTTTCCATCAAGGTTAGCTGGAGGGATACCCGAAGGTTGCGCAGGCTCTCAATGGCAAGGCTTTCGGGGGAAGTCACGGCTAGTAGTTGAACGCCCTTCGCGCCGCCCGCAATGTGCTGCAGGATCGTTTCCTGCTCAAGGGCGAGTGGGACGACAGAGTAAACGTTCAGGCCAAGCCGATCTTCGATCTCTTGAGGGTTACGAATACCCCTCGACAGCTTGGCGCGGAGGATGGCCAGTGCAACACCTGCCAACAAGCCCAAGACCAGCGAAAGTGCGACGACCAGAGATCTTTGAGGCTTGACTGCGTTTTTGGGCTCCACGGCTGTGTCGAGTAGCCGCACATTGCCGATCTTGCCTTCCTTAACGAGACGCAATTGCAAAGAGCTATTGAGCAAAGACTTGTAGAGTTCGCTGTTGACGCGCACGTCACGTTCCAAACGCAAGGCGTCGCGCTGTATGGCGGGCATCGCGCTCACACGAGTTTCTAAGCCATTGATTTCATGTTGGATAGCTGCAATCTGTCCGTCGACCATGCGAACCTTTGGGTTGCCCTCAGTGAAACGAGAGAGCAACTCACGCCGTTGCTGTTGAGACTCGAGCAGCTTGGTCTGTAGCTGCACGGATAATCCTAGTACGGTCTTGGCTTCTTCATCGAAGGCGACAGTGCCGTTCTGATTGCGGAATCGTGCGTAGGCGTCTTCAGAAGTTTCGAGTTGTAGTTTGAATTCTGGCAACTGTCGATCGAGGAACTCAATCGTTTTTTCCGCCTCTGCCGCTTTGCGCTCTACGTTCTGACGTACATACTGGATGCCTATCTCGTTGAGCGTGCGTTGCAAACGATTTCGATCGCTGTCTTCAAGGACAACATTGATCACATTCGACTGCTTACCTTGTTCGCCGAGTTGTATGCGTTGTTGCAGACTCTCAATTGTTGCAAGCGAAGACGCATGCGAAACCACAAACTCAGCGCCCGGCTTGCCGTCGAGTCGCGAAACCAGCAGTGCAATTGTGCCTCCAGCAATGCGCTGACTGAGCAGCTTGCCTACCGTACCGGTCAGAGGGTCCGCGAGTTCGGGGTGTGTGAGTACATATTGATTGTCGGCCAGTGCGACGATCTTGAAGGGCTGCTGATCTTCGAGATTAACGGGGACATCGAATTTGGCAATATCGATTGCTTCTGTGCCCGAGACATAGCCGTCCATGCCCAAGAAACCAGGGTCCGAGAGTCCCTTGGCACGGCGTGAGAGCCATTTTCCGATGATCGGAACATACCGAGGGCGAGCATCAATGTACAGGCGGGTCGCCTCTACAGCCCCCCCTATGACTAGTCGTGAGCGAATAATTTGAATTTCACCGCTGGCTGGCGTCTTTACGTCAAAGAGATTGGCGGTGTCGCCAAGGAAGTTTTTGGCATCTGGAGCAGAGTCCTCGACTTGAATGAGTAGGTTGGACTGATAGACCGGAGTAGCGAGAACGGCGTAAGCAGCTCCGAATGCTAAGGCCGCGATGGTGACGCCGGCTACCAACCACTTACGATCAAAGAGTATGTCGAAATACTCGGACAGATTGATCGCATCACTGTCGCCGTCGTGAGCGAATGTGGTGGCGGATGCCGAAGAGACCGATGTAGAGGCGGAAGGTGTCATGAGAGTTTGCGAATGCGTTCGGCCCAGGCTTGGGCGCCATCAGCGATGAGTTGCAGGGCGTGCTCGAAGGCCTGGCGGCCCATGCGATACGGATCGGGAATATCAACTCGTGCGACTTCGCCTAGACGAAACAGCTTGCCCCGGGTCAATGGATGGCGCTGCCCGATGTGAATCCGCTGGGCTTCGTCCATCGCAAGAATGAGGTCGGCCTGCTGGCACATTTGTCCTGTAAGTTGGCGTGCTCGGTGGGCCTCGATGTCGAGGCCGCGTTCAGTCATGAGTTTGCGTGCAATCGGATCTGCTTGGTGTCCAACCAAGGCTCCAGTCCCTGCTGACGCGACTTGAACCTGCGGCAACGCTGCAGCAATCAGTGCTTCCCCCATCGGACTACGGCATATGTTGCCAATGCATACCACCAGAACAGATTTCATGAGACTTGGCTCCCCTGCGAAGGCTTGTGCCTCTGTTGTCAGATTCAACGTATTGCGTGCCGCGTGCTTCATGTCCAGCATGAATCACATGTCATACAGAGATGTCCTTGCCATTTTTCCTTCGTTGAGCGATCGGATCGCGTTGTCTAAAAGAAGAGAGCCGAAGGATGGCTAGGCACGCCTTTGGCATTGTAGTCAGGGCGTTGACGCACACCCTGTGGATGTGGTCAAGCAACAGGCAGTCCTAGCTTGAATCGATGGTTGCCAAAGAGACCGCTGATCGAGGGGCGGATCAGCAGCTCTATGCCAAAGTCATGTTGATGCAAAAGATACAAAAAATGACATTATGAGTGTCGTGAATCCCCTGAATTGGGGGGGAGGGGTAGGTACCCTTCACGGACAATTGCTGCAGCGCGGCGCGCCCCGAGCGTCGCAGGAGTTTTCAGTGTGATCAATCGTCTGGCTGCGCCCTTGCTTGCTTTGCCGCGCCCCATGAAGCGCATGCTGGCCCTGGGTGTCGACGCAGTGCTTTGCGTCTTGTGCGTGTGGTTAGCGTTCAGCTTCCGCTATGAGCAATGGGTAGTGCCGCACGGCGTCCAGTGGTCCGCCGTTGCAGTCGCTGTAGCGCTGGCTCTCCCGCTCTTTGTGGTTTTTGGGCTTTACCGTGCCATTTTTCGATATGCGGGGACGGCTGCGGTCATGGCGATCGTGCGCGTGTGCGTGCTCTTTGGTCTCGGCTATGTTTTGATCTTCTCAGTGGTTGGCGTAAGGGGAGTGCCTCGCACGGTCGGTCTACTGGTGCCGCTGCTCTTGTTTTTGGCCGTTGCAGGCTCCCGCATGTTTGCGCGTTACTGGCTGGGCGGCCTCTATATGAGCGCGCTGCAGCGCAAGCAACTACCTCAGGTTGTGATCTACGGTGCAGGTAGTGCTGGTTTGCAGTTGGCTGCGGCGTTGGCGCAAAGTCGGGACATGGTGGTCCGTGCCTTCGTTGACGACGCCCCGCACCTCCAGGGCAACACGATCAACGGCCTGCACATCCAGTCTTCCGATTGGCTCAAGGACCACGCCGCCAGTTGGAACATCTCGGATGTCCTGCTTGCGCTGCCTTCCGCCAGCCATGGGCGTCGCGTCGAAATCCTGAACCAACTGTTGCCATTGCATCTGCATGTACGAATGCTTCCGGGGCTTCTCGATTTGGCCAACGGCAAGGTGCAGGTGAAGGACCTGGTTGAAGTCGACATTGAAGACTTGCTGGGCCGGGATCCGGTCGAGCCGGTGGCAGACTTGTTGCATAAGCACATCCGCGGCAAAGTAGTGCTGGTCACTGGTGCTGGTGGTTCCATCGGCAGTGAACTGTGTCGGCAGATTGTCCAGCTGACGCCTTCCACGTTGCTGCTCGTTGAGTTGAGCGAGTATGCGCTCTATGCGATTCATCAGGAGCTGGAGCAACTGGCGCCGAACGTGCGTGTCGTTCCACTGCTAGCTTCGGTATGCGATGCGGCGCGGCTCCGCGAAGTGATGCGCGCCTGGCGTCCTGACACGGTCTATCACGCGGCGGCGTACAAGCATGTGCCGCTCGTCGAGCACAACCCGGCAGAGGGTGTGCGAAACAACGCAATAGGTACGCTCACAACGGCGCGGCTCGCCATGGAGTGCAAGATTCCCAACTTTGTCCTGATCAGCACCGACAAGGCCGTGCGACCGACGAACATCATGGGGGCCAGCAAGCGCGTCGCCGAAATGGCACTGCAGGGGCTGGCGCAGCACAGTTCGGACACTTGTTTCTCGATGGTCCGCTTTGGCAATGTGCTGGGTTCGAGTGGGTCAGTGGTGCCGCTGTTTCGCAAGCAGATCGAGGCGGGTGGCCCGATCACGCTGACGCATGCAGACATCACGCGCTATTTCATGACCATTCCCGAGGCCGCCCAGCTGGTGATTCAGGCGGGTGCGATGGCGCAGGGCGGCGATGTCTTCGTGCTCGATATGGGCGAGCCGGTGAGGATCATTGACCTCGCCCGCCGACTGGTGGAGCTTTCGGGGCGCACGGTCCGTGACGAGCATTCGCCGGATGGCGATATCGAGCTACAGGTGACTGGGCTGCGACCCGGCGAGAAGCTTTACGAAGAGCTCCTGATTGGCGACAGCGCAATGCCCACAGCGCATCCGCGTGTCATGAAGGCGCACGATCCCTGTCTGCCTTGGAATGAGCTCTGGCGCCAGTTCGAGACGCTGAATGCGGCACTCGAAAGCAGCGATGTGCCAATGCTGAAGCAGGCGCTGACGCAGATGCTGCCCGGCTATCGGCCCCATGCGGAGGTGGTGGACTGGGTGCATATGGAGCGTCACCGTGTGCGTGACCGTGCTCTGCCGATCGCAGCGGCAGTCGGCGCTGCGCAGGTGGGTGAGGCCAACCAGCCATCCGCGCCGAATCAGATTGCCGTGGCAATCTGATTCGATAGAACTGCTTCATTTTTTCCCGCCCCGACTCACTGAGGTGATGCTGAGACCAAGAGCCCCGGATCGGGGCTCTTTTGTTTTCAGGCCTGTGGCGCCTATTGCGCCCGCTTGAAGTCGAGGATGTTGTCCCCTGCCTTGGGTGCTTTGTCATCGGGCGGCGAGAAGCTGAAAGCCTTTGGATCCCGTATCGACGTCATCTCGAACAGTGGGTTGATCCGTCCCAGCTTGGCGCCACCATCCCGTACCAGCGGAGCCCAAGCAAAGTTCGCAGTGAACTTGCTCGAGCGCGGCAGTAATGCATCGAAGGGAATGGAAACGTAGATGCCCTTGTCGAAGCTGCCTTCGCCGAACTGGGCGGCGGACACGTTGGTCTTGGTGGCCCAGGCGCCGATCGTCACGCCATTGTCGAAGCGGCGGCTGATATCGAGGGTGACGCCACGATCACCCGCCAAGTACTGACCCGCGCTGATCCTGGCTTGCACGCCGTTCCAGCCCGTGTCCCAATAGAGCGTGGCATGGCCGGTGTTGACCTTGTAGTCGCGCAGGCCGAGGTCTTGCGCGAAGTCGCGCTGGCGTACGTGGTTGATGTCGATGCCGAAGGCGAACTTGCTGCGCCACGGGCGGTAGAGCCATTCGGCGCCCACGCCGGCAAACATCGACTCAAGGGCGCCACCATAGACGCTGTAGTACTGGTCTTCGTTCAGTCGGCCCACGTGGGTCAGCTGAAACACCGGCATCGTCAACCGCTTGGTCGTTGCGTACTCGCGTTGGTAGGTTCGCACGCGGGGAAGGTTGCTGGGCGCCGTGTAGGTGAACTTGTCGAAGTTGTCAATCAGGCGCCAGTTCAGAGCGGCGTTCACCCAGGTGCTCGGTGTAAAGCGGTACTCCGCGGTGGCCGAGACGCCGAGTTGGTAGAGCATGAAGGCATCGGGGCCACCGAGGATCTGCGAGAAGCTCGGGGTCAGGCCGAAGGTGAGTTTTTCCGTGCGCCGCTCCCATGGCGCCATGGCCGGCGTCTCGCCGGACGATGCGGTGGCGGTTGTATCAGTGGGTGTGCGCTGCGGCGATGCCGGCACGTAGAGCCCGTCTTCGGTTCGGCCGCGCGGCGGGGCATAGTCGCGCTGGTCCGTGGCGCGCAGTTCTGCGGGCGTCTGTGCCTGGTAGTGCGCAGTCACCCACTCGCTGCGATCGACAACCTGCGTGTGTAGTGCGAGTCCGCGCTCGTTGTAGTGAAGCACGAAGTGCCTGATCGATGCCGGTGCATCGCGATGCATGACGGCAATGACCTGCTGCACGCGGGCCTCGCGGTACACCGTGTGGCTCTCGGTGATCCAGACGTGCGCGCTGTCGCCTTGCGGCGCGATGCGCTGCACGGTCCATTCGGTGCGTGCCTGGATCTCCGCCGCGGTGGTGGCCCATCCGGGTGGGTTGGTCGGCGCCTCCGGCGTGAAGCGGGGTGGCGGCGGGTCTGCGGGCTTGCTGGCTCGCATGCTTGCCATGTTGGTGGACAGGGTCAGGCCCACCATCACCTTGTTGCCGCGCTCCAGGCCGGCGGTGAAGGCCACGCCGGGTGAGTAGCGATATTCCAGGCCGATGTTGAAAGGTGAGCGCTGAACCTGGTTGTTCTGCTGGGGCTCGTTCTTGTAGTTGTTGCCTTCGTACTCGAGCTTGACGGTCAGGGGATCCCAGGGCGTGCGCCATTCGACGCCGCCGAACAAGGAGGCTGGCCCTCGAAAGAAGGCCTTGAAGTTTGTTTCGCCGCCCGTTGCTGAGCTCACCGTGCGCGTTCTGAAACGATTGCTCAGGGCCAGCAAGGGGTTTCGGATGTTTCCGCTGTTGCCCAGGTACCCCCAGCCGATGCCGAGGCTGAAGTCGAGATCGCCGTAGCGCTTGTTGGCGACCAGGTACTCTGCCGAAAAGAGGCCGGTACCGCCAAGGTCGCGAAAGCCCAGCGCAACCTGAGGCACATACGCGGATTCGCGCAGCAGCCGCAGCTTCACGTCGATGCTCTTGTCCTTGTTGCTCTGGCCAGTGGTGCTAGCGGCATACGCGCGGTTGCTGATGGAGGTGTAGCGAAAGCCCGCCTCCATCCAGTCCAGCGGCTGGAACATCACGTTCAGTCGCGTATAGGGCGACACGTGGCTGATCGAGGTGCGGAAATCACCGGCCTCGCCCATGCGTGCCGTCGGCGTCTGGAGCAGGCCGGTTTCGCCCCAGTCGTTGCTGCTTGTGCGAGGCGCCTTGTATTGCGGGGCTGAGGCGTCGGGGCGTATGGAGATGATGCTTTCCGGCGAAACTGACGGCGGGATGGACGTATTGGTTGCGGCGGTCGGCTTGGCAACTGCAAGCGCGGCAGTGGTGGTGCCGAGCGCCGCTGTCTGAGGCGAAGGGCCCTGGGTCGCCAGGAACTTGATGATGCCTTCCGATGCGTCGACCAGTTCGGCCATGCCGCGCGGCGCTGCCCAGATCCATGCACCGGGCGCCGGCTCATCGGAGGGGTGGCCGTTCCAGGGGGCGATGCCCACACGTGACGTCCGGCCGTCGGGCTGCGCCACCCATGCCCAATCGTGAGTCGTGTTGGGGGCGCAGGCGATGACGTAGTCCCAGGCGGTCCGGCCGGCTTCGTGCGCCACATGGCACAACTCGCCATTGGGGCGGACGACCGCGATGGTTTTCAATTGTGGAGAGGGCACCACGAGTTGCTGGCCGGCCGACAGCACCGGGTCTTGATCCGGGTGTGCCTGCAGCCAGCGGGGGTCCACGATGCCCAGCGCCACGCGGCCAGTGACCGGCAGGTTCTGCAGCCACGTGATGAGCTTCAGCCGATCGAGTTGCTCGGAGCGCGGGGCGCGCTTGCTGGCCGTCTCGAGGCGCACGAGCAGGGTGTTCTTCAGGAACTGCTGGGCCAGCCGTTCCTGCGGTACGCGCCATGCCAGCCCGGGCGCTGCAGTGCCTTCTGGCTGACGCAGCAACCAAGTGCTCAGTCGTTCGCCGGGTCGCACCTCGGCATCGCTTGCAGGTTCAACGGTGGCCGCGTTCTGCGACGGCTCCGCCGCGGCGCCAAGACTTGCCATCAGCGCGCAGGCAAGGGCCGTTCGACGGGGCCAATGCGGGGGGCTGATGGCTCGCAGGAAGGGGGAGCTCATGTACCAGCGCGCGCCGCGGTGCCGGCTGCTGGTGCGGGGGGTGTCCACTGTTCGAAGCTCATGCAGAGGTCGCGGGAAATACATTGCTCCGAATACACGACCTGAGGGGCGCCAGAAGCAAATGAAACGCCGAAGCGGGCGGGAGGAACGGAGGCTGTCGCAGGGCGGGACACGCTGCGTTCTTCATACCAGCGCAGGGCGCTTGCGGGCACGCCGGCGAGAGCGCTGTCGGTGGGCGGCGCGATTGACGCGCGCGCGATGTCGTCGCGAATGCCGAAGCGATAGCCGGGCATCAGGTCGCGTTCGCGCGCGTATGTCTGCGTGGTGTTGGCAGTGTGAGCTTGCCAGGCCGGGGGGTTGGCAAGTCGAACGTCGCGCCAGTCGGTGGACAGCCCGGTCGTGCCGACCAGTTGACCATTCAGAAGTCGGACGACCTCGCCCGTGCCGCTGTACCAAACCTCGACGGGCCCTTCGGCGCGCTGATCGATATAGCCGAGCACCATGTACAGGGCGCGCCCATCGACGGTGGCCCGCAGGTACCGATAGCTGGGATTGAAATTGGGCTGGGCTGCTGCAGACTCACCGCGATACAGCAGGCGAGCCGAGTCCAGCATGGCCGAGGTTCCGGAGGAGCAACCGCCAACGCCCAAGCAAAACGTTGCCAAAAGGCAACGTTCTAAGAGTCGCGTGGCGGAAGCAACGCGCGGACTTTTCAGCGAATGCCCTCCTTTCAGGAGGGCAAGCAGCATTAACGCGTGCCGGTAGTGCCCGTGCCGGTAGTGCCGGTGCCAGGGACGAAGAAGCCGCCGCCACCGTTGCCATTGTTGCTGCTGCCGAGGGCCAGCATCAGGGCGCCGGTGCCTCCAACAGCGCCCCATTGAGCGGGGGTCAGGCCGCCAAGGCCAGCAGCGGTTGCGCTCGGAGCGCCAGCGGGGCCCGGTGCAAATGCGCGAGTGTTGTTGCTTGCGGGCGCCGGGGTAACCTGCGTTTGGGCGAAAGCCGACGAGATTGCCAAGGTGGCAAGGGCGACGGTCGCAACCAGTTTGTTCGTCTTCACAGTGATCCTCTCAAAGGGTTTTTATGCTCTTGACTTGAGGTTAGCAGCATCAGAAGTGTGCCGCAACTAATTTGGCCTGGAGGACGAGGCGTTTGCCACGGCATCCTTGTAACCGTGTATTGCCTCGATTTTCGCGGATGAGTGTGACGGGCGCATGTGTATCTCAATGCTACGTAACGTTCCGCCTGCGACGACCGTAACGACGGCGACTGGCGCGTACCTCTATCCGCGGGGCAGCCGGCGTTGCCTCCGCATTTCTTCAATGAAATCAACGCACTGACCGAGCCATCGTTGCAATGGGCCGCATGGCCGACTCCCAGGC
This sequence comes from Variovorax sp. GW822-FHT04A09, assembly GCF_058801005.1. Taxonomy (NCBI): domain Bacteria; kingdom Pseudomonadati; phylum Pseudomonadota; class Betaproteobacteria; order Burkholderiales; family Comamonadaceae; genus Variovorax; species Variovorax sp. GW822-FHT04A09. The sequence goes on along the minus strand of NZ_JBXAMV010000008.1, from coordinate 39,338 downwards.
ATTGTTCCTGCAGTACCCCGAAACGAAAGTTGACATTCAAGGTAGGCCGCGGGGCACAACAAGGGGATATGCGTGGTTCGATTGTCTGAAGGTGGGGTGGCGAAGGGTGTGCGAGTGTGCGGGCGCGCGGCCGATGGCGTGATCGGAGGCGTCTGCTCATGATGAATCACCTGTCCGCCAGCAGCGCACAGTCGGCGCCGGCACTCGCTGGCCGGTACGCCGCCTTGGGTTGCGCCTTCTTCGGTGCGCTGATCGTCGAGGGCGACCTGGCCCTGGCCGATCGCATGCGACGCCTTCTTTGCGATCTGGCCCCGGGGCGCCGCGTCGTGATCGCCTCCACGCACACGGAAGCGATCCGTCTGCTGGCCGCGTTGCCCTACGACCTGGTGCTGGTCGACATGCACCTGACTGACGATGGCGGCGTCGCGCTCCTGTCGCACCTGCGGCGTGCCTACCCACAGATCGACGCCATCGCCATGTCGAAGGACGACGACCGCCTGCTGGTCGAGGCCGCGATCTCGTCAGGAGCCTCCGGCTACCTGCTGACGAGCACCGACGATGCCGAACTCTCTTTCTTGCTGCGCTCGATCGAGCGCGGCGGTTCGCCGATGGACGCACGCGTCGCGCGTCGCGTCCTCGGCCTGATTGCGGCGTCCGCGAAACCGGAGGGTGTCGAGTCCGCATTGCGCGACGGCGACACGGTCTCGCCCCCGATGCCTGCTCCCGGGCTGCTGTCACCTCGGGAGCTCAATGTGCTGCGCCTGATCGCGCAAGGCTGGAGCAATCGGCAGATTGCCGAAGCGATCTGCCTCTCGATCAACACGGTCGAGTTCCACGCCAAGCGGATCTACCGCAAGCTGGCCGTCAAGTCGCGAACCCAGGCCGTTCGGCAGGCGACCCAGTACGGGCTGCTGAGCTGAGCGCCAAGGGCCGTCGCGTGCTGTCGCGCACGTGCTGCGGCGCCGTGCGCACGCGCGGCAATCATTGAAAAACCCTTTTGCGCCCCGCTACAATCTCGGGTTGACCTTGCTGTGGCAAAGGTCAGCCCCTGCTCCAGCGAAGAAGACTTAGAGGATCCCCATGAGTGACATGACCTCCGGCTCGCCCCGGATCGACACAAGCAAGCGGACGTGGTTGATCGCATCCAGCTGTGCCGGCGTAGCGGGCGGCGTGGCCACCGCAATCCCTTTTGTGAGCACATTCCAGCCGTCCGAAAAGGCCAAGGCCGCGGGCGCCGCGGTCGAAGTGGACATCTCGGCCCTCAAGGTCGGCGAAAAGATCACCGTCGAATGGCGTGGCAAGCCCGTCTGGATCCTCAAGCGCAGCCCTGACCAGGTCGCCGAACTCGCCAAGCTGGACGGCCAGCTTGCCGATCCGCTCTCCAAGCGTCACCCCGACGAATTCACGCCCAAGTACGCACAGAACGGCCACCGTTCGATCAAGCCCGATGTGCTGGTCGTGGTCGGCATCTGCACCCACCTCGGCTGCTCGCCGGTCGACCGCCTGCAGGCCGGCCCGCAACCCTCGCTGCCGAACGACTGGGAGGGCGGCTTCCTTTGCCCTTGCCACGGCTCCACGTTCGACCTCGCCGGTCGCGTCTTCAAGAACAAGCCCGCTCCTGACAACCTCCCTGTGCCTCCGCACATGTACCTGTCCGACACGCGCCTGCTTATCGGCGACGACAGCAAGAAGGCCTGAGGGAGACCACGAACATGGCTGAATTTCACGAAGTTTCCCCGAACGCCCCCGCCGGCGAGAAGCTGCTCAACTGGGTCGACAACCGTTTCCCGCTGACCAAGCTCTGGAACGACCAGTGGGGCAAGTACTACGCACCGAAGAATTTCAACTTCTGGTACATCTTCGGCTCGCTCGCGATGCTGGTCCTCGTGATCCAGATCGTGACCGGCATCTTCCTCGTCATGCACTACAAGCCCGACGCGAACCAGGCGTTCGCATCGGTCGAGTACATCATGCGCGACGTGCCCTGGGGCTGGTTGATCCGCTACATCCACTCGACGGGCGCCTCGGCGTTCTTCATCGTTGTGTATCTGCACATGTTCCGCGGCCTCATGTACGGCAGCTACCGCAAGCCGCGCGAGCTGATCTGGGTGTTCGGCTGCGCGATCTTCCTGTGCCTGATGGCCGAAGCTTTCATGGGCTACCTGCTGCCGTGGGGCCAGATGTCCTACTGGGGCGCCCAGGTGATCGTGAACCTGTTCGCCGCCATCCCGTTCATCGGTCCTGACCTGGCCCTGCTGATCCGCGGTGACTACGTCGTGAGCGACGCCACGCTGAACCGCTTCTTCAGCTTCCACGTCATCGCCGTGCCGCTGGTGCTGCTCGGCCTCGTGGTGGCCCACCTGATCGCGCTGCACGAAGTGGGTTCGAACAACCCCGACGGCATCGAGATCAAGGCCAAGCGCGGTCCCGACGGCCATCCGCTCGACGGCATCCCGTCGCACCCGTACTACACGGTGCACGACATCTTCGGCGTGGTGGTGTTCCTCACGATCTTCTCGGCCGTGATCTTCTTCGCGCCTGAAGCCGGTGGGTACTTCCTGGAGTACAACAACTTCATCCCGGCCGACTCGCTGAAGACGCCGAACCACATCGCTCCGGTCTGGTACTTCACGCCGTTCTATTCGATGCTGCGCGCCACCACCGACGACATGGTCAACGTGTTCGCGCTGATCATCGCGGCCGCCGCCGTCTGGAACTTCATCAAGGGCAAGTCGGGCATGGGCCTCAAGGTTGCCGCGGTGGTCGTGGCCGCCGTCGTGATCTTCCTGCTCAAGACCTTCGACGCCAAGTTCTGGGGCGTGGTCATCATGGGCGGCTCGGTCATCATCCTGTTCTTCCTGCCGTGGCTCGACCACAGCGAAGTCAAGTCGATCCGCTACCGTCCGAGCTGGCACAAGTATGTCTACGGCGTGTTCGTGTTCCTGTTCCTGATCCTGGGTTACCTCGGCATCCAGGCGCCCGGCGTCTGGGGCAACCTGGTCATCGGCTCGTTCGCCCTGGACATCGCCCAGACCATCTCGCAGATCGGCACGCTCTTCTACTTCGGCTTCTTCCTGCTGATGCCGTGGTGGAGCCGCAAGGGCGAATTCAAGACCGTGCCCGAGCGCGTGGTCTTCGCCGCCCATTGATGCGCGCACAAGTGCAAGAGAGCTTGAGAGAAACACGATGAAGAAAAGAATTTCCGGCTGGCTCGCTGTCATGGGTCTGGCACTGGGCCTGACCTTCTCCGCAGCCGCATCCGCCGAATCGGGCGGTCTGGCGTGGGACAAGTCGCCCAACAAGACCACCGACGTGGCGGCCCTGCAGAACGGCGCCAAGCTGTTCGTCAACTACTGCCTGAACTGCCACTCGGCCGCCTTCATGCGCTACAACCGCCTGCAGGACATCGGCATCAGCGAGCAGCAGATCAAGGACAACCTTCTGTTCACGACCGACAAGGTCGGCGAAACCATGAAGGCCAACATCGACGCGCGCCAGGCCAAGGAATGGTTCGGCACCACGCCGCCCGACCTGACGCTGGTCGCACGTTCGCGCGCCGGCCACGGCGGCACGGGCCCCGACTACCTGTACACCTTCCTGCGCAGCTTCTACCGCGACGACACCAAGGCCACCGGCTGGAACAACCTGCTGTTCCCGAGCGTCGCCATGCCGAACCCGCTGTGGGAACTGCAGGGCGAGCGCCTGCCGGTGCACGCCAAGGTCGAGCAGCACGGTCATGCCACCGACGTGTTCACGGGCAAGTGGGAGCAAGTGACCCCCGGCACGCTGACCCCGGTGCAGTTCGACAGCGCAGTGGGCGACCTCGTCGGCTACCTGCAGTGGATGGCCGAGCCGGCACAGAACACCCGTGTGCGCATCGGCGTGTGGGTGCTGCTGTTCCTGGCCATGTCGGTGGTTTTCGTATGGCGACTGAACGCCTCGTACTGGAAAGACGTCAAGTAATTCCGTTCACGCCGACCGGGCGCCTCGTGCGTCCGGTCCCACAGAGTGGGTTGCCCAGGCGACCCACTCTTTTTGATTTTTAGGAGTCTCTCGCCATGATGGTCTTGTATTCAGGAACGACCTGCCCCTTCTCCCACCGCTGCCGCTTCGTGTTGTTCGAAAAGGGCATGGACTTCGAGATCCGCGACGTCGATCTCTACAACAAGCCCGAAGACATCAGCGTGATGAACCCGTACGGCCAGGTGCCGATCCTGGTCGAGCGCGACCTGATCCTGTACGAGTCGAACATCATCAACGAGTACATCGACGAGCGCTTCCCGCATCCGCAACTGATGCCCGGCGACCCGGTCGACCGCGCCCGCGTGCGCCTGTTCCTGCTCAACTTCGAGAAGGAACTGTTCGTGCACGTCGCCACGCTCGAGAACCGCACCGCCAAGGGTAACGAGAAGGCGCTCGAAAAGGCCCGCTCGCACATCCGCGACCGCCTCACGCAGCTCGCGCCCGTGTTCCTCAAGAACAAGTACATGCTGGGCGACAACTTCTCGATGCTCGACGTGGCGATCGCACCGCTGCTGTGGCGCCTCGACTACTACGGCATCGACCTCAGCAAGAACGCGGCACCGCTGCTGAAGTACGCCGAGCGCATCTTCTCGCGCCCGGCCTACATCGAAGCACTGACGCCGTCCGAAAAGGTCATGCGAAAGTAAGTAAGCTGCGTGCTTGCTTCCTTCGTTTTCCGCCGCTTTTCATGATCAACGCGCTCGAGTCCTCTTCCACCCGCCCGTACCTCATCCGGGCGCTGTACGAGTGGTGCACCGACAACGGGTTCACGCCCTATGTCGCGGTGCTGGTCGACGACACCGTCCAGGTGCCGCGCGAGTACGTGAAGAACGGCGAGATCGTGCTGAACATCAGCTTCGACGCGACCAGCTCGCTGAAGCTGGGCAACGACTTCATCGAGTTCAAGGCCCGCTTCGCAGGCACGGCGCGCGAGATCAGCGTGCCGGTCGGTCGCGTGATCGCGATCTATGCGCGTGAAAACGGCCAGGGCATGGCGTTCCCGGCACCGGTGCCGGCCGCCACGTTGGACGATGGTGGCAATGACGCTGCCACGGCCACTTCATCGCCGAACAGCGCGCCGCGCATGCCGCTGCGCGATGCCTCGCGCGGCACCGAAGGCGACGCCAGCAAGGTGTTCCATCTGGTGACCGGCGAGGACGATGGCGAGGCGGTCGATGCGAGTTCAGAGCCTGCTGACCCGACCGACGAGCCGCCGCGTCCACCGGCCGGCGGCGGCTCTAGGCCGTCGCTGAAGCGCGTCAAGTGACGACGCGGTCGGCCTCAAAGCTGGCCGCTTAGAATCTTCGCCAACACTGTTTTTCAGCCGCTTTAGCTCAATTGGTAGAGCACCCGCCTTGTAAGCGGAAGGTCGTCAGTTCGATTCCGACAAGCGGCACCAAAATTAAAGCCCTGTAACGTCCAAGGACGTCCGGGCTTTTTCTTTTTTTACTCGAAGGAGCCTCGTCTTTCCCATGATGAGAGCGGCACTAAGGTACATCCCAACATGTCGCGGCGCATTGGTTTCAGTCGCGCATATTCATTCATAAAAATCTTAGTGTGGCATCTCCGCTTGGAGCGGATGGGAGTCGTTGAAAATGTGCGGACTTGCAGGTTTTCTGGGTGGTCAGTGGCCTAGTGATTCAGCTTCACAGTGGCTTAGAGCCATGACGGATGCGATAGCGAATCGGGGTCCCGATTCGGACGGACAGTGGCTGGGCGGAGATGTCGCTATCGGATTAGGGCACCGTCGTCTGGCCATCGTCGAGCTGTCTGACGCGGGTGCGCAGCCCATGACCTCAGCCTCGGGGCGATACGTTCTCGCCTACAACGGCGAGATCTATAACCACATGGATTTACGAGCCGAGCTGGACCGGTACGGCGGCGCTCCCGCTTGGCGGGGGCATTCAGACACCGAGACGCTGTTGGCTGGTTTCGATACATGGGGCATTCGCGCGACCGTAGAGCGGGCGGTAGGCATGTTTGCCTTTTCCGTGTGGGACCGGCAAACGCGGACCCTGACGCTCGCACGCGACCGTCTAGGCGAAAAGCCGCTGTACTACGGCTGGCAGGGCAGTGGTCGCGCCGCAGTGTTCTTGTTTGGCTCTGAACTGAAGGCATTGCGCGCGCATCCAGCATTCGGTGCGCAAATCAATCGCGATGCACTGTGCCTGTTCATGCGGCACAACAATGTGGGGGGGCAGCACTCCATCTACGAGGGAATTTACAAGCTATTGCCAGGTAGTTTGTTGACCGTGTCGCAGGCCGCCCCAGAGCCTGTCCTCCAGACCTATTGGTCGAATGCAGCAGCAGCGCAACGTGGCGCCGCTCAACGATTCGAAGGTAGTGCGAAAGAGGGCGTTGACGCACTCGAGGCTTTGCTCAAGGACGCGGTGCGACGACAGATGATGGCCGACGTGCCGCTGGGCGCCTTCCTTTCGGGCGGAGTCGATTCTTCTACCGTGGTCGCACTGATGCAAGCGCAGGCCAGTCGCCCGGTCAAGACCTTCTCGATCGGCTTTAACGAGGCGGCTTACAACGAGGCCGAGCATGCCAAAGCGGTGGCGCAGCACCTGGGCACTGAACACACCGAGATGTACGTTGCGCCAGAGCAGGCCTTGGCCGTCATTCCAAATCTGCCCCGGCTCTATTGCGAGCCGTTTGCCGACTCCTCGCAAATCCCTACGTTCCTGGTGAGCCAACTCGCGCGTCGTCATGTCACGGTGTCGCTCTCAGGTGATGCCGGAGACGAATTGTTCTGTGGCTACAACCGCTATTCGCTCACAGCGAGTTTGTGGCATCGCCTGTCGGCGGTGCCGCAGCCTCTGCGGCGCATGGTGGCCCGGGCGTTGACGAGCGTGTCTCCAGACCGTTTGAACCGCATTGCCGCTCATACGCCTCTCGCGCGCCGTTGGGCGAATGTGGGCGAGAAGTTGCATAAGGGCGCCGGTGCTATGACGGCGGGTTCGGCGGCCGAACTCTATCGGAACATGGTTTCGCATTGGTTGCACCCTGAAGATGTAGTGCTTGGAGGCGCAGAGCCGACCACGGTGCTCAATGATTCGGGGCCTGTCTTGAAGGGACTCAACGATGTTGAACACATGATGGGGCTCGACTTGCAGACCTATCTGCCCGATGACATCCTGACCAAGGTGGATCGGGCCGCCATGGGCGTGAGCCTGGAAACGCGCGTGCCTTTTCTCGATCACCGGGTCGTGGAATTCGCGTGGCAGTTGCCCATGGAATACAAGCTGCGAGAAGAAAACAAGAACTACACAACCAAATGGGCGCTGCGCCAGGTGCTGTTTCGCTACGTGCCCAAAGCACTGATCGAGCGACCCAAGATGGGTTTTGGCGTGCCCATCGACAGTTGGTTGCGCGGCCCCCTGCGCCCTTGGGCGGAAGACTTGCTGAGCGAGTCGCGGCTGAAGCGCGAGGGCTATTTCAACCCTGCGCCCATACGAAAAAGATGGGCGGAGCATCTGAGTGGGCAGCGGAACTGGCAGCACCAGCTCTGGTGCGTGCTGATGTTCCAGGCTTGGTTGGCGGAGCAGCGCAGCGTGAGATGAAGTTCCTGCTAGTTGCCAGTCTGGCCGCGTCGCTGATCAATTTTCGTGACCCCTTGATTGCAGCGCTGCAGCGCGCGGGCTAGCCGGATCTGCTGAGGCGCCATCTGGCGGGTGTTGTAATCGGCGTACGTGGCCAATGAAGCAGCCTGAACTACGACTTCTTCGTTGGGGCCCCCATTTTCGAACCCGAGGGTTACCGCAAGACCGCACTGGACCTTGATCTCAACGCGAGCCACTAATGACAAGCACTGGGCTGCTGCCGGTCTCATAGACACTGACCTAAGCTCTTGGAGCTTTCTCGAACTCTATCGGACTGACGTAGCTGAGCGTCGAATGACGGCGAGTCGGGTTGTAGAGCTGCTCGATGTAGTCGAACACATCGGCGCGGACCTGCTCGCTGGACCGGTACACCTTTCTGGCCGCGCGCTCAGTCTTCAGTGAGCTGATGAAGCTCTCCATGGCCGAGTTGTCCCAGACCTCACCCGCGCGGCTCATGCTGCAGGTGATGCCTTGCTCCTTCAGCTGCTCCTGGAAGTGCTCGCTGGTGTATTGGCTTCCTTGGTCGGAGTGATGCCGCAACGCGACCGGCTTGCCCCGGTGCCACACGGCCATCATCAATGCATCGGCCACGAGTTGCGAGGTCACGCTGCCCTGCATCGACCAGCCGACAATGCGACGCGAGTACAGGTCGAGCACCGCAGCGGCATATAGCCAGCCCTCGGCCGTCCAGATGTACGTGAAGTCGACCACCCACTTCTGGTTGGGCGCATCAGCCTGGGACTGACGGTCCGACACGTTGTCGGCGTTAGCGCTGCGCAGGCCTCGATCCTGCGGCAAGCCCCGGCGTCGCGGCTTCGCACGCCGGGGCTGTTCACGCTTGAGCCGTTCAATGCGGTGCAATTCGCATCGTTGACCCAGTGCCAGCACGTCATGCCACACGCGCCGGGCACCGTAGGGGCAGTCGCTGCCCAGGACGCTCTGACGCACCTGGCTGCCGAGCACCTCGTCTTCCAGGCTGCGTTGGCTTCGGGGCCTGCTGAGCCACGCATAGAGGCCACTTCGCGAGACACCGAGCGCCTCGCACATCATTGCCAACAGCCACGTCCCTCGGTGTTTCGCAACGAAGCCGAACTTCACCTCGACTCCTTGACGAAGTAGGCCACCGCTTTTTTTCAACAGGTCACGCTCCATGTGCAGCTTGGCGTTCTCTTGCCTCAAGCGCTCCAGCTCAGCCTGTTCGGGCTTCATCACGCCCTGACCAGGAAACGCCTGCTGCGGGTCGACCGCAGCCTCGCGCACCCACTTGCGCAACACGTTCTCGTGCACATCGAGGTCGCGTGCAGCCTGTGCCACCGACACGCCTCGTGCCTTCACCAGCTGACTGCCTCAAGCTTGAACTCTCGGCTGAATTGTCTTCTCGCTCCCATGAACCACCACCGGTTTCATTTCATACCCTAGCAAGGTTTCTTTGAAACCGGCAGCAGTCCAATGAGATCAATTTTTCGTCTGTAAACCCCACCGAAATCCGTAGATTCACGCAACCAGGCCTTGCGGTGTCGGAACCGATGCGCACAGGGCGGTCTACAGTCCGCCAAGCTCAATGTTCCGGGGCAGCAGCGGCTCGCGGTCGTCGGCGGTCTGCGCTAGCGGTAGCGTCTTGAACAACGCGACGAGGTACTGATAGGGCTCGACGTTGTTGGCCTTGGCGGTTTCGATCAGCGAATAAAAGATTGGCACTGGCGTTCGTGCCGTCGACGGTGCCGGCGAACAACCACGAGCGTCTTCCGCCGACGAAGGGCGAATCGTGTTCTGCACCGGATTGGAGTCCAGCGGCCGGGCGCCGTTGCCCAGGAACCACGCGAGCTTGGGCCACTGCCCGTGCAGGTACTGCAGTGCTTCGCCCAGCAGGTTCGACGGCGCAACGCTGTGCAGATGCATGAGCAGCAACCGCTCGATTGCGCACAACTGCGGCGCTGTAGTGCAAGCGCAGCCGTAGTCGTAGTCGTAGCGCGGGCGTCCAGTCCCCGGCCAGCGCCTCCGCGCAGTACAGCTTGCCAATGAGTCGCACGAGCCGGGTAGCGATCTGATCCGGTGAGCGAGGCTGCCTTTGGTATGGCCTCCTCGGCCTTGATCAGTGGTCGACGTGCGTGAACCCGGCACCAGAGATGCGTGAGACCATCGGCCTTCGCGATGCCTCGGCGATCTGGACTGGCCGCAGAAGGCGACAGGCCGCGCATCACCCCACCTCCACCGTCACCCGCAGGAACGTCGCGGCGATCAGGCAGGTGTTGGGGTACTGGCTCTGGTTCTGGCTCTGGAACAGCGTCACCAGTTCCGTGCGCAGTTCGTCGGTGCGCCCCGCCTGGGCTGCCGCGTCGAATGCGTTCATGGTCGGGCCATAGAACTGCCGGAACGTGTCGACGAATTCCGCCGCCGAGCCTTTGAAGTCGAAAATGTAGCTGTCGCGTTCCCAGCTGATGGCCTCCGAGGCAACGCCCGCCGCGCCGAAGCGTTCGATGATGTTCGGGGTCGATCCCCAGCCCATCGGGCTCACGAAGCCCTCGGGCGGCGGGGGCGCATACGACGAGCTGATCTTCAGGATCTGCGCCACCAGCGTCGGGTCGTTCGGGATCCAGTTGCCCATGAGGATGCGGCCGCCCGGACGCGTGACACGCACCATCTCCCGTGCCACGTCGAAGGGCTTGGGCGCGAACATGGCGCCGAACATGCTGATGACGAGGTCGAAGGACTTGTTCTCCAGCCGCAGCTCGCAGGCGTCCCCTTCCTCGAACCTGCAGCTGGCCGACAGCCCGGCCTGGGCCGCCCGCCGGTTGCCCGCGGCGACCAGGTTGGCTGCGATGTCGACGCCCAGCACCTGCGCGCCGAGCTTGGCGGCCGGGATGGCGGTGTTGCCGTCGCCGCAGCCGAGGTCCAGCACCTTCATGCCGGGCGTGATGTGCGCGTGCCGCACGACGTCTTCACCGCTCTCGCGCATGCTCTCGGCGATGCGGGTGAAGTCGCCTTTCTCCCAGAGGGCCTTGTTCGGGTTCATGACTTCACCTTCTCGATCATGTGGTCGATCACGTGCGTGTGCTCGTGTTGCGGGCTGAACATCACGATCTCCGCGTCGGCGTCGACCTTGACGTTGTGGCCGGGCGGCCAATAGAACAGGTCGTTGGTCTGGACGGTCTCCTGCTCCCCGGCGTCGTCGGTGGTGGTGATCTGGCCCTTGAGCACGAACCCCCAGTGCGGGCACTGGCAGGAGTTGTGGTTGTTCAGGCCCTGGAAGAGCGGCGTCGTGTCGACGCCCGCCGACAGCGTGAAGTACTCGCCGCTGATCTTGCTGTAGCCGGTCGCGTCGCCGAAATTCAGACGCTGCCGGATCAGGGCACCGGGAATTTCCATCTTCACGTCGACGGCGTCTTTTGCGATATGCATGAGGTACTCCTTGAGGGTCCGCGGGCGCGAGGGTGATGCGTCTATTCGTTGCACCCGCCAGATTCGATAGACGGCATACTGATGCTCCACGCTTGGCGTTCCTGAAACGTTCCCGGCCCGTGCCGGGGGAAAGGAATCGCGATGTCGCCCCCACCGACTCCGCCGTCCGAAGCCGTGTCCATCCGGCTGCTGGGCCCGTTCCACCTGAGGGTGGCCGGCGATGACCCGCAGATTCCACCAGTGCCGCTGACCCGGCGCGCCGCCGAGCTGTTGCAGCTGCTGGCATTGCAGCCCGGACGCAGCCTGGCGAACGAGCAGGTGGTGGAAGCCCTGTGGCCGCACCTGGACCCCGACGCGGGCAGCGCCAACCTGCGCAAGGCCGCACACCACGCGCGCCAGTTCATCGGCCAGCCCGACGCCCTGGTGCTGCGAGGCGGCCGGGTTTTCCTGCTGCCCGACCAGGCGGTGGCGTGCGACGCCGAGCAGTTCGAGCGCACAGCGGACGAGGCCCTGCGCAGCGGCGATCCGCAGGCCTGCAAGGCGGCCGCGCAGCTCTACGGTGGCGACCTCCTGCCGGACGCCCGCTACGAAGCCTGGACCGAGGCGCCGCGCCAGCGGTTGCGCGACAAGTTCCTGCGGCTGCTGCGCCAGACCGGCGACCTGGAACGGCTGGTGCGCGAAGACCCCACCGACGAGGCAGCCCATGTCCAGTTGATGCGCGAGGAACTGGCGGCCGGGCGGCGCTCTTCGGCGCTGCGCTGGTACGGCCACCTGCGCGACCATCTGCAGCAGACCCTGGACATGCGCCCCGGTCCGCCGGCAGAGGCGCTGTACCGCGAATGCGTGGCGGGCCTGGAAGGCGCCGCGCCGCGTTTCGTCGGCCGTGCCATGGAGCTGGTGCGTGTCCTGGGGTGGCTGCGCGCCAGCCTCGCGGGCCGGCCGGGGGGCGCGGTGGTGCGCGCACCGGCGGGAATGGGCAAGACCGCGTTCTGCCGCCGTGTCGCCGAAGAAGCGCGGGGCCTGGGTTGGCAGGTGCGCTCGTTGCAGGCCGGCGACTGGACCCGGCCCTACGGCATCGCGGCCGACCTGGTGGAGCCCTTGCTCGGCGAACTGCCGGACGCGGCGCAGGCCATCGGTGCGCACGCTCAGGCTGTGCTGGCGCAGATGACCGCCTCGGGCGACGTGAAACCGCTGGCCCTGCCGCTTGGGCGCCACCAGATGGTGGGCGCCGTGCGCCGGCTGCTGCTGGCCACCGCTGCGCACAAGCCGGTGCTGCTCATCGTCGACGATGCGCACGCGGCGGACGACGCGAGCGCTCAGGCGCTGACGCAACTGGCTGCGAGCGGCCCCCCGGTGTTCGTGTTGCTTGCGTGCCGGCACGCGCTGCCGCCGCTGCTGGATCGGAACACTTCCCGCCTGCAGCGCGCCGGCCAGCTGGAGGCCCTTGAACTGGGGCCGCTGTCCGAGGAAGAAGCCGCGCTGCTCGCGGCCCGCTCAGCCGACGCACCGATGACGGCCGAGGCCGCCACCGCCATCGCGCGCCGTGCCGAAGGCCTGCCGTTTGCCGTGGTCGAGCTCGCGCGCGGTGCGGCCACCTCAGACGGCGCCACGGCGGTGATGTCCCGCAGCCTGTCGTCGGCCCTGGCCGAACGCCTGTGCGACCTGGACCCCGGCACGACGGAGGCCCTGCGCCGGTTGGCCTTGTCGGCCGAAGATTTCGACGTGGCCACGGCCGTGGCGCTGGCCGCCGACGAAGGCCACGACGCATTGGCGCGCCTCGACCAGGCGCTGGCCGCGGGCGTGCTGGTGGTCGCCGATGGCCGCTACCGCTTCCGCCACGCCCTCGTGCGGGACGCGCTGGCCGAAGGCATCCCGCCGCACCGGCGTGTGCTGCTGCACCGCGACGTGGCGGCGCGGCTCGCGCAAGGCGGTGCGGCACCGGGCCTGGTGGGCCATCACTGGCTTGCCGCGGGCGATGCCGAGCGGGCGATGCCGTGTGCGCTGGCGGCTGCGCGCCAGGCCTTTCGCCTCGGCGCCTACGAGGACGTGTTGCGCCACGTCGAGCCGCTGCTCGCGCACCGGGCGGCGCAGCCCGAAGCCCTGGCGCTGCGTGCCGAGTCCCTGGACGCGCTGGGCCGGCCCGGCACGTTGGCCGCCTACGATGCGGCCGCCGCCGTCGCTGCGGAGGCGCTGTCCCACGAACTGCGCGCCAAGCGGGCCTTGGCGCAAGTGAAGATGAGCGATCCGCCCGGTGCCCTGCAGTACCTGAAGGACGTGCATCCCACCACGGTGGCGGGGCGCCTCGCCGAAGCGCTGGCCTACAGCGGCGCGGCCGCCCTGGGCTTCGGGGATCCCGCCGAAGGCACGCGCCGGTCGGCCGAAGTGCGCCGGATCGCCCTGGAGACCGGCGACGAAGGCACGCTCGTGATCGCCTCCTGGTCACAGGCCGCGGCGGCGCACGCGCGCGGCGACCTGCACGGCAGCGTGTGGGCCGACCTTAAGGAGACGAGCCACCTGCCGCAGCTGGCGGTGCGCGTGTTCGACGGCCACCTGTGCATCACGCAGCGCTTCCTCTACGGCTCGCGGCCCTATGCAGAGGTCATCGCGTTCGCCGATGCGCTGGCCATGGAAGCGCAGCGGCTGGGCGCGGCGCGCGGGCATGCGTTCGCGGTCACGCTGCGCGGCGAGGCCTGGCTGCTCAGCGGCCAGCTCGACGCCGCCGAGCAGGACCTGGTGGCCGGCGGGCGCATGCACCGCGCGATCGGCGGTGCGACGGGCGAGGCGCTGTCGCTGCAGCGCCGCTCCGAGCTGGCGATCTACCGCGGGCAGATGGACCGGGCGCGCGGCCTGCTCGACGAAGCGCTCGACGTCGCGCGCCAGTCCGACGTCGGCTTCCACCTGCTGGACCGCATCTACGGCACCCGCATCGCGATGGCCACGCAGCCCGACGCCGCGCTGGGCGTGCTGGAGGAGGCCGAGGCCAACGTGCGCGGCCCGTTGGAAAGCTGCCCCGGCTGCCGCATCACCTTCGCCATCCCGGCCACCATCGCGGCCGCGAGAGCCCACGAACTGGACCTGGCGGCCAGCCACCAGCAGCAGTCCGAATACCTGGCCAACGTGGTGATGAAGCTGCCGGCCTGGTACGCGTCGCTGCACGAGGCGCAGGCCCACATCGAACGGGCCACCGGCCGTGTCGCTGCCGCGCGCGAAGGCTTCGCCGCGGCGGCGCGGGAGTTCCACGCCTGCGGCCATGCGCTGGACGCCGCACGCTGCCGGGAGTTGGCCAGCTAGGAAGTCCGCGCGGCACCGGCGTGACGAGCGGACAGCGAGACGCTGCGCCGCATGAGCCAGGCCGGTCTCACGCCTTGCGCACGAATTCCGACTTCAGCTTCATCGCGCCAATGCCATCGATCTTGCAATCGATGTCGTGATCGCCATCGATCAGGCGGATGTTCTTCGCCTTGGTGCCGACCTTCACGACCAGCGACGAGCCCTTGACCTTGAGGTCCTTGATGACGGTGACGGTGTCGCCGTCGTTCAGCACGTTGCCGACCGAATCCTTGATGACCCGGCCCTCATCGGCCGCGCTTTCGGCGGCAGCGCCCGAGGCGGACCATTCGTGAGCGCATTCGGGGCAGACAAGGTTGAGACCGTCTTCGTAGGTGAATTCCGAATGGCATTGGGGGCAAGGGGGCAGGGTGCTCACGGCGGTAGGTAGGGTCCGTATCGGTTGAAGGACGTGGATACTAGCCTGCCCTCATGGACGCAGGTCCTGTTCCTGTTGGCCGCAGCGGCTCAATCCAAGGTGTCGAAGAGCCGGAAGATCCACGACAGCTGGTAAGCCAGCGTGCCCGCGACGAAGGCCGTGTGAAAGCGCGGGTTGGCCGACCGGGCTGCCGCGATGCACAGGCCCACGAGGATGGGCGTGCGGATGAGGTACTCCATCGCAAAGCGGGCGAAGTGCGCCTCGCCCTTGATCAGCGTGTCGACCACGTCGAGCAGGTAGGTGGCGGCCAGCAAGCCGAAGAACCACGCGCGGCGGGCGTAGAAGTAGTCGCGGTAGCTCGCGTAGTCCTGCATGCTGTCGGGAAAGAGCAGCGCGCACAGCAGGAAGAGCAGGATCGCGTAGCTGACGATGAAGGCGTAGGTGCCGAAGGTCCAGCTGTCGATCTGGTACAGGCCGAACTCCCACCACCAGAAATGCACCAGCGCCAGCAGCACCGAGGCGACCCAGGCCAGGTGCACGGCATAGAGCCGGTACTGCGTCGGGTGCTGCACGATGCGTGCGACGCCCGACAGCAGCCGGGTCACGCCCAGGCCGATGACCATGCCCATCACGACGCGGATGTGCGGAAAGATGTCGTGGGCCGAGATGGCTTCTTGCTGCATTCGAGAGTGCCCGTTCGAATGGATGGGGCCCCAGTCTAGGCCGCCCGCGTCACACCTCCGCGCCTTCGACCAGAAAGCGCAGCCGGCGCACCCCTTGCCACTCGTCCGCATCGAGCCGGAACGCCAGCTTCACGCGCGGCGGCAGCGGCTCGGTGTGGCTGAACCAGATCGCGTCGATGGGCTGGCCCTGGTGCTTGAGCTTGAGCGCCAGGTGCTTCTCGCCCACCAGCCGCTGCGACACCACCTCGACCTCTTCGCTGAAGGTGGGCGGCGCGAAGCCCTGGCCCCAGACCTCGCGGTGCAGCGTGTCGACGAGGTCGATGCGCATGTACTCGCGCGCGATGGGCCCGTCGGTTTCGATCTGGCGCGTGAGCGCGGCCTCGGCCAGCCATTCGCCGGCGACCTGAGCCAGCGCGCGCTCGAAGACGGGAAAGTGCTCGCGCGCCACGGTGCAGCCCGCGGCCATCGCGTGGCCGCCGAAGCGCAGCAGCACGCCGGGGTGGCGCTTGGCCACGAGGTCGAGCGCATCGCGCAGGTGAAAGCCCGGAATCGAGCGGCCCGAGCCCTTCAGCTCCTGCTCCTTGCCCGGCGCCGCGCTGGCCGCGAACACGAAGGTCGGGCGATGGAAGCGGTCCTTGATGCGCGAGGCCACGATGCCCACCACGCCCTCGTGGAAGTCCGCGCCGAACACGCTGATGGCCGGCGGTGGCGCTTCGACGCCTTCGCCATCGGCCGCGAACAGCGACTCGGCCAGCAGCAGCGCCTGGTCGCGCATGCCGCCCTCGATGTCGCGCCGCTCGCGGTTGATGCCGTCGAGCATGCGCGCGAGTTCGTCGGCACGGCCCGCGTCGTCGGTCAGCAGGCATTCGATGCCCAGCGTCATGTCGGCCAGCCGGCCGGCCGCGTTGATGCGCGGGCCGAGGGCAAAGCCGAAATCGAAGGTGGTCGCGGCCGAGGCGGTGCGCCCCGCCGCCTTGAACAGCGCCGCCACGCCGGCCGGCATCGCGCCCGCACGGATGCGGCGCAGGCCCTGCGCCACGAGGCGGCGGTTGTTGGCGTCGAGCTTTACCACGTCGGCCACGGTGCCCAGCGCCACCAGCGGCAGCAGCGCATCGAGCTTGGGTTGCGTGGCGGTGTCGAACACGCCGCGCGTGCGCAGTTCGGAGCGCAGCGCGAGCAGCACGTAGAACATCACGCCGACGCCGGCGATGCTCTTGCTTTCGAACTCGCAGCCGGGCTGGTTGGGGTTGACCATCACGTCGGCCAGGGGCAGTTCGGGGCCCGGCAGGTGATGGTCGGTCACCAGCACCTGCAGGCCGCGCGCCTTGGCGGCGGCCACGCCTTCGACGCTGGCGATGCCGTTGTCGACGGTGATCAGCATGTCGGCGCCGGCCGCTGCCACGCGCTCGGCGATCGGCGGCGTCAGGCCGTAGCCGTCCACCACGCGGTCGGGCACGAGGTAGCTCACGTGCTTGCCGCCCAGCAGGCGCAGGCCGCGCACGCCGACCGCGCAGGCGGTGGCGCCGTCGCAGTCGTAGTCGGCCACGATGCACAGGCGCTTGTTCTGCGCGATGGCGTCGGCCAGCAGCACGGCGGCTTCGCGCGTGCCGCGCAGCGTGTCGGGCGGCAGCAGGCGCGCGAGCCCGTCGTCGAGCTCGTCCTTGCCGCGCACGCCGCGTGCCGCAAAGAGGCGCGCCAGCAGCGGGTGCACGCCGGCCTGTTCCAGCGCCCAGACGGTGCGCGGCGGGATGTCCCGGGCAATGATCTTCATAGGGACTCCAGCACCTGCGTGGCGCGGTTGCGGTCGAACAGGCCCTTGGCCCAGCGGGCGAGGCCGCGCGGCTGCACGGTGAAAAGCTGTGCGCCGCGGTCGCCGCACAGCGAGAGCGCCACGTCCGCGCCGCGCGTGAGGTCGGCGAGCAGGCCGGCGACGGCGCCCGCATCCAAGGCCTGCCAGGCGGCGGCCCAGGCCAGGCCGTCGTCGCGCAGCGCGGCGTCGCGCAGCGCGAGTTCGACGACCGGCGTGCGCGTGGCGGGTGGCGAGGGCAGGTCGCCGTCCTTCAGGACGCCGGTGCCGCTGAGCCAGAACGAATTGATCGGCGGCACGCCGCGCGCGGTGCGCTCGTCGTTCACGCGCTGCGTGTACAGCAGCATCTGCATCTCGTTCTGCAGCCGGCGCAGCGGCCGCGAGGCGTCGCCCAGCGGCGACCACTGCGAAATGGGGTACCCCACCGCGCGGTCGATGGAGGCCGTGGCCAGCCCGTCGAAGATGGGCGCGCGGGCGAGCCAGCGGCCCGGTGTGTCGGAGGGGTACAACGCGATGCCGTCTTCCTCGAAGAACGGGTCTGCAACGGTCAGCAGGGCCATCGACTCGGCGGCGTCGATCTCGATGGCGCTCGGGTCGCCCAGCGCCACGTCGTCGATGCCGACCTGCCAGTTGCACAGCGTCACCAGGCCCCAGGCCTCGTGGTCGCCGGGCGCGGCCAGGCCGGTCTTGCGGGCTTCGAGCGCGGCCCAGGGAATGCAGCCGTCGTCGGCGGGGGGCAGGCCGAGCGCGCGCGCCAGGGCGCGTTCGTGCGGCGGGGTGCGGGTGCTGTCGTCCTGCGTGTCGGTGTCGGCGAGCGTCAGGCGCAGCAGCAGGGTTTCGAGGTTCGGCAGCCGCAGGGTCGCGAGCGCCGCGCGGCAAGCCGGGGAACCGCGGCCGGCAAAGGGAATCAACAGATGACGTGGGAGGGGTTCGGCCATTTCCCTATTGTCCGGGATGCCACAATTCCACCGTATGACCTACCCCCTCGCTCCTCACCCCGAGTATTTGCCGCCCCCCGCGGGTGCGCCCATGCCCCTTGAGGCCACGGGGCGAGGCCACTGATGCGATTCCCCTACGAACTGCAGCTCGGCTGGCGCTACACGCGCGCAGGCCGTGCCACGCGACGCAACGGCTTCATCTCCTTCATCTCCGGCGTATCGATGCTCGGCATCGCGCTGGGCGTGGCGGCGCTGATCATCGTGCTCAGCGTGATGAACGGCTTCCAGAAGGAAGTGCGCGACCGCATGCTCAGCGTGGTGTCGCACATCGAGATCTTCTCGCGCGACGGCCAGGCCCTGCAGGACATCGACGCCATCATGGCCGACGCCCGCAAGAACCCCGAGGTGATCGGCGCGGCGCCGTTCATCAACACGCAGGCGCTGATCGCGCGCGGCGAAGACATGAAGGGCGCCATCGTGCGCGGCATCGACCCCGCGCTGGAACCCGAGGTCACCGACACCGGCGGCATCGCCAAGGGAGGCACCTTCGACAAGCTGGTGCCGGGCGAGTTCGGCATCGTGCTGGGCATCGAGCTGGCGCGCTCCATGTTCGTGCAGCCCGGCGACCAGGTCACGCTGGTGGCGCCGGGCGGACAGGTCACGCCGGCCGGCGTGGTGCCGCGCCTGAAGCAGTTCACCGTGGTCGGCGTGTTCGACTCGGGCCACTACGAGTACGACTCGGCGCTGGCGATGGTGCACGAGAAAGACGCCGCCAAGGTGTTCCGCCTCGAAGGCCCGACCGGCATCCGCCTCAAGCTGAAAGACCTGCACGAGGCGCGCGAGGTGGCCGACCAGCTCGCCGTCACGCTGCCGGGCCAGTTCCTCATCCGCGACTGGACGCGCCAGAACAAGACCTGGTTCGCGGCCGTGCAGGTCGAGAAACGCATGATGTTCATCATCCTCACCCTGATCGTCGCCGTGGCGGCCTTCAACCTCGTCTCGACGCTGGTGATGACCGTGACCGACAAGCGCGCCGACATCGCCATCCTGCGCACGCTGGGCAGCTCGCCGCGCAGCATCATGGCCATCTTCGTGGTGCAGGGCGCCATGGTGGGCGTGATCGGCACCGTGGGCGGCCTGCTGCTGGGCCTGGGCATCGCCTACAACATCGACGTGATCGTGCCCTTCCTGGAGCAGCTCTTCCACGCCAGCTTCCTGCCCAAGGACATCTACCTGATCAGCAAGATGCCGAGCGACCCGCAGCAAAGCGACATCATGCCGATCGCGATCATTTCCCTCATCCTGGCCTTCCTGGCCACGCTGTATCCGAGCTGGCGCGCCAGCCGTGTGAACCCCGCCGAGGCCCTGCGCTATGAGTGATGTCGTCCTGAAGGCCCGCGGCCTCACCAAGCGCTTCCATGAAGGCCGCATCGACCTCACCGTGCTGCACGGTGTCGACCTCGACGTGCATGCCGGCGAAACGCTGGCCATCGTCGGCGCGTCCGGCTCCGGCAAGAGCACGCTGCTGCACCTGATGGGCGGGCTCGACGCACCCACCGCGGGCAAGGTCGAACTGCTCGGCAAGGACATCGCGCATGCCGACCCCGCCGAGCAGGGCCGCTTGCGCAACCATCACCTGGGCTTCGTCTACCAGTTCCATCACCTGCTGCCCGAGTTCAGCGCGCTCGACAACGTCGCGATGCCGCTGAAGATCCGCCGCGTCGAGGCCGGTGAAGCGGCGCAGGCCGCGGCAAAAATCCTCGCCAGCGTGGGCCTGGGCGAGCGCCTGCATCATCGGCCGGCCGAGCTGTCAGGCGGCGAGCGCCAGCGCGTGGCCATTGCGCGTGCGCTGGTCACGAAGCCCGCCTGTGTGCTCGCTGACGAGCCCACCGGCAACCTCGACCGCAGCACGGCCGACGCCGTGTTCGCGCTGATGCTCGACCTCGCGCACCGGCACCGCACGGCCTTCGTGATGGTCACGCACGACCAGGACCTGGCCAAGCGCTGCGACCGCGTGCTGCAGCTGGTGGCGGGGCGGCTGGCGGGCTGAGCGTCGGTCAACCGCTCGAGGGGCGTCCTCGGGCTTCCCGCGGCACACGGGATGCGCGCCACGCGCCGGGGCGCAGGAAGGTCTGACGTTGCAACGAGACCGTCACACGCCGGTGACAGCATGCAAGTTTCCCGACTGGCGTGCGCTCCTTGCCGACTCGACTTTTTTCCCTGCCATGGCTTTCGCATCCTCACGGCGGGCGTGACGATGCGCGCGGCATCGTTGCGCCGCGAGGGTGAGCGAGGTGCACCCTGGGTTCGCGGGCTCGGCAGGCCGCAGCGTCGCACTCTGCGCGCTCGCGCTGTCGTCGCTGGCCGGCACGGCCTGGGCGAGCGACGGATCTGCATCGCCGCTGCGTGAGGGCGAGGCCCCGGCCGGCGCGGTTCCAGGCGCGGGTGACGCCGCACTGGCGTTCGACATTCCCTCGCTTCCCTTGGCCGATGCGCTCAAGCGCTATGCCGCCGTCACGCGGCAGCCGGCACTCTTTCGCAGCGAAATCCTGGCCGGGCTGACGTCCTCCGCGGTGCGCGGGCTTTACGCCCCCGACACCGCGCTTGAACTGTTGCTGGAGGGCACGGGCCTGGTGGCCGAAAAGGTCCGCACGGGTTCGGCCGTCACGCTCGCGCTGAGGCCGGCGCAGGCCCGGGCGGAGGCCCCGCGCGCGGCCAGCCTGGGAAGCCTGGCGGGCTACCCTAGCCTGCTGCAGGCGCGGGTCTGGGAAGCGTTGTGCGGCAATGTGCGCACGCGGCCGGGAACGTACCGGTCCTTGCTGCGCTTCGAGGTGGACGAGGGAGGCCAGCTTCGCCGGCCGCGCCTGCTCGGCCTGACCGGCGACGCGGCCCGCGACGCCGAGATGCTGGAGGTTCTGCGGGGCGTGCGCCTCGCGCATGCGCCGCCGCCGGACCTGCCGCAGCCTTTGACGCTGCTCATCCTGCCCACCGATGCGCGCGGCGGAACGCGCTGCCGCGAGGCGGCCGGCCGCTCGCCGTCCTGACCTGTCCATGGCCGAAGACGTCCGCCCCGTGCTCATGGACTACCTGTCCAGGCACTACGACGCCCTCAAGCGCCAGCTGGGCCGCGCGTTGCGCAATGCAGACCTGGCCGAGGACGCGCTGCACGACACCTGGCTGCGCGTGAACGACCAGGGCGGAAGTGAAGCAGGGCCGATCCAGCGGCCGGGCGGCTATCTCGTGCGCATGGCGTTCAACATTGCGCTGGACATCCAGCGTCGTCAGAGCCGCAACCTGCCTTTCGAAGAAGTCGATGCGCTGATGGAACTGGCCGACACGGCGCCGGGACCCGCGCGGATCGCCGAGGCGCGTTCGCAGCTGGACGCCGTGATCCAGTTGCTGGACCGCATGCCGGCGCGGCGGCGCGAGGTCGTCGTGCTCGTGCACATGGAAGGACTGACGCAGCCCGAAGTGGCCCGGCGCCTGGGCATTTCCCTGCGCACCGTCGAATACGAACTCAAGCATGCGCACGATTACCTGAGTGCCCGGATGGCCCATGACAAAAAATAGTTGCGGGATCGGTGCGGCCCGTTCGTCGTACGGAGTGAAGAATCGAATCACCCTGGCGCTCGCAACGGGCCGAGGCCCAGAAGAAGGGTCGCGGCCGTGATGCACGACCCCCTGACGGCACCGGTCGACGATCCCGTCCTCGCTGCCGACACGACGCGGCACGAGGCCTGGGAGTGGCTGCGGCTGCTTCATTCGGGTGCCGTCAAGCCGCAGGACGCCCAGCGCTTCAGGCACTGGCTGGCGCGCAGCCCGGCGCACGCGGCGGTCTTCAAGGAGGCCAGGGCGCAATGGGCCGTGCTCGGTCAGGCCTCTGCCGGCGTGCTGCGTACCAATGCCGATGCGGCGGCGTTTCATGCGCGCCACCGGCCCCGACCGGTGCTCGCGCGCCGCGCTTTCCTCGGTGCGGCAGCGGGCGCGGCGGCCATGGCCGGTGTCGCGGGCGTGGCGGTGTTCCATCCGTCTGCGGGCTTGTGGCCCGCGCCGGCGGGGTGGGGCGGCGACTACCGCACCGCCACCGGCGAGCAGCTGGAGGTGGGCCTCACCGAGCGGGTGCAGGTCACCCTGAACACCCAGACCCGCATCCGGCGCCGCACGGTGGACGGCCGGACGACCGGCGTCGACCTGCTCGAGGGAGAGGCCGCGTTCGATCTGTCGTCGGCCAGCGGCGCACGGCCCTTCGGCGTCGTGGCCGGGGCCGGCCGCAGCCTGGCCGAGTCGGGGCGTTTCGAGGTCCGCTACCTGGACGCCAAGGTGTGCGTGACCTGCATCGAAGGCGCGGTGCGCGTGGAACACCCCGCGGGCGCGCGTGAGCTGCGCGCGCGCCAGCAGACGGTGTACGACGGCACGTCGGTGAGCAGCGTGGCGCTGGTCGGCGCCGCCAACCTGTCGGCCTGGCGCAAGGGCGAGCTGGTGTTCACGCAGGCCCGGTTGTCCGACGTGCTCGACGAGATCAACCGCTACCGGCGCGGCCGCGTGGTGCTGATGAACTCGGCCGCGCGCAGCCGCCTGGTCACCGGGAGCTTCTACATCGCATCGCTCGACCTGGCGCTGGTGCAGCTGCAGCATGCCTTCGATCTCGACGCCCGTTCGTTGCCGGGCGGGTTGACGGTTCTCAGCTGAATCGGGCGGCCGTGGTGCGCGGCCTGAAAAATAAGTTGCGGGGTCGTGGGGCGCTCGTTCGTCGTAGTGCATCGACTCAACTTTCCGGCGGAAACGACTCATGAGCACACGCGGGCCCCTCACACCGATCCACGCAACGAAGGCGCGCAACCGGCGGCAGGCGCGGCGCTTTCGCATGGCGCCGATCGCGCGCGCCATTGCCATGACGCTGGCGGCCAACGGCGCCCTGGTGCTCGATGCCCAGGCCCAGCAGGCCTTCAGCGGCGCCTGGTTCGCCAACAAGAGCGCGGTGCAGAACACCGCCTCGGCGACGGGCCGCCTGCCCAACGGCATGCCGGCATCGATGCTGACCAACCCGCTGGAGCAGCGCAAGGCCGGCGAACAGTTGCAGCGCTCCATGGGCAACCTGAACATGGCGGCGCGTTCCATTGCCGCGCAACAGGCGGCGCAGGCGGCCGCACGCGAGGCCGCGTCGAACGGCGGCTCGGACATCCCCGACGGCCTGGCCGACGGCGGGCTCAAGGTCGATACGAACAGCCTCACCGCAGGCTGGCTCAATGCCAGGGCGCCGGTGCAGACCGCGGCGGGCGGCCGCACCGTGGTCGGCATCGAGCAGACCGACGACAAGGCGATCCTGAACTGGGAGAGCTTCAACGTCGGGAAGCACACCACGGTGCAGTTCGACCAGAAGGGCGGCGCCAAGCCCGACGGCACCAACGCATGGATCGCGCTGAACCGCATCAACGATCCGAGCGGCCGCCCCAGCCAGATCGCGGGGCAGATCAAGGCCGACGGCTCGGTGTACCTGGTCAACCGCAACGGCATCGTCTTCACCGGCTCCAGCCAGGTGGACACGCGCTCGCTGGTCGCGTCCAGCCTTGCGCTGTCGGACAAGCAGTTCAAGCTGGGCATCAACAACCCGCAGGTGCTCACCAACCAGGGCAACGATTTCCCGATTCCGCAGTTCGGCGAGTTCACCTCCGCGCGGCCCCTGATCTACGGCGACGCGGGCTTCAAGGCCGGCGTCGGCGGCGCGCCCGACAAGATGGGCGACGTGGACCGCTTCGTTCCCGGCGCGGCGCCCGGCGAAGTGCGTGTCGACGCAGGCGCGCAGCTGGCGGCGAACAGCGGCGGCAAGGTCATGCTGTTCGCGCCCAAGGTGCGCAACGCGGGCCGCATCTCGGCGCCCGACGGCCAGGTCATCCTCGCGGCCGGCGAGAACATCTACCTGAAGACGCCATCGACGCAGGACCCGAACGCGCCCCGCGGCCTCGACGTGGCCGCTTCGGCAGTGCCCGGTTGGGCTTTCACCGGCGGGCAGGTGTGGGGCGCGCTCAAGCTCTCGCCGGTCTATGCCGACGCCAACTTCGTCGCCGGCCTGCGCGATGTCGTCATGCCCGAGATGGCGGCGCGCGCCAAGGCGGTCGGCTACGAGGTGGTCAACACCGGCACCGTGCAGGCCGACCGCGGCAACATCACCCTGCAGGCGCAGGACGTGCGGCAGTCGGGCGTGCTCAGTGCAACCACCGCGTTGAACAACCGCAACGGCTCCATCCTGCTGCGCGCCTGGGGCCTGGGCTCGCACATGTACGCCGATGGTGTGAACGACCTGATCAACTGGTCGGCCGGCACGCTCACGCTGGGCGAGGGCAGCATTTCGCAGGTATTGCCCGACACCTCGGACACGAGCGAGATCGAGGCGTCGGCGCTTGCCACGCGCTACCAGCCGGGCCGCGTGAGCCTGTACGGGCAACTGATCGACATCCGCTCGAAGGCCGGCGTGCTGGTGCCGGCGGGAACCATCAAGCTCGAGTCGGCGGTCAATCCGATGTTCACGCTGTTCCCGTATTTCAAGCCCGGCAGCCTGCGCGACGCGAGCCGCATCTACGTGGACAACGATGCCTTCCTCAGCGTGGCCGGCCTGCAGGGCATGCAGGTGGCCATGTCGCGTAACTTCATCGAGGCCGAGCTGCGCATCAACGAACTGCGCGACTCGCCCATGCAGCTCGACGCGTGGGTGCGTGGCAAGAAGGTGATCGTCGACCGGCGCGTGAGCGGCGTGTTCAAGGACGGCCCGATGGCGGGCGTGCAATGGGTGCTGGGCCCTGACGGCGCCACCTACATTCCCGGTGCCTGGGTGGGCACGCCGCTGGGCGACGTGAGCGGCTGGGTGGGCGTGGGCAAGACCGACCTGGGCGAGCTTTCGGCCAACGCGGGCAGCATCGAGATGCGCTCGGGCGGCTCGGTGATCACGCGCACGGGATCGATGCTGGACGTGTCCGGCGGCTCGGTGCGCTACACCGACGGCATGAACACCGCGACCAAGCTCATGGGCGCCGACGGCCGCGTGCACACCATGGACCGGGCCATGTCCGACACCGACTACACCGGCATCGCGGGCGAGTTCACCAACCAGCATGCGCGCTGGGGCGTGAAGACCACCTGGCGCACGCCGCTCATCGGCGCCGACTACAAGGAAGCCGGCTACACCGAAGGGCGCAAGGCCGGCGCCGTGCAGATCTACGCGGGCGACACCATGGTGCTCGAGGGCGACATGCTGGGCGGCGTGGTGGTGGGCGAGCGCCAGTCGAAGAACCCGGGCGGCAACAAGGGCGGCCGGCTGCAGCTGGGCGAGAACTCGCCGGATGGCCGGCCGTGGTCGCCGGGCACCATCATCGTCAGCCACGACCCGAAGCGGCTCGCGCAGGACTTCGATGCGAACACGAAGCTCGGCGACGACTTCTATGTGCAGTTGAAGCCGGGCGAGCAGAAGTCGCGCAAGCTCACCCTCCTGTCGGACGACATGCTCAGCAATTCGGGCATGGGCACCATCGTGCTGAACCACATCAACGGCGACTTCGAGCTTGCGAGCGGTGCCGCGCTGAACCTCTCGCCGGGCGCGTCGCTCTCGGTGGCCGGCACCGAAGGCTCGACCAACGACATCCGCATCAACGGACTGATCCGCGTGCCGGGCGGGCAGATCGGGCTTTCGTCGGCCTACGGAAAAGTGGAGCTCGGCGAGCAGGGCCGGCTGGACGCCAGCGGCCAGTGGATCAACACCTGGCGCGACGGCGCACTGCGCGGCGCCTGGGCGCTGGACGGCGGCGCGATCAAGGTGATTGCCGGAAAGATCGTGGCCCACAAGGATGCCGTGCTCGACGTATCGGGCGGTGGCCGCGCGGACCCCGGCAAGCAGGGCCTGCCGACGCTGCGCGTGGGCAATGCGGGGTCCATTTCGCTGGCCGGCGTGACGCCCGACCTCGACCTGAACGCACTGAACATGCGCGCCCATGCAGCGGGCTCGGCGGGCAGCCTGTCGATCCAGACCGCCTCGGCGGTGCAGATCGGTGGCGTGCCGCCCGTTTCGCCGCCGGACGAAGCCGGGGCCACTTCGGCCTCCTCGGTGGTGATGCTGCCGCCCACGCTCTTCGGCGAGCGCGGATTCGGCAACGTCACGGTCTCGGTGCGCGGCGAAGGCAAGGGCATCGTGGTGCCCGAAGGCGTGGTGGTGTCGCAGCAGGCCACGAGCATCGACCTGAACAACTTCGCTTGGCGCGACCTGCCGAGCGGCCGCAACCTGGCCGAGGCAGCGCCCCTGGGCATGCTGCGGCCCGACGAACGCGCGGCGCGAAGCCCCGCGGCGCTGTCGCTCGGCACCGAGAACGGCCCGGTCCGCATTGCGCGGGGCGCCAGCGTGCGCACCGACACCGGCGGCAGCCTGTCGCTGAACGCCGGTGGCGAACAGGGCGTGCTGACGGTCGGCGGGCGCCTTGACGCACCGGCGGGCCGCATCGGGCTGAGCGGCGGCACGGTCGTCCTCGAAGCCGGCGCTGAATTGCTGGCGCGCGGCGTGCCGCTGATCCGCATCGACAGCAACAGCGGCCGCCGCGTGGGCGAGGTGCGCGACGGCGGCACGGTGAGCATCCTGGCGGGCGACATGCGGCTGGAGAAAGATGCGCTCATCGACGTGTCGGGCGCCACCGGCACGATCGACGGCGTGCCCGATGCCGGCCCCTCGGGCCCGCGCGTGCACCGGCCCGCACCGGAGATCCGGCTGGACAGCAACGGCGGCCTGATCGAAATCACGGGCAAGGGCCTGATCGAAAGCACGATGGTGGGCAAGGCGGGCGGGCCCAACGGCATCGGCGGGCGCATCCGCCTGAACATGACCGCGACATCGGGCCCGACAGGCTCGCCGCTGGAGCAACTGCAACGCGTGCTGCAAGACCCGGACTGCGTGGGCCTGGCGGTGGACGGCGTGTGCAGCGACTGGCGGCAGGGCGTGGACTACGACTGGGCGCCCGGCCTGCGCAGCTACGGCTACGAGATCGACGGGCCGATGATCCTGTCGTCGGCGCTGCTCGCGAAGCTGGCGGACGTGAAGGAGTTGGTTGTGTCCGACCGGCTGGGCCTGCCCGGCGCAAACGGTGCGCTCGATGCGGCGCAGTTCGGCCTGACGCCGCAGGCGCTGGACCTGTTCCGCGACGCGCTCTTTTCGAGCGACCTGCTGCGCGACCTGCTGAACAAGCCCGGCCAGGTGTCCACGCTGACGGTGCGTCCGCAGGCCTTCAAGGACGGCGGCTTTGCCGACCTCTCGCTGGTGAATGCGACACAGGGCGCGATTCGCCTGGACAACGCGAACCTCGCGCTGGGCCGCTCGATCTGGCTGCAGGGGCCGATCGTCGGGCACGCGGGCACGTCGTCGTCGCTGCGCGCGCCACGCATCGTGCTGTCGGCCGTGCCTGCCGCCTCACCTGAAGCGCCGGTATCGTTGGCCGCGTCGGCAGGGGCGGGGCAGCTCACCGTGGCCGGCTCGCTGATCGACATCTCGGCATCGGAAGACCCGACCCAGTTCCAGGCCGGCGCCGTGCGCATCGGCGGCTTCGGCCGCACGGTGCTCGAAGCCGGAGAGATCCGCATGGGCGGCGCGCTGCCTTCGCCGATCAACGAAGAAACCCGGCTGCAGGTCAACCTGGACGTGGACGGGCAACTGGTGCTGAACGCCGGCCAGGTGTACCCGACCACCGCGATGACCGGCGTGATCCGCGCCGGCGATTCCATCACCGTCGAGCGCCTGGGCGATGCCGGCAGCGCACCGCTGTCGGCCGGCGGCAGCCTGCGCCTGGAAGCACCGGTGATCGCGCAGAACGGTGTGCTGCGCGCGCCCTTCGGCCAGATCGAGCTGAACGCCGGCGAGCGCCTGTCGCTGGGCGCGGGCAGCCTCACCTCGGTGTCGGGCGCCGGAATGACCGTGCCCTTTGGCACGCTGTCCAACAACGAGCACTGGCACGACCCGTCGAAGGCGGTCGATCCTGCCAATCCGTCGACTGGCTCGCTGGTCGCGCCGCCTGAAAAACGCATCACCATGAAGTCGCCCGACGTGGCGCTGGCGCGTGGCGCGGTGGTGGACATCGCGGGCGGCGGCGACCTGCATGCCTCCGAATTCGTGCCAGGCCCGGGCGGCTCGCACGACATGCTGAACATGCCCGGCATGTACGCGATCCTGCCAGGGCAGGCCGGCGCGGCGCCCGCTGGCGGTGCCGCGGCGGGCCAGCGTGTCTGGCTCGCCGGCGGCCCCGGTCTGGCGGCCGGCTGGTACACGCTGCTGCCCGCGCGCTATGCGCTGCTGCCCGGTGCCTTCGCGGTGCAGGCAACGGGCAAGGCCTGGGGCGGCGCACTCGCGCCCGCCACCCGCGCACCGGACGGCAGCCTCGTCATGCAGGGCAAGGCCGGCAATGCCTATGGCGGCAACCAGGACGCGCAGGCGTCGGCCTGGCGCGTGATGTCCGGCGCCGTGCTGCGGCGCTACTCCGAATACAACGAGGCCACGGCCAACGACTTCTTCTCGTCCGAGGCCTTCAAGCTCACGCAGTACCGCCTGACCGGCCAGAACGTCGTCACGCCGCGCCTGCCGCGCGACGGCGGCGCGGTGGTGTTCGACGCCGGCCGCCGGCTGGTGCTGGACGGCACGCTGCGCTCGGCACCCGACGAGGGCGGGCGCGGCGGGCTGGTGGACATTGCCGGCAAGAAGATCGCCATCGTCGGCAGCGGGCAGGACAGCGCCAGCCTGCAGGCCGACGGCTACCTCGTCATCGATGCGGCGAGCCTGTCGAACTTCGGCGCGGGCAGCCTGCTGGTGGGCGGCAAGCGCAAAGGCAACGCGCTCGGCCTGGAACTGGACGTGACCGCGACCGACATCGTGGTGCGCAACAACGACGGCTCCGAACTGTTCGGCCCCGAGATCATCCTGGCCGCCAGCGACAAGGTGGCCATCGAGGGCGGAAGCCGCGTCAGCGCGAAGGGCGCGGGCGGGCGCGGCGCGGGCAACCTGGTCATGAAGCCGCGGGTGGCGGCGGTCTACGCCGACCCGGACGGGCAACTGGACGACAACTTCGATGGCGTGATCGACGCCAAGGACGCGGTGGACGACGTGCTCGTCTCGGCCGCCAGGGATTGGGGCGCGCTGGTGCGCGTGGCCACCGGCGACGCGGTCAAGGTCATCCGCCAGGGCGTGGACACCTCGCGCGGCGGGCTGGTTTCCATCGGTGCGGGTGCCATCGTCAACGGCGATGCGGCCTTGCTGATCGACGCCACGCGCACGACGGAACTGGCGGCCTCGGCGCAGATTGCGGGCACAGACCTGTCGGTGGCGGCCGGCCGCATCGGCTTCGGCGGCGGCACCGAAGGCATGGTGCTGGACAGCGGCGCGCTTGCGCAGCTGGGCCGTTCGACGCGCCTGACGCTGCGGAGCTACACCGACTTCGACTTCTACAGCTCGCTCGACCTGGGCGCGGCCGGCCTGAAATCGCTGACCTTCGACGGCGGCGCATTCGTGGGCCGCGGCGCGGGCGACGTGACGATCAAGGGCGACAGCATCGTGCTCGTCAACAGCGGCGGGGGCGGCACCGGCGTGCCCGCCGCCGGCGGTGCGGGCGGCTTCACGCTGGACGCGGCCACGCTGGTGCTGGGCGCGGGCCAGAAGACGTTCTCGGGCTTCGGCGCGGTGACGCTGGCGGGCCGCAACGCGATCATCGGCGAGGGCGCGGGCGGCATCGACACGGGCGCGTCGCCGCTCACGCTGAACACGCCGCTGCTGACCGGCCGCGGCGGCGCGGCGCAGTCGATTGCCACGGGCGGCGCCTTGCAGGTCGTCGCTTCGGCGCAAGGCGAGGCCGCGTCGTTCGATCCGCAGGAAAGCCTGGGCCTGCGCCTGGCCCTCAGCGGGCGCAGCATTGCCTTCGACGGCCGGGCGGTGGCGCGGGGCGGCAGCATCGACATGACGGCGACCGGCGGCAGCCTGGTCGTGGCGCGCGGCGCCACCATCGACGTGAGCGGCTCCGCCAAGCAGTTCTTCGACGTGGCCGAATACGCGGACGCGGGCCGCATCGGCCTGTCGGCGGTGGGCGGCGACGTGCGGCTGGAGGCCGGCAGCCGGCTCGACCTGGCCGCCCACCCGAGGGGCGGCGACGCCGGCACGCTGAGCCTTGCGGCATCGCAGGGCGGTACGGTGGTGCTCGACGGCCTGATCGCGGCGCAGGCGGGAGGCAATGGCGGCAAGGCCGGCAGCTTCGCGCTCGACATCGAGGCGCTGCCCGATTTCGCCGGCGTGAGCCAGCGGCTGAACGACGCCGGCTTCAACCGCTCGCGCCAGTTCCGCATCCGCCAGGGCAACGTGGCACTGGGCGGCTTCACGCAGGTGGAAGACTTCGGCCTCACGGCGGACCGGGGCAGCATCGACATCTCGGGCACGGTGGATGCGCGCTCGGCCTACGGCGGCGCCATTCGCATCACCGCCGGCAACGGCGTGGCAATGCAGGCCGGCGCGCAGTTGCTCGCCGGTGCCACCGGCAGCCTGGGCAACGGCCGCGTCACGCTCGAAGCGGCGGGCGGGCAGCTCAACCTGCAAGGCGGCCTGATCGACGTGGCCGGCAACGAAGGCGGCAAGGTGCGCCTGCGCGCGCAGCAGAACGCCACGCACGACGACGTCGCGGTCAGCGCGCTGAACGTTGCCGTGAACGGCGCGCGCTCGGCGGTGCTCGAAGGCGTGAGCGTCTACGACGTGAAGGACTACGACGGCGCCACGGTCGATTCGGTCAAGCCCGACGCCATTGCCGATGCCGCGCGTTTCAGGGCTGCATCGGGCGGGGTGGCGGCACGGCTGGGCACCGGGCTGGCCGTGATGCCCGGCATCGAGGTCCGCAGCGCGGGCGACCTCGCGTTGAACAGCGACTGGAATCTTTTCAGCGATTTCTCCGGCGCGCGCGAAGGCACGCTGACCTTGCGCGCGGGCGGCAACCTGGCCATCAACGGCCACCTGAGCGATGGCTTCGACGCGGCCGACCGCAGCGGCCGGCTGCAGGCGGGCCCGTCGTGGAACCTGCGGCTGGTGGCCGGCGGCGAACTGGCCTCGGCCGATGCGATGGCGCTCAAGCCGCTCGCGGCGCAGGCCGCGGGCAAGGGGTCGATCACCGTGGGCACGGCCAACACCGCCGTGCCCACCGACATCGACCCGAAGCCTGACAACGGCGCGGGCAAGCTCGTGCGCACCGGCACCGGCGACCTCGAAGTGCGCGCGGGCCGCGACCTCACGCTGGCGCACAAGGAATCGGTGATCTACACCGCCGGGCGCAAGGACACGACGGTGTGGAGCGACTTCTCCACCGCCAACCCGAACGCCAGCTACGGCGTGGAAGGCGGCAACCTTGCCATCGGCGCGCAGGGCAGCATCGAGGCCGCGCCGTCGGGCCAGCACTTCACCGAATGGCTCAACCGGCAGGGCACGCTCAATGCCAAGCGCTTCTTCGGCGAATACACCAACGGCGAAAACGGCTGGAACCCCGACGGCGTCTACGGCCCCGTCATTCACGCGCCCGAGCAGTCGAGCTGGTGGATCGACTACGGGCGCTTCCAGCAGGGCGTGGGCGCGCTGGGCGGCGGCAACGTCAGCGTGGAAGCCGGCGGCGACCTGCGCAACCTGCTGGTCGCCTTGCCGACCCACATGCGCATGCGCGGCGGCCGCTCCGCCAGCGAGGCCATGGCCATGGAAATGCGCAACGGCGGCGCCATGTCGGTGCAGGCCGGCGGCGCGATCCGCGGCGGCCAGTACTACGTGGCGCGCGGCGCGGGCGACATCCGCGCCGGCGAAACGGCAGTCGGCCACACGGTGACGATAACCCGCGACGACAGCGGCGGCGGCTTGACGAAGAGCAGCTACACCGTGGCGCCGATCCTCGCGCTGGGCGACGCCACGCTGAGCCTGCGCACGGCCGGTGACCTGCGCCTGCAGACGGTGGTCGATCCGCTGCTGGTGACCTACGGCGAGGGCCTGCGAGGCGACGGCCAGGTGCTGAACTACGGCGCCTACATGAGCGGCTACACCGACCGCAGCGCGCTGCGGCTGGTGTCGACCGGCGGCAACATCACCTTCGTGAACCGGACCGAGTTCATCTTCCGCGACCTGCTGCTGCGCTGGGTCGAGAAGGACACGCTGGTGGGCTTCGGCGGCAACCGGTATCCGGCGCGCTTCTCGGCGGCCGCCCTGAACGGCGGCATTGCCATCGACGGGCCGCTGTACGTGCTGCCGGGTACCACCAACGACGTGCGCGTGGTCGCGAAGAACGACATCCGCTTCGACGCGCCGCTCGTCATGGCCTACGCCACGCCCGCGATGATGCCCACGGGCTACATGCCGGGCGGCGCGGGCTCGCCGTTCAGCCAGATGAACATGGAGGACATGCTCGACAACCTGATCGAGCGGGCACTGGCCTCGCCGGTCAACAACTCGTACCTGCGCAGCGTGAACAACCCCGAGGTGCTGCCGCTGGCCAACGACTTCGAGCCCAGCCGCATCTATGCATCGCAGGGCTCCATCGTGGGGCTCGACGTGAAGGCCAACGAGCAGACCTGGGTGCGTGCGGGCACCGACATTCGCGGCCTGCGGCTGGCGGGCCGCAACCTGCGTGGTTCCGACGTCACGCTGCTGGAGGCGGGCAACGACATCCTGGCGATGAAGAGCACGGCGCGCCTGGACCCGAACAACGATCTCTCGGTGGGCCTGACCGGCAACATCGAGATCCAGGGCCCCGGCACGCTGGTGCTGGCCGCCGGCCGCGACCTGTACGCCGACAACCTGCAGGTGCAGACGCTGGGCAACCAGCGCTACGACAGGAACAACCGCGCGCTGCCCGAGACGCAGGTCAAGGGCCTGCCGGAACACGGCGCCGCCATCACCGCCATGGCCGGGCTGAACCACGCCGTGGGCTACGACGCGTTCACGGCCGCCTACCTCGATCCGTCGAAGGTCGCGTCCATGCCCGACTACCTGAAGACCCGGGGCGCGGACGGCAGCGTGCTGCCCATCTACCTGGTGGACCAGGTCGAAACGCGCGCAGGCGGGCAGGAAAAAACCGTGCGCCGCGGCCTCGTCTCGTTCATGTCGGACATGACCGGCGAAAAGCTGGAGCCGCTCGAAGCCTGGGCGCGCTTCCAGAAATTGCCCCAGCTTGCGCAGCAGCAGTTCCTGCGGCAGGTGTACCTGCTCGAACTGCGCGAAGCCGGGCGCGACCAGAACGAGCCGGGCACCGGCGGCCTGCCGCGCAACGGCGGCTACAACCGCGGCTACACGGCCATCGAGACGCTGTTCCCGGGCGACACATGGAAGGGCGACGTGGCGGCCAACAAGCTGATGCTGCGCACCATGGCCGGCGGCGACATCGACGTGCTCACGCCCGGCGGCGGCCTGCAGGTGGCGGCGCTGGGCGCCGCAGTGCCGGCCGGCTACGGTCTGGTGACGCTGGCGTCGGGGCACATCGGCATTGCGGCCCGGAACGACGTCACCGTGAACCAGTCGCGCATCCTGTCCTTCGTGCCCGAGGTCACGAAGCAGGGCAGCGACCAGATCATCTGGTCCACCGTCGGCGACATCGATGCGGGGCGCGGCGCCAAGACCTTGCGCGTGCCATCGGCGCCCGAGGTGTCCACCGACCTGGACGGCGTGACGGTGATCCGCGAGAAGTCGGACATGAGCGGCAGCGGCATCGGCACCGTGGGCGACGGCGACGTCGACCTGGTGGCACCGCGCGGCACCGTGAACGCCGGCGATGCGGGCTTGCGCGTGGCGGGCAACCTGAACATCGCGGCGCTGCAGGTGCTCAACGCGGACAACATCCAGGTCAAGGGCGAGACCAAGGGCTTGCCGGTGATCGCGTCGGTGAACATCGGCGCGCTCACCAATGCGAGCGCTGCCGCTGCGCAGGCGACGGCCGCCGCGCAGGACGCGGTGCAGCGCGAGCGCGCGGCCGCGCGGCAGGCGCTGGCGTCGGTCTTCACGGTGCGCGTGCTCGGCTTCGGCAACGAGCCCGCACCAGAGGGGCGCGACGCGCCGGCGCCGCGGTCGGGACTGCAATCCGGGGCGCAGGTCGACTACGACCCGCAGAACCCCGTGCAGGTGGTGGGCATGGGCCGCAAGATCGACCCCAGGCACTGGGCCGCCCTGAGCAGCGACGAGCGTCGTCGCCTGCAGCAGGACCGCTAGGCGGGCAGGAGCGGCATGTCATGGCACCCAGTGTCCCTTGCGAACAGGAAGCACCGGCGCGCGACGAGGCGGCCGATGCGCTGCGGGACGAAGCGCAGCGTCGCCTGGCGCTGCAGGTTTTTCTCTGCGCCAACTACGAAGGGTTGCGGCGCAAGCTGACCCGCCATCTCGGGTGCGCCGAGATGGCCAGCGAATGCCTGCACGACGCCTGGCTGCGGCTGGGCCACCTGCGGGTGGGCGCACCCGTGGAGAACCCCAACGCCTACGTCTATCGCGTGGCCTGCAACCTGGCCATGGACCGGTTGCGCAGCGAGGGGGCATGGCGCTATGTGGACGACCCGCACACCGCCGTCGAGTCGGCCATCGACCACGCGCCCGGGCCCGAGGACATGGCCGAGGTGCGCGCCGAAGTCGGTTCGGTCGACCGCGCGATGCAGGGCCTGCCGCGGCGTCACCGGGCGGTGCTCGAGGCCTTGCGCATCGAGGAGAAGACACGCCAGGAGGTGGCCTCCCACTACGGGCTGTCGCTGCGCAACGTGGATACCGTCCTGCGCCAGGCGCTGGACCACTGCGGCGCGATGACGGGGCGCCCGGTGCTGGCCGGCGTCGGCACATCCCGAAGGGCCGTGGTGTCGCCCCGGATGGGCGCCTGAGCGGCACGTGGCACCGTGGCACCACGGTGCTGCTTGCCACGGCAGGCGCAATGTCACGAAACTGTGGGCTTGTTCGTCAAGACAGTTCAACCACAGGAGCTTTCTTCATGCAGCCCATGTTTTCAACACTGGAAACCGACGACGACACCCCGCCCGCGGCGACGGCCGAGCCGCGCAATTCCTACCTCGAGGAAAAGGCGTTCAAGTCGCGCACGCTGCTGATCTTCGGCAGCATCACCGACAGCGTGGCCGCCGACGTCACGCGCCGGCTCATCGCGCTCGATGCCGACAGCGGCGAGAAACCCATCGACATCCTCGTGAGCTCGCCCGGCGGGCACCTGGAGTCGGGCGACGCCATCCATGACGTGGTGCGCTTCATCAGCGCACCGGTGCACATGATCGGCACCGGCTGGGTGGGCAGCGCCGCCACGCACCTGTTTCTCGCGGCCCCGCGCGAGCGCCGCGTGTGCCTGCCCAACACGCGCTTCCTGATCCACCAGCCCAGCGGCGGCGCGGGCGGACAGGCGACCGACATCGCGATCCAGGCGCAGGAGATCATCAAGGCCCGCCAGCGCATCGCGCACGAGATCGCGCGCGAAACCGGCAAGCCCATCGACGTGGTGCTGGCCGACATCGAGCGCGACCGCTGGCTGTCGGCCACGGAGGCCGTGGAGTACGGGCTGGTCTCACGCATCATTCAGCGCAAGACCGAGTTGCGGCCCGCCTGATCAGGCCTTGGGCTTGTAGGCGACGACGTCGATCTCGACCTTCGCATCGACCATGAGGCGCGCCTCGGTGGTCGAGCGGGCCGGCTTGTTTTCACCGAAGTAGCTCATGTAGACGCGGTTGAAGGCACCAAAGTCGCGCGCGTCGTGCAGCCAGACGGTGCTCTTGCACACGTCGTCGAGCGTGGCGCCGGCCAGCGCGAGCACGGTCTTCAGGTTCTCCATCACCTGGCGCGTCTGCACCTCGATGCCGCCGGCCACGATCTCGCCCTGCGCGTTGGCGGGCACCTGGCCCGACACGTAGACGAAATCGCCCGCGCGCACGGCGGGGGAGAAGGGGCGGGCCTGGCGGTCGGAAGCGATGGGCGGGGCGCCGAGGTATTCGAGGGGCATGGGAACTCCTGTGAGTGAGAGGGGTTGAGTGGGGCGGGTGAGGGCCGCAGTATCCGCCTGATTTGAAAGACTTTTTCAGAATAACCCCTCAACAAGGGTTAACACGGATGATTTGGCATGAAGTCTGCTTCAGAGTTCGGTCTAGAAAGAAAATTTCTTTCATAAATCAGTACGCCCCATGAAGGAGTTCTCCATGTCTCACGCCGGTCTTGTCCAGCGCCTGCCCCGCCTGTCGAAGCGCAGCCTGCTGGGCGCTTCGCTGCTCGCGGTGCTGTGCACCACGCTGCCCCACCATCCAGCGCATGCGCAGGGCCCGCGCAACTTCGCCACGCTGGCGATGGTGGCCGAGCCGCAGACGCTCGACCCGATGGCCTCCACGGCCGACCTGGTCGGAACCATCATGCAGCACGTGTACGAGACGCTGTACACCTTCGACGCCAAGTGGAACGTGGTGCCGATGCTGGCCGAGGGCATGCCGAAAATTTCGGCCGACGGCAAGACCTACGCCATCACGCTGCGCAAGGGCGTGGCGCTGCACAACGGGCGCGAGCTCACGGCCGACGACGTGGTCGCCAGCCTGCAGCGCTGGATGGACCAGTCGCCGCGCGGCAAGGCCGTGGGCAAGGAAATCGAGAGTCTCAAGGCCAAGGGCCCGCTGGGCGTGGAGATCGTGCTGAAGGCGCCGTACGCACCGCTGCTGTCGCAGCTGGCGCTGCCCAGCGGCATGGCGGCCATCATGGCCAAGGACTCGATCGCTTCGCCGCTGAAGGATTTCGTCGGCACCGGCCCCTACAAGTTCAAGGAGCGTCGCCCCGACCAGTTCGTGCTGCTCACGCGCTTCGACAAGTACGCCGCGCGCAAGGAGCCCGCGAGCGGCTACGGCGGCAAGCGCGAAGCCGCCATCGAAGAGCTGCGCTTCGTGCCCGTGCCCAACGCCAGCACGCGCGTCGAAGGTGCACTCGCCGGCCAGTACGACTTTGCCGACCTGCTGCCGGTGGAAGCCCTGCCGCGCCTGGAGAAGGCCGGCGGCAAGACGCTGCCGATCATGACGCCGTCGTTCGGCTTCCCCTACCTCGTGCTCAACACCAAGGAAGGCGTGGCCGCCAACCCGGCGGTGCGCCAGGCCGTGCAGACCGCGCTGGGCCAGGGCGAGATGCTCGCGGCCGGCTTCGGCGACACGCGCTTCTTCGTGGCCGAGGCCAACCACTTCCCCAAGGGCTCGCCGTTCTACTCGGCGGCCGGCGCCGACCACTACAACCAGCGCAACGCCACCAAGGCCAAGGACGCCGCGGCCAAGGCCGGCTACAAGGGCGAGCCGATCCGCGTGCTCACCAGCCGCCAGTACGACTTCCACTACAACATGTCGCTGCTGATGGCCGAGCAGCTCAAGCGCGCCGGCTTCAAGGTCGACCTCAACGTGGTCGACTGGGCCACGCTGGTGCAGCGCCGCAACGACCCGAAGCTGTGGGACATCTACGTGACCCACTCGGGCCAGTTCCCCGAGCCGATGCTCTCGCCGCCGCAACTGGGCGACGGCGCACCCGGCTGGTGGGATTCGCCCGCCAAGAAGGCCGCGCTCAGCGCCTTCAACACCGAGAGCGACCCGGCCAAGCGCGGCGCGCTGTGGGGCAAGGTGCAGCAGGTGGTGTACGACGAGGTGCCGTACATCAACGTCGGCAAGTTCAACGGCCTCTCGGCCAAGAGCCCGGCGCTGGACAACTACCAGCCCGCGACCTGGCCGTTCTTCTGGAACGCGAAGATCAAGTAAGGCCGCAAGCACCGCCATGCCGTCGCGTCGTCAACTTCTGCAAGTCAGCGCACTGGCCTCCGGCCTGGGCGCCCTCGGACTCAAACCATCCATGGCCACTACCGCTCAAGCCACCACTTCGGGCCCCGTGTACGCCTACGTCGGCACCTACAGCGACGGCGGCAAGCCGTGGCGCGGCGGGCGCGGCCTGGGCGTGCACCAGTTCGTGGTGGACGGCGCGACCGGCGCGCTCAAGCCCATCCCTGGCGCACCGCCCGCCGTGGCGAGCGCGGGCAGCGATGCGAAGCTGCGCAACCCCGCCTCGCTGGCGCGGCACCCGACGCTGCCGATGCTGTACGCCGCCAACGAGTTCGAAGCCGGCTCCGTCTCGGCCTTCCGCATCGGCGCCAACGGCGCGCTGTCGTTCGTGGCCGAGATGCCCTGCGGCGGCAAGGACCCGGCGCACCTGAGCGTGCACCCCGACGGCCGCTTCGTGTTCACCGCCAACTACGCCAGCGGCGACGTCAGCGTGATCGCGCTGCGCACCGACGGCAGCTTCGACACCGACCGCGCCGCCGCCGTCTACAAGGACGTCGCAGCCTGCGGCGCCGCCACGCCCTGCAAGCCCGGCGCCGACGTGGTGCCGCTGGCCGCGCGCTCGCACGAGGGCTTTGCCACCAGCGACCACGACGGCCCGCACGCCCACATGGTGCAGGCCGACCCGGCCGGCAACTTCGTGCTCGTGGCCGACCTGGGGCTGGACCGCGTCATCTCGTACCGCTTCGATCGCGCCACCGGCGTGCTGAGCCAGCCGAGCACGGTGGCCGTGTCCGAGAGCTCGGGCGCGCGCCACTTCGCCTTCCATCCGAACGGCAAGTGGGTCTACCTCGTGAACGAAGAGGCCTCGACCATCGCCTTCCTGCGCTACGACGGCGCCACCGGCGTGCTCACGCTGGTGAGCGAAACCTCGGCGCTGCCGGCCGGCTTCAAGGGCACCAGCTACGCCTCGGGCATCCGCATGCTGCCGGGCGGCACGCACTTCGTGTCGCTCAACCGGCTGCACGACTCCATCTCCATCTTCAAGATCGATGCGCGCACCGGCGCACCCACGCTCGTGCGCGAGGAGTGGACGCGCGGCAACTACCCGCGCAGCTGCACGCTCGAGCCGAGCGGGCGCTTTCTCTACGTGTGCCACAACAAGCAGGGCGACAACGTGACCATCTTCCGCGTGAAGAAGAACGGCGACGTGCAGTTCACCGGCCAGTACGTGGCCGTCGGCAGCGCCGCCGCCATCGAGTTCTCGTCATGATCAAGAGCGCATCGCTTCGCTACATCGCCTCGCGCGCGGGCGGCATGCTCATCGTGCTGGCGCTGGTGGCCGTGCTGGTCTTCGTGCTCACGCGCGCCGCCTCGGGCGACCCGATCTCCGTGCTGCTG
>NZ_JBXAMV010000007.1:0-337746 GCF_058801005.1 Variovorax sp. GW822-FHT04A09 | reverse complement strand
TTTGCTTACTTTCTTTTGGCGAAGCAAAAGAAAGTGAGTCCGCCGCCGGGCGGAACTCCCGGCCCCGGGAAGCAAACCCTCAGAGCGTGTGACTCCGATCCCCTTCAGAGAACCCCACAGCGTCCCAAGGCTCACCGACAGCAAACCCCACCACCTTGAACAACTCCCCCATCTCATGCTCATGAATCAACCGAGCCGCCATCCCCCGCTGCGCCACAGTCCCCCGCTCCATCCGCCCCAAGATCCCGCAGTTCAGAAGAAACCGCGCCTGACTCGTATAGCCAAGAACAGCAAGCCCCGCCTCCTGCCCCGCCACCGCAATCCCCGTGAAGTCCACATGCGCCGTGATGTCCTTGTACCCCACCTCCGACAGAGGATCGCCATCCGCCTGGTGCCCCCGATGGCACATCACCGTCCCCATGTGCCGCTGCGGGTGGTAGTACTCCCCCTCGGGAAACCCATAGTCGATGAGAAACGCAGCGCCCTTCTCGAGCCGATCCGCCAACGTCGCAATGAACGCCTGCGCCTGCGGATGCACTTCCGTGAGGTAGTCATGCACCCCAGGCACCTCGACCGGCGGCCTCAACTCGGTAGCCCGGTCCGCCCACGTCCACCCATCCCCCGCCGGATTCCTCACCACCCCCCGCTCGAACCAAGCCCCCTTCACCCGCGCCAGCAACTGCACCGGCATCGCATCGAGCACTTCATTGCCGACCACCACACCCTGCATGGATTCAGGCAGCTCCCCCAGCCATTCGACCCGCCCCGCATACCCCGCCAGCGCCTGCTGCTGCCGCTCACGCAAGGTGCCCGACAGATCCACGATGCGGTAGCGCACGTCGCCGCGCCCCATCTCGCCCAGCGCATGCAGCAGCTGCACCGCCAGCGCCCCCGAGCCCGCGCCGAACTCCCACACCGTGTCGGTGCCCGTCTTCTCCAGCGCCTCGAGCACCTGCACCGCGAGCGTGTGGCCGAACATCGGCGTCAGCTCGGGCGCGGTCACGAAGTCGCTGCCGGACGAGGGCATGTGGCCGAACTTGGCCGAGGTGTTGGCGTAGTAGCCCAGCCCCGGCGCATACAGGGCCAGGGCCATGAAGCGGTCGAAGCCGATCCATCCGCCCGCGCGCTCGACGGAGCGGGCAATCAGATGGTCGAGGGCGATGGGTAAACTGTTTGTCGTTGGCGTCGTCACGGCGCCATTGTCCTCTTCCTGTCTTCTGTCTTCTTCCTCCGAATGAGCGCCATCCCACCCTCCTCCCCCGATCGCCGCCGCACCGTCCTCGTCACGGGCGCGGGCCGCCGGCTGGGTCGCGAGATCGCGCTGGCGCTCGCGGCGGGCGGCT
The DNA here is from genome assembly GCF_058801005.1 of Variovorax sp. GW822-FHT04A09. NCBI lineage: Bacteria > Pseudomonadati > Pseudomonadota > Betaproteobacteria > Burkholderiales > Comamonadaceae > Variovorax > Variovorax sp. GW822-FHT04A09. The sequence continues at coordinate 336,403 of NZ_JBXAMV010000007.1, read as the reverse complement.
GGCAGGTGGCGGTGCACTACCGCAGCTCGCGGGCCGAGGCCGAGCAGACCGTGGCCGACTGCGCCGCGCGCTCGGGCGACTCGGCCCTGTTCGAGGCCGACCTGGCCGACGAGCAGGCCACCCGCGCCCTGCTGCCGCGCGTGGCGGCGCGCTTTCGTGCCGTGGATGCCGTGGTGCACAGCGCCGCCCTCTTCGAGCACGACGACGCCGCCAGCTTCAGCTACGCGCTCATGGAGCGCCACGCGCGCAGCAACACCGGCGCGGCCATCCTGCTGGCGCAGGCGCTGCACGACCACCTGGCCCGGCGCGACGCGCAGGGCGGTGCCGTGGTGCACCTGCTCGACCAGAAGCTGTGGAACCCGAACCCCGACTTCCTGAGCTACACGCTCTCCAAGGCCGCACTCGAAGCCGCCACCCCCATGCTGGCGCTGGCGCTGGCACCGCGCGTGCGCGTGGTGGGCGTGGCGCCCGGCCTCACGCTGGCGAGCCACATGCTCGACGACGACAAGTTCGCGCAGCTGCACAAGCTGTCGCCGCTGGGCCGCTCGTCCACATCGGAAGACGTGGCCGCCACCGTGAAGTTCGCGCTGGAAAACAGCTCGATCACCGGCACCACGCTGCTCGTCGACGGCGGCCAGCACCTCATGAAATTCGAGCGCGACTTCTCGCTCATGTGACGAGCACCACCACCATGTCCACGAACACACCGCACGGCCACCAGACACTCACCCTCCAGGGCCTGCGCTTCGACGCCAACCTGGGCATCCTCGAGCAGGAAAAGACCGCGCCGCAGCCGATCCTGGTGGACGCCGAACTCAACCTCGGCCCGCAGCCGCTGCTGCCGCAGGACGACGACATCTTCCACGTGCTGGACTACCGCAAGGTGCGCCGCATCATCATCGACGAGTGCACCGCCGAGCACGTCAACCTGCTCGAAAGCCTGATCGGCAAGCTCGCGCAGCGCCTGCTGCAACTGCCCGGCGTGCGGGGCGTGCGCGTGAAGATCGCCAAGCTCGAAATCTTCGACGACTGCGAAGTCGCCATCCGCATCGAAGCCGGGGAATGGTGATCCAAGGCAAAATCGGGGTCTTTCCCCCGATTTGCCCGAAGTAGCCCCCCAATGAACGCCGTCTGGATCGACGATACGCCCGAAGCCGGTGCGCCCTCCAACTCGCTGAAGATCGAACGCGAGACGCACAAGCTCGAGAAGCGCCTGTGCCGCCAGGTCGGCCAGGCCATCGTCGACTACAACATGATCGAAGAGGGCGACAAGGTCATGGTGTGCGTCTCGGGCGGAAAAGACAGCTACGCGCTGCTCGACATCCTGCTCAAGATGAAGGCGCGCGCGCCCATCCACTTCGACATCGTCGCGGTCAACCTCGACCAGAAGCAGCCCGGCTTCCCGGAAGAGGTGCTGCCCAAGTACCTGAGCGAGCTCGGCGTGGACTTCCACATCGAGAACCAGGACACCTACAGCATCGTCAAGCGCGTGATCCCCGAGGGCAAGACCACCTGCGGCCTGTGCAGCCGGCTGCGCCGCGGCATCCTGTACCGCGTGGCCGACGAGCTGGGCGCCACCAAGGTCGCGCTGGGCCACCACCGCGACGACATGCTGCAGACCTTCTTCCTCAACATGTTCTTCGGCGGCAAGCTCAAGAGCATGCCGCCCAAGCTGGTGAGCGACGACGGCAAGCACATCGTGATCCGTCCGCTGGCCTACGTGGCCGAAAAGGACACGGTGCGCTGGGCGCAGCACCGCGAGTTCCCGATCATTCCCTGCACGCTGTGCGGCAGCCAGGAGAACCTGCAGCGCAAGCAGGTCGGCGAGATGCTGCGCGAGTGGGACAAGAAGTACCCCGGCCGCGTGGAAAACATGTTCACCGCGCTGCAGAACGTCGTGCCTTCGCACCTGCTGGACGGAACGCTGCACGACTTCCAGGGTCTGAAGGCGACGGGCGTGGCCGACGAGAACGGCGACAAGGCCTTCGACACGCCCGCTTTCGACCTGCTCTCCCAGGCACCCTCCGCCCTGCGCATCGTCCAGGGCTGACTCGGGCAACCCAGGGGACTTTGAGGGCCTAAGGCCCGGAGACCCTTATGTATCGTGCGTTTTCAGCTCTATTTTTGGTAGCAACCCTGAGCGGCTGCGCCACCTCCTGGGTGGTCGACAGCAACGTCAAGAGCTTTGCCACGCCGGGCACGACCGTGCCACCCGGCGCCACCTACCGCTTCGAGCGCCTGCCTTCGCAGCAGGCCGACACGGCGCGCCAGGAAGGCCTGGAGGCCATGGCCGCGGCCGCGCTCGACAAGGTCGGCCTGCGCCGCGACGACACAAGGCCGCAGTACACCGCGCAGATCGGCGCGCGCGTCACGGCGGCGCTGTCGCCCTGGGCCGATCCGTGGCTGTACGGGCCCGGCCCCTGGGGCTACGGCTATGGCGGCTACTACGGCCACCGCTGGTATGGCAGCGGCTGGTACGGCGGCCCGATGTTCACGCCGCCGGCCAACCCCTGGTACCAGCGCGAGGTGAGCCTCGTGCTGCGCGAGGCGGGCGGCAGCCACCGCGTGGTGTACGAGACCCGCGCGCGCAACGACGGCCCCTACAGCTCGAGCGCGGCGATCCTGCCGGTGATGTTCGAGGCCGCGCTGCAGGGCTTTCCGAACCCGCCGCCGGGCGAGCGCCGCGTGAACATCGAGCTCACGCCGGCTGCCAAAAAATGATGCACTTCTAGAATTCGGACGGATGGAAGCCAATCTCACCCGCCTGATCGCCGTGCGCCACGGCGAAACCGCCTGGAACGTCGACACCCGCATCCAGGGCCACCTCGACATCGGCCTCAATGCCACCGGCCTCTGGCAGGCGCAGCGCGCCGGACAGGCGCTGGCGGACGAGCCGATCGCGGCGGTCTACGCCAGCGACCTCTCGCGCGCCTGGCAGACCGCCCAGGCCATCGCCGAGCCCCACGGCCTCGCCGTGCAGCCCGACCTGGGCCTGCGCGAGCGCGCCTTCGGCCGCTTCGAGGGCATGAGCTTCGCCGAGATCGAGGCCACGCTGCCCGAGGACGCCCGCCGCTGGCGCGAGCGCGACCCCGAGTTCGAGCCCGAAGGCGGCGGCGAGAGCCTGCTGACCTTTCGCGACCGCGTGACAGGCACCGCCTCGGCCATCGCCGCGCGCCACCCGGGCCAGCTGGTGGTGCTGGTGGCCCACGGCGGCGTGATGGACGTGCTCTACCGCGCTGCCACGCGCCAGGAGCTGCAGGCGCCGCGCACCTGGCAGCTCGGCAACGCGGCCATCAACCGCATGCTGTGGACGCCCGAGGGCTTCAGCCTCGTCGGCTGGAGCGACATCGCGCACCTGGCGACGGACACGCCGCTGGACGAGACCACGACCTAGAGGGGTGAGCCGCTTGCCTTTCTTCGCCCCGGGCAAGACGCTCCCATGAAAAGAACGAATCCCACGCCCTCGGCCTACGCCAGCTGGGACGCCTCCCAGTCGCTGTCTGCGCCGTGGATCGACGCCACGCACCTGGGAAGCTTCGTCACCCTGGAGGCCGGCGACACCATTGCGCGCGAAGGCGAACGGCACGACTACTTCTATCTCTTGCGATCGGGCTTCGTGCATTCCACGATCCACCGAAGCAACGGCGCGGAGTTCCTGCTCGAGATCTTCGGGCCGGGCGCGATCTTCGGCGAAGGCCCGGCGTTTGCCGACAGCCCCCGGCCCACGACGACCCGGGCGGTCGCGCCGGCCCTCCTCAGCCGCTACCGCCCGGCGGATGTCGCGCAGCAGTTCTCGACGCTGCCCGAACTCGCGACCTCGTTGATCCAGCTGCTCGGCTTCAAGAACCACATGATCGTCGCCAAGCTGGCCGGGGTGGCCTCGGCGGCGCCCAAGGAGCGGGTCATCGACTTGCTGCTGCGGGTGGCACGCCCGCCATCGGCGCAGGCACCGAAACAACTCACCGTGGATCTGACGCACGAGCAGATCGGCGCCATGACGGCCTTGAGCCGTGTCACCGTCACGCGCACGTTGAATGCGCTGGCGAGAGAAGGGCTCATTGAAACGCGGGCGCGGCAGGTCAGCATTCCGAATGCGCCGGCCCTGCATCGTTTCCGCGACGCGACACCGTAAGGAAAAAGCCCGCTTCCTGTATCGCTGGATACCGTCGACACCCTCTCCCCCTCGCGATCATTCATCCCGTCACACACATGGGAAGAGCAGCGGCGGAGGGAATGGAGAGAGCCGCTGAGGAGAGAGGCCGGAGCGCCTTCAATGGGCGATGGTCCGGGTGTGGCGCAACGCGGGACTGCACAAGTCCTTCCTGGCCGGGTGGCTCACGCTCATGGCCATCCGGCATCTTTTGAATCGCCGTCAGGCGTGTGATTTGAACCGCCGTCAAGCGTGCGAGGCCGCGTGCCCCGCCGCAGCCTCGGCCTTCGCCTCGCCCGGCAGCTCCACCATCGGCCCGCTGCCGCTGTAGCGGTCGAGCGCGAGGTAGATCGCGGGCGTGATGTACAGCGTGATCACCTGCGAGAAGATCAACCCGCCCACCACCGCCACGCCCAGCGGCTGACGCAGCTCGGCGCCGGCACCCAGGCCCAGCGCGAGCGGCAGCGCGCCCATCAGCGCGGCCAGCGTGGTCATGAGGATCGGGCGGAAGCGCAGCCGGCAGGCCTCGCGGATCGCGTCGACCGGCTTCATGCCTTCGGTGCGCTGCGCGTCGAGCGCGAAGTCGATCATCATGATCGCGTTCTTCTTCACGATGCCGATCAGCAGCAGGATGCCGATGGTCGCGATCAGCGTGAGGTCGAAGCCGAAGAGCTTCAGCGAGATGAGCGCCCCCACCGCCGCCGAAGGCAGGCCCGCCAGGATGGTGAGGGGGTGGATGTAGCTCTCGTACAGCACGCCCAGCAGCACGTAGATGACCAGCACCGCGAGCACCAGCAGCACGGCCTGGCTGCCCTGCGAACTCTGGAACACCGCCGCATCGCCGCCGTAGGTCGTGATGATCGACTGCGGCATCTTCAGCTCGTCCTTGAAGCGGTCGATCTTCGCGGTCGCGTTGCCCAGCGGCACGTCGGGGCCGAGGTTGAACGACACCGTCACCGCCTGCAGCTGGCCCTGGTGGTTGACCGAGGTCGGCCCCACGGTGCGCTTGACGGTCGAGAAGGCCGACAGCGGCACCAGCTTGCCGGTGGTGCTGCGCACCGACAGGCGCGCCACGTCTTCCTCGAACTGGCGGTCGCTGTCGGCCGCCGACAGGATCACCTGGTAGGTGTTGCTGGCGCCGTAGATGCTGCCGATCTGGCGGTCGCCGTACGCGTTGTACAGCGCGGTGCGCAGGTCGCCCACGGCCACGCCGAGCACGCCGGCCTTGTCGCGGTCGATCTCCAGCGTGGCCTGCAGGCCGCGGTTCTGCGAGTCGCTGGTCACGTCGCGGAAGTCGGGGTCGGCGCGCATGCGCTCCATGAGCCTGGTCGACCACGGCACCATCTCGCCGGCGTTGACGCTCTGCAGCGTGTACTGGAAGCGCGCCTTGCTCTGGCGCCCGCCCAGGCGCAGGTTCTGCACCGGCTGCATGTACACGGCAATGCCAGGGATCTCGCGGAAGCGCTGGCGCAGCGACTCGAGCACCTTGGCCATCTTGGGGCGCTCGCTGCGCGGTTTGAGCACCGCGAACAGCCGGCCCGAGTTCTGCGTGGCGGTCGGGCCGCCCACGCCGACGAAGGAGCTCACGTAGTCCACGCTCGGGTCGGCCTTGAGCGCGGCGGCCACGCGGTCCTGCAGCGCCTTCATGGCGGTGAACGAAATGTCCTCAGCCGCCTCGGTGGTGATCTGGATCTGGCCGATGTCTTCCTCGGGGAAGAAGCCCTTGGGAATGCTGATGAAGAGCCAGGCCGTGACCACGAAGGTCAGCCCCGCCATGACCAGCATCAGCGCGCGGTGCCCGAGCGTCCAGTCGAGCGTGCGCATGTAGCCGCCGTGCACCGCGCGGTAGCCGCGCTCGAAGGCACGGCCGATGGCGGTGCCGGGCTCGGGGTGCTCTTCTTCGTGGTCCAGCGCGCCGGCCTTGCGCGGCACGTGCTTGAGCAGCCGGCTCGCGAGCATGGGCACGAGCGTGAGCGACACCACGGCCGACACCAGCACGGCCAGCGCCACCACCACGGCGAACTCGTGGAACAGCAGGCCGATCACGCCCGGCATGAAGAAGATCGGGATGAACACGGCCACCAGCGAGATCGAGATCGACACGATGGTGAAGCCCACCTCGCGCGCACCGCGCAGCGCGGCGGCCATCGGCTCCATGCCCTTCTCGACGTAGCGCATGATGTTCTCGAGCACCACGATGGCGTCGTCCACCACCAGGCCCACGGCCAGCGTGATGCCCAGCAACGACACGTTATCCAGGCTGTAGCCGAAGGCGTACAGCAGCGCCACGGCGCCGATCAGCGAGATCGGGATGGTGGCCGCCGGGATCAGCGTGGCCACCAACCGGTGCAAGAACAGGAAGATCACCAGCACCACCAGCGCGATGGTGCCCAGCAAGGTGAGCTGCACGTCGTGCACCGCCTCGCGGATCGAGAGCGAGCGGTCGTTGACCATGTGGATCTCGACCGACTGCGGCAGCTCGGCCTTGAAGCGCGGGATGAGCGCGCGCACCGCGTCCACCACCTGCACGGTGTTGGCGTTGGGCTGGCGCTGCACGGCCAGCGAGATGGAGTCTTGCCCGTTGAAGCTGCTGGCGGTCTTGACCGACTCGAAGCTGTCTTCGAGCGTGGCCACTTCGTCCAGCCGCACCGGCGCGCCGTTGCGCTGCGCGATGATCAGCTTGGCGAAGTCGGCCGCCTTCATGAGCTGGCGGTTGGCCTGGATGGTGAGCGTCTGGCGCGGGCCGTCGAGCGTGCCGACCGGGGTGTTGGCGTTGGCCGAGTTCACCGCCTTGGCCAGCTCGTCGAGCGTGATGTTGCGCGCGTTGAGCAGGTCGGCGTTGGCCTTGATGCGCACCGCGAAGGCCTTGCGCCCGTACACGCCCACCTGCGCCACGCCGTCGATGGTCGAGAGCGTGGGCGAAATGAGGTTCTCGGCGTAGTCGTTGAGCTCCGAGGGGTTCATCGACGGCGAGATCAGCGCGATGAACAGCACCGGCGCGTCGGCCGGGTTCACCTTGCGGTACGAAGGCAGCTGCGTCAGTTCTTGCGGCAGCTGGCGCTGGGCGCGCAGCAGCGCGGCCTGCACGTCGACCGCGGCGGCGTCGATGTCGCGGCTGCTGACGAATTCGAGCGTGAGCGAGGTCACGCCCTGCGTGTTCACCGAGCTGATGGTCTGCAGGCCGGGGATGGTCGAGAACTGCTTTTCGAGCGGCAGCGCGACCGAACTCGCCATGGTGTCGGGGCTGGCGCCCGGCAGCTGCGCGTTGACGTTGATGACCGGCGTGTTGTAGCTGGGCAGCGCCGCCACCGGGATGCTGAAGTACGCAAAGATGCCGATGACCACGACGGCCGCCGACAGCAGCACCGTCATCGCCGGACGGCGGATGCAGAGCTCTGAAATGTTCATGCGCGTTCTCGTGCCGGCTGAACATCCGACGAAGCGGCGCTGCCGGGCGTGACGCCCGTGGTGCCGTTGGCGGGTGCCCCGCCCGGTCCGGCCGGCGCCTTCACGTCGATGCGCACCTTGCCACCCGGGCGCACGTTCTGGCTGCCTTCGATCACGACCTGCTCGCCAGGCGTCACGCCGCTCACGGCCACCTTGGTGCCGAAGGTGTGGAGCACCTTGACCTGGCGACGTGCCGCGTTGCGCTCGGCATCGACCACGTACAGCGTGGCGCCGTCGGACAGCATCATGAGCGCCGCGGCCGGCACCACGGAGACGCCGTTGAGCATGCGCACCTTGATGCGCGTGTTGACGAACTGGCCGGGCCACAGGCTCTGGTCGGCGTTGGCGAACACGGCCTTGGCGCGCACGGTGCCGATCTGCGGGTCGACCGTGTTGTCGACGAAGTCGAGCGTGCCGAACAGCGGCTCGCGGCGGCCCGTGACCAGCGCCTCGACCTTGGCGCGCGTGCGCGCCGCGGCCAGCAGGTCCTGCAGGTTGCCTTCGGGCACCGGGAAGCTCACGGCGATGGGGTCGAGCTGGGTGATGGTGACCAGCGACAGCGTGGGCTGCACCAGCGTGCCCGGGTAGATGTTGACGGCGCCGATGCGCCCCGCGATGGGCGCGCGCAGCGTGGCGTAGCCCAGCGCCACCTGCGCCGACTGCACGGCGGCGCGGTCGGCCGCGACGGCGGCGCGCTGCGCCTGGAGCTGCGACAGCGTGGCGTCGGCCGCGCTCTTGGCAATGAAGTTCTGTGCCACCAGGTCCTGGCTGCGCTTGTACTGGCGCTCCAGGTCGGCCATGGTGGCCTCGTCCTTCTGCTGCTGGGCCCGGGCACGGGCCAGGTTGGCCTGGTCGTTGCGGTCGTCCAGCGTGAAGAGCAGCTGCCCCGCTTTCACGAACTGGCCTTCCTTGACGTGCACCGCGCTCACGGTGTTGGTGACCTGCGGGCGCAGGTCGACGCTGTTGAGCGAAACCACGCTGCCGTTGACCTGCACCGTGACCGGAACGTCCTGCTTCTCGGCCGTGGCCAGCGTGACCAGCGCAGCGGGAGGCCCGGCGTTCGCGGACTTGGCATCTTTTGCGGCCGGCCGATCGCCCGACATGCGCCACCAGCCGCCTGCGACGGCTACGATCAACACGCCCGCGAGGGCGAAGGCGGCAGATTTCTTCATGGGTTCTTGTGCACTTTGGGCTGACAGCAGCTATTGGAGCAGTGGCCGACGCACGGTGTTCACGGGCGCCGTAAAGAAATGTAAAGCAGGCCGACGCAAAGCCCCCGCACCACCCGCTGCACCCGGTATGAGGGAAAACACCCCCTCGCTAAAATCGCCGGTCCACAGCCTCTGGATATACCCCATGAACCGCTGCAAGACACCCACGAAAACACTCACCTCCCTCGCCCTTTGCGCAGCCCTTGCCGGCGCCGCAGGTCTTTTCTCCCTCCACGCCAGCGCCCAGGACGAAGTGCCCCGTCCGCAGACCCAGAACGAGTCGCTCAATGGCGGGCGCAACTTCCCGATCGGCACGCTGCGCGGCAAGTTCATGGTGACCAGCGCCCCCGACGTCGAACTCGACGGCCGGGCCGACCGCCTGGGCGCCGGCGCGCGCATCCGCAGCCCGCAGAACATGCTGGTGATGCCCGGCGCGATCGTCGGCCAGAAGTACCTCGTGAACTACACGCGCGACGCCGCCGGGCTGCTGCGCGAGGTCTGGATCCTGACGCCCGACGAGGCCATGGCCAGCCGCGAATCGCTGAACAAGCCGTTCCTGAACATCTGGCCGTTCACCTCGAACGACACGCTGAACACGCAGTAACGCGGCAGGGCCGCAAGCAAGCAAAAATCCGCGGGCGCCACGCGCGCCTCGCAGCCCTTCCTCTTTGCGAAGGGCACAGAGAGCTCCCCATGAAAAAAGTATTCATCAAGACCTTCGGCTGCCAGATGAACGAGTACGACTCGGACAAGATGGCCGACGTGCTCCACGCCGCACAGGGCTACGAACCCACGCAGAACGTGGACGAGGCCGACCTCATCCTGTTCAACACCTGCTCGGTGCGCGAGAAGGCGCAGGAGAAGGTGTTCTCCGACCTCGGCCGCGTGAAGCACCTGAAGGCCAAGGGCGTGAAGATCGGCGTGGGCGGCTGCGTGGCGAGCCAGGAAGGCCAGGCCATCATCGCGCGCGCACCCTACGTCGACATCGTGTTCGGCCCGCAGACGCTGCACCGCCTGCCCGAGATGCTGAACGACCGCGAGCGCCTGGACCGCCCGCAGGTGGACATCAGCTTCCCCGAGATCGAGAAGTTCGACCACCTGCCGCCCGCGCGCGTCGAAGGCGCCACGGCCTTCGTGTCGATCATGGAAGGCTGCTCCAAGTACTGCAGCTACTGCGTGGTGCCCTACACCCGCGGCGAGGAAGTGAACCGCCCGCTGGACGACGTGCTGGTCGAAATTGCCGGCCTGGCCGACCAGGGCGTGCGCGAGATCACGCTGCTGGGCCAGAACGTGAACGCCTACCGCGGCAAGATGGGCGACACGGCCGAAATCGCCGACTTCGCGCTGCTGATCGAATACGTCGCCGAGATCCCCGGCATCGAGCGCATCCGCTACACCACCAGCCACCCGAACGAGTTCACGCCCCGGCTCATCGAGGCCTACGCCAAGGTGCCGCAGCTCGTCTCGCATTTGCACCTGCCGGTGCAGCACGGCAGCGATCGCATCCTCATGGCCATGAAGCGCGGCTACACGGCCATGGAATACAAGAGCACGGTGCGCAAGCTGCGCGCCATCCGCCCCGAGCTCGCGCTTTCCAGCGACTTCATCGTCGGCTTCCCCGGCGAGACCGACGCCGACTTCGACAAGATGATGAAGCTCATCGACGACTGCCAGTTCGACAACAGCTTCAGCTTCATCTTCAGCCCGCGCCCCGGCACGCCCGCCGCCGCGCTACAGGACGACACGCCGCACGAAGTGAAGCTGGCGCGCCTGCAGACGCTGCAGCGCGTGATCGACGGCAACGTGCGCCGCTTCGGCGATGCACTCGTGGGCAGCACGCAGCGCGTGCTGGTCGAGGGCGCCTCGCGCAAGGACGCGAACGAACTCATGGGCCGCACCGCCTGCAACCGCGTCGTCAACTTCGAAGGCGACGCCCGCCTCGTGGGCCAGATGGCCGACCTGCGCATCACCCGCTCGCTGGCGTACACGCTGCGCGGCGAGGTGGTCACGCGCGAATCGGGCCTGGCTGCCGCCACGGCGCTCGCCCACTGATGGCGAAACGTCCATCCGTCCGGGGCTCGTTCCAGCAGCTCCTGCTGTTTGCCTTCTTGCTGATCACCGCGCTGCTGGTGGGCGTGGCGCTGCGCTCGGTGCTGCAGTACGACGCGCTCGTCACGCAAAGCCGCGACGCCGCCGCGCGCGCGCTGCGCCTGTCGGGCGCCTCGCAGTCGCTGGCCGAGCGCAGCGCGGCCATGGAACGCGCGGGACGCCAGTCGCTGGTGCTCAACGACGCCGTGCTGCGCCGCCGCTTCGACGAAGCAGCGCGCGAAGCCCACCAGGTGCTGGAGCGCCTGGAACGCAACGGCCTGCCGGCCGCCGGCATCGACATGTGGCGCAGCCAACTCGGCGTGATCGAAGGCCTGCTCGGCGGCAGCCCCGACAGCGCCCTGGCGCGCGAAAGCACGATGGCGATGCAGTTCCGCGAACTCGACGCCCTGAACACCAACCTCGCCCAGCAGGCGCAGTTCCTGATCGAAACGCAGAACGACGCGCTGGCCAAGCGCATCGAGAACGCGCGCCGCCGGCTGATGCGCGAGGTGGTGGCCGCCAGCGTGCTGGCCGTGTCGCTGGCGCTGGCCTTCGGCATCTGGCTGGCGCGCCCCTTCAAGCGGCTCGAGAATGCCATCGTCGGGCTGGGCCAGAACCGGCTCGACGAGCCGATCGACATCCGCGGCCCGGCCGACGTGCGGCGCGTGTCGCAGCAGCTCGAATGGCTGCGCCTGCGCCTGACCGAGCTCGACGCCGACAAGGCGCGCTTTCTGCGCCATGTGTCGCACGAGCTGAAGACGCCGCTGGCGGCGCTGCGCGAAGGCGTGTCGCTGCTCGAGGACGGCGTGACCGGCCCGCTGAACCCGGCCCAGCTCGAGGTCGCGCAGATCCTGCAGCAGAACACCGTGTCGCTGCAGAACCAGATCGAGGCGCTGCTGCGCTTCAACGCCGCCGCCTTCGAGGCGCGCGAGCTGCGCCGCGAGCGCACCGAGCTGCTGCCGCTGATCGAGGAGCAGATCGAGGCCCAGCGCCTGCAGTGGCAGGCGCACGGCCTGCGCGTGCGCGCCGAGGGCGAGCCGATCGCCCTCACGGTCGATCGCACCAAGCTCGGCACCGCCATCGCCAACCTGCTGTCGAACGCGATCCGCTTCTCGGCCGCCGGCGGCGTCATCACGCTGGCCGTGTCGGGCACGCCCGAGGCGGTGCACATCGACGTGTGCGACGCCGGCCCCGGCATCGCCGTGAACGACCGCGACCGCATCTTCGAACCCTTCTTCCGCGGCGAGCGCCAGCCCGAGCACACGGTGAAAGGCACCGGCATCGGACTTTCCATCGTGCAGGAGTACATTGCAGCCCATGGGGGCCGCATCGCCCTGCTGCCGGACGGCCCCGGTGCACGCTTTCGCATCGAACTGCCGCGCACGACCTGACCCCGGACACCCCACCCACACCGCCCCGCGCCTTTTCGACCCATGTTCCTTTCGTTCGTCCGCAGATCCACCTTCGCCGGGGCCATGGCCGTGCCATGCGCCCTGCTGCTGGCGGCCTGCGCCTCCCAGCCCAAGCCGCCGGCCGAAGCCGACGCGCTGCCGCCGCCCGTGGCCGCGCCGCGCGTCGTGCCGGTCGAGGCCGAGCCCCGCGCGCCGGCCACGCAGCCGGCCTCGCTCTTCACGCAGCTCACGCAGGGCCCCGTCGCAACCATGCTGGCCTATGCCGACAAGGTGCGCCCGCTGGGCGGCGCCGACCTGAGCGCCGAAATTGCGCGCGTCAGCGAACAGGGCGAAACGCCCGCGGCGCAGATGCAGCTCGCGCTCCTGCTCGCGCAGACCCGCGTGCCCGCCGACCTGGCGCGCGCACTGGGCCTGCTGCAGCGTGTGATCGCCAACCCCGCGCCCGAGGCGCAGCCGCTGCATCCGCTCGCACGGGCGCTGGCGGCGCGCTATGTCGAGCAGCGCCGCGTCGAGGACGACCGCGACAAGCAGGTGCAGCAGCTGCGCGACAGCCAGCGCCGCATCGACCAGCTCAACGAGCGCATCGAGGCGCTGCGCGCCATCGAGCGCAGCTTCGCCCGGCCGAACACGCCGGCCCCCACGCCATCCTCCAACGGAAGCAGATCCAACCCATGAGTACAGCTGGTGCCCGCCTCCTCGTGGTCGACGACGACCCGGACATGCTGCGGCTGCTCTCGATGCGGCTGGTGTCGGCGGGCTACCAGGTCACGGCCGTCACCTCGGCCGAGACCGCGCTCACCCAGCTCGAGATCGAGCACCCGCAGCTGGTGCTCAGCGACGTGCGCCTGCCCGGGCGCGACGGCCTGCAGCTGTTCGACGAGATCCGCAAGCGCCACCCGACGCTGCCGGTGATCCTGCTGACGGCGCACGGCACCATTCCCGACGCGGTCGAGGCCACGGCGCGCGGCGTGTTCACCTACCTCACCAAGCCCTACGACGCGCGCGAACTGCTCGAGAAGATCTCGCAGGCGCTGGCGCTCGGTGCGCCCACCACCACGCCCAGCAAGACCGGCGACGACAGCTGGCGCTCGGAAATCGTGAGCCGCAGCAACCGCATGGCCGAGCTGCTGGCCGAGGCGCGCATGGTCGCCAAGTCGGACGCCTCCGTGCTGCTGCGCGGCGACTCCGGCGCCGGCAAGGAACTGCTGGCGCGCGCCATCCACAAGGCCAGCGCGCGCGCCGACAAGCCCTTCGTGGCGGTCAATTGCGGCGCCATTCCCGAAGCGTTGCTCGAATCCGAGCTGTTCGGCCACATGAAGGGCGCCTTCACCGACGCCCACGCGAACCACAAGGGCCTGTTCCAGCAGGCCGACGGCGGCACGCTGCTGCTCGACGAAATCGGGGACATGCCGCCCGCGCTGCAGGTCAAGCTGCTGCGCGTGCTACAGGAGCGCGCGGTGCGCCCGCTGGGCGCGAGCCAGTCGATCGAGGTCGACGTGCGCATCGTCTCGGCCACCCACCGCGACCTCGACGCCGCGATGGAAGCCGGCCAGTTCCGCGAAGACCTCTATTACCGCCTGAACGTGGTGACGCTCACGCTGCCGCCGCTGTCGGCGCGGCGCGAGGACATTCCGCTGTTGGCCAACCACTTCCTGCAGAAGCTGTCGACCAAGTACGGCAAGCGGCTGTCGGGCTTCGCGCCCGAGGCGCTGAAGGCGCTCACTACCGCCGCGTGGCCGGGCAACGTGCGCCAGCTCTACAACGTGGTGGAGCAGGTCTGCGCGCTGTCGGGCTCGCCGCTGATCCCGCTGGCGCTGGTGCAGCGCGCGCTGCGCGTGCCGAGCGTGGAGGTGCTCACCTACGCCGAGGCCAAGCAGCGTTTCGAGCGCGACTACCTCGTCGGCCTGCTCAAGCTGACCGACGGCAACGTGGCCGACGCGGCCCGCCTGGCCGACCGCAACCGCACCGAGTTCTACCGCCTGCTGCAGAAGCACGAACTCACCCCGGGCAACTTCAAGGCCGACGTTGTCGCTCCCGGTGGCGACCCTGTCGCCGAGTAGCGACAGGCCTAAGTCGTTGATTTGAAAGGCTGTTTCCCGAGGGCCTCCCCGGCTTGTCGGGATTCGGCGACAAAAACGGGGGTTTCGGGGGCCCGGCAGGCCCCTCCCCCACGGAAAACGGTTTCGGAACGCGCCAAGTCGTTGATTTGAAAGCGTTTTTCCAGGCTGGCACAGGGTTTGCCCCTGTACTGGCATGACAGCACTTACCAGCCCATCTTTCGCACTGCGTCCGCAGCGCGACGGCCTGCGTCAAAAGCAGTTTTCCTCCTCGCGGCCCCGTGCCGCGGGCCATTCGCTGACCGCGCTCTCCGGCGTCGGCGGCGCCGCCACGGATTGCGTCTTCAAGCGCCTTCCGGCCATTGGCGACACCCCCCTCGACAAGCAACGTTGGTGAATGAACCGATGAAGCCGAACGACTTCTCCCACCTCAACGTCCTCGCCGAATCCGATTTCGCACGCCGCAGCGCGCTGCGCGAGGAACGCCACCCCAACGCCGTCACCGCACCGCCGCTGAACCGCGGTTCCATGGCACCGCGCCCCTGGCGTGGTTTCTGGAACAGCCTCGGCACCACGCTGCTCGTGCGCCTGGGCGCCGGCCGCAACGCCGACAGCGCCCCCGCCGCCAAGCAAGCCACCCCGGCCCCGCAGGCCTGGGAACGCGCCGCCGGCCAGCGCCGCCTCGCCTTCATGCTGCTCACGCTGCTGAGCACCGTGATCGCGTCGTCGCTGTTCGCCAGCGTGCAACCCGACTACGACAACGTCTGGCTCGAATACGGCCAGATCGGCCTGTACGGCCTGCTCTCGGGCTGGGTCGTGACCGGTTTCGTGACCGCGCTCATGGGCTTCTATGTCTCCGTGCGCGGTGACAAGCACGCCCTCTCGGCGAAACAGGTGGCCCACCACCCGATGAACCCCGAGGCACGCACCGCGATCATCATGCCGATCTGCAACGAAGACGTTGCCACGGTGTTCGCGGGCCTGCGCGCCACCTGCGAATCGGTCGCCTCCACCGGCCACGCCAAGCAGTTCGACGTGTTCGTGCTGTCCGACAGCTACAACCCCGAGACCGCTGCCGCCGAGCGCGCCGCCTGGGAAGACCTGCGCGCCGCGCTGGCCGAGAGCCCGAACCAGCCGCAGGTCGAGGTGTACTACCGCCTTCGCACCCGCCGCACGCACCGCAAGGCCGGCAACGTGGCCGACTTCTGCCGCCGCTGGGGCAAGGACTACCGCTACATGGTCGTGCTCGACGCCGACTCCGTGATGAGCGGCGACTGCCTGGCCTCGATGGTCAAGCTGATGGAAGCCAACCCCACCGCCGGCATCATCCAGACCGCGACGCAGGCCATCGGCCACGTCACGCTGCACGCCCGCGCCCAGCAGTTCGCTTCGCGCGTGACGGGTCGCCTGTTCACGCTGGGCATGCAGTTCTGGCAGCTCGGCGAGTCGCACTATTGGGGCCACAACGCGATCATCCGCGTCGAAGCCTTCATGAAGCACTGCGCGCTGGCCCCGATCAAGGGCACCGGCGGCATGTCGGGCGGCATCATGTCGCACGACTTCGTCGAAGCCGCGCTGATGCGCCGCGCCGGCTACCACGTGTGGCTGGTGTCCGACCTGGTCGGCAGCTACGAACAGCAACCGCCGGACCTGCTGGCCGAGCTGCAACGTGACCGCCGCTGGTGCCAGGGCAACCTGCAGAACGCCCGCCTGATGGCCGAGCCCGGCATCCACCCGGTGCACCGCGCGATGTTCGTGACCGGCACCATGGCGTATGTCTCGGCCCCGCTGTGGCTCGCCTTCCTGACGCTGGGCACTGCCCTGTGGCTGAGCGGCTCGAGCCTCGTGTCGAGCTGGAACGTGCTGCCCGCCGAGCTGGCCGGCCTGTGGGTCTGGACCCTGTGCCTGCTGTTCCTGCCGCGCGTGCTGGGCATCGCCGCCGTGCTGATGCGCGGCGAGCAACGCCAGTACGGCGGTGTGTGGGGCCTGGTGAAGAGCTCGGTGCTCGAAGCCGGCCTGGCCATCGTGCAGGCCCCGGTGCGCATGCTGGCCCACTCGCTGTTCGTGCTGGTCGCCCTCACCGGCATCAAGCTCGACTGGAAGTCGCCCCCGCGTGAAGCCGCCGCCGTGCCGTGGAAGGTCGCTGCCTCGCAGCTGGCCCCCATGACGCTGGTGATCGCCATGCTGGCCGTCGGCGTCGCCATGATCGACCCGAGCGCGCTGATCTGGCTCATGCCCGTCGGCCTGCCGCTGCTGCTGGCCATTCCGCTGACCGTGCTGACCAGCCAGATCGCGCTGGGCACCACGCTGCGCGACCGCGGCTTCCTGCTGATTCCCGAGGAATCGCGCTCGCCCGCCGTGCTGCGCCGCGCCTGGATGCATGCGCTGCGCCTGGCGCGCCCGGCATTGGCAGCCGCCTGATGCGCTGAAGACACAGCACTCACAAGAAGCCGACCTCAGGGTCGGCTTTTTTCATGGCGCGTGGCTAGAATCGCGCCTTCTTTTTTCAACCTACGGATCTCATCGATCCCCTGGAGCGCCAAGTGCCCCGATTCGCCGTCATCACCCTCTGACGCCGACAACACCACTCGCTGGTCATGTCGGGCGCCAAGCTGCGTTCCCACACTGACCAGGCACGGCCCACCGCGGCTGCCGAGTCGATCTCTCTTCCAGCTTCGCTCCCGCACGTTGTCGGTCTTTCCTGATTTGCATCTGGAGAACCAACGTGTTTCCCCCTTCTTCTCTTTCTCTTTCGTCGATCCCGCTGCTCAAGTACCCACGTACGGCGCACCTGGAAGGCTCGCGGCTGCAGGCCGGCGATACCGACGACGGCCAGACACCGTTGTCTGCGCTGCACGGCTTGCATGTGGTCATCGAGGAAAAGCTCGATGGCGCGAATGCCGCCGTGTCGTTCACCTCGGCAGGCGAATTGCTGCTGCAATCGCGTGGCCACTACCTCGCAGGCGGTGCCGGCGAGCGGCAGTTCAACCTGTTCAAGCACTGGGCCGCCGCCCATGAAGCGGCGCTGCTCGAACAGCTCGAAGACCGCTACGTGATGTACGGCGAGTGGTGCTTTGCCAAGCACAGCTGCTGGTACGACCGGCTGCCGGCCTTCTTCCTGGAGTTCGACCTCTACGACCGGCAGGCGCAGTGCTTCCTGTCGACCTACGCGCGGCATGCGCTGCTGGCCGGGGGGCCGGTGCTGTCGGTGCCCGTGCTGTACGAGGGCGAGATGCCGCGCAGCGCGAAGGCATTGCGTTCGCTCGTGCAGCCGTCGCTCGCACGCAGCACCGACTGGAAGCCCGCCTTCGAGCAGGCCGTGCGGCACGAGGGCCAGCCGCTCGACCTGGTGCGCCAGCAAACCGACCTGTCCGACCTCGCCGAGGGCCTGTACCTCAAGACCGAGTCGGGTGGCCAGGTGACGGGCCGCTACAAGTGGGTGCGACCGGACTTCGTGCAGACCATCCTCGACTCGGGCTCGCACCACAGCCGCCGGCCGGTGCTGCCCAACCAGCTGGCGCCGGGCGTGGACCTCTACGCACCGACGCCGCCAGTGAACTGGCACGACCTGGGGCTGCGCACGCTGCGCGACCCCACCGACCTGGCAACCAACGCAAGGAGGCCGCGATGACCTATGACGATTTGCGCGCACTGGTGCCAAAGCCCTCGCAGGGCTGCGACTGGGCGCAGTGCTGCGACCTGCTGCCGGCCCTGTTGCGCCTCGAAGAGACGCCGCAAGACCCGTACTACCACGCCGAAGGCAACGTCGGCCTCCACACGCGCATGGTGCTCGACGCGCTCCTGGCCGACGCGCACTTCCAGCGCGCCGACGCCGAAGGTCGCTTCGTGCTGTTCATGGCCTGCCTGCTGCATGACATCGCCAAGCCCGACACCACCGTGATCGACGAAGCCAGCGGCCGCATCGGCCAGCCCGGCCATTCACGCCGCGGCTCGGTCGACGTGCGCGTGCTGATGTGGAAGGCCCGCGCGCCCTTCGCGTTGCGCGAGGCCGTGTGCCGGATCATCGCCGTGCACCAGGTGCCGTTCCATGCCTTCGCCTCGCGCAAGGGCGTGCGGCCCGAGTGGCTGGTGCACAAGCTCTCGTGGGAGCTGAGCCTGCCCGACCTGTGCTGCGTGGCGCGCTGCGACATGCGGGGGCGCCACTACGAGAAGCGCGCCGACAGCCTGGCCGACATCGCGCTCTTCGAGCAGCTGGCACAGGAAGAAGGCTGCTGGGAGGGCCCGCGCCAGATGGCCGACGCGCACACGCGCCTGGCCTACTTCCGCGGCGCCGACACCAGCCCCGACTACCCGCTGTTCCAGACGCCGGGATCGCGGGTCACGGTGATGTGCGGCCTGCCCGCGAGCGGCAAGAACCACTGGGTGGCGCAGCACCGCAAGGGCTGGCCGGTGGTTTCCTTCGACGACGCGCGCGCCGAGCTGGGCCTCAGGCACGGCGAGAACGATGGCCTGGCCGCGCACCACGCGGTCGACCAGGCGAAGGCGCTGCTGCGCAAGCGGGAGCGCTTCGTCTGGAACGCCACGCATCTGAGCCAGCAGATGCGCACCAAGACACTGGACCTGCTCTGGGCGTACCACGCGCAGACCGAGCTCGTGTACCTGGAAGTGCCGCATGCCGAGCTGATGCGCCGCAACCGCGAGCGCGACACGACGCTGTCGAACGCGGGCATCGAGAAGATGCTGCACCGCTGGGAGCTGCCGGCGCCCGTCGAAGCACACGACACGGTCTACGACGTGCAGACCTGAAGAAAACGACGAAGCCCGCCGGGGCATCCCCCGGCGGGCTTCTGTCCATGTGTCTATATATATGTGTGTGCGGCTCAGAACGGCAGCTTCGGCCCGCCGGCCCCACCCATCCCGCCCATGCCCTTCATGCCGCCCATCTTCTTCATCATCTTCATGAGGCCGCCGCCCTTCATCTTCTTCATCATGCCCTGCATCTGCTCGAACTCGTTGAGCAGGCGGTTCACTTCCTGAACCTGCACGCCCGCGCCGGCCGCGATGCGGCGCTTGCGCGTGGCCTTGAGCAGCTCGGGCTTGCGGCGCTCCAGCGGCGTCATGCTCTGGATGATGCCTTCCTTGCGGCGGATGTCGCGTTCGGCGCGCGTCATGTCGGCCTCGGTGGCCTTGGCGGCCATCTGCTGCGGCAGCTTGTCCATCAGGCTGGAGAGGCCGCCCATCTGCTTCATCTGCTGCAGCTGGCCGAGGAAGTCGTTCAGGTCGAAGCCCGCGCCGCTCTTGACCTTGGCGGCCAGCTTCTGCGCCGCCGCCACGTCGACGCCGGCCGTGACCTGCTCGACCAGCGCGACGATGTCGCCCATGCCCAGGATGCGGCCCGCGTGGCGCTCGGCGTCGAACACCTCGAGGCCGTCGATCTTCTCGCTCACGCCGGCGAACTTGATCGGCACGCCCGTCACTTGGCGCACCGACAGCGCCGCGCCGCCGCGCGAATCGCCGTCGGTCTTGGTCAGGATGATGCCGGTGAGGGGCAGCGCTTCCTTGAAGGCCTTGGCGGTGTTGATCGCGTCCTGGCCCTGCATGGCATCGACCACGAACAGGGTTTCAACCGGGTCGAGCTCGGCGTGCAGCTGCTTGATTTCGGTCATCAGCACTTCGTCGATCGCGAGGCGGCCGGCCGTGTCGACCAGCAGCACGTCGAAGTAGTGGCGCCTGGCGTGGTCGAGCGCGGCGCGCGCGATGTCCAGCGGCTTCTGGTCGGGCGTGCTCGGGAACCACTCGGCGCCGGCCTGCTTGGTGACGGTCTTGAGCTGCTCGATGGCGGCCGGGCGGTACACGTCGCCCGACACCGTGAGCACCTTCTTCTTGCGCTTCTCGATCAAGTGCTTGGCCAGCTTGGCGGTGGTGGTGGTCTTGCCGGCGCCCTGCAGGCCGGCCATGAGGATCACCGCGGGCGGCTGGGCCGCGAGGTTGATGTCCGACACGCCCTCGCCCATGGTGGCGGCGAGTTCGCGGTTGACGATGCCCACCAGCGCCTGGCCCGGCTTGAGCGAGCCCAGCACTTCCTGGCCGAGCGCCTTCTCCTTCACGCGCGCGACGAAGTCGCGCACCACGGGCAGCGCCACGTCGGCCTCCAGCAGCGCCATGCGCACCTCGCGCAGCATGTCCTGCACGTTGCTTTCGGTGATGCGCGCCTGGCCGCTCATCGTCTTGACGAGGCGGGAGAACTTTTCGGTGAGGGCGGTGGCCATGAAGGAAATACCTTGTTGTCCGCGGCAGCGGACCGATGGAAAGTCGTGAAAACCTGGAAGCGGTATGTGGGCCCGCTCTCTCGCGGGGGTGCCCCGGCGGGGGGTGGGCGAAGCGACGCGACGTGCGCGAAGCCGGGGGGCGAGCCTATACACTCCACCGATGATTTTAGCGATCCCCTCCCCACTCGGCGTGGCGCTGGGCATCGCCACCGCGGCAGCCTACGGTTTTGCCGCTGCCGCCGGTGCGCGGCTCAGCCGCCAGACCACCCAATGGGCGCTCGGCATCGCATGGCTGCTGCACGCTGCGGTGCTCGGCCACGGGCTGATCGGCGGCGACCCTCGCTTCGGTTTTGCGCCGGCGCTGTCGGTCACGGCGTGGCTGGTGCTCACGGTCTACGCGGTCGAAAGCCGCCTGTACCCGCAACTGAAGGCACGCCGCGCGCTGGCCTGGCTGGGCGCGGCGGCCGTGCTGCTGGCGCTGCTGTTCCCGGGCACGCCGCTGCATGTCAGCGCCTCGCCCTGGCTGCCGCTGCACCTCGCACTGGGCATCGCCTCGTACGGCCTGTTCGGCGCCGCCGTGGTGCACGCCTGGCTGATCACGCGGGCCGAAAAGCAGATCCGCCTCGCCAGCGCCGACGCACAGGCCGGCGTGCCGCTGCTCACATTGGAACGGCTCACCTTCCGCTTCGTCACGGCGGGCTTCGTGCTGCTGTCGGCCACGCTGCTGGCCGGCCTGCTGTTCAGCGAACAGCTCTACGGCGCCGCCGGCCGCGCCTGGAAGTGGGACCACAAGACCATCTTCTCGGTGCTCGCCTGGCTCAGCTTCGCCGTCCTGCTGACCGGCCGCGCGCGCTTCGGCTGGCGCGGACGCACCGCGCGGCGCGTGCTCTACGCGGGCGCGGCGCTGCTGCTGCTGGCCTACGTGGGCTCGCGCTTCGTGCTCGAAGTCGTGCTGACGCGCCTGCCCGCATGAAGTACCTGCTCGTCCTCGCGGTGGTGTGGGTCGCGATCTGGCTCTGGCGCAAGAACCGGCGCGAAGAGATGCGCGATGCGCAGCAGGAACGCGCCAGGAAGGCGCAACAGCGCACGCCGGCCGTCGGCCCACCGCAGGCGATGGTGCGCTGCGCCCACTGCGGGCTGCACCTGCCCGCGGCCGACGCACTCCCCGGGCCGGACGGCGCGGTGTTCTGCAGCGCCGCGCACCGCCAGGCCGGCACCTCCGCATGAGTTCATTGCGCCGGTCGCGCGGCGAGCCGGCCACCGACTGGGACGTGCTCGACCTGGGCGCCGGCGACAGCACCGCGCTGCTGCGGCTGTGGCGCGGCTTCATGGCGGCGCGCTGCTTCGTGGCGGTGGTGCTGGTGCTGCTGCAGGGCGTGGCCTTCGCCATCGGGCAGGCCGTGCAACCGCTGCCGATCGTGCTGTCGGGCGGCTACCTCGTGCTGGCCTGGCTGGAGATGCGCTACGCGCACTTCGAGCCGCCGATCCGCGGCTTCTCCACGCTCTGGCTGCTGACCATCGGGGTCGACCTGGGCATCTTCAGCGCCCTGCAGGTGCTGCAGGGCGGCAGCGTCAACTACACACCGCTGTTCGCGCTGCCCGTGCTGATGAGTGCGGTGCTCGGCACGCTGCTCGTGGGCCTGGGCACCACAGCGACCGTGACGCTGCTGCTGCTGGCCGACGCCGGCTGGCACTGGCTGCAGCAACCCGGCGATCCTTCGGCGCGCTTCGTGCAGGCAGCCCTCACCGGCACCGGCCTGTTCGTGGTGGCGCTGCTCGCGCACGAGCTGGCGCGCCGGCTGGCACGCGAAGAGGCGGTGGCGCAACGCAGCCGCACCCATGCGCAGATGCAGGCACAGGTCAACGACCTGGTGATCGAAACGCTCACCGAAGGCGTGCTGGTGATTGACGCCGAGGGCCTGGTGCACACCGCCAACCCGGCGGCCGACGCGATCCTCGGCCAGGGCCTGGCGCAGTTGCCAATGCCGTTCCCACTGCACACCCAGCCGGCCTGGCATGCGCTGGCCGCGCTGGCGCGCCAGACCTTCGCGCGGCGCGCGCCGCAGACCGAAGAAATCCCGGTGGCGCAGGCGCGCGGCGCGGCGCGCGAGGTGCGCGTGCGCACCCGGCTCACGCCCACCGACGACCGCCGCGCCGACAGCCTGTGCGTGATGTTCCTGCAGGACCTGCGCGAGCTCGAAGCCCGCATCCGCACCGAAAAGCTCGCCGCCATGGGCCGCATGTCGGCCGCGGTGGCGCATGAAATCCGCAACCCGCTGGCCGCCATCGCGCAGGCCAGCGCGCTGCTCAGCGAAGACCTGACCGACCCGGCGCACCGCAAGCTGACCGACATGGTCCAGCACAACGCGCAGCGCCTGGCGCGCATCGTGGACGACGTGCTCGACGTTTCTCGCGCGCGCCAGCAGCGCGTGCTCTCGCTGGGCGAGCAGCTGGTGCTCGACCCGGCCGCGCAGATCCTGGCCGAGGAATGGGTGCGCCAGACGCAGCGCAAGGGCGTGCGCGTGGCGCTCGAGGCGCCGGGCAGCGAGGTCCGCTTCGAGGCCGAGCACCTGCGCCGCCTGCTGGTGAACCTGCTGGACAACGCGGCCCGCTACGCGAGCCAGCGCGAGGGCGCGATCCAGGTCATCACCACCTTGCAGCGCGCCGGCGTGCAGCGCGCCGCGTTGCTGGTGTGGAGCGACGGCGCGCCGCTGGAGCCGGCGGTGCAGCGCCACCTGTTCGAACCCTTCTTCTCGTCCGAGAGCCGCTCCAGCGGCCTGGGCCTGTTCCTGTGCCGCGAGCTGTGCCGGCGCCACGGCGCCACCATCGGCTACGAACGGCGCGCGCTGGTGCCGGGCGGCCCTGAGGGCAACGAATTCTTCGTCAGCTTCGCACCGAGCGAAAACCGGCTGACACAATAGCGGCCGTGAGCTCCCTCCCGCCTTCCGCCGCCGCCCCGCGCCCCGCGCAGATCCTCGTCATCGACGACGAACCCGACCTGCGCACGCTCTACGAACTCACGCTGCTGCGCGAAGGCTACCGGGTGGAAGCGGCGGGCAGCGTGTCCGAAGCCTGGCAGCACCTGGAGGCCGGCCGCTTCGACGCCGTGATCACCGACATGCGGCTGCCCGACGGCGAAGGCATGGAGATCATCCACCGCATCCAGAAAGACCAGCGCAGCGAGCGTTGCGTGGTCATGACCGCCTACGGCTCGGCCGAGAACGCGGTCGAGGCATTGAAGGCCGGCGCCTTCGACTACCTCACGAAGCCGGTCGATCTGAAGCAGTTCCGCGCCGTGGTGGCGTCGGCGGTGCAGGCCAACCGCGCCGCGGTGGTCGTGCCGCAGAAGGCGCCGCCGCAGGCCGCCGGCCAGGGCGGCGAACGCCCCGACGCACTGGCCGTGACGCGCAGCGGCGCCACCGCGCTCGACCGGCTGGTCGGCGACTCCGACCCGATGCGCCTCGTCAAGTCGCGCATCGCCAAGGTGGCGCGCGGCATGGCGCCGGTGCTGGTGCGCGGCGAGTCGGGCACCGGCAAGGAGCTGGTCGCGCGCGCCGTGCACGGCTGCAGCCAACGCAGTGAAGGCCCCTTCGTCGCGGTGAACTGCGGCGCGATCCCCGAGAACCTGCTCGAGGCCGAGTTCTTCGGCGCCAAGAAGGGCTCGTACACGGGCTCCTCGCAAGACCGCGACGGCTACTTCCAGGCGGCGCGCGACGGCACGCTGTTCCTGGACGAAATCGGCGACCTGCCGCTGGCCATGCAGTCGAAGCTGCTGCGCGCCATCCAGGAACGCAGCGTGCGCGCCATCGGCTCGACGCAGGAAGACGCGGTCGACGTGCGCATCGTGAGCGCCACCCATAAAGACCTGCACGCCGAGGTGCTGGCCGGCCGCTTCCGACAGGACCTGTTCTACCGGCTCAACGTGATCGAGATCGCCGTGCCCGCGCTGCGCGAGCGCCGCGAAGACCTGCCCGCGCTGTGCACCGCGCTGCTCGCGCGCATCGCGCAGGACGGCGGCCTGCCCGTGCCGCGCCTGTCCGACGCGCTGCTACAGCGCCTGGCCCAGCACCCGCTCGACGGCAACGTGCGCGAGCTCGAGAACCTGCTGCACCGCGCCGTGGCGCTGAACGACGGCGACGAGCTGCACATCGACCTGATGGGCGCGATGACGCCGATGCCGGCCGCGCCGCGCAGCGAATCCGCTGAAGCGCCAGCCGCCGTTGCGGTGGCTGCGGCCCCCGCGCCGGCGGCCGAGCCCAAGCCCGCGCCGCCGCCGCTGCCCTCCGACCTGCAAGCCTGGCTCGACCAGCAGGAGCGCGAGATCCTCGTGCGCGCGCTGCACGAGAGCGGCTTCAACCGCACGGCCGCCGCCGCGCGGCTGGGCATGAGCCTGCGCCAGATCCGCTACCGCATCGCGCGCCTGGGCATCTCCACGCCCAACGGCGACGACGGTGCCACCGCACATGCCGACGACTGACGACCTCGCCACGACACCGGCCGGCGACGACGGACTCTGGCGCGCTGGCTGGTACCGCTTCGCCAAGGCCCTGCCCTCGCCGAACTTCGGCCCGCGCCCCGCCGGCGCGCAGACCGACCTGATCGTGCTGCACTCGATCAGCCTGCCGCCAGGCGAATACGGCGGCGACGCGGTGCAGCAGCTCTTCACCAACCAGCTCGACTGGGACGCGCACCCGTACTTCCAGTCGATCCGCGGGCTCGAGGTGTCCTCGCATTTCTATGTGCGACGCAACGGCGAGCTCTGGCAGTTCGTGAGCTGCGAGGACCGTGCCTGGCATGCCGGCGTGTCGTCGTGGCGCGGACGCACCAACTGCAACGACGACTCCGTCGGCATCGAGCTCGAAGGCCTCGAGGGCGAACGCTTCGAGGAGGCGCAGTACGAGACGCTGGCCAGCCTGTGCGCCGCGCTCGCGCAGCACTACGCCATCGCCCACATCGCCGGCCACGAGCACATCGCGCCCGGCCGCAAGCAGGACCCCGGCGCCGGTTTCGACTGGCGCCTGCTGCGCGAACAGCTCGGCTGGAATCCACAGATGTTTCCCGAGCAGGTGGTCGCGCGCTAATTTTTTCAATCGCTCCGTGGCCCGCGATGCGCCGCTCTCGCAGCGCAGCAATCTCGCAAGCGCAGGCACGCGACGTAGCAACCATGCGGGCTGCAGGCCCAAATCGCCTTGCAAGCCGCGCCCCATGCGGGTTGCGCCACCATGGGCCAGTATTCACGCGGCATCGCTGGCGATGCGCTGAGTGCGGCGCAATTCCCGTCAGGGTTGCGTCCATAGGAAAACACTACCTGTAGTGGCTTGTAGGGCACAGACACCCTAGATATAGTGTCTTCCCGTTCGGCAACAACGCCGACGCAAGGCCCGCGAGGCCTTGCCAACCAACAAGAATTGCACAACCGAGAGGAAGCGAATGCAAACTGCACTGAACACCCCGTCGACCCCCCGCGCCGTCCCCGCGACGCCGCAGCAGCAACAAGACACTGCGGGCTCGCCCACCGGTCAGAACCTCGCGCACTACCAGATCATCCGCCGCAACGGCGCCGTCGTTCCCTTCGAGCCGAACAAGATCGCCATCGCGATGATGAAGGCCTTCCTGGCGGTGCACGGCACCCAGGGCGCGGCTTCCGCCAGCGTGCGCGAGACCGTCGACACGCTGACGCAAGGCGTGATCCGCGCCATGGTGCGCTCGCGTCCGGGCGGCGGCACCTTCCACATCGAAGACGTGCAGGACCAGGTCGAGCTCGGCCTGATGCGCGGCGGCCACCATGAAATCGCGCGCGCCTACGTGCTGTACCGCGAACGCCGCACCCAGGAACGTTCGAAGCAGGGCGAGCAGGACGTGCCCGCCGCGCCGGCGCTGCACGTGCTCGACAACGGCGAGCGCGTGGCGCTGGACCTGAACGAGCTCAAGGGCCTGATCGAATCGGCCTGCCAGGGCCTGGGCGACAGCATCACCGCCGCCCCCATCGTTGCCGAGACGATGCGCAACCTGTACGACGGCGTGCCGCTGGACGAGGTCTACAAGGCCTCCATCCTGGCCGCCCGCACGCTGATCGAGAAGGACCCCGACTACACCTTCGCCACCGCGCGCCTGCTGCTGCACACGATCTTCAAGGAAATCATCGGCCGCGAAGTGATGCCGGTCGAGCGCGCCACCGCCTACGCCGACTACTTCCCTCAGTTCATCAAGAAGGGCGTCGAGAACGAGCTGCTCGACGAGAAGCTGCTGCAGTACGACCTGCCCCGCCTGGGCGCCGCCCTGAAGGCCGAGCGCGACAACCAGTTCGACTACCTGGGCCTGCAGACGCTGTACGACCGCTACTTCCTGCACGTGCGCAAGACCCGCATCGAGCTGCCGCAGGCGTTCTTCATGCGCGTGGCCATGGGCCTGTCGCTGAACGAAATCGACCGCGAAGCCCGCGCCATCGAGTTCTACGAAGTGCTGTCGTCGTTCGACTTCATGTCGAGCACGCCCACCCTGTTCAACGCCGGCACGCTGCGCTCGCAGCTGTCCAGCTGCTACCTGACCACCGTGCCCGACGACCTGGACGGCATCTACGAGTCGATCAAGGAAAACGCGCTGCTGTCGAAGTTCGCCGGCGGCCTGGGCAACGACTGGACCCGCGTGCGCGCACTGGGCAGCCACATCAAGGGCACCAACGGCGAATCGCAAGGCGTGGTGCCGTTCCTGAAGGTGGTGAACGACACGGCCGTGGCCGTGAACCAGGGCGGCAAGCGCAAGGGCGCCGTCTGCACGTACCTGGAAACCTGGCACCTCGACATCGAGGAGTTCCTGGAGCTGCGCAAGAACACCGGCGACGACCGCCGCCGCACGCACGACATGAACACCGCCAACTGGATCCCCGACCTGTTCATGCGCCGCGTGATGGAAAAGGGCACCTGGACGCTGTTCTCGCCCTCCAACGTGCCTGACCTGCACGACCTGTTCGGCGCCGACTTCGAGAAGGCCTACGTCGCCTACGAAGAGAAGGCCGCCCGCGGCGAGATCAAGCCCGCGCGCACCCTCCAGGCCTCGGACCTGTGGCGCAAGATGCTCACGATGCTGTTCGAGACCGGCCACCCCTGGATCACGTTCAAGGACGCCTGCAACGTGCGCTCGCCGCAGCAGCACGCCGGCGTGGTGCACTCGTCGAACCTGTGCACCGAGATCACGCTGAACACCAGCGACACCGAAACCGCCGTGTGCAACCTGGGTTCCGTGAACCTGCTGCAGCACCTGAAGGACGGCAAGGTCGACCAGGAAAAGCTCAAGCGCACCATCTCGACCGCGATGCGCATGCTCGACAACGTGATCGACATCAACTACTACGCCGTGAAGAAGGCGCGCGACTCGAACCTGCGCCACCGTCCGGTCGGCCTGGGCCTGATGGGCTTCCAGGACGCGCTGTACGAACTGCGCATTCCCTACGCCTCGCAAGAAGCCGTGCAGTTCGCCGACGAGTCGATGGAAGCCATCTGCTACCACGCCTATTGGGCCTCGACCGAGCTGGCCAAGGAACGCGGCAAGTACTCCAGCTACAAGGGCTCGCTGTGGGACAAGGGCATCCTGCCGATCGACTCGCTCGACCTGCTCGAGAAGGCCCGCGGCGGCTACGTCGAAGTGGACCGCTCGGCCACCCTCGACTGGGATTCGCTGCGCGCCAAGATCAAGGCCGACGGCATGCGCAATTCGAACTGCGTGGCCATCGCCCCCACGGCGACCATCTCGAACATCATCGGCGTGGACGCCTCGATCGAACCCTGCTTCGGCAACCTGTCGGTCAAGTCGAACCTGTCGGGCGAGTTCACCGTGATCAACCACTACCTGGTGCGCGACCTGAAGCGCCTGGGCCTGTGGGACGACGTGATGGTCATGGACCTGAAGCACTTCGACGGTTCGCTGCGTCCCATCGACCGCGTGCCGCAGGACGTGAAGGCGCTGTACGCCACCGCGTTCGAAGTCGAGACGACGTGGCTGGTGGAAGCCGCCGCGCGTCGCCAGAAGTGGATCGACCAGGCGCAGTCGCTGAACATCTACATGGCCGGCGCCTCGGGCAAGAAGCTCGACGACACCTACAAGCTCGCCTGGCTGCGCGGCCTGAAGACCACCTACTACCTGCGCACGCAGAGCGCGACGCACGCTGAAAAGTCGACGGTGCAATCGGGCCGTCTCAACGCGGTGTCGTCGGGCAACGACGCACCCTCGGGTATGAGCGCACTCGAAGCCGCCGCTGCTGCAGCGAAGGCACAGATGAGCGCGATGCCCGCCACCGACATCGCGTTCTGCGGTGTCGACGATCCGACCTGCGAAGCCTGCCAGTGATGTGCAAGTGAAGCGTCAACACACAAGACGCTTCGATCGATCAGCGAGGTGCTCGCACAAGTGAAAAGCGCGCGACGTTCAATCAATCAAGGCATTGACTGACGTCGCGCGATGCATGCGAGCAACATAACAACCCCATAAATGGCGCACGATGTGAACGAGCACTTTGCAACTCACATCGTTGCTCCGATAATTGCGCATTGGATTTTTCTATGTTGACCTGGGACGAAGAAGTCAAGCCCTCCTTACCAAAGGATATGCAACAAGGATTGCAGCAGCACCACGCATCGACCAGCGGTTCTTCCGCAGGTCGCGCGGTCGCCGCTCCGACTTCGTCGCTTGCACAACCCGCCACTGCCACCGCCCCGGTGGCCGCCGCTGCAGGCCAGCGCGTCAAGGCTTCCGACAAGCGGATCATCAACGGCCAGACCGACGTCAACCAGCTGGTGCCGTTCAAGTACAAGTGGGCCTGGGAAAAGTACCTCGCCACCTGCGCCAACCACTGGATGCCGCAAGAGGTGAACATGACGCGCGACATCGCGTTGTGGAAAGACCCGAACGGCCTGACCGAAGACGAGCGCCGCATCGTCAAGCGCAACCTCGGCTTCTTCGTGACCGCCGACTCGCTGGCCGCCAACAACATCGTGCTGGGCACCTACCGCCACATCACGGCCCCCGAGTGCCGCCAGTTCCTGCTGCGCCAGGCCTTCGAGGAAGCGATCCACACGCACGCGTACCAGTACATCGTCGAGTCGCTCGGCCTGGATGAGAGCGAGATCTTCAACGCCTACAACGAAGTGCCGTCGATCCGCGAGAAGGACCAGTTCCTGATCCCGTTCATCGACGCCATCAGCGACCCGAACTTCAAGACCGGCACGCACGAGACCGACCAGACGCTGCTCAAGTCGCTCATCGTGTTCGCCTGCCTGATGGAAGGCCTCTTCTTCTACGTCGGCTTCACGCAGATCCTTGCGCTGGGCCGCCAGAACAAGATGACCGGTGCTGCCGAGCAGTACCAGTACATCCTGCGCGACGAGTCGATGCACTGCAATTTCGGCATCGACCTGATCAACCAGCTCAAGCTTGAGAATCCTGGCCTGTGGACCGCAGAGTTCAAGGCCGAGATCAAGGACCTCTTCATGAAGGCCGTCGAGCTCGAATACAAATACGCCGAAGACACCATGCCGCGTGGCGTGCTCGGCATGAACGCCTCCATGTTCAAGGGCTACCTGCGCTACATCGCCAACCGGCGCGCGCAGCAGATCGGCCTCGAAACGCTCTTCCCGAACGAGGAAAACCCGTTCCCCTGGATGAGCGAAATGATTGACCTGAAGAAAGAGCGCAACTTTTTCGAAACCCGCGTGATCGAGTACCAGTCGGGTGGTGCGCTCTCCTGGGATTGAATTTTTCGATACACAACAATTCATGAATTCAAGAATTGCCCTTGCCACCGACTGCGCCAAAGAGCGCGGCATGGACGAGGGCTCAGGTGTTCATGGTGCTGGGGCTCAGATTCCAACGCCATGAATCGCTTCACGCTCCCAACGCGCGTGGAGTGCTTCAATAGGTTGATTTTTTCAACTTGATCAAGGAGAAATAGAAATGGCAACTGCAAAGAAAGCGCCGGCCAAGAAGGCCGCTGCAAAGAAGGCTCCGGCTAAGAAGGCTGTCGCCGCGAAGAAGGCTCCGGCAAAGAAGGTCGCTGCCAAGAAGGCTCCGGCTAAGAAGGCTGTCGCCAAGAAGGTCGTAGCGAAGAAGGCTCCGGCAAAGAAGGTCGCTGCCAAGAAGGTTGCAGCCAAGAAGGTCGTAGCGAAGAAGGCTGCACCGGCGAAGAAGGCCGCTGCCAAGAAGGCTCCGGCAAAGAAGGCCGCCGCCAAGAAGGCGCCTGCCAAGAAGGCCGTAGCGAAGAAGGCGCCTGCCAAGAAGGCTGCTGCCAAGAAGGCCCCTGCGAAGAAGGCTGCCGCCAAGAAGGCCCCTGCCAAGAAGGCCGCGGCCAAGAAAGCCGCGAAAAAGCCCGCTGCCAAGCCTGCCGCTGCTGCCAAGAAGCCTGCTGCCAAGAAGGCCGCCGCGCCTGCGAAGGCTGCCGTAGCGCCTGCCCCTGCGGCGCAAACGACGCTGAATCCCCAGGCAGCCTGGCCGTTTCCGACGGCCAGCAAGCCCTGAGTGAATTCTCAGCGGCCTTGAAAGGCACGAAGCCCGGCACCGCAAGGTGCCGGGCTTTTTTCATGGGCGCCCGCTGTCGCCGAATCGCCGAAGCGATGCGGGCAGGTCGTCAGCGAATCACAGGTCGAGCGTCGCGCGGTCGATCTGGTAGTTCTGCGGTCCACGCTGCGCGATCTTGAGCGCGCCGATGCGGTTGCCGAGCGCTGCGCAGCGCGCCAGCGGCCATTCCTTTTCCAGGCCGTACAGCAGGCCGCCGCGCCATGCATCGCCGCAACCCGTGGGCTCGACCACGGCCGTGGGCGTCACGCCGGGCACGTGCTCGCGCTCGCCGCCGGTCCACACCTCGCAGCCCTCGGCCGCCAGCGTGACCACGAGGCCGCGCACGCGTTGCGAGATCTCGGCCAGGCTCCAGCCGGTGCGCTGCGACAGCATCTTGCCTTCGTAGTCGTTGACGACGACCCAGCTCGCGAGCTCGATGAAGTGGCGCAACGCGTCGCCGTCGAACATCGGCAGGCCCTGGCCCGGATCGAACACGAAGGGAATGCCGGCGGCGGCGAACTGCTCGGCGTGCTGCAGCATCGCCTCGCGGCCGTCGGGCGCGATGATGCCGAGCTTGATGTCCTCGCGCGCCATCACCTTCGTGATGTGCGCCTGCTGCATCGCGCCGGGATGGAACGCCGTGATCTGGTTGTTGTCCGTGTCGTTCATGATCATCGCCTGCGCGGTGAAGGTGTCGTCGAGCTGACGCACGAACTCCGTGCTGATGCCCAGCGTGCGCATGCGCTCGGCGTAGTCGGCACCGTCGCTGCCCAGCGTGGCCATCGGCAGCGCCGTGCCGCCCAGGGCGTTGAGGCTGTAGGCGATGTTGCCGGCGCAGCCGCCGAAGTCACGGCGCAGGCCCGGCACCAGGAACGACACATTCAGGATGTGCAGCTGGTCCGGCAGGATCTGGTCGGCGAACCGGCCTTCGAAAGTCATGATGGTGTCGAACGCGAGGGAACCGCAAATCACTGCTGCCATGGGTGGACCGTAGGTTGGATGAGAAAGGGAACGAGCGGCGCGCGTGTCGGCGCTCCGCTCAGGGATAGAAAGCTTCGACGCGGTAGCCCGCGATCGGTGGCAGTGCCGCCGCCTCGCTGGCCGACAGGGTCAGCGGCAGCGAGGCCGCGCGGTCGGCACGCGCCGCCAGCACGCCCGGCGCGCCGTAGTCGGTGGGCGTCAGCACGCGCCGCACGACGGCTTGTTCCTGCGTGTCGAGCAGCGACAGCTCGATGGCCGGCATGGCGAGCGGCACGGTCGCCGCGTTGCGCAAGGTGAAGCTCAGACGGTAGTCGTTGCCGCCGCTCTTCTCGCGCGCGAAGGCCGCGCCTTCGATCACGATGTCGCCGATCTGGCGCAGCGCCGCGAGCTCGCAGCCGGTGTACTGGCACAGCGCCGACAGCGCGGGCCGCAAGTTCGGCTGGCGCGCCACGATGCCGTCGCGCTCATGGCGAACGACCTGCACGATAAGGACCAACGCCGCAAGCACGGCCAGCACCACCAGCAGACGGCGCACGCCCTTGCGCTGCCAGAAGCCGGCGGCCTTTTCGGCCGGCTCGTCTTCTTCGGCAAAGGGATGGTCTTCAGGCGCCTCGAAGGTCGCAGAGAGCGAGAAGTCGGGCTCACCTTCAGCACGGATGCCGGGGCCCGGCAGCGGCGCGGCGGCCTCTTCGTGTTGCGCGTCGCGGGCCTTGGCGTTCGCGATCTTGGCCGACTTGGCGCGCGCACGGCGCAGCGCCTTCTGGATCAGGAGCTGGTCGTGGTCCTTCTCTTCCTGCTCGCGCTCCGCAGCCGCGCCGTCGTCGTTCTCACCGGTCGCTGCAACCAGCCCGCGCAGCGCTGAGCTGCGCGGCAGGTCGGGCAAGGGCGGCGCAGGCGGCGGCGATGCGGGCGGCGGTGCGCCGAGGTTCAGGTCGATGTTCGGAAACGGCGGCAGCGAACTCGCGGGCGGACGCCATGCGGGTTCGGTGGCATCGAGGTCGGACCAGGGCTCGTCCGCGGCGAGGCCGTGCGCGGGCAGCGTCAGTTCGAAGGGCAGCGGGGACGCAGCCGGCGCGACGTTGGTGGCGGCGGTCGACAGTCCGGCCTCTTCTTGCGAAGCAGACGATGGCGCCTGCGGCTCGGATTCGTCATCGAGAAAGTCCGCCTCCTCGACCGCCGGCCGTGCGGCCGCCAGGTCGATGCGCGCATCCTCGAAAGACGCCACCAGTGCGGCCATCGAAGACATCGGCGAAGGTGCCGGTGTGGGCGCGGGTGCCGGCGCGGCAGGCGCGGAAACCGCACCGTCGGGCGCCTCCTGCAGGTCGAGCGTGGCATCGAACACATGGCTGCAGCGGCCGCAGCGCACCCAGCCGTCCGAGATGCGAAGCTGGTCGCGCACCACCTTGAAGGTGGTGGTGCAGGCGGGGCAACGCGTGACGAGGCTCATGACCGGGCGATTGTAGGGTTGGGCCCTCGCCGTGCAGGCAGGTGCCCGGGGCGCCCGCGGTGCGAGCGCCCCGCCGCGCGCTTCAGCAGCGTGCGGTCATGAGGATCCAGCCGTCCTCGGTGTCGCTGACTTCGAGCGCGGCGTACGGCGCATAGGCCGCCTTGAGCTCGTCGGCCTGGCGCTCGAGGATGCCGGCCAGCACCAGCGAGCCGCCGGCAGCCACATGGCTGCGCAGCAGCGGCGCCAGCACCTTGAGCGGCGTCGCGAGGATGTTGGCAAGCACCGTCTGGTACTCGCCCTTCGCTGCTTCGGGCAGGCCCGCGTTCAGCTGCACGCCGTTGGCCTCGGCGTTGAGCCGGGTCGAGGAGACTGCGGCTTCGTCGATGTCGACGGCGTCGATGTTGCGCGCACCGAACTTGGCCGCGCCGATGGCCAGGATGCCGGAGCCGCAGCCGTAGTCGAGCACGCGCTGGTCGGCAAAAGCGCCCTCGCCTTGCGTCGCGATCCAGCGCAGGCACATGCGCGTGGTCGGGTGCGTGCCCGTGCCGAAAGCCAGGCCCGGGTCGAGCCGGATCACCTGCTTGGCCTGCGCGGGCGGCTCGTGCCAGGTGGGCACGATCCAGAACTCGGGCGTGATCTCGACCGGCGCGAACTGCGATTGCGTGAGCCGCACCCAGTCCTGATCAGGCACCGGCGCCACGCCGAGCACCGCGCAGCCTTCGAAGAAGTCCTGCAGCGCGAGCACCGAGGCCGCCTCGTGGGCGGCCGCTTCGTCGGGGAACAGCGCGATCACGCGCGAACGCTGCCAGCCCTCCTTGGGCGGCGGCATGCCGGGCTCGCCGAACAGGGCCTGCTCGGCATCGGTCTGCGCATCGGCGTCTTCGACCGACACGCTCAGCGCATCGAGTGCGTCGAGCGCATCGCCGAGCATTTCGACCCGGTCTTCCGGCGCCATGAGGCGGAGTTCAAACATACAGGGCGTTGCGCGTGGACTCAGCGCTTGTGCGCTGCGAGCCACTCTTCGAGGTAATGAATGTTCGTGCCGCCGCTCATGAACTTGGCGTCGACCATCAGCTCGCGGTGCAGCGGCATGTTGGTCTGGATGCCTTCGATCACCGTCTCGTTCAGGGCCGTGCGCATGCGCGCCATGGCCTGTTCGCGGGTATCGCCGTACACGATGATCTTGCCGATCATCGAGTCGTAGTTCGGGGGCACGAAGTAGTTGGTGTACACGTGCGAGTCGACGCGAACGCCCGGGCCGCCCGGCGGGTGCCACATGGTGATGCGGCCTGGCGACGGCGTGAACTTCCACGGGTCTTCGGCGTTGATGCGCACCTCGATGGCGTGGCCGCGCATCTCGATCTGGCGCTGCGTGAACGGCAGCTTCTCGCCGGCGGCGACCATGATCTGCGTCTTCACGATGTCGATGCCGGTGGTGAACTCCGTGACCGGATGCTCCACCTGCACGCGCGTGTTCATCTCGATGAAGTAGAACTCGCCGTTCTCGTACAGGAACTCGAAGGTGCCGGCGCCGCGGTAGCCGATCTTCTTGCAGGCAGTGGCGCAGCGCTCGCCGATCTTCTCGATCAGCTTGCGCGGAATGCCGGGAGCCGGCGATTCCTCGATCACCTTCTGGTGGCGGCGCTGCATGGAGCAGTCGCGCTCGCCCAGGTAGACCGCGTTCTTGTGCTTGTCCGCGAGGATCTGGATTTCGATGTGGCGCGGGTTCTGGAGAAACTTCTCCATGTACACGGCCGGATTGTTGAAGGCCGCAGCGGCTTCCGCCTTCGTCATCTGGATCGCGTTGACCAGCGCCGCCTCGGTGTGCACCACGCGCATGCCGCGGCCACCGCCGCCGCCTGCCGCCTTGATGATCACCGGGTAGCCGATCGCGCGGGCGATGCGCTTGTTGGTGGCGGCATCGTCCGACAGTTCGCCTTCCGAGCCGGGCACGCAGGGCACGCCAGCCTTGATCATGGCCTGCTTGGCCGAGACCTTGTCACCCATCGTGCGGATGTTGTCGGGCGTCGGGCCGATGAACTGGAAGCCGCTTTGCTCCACGCGTTCGGCGAAATTGGCGTTCTCGCTCAGGAAACCATAGCCGGGGTGGATGGCTTCGGCGTCCGTCACCTCGGCGGCCGAGATGATGGCCGGCATGTTGAGGTAGCTCAGGCCCGAAGGGGCCGGGCCGATGCACACGGCTTCCTGCGCCAGCTTGACGTACTTGGCTTCGCGATCGGCTTCGGAATAGACCATCACGGCCTTGATGCCCATTTCGCTGCAAGCGCGCTGGATCCGAAGGGCGATCTCCCCCCGGTTTGCAACCAGAATCTTCTTGAACATGCTTACTCGATGATGAACAGCGGCTGGCCGTATTCGACCGCCTGGCCGTTTTCGCCGAGGATCTGCGTGACCGTGCCGGCCTTGTCGGCCTCGATTTCGTTGAGGATCTTCATCGCCTCGATGATGCAGAGCGTGTCACCCTCGTTCACCTTGCTGCCGACTTCGACGAAAGCCGCCGCGCCCGGGCTGGACGAACGGTAGAAGGTGCCGACCATCGGCGACTTCACGGCATGGCCGCTCGGTGCGGCTTCGACGGCGGGGGCCGCGGCAGCCGGAGCGGCAGCACCGGCCACGGCGGGCGCTGCCACGGCGGGCGCGGCGGCCAGGGTCTGCACGTACTGGACGGGGGCGGCACCGCCACCCTTGACGATGCGGACCTTGCCTTCGGTCTCGGTGATTTCCAGTTCGGAAATATTCGATTCGGACACCAGATCGATCAGTGTCTTGAGTTTGCGCAGATCCATGGGACTCCAGTGCCAGCTTTGCCGGTCTTTAGGAAAGAACTTGACCGAAAACCGTCGATTTTCGGCGTTTGGCGTCTAACGCCAGCTTGTGTATTTAAATTCTAACCGTGAACAAGTTGGCGTCGCCAAGCGTCCAGGTCGGTCGTTTCAAGCTTGCCCATTTTACGAGCCAGCACCGAACCATCGGCATGGAGCACCAAGGTGAACGGCAGGCCGCCCCCCGTATTGCCCAGATTCTTCACCAGTTCCATGCCCTGCAAGCCGGCCAACGCGGTTGGGTAGGTGACCGGCGTGCGCTGCAGGAACTTGCGCACGGCGCTGGGCTGGTCGATGGCCAATCCCACCACTTGCCAGCCGTTGGCGCCATGTTCGCGGAAAAAGGCGTCGATCATCGGCATTTCTTCGACACAGGGCGGGCACCACGTGGCCCAGAAGTTGAGCAGCACGGGCTTGCCGCGCAGGCTCGACAGGGCCAGCTCGCCGCCCTCGGGACGCTCGAAGCGCTGGTCCCAGAACATGGCGGCATCGAGCTTTTCGCCGCCGGTGGCCGCGACGCCGCTGTCATTGCGCTCCCGCCACCAAGCGCCGGCAATGCCGGCCGCGGCAGCGACTGCCGCCACGCCGGCATACAGCATGCCGCGTCGTGTGGGCGTTGAAGTCATTACTGGTCCTTTTCTTGTTCAATGCGTCGGCGCAGCGCGTTCAGGTCGCCGCGCGGCGCGCGCCCCTGGGCGTCGGGCTTGAGGGCGCCGCGCAGGTCGTCGAGGTCGTACACCAGCAGATGCACCCCGATTTCCTCGCCCAGCGCCCGGCTCGGCGCGTGGACGCTGAGGGCTTCGACCTGCTCGCCATGGAAGCCGGTCACCATGCGCGGCTCGTAGTCCACGTGGTGATCGATCAGGGCGATTTCGGCCGACTTGGAATCATCGCAGAACAATTGAATATAAATGTCTGACAAACGTGTGGCCGTGCCGTGCCAGACGGCGCCGCCCACATGCGGCCGGAACACGGCCATGCGCTCCATCCACTCGAGCGCGAGCAGGCGCAGTGCGTGCAGTTCCTGGGGCTGGGTGTCGGCGCAGAAGACCGCGATGTAGTCGCGCACCTCGGCCTCGACCTCGTCGTTGTTGGGCAGCGCGGTGCGCGTCGGGAGGCCGAGTTCACGCAGTGCCCGGCGCTTGGCCGGGCCGTACTCGAGCCCCTCCTCGACGACGAGTCGGGCGGCAACGGCGGCGATCTCACGCTTGGACGTGTCCATCGGGGCATTTTGCCCGCTGCGAGCGTCCCTCACATGAACATCAGTACGGCGCCCGGGGCGAAGCGGCCGGGGCACCCGCAGCGCCTCCCTAGAATTGGCCGATGCACATTCATATTCTGGGTATCTGCGGCACGTTCATGGGTGGTGTGGCCGCCCTCGCACGCGAAGCAGGCCACCGGGTCACGGGCTGCGACGCCGGCGTGTACCCCCCGATGAGCGACCAGCTGCGCGCGCTCGGCATCGACCTGATCGAAGGCTTCGGCGCCGACCAGCTGGCCCTATCACCTGACATGTTCGTGGTCGGCAACGTGGTCTCGCGGGCCCGGCTGCCCGACGGCAGCCCCAAGTTCCCGCTGATGGAAGCCATCCTCGACGCCGGCAAGCCCTACACCAGCGGCCCGCAGTGGCTGGCCGAGCACGTGCTGCAGGGCCGCCATGTGCTGGCGGTGGCCGGCACGCACGGCAAGACGACCACCACCTCGATGCTCGCCTGGGTGCTCGAACAGGGCGGCAAGGCACCCGGCTTCCTGGTCGGCGGCGTGCCGCTGGACTTCGGCGTTTCGGCCCGCCTCGGCGACGGCCCGGCCTTCGTGATCGAGGCCGACGAGTACGACACCGCCTTCTTCGACAAGCGCAGCAAGTTCGTTCACTACCGGCCGCGCACCGCGGTGCTGAACAACCTGGAGTTCGATCACGCCGACATCTTCGACGATCTGGCCGCCATCGAGCGCCAGTTCCATCACCTCGTGCGCACCGTGCCCGGCACCGGGCGCCTGGTGGTGAACGCCACCGAAGAGAGCCTGCAGCGCGTGCTGGCCCAGGGCTGCTGGAGCGAACTCGCCCGTTTCGGCGACGGCGGCCCGGCCACGGAATGGCAGGCGCGCGGCACGCACGACGCCTTCGACGTGCTGCACCGCGGCGAGGTGGTCGGCCGGGTCGAGTGGGAACTCTCAGGTCTGCACAACCAGATGAACGCGCTGGCCGCCATCGCGGCGGCCGACCACGTGGGCGTGCCGCCGGCCGAAGCGGCCCGCGCACTCGGGCGCTTTCGCAACGTGCGCCGGCGCATGGAGCTGCGCGGCACGGTCGAGGGCCAGGGCGGCGCGATCACCGTCTACGACGATTTCGCCCACCACCCCACCGCGATCCGCACCACGCTCGACGGGCTGCGCAAGAAGCTCGACGACGCTGGCAAGCAAAGTGAGCGCATCCTCGCGGCCTTCGAGCCGCGCAGCAACACGATGAAGCTGGGCGTGATGGCCGCCCAACTGCCGTGGAGCCTGGAATCGGCCGACCTGTCGTTCTGCCACACGGCCGGCCTCGACTGGGACGCGGCCGCCGCGCTGGCGCCGATGGGCGCACGCGCCCAGGTGGCCGGCGCCATCGAGCCGCTGGTGCAACAGGTCGTGGCCGCGGCGCGGCCCGGCGATCACATCGTCTGCATGAGCAACGGCGGCTTCGGCGGCGTGCACGAGAAACTGCTGGACGCCCTGCGCGCCGCCCACGGATCATGAGCGGCATGCGCGCGCGTGAGCTGATTGACACCCTGAAGCTCCAGCCCCACCCCGAGGGCGGCTGGTATGCCGAGGTGTTCCGGTCGGCCGCGAGCGTGACGCCCGCCGACGGCCGCGCGCCGCGCAGCGCGCTGACC
Source organism: Variovorax sp. GW822-FHT04A09 (assembly GCF_058801005.1). Lineage (NCBI taxonomy): Bacteria > Pseudomonadati > Pseudomonadota > Betaproteobacteria > Burkholderiales > Comamonadaceae > Variovorax > Variovorax sp. GW822-FHT04A09. Next base: position 297,119 of record NZ_JBXAMV010000007.1, on the reverse strand, counting down.
AGCATCTATTTCCTGCTCGAAGTCCACCAGCATTCGCGCTGGCACCGGGTGCTGTCGGACGAAGTCTGGGTGCACCTGGAAGGCGTGCCGCTGGCGCTGTGGACCTGCGACGCTGCGATGCGGACCGCGCCGGCCCACGTGAAGCTGGGCCCGGTCGATGTGCACGGCACCCGGCCGCAGCACGTGGTGCCTGCCGGCCAGTGGCAGGCCGCACGCCCGATCCAGGGCCACGCGGCCGGCGACTACACGCTGGTCGCCTGCATGGTCGGGCCGGGCTTCGACTTCGCGGATTTCTCGCTGGTGCCGCAGGGCAGCGACGAGGCGGCGTCGATGCGGCACCACTGGCCCGACCTGGCCAGCATGCTCTAACTAACTAGTGCGCTTCAGCCGCGGCGCTGTTTGACGGCTTGGGACAGCGTCTCGAGCACCTGCACCGAATCGTCCCAGCCGATGCACGCATCGGTGATGCTCTTGCCGTACTCCAGGCCCGACAGCTGGTCCTTGCCCGGCGTGAACTTCTGGGCGCCCGCCTGCAGGTGGCTTTCGATCATCACGCCGAACACGCGCTTCGAACCGCCGGCGATCTGGCCGGCGATGTCCTTGGCCACGTCGATCTGCTTCTGGTGCTGCTTGGAGCTGTTGGCGTGGCTGCAGTCGACCATCAGTGTGGGCGGCAGCTTGGCGGCTTCGAGGTCCTTGCAGGCCGCTTCGACGCTGGCGGCGTCGTAGTTCGGCGTCTTGCCGCCGCGCAGGATCACGTGGCAGTCGCGGTTGCCGTTGGTCTGCACGATCGCGACCTGGCCGTTCTTGTGCACCGACAGGAAGTGGTGGCCGCGCGCCGCCGCCTGGATGGCGTCGGTGGCGATGCGGATGTTGCCGTCGGTGCCGTTCTTGAAGCCGATGGGTGCCGACAGGCCCGAGGCCAGCTCGCGGTGCACCTGGCTTTCGGTGGTGCGCGCACCGATGGCGCCCCAGGCGATCAGGTCGCCGATGTACTGCGGCGAGATCACGTCGAGGAATTCGCTGCCCGCCGGCAGGCCCAGGCGGTTGATGTCGATCAAGAGTTGGCGCGCAATGCGCAGGCCTTCGTCGATGCGGTAGCTCTCGTCCAGGTACGGGTCATTGATGAGCCCCTTCCAGCCGACCGTGGTGCGCGGCTTCTCGAAGTACACGCGCATCACGATCTCCAGCGTGCCGGCGTACTTGTCGCGCTCGGCCTTGAGGCGGCGGGCGTATTCGAGGGCCGCGGCCGGGTCGTGGATCGAACACGGGCCCATGATCACCAGCAGCCGGTCGTCCTTGCCGGCCATGATGTTGTGGATGCCGCGGCGGGTGCCGGTGATCAGCGTTTCGATCGGCGTGCCGCGGATCGGGAAGAAGCGGATCAGATGTTCGGGAGGGGGGAGCACGTTGATGTCCTTGATGCGTTCGTCGTCGGTCTTGCTGGTTTTTTCGACGCTCGCATACCAGCTGTCGCCGGCGGGAGGGGTGTTCGTGCTCATGGTTCTCTTCCTTGTTGGTGTGAATGAAAAATCGTCAGGGCATAAAAAAACCGCCGGGGGCTGGAAGCCACCGGCGGTTCTGGGAGGGTGTTCGTTTGCTTTACGCGCTCGCCTCTCGTCCGCCGGAAACCGGGAACCAAAAGTAGGCAAAAAAGTAAGCGCGGAGGGCGGACATGTGGGCGGAATGTAGCACGGAAAACAAAAAACCGGCCAGGCGGCCGGGTCGGTGTTGTTTTTACCTGTAGCCCGATTCGTTGGCGTTGTGGATGATCCAGATCAGGTTGCCGCTGCTGAAATCGCCCATGCCGCCGCCTGCGAAGATCAGGCGGCCCTGGCCCTTGTAGGTCATCTCGAAGCGATGGCGGTCGCTGCCGAAGTAGAAGGGAATCCAGGCCTTGCCGGTGATGTAGGCGCCCTGGTCGGTGGGCTGGCCGGCGAGGTCGGTGACCTGCTTGGTGCTCATGCCGATCTGCAGGCGCGTGAACTTGCTGTTGCGCGCCGGGTTGCCGGTGATCTCGCCTTCGAAACCGTTCAGGCCCTTGACGGTGCGGCCGCTGCCGGCCTCGACCTTGGAAGAATCGACCACGTTGCCGCGTGCGTCCATGCCGGCCTTCGAACCGCTGGGCGCCGCAGGCGCGGCGGCGGCCGGGGCGGGTGCCGGTGCGGCGGCGGGCTGGCTGCCCGAACCGCCGCGCGATGCGCAACCGGCTGTGGCCAGCGCGACCACGGCGGTCGCGGCCCACAGCACGGCGGGCGAATTGATCCTGTTCCCCATTGAAATGCTCCTTGATTCGTCGTTCGCAAAAAGGAGCGCAGCTTAGCAACCGAATGAAACAGCCGGCAAGTGCCGAAAGTCCTAAGCCGTTCCACCTACCGTCAGGCCGTCGATGCGAAGGGTCGGCTGGCCGACGCCCACGGGCACGCTCTGGCCCTCTTTGCCGCAGGTGCCGACGCCCGAATCGAGCGCCATGTCGTTGCCGATCATGGTCACGCGGGTGAGCGCGTCGGGGCCGTTGCCCACGATGGTCGCGCCCTTCACCGGGTACTGGATCTTGCCGTTCTCGACCCAGAAGGCCTCGCTGGCCGAGAACACGAACTTGCCGCTCGTGATGTCGACCTGCCCGCCGCCGAAGTTGGTGGCGTACAGGCCCTTCTTGATGCTGGCGACGATTTCCTGCGGATCCTTGTCGCCGCCGAGCATGTAGGTGTTGGTCATGCGCGGCATCGGCACGTGGGCGTAGCTCTCGCGGCGGCCGTTGCCGGTGGGCTTGACCTTCATGAGGCGGGCGTTCATCGAGTCCTGGATGTAGCCCTTGAGGATGCCGTCCTCGATCAGCACGTTGCGCTGGCTGGCGTGGCCTTCGTCGTCCACGTTGAGCGAGCCGCGGCGGTCGGCGATGGTGCCGTCGTCGAGCACCGTGACGCCCTTGGCCGCCACGCGCTGGCCGATGCGGCCCGAGAACGCGCTCGAGCCCTTGCGGTTGAAGTCGCCCTCCAGGCCGTGGCCGATGGCTTCGTGCAGCAGGATGCCGGGCCAGCCCGAGCCGAGCACCACGGTCATCTCGCCAGCCGGGGCCGGACGGGCGTCGAGGTTGGTCAGCGCGGCCTTCACGGCGTGGTCGACGTACTCGGCGATCTGCGCGTCGGTGAAGTAGGCCAGGCCGAAACGCCCGCCGCCGCCGCCCGAGCCGACCTCGCGGCGCCCGTTCTGTTCGGCGATCACGGTGACCGACAGCCGCACCAGCGGTCGCACGTCGGCGGCCAGCGTGCCGTCGGCGCGCGCCACCATCACCACGTCGTACTCGCTGGCCAGGCCGGCCATGACCTGCGCCACGCGCGGGTCGCGCGAGCGGGCGAGCTGCTCGACCTTCTCGAGCAGCTTCACCTTGGCCGTGCTGTCGAGCGTGGCGATGGGGTCGATGCCGCCGTAGAGCGAGCGGCTGGAGGCGATCTTGCGCGGCACGGTCTTCACACGCGCGGTGCGACCGGCGGAGGAAATGGAGCGCACCGTGCGCGCCGCGTCGAGCAGCGAGGCCTCGGAGATGTCGTCCGAATAGGCAAAGGCGGTTTTCTCGCCGCTCACGGCGCGCACGCCGACGCCCTGGTCGATGCTGAAGCTGCCCGTCTTGACGATGCCCTCCTCGAGGCTCCAGCCCTCGCTGCGGGTGTACTGGAAGTACAGGTCGGCATCGTCCACGCGGTGCGCGGTGATCTCGGCCAGGGCCTTGCTCAGGTGCGATTCGTCCAGGCCGAACGGCGTGAGCAGGAGCTGTTGCGCCGTGGCGAGGCGCTCGATGGTGGGTTCGCGGGAGATCATGGCTGCCATTCTAGGCAGCCGCCCCCGTCCGTGCCGCCCCGGGGGACTCTAGTTCTGGGCGAGTTTGCGGGCCCGCGCGATCGACATCAGGATGCCCAGCCCCAGCCCCAGCGTGACCATGGCGGTGCCGCCGTAGCTGATGAACGGCAGCGGCACGCCCACCACCGGCAGGATGCCGCTGACCATGCCCATGTTCACGAAGGCGTAAGTGAAGAAGATCATGGTCACCGCCCCGGCCAGCAGGCGCGAGAACAGCGTGGGCGCGTTCAGCGCGATGGTCAGCCCGCGGAAGATCAGCAGGATGAAGGCCGCGATCAGCGCCAGGTTGCCGATCAGGCCGAATTCCTCGGAGTACGCCGCGAAGATGAAGTCGGTGGTGCGCTCGGGAATGAATTCGAGGTGCGTCTGCGTGCCCTGCATGAAGCCCTTGCCCCCCACGCCGCCCGAGCCGATGGCGATCATCCCCTGGATGATGTGGAAGCCCTTGCCCAGCGGGTCCTTGCTGGGGTCGAGCAGCGTGCACACGCGCTGCTTCTGGTAGTCGTGCAGCACGCGCCAGTCGACGCCGTCGACGCACAGCTGCGACTCGAAACCCACGATCAGCGTGATGGCCACCGCGCCGAGCACCACTGGCGGCACGATCAGCTTCCACGGCAGCCCGGCAAAGAAGATCACCGCCAGCCCGGCCGCCAGCACCAGCAGCGAGGTGCCCAGGTCGGGCTGCTTCATGATGAGCCCGACGGGCACCGCCAGCAGCAGCGTCGCCACCACGAAGTCGAGCGGGCGCAACTGGCCTTCGCGGCGCTGGAACCACCAGGCCAGCATCAGCGGCATGGCGATCTTGAGGATTTCGCTGGGCTGGATCACCACGCCCACGTTGATCCAGCGCTGGGCGCCCTTCTTGGTGATGCCGAACAGCGCCACCGCGATCAGCAACGCCACCCCGGCCGCATACAGCGGCACGGCGAAGGCCATGAGCCGCTGCGGCGGCACCTGCGCCACCACGAACATGATGCCGCCGGCCAGCAGCATGTTGCGGCCATGGTCGAGAAAGCGCGTGCCATGGTCGTAGCCGGAGGAATACATGGTGAGCAGCCCGGCGAAGGCGAGCAGCATCACGGCAAAGGCCAGGAAGCCGTCGAAGCCCTGGAAGATGGGCGCAATGCGACGCGCCAGGGAGGGCTGGTTGAACACGGCAGACATGATGGGGGCGGATTATCCCCGCCCCGCCCGCCCCGTCAGTCGAAAACGAGCTGAACGACCGTGCGCCCCGGTCGGCTTTCGATCGCCAGCCGGGCTCCGATGGCGGCGGCGCGCTTGGACAGCGCCTCCGGCACCTCGGTGGCGTCGAAGCCCACGCCGTTGTCGATCACCCGCAGGCGCACGGCGCCGTCGCGCGCGTCGGCCTCGATGCGCAGCGCGCTCGCGTGGGCGTGCTGCAGCACGTTCGAGATGGCCTCGAACAGCAGGAACTGCAGCTGCCGCGTGGCGTGGGCGTCGAGCTGCGTCACCGGGGGCAGTTCGTCCACGCCCCATTCGAAGGCGATGTCCGCAGCGGCCAGCCGGGGTTCCAGCCGGTAGCGCAGCGCCGCCAGCAGCGCGCCGATGTCGCCGGGCGGCAGGTGGATGGAGTCGATCGACAGCTTGAGCTGGTCGAGCGAGTCGCGCAGGGTGCGCAGCAGTTCCTCGGGGCTGGTCTGGCCCGACTGCAACTGGCGGATCGCCGAGCTGATGTGCGAGCCCACGCCGTCGTGCATGTCGCGCAGGATGCGCTCGCGCTCGTGGGTGCGCGCCTGGTCGCGGGCCACCTCCTCCAGCTCGGCGTAGGTGGAAGCCAGTTCGCGTTCGCGCTGCGCCACCCGGTCGGCCAGCGTCTTGACCCAGCCGCGCGCCTGCACGCTCGCGAAGTGGAAGCGCCGCAGCACGATCAGCAGCAGCGCCACGCCGAACATCACCGAGGAATAGCGCACCCAGGTGGTCTCGCCATAGGCGTCGCTCAGGCGGATCACGAGCCAGTCGCGCGTGCCGAAGGCCACCGTGACCAGCGCGGCGCCGGCCACCAGCAGCCGCTCGACGCTGGGCCGGCGCACCGTGGCGACCGCAAAGGCGATCACGAAGCCGAGGACGATCGTGATCTCGACCGCCAGCCAGGCCGTGAGCCAGCGCGGCTCCTCGCGGTTCAGCGCCAGCCAGGTGAACACCACGGTGCCGACCACCACGGCCGCCGTCGGCCAGCGCACCCAGCGCGTGCGCGGGCTCTGCGCCCAGTCCGCAAGGTGGTAGCAGAACATCATGGCGGACGCGGCCCAGCCCGCGTAGCAACCGGCCATCAGCACGCCCCATAGCTGCCACGGCAGCGGCGGCTCGGGAATCATGGCGTCGGCCACCCGCAGCGCCCAGCAGAACTCGGCGACCGCGGCCCAGAAGTAGAGAGCGTCGCGCTGGCGGCGACCGGTCGCGCCGGTGTCGACCTGGGTGAACCACAGCGCCAGCGCGATGCTGCCGACGATGAGGCTGAACGCGGTCAACAGCACCGACCCCGTGAAGCGCCAGGCGTAGGCGCCGTCGAACAACGCGGTGCGCACCGGCGTCGCCGGCCCGATGGTGACGCGCGACAGGCCGGCGCGCCGTTCGCTGTCGGCGCGGATGCGGATCTGCAGCAGGTTCTCGCCCTCTTTCAGCAACCGCCCGGGCACCGGCACGTAGACGGGCGCCTTGGCGTAGTCGGCGCGGTTGCCCTGGCCGAGGTCACCATAGGACTGCAGCAGCGCGCCATTGAGCTGTACCTCGAAGACGCTGCCGGCGCGGGGAATGAAGACGCCCCAGGGCACCTCGGGCAGGGCCTCGACCCGGAACGGCAGCTCGAAGCTCGCGAAGCCGGTGCGGCCGCGGTGCCGGCGGTCCCAGTGGTAGGACAGGTCGACCGCTTCGGTCTGCACGACACCGTCGATGGTGGTGGTCACCCTGGCGTGGCGCAGCTCGATCGGCCCCTGCGTCTCCCCTGCGGCGGCGCCCCCCGCGGCAAGCAGCGCCGCCAGCCCGAGCAGGCACAGGAACGCCAGCCGCCGCAGCATCCGCCCTCAGCCCGGATGGGACAGCAGGCCGAGGCGCGTGGCCTCGAACACCGCTTCGCTCTTGGAATGCACCGCGAGCTTGCCGTAGAGGTTCTTGATGTGCGTCTGCACCGTGTGCACGCTCAGGCCCTTGAGGCGCGCGATCTCGGCGTACGAGAAGCCGCGCGCGATCAGCGTCAGCACCTCGTGCTCGCGTGCCGAGAGCAGGCCGCGGTCGGTCTCGTCGAGCGTCGTCTCCGCCGGCGCCGCGCCGGCTGTGCCCGGCACGGCCGCCTGCAGGCTGCGGTACTTGGCGAGCACGCGGCGCGCGATCATGGGCGAGATCGGCGAGGCGCCGGCCTTCATCTCGACGATGGTCTGCGCGATGTCTTCCGGTGCGGCGTCCTTGTGGATGTAGCCGACGGCGCCGGCCTCGATGCTGGCCAGCACGTTCTCCTCGTCGCCGAAGACCGACACCACCAGCGGCTCGCAGCCGGGAAAGCGCGCGACGGCATCGCGGATCACGTCCAGGCCGGTGCCGTCGGGCATGCCGAGGTCGACCAGCAGCACGTCGGGGATGGTCGCGGTTGCGGCCAGCCAGCTGCGCGCTTCCTGCACCGTACCGGCGCTGCCGAGCCAGAACAGGCGCGGGCTGCGCTGCACGCTGGCCTCGAAGAAGGCGCGTGCGCGGCTGTCGTCCTCGACCACGAGCACGCCCCAGCGGCGTGGCATCCCGTCATCCTGTACCTCGGTATTCATGGGATGGAGCATAAGCCTGGGCACCCACCGCCACGCGGGGCCTGCCTCCCTCGTTCATGGGATGCCCCCTGCCAGATGCGTCACGAAACTTGTCTCTTCTTTCTCCCCTTGCGCCGCACCGCCGCCCCCTGCGCGGCCGCACCGTGAATACTTTCGAATTCCAGCCACGCCCTCGCGGCCTGCTCAGGGGCCGATTCGCAGGGATTTGTGGGGTCACCGCGCCGTGGGCGGCGCGGACCTCATGCAAAATTGTCTGAATCCGGCCACGGGGCGCGACCAGCGCACCCCAGTCACCTCCTCCCATGGAACCGCAAACCACCCATCTGTTGTATCTGCACGGCTTCCGCTCGTCGCCCCGCTCGACCAAGGCGCGGCTGGTGGCGAAGCACGTGGCGCGCGAGCACCCGAACCTGGAGTGGTGGTGCCCGCAGCTGCCGCCGTCGCCGCACGATGCGATCGACATGGTGATGAAGGGCATCGCGCACTGGCCGCGCAAATCGATGGCGGTGATCGGTTCGTCGCTGGGCGGTTTCTACGCCACCTACGTCGCCGGCATGACGCGCTGCCGCGCCGTGCTGCTCAACCCCGCGGTGCATCCGGCGCGCGACCTCACGCGCTACATCGGCAGCCAGACCGCCTGGCACGACCCGTCCGAGCACTTCTACTTCCAGCCCGAATTCATCCAGGAGCTGCGCGCGATGGAAATCGGTGCGCTCACGCGGCCCGAGCGCCTGTTCGCGATCATCGCCAAGGGCGACGAGGCGCTCGACTGGCACGAGATGTCGGCGCGCTACCCCGACAGCCGCATCAAGTTGCTCGAGGGCGGCGACCATGCGCTGTCCGATTTCGAAAAAGCGCACCTCGACGACGTGATGGCGTTCATCAACCCCGTCTAGCGTCCGCCCCGGGCCCGGAAGCGCGCCCGATCCCGCGTGGGAGAATCGCCGGATGTTTGTATTGTTTGAAGAAGCCGGCAAATACCTCGGCGGCCGCATCCTGTCGGAAGCCGAAGCCTCGGCACAGGTCGAGCTCGAGACCGGCAAGCGCGTCAAGGTCAAGGGCGCCAACATCGTTCTGCGTTTCGAGAAACCGGCCCCGGCCGAGCTGATGGCCGAGGCGCGCACGCTCGCCGCCGCCATGGACCTCGACCTCGCCTGGGAATTCGCAGCCGAAGGCGAGTTCGGCTTTGCCGACCTGGCCGCCGACTATTTCAGCGAGAAGCCCACGCTCGCGCAACAGGCCGCTGCGCTGTTCGCGCTGTTCGAGGCGCCGCACTACTTCCGCCGCGCGGGCAAGGGGCGCTTCAAGAAGGCGCCGGCCGAGATCGTGCAGCAGGCGCTGGCCGCCATCGAGAAGAAGAAAGCCATCCAGGCGCAGATCGTCGGATGGGCCGGCCAGCTGGCCGAGGGCGTGTGCCCGCCGGCGATCCGCGAGCAGCTCTACAAGATCCTGTTCAAGCCCGACAAGAACGCGCCCGAATACAAGGCCGTGGTCGACGCCGCGCGCGCCACGCAGCGCCCGCCGCTCGACCTGCTGGAGCGCGCCGGCGCCATCGATTCGCCCTACCAGTTCCACTGGCGGCGCTTCCTGTTCGAGAACTTCCCCAAGGGCACCGGCTTCCCCGCGCTCGCGGCGCCGGCCGTCGCCGACGACCTGCCGCTGGCCGAAGGCGTGCGGGCCTTCTCGATCGACGACTCGCAGACCACCGAAATCGACGACGCGCTGTCGGTGCAGGGCATGGGCAGCGGCACCATCACGGTCGGCATCCACATCGCCGCACCGGGCCTGGCGCTGACGCCGGGCAGCGCCATCGACGCCGTGGCGCGTGCGCGCATGTCCACCGTGTACATGCCGGGCTACAAGATCACCATGCTGCCCGACGAGGTGGTCGACACCTACACGCTGCTCGAAGGCGGCGACCGCCCGGCCGTGTCGCTCTATGCGCGCTTCGACGAAGCCACGCTGGAGCTGCAGGGCACCGAGACGAAACTCGAACGCGTGCCGATCGTCGCCAACCTGCGCCACGACCAGCTCGACGCCGTCGTCACGCAGCCCTGGCTCGAAGACGCCACCTTCAACTCCGACAACACCCCCGACGCCGCCGCGAAGCTGCGCGCGCCGCTGTCCTTCCTGTTCCGCCTGGCCAAGCACCTGAAGGCGCAGCGCGAAGTGGTGCGCGGCAAGCCCGAGAACTTCAGCCGGCCCGACTACAACTTCCGCCTCGTCGGCAACGACGGCGCCGAGCCCACGGGCAACGAGCAGGTTCAGATCAGCACGCGCCAGCGCGGCGCGCCGCTCGACCTGATCGTGTCCGAGGCCATGATCCTGGCCAACAGCAGCTGGGGCGGCTGGCTCGGCGAGCTCGGCGTGCCGGGCCTGTACCGCAGCCAGGCCAGCCTGGCGCCCGGCATCAAGGTGCGCATGGGCACGCGCGCGCTGCCGCACGCGGGCCTGGGCGTGAAGAGCTACGCCTGGAGCACCTCGCCGCTGCGCCGCTACACCGACCTCGTGAACCAGTGGCAGATCATCGCGGCCGCGCGCCACGGCAAGACCGCCGCACTGGCCGCGCCGTTCAAGCCGAAAGACGCCGACCTGTTCTCGATCCTGTCGGGCTTCGATGCGGCCTACGCTACGTACAACGCCTACCAGGGCGGCATGGAGCGCTTCTGGACGCTGAAGTACCTGCAGCAGCAGGGCATCACCGAGCTCGAGGCCACGGTCATCAAGGACATTCCCAACGGCGCGCTGGTGCGCGCCGACACGCTGCCGCTGGTGTTCCCGGTGGCCGGCCAGCAGGAGCGCGGCGCGCGCGTGCGCGTGAAGCTCGGCGAGATCGACGAGATCGCACTCGACGTGAGCGGCACCGTGCTCGAACGCTTCGACGTGCCGCAGGCCGATGCCGCAGCCGCTGACGGCGGCGAGGACGACGAGGAAGAAGTCGCCGGCCCGATCGCCATCGCGGTCGACCTGAGCGACACCGAGGCCGCACCCGACCCGGCGACGACCACGCCTGCATGACCCCCGGTCGAACGACCGGAGACACGCGACCCCTGGAGGAGTTTCGAGAATGAATCTCAAGGACCTCAGCACGCTGCAGATCGCTCTGGGCGTGTCGGTCATCGCGCATGCCGCGTTGCTCGCGGTGCGCTTCGTCGATCCCGAATCGTTCAACCGGGTCTTCAGCGAAACCCCGCTTGAGGTGATCCTGGTCAACAGCAAGACCAACGACAAGCCCGACCCCGCGGCCCGCGTGATGGCGCAGACCACGCTCGCGGGCGGCGGCGACCTCGACAAGGGCCGCGCCACCAGCCCGCTGCCGCCGTCGAGCTTCACCACCATGGGCGACTCGTTCGAGGAATCGCGCCGCCAGGTCGAGGCCATGCAGGCCCAGCAGATGCAGATGCTGGCGCAGCTCAAGCGCGAGCTGGCCGCCATGCCCGTGCCCGATCCGCGCCAGGCCGGCGACCTGACCGAGGCCGCCGCGCGCGAGGAAAAGCGCCGCCAGATGGTCGCGCTGCTCGCCGAGATCGAGCGCCGCGTGAACGAGGAAAACGCGCGCCCCAAGAAACGCTACCTGAGCCCGGCCACGCGCGAGGCGGCCTACGCGCTGTACGTCGACACGCTGCGCCGGCGCATCGAGGTCAAGGGCACCGAGAACTTCCCGACCGCGGCCGGCAAGAAGCTCTACGGCGAACTCAAGATGACCGTCACCATCAACCACGACGGGCGCGTGCTCGACGCCGTGGTCGACGAGAGCTCGGGCAACACCACACTCGACCGCCGTGCCCAGGCCATCGTGCGCAGCGTCGGCAACTTCGGCAAGTTCACCGATGCCATGCGCAAGCAGACCGACCAGATCGTGCTGCAGTCGCGCTTCAAGTTCACGCGCGACGAGACCATCGAGCTGTCGTCCCAATAGCAACAGCACCCCAGCAGAACACGGAGCATCGGCCATGGATCAGTACTGCGTCATGGGCAACCCCGTCGAGCACAGCCGCTCGCCCCGCATCCACGCGCGCTTTGCCGAACTCTGCGGCCAGCCCATGGCCTACGGCCGGCGCCTGGTGCCGATCGGTGCCTTCGCCGAAGGCATCGCCGCCTTCCGCAGTGAAGCGGCCGCGCAGGGCGATGCGGCACGCGGCTGCAACGTCACCGTGCCCTTCAAGTTCGACGCCGCCGCGCTCGCGCAGCACACCAGCGAGCGCGCCACGCTGGCGCAGGCGGTGAACACGCTGCGCTTCGAGGCCGACGGCAGCATCCACGCCGACAACACCGATGGCATCGGCCTGGTCAACGACATCGTGCGCAACGCCGGCGTGCCGCTGGCGGGCCGGTCGCTGCTGCTGATCGGCGCCGGCGGCGCGGCGGCTGGCGTGCTCGGGCCGCTGCTCGACGCGGGTGCCGCGCACGTCGTGGTGGCCAACCGCACGCTCGACAAGGCCATCGCGCTGGTGCAGCGCCATGCCGCGCTCGCGCTGCGCCACGGCGCCACGCTCGAGGCCTGGGCGCTCGACGACGTGCCGGGCGACTTCGACGTGGTGGTCAACGCCACCGCCTCCAGCCTCGCGGGCGACGCGGTGCCCGTGCGCGCGCAGGTGCTGCGTCCCGGCGCGCTGGCCGTCGACATGATGTACGGCCCCGCCGCCGCAGGCTTCATGGCCTGGGCCGAAGCGCACGGCGCGGTCGCACGCGACGGCCTCGGCATGCTGGTGGAACAGGCCGCCGAAGCCTTCGAATTCTGGCGCGGCGTGCGCCCGCCGTCGGCCCAGGTGCTGGCCGAGCTGCGCGCCTCGCTCGCCGCCGGCGCATGAAGGGCCTGCTGCGCCTGATCGCCTGCCTCGTGGTGGCGGGCCTGGCGCTCGAACTGTTCTTCGTGGTGCGCATCGCGGCCATGGCGGTGATCGATCCGCAGAGCACGGCCTTCCAGCGCTCCGAGGCCTGGCGCGTCGCCCTCTCGCAGGGCCGCGAAGGCGGATGGCGTCAGGACTGGGTGCCGTACACGCAGATCAACGACACCCTCAAGCGCGCCGTGATCGCCAGCGAAGACGCCGGCTTCGTCGACCACAACGGCGTCGAGTGGGAAGCCATCGAGCGTGCGCGCCAGCGCAACGCCCGCGCCGAACAGCTGGCCGCCAAGCGCATGGCGCGCGCGGCGGCACGCGGCAAGCCGGCGCAGCCGGCCCCGCTGCGCGGCGGCTCCACCATCACGCAGCAGCTCGCGAAGAACCTGCTGCTGTCGGGCGAGCGCACCATGTTGCGCAAGGGCCAGGAGCTGGTGCTCGCCACGCTGCTCGAGGTGCTGCTCGACAAGCGGCGCATCCTCGAGATCTACCTGAACAACGTCGAATGGGGCGAAGGCGTGTTCGGCGCCGAGGCCGCCGCGCAGTACTACTTCAGGAAACCAGCCGCACGCTTGACTTCATACGAGGCCGCGCGCCTGGCCGTGATGCTGCCGAGCCCGAAGTTCTTCGAGCGGCGGCCCAACTCCTCGTACATCAACGGACGGGCATCGACGATCGTGGCGCGGATGCCGGCGGTCGACCTGCCCTGAGCTTGCGCACCGCGCCTTCCACCACCAGCACGGCGACGAAGCCGATCGCGTAGGCCAGCACGTCCCACCAGTCGGCGGTGGCGCCGAGCACGATGCGCAGCGCGCGGTTCGGAATGTGCAGGTGCCAGGTCGACGCGAGGAACTGCCCCAGCTCCACCAGCAACCCCACGCCGAAGGCCGCCAGCGCGAGCGGCAGCACGCGCGCGGCGACGAAGGTCTTGAACACCACGTACACCCACGCCACGGCCAGCACGTCACCGAAGAAGCTTCGCACCCAGCCCCAGCGCGCGCCGACGGTGGCCAGCAGCACGAGCAACACGAAGAGGGCCACCGCCCACGCCAGGGAAAGAAGATCGAATCGCCATCGCATGGCCCGTATCATCGCCTCCATATGCTGGCAAAGCTCACAGGTTGGTTGCTGCTGGGAATCGTCCGATTGCTCACCGGCGCGCAGGCGCGCTGGTACGGCTGTCCACCGAAGGCCGAGCAGCGCATCTACTTCGCGAATCACCAGAGCCACGCGGACCTCGTGATGATCTGGGCCGCGCTGCCCGAAGAGTTGCGCAGCATCACGCGGCCCATCGCGGCACGCGACTACTGGGCCAACACGCCGGTCAAGCGCTGGATCACGACGGAGGTGTTCAACGCGGTGTATGTGGAGCGGGCGGCCACGGGGGCTGCACCGGTGGCCCCGCCACCGGAAGCACCGCCTCAGGCACCGCCACCCGCGGCGCCCATCGCCCCGGCCGAGCGCATCGAGCCGTCGATGGAGCCGCTGCTGCCGATCGAAACTGTGTCTCACGCATCGGCTGCCGAAGGTCCGCAGGAGATTCAGGGACAGCTCGACCTTCCCGCACCCCCTCCGCCCCCACCACCGGTCGCACCGCCGCCGGTCATCGAACCCGAAGTGCCAGCCGCCGCGCCCGAGCCGCCCGCCGCCGACCCACTCGCCCCGCTCATCGACGCGCTGCGCAGCGGCGACTCGATCATCATCTTTCCCGAAGGCACGCGCGGCCACACCGGCGAGCCGCAGAAATTCAAGTCGGGCCTGTACGCGCTGGCGACGATGTTCCCCGACGTGGTGCTCGTACCGGCCTGGATCGACAACGTGCAGCGCGTGATGCCCAAGGGCGAGATCGTGCCCGTGCCCATCCTGTGCTCCGTCACCTTCGGCGCGCCGATCCGCGTCGAAGCAGGCGAAGAGCGCCGCCCTTTCCTCGACCGTGCGCGTGCCGCCGTGATCGCATTGCGCGACGTCTGAAGGTATGAACCAGTTCCTGCGCAGCCTCAGCCCGACCCAGCAGGTCGCGGCCCTTTTCCTGATCGTCTTCGGCCTGCTCTTCATCGTGAGCACCGCCGTCTTCTTCCTGAGCTTCAAGGAGCGGCGCAACCCGGTGCACGACGAGTCGTGGCAGGCCGAGCTGGCGCATTTCCGCGCGCTGCTGGGCACCACCTGGTTCATGGTGATCGTGTTCTGGATCGGCTGGGCGCTGGGCGAAACGGTGGCCACCGTGCTGTTCGCGCTGATCGCGTTCTTTGCGCTGCGCGAGTTCATCACGCTCTCGCCGACGCGGCGCGGCGACCACCGCAGCCTGATCCTCGCGTTCTTCGTGGTGCTGCCGATCCAGTTCTGGCTGGTGGCCACCGCGCGCTTCGACCTGTTCACGGTGTTCATCCCGGTCTACGTGTTCCTCGCCATCCCGGTGGCGAGCGCGCTGGCGAACGACCCGAGCCATTTCCTCGAGCGCAACGCCAAGCTGCAGTGGGGCATCATGGTCTGCGTCTACGGCATGAGCCACGTGCCCGCGCTGCTGCTGCTGACCTTCCCGGGCTACGAAGGCAAGAGCGCGTTCCTCGTGTTCTTCCTGGTTTTCGTGGTGCAGACCTCGGTGCTGGTGCAGCACCTGATCTCGCGGCGCATGCAGCGCACGCCGTTCGCGCCGAACGTGAGCCGCAGCTTCAACTGGACCAGCTGGGGCGTCGGCATCGTCGTGGCCAGCCTGGTGGGCGCGCTGTTCTCGTTCATCACGCCGTTCAAGTTCGGGCAGGCGCTCGCGGTATCGATCATTGCCTGCGTCGCGGGCTCGATGGGCCACCTCGTGATGAAGGCACTCAAGCGCGACCGCGGCATTCCGAACTGGGGCCAGAAGGGCGTGGGCGTGACCGGCGCCAACGGCCTGCTCGACCGCGTCGATGCGCTGTGCTTCGCGGCGCCGATCTTCTTCCATTCGATCCGCTGGTACTTCAACGTCTGAAGCACCGGACGGCGGGCGATCAGGCCTTGCGCCGCACCACCCGATCGAAGGCCTGCTTCGCGCGCCGTCCTAGAGCCCTCGTCTTCAGCGCCTGAAGCTCGCGCTTGAGCCGCGTGCGCTGCTCGGCCGACAGCGCCGTGCCGAAACGCCCCAGCGCCTGTTCCAGCGCCTCGCGCTGCGCCGCCACCCGCCCCTGCCGCCCTTCGGCCTCGGCCAGCCACTCGCAGGCATTGGCGACGCGCTCGCGCAAGGCCGCGTCGCCCGACTCGCCGAAGCGCGCGATGAGCACGCGGTAGGCCTTGGCCTGGCCGGCCAGGTCGTCCATCTTGTCGAAGGCCTTGGCCTTGTTGATCATCGACTTGGCGGCCCACAGCTGCAGGGCGCTGTCCCGTGCCATCGCCGTGCGCGCGATCACCTCGTCGTAGCTGGCCACGGCCTCGGCGAAGCGGCCCGCGCGGCGCAACACGGCGCCCTTGCGAAACAGCGCGCCGGCCACGCGCGCGCGCAGGTCGGGCAGCTCGGAGTTGCCCCAGCGCGCAACGATCTCGTCGTGCACGCGCATCTCGTCCGCGGGCCGCGCGAGGCGATCGAGCGCGGTGCTCTTGTATTGCAGGCACAGCGCCACCTGCGACTGCATCTCGGTGGAGGCATCGGCGCCGTAGCGCGCGTCCATCGCGTCGGCCGCCTCGACGACCTCGGCGAAGTGCTCGAGCGCCAGCAGGCAGAAGGTCTTGTGCGACAAGGCGCGCGCGCACTGGCGGCGCATCAGCGGGTGCGGCGAGGCGGCATGCGCCGCGAGCACCTCGTCGAACAGCGCAATGGCCTCGCGCGATGCGCCCGCGTCGCCGAGCTTGCGGCCTTCGCGGACGGTGTCGCATGCCGCATCGAAGAGCTCGGCCGGCAACTCGCCGGCGTCGAGCCCGCCGGTCTTGCGCAGGCGCTTCAGGCAAGCCTCGCGCCCGGCCGTCGCCTTCACGCGCAGCTCGCGCAGTTCAGGCGTGGTGCCCTCGCGCGACGCCGCCACGAGCGGCTCGTACACCGCAAGCGCCGCCTCGGGCCGGCCCAGCAGGTCGAGCAGCACGAAGCCCTTGTGCAGCAAGGTGGTGGCCACGGTGCGCTGCACCACGGCGTCGCCGTCGCGGGCGAAGGTGCCGAGCAGGCGCTCGCAGGCGGCCAGCGCGGCCTCGCCGTCGCCCTGGTCGCGCAGCCCCACGGCCCATTCGTGGGCGCGCACGGCCGCGAGGCGGCGCACCTGCGCGGAGGCGTCGTGGCCGTAGCGGTCGAGCAGCCAGCCGACCAGTTCGGCGCGGCGCGCGGCCTCGTCGAGCCCGAGGCCGTCGAAGAACAGGGCCAGCGCGCGCACGCCTTCCAGCCGCAGCTCGGGCGCGGCATCGGCCAGCCCGGTCTCGATCTGGTCGGCCACCTGCAGGCACAGCACCTGCGCCTGCGTGTGCTGCGCCAGCTCGCGCAGGTTGAGCACCGCGGCCAGCCGGGCCCGCGCCACGCGCAGCACCACGCCGGCCTCGGCGCCGCCCTCGAAGCGTTCGATGGCCGCTTCGAGCGTGGCCAATGCGTCCTGCGGCAGGCCGCGATGGTGTTCGATCTCGGCCTTGAGCAGGCGCGCGTCGAGCCGCCATGCATCGAGCGCGGCATCGGCCTGCGCATCGAGCTGTTCGCTCATGAAATCGCAGGCCTCGCAGCGCGCCGCCGCATCGTCGATGAGCCAGGTGCGCTGATAGAGCGCGTGGGCGATGTGCGCGCGGATCTCGGGCTCGCTGCGCCCGCCGTGCGCAGCCACGAGGCGGTCGAGCGTGGCCAGCGCGTCGGCCGGGCGGTGCAGCTGGCGCAGCACGTGCGCGAGCAGCCGCAGCGCCTGGCAACAGGGCACGACCACGGCGGCGTCGGGCAGCGCGCCGAATTCGGCGATCAGCCGGCTGCAGGCGGCGATCGCCTCGCGGCGGCGGCCGAGGTCGCTCAACAGCTCCGCCTGGCGAAAGCTCGCGGCGGCGCGTTCGGCGGGAGATTGCTGCAGGGGCGCGGGCAGGGCCGGGGCGTCGTTCGATGGCTTCGGTTGCTGCTGCGCGGAGGACTCGACTACATTCACCTTCGCTTCCTTGTGTGGCGCGCCCCGCGCGGAGCGGGGCGGAATGCAAGAACGGCGGATTCTGCCCGCGATCCCCCACGCATCGCGCGCGAATTCGCACCTTCTTCAACCTTCCTCACCCAGGCTTAGGCCTTTACGCTTCCTTTTCATGCGGATCCTCGGCATCGACCCCGGTTTGCAGACCACCGGCTTCGGCGTGGTCGATGCGGACGGCCATGCGCTGCGCTACGTGGCCAGCGGCACCATCAGCACCCGGCACCTGGGCAGCGGCAACCTGCCGGCGCGCCTGAAGGTGCTGTTCGACGGCATCGGCGAGATCACGGCGCGCTACCAGCCCGAGGCGTCGGCGGTCGAAATCATCTTCGTCAACGTCAACCCGCAGTCGACGCTGCTGCTGGGCCAGGCGCGCGGCGCCTGCGTGACGGCGCTGGTGAGCCACAACCTGTCGGTGGCCGAGTACACGGCGCTGCAGATGAAGAAGGCCGTGGCCGGGCACGGCCAGGCCGCGAAGGCCCAGGTGCAGGAGATGGTGAAGCGCCTGCTCGACCTGCCCGGCCTGCCGGGCGCCGACGCGGCGGACGCGCTGGGCATCGCGATCACCCACGCGCAGGTCGGCCGTTCGATGGCGCGGCTCGCGGAGGCGGCCGAGCTGTCGAAGACCCACGCCGGCACCTACCGGCAAGGGCGTTCGCGCTGAGGGCGCCTCAGCGCACGATGTAGCGCAGGTCGCCCAGGCGCTGGCGGCGTTCGCGCACCTCGGCGGCCACGGCGGACGCATCGCCAGCCAGCGCCCGCGCGATCCAGCCGGCCAGCTGCGGCATGTCCTCGGGCGTGAAGCCCAGCCGCACGATCTCGGGCACGCCCAGGCGCAGGCCGTTGATGTCGCCGTCGACCGGCGCGATCGGCAGGCCGATGCCGCAGGCCAGCAACCCGCCTTGGGCCAGCTGTTTCGCTGCACGTTGCCCGCCGCCCCAGCGCGCAGCCTCGAGCGCGAACTGGTGCGACTGCGTGAAGCCGCGCGCCTTGGCGAACACCGGCAGGCCCTGCGCATCGAGCGCGCGTGCCAGCGCCTTCGCGGTGTCGCGCATCGCCGCCGCATAGGCCACGCCGTGCACCTTCCAGTCGAGCAGGCCACGCGCCAGCGCCGCCGTGCGGCCCGCGTCCGAGTTGGCCGTGAGGCCGGGGTAGGCGATGGCGTCGATGCGCTCCATCAGCGCCGCATCGTTCGACACGATCAGCCCGCCGGCCGGGCCGCCCAGGCTCTTGTAGGTGCTCATGGTGATCGCGTGCGCGCCCTCTTCGAGCGGCTGCGGCCAGGCCTGGCCGGCCACCATGCCCGAGAGGTGCGCGGCATCGAAGAGCACCTTGGCGCCCACGCTGTCGGCCACCTCGCGGATCGCGGGCACCGGGTGCGGGAACAGGTTGAGGCTGCCGCCGATGGTGATGAGCTTGGGCTTCACCTCGCGCGCGAGCTTGGCCAGCGCCACGACGTCGACCGAGTAGCCGTCGGCATCGACCGGCGCCGGCACGGTCTTCAGGCCGTAGAGCCCGGCCGCGCCCGCCGCATGATGCGTCACATGGCCGCCGATGGCGGGCGGCGGCGCGATGATCGTGTCGCCGGGCTGGCAGGTCGCCATGAACACGTAGAGGTTCGACAGCGCGCCCGAGCTCACGCGCACCTCGGCAAAGCGCGCGCCGAACACCTCCGCCGCCAGCTCGGCGGCGACGACCTCGATGCGCTCGATGGCTTCCAGCCCCATCTCGTACTTGTCGCCCGGGTAGCCCAGCGACGGGCGCGAACCCAGCCCGCGCGACAGCAGCGCCTCGGCGGCGGGGTTCATCACGTTGGTGGCCGGGTTGAGGTTCAGCCCGTCGACGTCGTGGATGCGGTGGCTGTCGGCCACGAGGCGTTCGATCTCGGCGGCCACGCCCGCCGCGTCGCGCGCGGCGGCATCGGCGGCAATGGCGAGCACGTGGTCCTCGCTGGCGGCGGGGACCCAGGAACGGCGGTGGAGGGCTGCGGGCATGCGGTGTCTCGCTGGGAGTGGTGAAAGGGAAGGACCGCATGGTCGCGCCCCGCGCCGCTACCAGCAACACGGATAAACTGGGCCCGAGCCCTAGAAAAACTTGGCCTCCATCGCATGCCCCTCGCCCCACCCCGCCCTCGCCTGCCGCCGCACACGGCCGTGCGCGCCTTCGAGGCCGCGGCGCGCCACGGCAGCTTCGCGCGGGCGGCCGAGGAACTGTTCGTGACGCCCGCCGCCGTCGCGCAGCAGATCAAGGCGCTCGAGACCTGGGCCGGCGGTGCGCTGTTCGAGCGGCACAGCCAGGGCATCCGGCTCAGCGCGCACGGCCGGCGCGCGCTGCCCGCGCTCAGTGCGGCGGTCGACCAGCTCGGCCTCGCGGTGCAGGCGCTGCGCCAGGAAACGCAGACCGCCGCGCGCCGCAGCACGCTGCAGGTGGCGGCTCTGCCGGCGATGGCGCAACTGTGGCTGTCGCCGCGGCTCTCGCGGCTGAAGGCTGCGCTGCCCGGCGTGCAGGTGTCGGTGACGGCGCTGGAGCAGCCACCGAACTTCCGGCGCGAGCCCTTCGACCTCGGGCTGTTCTACGCACGCGGTGCCGAAGCCGCCGTCGGCGCGGCGGGCATCCCGCTCGCGCGCGACCGTCTCGTGCCCGTGTGCAGCCCGCGCGTGCGCGCATCGCTGGAGAGCGCACGCCCGCGCCCGCTCGACGACCTCCTCGACGTGCTCGCGCGCTGCGGCGGCCTGCACGACACGGTGTGGCGCGACGACTGGTCGCGCTGGCTGCAGGCCGTGCGCCCCGGCACCACGGCGGCCGAGGCCGATGCGCTGGCCGCCGGCCCCGATTTCTCGCTCTACAGCCTCGCGCTGCAGGCCGCGCTCGACGGTGAAGGGGTGCTAATGGGGCGCGAGCGGCTGGTGGCGCCGCTGCTGGAGAAAGGCCGGCTGCACGCGCCCTGGGGGCGGCCGAAGGCGCTGGGAGACACGTTGATGCTGCTGGTGCCCGCGCACCGCAAGGGGCCACTGCTTGCGCAGCAGGTGCAGGCGCTGCAGGCCCTGGTCGATTGAACGGCTCGCGCTACGCGACGCGCTCGGCGATGAGCACGGCGAAGAAGCCGAGCGCCGCCAGCACCGTCCACTTG
The DNA here is from genome assembly GCF_058801005.1 of Variovorax sp. GW822-FHT04A09. Taxonomy (NCBI): domain Bacteria; kingdom Pseudomonadati; phylum Pseudomonadota; class Betaproteobacteria; order Burkholderiales; family Comamonadaceae; genus Variovorax; species Variovorax sp. GW822-FHT04A09. The sequence continues at coordinate 276,415 of NZ_JBXAMV010000007.1, read as the reverse complement.
AACACGATCCAGCCGAAGCGGCGGTACTTGACCTGCCCTGTGCCCGCGTAGAACGCGAAGGACACACCCGCCACCAGCAGAAGCAGCAGGATGGCCCAGCGAAAGAGAAGCATCGGGAAGAAAAGGCGTGCGCCGGGCTTACCAGGCCCGCGCCACTTCGCCGAAGCCGCGCGGTGCGCGCTTCTCGTCCTCGAAGGTCACGACCTCGTAGGCGTCGCTGTGCGAGAGCAGCTCGCGCAGCAGCTTGTTGTTGAGCGCATGGCCCGAGCGGAACGCGGTGTACGCGGCCAGCAGCGGCTTGCCGATGATGTACAGGTCGCCCATGGCGTCGAGGATCTTGTGCTTCACGAACTCGTCGTCGTAGCGCAGGCCGCCGGCATTGAGCACCTTGGTGTCGTCCATGACGATGGCGTTGTCCAGGCCACCGCCGAGCGCGAGGCCCTTGCTGCGCATGTACTCGACCTCTTTGGTGAAGCCGAAGGTGCGCGCGCGTGCGATGTCGCGGCTGTACGAGTCGGTGCCCAGGTCGAACTCCACGCGCTGGCCGGTGGAGTTGACGACGCGGTGGTCGAAGTCGATCTCGAAGCTCAGCTTGAAGCCGTGGTACGGCTCCAGGCTCGCCCACTTCTCGTTGGCGCCCTCGCCTTCGCGCACCTCGACCTTGCGCAGCACGCGGATGAAGCGGCGCGGCGCCTTCTGCAGCTCGATGCCCGCGCTTTGCAGCAGGAACACGAAGGACGAGGCCGACCCGTCGAGGATCGGCACTTCGTCGGCCGTGATGTCGATGTAGAGGTTGTCGATGCCCAGGCCCGCGCAGGCGGACATGATGTGCTCGACGGTCTGCACCTTGGCGCCGCCCGTGGAGACGGTGGACGCCAGGCGCGTGTCGGTGACCGATTCGGCGGTCATGCGAATCTCGACCGGCTCGGGCAGGTCGACGCGGCGGAACACGATGCCCGTGTCGGCCGGGGCCGGTCGCAGGGTCAGCTCCACGCGTTGGCCGCTGTGAAGCCCCACGCCCACGGCGCGGCTGATCGACTTGAGGGTTCGTTGTTGCAGCACGCCCGATATTTTAGGCGGGCGACGACCGTGACGCCCTATTCCCTTCGCTATGGCCGCGATAGACATGGACCGGTCAGACAAGAAAAAACAAAAAGCCGGGAGCCCCCGGCGATGGACGCAAGGGGCACGAGGTGGACGCAGCGCCTAGAGCCGGGGGTCAGTCCCTTTCAGGTCTTCCCCGTCCCCTTGCGAACCCTCGTGCCCTCTGCGTTCGGTGGCCTGCGGTCAGTCTGCTTGACGGCGCAGGAATGCGGGGATCTCGAAGTCGTCCATGCCACCCGACGACAGTGCGTCGACCTTGGCAGCGGCCATCGTGCGGTTGGTGCGCCACACGCTGGGCACGGCCATGCCGTCGTAGTTGGGCTGGCTGCCCGAACCACCACCCGCGTGGCCCACGCCGCCGAGCGTCGGCACGGTGAACGGGATGTTGTCGGTGCCGGTGCGGATCACTTCGAGCGTCGGGGCCTGGCGGCGTGCGTCGGCGCGCGACAGGCCCGTGGCCACCACCGTGACGCGCATCTGGTCGCCCAGGCTTTCGTCGTAGGCGGCGCCATAGATCACGTGCGCGTCCGGCGAGGCGTAGGCGCGGATGGTGTTCATCGCGAGCTTCGACTCGTTCAGCTTCAGCGAACCCTTCGATGCCGTCACCAGCACCAGCACACCCTTCGCGCCCGAGAGGTCGATGCCTTCGAGCAGCGGGCAGGCCACGGCCTGTTCGGCGGCGATGCGCGCGCGGTCCGGACCTGCTGCGGCAGCGGTGCCCATCATGGCCTTGCCGGGCTCGCCCATCACGGTGCGCACGTCTTCGAAGTCGACGTTCACGCCGCCGTACTCGTTGATGATTTCCGAGATGCCGCCCACGGCGTTCTTCAGCACGTCGTTGGCGTGCGCGAAGGCTTCGTCCTGGGTGATGTCTTCACCGAGCACGTCCAGCAGCTTCTCGTTGAGCACCACGATCAGCGAGTCGACGTTGGCTTCGAGCTCGGCCAGGCCGGCGTCGGCGTTGGTCATGCGACGGCCGCCTTCCCAGTCGAAGGGCTTGGTCACCACGCCCACCGTCAGGATGCCCATTTCCTTGGCCACGCGCGCGATCACGGGCGCCGCGCCGGTGCCGGTGCCGCCGCCCATGCCGGCCGTGATGAACAGCATGTGCGCGCCGTCGATGGCAGCGCGGATGTCGTCCACCGCAGCTTCGGCCGCGTCACGGCCCTTCTCGGGCTTGCTGCCGGCGCCCAGGCCGCTGATGCCCAGCTGGATGTTCTTGTGCGCGTTGCTGCGTTGCAGGGCTTGCGCGTCGGTGTTGGCGCAAACGAACTGCACGCCTTGCACACCACGCTCCATCATGTGGGCGACCGCATTGCCACCGCCGCCGCCGACACCGATCACCTTGATCTGCGTGCCCTGGTTGAATTCTTCGACTTCGATCATTTCGATGGTCATTTCTAACTCCTTGAATATTGCAGTTGCCGTTATGTGTCTATGAATATTTCTTTTGCCGTGACGTGATCAACGGGATCGCCGTCGCGATGGTGGACCGGTGCGTCGCCATCGCTCGTTGAAATGCAGCGGAGGGCCCGCGCGTGCGAGCCAGAGTGGGGAGTGGTTCATGGTCAGAAGTTCCCCACGATGAAGTCCTTGAAACGTCCGAACGCAGTCTTTACGGACCCGTTCTTCTGTGCGACCTTGAAGCCACGCATGCGTGCAAAACGTGCTTCCTCGAGCAGGCCCATCACGGTGGCCGCGCGCGGCTGCGCCACCATGTCCGAGAGAGCGCTCGAGTACTTCGGAATGCCGCGGCGCACGGGCTTGAGGAAGATGTCTTCACCCAGCTCGACCATGCCGGGCATGACGGCGCTGCCGCCCGTGAGCACCACGCCCGACGACAGCACTTCCTCGTAGCCCGACTCGCGCACCACCTGCTGCACCAGCGAGAAGATTTCTTCGATGCGCGGCTCGATCACGCCGGCAAGCGCCTGCTTGCTCAACATGCGCGGGCCGCGATCGCCAAGGCCGGGGACTTCGACCTGCGATTCAGGGTCGGCCAGCAGCTGCTTGGCATAGCCGTGCTCGACCTTGATGTCCTCCGCGTCCTTGGTGGGCGTGCGCAGGGCCATCGCGATGTCGCTCGTGATGAGGTCGCCCGCGATCGGGATCACGGCCGTGTGGCGGATCGCGCCGTTGGTGAAGATCGCCACGTCGGTGGTGCCCGCGCCGATGTCGACCAGCACCACGCCCAGTTCGCGCTCGTCTTCGGTGAGCACCGCCTGGCTGGAGGCCAGCGGGTTCAGCATCAGCTGGTCGACCTCGAGGCCGCAGCGGCGCACGCACTTGATGATGTTCTCGGCCGCGCTCTGCGCGCCGGTCACGATGTGCACCTTGGCCTCCAGGCGCATGCCGCTCATGCCGATCGGCTCCTTCACGTCCTGGCCGTCGATCACGAACTCCTGCGGCTCCACCAGCAGCAGGCGCTGGTCGCTCGAGATGTTGATGGCGCGCGCCGTCTCGACCACGCGGGCCACGTCGGCGGGCGTGACTTCCTTGTCCTTCACCGCCACCATGCCGCTCGAATTGATGCCGCGGATGTGGCTGCCGGTGATGCCGGTGTAGACGCGGCTGATCTTGCAGTCGGCCATCAGCTCGGCTTCTTTCAGCGCCTGCTGGATGCTCTGCACGGTGGCGTCGATGTTCACCACGACGCCGCGCTTGAGGCCGTTGCTGGGCGCGATGCCCAGGCCGGCCAGCTTGAGCTCGCCGCCTTGCAGCACCTCGGCCACGACCACCATCACCTTGGCGGTTCCGATGTCCAGGCCTACGACCAGGTCTTTGTATTCTTTGGGCATGTAGATGTCCTCGGTATTCGCTACTTGATTTTTCTTGGGGCCTCGGGCGAGACCGTGGTGACGCCGCGCAGCCGCAGGGCATACGCGTCGTTGTGGCGCAGATCGGCGCGTTCGACGTCGGCCACCGTGCGGCGGTACTGGCCCGCGACCTGCGTCACGGTCTTCAGGAACCGCTGCAGGCGCGCCGACACCTCGTCGCTCTGGCCGCGGCCGAGCTCGATCTCGGCCCCGTTGTCCAGCAGCACCTTCCAGCTGCCGCGGCTGGACAGCCGCAGCTCGGCGATGTCGAAGTCGTAGGGCTCGAACATCGGTGCGAGCACGCGGTACATGCCCAGCACCTGCCCGGCCTGCTCGATCGGGCCGTCCAGGCGCGGCAGGTCGGCATCGACCTCGGCCACGTTGGCCTCGAACACGTCGCCGAAGCCGTTGATCAGCTTGGAGCCGGCCTCGTCGCCCCACACCGCCACCGGCACCTGCTCGGTCAGCGTCACGCGCAGCTTGTTCGGAAACTCGCGCCGCACCACCGCGCTGCGCACCCACGGCACCGTCTCGAAAGCGGTGCGCGCACGCGCCAGGTCGATGGTGAAGAAGTTGCCCTTCAGTTGCGGCGCCACGTTGGCACGCAGCGTGACCGCGTTGTTGTGCGTGACCTCGCCGTCCACCTTGATGCCCGAGATCGGGAAGAAAGGCTGGCGCAGCACCCACCACGCGCTCGCCGCCAGCAGCATGAGCGCCACCAGCACGAACGCAACGTTCGCGACGATGTTCATCAGCTTGACGTCGAAGGGAGCGGGGATGCTGTCGGCCATGGCTTAGTTCGCGCCTCCCTTGGCATCGAGTGCGGCCGAAGCCAGCACGCGCACGCACAGCTCTTCGTAGGGAATGCCCGCCGCGCGCGCCGACATCGGCACCAGCGAATGGCTGGTCATGCCGGGCGAGGTGTTCATCTCGAGCAGGAAGGGCTTGCGGTCGCTGGCGCGGATCATCACGTCGGCGCGGCCCCAGCCGCGGCAGCCGAGCGTGTGGTACGCGGCCAGCGTGATGCGCTGGATCTCGCGTTCCTCGGCTTCGGGCAGGCCGCTCGGGCACTGGTACTTCACGTCGTCGGTGAAGTACTTGTTCTGGTAGTCGTAGGCGCCCTCGGGCGCGGCGATGCGCACCACCGGCAGCGCGCGCGCGTCCAGGCCCTGGCCGAGCACGGCGCAGGTCACTTCTTCGCCGTCGATGAACTCCTCGCACAGCACGTCGGCGTCGAACTTGGCCGACAGCGCCACGGCGTCCTGCATCTGCGAGTAGCCCTCGACCTTGGTCACGCCGATGGACGAGCCCTCGCGCGGCGGCTTCACGATCAGCGGCAGGCCGAGCACGTCGGGCACCACCATGATCTGCTCGCGGCTTTGCTGATCGAAGGCCAGGCGCACGTACTTGGGCGTGGGCAGGCCGTCGGCCTGCCAGATGCGCTTGGTCATGACCTTGTCCATGGCCACGCTCGAGGCCATCACGCCCGAGCCGGTGTAGGGAATGCCGAGCAGCTCGAGCGCGCCTTGCACCGTGCCGTCTTCGCCGTGGCGGCCGTGCAGTGCGACGAAGCAGCGCGCGAAGCCTTCGCGCTTCAGGTCGGTCAGCTCGCGCTCCGACGGGTCGAAGGCATGCGCGTCGACGCCGCGCGAACGCAGGGCCTGCAGCACGCCGGCACCGGACATCAGCGACACCTCGCGTTCGGCGGAACTGCCGCCGAACAGCACGGCGACCTTGCCGAAAAGTTGTGGATCCTGAAGGCTCACGCGGCCCTCCCCTTGCGCGCAGCGCGCTCTGAAGTTGTTGATGAGGGTGCGGGCGGCGTGCCGAGTTCGACCACCTTGCCCGGCACCGCGCCGATGGAGCCCGCGCCCATGCACAGCACCACGTCGCCCGCGCGGGCGTTGTCCAGGATGGCCTGCGGCATGGCGACGATGTCGTCCACGAACACCGGCTCGACCTTGCCGGCCACGCGCAGCGCGCGCGCCAGCGTGCGGCCGTCGGCGGCCACGATGGGCGCCTCGCCCGCGGCATAGACCTCGCCCAGCAGCACCGAGTCGGCCGTGCCGATGACCTTCACGAAGTCCTCGAAGCAGTCGCGCGTGCGGGTGTAGCGGTGCGGCTGGAAGGCCAGCACCAGTCGGCGCCCCGGGAAGGCGCCACGCGCGGCCGCGATGGTGGCCGCCATCTCGACCGGGTGGTGGCCGTAGTCGTCGATGACGGTGAAGCGCCCGCCGGCCGTGTCGTTCGGCACGGCCACGTCGCCGTAGCTCTGGAAGCGGCGGCCCACGCCCTTGAAGCCGGCCAGGCCACGCTGCACCGCTTCGTCGGCAATGCCGAGCTCGACCGCCATGGCGATCACCGACAGCGCGTTGCGCACGTTGTGCTCGCCCGGCAGGTTCAGCACGATGGGCAGGTCGGGCAGCGTCACGCCGTTGCGGCGCTGCGCGGTGAAATGCATCTGGCCGCCGACGGCGCGCACGTCGATGGCGCGCACCTGGGCGTCCTCGCCGAAGCCGTAGCTGGTGACCGGGCAGGTCACGTCGGCCACGATCTCGCGCACCGCCGGATCGTCGGTGCACAGGATGGCCACGCCGTAGAACGGCATGCGGTGCAGGAAATCGACGAAGGCCTTCTTCAGCTTCGCAAAGTCGTGCCCGTAGGTCTCCATGTGGTCGGCGTCGATGTTCGTGACCACCGCCATCACAGGCAGCAGGTTCAGGAACGAGGCGTCCGACTCGTCGGCCTCGACCACGATGTAGTCGCCGCTGCCCAGCTGCGCGTTGGCGCCGGCGCTGTTCAGGCGCCCGCCGATCACGAAGGTCGGGTCGAGCCCGGCGGCCTCGAGCACGCTGGCGGCCAGGCTGGTGGTGGTGGTCTTGCCGTGCGTGCCGGCGATGGCGATGCCCTGCTTCAGGCGCATCAGCTCGGCGAGCATGAGCGCGCGCGGCACGACGGGAATGCGCTTTTCGCGCGCGGCCAGCACCTCGGGGTTGTCCGACTGCACGGCGGTGGAGGTGACGACCGCGTCGGCGCCGTCGATGTGCGCGGCGGCATGGCCCACGAAGGTGCCGATGCCCAGGCCCGCGAGGCGGCGCAGCGTGGCGCTGTCGGACAGGTCGGAGCCGGTGATCTTGTAGCCCAGGTTCAGCAGCACCTCGGCAATGCCGCTCATGCCCGAGCCGCCGACGCCGACGAAGTGGATGTGACGGATCGCGTGCTTCATTTCGCAAGCTCCTCGCAGGCGCGGACAACCGCGTCCACTGCTTCGGTCTTCTGCAGGGTCTTGGCCTTGGTGGCCTTGTCGATCAAGGTCGCGCGTTCGGTTTTCTGTAGCAAATCAGCCAGCAATTCAGGGGTGAGGTCGGTCTGTTGCACCAGCCAGCCGCCGCCCGCGTCCACGAGGAAGCGCGCGTTGGTGGTCTGGTGGTCGTCGACCGCCGAGGGGAAAGGCACGAACAGCGCTGCTGCGCCGACGGCCGCGATTTCGGTGACGGTGCTGGCGCCGGCGCGCGCGACGATGAGGTCGGCCTCGGCGTACGCCTGCGCGGTGTCGTCGATGAAGGGCGTGAGTTCGCCCTCGACGCCGGCCGCCGCATAGTTGGCGCGCAGCTCGTCGATCTGCTTGGCGCCGCTCTGGTGCAGCACCTGCGGGCGGGCGTCGGGCGCGATGCGCGCCAGCGCCTGCGGCACCACGGTGTTGAGCGCACGCGCGCCCAGGCTGCCGCCGACCACCAGCAACTTGAGCGGCCCCGTGCGGCCCGCGAAGCGCGTGGCCGGATCGGGCTGCGACGTGAACGCCGCGCGCAGCGGATTGCCCACCCACTGCGCCTTCTTCAGCACGTTCGGGAAGGCCGTGAACACGCGGTCGGCCACGCCCGCCAGCACCTTGTTGGCGAGGCCGGCGACCGAGTTCTGCTCGTGCAGCACCAGCGGCTTGCCCATCAGCACGCCCATCATCCCGCCCGGGAAGGTGATGTAGCCGCCCAGGCCCACCAGCACGTCGGGCTTCACGCGGCGCACCACGGCCAGGCTCTGCCAGAAGGCGCGCAGCAGCTTCAGCGGCAGCAGGAACAGCGTGAGCGGGCCCTTGCCGCGCACGCCGCCGAACTGCACGGGCTCGAAGGCGAAGCCGCGCGGGGGCACGAGCTTTTCTTCCATGCTGCCGGGCGCGCCCAGCCAGTGCACGCGCCAGCCGCGCTCGCGCAGGGCCTCGGCCACGGCCAGGCCCGGGAAGATGTGGCCGCCCGTGCCGCCTGCCATGACCAGCGCAGTGCGCGTCATACGCGACCTCCCCGCATCAGCACGCGGTTCTCGTAGTCGATGCGCAGCACGACGGCGAGCGCCACGAGGTTCATCAGGATCGCCGAGCCGCCGAAGCTCATCAGCGGCAAGGTCAGGCCCTTGGTCGGCAGTGCGCCCAGGTTCACGCCCATGTTGATGAAGGCCTGGAAGCCGATCCACACGCCCACGCCCTGGGCCACGAGGCCCGAGAACACGCGGTCCAGCGCGATCGCCTGGCGGCCGATGTGCATGATGCGGCGCGTGAGCCACAGGAACAGGCCGATGATCAGCAGCACGCCGATGAGGCCGAACTCCTCGCCGATCACGGCCAGCAGGAAGTCGGTGTGCGCCTCGGGCAGCCAGTGCAACTTCTCGACGCTGCCGCCCAGGCCCACGCCGAAGACCTCGCCGCGCCCGATGGCGATCAGCGAGTGCGACAGCTGGTAGCCCTTGCCCAGCGCGTGCTCTTCGCTCCACGGATCGAGGTACGCAAAGATGCGCTCGCGGCGCCACGGGCTGCTCGCCACGATGGAGCCGAAGGCCACCACCACCAGCGTCGCGATCACGAAGAACATGCGCGCGTTCACGCCGCCCAGGAACAGGATGCCCATGGCGATCACGGCGATCACCATGAAGGCGCCCATGTCGGGCTCGGCCATCACCAGCATGCCGACCACCACCACCGCGATGCCCATCGGCAGCACGGCGCGGAAGAACCGCTCCTTGATCTCCATCTTGCGCACCATGTAGCTGGCGGCGTAGAGCACCATCGCGAACTTGGCCAGCTCCGACGGCTGGAAGCGCATGAAGCCCATCGGCAGCCAGCGGCGCGCACCGTTCACGTTGATGCCGATGTGCGGAATGAGCACCGCCACCAGCAGCAGCAGCGAAGCCACGAAGAGCCAGGGCGCGGCGCGCTCCCAGGTCTTCATCGGGACCTGGAAGGTCAGCAGCGCAGCGATGAAGGCGATGACCAGCGACGCCGCATGCCGCGTGAGGAAGTACGAGGCGCTGTAGCCGGCGCGTGCGAAGCGCGGGTTGTCGGGCAGCGCGATCGAGGCCGAATACACCATGATCAGGCCCCAGGTCATCAGCGCGACCGTGACCCAGACCAGCGCCTGGTCGAAGCCCAGCACGCGCATCGGCGTGGCCTTGGTCTGCGCGACACCGGCGCCGCCCAGCCGCACGGGCAGGTGCACGGGCAGCGAATCCATGCCGCTGCGGGCGCGCCGGAACCAGCCGCCGAAACGGCTGCCGGTGCTGGTTTCCTGGCCTGCGGCTGCGGAGTTCAAATCGGGTCCTCCATCGATCCGGCGGTGGACAGCGACGCGCCAGGCACATACGACACCACCGCGTCGTCGCCACCCACGGCCTCGCGCGGGCTGTCGGCGTAGGCCTCGACGGCCTCGCAGAACACTTCGGCGCGGTGCGCGTAGTCCTTGAACATGTCGAAACTCGCACAGGCCGGTGACAGCAGCACGGCATCGCCGGGGTGGGCGCGCGCGGCGGCAAGCTTCACGGCCTCTTCCATCGAACCCGCGTGCTTCAGCGAGACGCCCGTGGAGGCCAGCGCGGCCTCGATCAACGGGGCGTCGCGGCCGATGAGCACGACGGCGCGCGCGTACTGGCGCACGGGGTCGGCCAGCGGCTCGAAGTCCTGGCCCTTGCCTTCGCCGCCGAGGATCACGACCACGCGGCGCTCCTCGCCGAGGCCGCTCAGTGCGGCCACGGTGGCGCCGACGTTGGTGCCCTTGCTGTCGTCGAAGAACTCGACCTCGTCCACGATGGCGATCGGCTCGACGCGGTGCGGCTCACCGCGGTACTCGCGCAGGCCGTAGAGCATCGGGCCCAGCGGGCAGTCGGCGGCACTGGCGAGCGCGAGCGCGGCCAGCGCGTTCATGGCGTTGTGGCGGCCGCGGATGCGCAGCGCGTCGGCGGGCATGAGGCGCTGGAAGAAGAGCTCTTCTTCCACCACCGCGCCGCGCTTGCGCTTCTGCGTTTCGTCGGCTTCCAGCGCGCGCACCAGCCAGGCCACGCCGTTGATGCGTTCGATGCCGTAGTCGCCGGGGCGCAGCGGCATCGCGCCGCCGAAGGTGACGTGGGTGCGGATCTGCGGACGCTGCAGCCGCACCTTGACCGGCGGCGGCAGCATGGCCATCACGCCGGCGTCGTCGCGGTTGAGGATCATCAGGCCCTTGGCGCCGAAGATGCGCGCCTTCGCGGCCGCGTAGGCCGGCATGTCGCCATGCCAGTCGAGGTGGTCCTGCGTGAGGTTGAGCACGGTCGCGGCCGTGGGCTCGAAGCCCTGCACGCCGTCGAGCTGGAAGCTCGAGAGTTCGAGCACCCACACGTCGGGCAGCGTGCCGGCGTCGAGGTGCCCGGCCAGCGTGTCGAGCAGCGTCGGGCCGATGTTGCCGGCCACGGCCACGGTCTTGCCCGCGCGTTCGACCAGCTGGCCGGTGAGCGAGGTGACGGTGGTCTTGCCGTTGGTGCCGGTGATGGCGAGCACGGCGGGCGTGTAGCCCTTGGGCGCTTCGGGCTCGGGTTCGGGCACGAGTTCGAGTTGCGGCGTGGCCTCTTCCTCGACCGCGGCCGACGCCGGGTTGGTGGCGGACAGCTCGGCGATCTTGGCGACGAACTCGGCGGCCTCGCGCGCCGCGGTGGGCACGTAGGGCTTGCCGGGGGTCGGGAGGCGGGAGATGGTGGCGGCGGGTGCGGGCGACACGGCAGGCGTCTCGGCGGCGGCTGGTGCGGCGCCATCTTCCGTGGCGGCGTCTTCCGTCACGGCGCCTTCGCCGACGACCTCTTCGGCGGGCGGCGTCACCGGCACGCTCAGCGATGCATCGCGCGGCATGGCTTCGGCCATGGCGGGCGGTGTGGGTTCGGTGGCTTCGGTCGGTTCGACGGAAGCGGCGGGTTCGGTTTCTGCGGCAAGCGCATCGACCGGCAGTGCGGCCTCGGTCGATTCTGCCGTCAGCTCGGGCGCCACGGCGTCAGTCGCTTCAACAGCTTCAGCGGGCGCAACCGCTTCGGCCTCACCCTCAGCCATCGGTGCAGGCACTTCCGGCGTCTCGACCACCGCAGCCTCCGCCACAGGGGCTTCTTCGCTCAAGGCCAGCTCGGCCTGGGCCGGCGTTTCAACGACAGGCTCGACCACGGCGGTTTCGACCGGCACTTCAGCCTCGGCCTCCACCACCGGCACCTCGACCGTCTGCAGATCGAGCAGCGCGCGCGCGAACAGGTCCAGCTCGCCGCCGACCACGAGGCCCACGGCCTTGGCGGCGTCGACGACCGGCGCCAGCGTCGCGGGCGACAGGCCCGGCGAGCGGTACACCGCGCGGATCGGCGTGCCTTCGACCAGCGCGGCCGTGAACGGCCCGCCGATGAAAGTGGCATCGGGCAGCTCGGCCTGCAGCGTCGCCAGCGAAGCCGGTGCCTCGCGCGTGTCGGCCACGGTCACGACCGCGCCGTGGCGCGCGCACCAGCGCGCCATCGCCAGCCCGGACGCGCCGAGGCCGAGGATGAGAACGGGGAGGTCTTTCAGGTGCCGCATGGTTGTGTTGTTACCGCAGCTTCAGCGTGGAAAGGCCGATGAGGCACAGCAGCATCGTGATGATCCAGAAGCGCACCACGACCTGCGTCTCGCGCCAGCCGCTCTTCTCGAAGTGGTGGTGCAGCGGCGCCATCTTGAGCACGCGCCGGCCTTCGCCGAAGCGCTTCTTCGTGTACTTGAAGTACGTGACCTGGGCCATCACCGAGATCGCCTCGACCACGAAGATGCCGCCCATGATGAAGAACACGATCTCCTGGCGCACGATGACCGCGATGGTGCCCAGCGCGCCGCCCAGTGCGAGCGCGCCCACGTCGCCCATGAAGACCTGTGCCGGATGGGTGTTGAACCAGAGAAAGGCCAGCCCCGCACCGGCCATGGCCGAGCAGAACACCAGCAGCTCGCCCGAGCCGGGGATGTTGGGGAACAGCAGGTACTTGGAGTACACCGCGCTGCCCGTGACGTAGGCGAACACGCCCAGCGCCGAGCCCACCATCACCACCGGCATGATCGCCAGGCCGTCGAGGCCGTCCGTGAGGTTCACGGCGTTGCTGGCGCCCACGATCACGAGGTACGTGAGGATGACGAAGCCGATGCCGCCCAGCGGGTAGCTGACTTCCTTGAAGAAAGGCACCAGCAGGTTGATCTTGGGCGGAAAGTCGAGGTCGAAGCCCGAGCGCACCCAGGCGTAGAACAGCTCGAGCACGCGCCAGTTGGAGCTCTCGGAAATGCTGAACAGCAGGTAGAAGCCCGCGAGCAGGCCGACCAGCGATTGCCAGAAATACTTCTCGCGCGAGCGCATGCCCTCGGGGTCCTTGCGCACCACCTTGCGCCAGTCGTCCACCCAACCGATGGCGCCGAAGCCCATCGTGACCCACAGCACGATCCACACGAAGCGGTTCGAGAGGTCGAACCACAGCAAGGTGGCGAAGGCGATGGCGAACAGCACCAGCACGCCGCCCATGGTGGGCGTGCCGCTCTTGGTCAGGTGCGTTTCCATGCCGTAGCCGCGGATCGGCTGGCCGATCTTGAGCGCGGCAAGGCGACGAATGACGTACGGGCCGGCCACCAGGCCGACCACGAGCGCGGTCAGCGCGGCCATCAGGGCGCGGAACGTGAGGTAGTTGAAAACGCGCAAGAACCCGAACTCGGGCGACAGCGTCTGCAGCCATTGGGCCAGGGACATCAGCATGGTGTGTTGCGCGGCTCATGCGTCATGACCGGCCTCCTTTTGTTGTTGTGCTTCGATCGCCTGCACCACGCGCTCCATCTTCATGAAGCGCGACCCCTTGACCAGCACGCTGCCCAGCTGCGGCAGGCGGGCGAGCACGGCCGCGCGGAGCGTGTCGAAATCGTCGAAATGGCGTCCATCGACACCATCGTTGTTGTTGAAAGCCGTTGCCGCATGCACGGTCTCGCCGCCCAGCGTGTAGACGGCGTCGAGGCCGCGCTGGCGCGCCCAGGCGCCGACCTCGGCGTGGAATTCCGGCGAGCGGTCGCCGACCTCGCCCATTTCGCCGAGCACCAGCAGGCGCGGCGCGGGCAGGCCGGTGAGCACGTCGATGGCGGCAATCACGGAATCGGGGTTGGCGTTGTAGCTGTCGTCGACCAGCGTGAGCGCGTGCCCGCCGGGCAGCACGACCTCGCTGGCGCGCGAACGGCCCTTGACCGGCTCGAAGGCCGACAGGCCCGCGGCGATGGTGTCGAGCGACACGCCGGCGGCCAGCGCGCAGGCGGTGGCGGCGAGCGCGTTGCCCACGTTGTGGCGGCCCGCGATGTGCAGGCGCGCATCGAAGGCGCCCAGCGGCGTGCGCACGCGCACGCGCCAGGCGCCCTGCTGCCATTCGGCGCTGTCGAGCGAGATGTCGGCGTCGGCGTGCTCGCCGAAGGTCAGGCAGCGACGCGAACCGCTCTGGCGTGCCAGGTCGGTCCACAGCGAAGTGAAGGTGTCGCCGTAGGGGAACACGGCCGTGCCGTCGTCGGGCAGTTCGGCGAACACGGCGGCGTTCTCGATGGCGACCGCCTCGACGCTGGCCATGAACTCCTGGTGCTCGCGCTGCGCGTTGTTGACCAGCGCGATGGTCGGGCGCGACATGGCGGCCAGCCGCGCGATCTCGCCCGGATGGTTCATGCCCAGCTCGAGCACCGCCAGCTGGTGCTGCGCGCGCAGGCGCATCAGCGTGAGCGGCACGCCGATCTCGTTGTTGAAGTTGCCGGCCGTGGCCAGCGCGCGGTCGGCGCGGAAGGCGGCGAGCACGGACGCGATCATCTGCGTGACCGTGGTCTTGCCGTTGCTGCCGGTGACGGCGATCAGCGGCAGGCTGAACTGCGCGCGCCAGCCGGCGCCCAACGCACCGAGCGCGAGGAGCGAATCGGGCACCTCGAGGCCGGCGAGCCCCGCGGCTTCGAGGCCGCCGTGCGCAATGGCGGCCACGGCGCCCTGCTTCTTCGCGTCGGCCAGGAAGTCGTTGGCGTCGAAACGCTCGCCCTTGAGCGCGACGAACAGGTCGCCGGCGGCCAGGGTGCGGGTGTCGGTGTGGACGCGCGCGATCACGGTGGCCGGGTCGCCCACGAGGCGCGAACCCGGCACCCATTGCTGCGCCTGCGCCAGCGTGAGGTTGAGCGGGGTGGAGACGGGCGTGGCCATGGCGGTCATGCGGCACCCCGCTTCGCGAGCGCGTCGAGCGCGTGGGTCTTGTCGGAGAACGGCAGGCGCTGGCCCGCGATCTCCTGCCACTCTTCGTGGCCCTTGCCGGCGATCAGCACCACGTCTTGCGGTGCCGCCTGGGCGATGGTTTCGGCGATGGCGCGCGCGCGGTCGACCTGCACGCGGGCCGCCTCGACGCGCGTGAAGCCGCGCAGCGCCTGGCTGATGATCGCGTCGGGGTTCTCGTTGCGCGGGTTGTCGCTGGTGAGCACCACATGGTCGGCCTGCCGTTCGGCGACAGCCGCCATCAGCGGGCGCTTGATCGGGTCGCGGTTGCCGCCGCAGCCGAACACGCACCAGAGCGCGCCGCCGCGTTGCTTGGCCAACGGGCGCAGGCCCGCGAGGGCCTTGTCGAGCGCGTCGGGCGTGTGGGCGTAGTCGACCACGGCCAGCGGCGCGCCGTCGGTGGGTTGCACGCGGTCCATGCGGCCCGGCACGCTGCTGAGGTGGGCGCAGGCGGCCACGGCCTGCGCGAGCGTGAGGCCCAGCGCGCGCAGGGTGCCGAGCACGCCGAGCAGGTTGGCGACGTTGTACTGGCCGATGAGCCCGGTCGCGAGCCGTTCGGCCGGTGCCGTGCTGCCGTGCTCGGCCACGGTGAACTGCAGGCCCTGCGCGTCGTAGCCGATGTCGCGCGCCACCAGCCGCGCGGGCTTGCCGCCGGCCGAGACGGTCCAGACGTCGAGCGCGCCGATGCCGGCGTCCAGCAGGTTGGCGCACAGGCTGGCGCCGTGCATGTCGTCGATGTTGATCACCGCGGCGCGCAGGCCGGGCCAGCGGAACAGCTCGGCCTTGGCCTGCCAGTAGGCGTCCATGCTGCCGTGGTAGTCGAGGTGGTCCTGCGTGAAATTGGTGAACACAGCGACCGCGATGCGGCAACCGTCGAGCCGGCGCTCTGCGATGCCGATCGACGAAGCCTCGATCGCGCAGGCGCCGAAGCCTTCGGTGACGAAGTCGCGCAGCGCGCGCTGCAGCATCACGGGGTCGGGCGTGGTCAGGCCGGTGTAGGTGAGCGCGGGTGGCACGCCGATGCCCAGCGTGCCGACCACGGCGCAGGGCGACGGGGCGCCGCGCTCGGTGGTGCCGTCGGGGCGCATGGCGCGCACGCCGCCGGCCGCGCGCAGCGTGGACAGCGATTCGGCCAGCCACCACGCGGTGGAGGTCTTGCCGTTGGTGCCGGTCACGGCCAGCAGGTCGAGCTGGGCCGAGGGGTTGTCGTAGAAGGCGGCGGCGATCGGGCCGGTGGCGGCCTTCAGGCCGGGGTAGCTCACGATGCGCTCGTCGCCGTCGAAGCCGAAGGCGTCCACGCCCTCGTGCTCGACCAGGCAGGCCACGGCGCCCTGCGCCAGCGCGGCCGCCACGTGCTGGCGGCCGTCGGTGGCGGCGCCGGGCCAGGCGATGAAGGCATCGCCCGGGACGACCGCGCGGCTGTCGGCCTGCAGTACGCCCTGCACGCGCTCTTTCAGCCAGAACGCGGCGGTGGTGGGGGAAGTGAGTGTCAGCATGTCAGAAGCTCTCGGGGACGTCTTGCGTCTGCACGAGGGGTTTGACCGCCAGATCGGGCGGTACGTTCATCATGCGCAGGGTCTGCTGCACGACTTCGCTGAACACGGGCGCCGCGGCGAGGCCGCCGAAATACTGGCCGTCGGTCGGCTCGTCGATCATCACCGCGACGATGATGCGCGGCTTCTCGATGGGCGCCATGCCGGTGAACCAGGCACGGTACTTGTTGCTGGCGTAGCCCTTGCCGACCTGCTTGTGGGCCGTGCCCGACTTGCCGCCGACCGAGTAGCCCACCGTTTGCGCGCGCGTACCGGTGCCGCCCGGGCCGGCGGCCATCTGCAGCATCTTGCGCACCGCGAGCGCGTTGGAGGGCGAGAACACCCGCACGCCGACCGGCGGCTCGGTGTTCTTCAGGATGGTGACCGGGATGATGGAGCCGTCGTGCGCGAACGAGGTGTACGAATGCGCCATCTGGAACAGCGAGGCCGACAGGCCGTAGCCGTAGGCCATGGTGGCCTGCTCGACCGGCTTCCAGGTCTTCCACGGACGCAGCCGGCCCGTCACGGCGCCGGGGAACTGGATCTGCGGCTTCTGGCCGTAGCCCAGCGCGGTGTAGGTGTCCCACATCTCGTGGGGCGTCATCTTCTGGGCGATCTTGAGCGCGCCCACGTTGCTCGACTTCTGGATCACGCCCTCCACCGTCAGCGCCCCGTAGTTGTGGGTGTCGCTGATGGTGAAGCCGCCCAGCTGGTAGCGCCCGGGCGCGGTGTCGATGATGGTCGAGGGCTTGACGCGGCCGGCCTCCAGCGCCATCGCCACGGTGATGGGCTTCATGGTCGAGCCGGGCTCGAAGGTGTCGGTGAGCGCGCGGTTGCGCAGCTGCTCGCCGGTGAGGTTCTGGCGCTTGTCGGGCACGTAGCTCGGGTAGTTGGCCAGCGCCAGCACCTCGCCAGTGGTGCTGTCGAGCACCACCACGCTGCCGGCCTTGGCACGGCGCGCGGTGACGGCGTCGCGCAGCTTCTGGTAGGCGAAGAACTGCACCTTGCTGTCGACGCTGAGCTGGATGTCGCGGCCCTCGACCGGCGGCACCTGCTCGCCCACGCCCTCGACCACGCGGCCCAGCCGGTCCTTGATGACGCGGCGCGAGCCGGCCTTGCCGGCCAGTTCCTTGTTGAACGCCAGCTCGATGCCTTCCTGGCCGTTGTCTTCCACGTTGGTGAAGCCCACCACGTGCGCGGCCGCCTCGCCCTCGGGGTACTGGCGCTTGTATTCCTTGCGCTGGTAGATGCCCTTGAGGTTGAGTGCGGCGATCTGCTTGGCGATGGGCTCGTCGACCTGGCGCTTGATCCAGACGAAGGTCTTGTCTTCGTCTTCGAGCTTCTTGTCGAAGTCCTTCTGCGGCATGCCCAGCAGCTTGGCCACCTGCTTGAGCTTGGCGCGCACCTCGGGGTCGTCGCGCTCCACGTCTTCGGGAATGGCCCAGATGCTGGGCGCCACCACGCTGGACGCCAGGATGAGCCCGTTGCGGTCGAGGATGCGCCCGCGGTTGGCCGGCAGCTCCAGCGTGCGCGCGAAGCGCACCTCGCCCTGGCGCTGGAAGAAGCTGTTGTTGAAGACCTGCACGTACGCAGCCCGGCCCGCCAGCATGACGAAGCCGAAGGCGATGCCGGCGACGATGAACTTGCTGCGCCACACCGGCGTCTTGCTCGCGAGCAAGGGGCTGGTGGTGTAGCGCACGCTGCGGTTGCCGCGGCTCATCGGGCGGGCCTCGCGGTGGTGCCGGGCTTGGGCGGCGTGGTCGGCGGCAGCGGCGCGACGGCCGGGATCACCGAGCCGTCGGGGCGCACGTACTGCGTGATGGCCGGCGAGGCCGTGCGCATCTGCAGCTGTTCCTTGGCCAGCTTCTCCACGCGCAGCGGCGTGGCCTGGGCGCGCTTCTCGACCTGCAGGCGGTCATGCTCGGTTTCGAGCTTGCGCGTCTCCTGCAGGGCGCGGTCGAACTCCGTGTAGAGCTGGCGCGACTGGTACTGGGTGTGCACAAGGTACAAAGCCGTCGCAATGACGGCCAGCAGAAGAAGCAGGTTGATGCGCGCCATGGCTACCCGGCCTCCGTGCGTTCGGCCACCCGGAGGATGGCGCTGCGCGAGCGCGGGTTGCCGCGCACCTCTTCTTCGGACGGTTTGATGCGCTCCAGCGCGTGCAGCTTCATCACCTTGGGCGCGGCGAAGGGCGCGCGGCGGTCGTAGACCTCCTTCGAGTGCTTGGCGATGAACTGCTTGACGATGCGGTCTTCGAGCGAATGGAAGCTGATCACCGCGAGCCGGCCGCCGGGCGCGAGCACCGACAGGCTGGCTTCTAGCGCTTGTTGCAGCTCCTCAAGCTCGGCGTTGATGAAAATCCGAAAAGCCTGAAATGTGCGCGTTGCAGGGTTCTGGCCCTGCTCGCGGGTTTTGACCGTGCCAGCCACGAGCTCGGCCAGTTCGGTGGTGGTTGAAATTGCGCCCCGTTCTTGTCTGCGAGCAACAATCGCCTTTGCAATCTGAACAGCAAACCGTTCTTCGCCATAGTCACGGATCACCTCTGCAATTTGTTGAAGTTCGGCCGTTGCCAGCCATTCGGCCACGCTCTCGCCGCGCGTGGTGTCCATGCGCATGTCGAGCGGACCGTCGAAACGGAAACTGAAACCGCGCACCGGGTTGTCGATCTGCGGCGAACTCACGCCCAGGTCCATCAACAGGCCGTTGACGCTGGCGTCGGGCAATTCCCCCAGCGAGCGGAATCCCTGGTGGCGGATAGAAAAACGCGCATCCGAGATGCGCGCTGCTTCGGCCACCGCTTCTGCATCCTTGTCGAATGCGATGAGCCTGCCTTCCGGCGCCAGCCGCGCGAGGATGGCGCGCGCATGTCCTCCGCGGCCGAAGGTGGCGTCCACGTACGTGCCCGTGGCTGCCGCGCTGCCGGAAAGAAGGGCTTCCACCGCCTCGTTCAACAAGACGGTCGTGTGGGTCAGGGGGGTGTTCACGGGGCTCCTCAGAACGCGAAGTCCTGAAACACATCCGGCATCTCGCCCTGGGTGGCCTCGGCCTCCTTGGCCTCGTAGGTCGCCTTGTCCCAGAGTTCGAAGTGGTTGCCCATGCCCAGCAGCAGCGTCTCGCGGTTGATGCCGGTGGCGGCGCGCAGCTCGGGCGACACCAGCACGCGGCCGGTGCCGTCCATCTCGACGTCCATCGCGTTACCGAGGAAGACGCGCTTCCACCACTGCGCCGACATCGGCAGCGCAGCAATGCGTTCGCGGAATTTTTCCCATTCGGGACGGGGGAACACCATCAGGCATCCGTGCGGATGCTTGGTGATCGTGAGCTGGCCGCCTGCCGTGGCGCTCAGGACGTCGCGATGCCGGGTCGGCACGGAGAGCCGCCCCTTGGCATCCAGACTGAGCGATGAAGCGCCTTGAAACACGACCACGAAACCCCTGTGGTGGGAGGTGCCGCGACACCCGGAAGGGGCGTTGCCCGCACTTTTTCCCACTTAACTGCACTTTTTTCCACTGTAGCAGGAAACACTTGCGACGCAACTGGGGCTCGGGGGTATTTTTTGTAATGGAATCAACGACTTAGCGCCGATTTCCAAACCTGGAAATCGGCGAATTGTGTTGAAAATGAAGTACTTAGCTCACGCAGTGAAAGTGATGCGTGAAGGACGACCCCGTTACAGGGGCCGAGGGAGGCGGCTTCAGAGGATGAAGCGCGAAAGGTCTTCGTCGTGACTTAGTGCCGCGAGGCGCTCGTCGACATAAGCGGCATCGATGCGGACCGTCTGGCCCTCGATGCGGGTGGCATCGAAGCTTACCTCATCGAGCAGGCGCTCCATCACGGTCGACAAACGGCGTGCGCCGATGTTCTCGGTGCGCTCGTTCACCTCGAAGGCGATGGCCGCCAGCCGCGTGATGCCGTCGGGCGCGAAGTCGAGCGTCACGCCTTCGGTGGCCAGCAGCGCCTGGTACTGCTTCACGAGCGACGCGCGGGTCTGCGTGAGGATGCTCTCGAAGTCCGACACCGAGAGCGACTGCAGCTCGACGCGGATCGGAAAGCGCCCCTGCAACTCGGGAATGAGGTCGCTCGGCTTGCTCAGGTGGAAGGCGCCGCTCGCGATGAACAGCATGTGGTCGGTACGCACCACGCCGTACTTGGTGGACACGGCCGTGCCCTCCACCAGCGGCAGCAGGTCGCGCTGCACGCCCTGGCGCGAGACATCGGAGCCCTGCGCTTCGCTGCGCGTGGCGACCTTGTCGATCTCGTCGATGAACACGATGCCGTTCTGCTCGGCGTTGGCGATGGCCTGCGTGCGGATCTCGTCCTCGTTGACCAGCTTGGCGGCCTCCTCGTCGATCAAGAGGCGCATCGCCTCGGCGATCTTGAGCTTGCGCGTCTTGCGCTTGCCGCCGCCGAGCTGGCCGAACATGCCGCGCAGTTGCTCGGTCATTTCCTCCATGCCGGCCGGGCCCATGATCTCCAGCGGCGCACGCGTTTCGGCGAGGTCGAGCTCGATTTCCTTGTCGTCGAGCTGGTGCTCGCGCAGCTTCTTGCGGAAGGCCTGGCGCGTCGGGTTGGGGCTGTCGAGTGCGGGCGCAGCGCCATCGGCGCCGCGCGCCGGAGGCAGCAACGCGTCGAGGATGCGCTCCTCGGCCGCGTCTTCGGCGCGCGCACGCACCTTCACGCTTTCAGATTCGCGCGTCTGCTTGACGGCGATCTCGGCGAGGTCGCGAATGATCGAGTCGACGTCCTTGCCCACGTAGCCCACCTCGGTGAACTTGGTGGCCTCGACCTTGATGAACGGCGCGTCGGCCAGGCGGGCCAGGCGGCGGGCGATTTCGGTCTTGCCGACACCCGTCGGGCCGATCATGAGGATGTTCTTGGGCGTGATCTCGTGGCGCAGCTTCTCGTCGACCTTCTGGCGGCGCCAGCGGTTGCGCAGCGCGATGGCCACGGCGCGCTTGGCGGCGGGCTGGCCGACGATGTGGTTGTCCAGCTCGGAGACGATTTCCTGGGGGGTCATGGACATGGTCAGAGCGCTTCCACCGTGTGGTTCATGTTCGTGTAAATGCAGATTTCTCCGGCGATCGCCAGCGATTTGCGCACGATCTGCTCGGCCGAGAGCTCGGTGTTGTCGATCAGCGCCTTGGCCGCCGACTGGGCGTAGGCGCCGCCCGAACCGATGGCGATCACGCCGTCTTCAGGCTCCAACACGTCGCCATTGCCGGTGATGATGAGCGAAGTCGTGGCGTCGGCCACGGCCAGCATGGCCTCGAGCTTGCGCAGCACGCGGTCGGTGCGCCAGTCCTTGGTGAGCTCGACCGCTGCGCGGGTCAGATGGCCCTGGTGCTTCTCGAGCTTGGCCTCGAAACGCTCGAAGAGCGTGAAGGCATCGGCCGTGGCGCCGGCGAAACCCGCCAGGACCTTGCCGTGATAGAGCCGCCGCACCTTGCGCGCCGTGCCCTTGATGACGATGTTGCCGAGAGTGACCTGCCCGTCCCCGCCGATGGCGACCTGATCGCCTTGGGGGGTCTTGCGGCGCACGCTCACGATGGTGGTGCCGTGAAACTGTTCCATCGCAGCCATCTGGGGATGGGCCCCGCCAATGCAACCCTTGCGGTCGGACAAACTGCTGGCGGAAAACACGGCCGCGCAGGGGCCGAGAAACCCCTGTGACGGGGTCAGTTCTTGCGGACGGCGACCGTGGCGTGGTCGGTGATGCCGATCAGTCCGAACAGCGCGGCAATCAGCCGGTGCGCATCGACGAACTGCACCCGTTCGCCGTTCGCATCGCGCTCGCGGACCCAACTCAGCAGCGTGCCGGCCGCCGTCAGGTCCATGCGCAGCAGGGCCGCGCATGAGATGACCGGCGCCGTTGTGTGGCGCAGGTCGTGGTCCAGGCGCTGCCAGCACGACAGCGAATCGCCGCGCAGGTCGCCCGCCAGCGCGGCAAAGCCGCTGTCGGTGGACGGGAAGCTCTCGGAATCGCCCCCGACCGACAGCAGCGACCACACCGAGCTCGGCCGGCTCGCCGGCGGCGCGGCCAGCGAGGTGCACTCACCCTTCGGGTCCTGCCAGGACGGCGGCGACACCTCGTAGGTGATGCAGTAGTTGAGCGCCACCAGCTCGAAGTCGTCGGGCAGGTGCATCATGCGCAGCGCCGCCAGGCGCAGCTGCCACCAGGCGTCGTCGGGATGGCGCTCGTTGTTGGGCGTGGCCGCGGCCAGCACGGCCATGAGCTGTGAGGCGCCGAAGAAGCGCAGCTGCACTGGCGAATCGGACCAGTGCGCGAACAGGATGCGCAGCGGCGCGGCGGCCGGCGGATCGATCTCGGTCAGCGCGCGCCAGTCGAGCGTCCAGACCATGCCGGCCTGCGAGAGCGCGCGCGTGAGTGCCATGAGCCCTTCGCGCGTCAGGTGTGCGGGGCTGGCCCAGTCGGCGGCGCCCGTCGTGTCAGAGGCCGCTTCGGCGTCCTCGCTGGCGGTGACGGCCTTCACGCTGCGCGCGAGTTCGTCGAGCGAAACCCAGTCAGGACCCATGCGCTTCATGCGCTGCGCATAGCGCATGCGGGCGGCCGCGAACTTGGCGGCGTCGCCGGTGGCGCGGTACAGGTCGAACAGCGCGCGCCAGCGGGCGTCGTCGCGCTCCAGCGTGACGGCTGCGGTCGCGTCGTCGGCGGCGAACGCACTTTCGGCGGCCAGCGCCTGCAGCAGGATGGCTTCGGCGCCGGTGTCGTCGCCGTGCGCGAAGCGGATCACCGCTTCTTCGAGCGCGCCGTCATGCGCGAGCCGGGACGGCTGAGGCGCGGGGACAGCTGCGGTGGCAGCAACCTCTGGCGCTGCGGCCACGGACGCAGAAGCAGCCGGCTCAGCCGGCAACTGATCGCCGCCGCTGTCGACCGGCGGCAGCGTTTCAGCGCCCGCGTCGGGCGGTGGATTGACCAGCGTCTCGCCGTTCGGCCCGCGGCCCTTCCACCACTGCTGCGACATCTGCTCTTCGATCTCGTCGATCTTCTTGAGCGTGAGTGCGCGGCCTTCGGATTTTTCGGAGGTGCTGTTGAGGTTGAACGACGACGGCGTGACCGTCGCCTCGAAGGCATGGGCCGCCGCCTCGCGCTGGCGCAGCTTGCGCAGCATGTCGAACTCGCGGCGGCGCACGAAGTCGTTGCGCTGGCGCCGCTCGATCATTTCCTTCAGCATCTCGCGGCTGTAGGTCTGCTCGGGCAGCGACGAGTCGGAGGATGGCGTGTCCAGCTCCGACCAGTCTTTCAGGGGATTTCGAACGAACTTGGCCACCTTCGAGAAAAGGCGGCCTGACTCTTCCTTTGGCATTCAGAGAAGGTTATCGAAAGCGCGGGTTCCGTTCTACCGTGCAGCCGTTCAATCCCCGAACATTTTCTGCTTCAGCTCGCGGCGCTGCTGCGCTTCGAGCGAGAGCGTGGCGGTCGGGCGGGCCAGCAGGCGGCCGACGCCGATGGGCTCGCCGGTCTCGTCGCAGTAGCCGTAGTCGCCGGCGTCGATGCGCTGGATCGACTGCTCGATCTTCTTGAGCAGCTTGCGTTCGCGGTCGCGCGTGCGCAGTTCGAGCGCGTGCTCTTCCTCGATGGTGGCGCGGTCGGCCGGGTCGGGCACGACCACGGTGTCTTCGCGCAGGTGCTCGGTGGTCTCACCGGCGTTCTCGAGGATGCCGCGCTTGAGTTCTTCGAGCTTCAGGCGGAAGAACGCCATCTGCTTGTCGTTCATGTACTCGTCGTCGGGCATCGCGATGACCTCGGCGTCGCTCAGCTCGGCGGGCGTCTTGGTCTTCCAGTTGTTGGCCAGCTTCGGGTCTTTCTTGACGGCCAGGGGCGGCGGCGGCACCAGCGCGGTGGAAGGTGCCTGCGAGAAGCTGGATTTGGCGGCGGTCGAGGCCACGGATTGCGGCATCGAGGGCACGGTCAGTTGCGACAGCCGGGACACGCGGCCACCACGCGCAGCGGGAGCGGGCGTAGCGGGGATCGAGGGTGTCGCCGGGGCGGAAGAAGAGGCGGCAGCCGTTTTTTTCATGGGGGTCGGGGGAGCAGAAAGGACGGCCGCAGGACGGCCGACCGGTTGGGATGACGTAGGCGCCGCGCCCGCGGACTTGGTTGCGGGCTTGGCGGACTTCTTGGCAGCCGCGGTCCCGGTCTTGGCCGGGGTTGCCGCAGGCTTCTTGGCAGCGCTTTTCTCTTTCGCGGCAGAGGCAGCAGCAGCGGTGGCAGAAACCTTCTTCGTCGCGGGTACAGCCTTCACAGCCGTCGCCTTCTTTGCGGCGGGCTTGGTGGCTGGCGTGGCCTTGGCGGCGGGTTTCTTCACGGTGACTGGCTCCTTGTACGAACTGGAACGCGCTTTCACTGGGTGTCTCCTCCCAAGGGAACCGTTGCGGGTGTCAGGCCGCGTCGGCTCACGTTGTCGGGGGCGTCCTCAAGTGGTGAACCCCGGGGTTATACCCCCGAAAGCCCGCCAAAAACCCTTGGCGCCCCGTGCCGTAAGTCATATCTCGCCCCTGTGGACGAAGCATGGCTCCCGGAACAGGCGCGCGATTGTATAGAGAACTCGAAACGCAAGGCCATCGGGTGACGCACTGCCCTGCTCCGTTAGCATCGCCCGGCGCCACCACAGGGGGTGGCGCAGGCACGCCGCGGGTCGGGGAGACACCGCGGCGGCCCTTCAAACAACCGATCGGAAAATAATCTTGAGCAAAAAAGCAGTATTGGGAGTCCTGGCCGCGGCCATCGCCGTCGCCTACGGCGGCAGCACCTGGTGGGCCGGCACGCAAATCAAATCGAGCTATGACGTCGCCCTGGGCGAACTGCCCAAGCAGACCGCGCTGGTGCGCGTGATCGAGCGCAGCTACGAACGCAACTTCTTCGGCGCCGTGAGCACCGTGACGCTCGAACTGGGTTGCCCGGCCGAAGCCGAAGCCGCCACCGCCCCTGCCGCGTCGGCACCCGCCGCCGCACCGGCTGCCGCCACGACCGATGTCGCCGAGGCCGCGACCGAAGGCGACGAAGAAGAACCCGCCGAAGACGACAGCGACGCCGCGGCCACCCCGCCCAAGCCCGTGCGCATCACCATCCGCGACACCATCCGCCACGGCCCGATCGCCGGCGCCACGCTGGCCGCGGCCGTCATCGACAGCGAACTGGTGCTCGACGCCAAGGCGCAGGCCGAGGCCGAGAAGCTGTTCGGCAAGGCCAAGCCGCTGACCGCGCGCACCCAGGTCGGCTTCGGCGGCGGCTTCACCAGCGACTTCACCGTCGCGCCCGCCAAGCTGGCCGAAGAAGGCAAGGGCGAGTTCGCCTGGCAAGGCGCGCAGGCCCGCCTGGACATGAACGCGGCCCGCACCCACGTGCGCTACGACATGACGATGCCCGGCCTGGACGTCAGCACCGCCTCCAAGGGCGTGCAGCTGAAGATGGGCAAGTTCACCGCCAAGGCCGACATGGACGGCAGCGCCGGCTGGATGCTGGCCACCGGCAAGTCCGAAGGCCGCCTCGACAGCTTCGAGCTGAACGCGCCCAAGGGACTGGGCCTGGGCGCGGGCACCGAGGCCGCCCCCGCCAAGGCGATCAAGGTGCTGCTGCAAAGCATCGACCTGACCGGCGAAGCCACCATCAAGGACGGCCTGTACGCCTCCGAAGGCGCCTTCAAGGGCAAGGGCAAGGTCAACGAGACCGCCATCGACAAGTTCGAGATCGCCAGCAGCGCGCGCCGCATCCAGGCGGCCGGCTACAAGAAGCTGGCCGACGCCTGGCTGCAGTCGACCGCCGGTGCCGGCTGCGGCCAGCGCAGCAAGGCCCAGAAGGACGCGATGCAGGCGCTCATCGAACAGCTCGCGCCCGACCTCAAGGCCATGGCCAAGCACAGCCCCGAAGCCGGCCTGGACCGCCTGCTGGTCGAGATCGGCGGCCACAGCGCCGAGCTCAGCTACTCGGTGGCCCTCGCCGGCGTGACCGACGAAGACCTGCAGCTGCCCGGCAACGCGCTGGTGCTCAAGCGCGGCGTGCTCAAGGCCAACGCGCGCCTGCCCGTGAAGTGGATCGAGAAGCTGGCCGAAACCGGCGCCGAGAGCGGCCGCACGCCGCCGCCTGAAATGCTCGCGGGCCTGATCGAACAGGGCGAAGCCAACGGCTACGTGAAGCGCACGGGCGACGACCTGGTCAGCCAGGTCGAGTTCAGCGAAGGCCAGCTCAAGCTCCTGGGCAAGCCGATGGGGAATTTCGGCAAGTAAGCACGGCCCGCCCCATGAAAAACGGCGCTGACCGCAAGGCCAGCGCCGTTTTTATTTCGTCAACTCAGGCGAACGTGCTCAGACCAGGCACTGCTCCAGACCCTGCTCCAGGATCTCGCGCGGCAGCTCGATGCCGATGAACACCATGCGGCTCTGGCGCGCCTCGTCCTTGCCCCACTCCGGGCCCAGGTCGCTGCCCATGAGCTGGTGCACGCCCTGGAAGATCACCTTGCGCTCGGTGCCCTTCATGTTCAGCACGCCCTTGTAGCGCAGCATGCGCGGGCCGTAGATGTTCACGATGGCGCCCAGGAAGTCTTCGAGCTTGGCCGGGTCGAAGGCGCGGTCGGCCTTGTAGACGAAGCTCTTCACGTCGTCGTCCGTGTGGTGATGGTGGCCGTGGCCCTCGTGCTTGTGCGAGGGGTGGTCGCACGCCTCGCCATGCGCGTGGTCATGGTCGTGATGGTCGTGGTCGTCTTCCTTCAGGAAGTCGGGGTCGATGTCCAGCTTGGCATTCAGGTTGAAGCCGCGCAGGTCGAAGATGTCCTTCAGCGGCACGTCGCCGAAGTGCGCCTTCTGCTGCGGCGCGCGCGGGTTCATGTGCTTCAGGCGGTGGATGAGCGCATCGGTCTCTTCGGCCGACACCAGCTCGCTCTTGCTGATGAAGATCTGGTCGGCAAAGCCCACCTGGCGGCGCGCTTCCTGGCGGTCGTTCAGTTGCTGCGGCGCGTGCTTGGCATCGACCAGCGTGAGGATCGAGTCGAGCAGGTAGCTCTCGGCGATCTCGTCGTCCATGAAGAAGGTCTGCGCCACGGGGCCGGGGTCGGCCAGGCCGGTGGTCTCGATCACCACACGGTCGAAATCGAGCAGGCCCTGGCGCTTCTTGGCGGCCAGCAGCTGCAGCGCTTCGCGCAGGTCTTCGCGGATGGTGCAGCAGACGCAGCCGTTGCTCATCTGCACGATCTGCTCCTTCGACTCGGTCACAAGGATGTCGCTGTCGATGTTCTCTTCACCGAACTCGTTCTCGATGACCGCGATCTTCTGGCCATGGGCCTCGGTCAGGATGCGCTTGAGCAGCGTGGTTTTGCCCGAGCCGAGAAAGCCGGTCAGGATGGTCGCGGGAATGAGGGCCATGGAAAAGTGCTCCGGAAACGGAAAACAGAAAAAGGCGGGGGATTGGCGGGCAGTTTAGCCAATGCCACTGAGTTGCGTTGCCGACGGGGTCAAGCCCCCGTTCACAGGGGCTTTCTCACCACCACCAGCCCCTTCAGGTACTCCCCTTCCGGAAACTCGATGGTCATCGGGTGGTCGGGCGCGGCGCCCAGGCGTTCGGCGATGTAGCCGTCCACGCCGGCGTCCAGCCCGGCCGAGGCCACGATCTTGTGGAACAGGTCGGCGCTGATGCCGCCCGAGCAGGAAAACGTGAGCAGCACGCCGCCCGGCTCCAGCAGCTTGAGCGCGAGGCGGTTAATGTCTTTATAGGCGCGCGCGGCGCGCTCGGCGTGCGCCACCGTGGGCGCGAACTTGGGCGGGTCGAGCACGATGGCGTCGAAGGTGCGGCCCTGGTCGATGAACTCGCGCAGCACCGTGTTCACGTTGGCGTCGAGAAACTCCGTGGCAATGCCCTGCCCTTCGAAGCCGTTGAGCGCCAGGTGCGCGCGCGCCCGCTCGAGCGCGGGCTGCGACGAATCGACCGACACCAGCGAGGCACCCTCGAGCGCCCCGGCGGCCTTCAGGCCCGCGAGCGCCGCCACGGTGAAGCCGCCTGTGTAGCAGAAGCAGTTGAGCACGCGGCGAAAACGCCGGTGCTGCGCCAGCTCGGCAAAGCGTTGGCGGCTGTCGCGCTGGTCGAGATAGAAGCCGGTCTTGTGGCCGGTCGCGATGTCCAGCGACAGCTGCCAGCCGTGCTCGCGGATGATGATCTGGGTGGGGCCCTCGCCGCGCAGCCAGCCCGTGACCGGCTTCAGGCCTTCGCGCTCGCGGCCGCTGGCATCGGAGCGCTCATACAGCTTGGTGAGCCCCGTGGCCTTGAGCAGCGCATCGGCCAGCACGTCTTTCCAGCGCTCCACGCCGGCCGACAGGAACTGCGCCACCAACGTGTCGCCATAGCGGTCGACGATCAGCCCCGGCAGGCCGTCGGCTTCGCCGTGCACCAGCCGCACGCCGTCGCTCTGCAGGTCGAACAGGCCGCGCGCATGCACCGCGCGCGCACAGACCGTTGAAAAAAAAGCAGCGTCGATGCGCTGCTTCTCGTCAAAGCTCCAGGCCCGCGCCCGGATCTTGGAGGTGGGGCCGAAGGCCGCCCACGCGAGGAAGTGGCCGTCGTGCGACTCCACGCGCACCGTTTCCCCCGAGTCCGCGCCGCCGCGCGCAATGGCGGATTCGAAGACCCAGGGATGGCGGCGTTGGAGCGAGCGCTCCTTGCCCGGCTTGAGGCGGAGGGTTTTCATGGGAGATGAATGAAAGAAGAAATGAAAGACGAAAGAAAACGATGCAGGCGACGGGTGTGGCGGCTACTTGCCGTCCTTGTCCGGCCGGGCCTTGGCGCGCGGATGCGCCGCGTCGTAGACCTTGGCCAGGTGCTGGAAGTCCAGCCGCGTGTAGACCTGCGTGGTCGCGATGTTGGCATGGCCCAGCAGCTCCTGCACCGCGCGCAGGTCGCTGCTCGACTGCAGCACGTGGCTCGCGAACGAGTGGCGCAGCATGTGCGGATGCACCGGCGCGGCCAGGCCGGCCTTCAGGCTGCGCTCGCGCAGCAGCTTCCACACCGCCTGCGACGACATGCGCGCGCCGCGCGCGCTGACGAACAGCGCCGGCTCCTGGCGCTCGCCGCGCACCGCGAGCCAGTCGCGCAGCGCCTCGGCCGCCTTGCTGCCCACCGGCACGCTGCGCCGCTTGCTGCCCTTGCCGAGCACATGGGCTTCCATCGCATCGAGGTCGACCCAGCCGAGCGCCGTGGCGCTGGCCTGCGCATCGAGCCCCGTGAGCTCGCTCACGCGCAGGCCGCAGCCGTAGAGCATTTCGACGATGGCGCCGTCGCGCGCTTCGGTCCAGGGGTCGGCCTCGGGGTCGTACAGCTCGGCCAGGCGCACCGCGTCGTCCACGCCCAGCGCCTTCGGCAGCGGCCGGCCCGCCTTGGGCGCGTGCACGTCCTGCACCGGGTTGAAGCCGATCAGCCCTTCATGGCCGAGCCAGCGGTAGAAACTGCGCCAGCACGACAGCACCAGCGCAATGCCGCGCGGCTCGCGCCCGGCGCTGTGCAGCTGCGCCATCCAGCGGCGGATGTGCGCCGTCTGCACGCGGTCCAGCGGCAGGCCGGCCTCGGCGGCGTGGTCGGTCAGCGCGCGCAGGTGGAAGGCATACAGCTCGACCGTGCGCGGCGCGAGCCGACGCTCCACGCGCACGTGTTCGAGGTATTTGTCGATCCATTCCATGGTGTCGTCGTGCTCCGTGCGCCGCGCGGGGCCGCGCTAGCTAGAACAGATAACCGAGCGATGCATTGTTCACGATGGCGGCGGGCTCGCGCAATGCGCCCTTGAACAGCATGCCCCAGCGGCGCCAGCACGAGGTGGGCGCGGCGGCGTACTGCACGTCGAAGGCCTGGTCGAAGCCGCTGGCACGCACCAGGCGTTCGATGCGCCACAGGTGGTACGGCTCCGACACGATGATCACGCTGCGCACGCCGTTGGCTTCGAGCACCGTGCGCGACAGCGACAGGTTGGCGCGCGTGGACGACGACACCGACTCCAGCACCATCGGCCCCGTGTAGCCCTCGGCCGTGGCGTGGTCGCGCATCACCTCGGCCTCGATGCGGCCGTCTTCCACGTCGACGCCGCCCGAGAACACCAGCGTCTGCGCGCGACCCGCGCGCGCCAGCACGATGCCCTGGTCGACCCGGCCCGTGAGGCAGGGGTTCGGCTTGCCGTCGAGGTAGGCACGGTTGCCCAGCACCAGCGCGACGTCGGCCGCGCGCGGCATCGGGCCGGCCAGGGCGGCCTCGGCACGCTGCCAGATCACGCCCGCGATGGCGGCATAGGTGAGCGCACCGGCCAGCAGGACCACGCACAGGCCGGTCAGCCAGGGCCGGCGGCGCCACCCGCGTTGCGCGGGGCGGCTGCTCGAACGGCTCAAGGGCGCAGCCGCGACAGCGCGCCCGACGACAGCTCGGCGATGCGCTCGAGAAAGTCCGTGCCCATTTCGGCGTTGAAGCGCTGCGCGTCCGGCGAGGCCAACACCAGCAGGCCGAAGGCCGGCGACTCGGCGTCGGGGCGCAGCGGAATCAGCGCGATCGACGCGGCGCCCTGCGGCTCGGGCAGCCAGTTGGCCGCCTCGAAGCCCGCGTTGAGCCCGCAGTACGGCGAGGTGAGCGAGGTGGCCAGCGCCTTCACGTCGTCACTCACCCACTGGGCATAGGCTTCGTTCAGGTACTCGGTGCCGCAGTCCCACACCTTGATGGCCGTTTGCGGCACCAGGAACAGCGACTGCAGGTCGACCGCGATGCGGTACGGCAGGCTGCGCGGGTCACGCGTGGTCAAGAGGCCCTTGGTCCAGCGCTGCAGGCGGTCGGCGATGACGACGTTTTCGGTGCCGTGGCGCACCATGTCCATCAGGCGGTGCTCCAGCGCCTTGATCTTCTCGCGCAGCATTTCGGCCTGGCGCTCCTGCAGGCTCACGGCGCGGTTGCCGTGCGGGCTGGTGAGCTGCACCTGCGCCAGCAGCTGGGCGTGGCGTTCGAAGAAGTCGGGGGTGTTCGACAGGTAGTTCGCGATGTCGTCTTCGGTGATCGGGTTCATGGCGTTGTTGTCGTGGGTGAATGGGGTCATGGCTGTTCCGAAATGTCGGGCACGTCGATCTCGCCCTCGAACACCGTCGTGGCCGGTCCTGTCATGAGCACCGGCCGGCCGTCGCCCTGCCACTCGATCGTGAGAATGCCGCCGTGCGTCTGCACGTCGACGCGGGTGTCCAGCAGCCCGAGGCGGATGCCCGCCACCACGGCCGCGCAGGCGCCCGTGCCGCAGGCCAGCGTTTCGCCGGCGCCGCGCTCGAACACGCGCAGCTTGATGTGGGTGCGGTCGACCACCTGCATGAAACCGGCGTTCACACGCTGCGGAAAACGCGGGTGGTGCTCGATCTGCGGGCCCTGCTCGGCCACCGGCGCGGTGTCGACGTTGTCGACCACCTGCACCGCGTGCGGGTTGCCCATGGACAGCACCGCTACCGAAACGATAGCGCTGCCGGCCCGGGTGCCCAGCGCCAGGTGCCAGGTCTGCCACGCGCCTTCGTGCTGCGGATCGAGCCCGGCCGTGTCGAAGGGCACGCGCGCTGGTTCGAAGACCGGGGCGCCCATGTCGACCGTCACGCGGCCGTCGTCGCCCATGCGCGGCTCGATCACGCCGGCCAGCGTCTGCACGCGCACGTCTTTCTTCTCGGTCAGGCCGTGCTCGCTCACGAAGCGCATGAAACAGCGCGCCCCGTTGCCGCACTGCTCCACCTCGCCGCCGTCGGCGTTGTGGATCACGTACTGGAAGTCGATGCCTGCGGCGGGCGACGGGCGCACCGTGAGGATCTGGTCGGCGCCGACGCCGAAATGGCGGTCGGCCAGGAAGCGGTACTGCGCGGCCGTGAGGCCCAGCGTGCCGCGCGTTTCGTCCAGCACGACGAAATCGTT
Organism: Variovorax sp. GW822-FHT04A09; assembly: GCF_058801005.1. Taxonomy (NCBI): domain Bacteria; kingdom Pseudomonadati; phylum Pseudomonadota; class Betaproteobacteria; order Burkholderiales; family Comamonadaceae; genus Variovorax; species Variovorax sp. GW822-FHT04A09. The sequence goes on along the minus strand of NZ_JBXAMV010000007.1, from coordinate 244,506 downwards.
GCCGGCTCCCTGCATCTTGGTAAAGCGGATTCGCATCGCCGGATTATCGCCACCGGCGCCGCCCTTCGCGCCGGAAGGGCCGCCGGGCGCAGCCCTTTCGACACACCCGGCCTCAGCCCTGGATGAACGCCAGCAGGTCGGCGTTGACCTGCGCCGCGTGCGTGGTGCAGGTGGCGTGCGGCGCGCCGGCGTACAGCTTGAGCTGGCTACCCTGGATCATTTCGGCCGCCAGCTTGCCCGTGGCCTCGAAGGGCACGACCTGGTCGTCGTCGCCGTGGATCACCAGCGTGGGCACGTCGATCTTCGCCATGTCGGGGCGGAAGTCGGTCTCGGAGAACGCCGTCACGCAGTCGATGGTGGCCTTGATCGAGGCCTGCAGCGCGATCTGCAGCGTCTGCTTGAACACGCCCTGCGACACCTTCGCGCCCGGGCGGTTGGTGCCGTAGAACAGCGTGCTGAAGTCGTCGATGAACTGCGGCCGGTCGGCGGCCAGCCCGGCGCGGATGCCCGCGAACAGCGACGCCTCGGGGCCCACGGGATGGTCGGGCGTCTTCATGAACAGCGGCGTCACCGCGCTGATGAGCGCGAGCTTGGCCACACGCGCGCTGCCCTTGCGCGCGATGTAGCGCGTGACGTCGCCGCCGCCCATCGAGAAGCCCGCCAGGATCACGTCCTTCAGGTCGAGCGTCTCGATGAGTTCGGCGATGTCGTCGGCGAAGGTGTCGTAGTCGTAGCCGGTCCAGGGCTGGCTCGAGCGGCCGAAACCGCGGCGGTCGAACGCGATGACGCGGTAGCCGCGCTCGGCGAAGAACAGCATCTGGGCGTCCCACATGTCGGCGCTCAGCGGCCAGCCGTGGCTGAAAAGAATGGGCTGGCCGCTGCCCCAGTCCTTGTAGTAGAGCTCGGTGCCGTCGCGAAGGGTCAGTGTGGTCATGGTTTTTCCTTGAGGTTGGCGAGAGGGTGAAAGGGAAAGAGAAAGCAGAATCCGCGCCGCTCAGAGCGCCAGGAAGTGATGCACCTCGGGCTTGCCCGGGCCGATGTGAAAGCGCAGCGCCTCGGCCTGCAGGTCGGCATCGGCGTGCGACACGCGGTGGTGCTGGCGCAGGTGCTCGGCCCACGACTCCACGAGGAACCACTCCATCACGCGCTCGGCGTCGGCCGTGTGCTCGTGCACGCCCCAGGCGTAGGCGCCGTCGCGGCGGCGCTCGAGCGACAGGCGCTTCATCGCATCGAGGAACGCCGGCCGGTCTTCCTTGCGGATGCGGTACTCGACCTGGATCATCACGGGCCCGCGGTCGTGCACCACCGGCTCGGCCAAGAGCGGCTCGGGCCAGTGGTTCGAGGCCTGCAGGTCGGCCTCGCCGGCGGGCAGCCGCACGCGGTGGAACACCAGCCCCATCACCACCAGCCCCACGGCGCCCGCCACCAGCGTGGCCGGCACGCCGATCTGCTGCGCGACCAGGCCCCAGCCCAGGCTGCCGGCGGCCATGGCGCCGTTGAACACCGTGAGGTACACGGCCAGCCCGCGCCCCCGCACCCAGTTCGGCAGGATCGACTGCGCCACCCCGTTGAGCGTGGTCAGCGCAATGATCCAGCCCAGCCCGAGCACGCCCAGCATCGGCACCGCCAGCCACTGCGGCGGCGCGAACACCAGGGCGCCCATCACCGCGGCCGTGAGCAGCGAGGCCAGCAGCAGCATGCCGTCGGCATCGAGCCGGGCGCGCAGCCGCGGCATCACCAGCGCGCCGCCGATGGCGCCCGCGCCCACGGCGCCCAGCAGGATGCCGTAGAAGCTCGCCGTGCCGCCCAGCATCTGGCGCGCCACCAGCGGCAGCAGCGCCCACACCGAACTGGCGAACAGGAAGAACACCGCCGCGCGCAGCAGCACCACGTGCAACTCCTTGCTGGCCCGCGTGTAGCGCAGGCCGGCGCGGAAGGCGCCGAAGAAGTTCTCGGACAGCCCGCTGTCGACCGCCGCCGGGCGCTTCCACCACAGGAGCGCCGCGATCACGAACACATAGCTCAGCACGTCGAGCCCGTAGGTGGCGGCCGCGCCGAAGCTCGCCAGGATCAGCCCGCCCGCCGCCGGCCCGATGGAGCGCGCGATGTTGATGCCCAGCGAGTTCAGCGCCACCGCGCCCTTGAGCTCGCTGCGCGGCACCAGCTCCGGCACGATCGACTGCCAGGTCGGCCCCATGAGCGCCGCGCCGATGCCGCCCACGAAGGTCAGCGCGATCAGGTACTCGACCGTGAGCGTGCCCGTGTGCGACAGCACCAGCAGCGTGCCGCTCACCGCGGCCAGCAGCACCTGCACGAAGATCAGGAAGCGCCGGCGGTCGAGGATGTCCGACAGCACGCCCGCCGGAATCGCCAGCAGGAAGATCGGCAGCGTCGCCGCCGTCTGGATCAGCGCCACCGCCGTCGGGCTGGCCGACAGGTCGGTCACCAGCCACGAGCTGGCCACGTCGCGCATGAAGCTGCCGATGTTGCCCAGCACCGTGGCGGCCCACAGCACGGCGAAGACCGGCTGGCGCAGCGGCGCGAAGGCGCCGGCGGCTTTGGCTTGGGGCTCAGTCATCGTGGCGCTCCTTGAGGTCGAGCCAGGCGACGAGCAGGAAGCCGCCGACCAGGCCCAGGTGTTCGAAGAAGGCGTTGGCCGCCATGAAGCGTTCCTGCCCCAGCGGCATCTCCCAGAAACGCAGCGCGACGAAGGTGGCCATGAGCGTGAAGCCACCCAGCGCGAGCGCGCCGAGCCAGCGCCAGAAGCCGGTGAGGATCAGCGCCGCGGCGCCCAGCTCCAGCACGATCACCGCCACGGCCAGCGGGCCGGCCGGCGACAGGCCGAAGTGGTTCATCTCGGCGAGGGCGGCGTTGAAGTCCAGCGCCTTGTTCAGGCCGCCCTGCAGGTAGGCCGCGCACAGCAGCAGCAAGGCGATCCAGCGCACGGCGGGCGAAAGGGTCCAGTGCATGGCCTTCATCACACCGCCCAGCAGGCGCAACCCAGCGCGCCCCAGAAGCTCTTCAGGTCGGCGATGGGCAGCTTGCTGCTCCAGGCCGTCGCGTGGCTGTGGCCGTGCACGTTGCAGTCGTTGGCGCAGGCGCACGACATCGCGGCGTTGCGCATCACCTTCTGCAGCGGTGCGCCCTCGGCGGTGTCGGCCCAGCCGGCATAGCCGCCGAAGGTGCGCGCGGGGGACCAGTCGGGCATGGCGGGCGGCAGGCCGCCTTCGTCGTGCGCGGCGAACGGGCCGGCGCCGTAGACCACCTTGCCGCCCACCATCGTGAGCAGCGCCGTGGTGTCGGCAATCTCCGATTCGGCGCAGGCGAAGAAATCGCGGTCGGGCACCACCAGGTCGGCCAGCTGGCCTTCCTGGATGCGGCCCTTCTTGCCCTCCTCGTTCGAGAACCAGGTGACGTTCTCGGTCCACATGCGCAGCGCGGCCTCGCGGTCCAGGCAGTTGCGCTGCGGGTACAACTGCATGCCGCCCACCGTCTTGCCCGTGACCAGCCACGACAGCGACACCCACGGGTTGTACGAGGCCACGCGCGTCGCGTCGGTGCCGGCCGACACCTTCAGGCCGCGCTCCAGCATCTTCTTGACCGGCGGCGTGGCCTCGGCCGCGCCGGGGCCGTAGCGCTCGACGAAGTACTCGCCCTGGTAGGCCATGCGGTGCTGCACCGCCACGCCGCCGCCGAGCGCGGCGATGCGCTCCATCGACTTCTCGGAAATCGTCTCCGCATGGTCGAAGAACCAGTTCAGGCCGGCCAGCGGCGTGTCCTTGTTGACCTTCTCGAACACGTCGAGCGAGCGGCTGATGGTTTCGTCGTAGGTCGCGTGCATGCGCCAGGGCCAGCGGTTCTGCGCCAGGATGCGCACCACGCCTTCGAGGTCGCCTTCCATCTCGGGCGCCATGTCGGGGCGCGGCTGGCGGAAGTCTTCGAAGTCGGCCGCCGAGAACACCAGCATCTCGCCCGCGCCGTTGTGGCGGAAGTAGTCGTCGCCCTGCTTGTACCTGGAGTTGGCCGTCCAGTTGAGGAAGTCGTCCTTCTCGGCCTTGGGCTTCTGCGTGAAGAGGTTGTAGGCCAGGCGGATCGTGAGCTGCCCGTCGTCGTGCAGCTTCTGGATCACTTCATAGTCGTCGGGGTAGTTCTGGTTGCCGCCGCCCGCGTCGATGGCGCCGGTCACGCCCAGGCGGTTGAGCTCGCGCATGAAGTGGCGCGTGGAATTGAGCTGGTAGTCGAACGGCAGCTTCGGCCCCTTGGCCAGCGTGGCGTACAGGATGGCCGCGTTCGGCTTGGCCAGCAGCAGGCCCGTGGGGTTGCCGGCGCTGTCGCGCACGATCTCGCCGCCGGGCGGCGCGGGCGTGTCCTTGGTGTAGCCCACGGCGCGCAGCGCGGCGCCGTTGAGCAGCGCGCGGTCGTACAGGTGCAGGATGAACACCGGCGTGTCGGGCGCCACCGCGTTCAGCTCGGCCAGGGTCGGCAGGCGCTTCTCGACGAACTGGTGCTCGGTGAAGCCGCCCACCACGCGCACCCACTGCGGCGCGGGCGTGATCGCCACCTGGCGCCTGAGCATGCCCATCGCATCGGCCAGGCTCTTCACGCCGTCCCAGCGCAGCTCCATGTTGTAGTTCAGGCCGCCGCGAATGATGTGCAGGTGGTTGTCGATGAGGCCCGGCAGCACGCGCTGGCCCTGCAGGTCGATCACGCGGGTCTGGCTGCCGGCCAGCGGCAGCACGTCTTCGGCGCGGCCCACGCGGGTGAAGCGGCCGTCCTTGATGGCCACCGCGTCGGCCGTGGGGTTGGCACGGTCCAGCGTGGTGAAGCGGCCGTTGCGCAGAATGAGGTCGGGGGTCTGGGTGGTGGCCATGGTGGATGCGGGTGCGAGGGAGGTGGCTGCAAAGGCGCCGAGGGCGCCCAGGAAGTGGCGGCGTTGCGGGTCGGGGGCGTTCATGCGTCGCTCCGCTCGGACGGGCGGCTGCCGGCGGCGGCGGTCTTCACCGCCCCGGGCTGCGCGCAGGTCGGCAGCTCGCCGAACACGTGCGGCTTGACCTGGTCATGCAGCCACGAGCTGGCGGCCGGCCGGTCGAACACCTGCCGCACCAGCGGCGGGATCTGCTCGCCGAGCAGGATGCCCAAGAGGCCCACCAGGGCGATCACCGGCGGCGCCGGCGAGCGCACCTGGAAGAGCGCGTAGATCACGCCGACCAGCAGGCCGAGCGCGAGGGAAACGACATAGGTCTTCATGGTCGGGCGGCCTTCCGGGTGCTCTGCGCTCAACCCTCGTGGGCGCCGAACATCGTCTTGGCGTACGTCACGCCCAGACCGTAGGCGCCGCCCACCTTCTTCGCAATACCGGTCGTCAACTCGTAGGTGTCGCCACGCGCCCAGTCGCGCTGCAGCTCCAGCAGGTACTGCAGCGAGGTCATCGGCTGCGCGCCGGCCTGCACCATGCGCTCCATCGCGCGGTTGTGCGCCTCGGTGGACACGTCGCCGCAGGCGTCGGCAATCACGTACACCTCGAAGCCCTGGTCCAGCGCCGACAGCGCCGGGCCCACGATGCACACGCTGGTCCACAGGCCGGCCAGCACGATGCGCGGCTTGCCGATGGCGTTCACGCGCTCGATCACGGCGGCGTCTTCCCAGGTGTTCATCGAAGTGCGGTCGAGCATCTTCTGGCCGGGGAAGGCGTCGGTGATCTCGCTGAACATCGGGCCCGAAAAGCTCTTCTCGGCCACGGTCGTCAGGATGGTCGACACCTTGAAGCCGGCCGCCGCCTGCGCCACCAGCGCGGCGTTGTTGCGCAGGTTCACGGCGTCGATCGAGTGCGTGGCAAAGGCCATCTGCGACTGGAAGTCGATCATCACCAGCGTGTGGTCGGTGGGGGTGAGCAGCTTGGCGCCGGCGGTGGGGGTGGCTTGGACGGTCATGAAAGGCTCCTTCGGCAAAGTTGGGTGCGTGGATATTCGATTCGGTTCACAATCGCTTTCGGAGGGAATTTCCTTGGCGTGGGCTGAATCATCCGGTGCACACGGGGCCCCATCGACGAAATTTTTCACCATCAATGATCGAAGTTTTCGATCATTCCTTTTTGCTGCGAGGAACGCCCCGTGCTCAAGCTCACCCTGGAAGCCATCGAGGTCGTCGACGCCATCGCGCGCCACGGCTCCTTTGCCGCCGCCGCCGCGCGGCTGAACAAGGTGCCCTCCACCATCTCCTACGCCGTGGGCAAGCTCGAAGAGCAGCTGGGCATGCTGCTGTTCGAGCGCAACGGCCCGCGCGTGACCCTCACCGCCGCCGGAGAGGAAATGCTCAAGGAAGGCCGCTGGCTGCTCGGCGCCGCGAGCGACCTCGAATCGCGCATGCGGCAGATTGCCACCGGCTATGAATCAGAGCTGCGGCTGGTGCACGACTCGCTCATTCCCACACAAGCCTTCATGGACGACATCCGCGCCTTCGAAGACCTGCGCTGCGGCACGCGGCTGCGCATCGGCTGCGAGGCGCTCACCGGCAGCTGGGAGGCGCTGCGCGAGGGCCGCGCCGACATCGTCGTGGCCGCGGGCGAAGGCCCGGCCGGCGGCGGCCACCAGGCCGTGGCCGTGGGCAGCCTGGCGTTCGCCTTCTGCGTGGCGCCCACCCACCCGCTCACGCGGCTGAAGCGCCCCGTGCAGCGCGGCGACCTCATCGACTGCAACGCCATCGTCGTCGGCGACACCGCGCGCACCCTGTCGGACCGCACCGTCGGCCTCATGGCCGGCCAGCCGCGCATCACCGTGCCGTCGATGGCCGCCAAGGTCGCCTGCCAGGTCGCCGGGCTGGGCCACGGCTTCTTGCCGCGTGCCTGCATCACCGACGAGCTGGCGCGCGGCACGCTGGTCGAGCTGCCAACCGAGGAACCGCGCGCGCCCGAAGCCTTCTGGCTCGCGTGGAAGACCGGCGCGCAGGGCCAGGCGCTGCGCTGGTGGCGCGAGCGGCTGCACCGCACGCTCGTGCCCGCGCTGCTGCCGCGTTCGTTCCTCTGAGAGAGGACTGAAAAAAGAAGTTGTCGCTCAGCCGCCGGCGCGCAACTTGTCGAGCGCCCGGTCGAGAAACGCCAGCCGGTCTTGTCCCCAGAAGCGCTCGCCGTTCAGGATGAACGTGGGCGCGCCGAACACGCCCGCTTCCACCGCGTCGGCGCTGTTGGCGCGGTACACGGCCAACACCTCGGCCGACTGCTCCAGCGCCTGCAGCGCCGCGCCGTCGTAGCCGTTTTCGTCGGCGATCGCGATGCGCACCGCAGCCTGCGCCGTGTCGCGCTCCTCGGCCCACAGCGCGCGCAGCAGCGCGTGCGACAGCGGCTGCGCATCGAGCCCCTGCAGCTGGGCGGCGATCACCATCCAGCCGGGGTACTTGTTCCAGTTCGGGTCGGTCGGCGCGCCCTTCGGGTAGTGCGCGGGCTCCAGGTTCATCGGCATGCCGAGGTAATCGCGCCAGCGCGACAGCTCCAGCGCGTGGTACGTGCGGCGCGGCTCCGGGCGCGTCTTCAGCGGAATGCCGCCGGTCTGCGGCACCACCGCCTGGAAGTCGTAGGGCTTGAGCGTGAGCTGCACATGGTGGCGGCGCACGATGTCTTGCAATTGCGGGCCGCCGAGGTAGGCCCAGGGCGAGGAGAGGCTGTAGTAGCAGTCGATGGCGATCATGCGGGGATTATCTTCAGCCCCCGGCCGGCGCGCCGCGCGCCACGGCCATACACCTCGCAACGCACCGCCTCGCGAACGCGGTGAAACTACGCCCCTTGCGCGTTGCTGTGTGGTTGTGCATCGGCCGGGCCCTGCCCTTGCGATGCGCCGCCGCCACTTTTCCGGGAGCCCTGATTTGCAGCCGAAGACCCAAGCCAAGATTGCCCGCATTGCCCTGTCGGCCTCGGCCGCCGCCATTGGCAGCCTGGCCGCCTACTGGACCCTGCTCGCCACGCGCCAGGGCCACATTCTTTTCAACGCCCGCAAGCTGCCCGTGGTGCATCTGTCGGACGACTTCTCGACCTACTCGCACCCCGTGCCCGGCGGCATGGTGCGCGGCTACGTGTACCACCCGCAGGGCGAAGACGCGCTGCAGGACCTGTTCATCTACTTCGCCGGCCGCGGCGAAGACGTGCGCGCCACCGCGCAGATGCTGCACTGGCTGCCCGAGGGCTTCGGCTTTGCGGCCCTCAACTACCGGGGCGTGGCCGACTCGCAGGGCGCGCCGTCTGAAATCGCCTCCGTGGCCGACGCCGCCCAGTTCGCCAGCCACCTGCGCCGCGCCTTTCCACAAGCGCGCCTGCACGTGGTGGGCCGCAGCCTGGGCACCGGCGTGGCCATCCAGCTCGTGGCGCGGCAGGAGTTTGCGAGCCTGCAGCTCATCACCCCCTACGACTCGCTGCTCGAAGTCGCCAAGAAGCGCTTTCCGCTCGTGCCGCTGTCGCTGTTGCTGCGGCACCGCTTCAACTCCATCGAACACAGCAAGGAAGTCGCCGCCAAGACCCAGGTGCTGCTCGCCGCGAAGGACGACGTGGTGCCCCACGAACGCTCCGAAAAACTCATCGCCGCCTGGCCCACGCCCGTGAGCGTGCAGACCGTGTCGAACTCGGACCACCACAACATCACCGGGCTCGAAGAGACCTGGCTGATGCTGGTGGACTTTGCGTTGACGGCGGTGTTGCCGGAGACGAAGGCGGCGTAGGGGGCGCAAGCGGCCAGGGCTCTTTCAAAGCTCCCTGCAATAGCAGCTGACAGGCTCCCGCGCCAACTCCCCCGCCAGCGCATCCCAGGCCCCCGACGCCACCGCGCCCGCGATGTGCGCCTGGTGGTGCGCCTGCGACGCCCACGATTCGACCAGCGTGAAAACGCAGTCGTTGTCGCTGCGCCCGAACAGCCGCACGCCCCGGCACCCATCCGCCGATGGCAGCGACTGCTTGACCTGGTTCATGAGTTCCGCGAACGCAGACGCGCGCTCGGGCTTGGCTTCGAAAGTGATGATGACGTTGATCGGGTCCATGGACATTTCTTCTTCGCGTTGGCTTGTGGATTCAATGAATGAATGAAAAGAGAGAGCAGGCAGGTTAGCCAGCCCCCTCCCCCGCGCCTAGGCACGAAGCTGCGAAGAAATTGACCATGGCTGCGAAGGACGCAGGCAGCCACGCCGGGATCACCCAAGCATCACGCCGCCTGCATGCGCCGCACGTACTCCGCAGGCGTCGTCTCGAACCGTCTGCGAAACGCGCGGTTGAAATACGCCGCGCTCTCGAACCCCACCTTGGCAGCCGCATCGCCGGGGCGCAGCCCGGCGCCCAGCATCAGCGAGCGCGCCTCTTCCAGGCGCAGGTCGCGAATGCAACGCATCGGCGTGACGCCGGCCACCTCGCGAAAGCTGTGCGCGAAGTGCGAAGGGCTCATGTGGACGTGGCCCGCGATCTCGGCCACCGACAGCGGCCGACCCAGATGGCGGCGCATGAAGGCGATGGCCGTCTGTATGCGCGCGCCGGCCTTGGTGACGGCGCCCGCGCTGCGGATGGCGGCGGCCGCCTCGGAGCGCAGCAGCCGCAGCACGATTTCCTCGACGGCCAGCGGCGCGAGCGTGCGGCGGTCCACCGGGTCATCGGCCGCCAGCAGCAGGCGGGCGAAGGCCTCGACCACCTCCGGCCCCACCGGGGCCGTGAAGTGCTCGCGCACGCGGGCAGGCTCGGCCGGCCGTGCGCCACCGCCTTCGGCCAGTGCGAGGACCGACTTGACCAGCACGTCGGGCGGCAGGTCCAGATGAATGGCCAGGTACGGCGCCGCGGCGCTCGCCCCGACGACCGCGCCGAGGCACGCGACCTCGGCCCCGAGCACCAGGCACTGCGTGGCGCCGTAGGCCAGCGAACGGCCGCCGCCGAGATGCGCGGTCTTGCGGCCCTGCAGGACCACCACCACGCCCGGCGTGAGGCGCTGGGTTTTCTCGTAGCGGATCGGGTGCGAGAAGCGGTAGCAGCGCAGGCCCGGGTACAGCGCGTCGGTGCGGCCGTCCACGGGGGTTCGCGCAGCGACCATGTCGCGCAGGCGGGTCCAGGCGGCAGAAATGAAGGTGGCCTCTTCGGGTTTGTTGTTGTTGCTGTCGTCGGCGGCAATGGGCGCAACTGGCATCGGCTTGGTCGTGGAGAAGAGAGAACGCTGGAAAGCGAACGGGATGCGCAGCGTAGCCGGTCTGCGCGCGTCCGTGAGCGTGCAGACCGCGTCGAACTCGGACCACCACAACATCACCGGGCGCGAAGAGGCCTGGCTGATGCTGGTGGACTTCGCGTTGACGGCGGTGTTGCCGGAGACGAAGGCGGCTTGAGGGTTGCGGGCCGGTCGTGAGGCAGAGGCTTCACGCCGGCCGCTGTGGGCTAGGCCGGCTTGAGTGAGGGGTGCGCTTGCAGCGCATCGCGGACGGCGCCGGCTGTTGCGTTGACGGTGGCGATGCGCGTCATCAACGCTTCGTTGAGCAGGCGCAGCAAGGCGCTCAGTTCAGTGCGGGTGGGGGCGAGCTCTTCGCTGTCGTTCAGGGCGCTGGTGTCGACGAGCTTTTCTAGCGCGGTGTAGGCACGCATTACCGCGTTGAGGTTGTCGGCGTCGTCGCAGGCTTGCAGGGCGAGGTCGTCGAGGGCAGCGGAAGAAATGCGAGATTGCGCGCAGGCGCGAGCGGATTCAGCCATGTGATGGACTCCAAGATTCGCAGAGGTTCATCAGGCTTCCAAACCCGGCCGCGCCACTCAGCACGACGCGAAGCAGTATATCTAGACGAGCCGACCGATAGCTCTCAACGCCTAGGCGCCCGAATCGCCTCTGTCCCTTGGCCACACATCGAGATGGATGCGTGTCGAGCAAACGCTCAGAACTTGCTCACGCGATCAAGGACTTTCTGAATCAGAGCGAAGCGACTAGTCTGTTCGTCTGTGGCTTTCGCGTCCACATTGTGACGCTGTGGGAACGCCAGAATGGTCGCTCCAGTCTGCTTGGCTTTCGGGCTATCGGTGCCCTCCTGCAACGACTCTTCGCTCGAGAACGATGAATGAGCGAAACGCAGATGCAGTTGTTCCTCTGGAACTCTTGGCATGCTTTCTCCTCAGTTCGCCGGCGGATTAGGTATCAGACCGCTCGATTCTAGTCCCTTCACCGCGAGCCCCTCAAGCGTCTCGATTGCCTCTAGCGTTGTTGCGGTGACAGGATGTCCGCTCGGCTTTCTCAGCTTGCCCGTTGCCGGGTCTTTGCGTCCGTCGGCAGGCGCGCTGAAGAACTTGAGGAAGCGAGATGGCGCGACTCCATCAAAGGGAATGATCCGAACCTTTTTGTGATCTGTTTCTGCCTCGGTGATCGCATCCGCATGCAACTTTGTCGCGAGGCTCTTTCTGTACGGTTCGACAAAGTAGACCTCCCTAATCCCTGCTGCAACAAGATGACGCGCGCACGAATGGCAAGGGTATGTTGTGACGAACAATTTGCCGCCCTTGATTTCCGCCCCGTGCGTGCTTCCTGCGTTCAGAAGCGCATGCATCTCAGCATGAACTGCACGCGAAAATTCAATCAGGCTCTTCAACTGGGTGTCGTTGAGGACGGCTGCCTCAGCTGTTGCGCGTTGCTCACTAGTCAAGACTTTCGCCTTCACCAAGCGATCGACAATGGCTTGAGCTATCAAGGACTTCTCTTCATCGTTGAAGCATTTCCCCCCGTCCTTGTTCCAGCAACGATGATCACCATCCGCTCCAGTCGTCGGCTCCTCCGACTGATATAGGCCACCGAAAGCTCTGGGAACGTCATTCCATCCAGTCGCCAGAACATCCCCGGCCTCGTTTGTGATCGCAGCACCAACTTGTCTTGATAGGCATGCGGAGTTTCTGGCTGCGGAATAGGCTGCGTACATCGCGCGCTCTGCGACAGTTGGAGTGACTATCCGCGCACCGAGCATCAGATCGAGGAAACGCTTCACGCGCCCGTCGAGTTGCGAATCCGTATTCGTGTCAGCTCGTAGAAAAAAGTCCGCGAGCGGAAAAGTCTCTCGAACACGCTGCCCATGGGAATGCTCCTCGCCAGAGTCACGATCGATCAGATGGTGAATCTCCTCAGGCTTGCTCTTTCTACTCAATCTCTCGACACGCAGTTCAATCGGAGCATAGACACCAACAACATGAAGCATGTCTCCATAGACAGATCGGAGCAGACGCAGTTCGCCAGAAGTTTTTATGGAGTCGATGATGTGACAACTGCGCTCAGAGTAGGCAGGATTTATGGCGTCATTCGCGCTGTCTGGGAAGAGGCCCACTTGCTTTTCATTCACGGGGTCTTTGAGCGCTAGGCGAGCCAACGTAATTTCTTTGACGGCTAACTGCGCCAATACGGCCGTCCCATGATTTTTCCGCAGTTCATTACCCGCTTCGATCAATTTCTCAGTGGTCACTTCGCCTTCGATCTTGGCGTTTTTCCGAATGAGATCGCTCAACCGGATGATCTCCACTTTCTTGTACTTGTAGTCCTCACCCCGAAGCAACCGTTGAAACACCTCAGCCACTGAATGAAGTGGCGTTCCCATCGGCCCACAAAGGGCAATCACGATTTCGTCCGTTAGCGTTCCATCAATACTTCCTTGAGTATTGAATGGCTTCACCGGGAGTGAAATCGGCTTCAAGATCGCGCTCATGCAAGGCCTTTGTAACAATATTGTTTCGAATGTATTCGATCATCTGCCACGAGAGCCGCGGGTTACTCCCAGAAAAACTCAAACAATCTCGATTTTTCCTCCTACACGGCCGCTGCACGACTTTTCCTGATTTGCATTTTTCAGAAGAAACGCTCGATTTTTATTATTGAATTCAAGGCAACTATCTTCTGACAGGAACCCCATTTATCCGCAAAGGTAACCGCAAGACACTCCTCCTCATCCCAGAAGGAGTGCTCTCATGCCAATCGCCTTACTCGCGCTGACCCTCAGCGCCTTCGCCATCGGAACGACCGAGTTCGTCATCGTTGGCCTCATTCCCACCGTCGCTGCCGACCTCGGCATCGGCCTTCCCTCGGCCGGCCTGCTGGTCAGCCTCTATGCGCTGGGCGTTGCCATTGGCGCGCCGGTGCTCACGGCCCTCACGGGCAAGCTGCCGCGCAAGGCGCTGCTGCTCGGGCTGATGGCGCTGTTCACGGTCGGCAACCTGCTGGCGTGGCAGGCGCCCAGCTATGAATCGCTGATTGCCGCCCGCGTGCTCACGGGGCTGGCGCACGGGGTGTTCTTCTCGATCGGCTCGACGATTGCCACCGGCCTGGTGCCGAAAGAAAAGGCGGCGAGCGCCATCGCGATCATGTTCACGGGCCTCACGGTGGCGCTGGTCACGGGTGTGCCGCTGGGCACGTTCATCGGGCAGCACTTCGGCTGGCGCGAGACCTTCCTGGCGGTGTCGGCGCTGGGCGTGGTCGCCTTCATCGGCAGCTGGATCTTCGTGCCGGGCAACATCCGCCACACGCCGCCGGCCTCGCTGGCGCAACAAGCCAAGGTGCTGGCCGAGCCGCGCCTGCTGCTGGTATATGCCAAGACGGCCATCGGCTACGGCGGCTCGTTCATTCCGTTCACGTTCCTGGCGCCGATCCTCACGGAGGTGTCGGGCTTCAGCGCCGGCGCGGTGGGCTGGGTGATGCTGGTGTACGGCATCTCGGTGGCGGTGGGCAACATCTGGGGCGGCAAGCTGGCCGACCGCATGGGGCCGATTCCGGCGCTGAAGATCATCTTTGCGCTGCTGGCGGCCGTGCTGCTGGTCTTCAACTTCGCGGCGCCGCACAAGTGGCTGGCGCTGGTGGCGGTGCTGATGTGGGGCGCGGTGGCGTTCGGCAACGTGCCGGGACTGCAGGTGTACGTGGTGAAGCAGGCCGAACGCTTCACGCCGCAGGCGGTGGACGTGGCCTCGGGCCTGAACATCGCGGCCTTCAACCTGGGCATTGCCGGCGCGGCCTGGGCCGGCGGCCTGATCGTGACGCACCTCGGGCTGATGCACACGCCCTGGATCGGCGCGCTGGTGGTGCTGGTGTCGCTCGCCCTCACGCAGTGGAGCGGCTCGCTCGACCGCCGTGCCGGCATTCCGGTGCGCGCCTCGGGGCCGGTGCCGGTCGGGCACTGAGCTTTCCTCTCCTCTCTTCTTTTTCTTTCTTTCTTTGAACACAAGGAACACACACGCCATGACCACGAACAACCACACCCCCATTCCCGCCTTCGGCCTCGGCACCTTCCGCCTGCAGGGCCAGGTGGTGATCGACTCGGTGAAGAACGGCCTCGACCTGGGCTACCGCACGATCGACACGGCGCAGATCTACGGCAACGAAGCCGAGGTGGGCCAGGCCATTGCCGAAAGCGGCGTGGCCCGCAACGAGCTCTTCATCACCACCAAGATCTGGACCGACCACTACGCGAAAGACAAGCTGGTGCCCAGCCTGAAAGACAGCCTGGCCAAGCTGCGCGCAGACCATGTGGACCTGACGCTGATCCACTGGCCCTCGCCCGGCAACGCGGTGCCGGTGGCGGAGTTCATGGGCGCGCTGGCCGAGGCCAAGGCGCTGGGGCTCACGAAGCAGATCGGCGTGTCGAACTTCAACATCGCGCTGATGCAGGAGGCCATTGCCGCCGTGGGCGCGCCGGCCATCGCCACGAACCAGATCGAGCTGCACCCCTACCTGCAGAACCGCAAGGTGGCGGCCTTCGCGCAGAGCCAGGGCATCCGCATCACCTCGTACATGACGCTGGCCTACGGCAAGGTGCTGAACGACCCGGTGATCGGCGCGATTGCCGCGGCGCACGGCGCCACGCCCGCGCAGGTGGTGCTGGCCTGGGCGATGCAGCTGGGCTACGCGGTGATTCCGTCGTCGACCAAGCGCGCGAACCTCGAAAGCAACCTGAAGGCGCAGCAACTCACGCTGACCGAGGCCGAGATGGCGCAGATCGCCGCGCTCGACCGCAGCGCGCGGCTGACCGATCCGCAAGGGCTGTCGCCGGCGTGGGATTGATCACCCCGGCCATTCCCGGCCGCTTTTGTGCGACCGCATTCGCGGGTCGCGCGTGCGCCGATGACGCGCTCCCAACCGGTTGACGATAGACAACAGTGTTAGCGCGCTCGCCCACATACAACGCCCCGTCATCAAACGGGAGCGTATCGAATGGAGCGAAAGATTCTTGTGGTTGGAGACCCACCAGTCCCTGGTGGTCGAATCCTTCCCTACAGCGGACCCATGTTCGACCTGCACGGGCATCGGGTCGCCCTGATCGGCGGCAGGGCCTATTGCGAGGGCTGCAACAGCGTCGGCATCATTGCCAAGGCCGGAGGGCCGCGGCGCCCTCGATTCATCTCGGAGGCTGCGCTGGAAGGAGACGTGGTGGTCTGCCACTGTCCGGTGCCGCAGCCGCTGGTTGCCACACTTCAGCACACATCGACCTGCGACGACGGGGCTTGGCAGGCTGCTACGGCGCTGACGAATCTGGCGGCATCGGCGATGACGGCAGTCACCGCGCCTTCAGCGGAGATGGCAGCCCTGAAGCAGGCGGTGGACGAAGGCGTCACGCATCCACCCGAAGCGGAGCAGACCGAAAGAATCTGCCCGAACATGACGAACAAGGAGTTCGCCGCCTTGGTGATGAAGCTGCGCGACATGGCGGTCGACTACATTGCGAGAAAGCGGCTCCCTGAACTGGAGCGATGGGACAAGGGAGCCCAAGCCCGGGTGAGCGAATGGTTTGGCGTGGCCGATCAAGGCATCCGCGAACATCTGCAGAAAGGCCTGTCCGCATGCATCCGTGTGCTTCAAGGCATGGAAGCGAAAAACTTCATTCGATACACGGAAGACGGCAAGGTGGCGACCTGCGTTCTGCCCAGCGCGAACGGCGCCGCCGCGGCAGTCTGCAAGCCGGACACGGGCACCCACACTGTGGCGATCGCGCTTGTCTTCTGCAACTTCAGGTTCGACAACAAGACCAACTTCGACACAGGTGCCGTGCTGGACGGTGACTCGCGATTGCTCACGCTGATCCATGAGGTCACCCACTTCGACGACACCTTTGGCTCGGACGACACCTGGTACGGAACCTCGAACTCCAGAGAGCATGCGAAGGAATTCAAGTCCCGGCTGAATGCAGACAGCCTCGCGGCCTATATTCTTGGCGTTACCCGCTAAGGCACATCGTGATCAGGCATCTGAAATCTCTGAGGGGCGTGGCTCTCGCTCTGGCAACACTCGGGCCGACCGCCGTACTCGCATGCAGTCCCATCAAGGTCTTCTACGTGTACTTCGACCGAGACTCCGCGGCCGTATCGGCCGATCAAGTGCTGCGGCTTGGCAGCTGGATGACAGAGCTTCGAATGCGCTATCCCAACCACGAGGCGATCTATGTCGGAGCCTCGGTCGAGCCCGAGGAGCGTGACCATCGCCCTCACGGGCTGGGTTTGGAACGAGGTCGCAACGTGACCCGCGTGCTTCGGGAGAACCTGCAATTCACCGCCAGGATCGATCTTCCGAAAACCAGCCACGTTGTCGGCCGTGAGCCGTCTGCGAACAAGTCGGTAGAGAACCAGCGGGCCCTCGGCGTTCAGCTCGACTTCTTGCCGGCCTGTCCGCATGAATGCACCTGCCAGATGGGTGACCCGCTCTACAAGGCACCGGCTCCGCGGCGCTCGACCGGGGCGAGCGGCTGAGGTCCGAAAACAGAAATGACGCCGCGCGGCAGAATGCAGTGACCCCTCGGGGCGCCCTCATGGGCGCCCTTTTTCTTCTGCTTCTTTTCGCTTGCCAGCCATGACCGACCTTCACACCCGCATCTCCGACAGCTTCAACGCACAGGGCCTGATGGCCACGCTCGGCGCGCGGCTGGTGCATGTGGGCGACGGCGAGGTGCACATCGAGATGCCGTTCTCGAAGGCGCTGTCGCAGCAGCGCGGCTATGTGCATGCGGGCGCGGTGACGAGCATCGTCGACAGCGCCTGCGGCTACGCGGGGCTCACGAAGGCGCCACAGGGCTGCGACGTGGTGACGGCGGAGTTCAAGATCAACTTCATGCGGCCCGCGCTGGGCGAGCGCTTCCTGGCGGTGGGCCGGGTGCAAAGCTCGGGCAAGCTGCTCGCGGTGTGCACGGGCGAAGTGCGTGCCTTCGCGAAGGCGGGCGACACGGACTACAAGGTGGTGGCGATGATGCAGGCGACCATCGTGAACGTGCAGTGAACGAACGACACGTCGCTTCGCGCGGCTAGCAGCGCGGCGTGGTGGCTTCGCTCTGTTCTTGTTGTTGCTGCTGCTTCTGCTGCTCGGCGATCACCGCGCGGCACAGGGCCTGCAGCTCGGCCGCGACGATGTCGGGCGCCTTGCGCAGCTCGGCAATGTCGCGCTCGCCGACGCAGTGGCCTTCGAGGCGCACGTAGATGCGACTGAAGTTGCCGCCGAGCGCGCGCGCAATGTCGCGCAGGCAATCGGCCACGCTGGCAAAGCCGGTGTGGCTGTACGAGCTGGGCGGGATCACGCCCTTGGAGCGCGGCGCGCGCACGGAATACAGGTACGACGCGCCTTCAGACCGCAGCTCCACCACGGGCTGCAGACCTCTCTGAACGTCGCCGTTGCCTTGCTTTCCTTGCATGGGGCGAAGTGTAAATCTGGCGAAGGCAGAATCTGCCGACCAGGCCGAAGGCCGCTTCGCGAGGGGTGGCTCTTCTTCATTTTTTGTTGGTTCACCGCGGCGCGTTCAGAGTACAGCCGCCGTTCACACTTCATCAATCCATGGCCAATCGCTCTTACCTCTACAGCCTCACCAACCGGCCCACGGCGTACACGGACCGGCCCGAAACCATCTCGGGCCTCTCCGAATGGAACTACGACATTCCGTTCATGTACCGGCTGCTGATGTCGGGCGATCCGCAGTTGTGCGCGTCGCTGATCTCCGATGGCCTCGACAGCGACGAAGGGGATGAGAAGGTCAGGCTGTACGCGATCAGCGGTCGCTTCGAGCCGGGCTTTGCGCGGGTGAAGCGGCTCATCGACATCATGCGGTACCTGGCGGCGCAGGCGCCGGTGCCTGCGCCCGCACCCGCAGCGGCGCCCGTCGTGGCCGCGCCGAAGGCCACGTCGTTCGTCGACCGGCTCAAGGGCTGGTTCTCGCCGCCCGCCGCACCGAAGGCACCGCCTGCGGCTGCCGCGCGCGCAGCGGCCACACCCGCGACGGGCTCGACGCAGCTGCCGGGCTGGCTGGACGAGACCCTGGCTTTTCTCGAAACCCACCGCAACGAGCACCTGCTGCTGGAGACGGTCGAGCTCGACACCATGACCGAATCGGAAGAGGCCCCGCTGCGGGCCTGCGTCGAGAAGGAGCTTGCCCGCTGCCAGCAGGCCGGCGCCGCGCTCGATGCGCTGCCGCAAGACATCGCAGCGGCGGCGCAGTTGCTGCGCGAAGCCGGTGCGACCAAGCAGGCGGCCCCGCTCGATGCGTTCTTCGGGCTGCGCTTCGACGACGACTGCGACAGCACGCGCAGCCGCGCCACGGAATATCCGCTGGGGCTGCAGTGGTACGACGTGCTGTACTTCGGCCTGCTCAACCGCGCCGAGTTCGAAGCCGCAACGCGCGGCGACGCTGCCGCTGCGTAGCGCTTCAGTCGCCGCGTCGCGGCTCGGCCCACGCCGAGAGGATGCGCACGGCTTCGGCGTCCATCTTCTGTTCGGCCGGCTGCGCACGCGCGGCCAGCGGTGCGCCGGCTTCGGTGCGCAGCACGTCGACGTCGATGGGGTGGCGCGCCGCCACGGTCACGCCTTTGAATGCCTCGCCCGACTGCGCGAGCGTGGCCGCGTAGTACAGCTGGCCGATGCCCGCGATGTGCATGGCCGCCACGCACATGGCGCAGGGCTCGCACGAGGTGTAGAGCTCGCAGCCCGACAGGTCGACGGTGCCCAACCGGCGGCAGGCATCGCGAATGGCCTCGACCTCGCCATGCGAGGTCGGGTCGTGGTGCGCGACGGAGTGGTTGAAGCCCTCGCCCACCACCTCGCCGTTCTTGACGACGACGGCGCCGAAGGGCTCGGTGCCGGGCTCCTGGAGTGCCCGGGCCGAAAGGGCCAGGGCGCGCTGCATGAAGTGTTCGTTGTACATGGGTCTGATCTCCTTGGGTCTCAGGCCTTGCGGGCCTGGTCGATGGGGGACGGCGCGGATGCGGCCTGCGCGCCGAACAGGCCGGCCGTGGCACTCGCGTAGCGGCGCGGGTCGAAACGCAGCACGGCGGGCAGCAGCAACACGGTGACGGCGGCCAGGTAGGCCCAGGCCATGGTGAAGCCACCGGTCTGCTCGCGCACCCAGCCGGTGACGAAGGGCGCGAGCGCCGCGATCATGAAGCCCACGCCCTGCATGAAGCCCGCGAGCGCGCCGGCCTGCGCGGGGTCGGGCCGGTGGTCGAGCGCCAGCACCATGCACAGCGAGAACGCACCGCCCAGGCCGGCGCCGAGCACGACGGCGATGACGGCCGCCGGCACGGGCAGCGCGAGCCCGAGCGCCGCAAAGCCCGCCAGCTGCGCCAACAGCGCACCGACCAGCCAGCGCCGCAGGTCGCGCTGGCCGCCGCGCCGCGCGAGCGCCGGCAGCGTGAGCGCGCCGACGACCTGCGCCAGCGTCATGAGCGCGAGCACGGCGCCGCCCTGCTGCGCCGTCCAACCGCGCTCGGCATGAAAGTAATGCGGCAGCCACGCGACGAGGCTGGTGTAGCCGCCGTTGATGAGGCCGAAGCACAGCGCCAGCAGCCACGCGCGGCGGTGGCCGAAGCAGCGCAGCCAGGCGCGGTCGAGCGAGGGGTCGGCGGCGCGTGCGGATGACGACGCGGACGGCAGCTGCCGCGCACCACGCAGCCACGCCACCAGCGCCACCACCGCGAGCACCGCCCACATCGCGAGGCCGGCGTGCCAGTCGAGTTGCGCCTCGCCGCCCACGGCGCGCGCGAGCCACGGGCTGGCCATGGCGCCGAGCCCGCCGCCGCCCATGATGGCGGCCGAGTAGAGCCCGGTCATGAGGCCGAGCCGCGCGGGGTAGGCCTGCTTGACCACGCCGGGCATGAGCGCCTGCACCAGCCCCACGCCCGCCCCCGCGAGCGCGGCGCTCCACAGCAGCGCCGCGGCGCCGCCCGCCACGTAGCGGCCGGCGCAGGCCAGCGCGATGGCGCCGAGCCCGAGCGCAATGCCGCCGCGCGCACCCAGCCGCTGGCCCACGGCTGCGCCCGACAGCGACACCGCGCCCATCGCGAACATCGGCAACACCGTGAGCAACGCGACGGCGTGAAAGCCGATGCCGGTCGCGGCACGGATCGGTTCGAGCAAGGGGCTGCTCGACGTGAGAAAGGCGCGCAGGTTGAGCGCCACCAGCACGACCACGCAGGCGAAGAAGACCGGGCCCGCGCCGGTGCGCGAGCTGTCGGTTGCAGGGCGTGCGGCGCGGCTCACGCGGGCACGGCGCCGGGCACGAGCGTGCCGTGGCGCGCGACCACGCGGCCACCCGACACCACGAGCTGGCGCACGGGGCGGCTCACCACGGCCTGCGCGGGCGTTTGCGCGTCGACCAGCACGAGGTCGGCGCGGCAGCCCACGTCGAGCCCGTAGGCCGCGAAGCCGCAGCCGCGCGCGCCAGCGTGGGTGACGGTGTCGAGCGCCACTTCGAGCTCGTCGTCGCGGCGCAGGTTGTAGCGCAGGCCGATGAGCATGGCGCGCTCGAGCATGTCGGGGTTGCCGTAGGGCGACCAGGTGTCGCGGATGCCGTCGTTGCCACCCAGCACGGTGACGCCGGCGGCGCGGCACGCCATGAGCGGCGGCACGTTGCGCGAGGCCGGCGCGCTGGTGACGAGCACCACGCCGAGCTTCGCCATGCGCGCGAGCAGTGCGTCGCGCTCGCGTTCGCTCACGTCGCCCAGGCAGAAGCCGTGGCTGATCGCGACCTTGCCCTGCATGCCGAGCGCCTCGGTGCGCTGCAGGATCAGCTCGAGCGAGAAGGCGCCCATGGCGCCGGGCTCGTGCAGGTGGATGTCGACGGGGCGCTGGTGCTTGTGGGCGATGCCGAAGAGCACGTCGAGCGACTTCACGGGGTCGCCGTCGATGGCGCAGGGGTCGAGGCCGCCGAGCACGTCGGCGCCCAGGGCCAGCGACTGGTCGAGCAGCTCGGCCGTGCCGGCGCGCCCGAGCAGGCCCGACTGCGGAAACGCGACGACCTGGATCTGCTGCACCTCGCGCAGCGTCTCGCGCGTGCGCAGCGTGCCTTCGAGGTGGCGCAGGCCGGCCTGGGTGTCGACGTCGACGTGCGTGCGCAGGCGCGTGGTGCCGAGCGCGAGAAAGGCCTTGGCCAGCACCAGCGACTGCGCGGAGGCGTCGTGCCCGCTGGCGTGGCGGAAGGCGCGCTCGTTCTCGATCTTGTCGGTGAGGTTCGTGCCGACCTCGTTGCGGTACCAGTCCATGCCCCACATGGTCTTGTCGAGGTGGGTGTGGCCTTCGACGAGGCCGGGCAGCAGCAAGGCGCCCTCGCCTTCTTCGACGGTGGCGCCGGCCGGCGCGGCCAGCGCCGCGCCGATCTCGGCGATGTGGCCGTCGTGCACGCGCACATCGACAGGAGACGCACCCAGGGGGCGCACGTTGCGGATCAGGAGCTGGGTCATTCGGTTTCGTTCGTGGGTCAGAGGCAAAGGAAGACCGGTCAGGCGGGTTGCGCCGCCACGGTGCGCGGCAGCACGCGCGGCGTGACGAGCGCCACCGCCACGAAGACCATCGCGTTGACCGCCAGCGCCACCAGCCCGGTGTTGAGCGACTTGAAGACCACGGGCGCCGCCGGGAACAACGTGCCGAGGTTCGCGCCGGTGGTCATCGTGAAGGCCAGCACCGCACCGCCCGCGAGGATGCCCGCAAAGGCGGCGTGCTTGCTGCCGAAGGGTTTCTTCATGAGGCTGAACAGCAGCGAAGGCAGCAGCTGCGTGAGCAGGCTCGACGCGAAGATGGCCACGGCCACGATGGTGGTGCCGCCGCGCAGCACGAAGTACACGGCCACCAGCGCGAACAGGGGCAGCACACCGCGCGCCACGCGCGAGACCTGCTTGTCGGTGGCGTGCGGCGCGAAGCCTTCCTTGTAGACGTTCTTGCCGATCACGGTGGAAGCGGTGAGCAGAATCATCGAGCCCGGCACCAGCGCGGTGAGCACGCCCGTGCCGCCGATCACGCCGACGAACCATGGGTCGAAGGTGTGCTTCACGAGGCCGAACAGGGCCAGGTCGACCTCGGAGCCCTTGAGCCCCGGCACCTGCAGGATGGCCGCGAAGCCCACCAGGAACAGGAAGGCGATGACCACCTGGTACAGCGGCATCAGGATGGTGTTGCGGCGCACCGCGCTCGCGCTGCGCGCGGCATACACCGAGGTCAGGTTGAACGGGTACAGGTAGTAGCCCAGCGCCGTGAGCAGGATGGTCGAGTTGTACCAGGTGAGGTTCAGGCCCTCTTTCGGAAACTCGAAGAAGCTGGGGTTGGCCGCGTGGATGGCGCTGAACATCGGCGTGACGCCGCCGTAGTAGTGCCAGGGCAGGTACACGCCCAGGAACACGGCGAGCACGAGGATCAGGATGTCCTTCACGATGGCGATGCTGGCCGAGCCGTGGATGCCCGAGAACAGGATGTAGCTGACCATCACCAGCGTGCCGATCCAGATCGCCACCTGCGGCGCGATGGAGCCGTACGAGGCCTCCGACACGATGATGCCCAGCCCGCGCAGCTGGATGGTGAGCAGCGCCACCATGCCCATGAGCGCGACCACCGACACCAGCACGCCGAGCGGGCGGCTGTCGTACTTGTGGGCGAAGAAGTCGGAGAACGACACCAGCTTGTGCGCGGTGGCGTAACGCCAGATGGCCGGCAGCATCCAGAAGGCCATGAGGTAGGCCAGGCCGCCGTAGGCCAGGATGTAGAAGGCCGGCGAGCCCTTGCTGTACGACCAGCCGCTGGCGCCCAGGAAGGTGAAGGTCGAGAACGACTCGCCCGCCATGAGCAGGAACACCATGATCGTGCCCAGCCCGCGCCCGCCCAGCGCCCATTGCTCCAGGCTCATGGTGCGCCCGCGGCGCGCGAGCACGGCCAGGCCGAGGGCGCCGGCCACGAACAGCGCGATCACGCCGAGTGCGGCGTTCATCGCGCGTCTCCTGCGGCCTTGGCGGCCTGCGCATCTTGCGCGTCGAGGTCGCCTTCGGCGCGGTCGATGACCACCATGACCAGCGAGGTCAGCACCAGCCAGCTCACGTTCCAGACCATCAGGAAAGGCATGCCGAGCACGAAGGTGGGCGCGACGGACGACAGCCATCCCCCGCTGAAGAAGGCGGCGACCGGCAGCAGGGCCAGCCATTTGGCGAGTTTCATGGGATGCCTCTGTGTGTTCGGGTGGTTGGAAATTCGATCTTCTTTTGGTTAACCATTTTAAATATTTTGGTTAACCAAACGGCGCGAATGGTACGGAGCCAAGCGGGCCGCGTCAATCCGGGGGCTTTCCCGGAGGTGGCGAGGTGCAGGCAATAATCCGCAGGCCCATGCCTGCCGCCACCCGCCGATCCGCCGCGCCCGCCCCTTCGACCGAACCCATCGAGTCCGCTGACGACGCGAACGTGGACGAGCGCGTCTACGCCGCCGTGTCGAAGGCGCTGCTCAGCGGCAAGCTGCGCCCCGGCACGCCGCTGCGCGAGCGCGCGCTGGCCGAGGCGCTGGGCTGCACGCGCGGCGCGGTGCGCAAGGTGCTGGCGCGGCTGGGCTCCGAGAAGCGGCTGGTGCTGGAGCACAACCGCGGCGCCTTCGTGCCCAACCCGTCGATCGACGACATGCGCGGCATCTACCGCGCGCGCCGCATCGTGGAGGCCGGGCTGGTCGCCACGCTGTTCGGCCGGCTGGCGCGCGACCAGGTGGCCGCGCTGCGCAAGCACGTGCAGGCGGAGCAGAAGGCGTTCAAGGAAGGCCGGCGCGAGGACGCGATCCGCCTGGCCGGCGATTTCCACCTGCTGCTGGCGCAGATGGCGGGCAGCGACGAGCTGCTCTCGTACATCCGGCGGCTGATTGCGAACACCGAGCTGTACAAGGCGCTGTACGACTCGGCCGAGGCCGCGAGCTGCGCGCCGCGCGAGCACGAACAGATCATCGAAGCACTCATGGGCGACTCGCTCGACGCCGCGCTGGCCGTGGCGCTGGAGCACCTGGACGAGCTGGAGCAGCGCGTGATCGCGGGGGCGGCGGCGGAGCAGGAAGTGGATCTGGCAGCGCTGCTGAACGGCGCTGCGCCGGCGCGAAGCCACGGGCACGATCACTGAGGCTTCGCGCCCACGTTTCGTCCGTCAGCGAAGTGTCGAGGGGCCGGTCTCGCGAAGATCGGCGCACCATGCCAACGACCCCGCTCGCCGCTTCAAGCCGACCCCACGCCCCTGCCTTCGAATGGGCGCTGCTCGCGGTGCTCGCGACCTGCTGGGGCGCTTCGTACACCTTCATCAAGATCGGCGTGGCGACGATCCCGCCGGTCACGCTGATCGCGGCACGCACCCTGATCGCCGGGTTGCTGCTGCTCGCGGTGCTGCGCCTGCGCGGCGTGCGCTTGCCCAAAGACGGCGCGACGTGGCGGCGCTTCGCGCTGCAGGCTGGCCTGAACAGCGTGCTGCCGTTCACGCTGATCGCGTGGGCCGAACGCAGCGTGGATGCGGGGCTGGCGACCATCCTCAACTCGACCTCGCCGATCTTCATCTTCCTGCTGGGCTGGGGCCTGGGCGGCTCGGGCAAGCCCACGCTGCAGCGCCTCTCCGGCGTGGGGGCGGGGCTGGCGGGCATCTGCCTGATCGTGGGCTTCGAGGCACTGCAGGGGCTGGGGCATTCGCTGCTGGCACAGCTGGCGCTGGTGGTGGCCGCCGTCTGCTACGGCTGCGCCGCGATGTTCGGCCGCGTGTTCAAGGGCCTGGACCCGATGGTGCCCGCGGCCGGCTCGCTGTTGAGCGGCGCAGCCCTGCTCGTGCCCGCGAGCCTGGCGATCGACAGGCCCTGGACGCTCGCCCCTTCCGCCGCCTCGGTGCTCGCCGTGCTGGCGTTGGCGGTGCTGTCCACGGCGCTGGCCTTCACGATCTACTTCCGGCTCATCAAGACGCTGGGGCCGATGTCGACCTCGGCGCAGGCCTACCTGCGCGTGCCCATCGGCGTGACGATCGGCGTGGTGTGCCTGGGCGAAACGCTGGCGGCCACGGCGTGGATCGGGCTGGCCTGCGTGGTGGTGGGCGTGGTCGCGATGACGATGCCCGACACACAACTTTTGCGCCGGGGCCTTCGTTTTTTACGCGGCTTTTAGACCCGCGCTTCTACGCTGCCGGCTCCTCCATCCGTTAGCGAATTCTTTCGATGAAACACCTCCTTCGCACCGCCTTGCCGGTGCTCGTTCTTCCCACCCTGTTCGCCCTGCCGATGCTCGCCAATGCGCAGCTCACGGGCAACGTGGCGCTGACCACGAACTACAAGTTCCGCGGCCAGGACCAGGACATGCTGGGCAAGAACGACTACGCCAAGACCCGCGGCTTCAAGCCCGCCGTGCAGGGCGGCTTCGACTACGCCTTCGGCGACAGCGGCTTCTACATCGGCAACTGGAATTCGAGCGTCAACTGGCTCAAGGGCAACAGCATCGAGAGCGACCTCTACGGCGGCTACAAGTTCAAGGCCGGCCCGCTCGACATGGACGTGGGCGCTCTCACCTACCTGTACCCGGGCAATTCGACGGGCAACACGACGGAGCTGTACGCCAGCGCGGGCTACACCGACGCCACGCTCGGTTCGTTCACGCTGAAGTATTCGCACACGGTGTCGAAGGACTACTTCGGGTATGCCGGCGCCAAGACCGGCTCGGGCCGCACGGGCCGCAACACCGGCTACCTGAACCTGGCCTACAGCAAGGAGATCGTGCCCAAGGTCACGCTGAAGGCGGCCGTGGGCTACACGAACATGTCGAGCGACATCCGCAGCCTGGGCTACAGGAGCTACGTGGACTACAACGTCGGCGCCACGTACGACTTCGGCAGCGGCCTCACGCTCACCGGCTCGGTGCAGGGCGCCAACAAGAAGAGTTCGTACGTTTCGGTGGCCAACCCGGGCTTCGACTACGGCTTCGGCACCGTCGGCCAGACGACGTACTCGCCGAACAAGGCGCGCTTCATCCTCACGCTGACGAAAACGCTCTGATCAGTCGATGCTGATGTTCGCCGCCTTGGCGACTTCGGCCCACTTCACGCGGTTGGCGTGCACGGTCTTCTTGAACTGGGCGGGCGACTCGATGCGCACGGTGTTGCCCTGGCTCTCGAAGCGCTCGCGGATCTCGGGCTGCTCGAGCACGGTCTTCACGGCGGCGTTGAGCTTGTCGACGATGTGCGCGTCGGTGCCCTTGGGCGCGAAGATGCCGAACCAGATGGCGCTGTCGAAGCCCTTGGTGCCAGGCAGGCCGCTGGAGGCGATGGTCGGTACCTCCTTCACGGCCGGCACCGCCGTGGCGGTGGTCACGCCCAGCAGGCGCACCTTGCCGGCCTTGTAGTGCGGCAGCACGGTCTGCACCTGGTTCATGATGCAGCAGGTCTCGCCGCGCACCACCGAGGTGATGGCCTCGGGGCCGCCCTTGTAGGGCACGTGGACCATGTTCAGGCCCAGGCGCGAGTTGAACTCGGCAAAGGCCATGTGCGTGCCCGCGCCGTTGCCGGTGGAGGCGTAGTTGTACTTGCCGGGGTTGGCCTTCACCAGCTCGACGAACTCCTTGAGCGTGCGCACGTTGATCACGTCGGGGTTGATGGTGAGCACGTTCGACACGTCGAGCACGGGTGCCACAGGCACGAAGTCGGCCTCCACGTCGAAGGGCAGCTTCTTGTACAGCGCAGCATTGCTGCCGTGCGTGGCGGCGGTGCCGAACGAGAGCGTGTAGCCGTCGGGCTTGGCGTGGGCGACGTACTCGCTGGCGATGTTGCCGGCCGCGCCCGACTTGTAGTCGATGATCACCGGCTTGCCGAGCTGGCGCGACAGCGGCTCCTGGATGGCGCGGGCCACCACGTCGACGCCCGAGCCGGCCGGGAAGCCCATGATCAGTGTGACGGGTTGTTGCGGCCAGTCGGGCTGGGCCAGCGCCAGGGTCGATGCGGCAGCGGTGCAGAGCAAGGCGCCAGCGGCCAGCAGGGCGCGACGCGGGAAGGGAGAATGGGCCATGTCGGTCTTTCTTCGAGGCGGACGGTGCAGGCGCCGATTGTGGCGCGCGGCTGATATCTGTTTGCACATGTGCTTATGCACCGCGCCCCTTGCCTCTCCATAATCGCTCCATGGTCCGCCCCACACAACAACTCCACACCCATCGCGAACCGGTGCCCGTGCGCGCCGCCGCCACCGTCCTGCTGCTGCGCGACACCGACGCCGGCCTGGAGGTCCTCATGACCCGCCGCTCGGCCACCGCGAGCTTCGCGCCCGGTGCCTACGTCTTTCCGGGGGGCCACATCGACGCGGCCGACGCCGCCGCCGCGCGCATCGCGGCACGCCGCGCCACGCAGAGCGACACGCAGCACACGCAGGCCATCGCCGCGATCCGCGAGGCCTTCGAAGAACTCGGCATCCTGCTGGCCCGCCACGCCGACGGCCGCGCGGTGAGCGCCGGCGAGGTCGCCGCCATGGACCGCAACGCCACCGCCGGCACGGCCTTCGCCGACCAGTGCGCGGCGCGCGGCCTGGTGCTGTCGGCCGACCAGGTCTTCACCTTCGCGCACTGGATCACCGACCGCGACCTGCCCAAGCGCTTCGACGTGCCCTTCCTGGTGGCGCGCATGCCCGAGGGCCAGGTGCCCACGGCCGACGAGAGCGAGCAGTTCGAGCCCTGCTGGGTGCGCCCGGCCGACGCGCTGGCGCGCCACGAGGCGGGCAGCTTCTTCATGATCTTCCCGACCATCCGCACGCTGCAGCGCATGGCGGCCTACGCAACGGTCGACGCGGTGCTCGCGGCCTGCGCGCCCGGGGCCGACGGCCAGGAGAAGCCGCTGTGGACCAGCTGCCCGCGCGCCGGCCTGCTCAAGGGCGAAGACGCGCGCTACATGGAACACGAGTCGCCCTTCGGCGAGCTCGCGCTGGTGTGCCCCGACGGCCAGATCGCGCACGCGCTCGACTGGCAGAGCACGCAGCCCGTGGCGCTGCTGAAGAACGTGCAGCGCCTCACCGCGCCGAACCCCAGCGCCATGACCGGCCCGGGCACCAACACCTACCTCGTGGGCGACGCGGCCACCGGCTACCTCGTGATCGACCCGGGCCCGAACGACGCCACGCACCTGGCGCGACTGATCGAAGCCACGCAGGGCGACATCCGCCTGATCGTCTGCACGCACTCGCACGCCGACCACTCGCCGGGCGCCGCGCCGCTGCAGGCGCTGTGTCCTGCAGAGCGCAAGCCGCCGATCCTGGGCCTGTCGTCCGCGCCCACGGCCCGTTCCACCGCGCGCTTCAGCGCCGAGCGCGAACTGGCCGACGGCGAGCGGCTGGTGCTCTCGGGCACCGCGGCCGACGGCACGCCACTCACGCACACGCTGCGCGCCATCCACACGCCCGGCCACGCGGCCAACCACCTGTGCCTGGTGCTCGAAGAAGACGGCCTGCTGTTCTCGGGCGACCACATCCTCAACGGCAGCACGACGGTGGTCGACCCGCCGGACGGCGACATGACGGCGTACCTCGATTCGCTTGACAAGCTCGACGCGGCCTGCGCGGCCGGCGGCATCGACTTCATCCTGCCGGCGCACGGCTACGTGATCGGCTTTGCGCGCACCGCCATCGCGCACCTGAAGGCGCACCGCCTCAAGCGCGAGGCCAAGATCGCCGCCGCGATGCAGCGGCTGCCCGACGGCACGCCCGAGCAGTGGCTGCCGCTCGCCTACGACGACGTGCCCGAGCGCATGTGGCCGGTGGCGGCGCGTTCGCTGGCGGCGCACGTGGCGCGCATCCGTCAACTGGCCGACGCACGATGAACCGCTCGAACCGCCCCTCGGCACCCGACGACGAAGGCGTGCGCCTGGCCAAGCGCGTGGCCGCGATGGCCCAGGTGTCGCGCCGCGAGGCCGAGCTGCTCATCGAAAACGGCGCGGTGCGCGTGGACGGCGTGCCCGCTCTGCTGCCGCAGTCGCGCGTGCAGCCGCACCAGCAGGTCGAGATCGCCGCCGGCGCGCGGCCCGAGCCCGTGGTGCCGGTGACGATGGTGCTCTACAAGCCCGCCGGCATGCCGACCGACAACGCCCACCAGCTGCTGGTGGCCGCGAACCACCACGAGCCCGAGCGCGAGGGCCAGCGTTTTCTGCCGGCGCATGCGCGCGGCCAGCGCTGCATGACGCCGCTCGAAACCGGCGCCAGCGGCCTCGTGGCCTACACGCAGGAATGGCGCATCGAGCGCAAACTGCAGGAAGACGCGGGCATCCTCGAACACGAAGTGATGGTCGACGTGGCCGGCCCGGTGAGCCCCGAGGTGCTGGCGCGGCTGGAGCGTTCGCCCGCGCGCGTGAGCATCGGTCGGCAGTCGCCCGAGCAGACCGGCCTGCGCTTTGCGCTGAAGGGCGCGCGGCCCGGGCAGATCGCGCACATTTGTGACGGCGTGAACCTGCGCATCGTCGCCATGCGGCGCCTGCGCGTGGGCCGCGTGTCGCTGGCCGGGCTGCAGCCGGGACAGTGGCGCTACCTGGCGCCGAACGAGCGTTTTTGAAAGCGGCTTGAGGACGACGAGGCAGCACCGCAAACTGCCACCTGAAGACAGCGGCCCCGCGCCGCACACGGGAGATACCAGCACCATGAAGTTCGGCACACCGATCCGCACCCTGGCCTGCACCCTGCCCCTGACGCTGCTGGCGGGCTGCAGCTATCTCACGGCCCTGCTGTTCCCCGACGCGCCGGTCGGTTCACCGACCGAAGCGACAACAGCCGCGCCACCCGCCGTGGTTTCCAAAGACGGCCTCGCGCCGATCACCGCGGTGCAGGTGGATCGCATCCGCGAAGCCGTCGGCGGCAAGCCCCCGAGCCCCGCGGTGGGCAAGGTGGTGGGGAGCGCGTCGCCGACCATCGAATCCTTCTTGCGTACCGAAGGCTGCATCACGGCGCGCAACGGCGCGGTGCTCAACCCCTTCGCGGCGCCCGGCCGGCTGTTCGACGGCACGGGCTTCCAGGGCGGGCCGATGGCCGAGATGCAGTACCACGACAAGACCGCCTGCGTGACGGTGCAGCGCATCCAGAACTGGAAGCTGGTGTCGCCCCGGCTGTTGCGCTTCGAGGTGGTCTACGTGGGCGACGACGGCGAGGAGCGCGCCGTCAAGCGCCACGAACTCATGCGCCAGCCCAAGGGCGGCTGGCTGTTCACGCGCTGAGCGTGGTGGCCGGCGAGCGGCACGTGCCGCTCAGCGGACGGTCGTGGCGGGCTTGCCTTGTTGGCTTTGTGCGAGCGCGTCATCGGCCGGCTCCCAGCCGCCGCCGAGCGCCATGAACAACACGACCTGGTCGTCGGCCAGCTGCGCCTCGCTGGCGGCCAAGGCGGCATCGGCGCCGGCCAATGCGCGCTCGGCATCGAGCGCGTCGAGGTAGGCGGTGCGGCCGTTGCGGTACAGCTGGCGCGCCTGCGCGGCGACCTTGGCGCTTTCGTCGCGCGAGGCCTGCAGGGCGGCGCGGCGGTCGAGCTCGCGGGCGTAGGTGCCGAGCGCGGTCTCGGTCTCGCGCAGTGCCGTCAGCACGGTGCCGTCGAACTTGGCGAGCGCGGCGCGCGTGCCGGCCTCGGCCTGCGCGATGCGGGCCTGCGCGGCGCCGGTGTTGGGCACGGTCCACGAGATCAGCGGGCCCACGCTCCAGGCCAGCGTGTCCTGGCGGCCGAAGCCGGTGGCATGGCCGGCCGACGAGCCCGACAGGCCCAGCGTGACCTTCGGGTAGAGGTCGGCCGTGGCCACGCCGATGCGCGCAGTGGAGGCAGCGAGGCTGCGCTCGGCCTGGCGGATGTCGGGGCGGCGGCGCAGCAGCGCGGCGCCGTCGCCCACCGGCAGCGCGCCGGCCACGCGCGGCGGCGTGGTGCAGTCGGCCACTTCGCGCGGAAAGTCTTGCGGCAGCGCGCCGGTGAGCGTGGCCAGGCGGTAGAGCGCGCCCTGGCGCTGGGCCTTCAGCGGCGGCAGCGCGGCGTCGAGCTGCGCGAGCTGGGCACGCGCGCGGCCGGCGTCGATGGCACCGGCGCGGCCTGCGCGTTGCAGGCGCTCGGTGACGTTCACGGCGTCTTGCTGCAGCGCGACCGACTTCTGCGCGATCTGCAGCCGCAGGCCGGCCGAGCAGGCTTCGGCGTAGGCGCGCGCGGTGCCGGCCGCGACGTTCACGCGCACGAGGTCGAGCGCGGCTTCGGCGGCCTGGCTGCTGGCGGCCGAGGCCTCGATGGCGCGGCGGATCTGGCCGAACAGGTCGACCTGGTACGACAGCGACGCGCCCGCGCTGTAGTTGAAGGTGTTCGGCGGCTCGTAGCCCTTTTGCAGCAGCGACAGGCCCGAGACGTGGCCGAAGGACGGCCCGCCGTTCACGCCGATGGTCGGGTACTTGGCGCCGGCCACTTCGGTTTCGATGGCGCGTTCGCGCTCGAGGTTGGCGACGGCCTGGCGCAGGTCGGTGTTGTGCGCGAGCGCTTGCGTGACGAGCCGGTCGAGCAGCGGGTCGTGGTACAGGCGCCACCAGTGCGCGGGCAGCGGCGCGGCATGGGCCGGCGCTTCGGCGAACGGCTTGCCGGCAGCGGGCTGGCTGGCCAGCGCCTCGGGCGGTTGCCGGTAGTCGGGGCCGACCGCCGCGCAGGCCGCGAGCCCGGCCGCGACCGCGAGCGAAGCCATGCGAAAGGCGAAGCGGGTCATGGCGGTCATCCCTTCTTCGGTGCGGCGGCCGCGTGGGCCGCGTCGTGTTCGAGGACCTGCACGGTGACCGTCTGGCCGGCCACGAGGCGCGCGCCCTCGGGCAGCGGGTCGAGCTTCACGCGCACCGGGATGCGCTGCGCCAGCCGCACCCAGTTGAAGGTCGGGTTCACGCTGGGCAGCAGGTTGGCGCTGGTGGAGCGGTCGCGGTCGGCGATGCCGGCGGCCACGCTGTCGACCGCGCCTTCGAGCACCGCGCCGCCGCCCATCGGCGTCACGCGCACGCGGTCGCCCAAGTGGATGCGCGGCAGCTTGGTTTCTTCGAAGTAGCCCTCGACGTAGAACGACTGCGCATCGACCAGCGCGAGCACCGGCCGGCCGGCGGCGGCGTAGCTGCCCTGGCGCAGGTCGAGGTTGGTGACGAGGCCGTCGGCCGGCGCGCGCACTTCGGCGCGCTGCAGGTTCAGGCGCGCCGAATCGAGCGCCACCTCGGCCTGCGCGACGGCGGCCTGGGCCTGCTCGACGCGGGCGCGGGTCTGTTCGCGCGACTCTTTCGACACCAGCTCGTCGAGCCCCGTGTTGCGCGCGTTCTCGCGCTGGGCCTGGGCGCTCACGGCGCGCTGCGCGGCAAGCGCGGCCTGCGCCTGGCGCACGGCGAGGTCGTAGCGCGCGCGGTCCACCTCGAACAGCAGCGTGCCGGCGGCGACCGGCTGGTTGTCCCGGATCGGCACGGCCGTGACGAGGCCCGACACGTCGGGCGCGATCTGGACCACGTTGGCGCGCACGCGGCCGTCGCGCGTCCACGGTGCGAGCTCGTAGTGGTCCCACAGGCGAAAGCCCGCCCAGACGGCGGCGGCCACCACGGCCACGGTGAGAAGAACGCGCAGCAGGCGCTGGGCCCGGGGGTTGTCTGCGAAGGGGTTGGCTTTCATGGGAATCTCTGTGTTGTTTGAGTTGTCGTGGCGGGCGTCATTGCAGGTGCGCCGTGAGGCGGCTCAGGCCGTACAGCAGCAGCAGGTACAGCGCCATGTCGAACAGCGCCGGGTGCCACACCCAGCGGTACAGGCCGGTGGCGGCGAGCAGCCGGCGCACGCCCCACAGGGCGAGCAGCGCGGCGGCGGCCAGCAGCATGAGCCAGGGCACGTAGAGCCCGTAGAAACTGGCTTCGCCGATCATGCGGAAGCTCCTTGCGGTGAAGAGGAAGACACAGCCGCGAGCGAAGGCGGCGCGTCGGGGAACAGGTTGCGGCGCAGGCCGACCAGCGCGGTGACGGCGGCGCGCGACGCGGTGGAGGTGTCGCGTGCTGCGAGCACCGCCGCCAGCGCTTCATCGATCTGCGGCAGCAGCGCCGCCGGGCGCGGCGCCATGCGGCCTTCACCGCGCTGGCGGAAGAAGCGCGCGATGCCGCCGAGCAGCGCGGCCGAGGTGGCCATCGGCAGCTGGGCGCGCACGCGCTGCAGCACCGCGATGTCGGCGCCCATGCGCAGGTCGCGCAGCGCGTCGTTGGCGGCCACGCCTTCCACGGTGCCGCCGGCCTGCGCGATGCGCGGCGCCAGCAGGCCGATGCGGTCGAGCATGCGCACGGCGTAGGCGTCGCTCTGCGCGTACTGCGGCTGGGTGGAGGCGGCCATGTCGCCGAGTTCGCGCCAGGTGGCGCGCTGGATGCGGCGTGCGCTCCAGTCGGCGCCCACCGAGCGCACCAACCGCGTGACGCGCGCGGCCATCACCACGCCGACGATCTGGCCGGTCATGCTGTTGATGAAGCTCACGAGGTCGGCGCTGGCGGTGTCGTGCATCGCCAGCGTGCCCGACACGCCGAACACCAGCGCCATCGCGGCCATGAAGTGCGTCGGGCGCGGCAGGTACAGCCCCAGCACCAGGAACAGCGGCGCGCAGACCAGCGCGAGCATGCCGAAGTCCTGCACCGTGGGCATGAGCACGAGCACGTAGACGGCCGAGATGGGAATGGACCACAGCGTCCACTTCAGGAAGCCGTGCATCGCGGGCACGGGGTCGTCCATGGTGGCGAAGAAGCAGCAGAAGACGGCGGCCATCATGGTGGCGGCCGAGCCCATGGTCCAGCCCGTGAGGATCCAGAACGCGCCGCACACGCAGATGGCGATGACGGCGGCCAGCGCTGACAGCAG
Source organism: Variovorax sp. GW822-FHT04A09 (assembly GCF_058801005.1). Lineage (NCBI taxonomy): Bacteria > Pseudomonadati > Pseudomonadota > Betaproteobacteria > Burkholderiales > Comamonadaceae > Variovorax > Variovorax sp. GW822-FHT04A09. The sequence goes on along the minus strand of NZ_JBXAMV010000007.1, from coordinate 210,456 downwards.
CGCCATGCCGTGGTCGCGGTGCATCGCGCGCTGGCCGAGCGCGGCCGTGCGGCGCAGCGGCGCGCCGCCCTTCAGGCCTTCGTCGATGTCGCGGCGGAGTTGGGCGCAGGCGGTCCAGCCGTCGACCAGCTCTTCGAGCCGGCCCGCCAGGCCGATGCGCAGCGCGCGGGCCCAGGGCGTGAACCCCGCGTCCTGCGCGCCGCTGCCCAGCGCGGCGATCGCCTGGCGCAGCGCCTGCAGGCGGGCCGACGCGTCGACGGCCGGGTCGCTTTCGTCGCGCAGCCACTGCGCGGCCAGCGCGAGCACGGCGGTGACGTCGGGCGCGAGGCGGCCTTCGGCTTGCGCCAGCGCCTGCAGCCGGTCTTCGACGGCCGACAGCGCGGGCGTGAGCGCCGCCACGCGGTCCTGCATGGCGCGGATCGCGCCGGCGGTCCAGCGCAGGTGCGTGGTGTCGAAGGGCACGTGGGTCGAGAGCAGGCGCAGCTGCGTGATGTCGCCGGCGAGGCGGCGGCGGTCGTCGTCCAGACGCTTGGGGTCGGCGTCCTTGGGGGTGCTGCGGTCGCCGGGCTGGAACAGGTCGCCGATCCACTGGCGCGCGTCTTTCAGCGTGCGGTCGAGCAGGCCCAGCACGGTGGGCGCGAGCCCCGCGGGCAACACGAGGCTGTGGACCAGCGTGGCGCAGAAGATGCCCAGGCCGATCTCTTCCACGCGCGCCACGGCGGTGTCGAACAGCACGAGCGGCGTCTGCACCGACGGAAAGCCGATCAGCGCCGCCGTGTAGCCCGCGAGCATGAAGACGTACGAGCGCGGCGTGCGGTCGAGCAGCGACACATACAGGCACAGCCCGACCCACAGCGCAAGCACCAGCGTGAGCAGCTCGGGCGCGTTGGACAGCGCGGGCACCATGAGCACGGTGGCGACGCTGCCGATGAGCGTGCCGCAGAAGCGGAACACCGCCTTGGAGCGCACGGCGCCGGCCAGCGGATGGGCGACGACGTAGGTGGTCATGAGCGCCCAGAACGGGCGCGGCAGGCCGGCGCGGCTGGCCAGGTACATCGCCAGCATCGCGGCGGCGAAGCTCTTGACGGAAAAGAGAACTTCCGCGCGGGTGAAGCGCGGCAGCGCCATCGACATCGCCATCTACTGGCCGCGCCCTTCCTGCTGCAGGCTCTGCATGCCGGCGGCACTGCGGCCGAGCTTGGCCTCGAGCGCGCCGAAGACGCGCAAGGTGGCGGCGATGTCCTCGTCGGGAATGCCTTCGAACAGCGCGGCGCGCATCTGGCGCAGCGCGGCCTCGATGGGCTCGCACACGGCGCGGCCGGCGGGCGTGAGGTGCAGCGTCTTGGCGCGGCGGTCGGCCGGGTCTTCGCGGCGCTCGACGAAGCCGGCCTCGACCAGCTGGTCCAGCGAGCGCACCAGCGACGGCCCTTCGATGCCCAGCGCCTCGGCCACCGTGCCCTGGCGCACGCCGTCTTCCATGCGCCCGAGCACCACGACCGGCCAGGCCAGCGTCTGCGACAGGCCCACGTGCGCCACCGCCTTGTCGGCCGCCGCGCGGTAGCCGCGCTGGAGCACCGACAGCGAGGTGCCGAGCCGCATCAGCGCGTGTTCGCGCAACGGGGAGATGGGTTCGGTATCGGCCACGGCGTTATCAATTAGTTAGCTTGCTAACAATTGTACGGGTTTCTACCGAGTCTTGCACGCAGCCGCGCACGACGCCGGCACGCGGCCCAGGGAAAAGGGGGAGAGAAAGAAAAGTGTGAAGCTCGCCGATAAGCCGGATTCTGTGCACCGGAGCCCTCTTGCGAAGACCCCGGCGTGACCGCCATTACTCTGGGCCGTTTGTCGCCAAACGGCTCGATGCCACCTACCCGCCAGCTCAGCGGAACCACCTCGATACTGGCCTACTTGGTGTTGCTGCGCGCAGAGATTGCCCGTTTCACCCGAACTGAATCGGCTCGTCTCTGTTGCTCTGATCCTCACCTCACGGTGGAGAGTCGTTAACTCCTGCGCTGTCCTGTGCAGTCCGGACGTTCCTCCAGTGCGATCTTTCGACCCGATGCTGTTGCCCGAGGGCAGAGCATCGTCCCTTTCGGGCTTGCACCAGCGGCGGTCTGGCGTGCTTCACCGCTCGATTATCGCCCGCCCCATCAATGACCCTTCAAGCGGTGTCGCGCGCCGACTTTCAACCGGGCGTTTCGCTGTCGCCGGCCTGCACCAGGCCCAGCTTGCGCAGCGTCCGATGGAAGTTGCTGCGGTCGATGCCGGCCTCGCGCGCGGCGCTGGCCACGCGGCCGCCGTGGCGGGCGAGCAGTTCCGAGAGCCAGGCCCGCTGGAAGGCCTCGGTCGCCTCGCGCAACGTGCCGCCCGCGATGGCAGGCTCCGCGTGTTCGTTCGCCAGGGCCTGCACGGGCGCTGCCACGGCGCTTCCCACGACGGCAGCGCTGTACAGCGCCAGGTGATGCGGTTCGATGGCCGTCCAGCGCGAGCCGCGCGGCTGCTCCCGGAACGCCCGCAGCGAGGCGCGGCTGATCACATGCTCGAGCTCGCGCACGTTGCCCGGCCAGCCGTGCGCCAGCATGGCGGCCTTCGACGCCGGCGAGAGCCGCAGGTTGCGCGCGCCCAGCCGGTGCTGGTTCTCCTCGAGAAAGCTGCCGGCGAGCACGAGCACGTCGCGCCCCCGTTCGTGCAGCGGCGCGACGACGAGCGGATAGACCGACAGCCGGTGGTACAGGTCGGCGCGAAACCGGCCCTGCGCGATCGCCGCGGGCAGGTCGCGGTTCGTGGCCGCGATCACACGCACGTCGACCTTGCGCATGCGGTCGCTGCCGGGGCGCTGCACCTCGCCGCTTTGCAGCACGCGCAGCAGCTTGGCCTGCACGCTCAGCGGCAGTTCGCCGACCTCGTCGAGAAAGAGCGTGCCGCCGTCGGCGATCTCGAACTTGCCGTCGCGGTCCTGCACGGCGCCGGTGAACGCGCCGCGCTTGTGGCCGAAGAGCTCGCTGTCGGCCAGCGACTCGGGCAGCGCCGCGCAGTTGACCTGCACCAGCGGCTGCTCGCTGCGCCGCGAACGCGCGTGCAGGCGCTGCGCGACCAGGTCCTTGCCGACACCGGTTTCGCCGAGCAGCAGCACCGTGAGGTCGGACACGGCGACCGTGTCGATCTCGTGGCACAGCTGCTTCATCGCCGGACTGCTGCCCAGCAGCTCGCGCGGCGCGCCGCGCCCTGCGCGCAGCGCCTGCGCGACGGCCTGCTCGCGCATGGCGCGCGCCTGCATTTCGCGGATCGTGTGGGCGGCCTCGATGCCGGTTTCGACGAGGGCGATCAGTGCCTCCATCTGCGCCGGGCCCACGGCGTCGAAAGCGTGCGGCTCCAGCGCGTCCAGCGTGAGCAGGCCCCAGACGGCACCGCGCAGGCGCAGCGGCGCGCCCATGCAGTCGTGCACCGGCAGGATGCCCGGCTGGCCGGCTACGAGGCCGTCGTACGGGTCGGGCAGGTTGCAGTCGTGCGCGAAACGCAGGCCCCGTTCGCTGTCGAGCAGGCGCGCGAAACGCGGATGGGCGGCGACGGGAAACTGGCGCCCGAGGGTCTCATCGCTCAGGCCGTCGACCGCGACGGGCTTCAGCACGTCGACGTCGAGCTGCAGCAGCGCGGCAGCATCGCAGCGGACCAGCCCGCGCGCGGCGGCGAGCAGCGATCGGTAGCGGGCGGCCTCGGCTTCGGGCTCGGGCTCGGGCTCGGGTGGTGAGGCCTCGGTGGTCGAATCGACACGCAATGTGGTCATAAGTACAACGCTGGAGTTGTTGCGAATTTGACCACGCCCGGTAAATCCCCAATGGTGTCAAGCACTTGCAGGGGGCTTCCGGCTGGCACGGATCGTGAGATGACCAACGCATCTCAACCGAAGGACCGCCAGACCATGCACCCGCAAACCATCGCCATCGTCAAGTCCACCGTGCCCGCGCTCCAGGCCCACGGCGAGGCCATCACCAGCCACTTCTACAAGATCATGTTCGAGGGCCATCCGCAGGTGAAGGCCTTCTTCAACGAAGCGCACCAGGCCGCCGGCACGCAGGCGCGCGCGCTGGCGGGCGCAGTCATCGCCTATGGCGCGCACATCGACCGGCTCGAAGCGATCGCCGGCGCCCTGCCCCGCATCATCCAGAAGCACGCCGCGCTGGGCGTGCTGCCGGAGCACTACCCGATCGTCGGCCACTACCTGCTGCGCGCCGTGAAGGAGGTGCTCGGCGATGCCGCGACCGACGAGGTGATCGCCGCCTGGGGCGAGGCCTACGAATCGCTGGCGGGCCTGCTCATCGCCGCGGAAGAAGCCGTCTACAGCGCCAATGCGGCGCAACCCGGCGGGTGGCGCGGCACGCGCGAATTCCGCGTGGCCCGGCGCGAGGACGAGAGCGAAGTCATCACCTCGTTCTACCTGGAGCCCGTGGACGGCGGCGCGCTGCTGGCGTTCTCGGCGGGGCAATACCTCACGCTGGTGCTGGAGATCGACGGCCAGCCGGTGCGGCGCAACTACTCGCTGTCCGACGCGCCGGGCAAGCCGTGGTACCGCATCAGCGTGAAGAAGGAAGAAGGCGGCCGCGCCTCGAACTGGCTGCACGCGGCCGCCGCGGTCGGCACGCGGCTGCAGGTGCAGGCGCCGTGCGGCGACTTCGTGCTGCAGCCCGCGGGCGAACAGGCGCGGCCCCTCGTGCTGGTGACGGGCGGCGTGGGCATCACGCCTGCGATGAGCATGCTTGAATCGGTGGCCCACACGGGCCGGCCGGTGCACTTCGTCCATGCGGCGCGGCACGGCGGCGCGCATGCGTTCCGCGCCCGCGTGGACGCGCTGGCGCAGCGGCATGCGAACGTGAAGCCGCTGTATGTCTACGACGCGCCGCGCGAGAGCGACACGCCGCATGCGACCGGCTTCGTCACCCGCGAGCTGCTGGCCGGGCTGCTGCCGGAAGACCGCGATGTCGACCTGTACTTTCTGGGACCGAAGCCCTTCATGCAGGCGGTGTATGCCAACGGGCTGGCGCTCGGCGTGCCGAAGCAGCAGCTTCGCTACGAGTTCTTCGGGCCGCTGGAAGCCCTGGAGGCCTGAGCCGGAACGGCCTGCCATCCCGTCGTGCTGAAACGGTCGCGGGCCGGGTGCAACCCGGCCCAGGGGGCGCCACAATGCGCGCTGACCATCCGACCCTCGCACCCAAGGAGATTCCATGAAGGCCCAGAACATCCTCCAGACTATCGGCAACACGCCGCACATCCGCATCAACCGCCTGTTCGGCCATGCGAAGCAGCAGGTCTGGATCAAGTCGGAGCGCGCCAACCCCGGCGGCTCGATCAAGGACCGCATCGCGCTGTCGATGGTGGAAGACGCCGAGAAGAGCGGCGCGCTCAAGCCCGGCGGCACCATCGTCGAGCCCACCTCGGGCAACACCGGCATCGGCCTGGCGATGGTCGCGGCCGTCAAGGGCTACAAGCTGATCCTGGTGATGCCCGACAGCATGTCGGTGGAGCGCCGCCGCCTGATGCTGGCCTATGGCGCCACCTTCGACCTCACGCCGCGCGCCAACGGCATGAAGGGCTCCATCGCCCGCGCCGAGGAAATCGTGGCCGGCACGCCAGGCGCGTGGATGCCGCAGCAGTTCAACAACCCCGCCAACGTCGACGTGCACGTGCGCACCACGGCCGAAGAAATCGCGGCCGACTTTCCCGAAGGCATCGACGTGCTCATCACCGGCGTGGGCACGGGCGGCCACATCACCGGCGTGGCGAAGGTGCTGAAGAAGAAGTGGCCCAAGCTGCAGGTGTTCGCGGTGGAGCCCGTGGCCTCGCCCGTGATCTCGGGCGGCGCGCCGGCGCCCCACCCCATCCAGGGCATCGGCGCGGGCTTCATCCCGAAGAACCTGGACACCTCGCTGCTGGACGGCGTGCTGCAGGTCGACGCAGAGCCGGCGCGCGAAATGGCGCGCCGCTGTGCGGTCGAGGAAGGCATCCTGGTCGGCATCTCGTCGGGCGCGACGCTCGCGGCCATTGCGCAGAAGCTGCCCTCGCTGGCGCCCGATGCGGTGGTGCTGGGCTTCAACTACGACACCGGCGAGCGCTACCTCTCCGTCGAAGGCTTCCTGCCCGCCTGATCCAGCTACAAGTTTCATAGCGCCTCGGGCGCTTAAAATCGTCGGTCTGCTTGATAACCACAAGCCCCACGACATGCTGCGAATCTCCGAACTCAAACTCCCGCTCGACCACGCCCCAGAGGCGCTGGCCACCCTGATCGCCCGGACGCTCGACGTTCCGCCCGAAGCGATCGCCTCCCACACCGTCTACAAGCGCAGCTTCGACGCCCGCAAGGTCGACCTGCTCACGGTCTACATCTGCGACGTGCAGCTGGCCGACGCGGCGCTCGAAGCCGCGCTGCTGGCAAAGCACGCCGCCCACCCGCACATCCAGCCCGCGCCCGACATGCGCTACACGCCGCCGGGCCAGGCGCCCGCGGACGCCACGCGCCCCGTGGTGATCGGCTTCGGCCCCTGCGGCATCTTCGCGGCGCTGATGCTCGCGAAGATGGGCTTCAAGCCCATCGTGCTCGAACGCGGCAAGACCGTGCGCCAACGCACCCGCGACACCTGGGGCCTGTGGCGCAAGAGCGTGCTCAACCCCGAGTCGAACGTGCAGTTCGGCGAAGGCGGCGCCGGCACCTTCTCGGACGGCAAGCTCTACAGCCAGATCAAGGACCCGCGCTTCCTCGGCCGCAAGGTGATGGAAGAGTTCGTGAAGGCCGGCGCGCCGCCCGAAATCCTGTACGTCGCGCATCCGCACATCGGCACCTTCAAGCTGGTGAAGGTGGTGGAGAACATCCGCGAGCAGATCGTGGCGCTCGGCGGCGAGATCCGCTTCGAGCAGCGCGTGACCGACGTGCACATCGAAGACGGCCACCTGCGCGGCCTCACCGTGCTCGACCAGACGACCGGCCAGAGCAGCGAGCTGCGCGCCGACCACGTCGTGATGGCGCTGGGCCACAGCTCGCGCGACACCTTCGAGATGCTGCACGCACGCGGCGTGCACATCGAGGCCAAGCCCTTCTCGATCGGCTTCCGCGTCGAGCACCCGCAGGGCCTGATCGACCGCGCCCGCTGGGGCCGCCACGCGGGCCATCCGCTGCTGGGCGCGGCCGACTACAAGCTGGTGCATCACGCCAGCAATGGCCGCTCGGTCTACAGCTTCTGCATGTGCCCCGGCGGCACCGTGGTCGCGGCCACCAGCGAGCCGGGCCGCGTGGTCACCAACGGCATGAGCCAGTACTCGCGCAACGAGCGCAACGCCAACGCGGGCATCGTCGTGGGCATCGACCCGCGCGACTTCCCGGGCGATGCGCTCGCAGGCATCGCGCTGCAGCGCCAGCTTGAAAGCAACGCCTACGTGCTCGGTGGCAGCAACTACCACGCACCGGGCCAGCTGGTGGGCGACTTCATCGCCGGCAAGCCCTCGACCGCCCTCGGCAGCATCATCCCGTCGTACAAGCCCGGCGTGACACCGACCGACCTGCACCAGGCCCTGCCCGCCTACGCCATCGAGGCGATGCGCGAGGCCTTCCCGGCCTTCGGCCGCAAGATCAAGGGCTTCGACACGCACGACGCCGTGCTCACGGGCGTGGAAACGCGCACCTCGTCGCCGATCAAGATCACGCGCGGCGACGACTTCCAGAGCCTCAACGTGCGCGGCCTCTACCCGGCCGGCGAAGGCGCGAGCTACGCGGGCGGCATCCTGTCGGCCGGCGTGGACGGCATCAAGGTGGCCGAGGCCGTGGCGCGCAGCGTGCTCGGCAGCGCCGTTTGACGATGCACTTCCACCGTCCCACCACCGGCCAGCTGGCCGTCGCCACGCTGGCGATGGCCGCCGTGGTGCTCGCGTCGAACGTTCTCGTGCAGTTCGCCATCAACGACTGGCTCACCTGGGGCGCCTTCACCTACCCGGTCGCCTACCTCGTGAGCGACCTCGTCAACCGGCGCTTCGGCCCCGGCATGGCGCGGCGCGTGGCGTGGGTCGGCTTCGCGGTCGCCGTGGCGGTGTCGCTGCTGCTGGCGCCGGCGCGCATCGCCGCCGCCTCGGGCCTGGCCTTCATCGCCTCGCAGCTGATCGACATCCGCGTGTTCGACCGCCTGCGCCGGGGCCTGTGGTGGCGCGCGCCGCTGGTGGCCACGGTGATCGCAGCCGTGCTCGACAGCATCGTCTTCTGGGGCATCGCCTTCGCAGGCACCGACGGCCCCTGGCTCACCTGGGCGCTCGGCGACCTGGGCGTGAAGCTCGGTGTCGGCGTGCTGATGCTGCTGCCGTTCCGGCTGCTGATCGGGCGGCAAGCCGCTGACCGAGGCACTGCACGCGCATGACGATCCGCCCTGACAATACCCGCAGGATGTTCCGGCCGCGCTGACCGCGCGGGACCGGTTGTTCTTTTTCTTCCCTTTCCATCCCTCGCGCCCATCGCCGAGCCTTCCGTATGACCGACGCATCCACCGCCGCCCCGAACACGAACTCGCGCAACGCACGGCGCCAGCGCCCGGACATGGCCGAGCAGCTGCAGCAGCTGAAGGCCGGCGCGGGCACCGACGCAGGCGCTGACGCGTCGGCAACGCAGCCCACCGCCCCCGCGCAACAGCAGCAACAACAACGGCCGCCGCGCGCCAAGCAACAGCGCCCGCATGGGCAGCAGCAACCGCAGCAAGGGCGCAAGCCGCGCGGACAGCAGCCGCAACAGCAACAACAGCCCGAAGCCCAGCGCGCACCGCGCAAGGTCAACCCGGTGCTGGAACGCCTGTTCGCGCTCTACCCGCAGCTCTTCGGCGCACGCTTCGTGCCGCTGAAGCTCGGCGTGTACGAAGAGCTGATCGCGCGCCATCCCGAAGACTTCAAGGCCGAAGACCTGAAGATCGCGATGGGCCAGCATGCGCGCTCCACGCGCTACCTCGAGAGCGTGGCCGCCGGCCATGCGCGCCACGACCTCGACGGCAACGCGCTCGACCCGGTCGCCCCCGAGCACGTGCACCACGCCATCCTCGAGCTGCACCGCCGCCGTTCGCACCGCAACCCCGGCGAAGACCTGCGTCCGCAGCTGGTGACGCGCATCGCCAAGGCCATCGAGGCCTCGGGCCTCGACCACGAGGCCTATGCCGTGCTGGTGCGCTCGCGCGACGCCAACAACAACGCCGTCGTCGACGAAGCCCTGGCCGAACTCGCCCAGCAGGCCGCCAAGCGCGAAGCCCTGCTGCGCGCCTTCGAAGCCAGCGGTCGCAGCGAACAGGAGTTCGCCGACATGTACGGCATGAAGCCCGGCGACGTGACGCGCACGCTGCAGCGCGTGCGGGACGACAAGAAGCGGGCCGAGGCTGCGGCCGCTGCCGCAGCGGTGGCCGCTGAAGCGGCAGCAGCAGCGCCTGAAGCGCAGGCAGCGCCCGAAGCAGAAGCCGCCCCGGCCGCCCCCGAGGCGCCCGCCGCGGACTGACGCAGAACGCCCGCCCCAACGAAAAAAGCCGCCACATCACTGTGGCGGCTTTTTTCATGCGCGACGGCGTTGGCCGCCTTCTGCAGTGGGCTCAGCGCGCGTTCTGCAGCGCCGCAATGCGCTCTTCGATCGGCGGGTGCGTGGCAAACAGCTTGCCCATCGCGCCCGTGATGCCCATGGCTTCCACGGCCTTGGGCAGTTCGCCGGCCGGCAGGCCGCCCAGGCGGGCGAGTGCGTTCATCATCGGCTGGCGGTTGCCCATGAGTGCGGCGGCGCCGGCGTCGGCGCGGAACTCGCGCTGGCGCGAGAACCAGGCCACCACGATCGCGGCGGCGAAGCCGAGCACGATGTCCAGCACGATGGTGCTCACGTAGTAGCCGATGCCGGGGCCCGACGAGCGGTCGTCGCCGCGGCGCAGGAAGCTGTCGACCGCGTAGCCAATCACGCGCGAGAGGAACACGACGAAGGTGTTCATCACGCCCTGGATCAGCGTCATCGTGACCATGTCGCCGTTGGCGATGTGCGCGACTTCGTGGCCGATGACGGCCTCGACCTCTTCACGCGTCATGCCCTGCAGCAGGCCGGTGGACACGGCCACGAGCGACGAGTTCTTGAACGCGCCGGTGGCGAAGGCATTGGGCTCGCCTTCGAAGATGCCGACCTCGGGCATGCCGATGCCGGCCTTGTCGGCGAACTTGCGCACGGTGCCGACGATCCAGGCCTCATCGGGCGACTGGGGGTTGTCGATCATGCGCAGGCCGGCTGTCCACTTGGCCATGGGCTTGCTGATGAGCAGCGAGATGATCGCGCCGCCGAAACCCATGACCAGCGCAAAGCCGAGCAGCGCCGTCAGGTTGAGGCCGTTGGCCGTGAGGAAGCGATTGACGCCGAGCAGGCTGGCGACCACGCCGAGCACCGCGACGACCATCACGTTGGTCAGGACGAACAGAAGGATACGTTTCAAGTTGAATTCTCCGTGGGGAACACTGCCGTCCAGATGAGGGCCAGAAGGCCCGCTTCAAGCCTGCCCGGTCGGGAATACCGCTGTTGTCGTAGGTTGTGACGGGCGCGGCGCGGTGGCGTGCGGTAGAGCAATGATAGGAGTAAAAGTTCTACGAACGGGGCCGGAAGACCTTCGGATCGTCGTAGTAATCGGGTGTTTCGTTGGCGCCGCACCACCCCGGCACGCCGAGCACCGGCAGCGGTGCGAAGGGCTTGCGTGCCATGTGTTCAGGCGTGAGGCAGCGCGCCAAAGCCGCATCACCGAGCGGGCCTGCGACGGCAGGCAGCAGCAGCACATGCGCGGTCGCGGCCTTGCGCGGCACCACCAACTTTTCGAGCAGCGCATGGCCGAACACGCGCAGCCGGGCCTGCGCCCAGAGCGCGCGCCGCGTGACGAACAACGCCTGCCAGTCGCGCGCCACCAGCGCCTCCCACAGCGCAGGCGGTGCATCGAGCACCGCGCCGTTCTCGTCGAACAGCGTGAGCGCATCACGCAGCGGCCCGCGCGTGGCGCCGACGCCGGCGCGTGCGATCTCGGCGGCCTGCAGTTCGTTGAGCCGGCGCTTGGTTTCGGGAAAGGCCAGCCAGACCAGGCCGTTGAAGAAGTCGTGCAGGTTGTCGCGCGTGGGCACGGTGCGCGTGCGGAAGATGTGGGCCTCGTAGGCTTGGCCCTCGGGCAGCGCGTCCTGCGTGACGAAGTCGGGCACGGCGGGTGGCTTGGCCGCCTGCAGCGCGGCGGCGACGGTGCCGCTGTGTGCGACGGCCCGCGCCACGGCTTCGCCGGGGTCGCGGTAGGGCGCCAGCCAGGGTGCGGCCCAATCGATGGCCGCGACCGCCGGCAGGCCCGGGGTCAAGGCGCGGGCGCCCCCGTCCATCGGATGCGGTCGGGATGCTGCATCACCGCGAACTCGCCCGTGAGCTTGTCGAACAGCTTGAGCGAGCTGCCGCTCTTGCTGAGCAGGCCGGCGGTGCGCAGGGCCTTGGCCACGTCGTTGAGCGGCACGTCGGTGCCACGGCGCAGCGCGGGCACGGCCTGCAGGATGAACTCGGCGGCTTCGGAAATTTCAGGCTGCTGCGGCGGTGGCAGTGCCACCGGCTTGGCCGTCTTTGCCGCCGTCTTGCGCGCGGTCTTGGCCGCAGCCTTCTTCGCGGGGGCGGTCTTCGCGGCCGGCGTCTTCTTCGCAGCCGCCACCTTCTTGGCCGGCGCGGTGCGCACGGCCGGCTTGATGCCGTGGTGCGCGAGGTCGATGAAGCTGTCGTAGATGCCGACGGTCTCTTCGCCGGTCTTGCCCTGCTGGCCGATGCCGCAGACGCGGCAGCCCTTTTCGCGGAGGCGAATCACGAGCGGCGCGAAGTCGGAGTCGGACGACACCAGCACGACCACGTCGGGCCGCTCGGCGATCACGAGGTCGATGGCGTCGACGGCCAGCGCGATGTCGGTGCTGTTCTTGCCCGCCGACAGGTTCACCATGGGCCGCACCGACAGCCGCTTGAACAGCGCCTGGCGGTTCACGGCCATCTCGGCGTTGCAGTAGGCGCGGCGCACATGGATGGCGCCGAAGTCCTCCATCGTGCGCTGCACGGCCTGCTCGATCACGTCGGCCGAGACGTTGTCGGCGTCGATCAGCAGCATCACGCGCAGCGACGACAGGGGCACCGGCGCCGTCATGCGAGCTTCCAGTTCACCGTCTCGCCACCGCGCAGCGGCTTGAGCGTGGCTTCGCCGTAGGGCACGGTCTCGGGCAGGGTCCAGGTTTCGCGCTTCAGCGTGATGGTGTCGGTGTGGCGCGGCAGGTCGTAGAAGTCGGGGCCGTGGAAGCTGGCGAAACCTTCGAGCTTGTCGAGCGCGTTCACGCTGTCGAAGGCCTCGGCGTACAGCTCGATGGCGGTGAGCGCGGTGTAGCAGCCGGCGCAGCCCAGTGCATGTTCCTTCAGGTGCGCGGGGTGCGGCGCGCTGTCGGTGCCCAGGAAGAAGCGGTCGCTGCCGCTGGTGGCCGCCTCGACCAGCGCGACGCGGTGCGTCTCGCGCTTGAGCACGGGCAGGCAGTAGTAGTGCGGGCGGATGCCGCCGGTGAAGATGGCGTTGCGGTTGTACAGCAGGTGGTGCGCCGTGATGGTGGCAGCCGTGAAGCGATCGGCGTCGCGCACGTAGTGGGCGCCTTCCTTGGTGGTGAGGTGCTCGAACACCACCTTCAGTTCCGGGAAATCGCGGCGCAGCGGGATCATCACGCGGTCGACGAACACGGCTTCGCGGTCGAACAGGTCGATGGCGGGGTCGGTCACTTCGCCGTGCACCAGCAGCAGCAGGCCGTGCTTCTGCATGGCCTCGAGCGTCTTGTAGGTCTTGCGGATGTCGGTCACGCCGGCATCGCTGTTGGTGGTGGCGCCGGCCGGGTAGAGCTTGAGCGCGCGCACGCCGGCCTCAGCGGCCAGCGCGATTTCTTCGGGCGGCAGCTTGTCGGTCAGGTAGAGCGACATCACGGGCTCGAAGGACGTGCCCGCGGGCACGGCGGCGCGGATGCGGTCGCGGTAGGCCACGGCCTGGGCGGCGGTGGTCACGGGCGGACGCAGGTTCGGCATGATCAGCGCGCGGCCGAACTGGCGGGCGCTGTGGGGCACGACGGCTTCGAGGGCGGCGCCATCGCGCACGTGCAGGTGCCAGTCGTCTGGGCGGGTGATCGTGAGGGTGTCTGTCATGGCGGGGGGATTGTCGCATCGCCCCCCGCAACGGCCTCTACCCCAGCAGGTACTCGCGCACCAGCAGGCGCGCCCGGTGCAGCCGGCTCTTCACGGCGCCCGGCGGCTCGCCCAGGCGCTCGGCGATCTCGGCGATGGTGAGTTCCTCGAAGTCGCGCAGCAGCACGACCTCGCGGTAGTGCGCCGGCAGCGATTCGAGCGCGTGGGCCAGGTCGATGCGCAGCGCGTGGTCGCTGCGGGCCGCGAGCTGGCGCTCGACGGTGTCTTCGTCGAGCGGGTCGTGGCGGAACATCGCGCGCTGCAGGCGCAGGCATTCGCGCCGGATGACGGTGAACAGCCACGACGAGAACGCCGCGGCCGCCTGCAGCCCGCGCACGCGGCGTGCGACCACCAGCAGCGACTCCTGCACGGCGTCGTCCACGTCGCTGGCCTGGCAGTGCCGGCGGGCGTAGCGTCGAGCGTCGGTCTGGCAGGCGGCCAGCAGGCCCTCGAGGGCGACGGGGTCGCCGGTCTGCGCGGCCAGGATCGGGCAGGTGCGGTCGATCGCTGCGGGGGCCATGGGTCAGCGGCCCTTGTCGAGGGTGCGCCCGACCATCGCGCACATCGGGCAGAAGCCGACCAGCCCGGTGAGGGCCAGCATCGCGCCCATGAGGCCGACCGCGACGGCCAGGGCATTCGCCGGCCAGTTCATGGCGGCGAAGGCGAGGCCGGCGAGGCCCAGGGCTATGCGCAGGGCGCGTTCCCAGCCGGGAACATTCTTGACGTAGAGCATGGTGGTTTCCTTCGATCCGTGACGTGTGAATGCGGGGGAGCAGAACGCCCCTCCCGCATGGAAAGAGGCGGCCACCCGCCGAAACGGTTCGCGGAAAGTCAGGATTTTTTCATGCACCGGTGCCAACGGCCACCGCAGTCAGGCGCCACTACCGCTGGAACACCCCGCAGATGCGATCGGCCACGGCCTGCATCCAGCGCACATGGCTGGTCGAGCTGCGCGCGCCCCGGCCCGGCGGCCAGGGGTCGAACAGGCGCAGCGTGGTGCCGCCCCCGCCGGGGTCGTTGTCGCCGCGGATGCCCGCGAGCACGACCATGTGGCCCGGCTGGCCGGCGGGCGCGCCGCCCTTGGCGCCCCAGCGCAGGTCGAACATCAGCGGCCCGGCGTGCAGCGCGGTGCGCAGCGCGGCGACGGTCCACGGGCCGTGGGGCCGCAGCGTGAGGCCGTGCGCGGCGGCGAAGCGGCGGTTGTCGTCGTCCTCTTCGCCGCTGCCCTGCGCATGGCGGTCGCTGTCCACGCGGCGGCGCAAGGCACCATCGGCGCCCATCAGCTCCGAGGGCGTGCGCGCCACCACGGTCTGCACGGTGGCGCGCGTGAGCATCGCGGTGGCGGCCGCCCAGCACAGCGCGGGCGCGGGCTGCGGGATCAGCGCCACGGGGTGCAGCAGGGGGGCGTGGGTTTCGTTGTCGAAGGCCACGTTGCGGGTGCAGGGGCCGGCCTCGCCGTCTTCGCACAGCCAGTGCGCGGCCTGCAAGCGCAGCACGGCCGCCCGGGTGACGGGGCCGTAGTCGCCGTCGGGCGCGAGGCCGGGGCTGGGCTGCAATTTGCGGTTCAGGGCCTCCTGCAGGCGACGGACATCGGCCCCGCGCCAGCCCTGTTTCAGCGTGCTCATCGGTGGGGATCCCCCTTGAGACAAGGATGCACGGACGAAGGAAAGCGAGCGGATGCATTGTGAAAACGGCACGCCCCTGCGTCTATTGGTCGGATGACATAGCCGAAACATGTGATGACGCGGGGGTGTCCCCCGGGGCGCCAGCCCCGTGGCGGACCTTGGTAGGCTCGCTCCCCATGACCGCGCCCGCCCCGACCGCCCAGCCCATCGCCACCGAACTCGCCGACGGCGGCCTCGCGGCCCTGTTCACCGCGCCCGGCGGCGCGCCGGCCTTCGCGGTGCGCTGGCAGGGCGCCGTGCACGGCTACCTGAACCAGTGCCCGCACGCCGGCGGCCCGCTCGATTTCGAAGGCCAGATCCTCGAAAGCTCCGGGCGCTACCTGATGTGCGCGCGGCACGGCGCGATCTTCGAGCCCGACACCGGGCGCTGCGTGGGCGGCCCCTGCCGCGGCGCGCGCCTCACGCCGCTGGCGCTGCGCGAGGCGGCGGACGGCAGCGTGTGGCTGGCCGACTGACGCCGCCGAGCGGCTACAGTCGCGACCTCTTCTTTCCGCCCTGCCCCATGCGCCGATTCGCTGCTGTCTCCGTCCTCGTTCCGGCCTTGTTCGTCATCGCGGGCTGCGTCTCGCGACCCGCGCCGCGCGTCACCTTCCTGGCCGACGGCGTGTTCAAGTCGCCCACCGCGCAGGACGCCGAGAACTACTGCCGCAACTTCGGCGCGCCGATGCGCTTTCTGAGCAGCACGCTGTCGGAGGTGCCGGCGCAGGGTGTGCCGGCGGGGGAAGTCGTCTACCGCTGCGACTGACAGCAAAACAGGAAGCCCCATGCCATCGATGAAGCCGATCGTCCTGCTCCCCCTGCTGCTCTTGTCGCTGCCGGCTGCCGCTGTCTTCAAGTGCCAATCGCCGGACGGGAAAGTCGCGTTCCAGGAAACGCCCTGCGCCAGCGCGGAAAAGCAAAGCGACGTGCGGACCTTCGCCGCACCGTCGCCATCGCCTGCCACCGCGCAGGACATGCGATCGCCGGCGGACCGCAGCGCCATCAATGTCGCCATCCTCCAGGGCCATCCTGTGCGCGGGATGACCTTGAAGGAACTGCAGTCGGCCATGGGCGCCCCCACGCGCATCAACACCGGCGACTACCCAGGCGGTTTCACCGAGCAGCGCATCTACGAACGCGACAACGGCACGTTCTACGTCTATACGGAAAGCGGTGTCGTGCGCTCGATCCAGACCTCCGCGGCCATGGCGCGCGCTCCCTCGCAGCAGGCGCGCGCCTGCCCTTCCGAGTTCGACATCAAGAACGAAGAGGTCTCCGCCAACAGCATCAGCCTGACCGAGCCGCAGCGCCGCGACAAGCAGAGGAAGATCGCCGACATGCGGGCCTGTCGCTGAGCCACCGCCTCCTCAATGTTCTCGTTCTTTCGCAAGACGCCGATCAGGCTTCATCTCGGCGAAGTTCGGGTCATGCCGCGCAAGGATTTCCTTCGACACCTGGAGGGCGGATATTTCGGTAGCAGGAAGCCGGACGACAGTTGGGTCGACCTGCTGGCGCAGGTGTTCGACTATCCCCCGGCCACCGGCACGGCGGTGCCGGGTGACGACGACTTCGCGGTCGACATCGCCATCGAGGAGCACCGCCATGGCGGTTGGACGGATGTTTCCGGCTTTCCCATCGGCTGGCGCCCCAAGGTCCGCCTAGGCGCTCGGATCTATCACATGAAAAGCGGCAAGCAGCGCGCCGTGATCCGGGCCGTCGAATGCATGAGCTGGGACGAATTCTTCGCGCTCTCCGGCCGCTGGAAGGTGCAACTCGGCCTCGGAAATCCGGCCGACAAGCAGCGGTTGCGCGAACTGGTGCAGGCTGCCGGCCGCACCTTGAAGGCAAAGGTCGAAAACGCCGTCTCCTGATTCCGCACCTGGCTCATTCCTCCAGCCGCACCCGCGCCAGGATGAAATCGATGAACGTCCGGATCGCCCGCGTGTGCTGGCGGTTCGGCATGTAGAGCATGAACATCTGGGTGCCGAAGATCGACAGGCGCCAGTCGTCCAGCGTGGTCACCACGTCGCCGCGGCGCACGTCTTCCTGCACCACGTAGTCGGGCACGAGGCCCACGCCCAGGCCCGCGAGGATGGCCTGGCGCAGGAACAGAAAGTTCTCCGAGATCAGCGTCGGCTCCAGGATCACCTCGCGCCGCGTCTCGCCCTGGTAGGCCGAGATGCGCAGCTGCCGTCCGATGACCGCGGCCGTGACCACCGGCGTGGCGCGCAGCGCGTCCAGTTGCACGGGCAGCGGGTGGCGCTCGGCGTACGCGCGCGTGGCGCAGGCCACGTAGCGCACCGGCCCCATCTCGCGCGCCACGAGGTTCTGCGGCGGCTCGGGGATCACGCGGATGGCAATGTCGACCTCGTCGCGCAGCAAATCTTCGATGCGGTTCTCGAACACCACGTCGAGCACGATGCCGGGGTACTGGCGCTTGAAGTCGATGAGCCAGTCGGCCATCACGAGCTGGCCGTAGCCGCTGGGCACGCTCAGGCGCACGCGGCCCTGCAGGCCCTCGCCCAGCGCGGTGACCGACTCGCGCGCCGCCAGCAGCTCGCCCTGGATGGCCACGCCGTGCTGGTACAGCCGCAGCCCGATCTCGGTGGGCTCGGCGCGCCGGGTGGTGCGCCGGATCAGCTGCGCGCCCACCGAGCGCTCCAGCTGGTTCAGGTGGTAGCTGACGTTGGCACGGGTCATCTTGAGCCGGCGCGCCGCCGCGCTCAGGTTGCCCGCGTCAAGGATTTCCACCAGCAGGGTGAGCGATTGCAGGTCCATGGGCGGATTGTGTCAAAAATTCTTTGACAGTCTGTCAACCACCTATGCAATTGTCAAAGCAGCGATGCCGGCCAAGAATGCAGGGCTCCCCAGAGCCCCGGACCCCTCGAGACTTCACGAGGGCCTGCCACGCAAGCAAGAGACAAGCGACACGCACATGGCCACCCCCACTCCCAGCCCTTCCACGTCCAACGGTCCCGTCACCTTCCAGCGTCAAGGCGACGTGTGCGTGGTGACCATCGACAACCCGCCCGTCAACGCCCTGGGCGTGGACGTGCGCCGCGGCCTAGCCGCCGCCATCGACGCGGCCGAGGCCGACAGCGGCGCCAAGGCGGTGCTGATCGTCGGCGCGGGCCGCAACTTCATCGCCGGCGCGGACATCCGCGAGTTCGGCCAGGCGCCGCAGCAGCCCTCGCTGCCCGAGGTCTGCCTGAAGATCGAGAACTGCACCAAGCCGGTGGTCGCCGCCATTCACGGCGCCGCGCTCGGCGGCGGGCTGGAAATTGCCCTGTCGGCGCACTACCGCCTCGCCGCGCCCACCGCCAAGCTGGGCCTGCCCGAAGTGGCGCTGGGCCTGCTGCCCGGCTCGGGCGGCACGCAGCGCACGCCGCGCCTCATCGGCGTGAAGCCCGCGCTCGAACTGATGCTCAGCGGCCGCCATGCGGGCGCCAAGGAAGCGCTGACGCTCGGCCTCGTCGACCGCCTCGGCGCTGAAGCCGACGCCCGCGCCGAAGGCCTCGCCTACGCGCAGGAACTCGTCGCCGCCCACGCCCCGGTGCGCCGCACGCGCGAAGCCGCCGGCCTGGCCGACAAAGACGCAGCCCGTGCCGCCCTCGAGGCCGCACGCGCCGACACCGCCAAGAAGAGCCGCGGCCTGTTCTCGCCGATGAAGATCGTCGAAGCCGTCGAAGGCGCGCTCACGCTGCCCTTCGACGAAGGCATGGCGCTGGAGCGCAAGCTGTTCCTGCAGTGCATCGACAGCCCGCAGCGCGCCGGCCTGATCCACGCCTTCTTCGCCGAACGCGAAGTGCTGAAGGCCCCCGAGACCCGCTCGGCCAGCCCGCGCGCGCTCACCTCGGCCGGCATCGTCGGCGGCGGCACCATGGGTGCGGGCATTGCCGTGGCGATGCTCGACGCGGGCCTGCCCGTGACCATGGTCGAGCGCGACGAGCCCAGCCTCGCGCGCGGCCGTGCCCACGTCGAGAAGGTGTACGACGGCCTCATCGCCAAGGGCCGCATGACGCCGGAAGCCAAGGCCGCCGTGATGGCGCGCTTCTCGGGCTCGACCAGCTACGACGCCTTCGCCAACGTCGACATCGTGGTCGAGGCCGTGTTCGAGGAGATGGGTGTCAAGAAGGCCGTGTTCGCCGAACTCGACCGCGTGTGCAAGAAGGGCGCCGTGCTCGCCACCAACACCTCGTACCTGGACATCGACGAGATCGCCGCCAGCATCTCGCGCCCACAGGACGTGGTGGGCCTGCACTTCTTCTCGCCGGCCAACATCATGAAGCTGCTGGAGATCGTGGTGCCCGCCAAGGTGAGCGCCGACGTGGTCGCCACCGGCTTCGAACTGGCCAAGAAGCTCAAGAAGGTGCCCGTGCGCGCCGGCGTGTGCGACGGCTTCATCGGCAACCGCATCCTGGCCGTGTACCGCCAGGCCGCCGACCACATGATGGAAGACGGCGCCTCGCCCTACGACATCGACGCGGCCGTGCGCAACTTCGGCTACCCGATGGGCCCGTTCCAGGTGTCCGACCTGGCCGGCGGCGACATCGGCTGGGCCACGCGCAAGCGCAAGGCCGCCACGCGCGACCCGCAAGCGCGCTACGTGCAAGTGGCCGACCGCATCTGCGAGCGCGGCTGGTTCGGCCAGAAGACGCAGCGCGGCTACTACCTGTACCCCGAAGGCGCGCGCACCGGCGTGCCCGACCCCGAGGTGCTGGCCATCATCGACGCCGAGCGCGTGCGCGCCGGCATCACGCCGCGCACCTTCACCGAAGAAGAAATCATGCGCCGCTACATGGCCGCCATGGTCAACGAAGGCGCCAATGTCGTGCTCCAGCGCATCGCGCTGCGCCCGCTCGACGTGGACGTGACCTTCCTCTATGGCTACGGCTTCCCGCGCCACCGCGGCGGCCCCATGAAGTACGCCGACACCGTGGGCCTGCCCAAGGTGCTCGCCGACATCCGCGAGTTCGCCAAGGCCGATCCGATCTTCTGGAAGCCGTCGCCGCTGCTCGTGGAGCTGGTCGAACGCGGCGCCGATTTCGCCAGCCTGAATCAATCCGAGTAACCGTTAGAGCCCACCGTCCAGGAGACAACCCCATGCGTGAAGCCGTCATCGTTTCTACCGCCCGCACCCCGCTCACCAAGGCGCACCGCGGCGAATTCAACATCACCTCCGGCGCCACGCTGGCCTCGTTCGCGGTGAAGGCCGCGGTCGAGCGCTCGGGCCTGGACCCGGCCCTGATCGAGGACGCGATCCTCGGCTGCGGCTACCCCGAAGGCACCACCGGCCGCAACATCGCGCGCCAGTCGATCATCCGCTCGGGCCTGCCGATCAGCATCGCCGGCACCACCGTGAACCGCTTCTGCGCCTCGGGCCTGCAGGCGATTGCCATGGCCGCCGGCCGCATCGTGGTGGACGGCGCGCCGGCCATGATCGCGGGCGGCGTGGAAAGCATCTCGCAGATCCGCGGCCGCAGCCCCGGCGACGGCGGCGACCTCAGCCTGGACCCGTGGATCGTCGAGCACAAGCCCGAGCTGTACATGGCGATGATCGACACCGCCGACATCGTGGCCAAGCGCTACAACATCAGCCGCGAGGCGCAGGACCGCTTCTCGGCCGAGAGCCAGCGCAAGACCGAAGAAGCGCAACTGGCCGGCCGCTACAAGGACGAGATCGTGGCCTGCACCACCACGATGGCCGTGACCGACAAGGAGACCAAGGAGGTCACCCACCGCGAAGTCACCGCCACGGAAGACAACTGCAACCGCCGCGGCACCACCTACGAAGCGCTGGCCAAGCTCAAGCCCGTGATGGGCGACGACAAGTTCATCACCGCCGGCAACGCCTCGCAGCTGTCCGACGGCGCTTCGGCCTGCGTGATGATGGAAGCCAAGGACGCCGAGCGCGCCAACCTGAAGCCGCTGGGCGCGTTCCGCGGCCTGGCGCTGGCCGGCTGCGAACCCGACGAGATGGGCATCGGCCCGGTCTTCGCCGTGCCCAAGCTGCTCGCGCGCCACGGCCTGAAGGTGCAGGACATCGACCTGTGGGAACTCAACGAAGCCTTCGCCTCGCAGTCGATCTACTGCCAGGAAAAGCTGGGCATTCCGTCGGAACGCCTGAACGTGAACGGCGGCGCGATCTCCATCGGCCACCCCTTCGGCATGACCGGTGCGCGCCTCACGGGCCACGTGCTGCTCGAAGGCAAGCGCCGCGGCGCCAAGTACGCCGTGGTCACGATGTGCATCGCCGGCGGCATGGGCGCCGCGGGCCTGTTCGAAATTTATTGACAGCCTTCGCTCTCCCCCAGGCTTCGCGCACTTCGTGTCGCTTCTCCAACCCCCTTCCGGGGGCAACCCCTGCGGCCCGGCAAAGCCGGTTCCGCGGGGTTCCACTTGAATACGTCAACCCTCCATCCGAGAGATAAGACATGGACCTGAACTTCACCCCTGAAGAAGAAGCCTTCCGCAGCGAAGTGCGCACCTTCCTGGCGAACAAGCTGCCTGCGCGGCTGTCCGACAAGGTGCGCGGCGGCAAGATCCTGGAAAAGGCCGACATGCAGGAATGGCACGCCATCCTGAACGAGCGCGGCTGGCTGGCCAACCACTGGCCCGAGCAATACGGCGGCCCGGGTTGGACCGCGGTCGAGAAGTTCATCTTCGAGAACGAGTGCGCCCTGGCCTTCGCGCCGCGCATCGTGCCCTTCGGCGTCAACATGCTGGGCCCGGTGCTCATCAAGTACGGCAACGAAGCGCAGAAGAAGTACTGGCTGCCGCGCATCCTGAGCGGCGCCGACTGGTGGTGCCAGGGCTACTCGGAACCCGGCGCGGGCTCCGACCTGGCCGCGGTGAAGACCACGGCCGTGCGCGGCATCGACGCGCAGGGCGACCACTACATCGTGAACGGCCAGAAGACCTGGACCACGCTGGGCCAGCACGCCAACATGATCTTCTGCCTGGTGCGCACCAACCGCGAGGCGAAGAAGCAGGAAGGCATCAGCTTCCTCTTGGTCGACATGACCTCGCCCGGCGTGGAAGTGCGTCCGATCATCACGCTCGACGGCGAGCATGAGGTCAACGAGGTGTTCTTCTCCGACGTGCGCGTGCCCGCCGAGAACCTCGTGGGCGAAGAGAACAAGGGCTGGACCTGCGCCAAGTACCTGCTGACCTACGAGCGCACCAACATCGCGGGCGTGGGCTTCTCGGTGGCCGCGCTCGAACAGCTCAAGGGCATCGCCGCGTCGCAGACCAAGAACGGCAAGCCGCTGGCGGACGACCCGGCCTTTGCCGCACGCCTGGCGCGTGTCGAGATCGACCTGGAGAACATGAAGACCACCAACCTGCGCGTGATCGCGGCGGTGGCCGGCGGCGGCGTGCCCGGTGCGGAAAGCTCGATGCTGAAGATTCGCGGCACCGAGATCCGCCAGGAGATTTCGTCGCTCGCGCGCCGTGCGATGGGCGTGTACGGACGTCCCTTCGTCGAGGAAGCGCTGCACGACGGCTTCGACGGCGAGACCTTCGGCCCCGCCTACGCATCGGCCGCAGCCGCGCGCTACTTCAACAACCGCAAGCTGTCGATCTTCGGCGGCTCGAACGAAATCCAGAAGAACATCATCTCCAAGATGATCCTGGGCCTGTAAGGAGAGACGCAATGAACTTCGAACACACCGAAGACCGGCGCATGCTCGCCGACAGCCTGAACCGCTTCATCGCCGAGCAGTACGCCTTCGATGCGCGCGACCGCATCGCGAAGTCGGCACACGGTTTCAGCAAGGAGATCTTCCAGAACTTCGCCGAGCTCGGCGTGATCGGCGCGCTGTTCAGCGAGGCCGACGGCGGCTTCGGCGGCAGCGGCTTCGACATCGCCGTGGTCTTCGAAGCGCTGGGCCGCGGCCTCGTGGTCGAGCCGCTGCTGGGCGCCGTGATGGTCGGCGAGGCGATCAGCGCCGCCGGCAGCGACGCGCAGAAAGAGAAGATCGGCGAGATCGTCAACGGCGTGACCGTGGCGGCCTTTGCGCACGATGAAGCCGACACGCACTACGAACGCACGCGCGTGGCCACGACCGCCGAACGCCGTGGCGACGGCTGGGTGCTCAAGGGTGCCAAGGCCGTGGTGCCGCAAGGCGAGCAGGCCGACCTGTTCCTGGTCTCGGCCCGCACCTCGGGCAACGTCGACGACGAAGCCGGCATCTCCCTCTTCCTCGTGCCCGCCAAGACCGCCGGCCTCACCGTGCGCGGCTGCCCCGCCATCGACGGCGGCCGCGTGGCCGAACTCACGCTCGACGGCGTGACGCTCGGCGCCGACGCGCTGCTGGGCGCCGAAGGCCAGGGCGCCGCCACGCTGGAACGCGCCATCGGCCGCGGCGTGCTCGCGCTGTGCGCCGAAGCACTGGGCGCGATGGAAGCCGCCAAGACCGCCACGCTCGAGTACCTGCGCACGCGCAAGCAGTTCGGCATCCTCATCGGCAGCTTCCAGGCCCTGCAACATCGCATGGCCGACCTGCTGCTCGAGATCGAACAGGCCCGCTCGGCCGTGATCAACGCCGCCGCCGCCATCGACGGCAGCGACCGCGTGGCGCGCGAGCGCGCGCTGTCGGCCGCCAAGTTCAGCATCGGCCGCATCGGTGCGCTGGTGGCCGAGGAAAGCATCCAGATGCACGGCGGCATCGGCATGACCTGGGAGCTGTCGCTGCCCCACTACGCCAAGCGCCTCGTGATGATCGACCACCAGCTCGGCGACGAAGACCACCACCTGCAGCGCTACATCGCTCTGGGCAAAGAGGTCGCGGCATGACGGACAAGACCGTCCTCATCTCGCAGGAAGGCGCCGTCCGCATCCTGACCAACAGCAACCCGGCCGCGCGCAACGCGATCACGCCGACGCTGTACGCCGAACTCTCCGCCGCGCTCACCGACGCGCAGAACGACCCCGAAGTGGGCGCCATCGTCTTCACCGGCGCGGGCGACTTCTTCTGCTCGGGCGGCGACCTGAACCTGCTGGCCAAGCGCCGCGAGCTGCCCGAGGCCGAACGCCGCGAGAAGCTCGAAGGCCTGCACGACCTGATCCGCGCGCTCCGCGACTGCGGCAAGCCCGTGATCGCGGCCGTGGAAGGCGGCGCGGCCGGCGCCGGCCTGTCGATGGCGCTGGCCTGCGACATGCTGGTGTCTGCGCGCGATGCGTTCTACACGGTGGCCTACGTCAAGGTCGGCCTCACGCCCGACGGCGGCGCCACGGCCTTCCTCGCGGAGTTCGTCTCGCGCCAGCTGCTCACCGAGCTGTGCCTCACCGGCGACCGCCTCACGGCCGAGCGCCTGCACGCGATGGGCGCGGTGAACCGCCTGACCGACAAGGGCGGCGCGCTGGCCGAGGCCATCGCACTCGCCGCCAAGGTGGCCAACGGCCCGCAGCGCGCAAGCGCACGCATCAAGACGCTGTGCCGCCAGGCCCACCGTGCAACGCTCGAGGAACAACTCGAGGCCGAAGCGATCTACATGGTGACGTCGCAGGCCGACGCCGAAGCCGCCGAAGGCATCGGCGCTTTCCTCGGCAAGCGCAAGGCCGACTTCGTCGCGTTGCGCCACGCACCCCAGCCCGACGCGTCCTGACGCGCCGCGCCCCTCCCCGCGTGTGCATGCCGATGCAGATGCGGGGGTCTTTCGTTTTCCTGGAGTTGTTCCCATGCCCTCGCTGAATTCCTCGCTGCCGCTCGCCGGCGTGCGCGTCCTCGATCTGTCCCGCATCCTTGCCGGCCCCTGGTGCGGCATGGTGCTGGCCGACATGGGCGCCGAGGTGATCAAGGTCGAGCACCCGGGCCGCGGCGACGACACGCGCGACTGGGGCCTGCGCGTGGGCAAGACCGAGACCGCCTACTTCAACAGCGTGAACCGCAACAAGCGCTCCGTCACGCTCGACCTGCAGACGCCCGAAGGCCAGCAGATCGCGCGCGACCTCGCCAAGCAGTGCGACGTGGTGATCCAGAACTTCAAGTTCGGCGGCATCGACAAGCTGGGCCTGGGCTACGAACAGCTGCGCAAGGACAACCCGGGCCTCATCTACTGCTCGATCTCGGGCTACGACCGCACCGGCCCCGAGGCCGCGCGCCCCGGCTACGACCTCGTGGTGCAGGGCGAGGCCGGCCTGATGGCGCTCAACGGCGAAGCCAACCAGCCGCCGCTGAAGTTCGGCGTGGCCGCCGTCGACCTGTTCACCGGCATGTACTCGGCGCAGGCCGTGCTGGCCGCGCTCTACCAGCGCGAGAAGACCGGCACCGGCCGCCACATCGAGATGGCGCTGTTCGACTGCGGCCTGATGATCACCGCCTACTACGGCCTCGAAGCGCTGCTGATGGGCGAAGACCCGCCGCGCTACGGCAACTCGCACCCGTCGATCGTGCCCTACGGCGTGTTCGACGCGGCCGACGGCCCGCTGGTGATCACCGTGGGCAACAACGCGCAGTTCATGCGCTTCTGCACCGAAGTGATCGAACGCCCCGACCTCGCGGCCGACGAGCGCTTCAAGACCAACATCCTGCGTTCGGCCAACCGCGCCGCGCTGCTGCCCGAGCTGACCGCCGAACTCGCGAAGCGCCCGCGCGCCGCGCTGCTCGAAAAGCTCAACGCCTCGGGCATTCCCTGCGGCGAGGTGCTGGGCCTGCTGGAAGCATTGAACTCCCCGCGCGCGACCGACGCCGGCCTGGTCACCAAGCAGCCGCACCCGGTGGCCGGCGAAGTCAATGTGCTGGCGCCGCCCTACCGTTTCGATGGCGAGCGCCTGCCCGTGCGCAGCGCGCCGCCCACTTTGGGAGAAGGCACGCACGACGTGCTGAAGTCCCTGCTCGGCCTGTCGGATGAAAAGCTGGCAGCGCTGAAAACGAATGGCGTCGTCTGATCGCACACAGCGAAGACAACGCCCGCATCCCTGAAGAGAAATCCATGGCCTTCCCGTTCCTCCGTACCCCCCGCAACCCCGTGCGCCGCGCCCTGCTCGCGCTGGCCCTTCCCCTGCTGGCCGGCAGCGCCTTCGCCCAAGCCTGGCCGACCAAGCCGATCACGCTGGTCGTGCCCTTCCCGCCCGGCGGCCCGACCGACGTGGCCTCGCGCATCGTGGCGCAGAAGATGTCCCTGTCGCTCAAGCAGAACATCCTGGTCGACAACCGCAGCGGCGCCTCGGGCACCATCGGCGCGGCCTTTGCGGCCAAGGCCGCACCCGACGGCTACACCTTCGTGATGCTGGCCACGCCGACGCTGCTGGCCTCGCACCTGTACGGCACCGTGCCCTACGACATCTTCAAGAACTTCACGCCCGTGGGCACGGTGTACGACCTGCCGATCGTGATGGTGGTGAACCCGAAGGCGCTGCCCGGCGTGAACGGCCTGCAGGACCTGATCGCCAAGGCCAAGGCCGACGGCGGCAAGCTCAACTACACGACCGCCGGCGCCGGCAGCTTCGGCCACCTGACGACCGAGCAGCTGAAGAACATCGGCAAGTTCGAGATGCAGCACGTGCCCTACCGCGGCAGCGCCCCGGCCGTGACCGACCTCATCGGCGGCCAGGTGCCCGCGATGTTCTCCGACCTCGTGGCCGTGATCCCGCACATCCGCGCCGGCACGCTGCGCCCCGTCGCCGTGGGCTCCGGCAAGCGCGTGAGCCTGCTGCCCGACGTGAAGACCGTGGCCGAGCAAGGCTTCCCCGGCTTCGACGCCACCTCGTGGGGCGGGCTGCTGGCCCCGGCCGGCACGCCACAGGCCGTGGTCGACCGCATGAGCGCCGAGCTGAAGAAGGCGCTGGCCGACAAGGAAGTCGGCGAGAAGCTGCAGAGCGTGGGCTCCTTCGCGGCCTACGGCACGCCGGAACAGACCGCCACGCGCATGCGCCAGGACTTCGAGCGCTGGGGCAAGGTCATTCGCGACAACAAGATCACGAACCAGTAAGACACGGCCTCCGTCCGCAGCCGGCAAGACCCCCTCAAGGAGACAACATGACAACAGGCAACGACAAGAACAACCCCACGGGAACGGCCAGCGCGCCGTTCCGCCCCCTGTTCCCGGTGCGCGGTCTCGCCGACATCCGGCGGCTGGAGGAGACGCCGCTCGAAGAAGCGCTCACGGTGCGCAGCACCTACGAGCTCTTTCGCAATTCCGGCGCGGCCTTCGGCGACAAGACCGCGCTCACCTTCCTGCGCAGCGGCAACCCGGCGGATGAACCCATCCGCTGGTCGTATGCGCAGCTGCTCGCGGGCATCCACCAGACGGCCAACCTGCTGCACACGCTCGGTGTGGGCCCCGACGATGCGGTCGCGGTGCTGCTGCCCGGTTGCCTCGAGTACCACCTCGCGCTCTGGGGCGGCGAGGCCGCCGGCATCGTGCAGCCACTCAACCCGCTGCTCACCGACGAGAAGCTGGTCGCGCTCATGACCGCAGGCCGCGCCAAGGTGCTCATCGCCTACGGCTCCGACACCGAATCGGGCATGTGGTCGAAGGCGATGCGCCTGCGCGGCCAGGTGCCCACGCTCACCACCGTGCTGCGCGTGGCGCCGCACGACGAAGCACCCGGCGCGGCCGGCACGCTGCCCGAAGGCGTGGCCGAGTTCGACGTGCTGCGCGCCGCGCAACCGTCCGACCGCCTCGTGAGCGGCCGCGACATCGCCCCCACCGACATCGCCGCCTACTTCCACACCGGCGGCACCACGGGCGCGCCCAAGCTCGCGCGCCACAGCCACGGCGCGCAGGTGTTCACCGCCTGGGCCAGCGTGCAGCTTGCGGGCATGAACGAACAGGGCATCTCGATCAACGGCTACCCGCTGTTCCATGTGGCGGGCGTGCTGCCGGCCTCGCTCTCATCGCTGTCGGCGGGCGTGGAGGTGATCATTCCGACGCCCTCGCTGCTGCGCAACAAGGAGGTGCTGGCCAACTACTGGAAGCTGGTCGAGAAGTACCGCCCGACCTCGCTGTCGGCCGTGCCCACAGTGCTCGCCGCGCTGGCCAATGTGCCGCTGGACGGCGCCGACATCTCGTCCATCACCTACTGCCGCACCGGCGCCGCCGTGCTCGCGCCCGAGCTGGCCGCGCGCTTCGAGCGCCTGTTCGGCCTGCACGTGCACGAGAGCCTGGGCATGACCGAGATGGCCGGCATCTCGACCATCACGCCGCCCGGCGTGAACGGCCCCGCGGGCTGCGTCGGCTTTCGCCTGCCGTACGCGCAGGTGCGCATCGTGGCGCTGGACGAGAACGGCAACGCCAGCGACCGCGAAGTGGCACAGGGCGAGACCGGCATGGTGCTGTTCAAGTCGCCCAATGTGTTCTCGGGTTTCGTCGATCCGGCCGACAACGCCAAGGCCTTCACCGCCGACGGCTGGCTCGCCACCGGCGACCTGGGCTGGATGGACGCCGAAGAGCGGCTGCACCTCACGGGCCGCTCGAAGGACCTGATCATCCGCAGCGGCCACAACATCGACCCCAAGACCATCGAGGACGCGCTGGGCGCGCACCCGGCCGTGCAGCTGTGCGCCGCCGTCGGCGCCCCCGATGCCTACGCGGGCGAGCTGCCCGTGATCTTCGCGACGCTGGTGCCCGGCGCCTCGGCCACCGAAGAGGAACTGCTGGCCTTCACTTCTTCGCGCGTCGACGAAGCGCCTGCGCGCCCCAAGTGGGTGTCGGTGATCGCCACGATGCCGATGACCAACGTCGGCAAGATCTACAAGCCCGAGCTGCGCGCCATGGCCGCGCGGCAGGTGGTGGCGGCCACGGTCGCCGAGGTCTGCGCCGCACTCGGCGTGG
The DNA here is from genome assembly GCF_058801005.1 of Variovorax sp. GW822-FHT04A09. NCBI lineage: Bacteria > Pseudomonadati > Pseudomonadota > Betaproteobacteria > Burkholderiales > Comamonadaceae > Variovorax > Variovorax sp. GW822-FHT04A09. Next base: position 181,773 of record NZ_JBXAMV010000007.1, on the reverse strand, counting down.
GCGATGCGGCTCAACCTGCGGTGACCACGGAAGGCGAAAGCCTCGTGCATGTGCAGATCGACGCCGCCGCGGCGGGCGCACAAGCCGCTGCATTGCAGGAGCGGCTGCAGAAGGCCCTGGAGCCCCTGCCCTTCAAGACGCGCATCGCGCTGAAGTGATCTTGATCTGCTTCTTCTTCGACACGATTTTCTGCAACCGAACGGGAGACAAACCATGACCCATCAACCCTCGACCCGCCGCGCCCTGCTGTGCGCGGCAGCATCGACCGCCGCGCTGTTCGCGCTGGCCCCCGCGCATGCGCAGGCGCCCTACCCGAACAAGCCGATCCGCCTCGTCGTGCCCTTCCAGGCCGGCGGCGCGACCGACGTGCTGGCGCGCGTGCTGGGCCAGAAGATGTCGGCCAGCATGGGCCAGCCCATCGTGGTGGACAACAAGCCCGGCGCGGCCGGCATCATCGGCACCGACGCGGTCGCCAAGGCCGCGCCCGACGGCTACACCATCGTGCTGTCGCTGAGCAACTCGCTCATGACCAACGAGTTCCTCTACGAGAAACTGCCCTACGACACGCAGCGCGACCTCACGCTGGTCTACCAGATCGCGATGGCGCCGCTGGTGCTGGTGGTGCACCCCAGCGTGCCCGCCAAGACCGGCCCCGAGCTGCTGAAGTACGTGGCCGCAAACAAGGGCAAGGTGGCCTACGGCTCGTACGGCGTGGGCGCCTACCCGCACCTGGCCGGCGCGCACATGAGCCTCACGCAGCAGGCCGACATGAACCACGTCGCCTACAAGGGCGAGGCGCCGATGGTGCAAGACCTCATCGGCGGCCAGATCCAGATGGCCTACGCGAGCGCGCTCGCGGCCAAGCCGCACATCGACGCGGGCAAGCTCAAGGCCGTCGGCGTGACCGGCGAGCGCCGCATGAGCACGCTGCCCAACGTGCCCACGCTGGCCGAGCAAGGCCTGAAGGACGAGGCCTACCGCGTGACCGGCTGGCTCGCCATTGCCGCGCCCGCCAAGACGCCCAAGGCCATCGTCGACCGCATCGCCGACGAAGTGCGCAAGGCCACGCAGCAGCCCGACGTGCGCGAGCGCGTGGCGGCCATGGGCTTCGAGATCAAGGACAGCTCACCCGAGCTCTTTGCCGCGGCCTGGAAGCAGGAGCGCCCCGTGTGGGAGCGCCTGATCAAGCAGTCGGGCGCCAAGCTCGAGTAACCCCTTTTCCCATTTTTGTCATTCAAGAGGAACAGCCATGAAAGTTCTGGTGCCTGTCAAACGGGTCGTCGATTACAACGTGAAGGTGCGCGTCAAGAGCGACGGCACCGGGGTGGACATTGCCAACGTCAAGATGAGCATGAACCCCTTCGACGAAATCGCTGTCGAAGAAGCGGTGCGGCTGAAGGAAAAGGGCATCGTGACCGAAGTCATCGCCGTCTCCTGCGGCGATGCGAAGTGCCAGGAAACCCTGCGCACCGCGATGGCCATCGGCGCCGACCGCGGCATCCTGGTCGAGACCGCTGAAGAGCTGCAGCCGCTGGCCGTGGCCAAGCTGCTCAAGGCACTGGTCGACAAGGAACAGCCCCAGCTGATCATCCTGGGCAAGCAAGCCATCGATGACGACGCCAATCAAACGGGCCAGATGCTGGCTGCTTTGGCCGACCTGCCCCAAGCCACCTTCGCCTCGAAGGTCGACCTGGCAGCCGACAAGGTCACCGTCGCACGCGAAGTCGACGGCGGCATGGAAACGCTGACGCTCACGCTGCCCGCGGTCATCACGACCGACCTGCGCCTGAACGAGCCGCGCTATGTGACGCTGCCCAACATCATGAAGGCCAAGAAGAAGCAGCTGGACACCTTCAAGCCCGAAGACCTGGGCGTGGATGTGAAGCCCCGCCTGAAGACCCTCAAGGTCAGCGAGCCGCCCAAGCGTGGCGCAGGCATCAAGGTGCCCGACGTGGCCACCCTGGTGGACAAGCTCAAGAACGAAGCCAAAGTGATCTGAGGAAGAAACGAACATGACCGCACTCGTCATTGCCGAACACGACCACGCCAGCATCAAGCCGGCCACCCTCAACACCGTGACCGCAGCCCTGGCTTGCGGTGGCGACGTCCACGTCCTCGTGGCCGGTGCCAACGCCGCTGAAGCCGCCAAGGCCGCCGCGCAGATCGCCGGCGTGTCCAAGGTGATCGCTGCCGACAGCGCATCGCTGGCTGAGAACCTCGCCGAGAACGTCGCAGCCCAAGTGCTGGCGATCGCCGGCAACTACAGCCACATCCTGTTCCCCTCGACCGCCAACGGCAAGAACGTCGCACCGCGCGTGGCCGCCAAGCTCGATGTGGCGCAGATCAGCGACATCACTCTGGTTGTCAGCCCCGACACCTTCGAGCGTCCGATCTACGCCGGCAACGCCATTGCCACCGTGCAGAGCACCGACGCCACCAAGGTGATCACCGTGCGCACGACCGGCTTCGACGCAGCCGCTGCCACCGGTGGCAGTGCAGCGATCGAAACCGCTGAAGGCGTCGCAGACAGCGGCAAGAGCAGCTTCGTGGGCCGTGAAGTCACGAAGAGCGAACGCCCCGAACTGACCGCCGCCAAGATCATCGTCTCGGGCGGCCGCGCCCTGGGCAGCGCCGAGAAGTTCACCGAAGTGATGGCTCCGCTGGCCGACAAGCTGAACGCCGGCCTCGGTGCCAGCCGCGCCGCAGTGGACGCAGGCTACGCCCCGAACGACTGGCAAGTGGGCCAGACCGGCAAGATCGTCGCGCCGCAGCTGTACATCGCAGCGGGCATCTCGGGCGCGATCCAGCACTTGGCCGGCATGAAGGACTCGAAGGTCATCGTCGCGATCAACAAGGACGAGGAAGCGCCGATCTTCTCGGTGGCCGACTACGGCCTCGTGGCCGACCTGTTCACGGCCGTGCCGGAACTCGTGACCACGCTGTAAGCGGCTGCGACGATGAAGACCCGCATCACCGAACTGCTCGGCATCCGCTACCCCATCATCCAGGGCGGCATGCAATGGGTGGGCCGCGCCGAGCTGGCCGCGGCCGTGTCGAACGCCGGCGGCCTGGGCATTCTCACGGCGCTCACGCAGCCCACGCCCGACGACCTGCGCCACGAGATCGCGCGCACGCGCACGATGACCGACAAGCCCTTCGGCGTGAACCTCACGATCCTGCCGGCGGTGAAGCCGCCGCCGTACGCCGAGTACGTGCAGGCCATCATCGACAGCGGCGTGAAGATCGTGGAGACCGCGGGCAACAGCCCGAAGGACTTCATCGAGGCCCTGAAGCGCCATGACGTGAAGATCGTCCACAAGTGCACCTCGGTGCGCCACGCGCTCTCGGCCGAGCGCAACGGCGTCGACGCGGTGTCGGTGGACGGTTTTGAATGCGCGGGCCACCCGGGCGAGGACGACGTGCCCGGCCTCGTGCTGCTGCCGGTGGCGGCGCGCAAGCTGCGCATTCCGATCATCGCCTCGGGCGGCATCGCCGACGGCCGCGGCATGGCCGCCGCGCTCGCGCTGGGCGCCGAGGGCATCAACATGGGCACGCGCTTCTGCGTGACCCAGGAGGCGCCGATCCACGACAACATCAAGCAGGCGCTGGTGGCCGCGACCGAGCGCGACACCAAGCTGATGTTCCGCACGCTGCACAACACGGCGCGCGTGTTCCGCAACGCGATCTCCGAAGAAGTGGTGGCCACCGAACGTCGCCCGGGCGGCTGCGAGTTCGAGGACATCCGCCCGCTGGTGGCCGGTGCACGCGGCCGCGCGGCGCTGGAGTCGGGCGAGGTGCACAACGGCGTGGTCTCGGCCGGCCAGTGCATCGGGCTGATCGACGACATCCCGACCTGCGCGGAACTGCTGGAGCGCATGGTGCGCGAGTGCCGCGAGCATCTGGACCGGGCGCGCAGCTGGATGAACTGAAGCTCTGCCGCGCTCCCGCCGACGGGGCGCCTTGCTCCGCGAATGTCCCCCGGGCTTCGGGCTTCCGCCCCTCCTCCTTGGTTTCGCTGCGCAAGGCACCCCATCGACGTGAGCGTTCAGAGCCGCTTCGGACTGGCGCGGCATCGGGCCCACGAGGTCCGTGCGCGGCGCATCGCAGAAGCTGCATTTGTTGGCGCTCGCCGAGACTTCGTGCCGCATGAACCGGCCACTTCGCCGGGTTCTTCTCTAGAGTGAATGCCCCTGTCACTCGACACCCCACCAAGGGAAGAAGAAAGGCGCCACCCCCCACCACCGAGATGTTTGAAGGCTGCTTGCCTCGCGGCAGGTCGTCGGTGCGAAAGCAGCGATGCAGATGCGAGGTATCAAAAGGCGACGGCCGAGGTGTTACTAGCACCCCAGCCGTCTAACCAAGTTCGTGCAATCGCCTTGGAAGGAACGCACAAAAATGGCTACCAAGACTATAGCCCGGCCTCGCGCGCCGGTAGCTTCCGAAGACAACGCCCAAGACCCGGCGGATCTTCTCGAAAACACCCTCTCGCAACTCGAAGCTCTTCTGTGGGTCTGCCACGGAGAAGAGATCGACTGGTGCAGCGGTGACGGGCCTCGGCGACTGGACAACCTTCTCTGGCTTGCGGCTGATCTCGCTCGCAAGGCGGGGGAGCTGTTTCAGCTGAGCGAGAAGGCGCGACGCACAGCGCTGGAGACCGGCGGTTAGCGGCTGGTCTGCGGGCTGCGTGTTTCGCGGCTCGCCCTGGTGAACAGGTTCTTTGGGGTGCGACGGCTGAAGCCCTTGTGATGGAGGGAATTCGGTTCGGTTGAGGTGCTTGTGGTGCAGGCCTCGGTGGCAGCCATGCGCTCCATGCTGATCGTCGGCAGACAATGCGAGCATCCGCTTTGCAGCCATTGCCGACATCCCTCGGCCTTGCGCGAATGGGTACTATCGGCCAGTAGCGGACCGTCAGCGCCCGTCTCCAATCTTTGAGAATCTGTCCATGTACGCCTTGAAAATCTCAATCAACGGACGGGAGCCTGTCACAGGCGGCGCGACCGACCTGTGTGTGCTCTCTGCCATCCTGTCTCTGACGGGAAAGCTCGGGCCTGAGGCAGAACCACGTCGTGATGATGGGAGCGTCGACATTGACCTGCGCCTGGGAGGACTAACGGCACGCGCGAACGGCGCGGCGGACGAGCATTTGGACTGGCTGCGTGCCGATTTGCAGATCGGAGATGTAGTGACGATTCGCATTCTCGAGACTGATCACACTGACCCGGTGATTTCGGGGCGAGAGGCTGAGCGTATGGCGGACGATGAGCGGGCGTACTTCGAGCATTGCAAGAAGGCATATTTTGAGATGCGCGAGAAATTTGAGCCGTCACCGCAGCCTGGGGGCTAAAGGCCGAATGCGGCCAACAGCGGACCTTCGCCAACGCCCTCCACTAACGCCGCGGCCCCCCAACTACAGTGAGCTTGATTCTGATCTTGCGCGCCAAAGATGTACTTTCTTTCTGTCTTCCAAGACAAACGCGAAATTGTTGCGAGGCGCCCGTTTGCGGACTTTGCCGATGCGGTTGCTGCTTGTGGCGACTACTACGAACCGAGGACGTTGGGAGCGGTGCTTGAATTCAATGTTCAGGTGACCGGCAAAATATTTCGCCGTGCTACCGCTCAACTCGCGCGGCCCGAGGATGTTCCTTTTGAGTACGCCGACTCGCCCGTTGCGTGGAGAGCAGCGAAGCAATCGAACGCCTTCAGATTCGACCATTCCTATCACTTTCTTGTTGAAAGTGAAGCTGGCATTGAGCAGACCGAGCAGTGGCAGCGTGACGATGAGGCGGATGCGGGGACGATGGCTCCATAAAGACGATGTCCATCAACCCCAAATAGGGACGACTGGCGGCCAACAGCGGCCACTCATCCTTCCCGATCACTGCATGACTTACGACTAGAACGTTTCTCCGGTTGGCTGGTACTTGGTGTCCTACCTGCTCCGCTTTGTGGAACTCAACGACGAACACAAGGACAACGACGAAGCCCGATTTTTGTCGTGGGAGAACTCCATCCTTGTGCGTGCTCAAACCCTTGATGAAGCATACGCAAGGGGATTGAAGATGGCCCGCGAAGCGGCCAAGCCATACAAGGGCGGGCCGTCAGGAGTGCCGGTTCAGTGGAAGCTGGTGGGCGTCACTGACGTTCTTCCGATCTACGAAGAGCTTCAGGACGGCGCAGAAATCTTGTGGACCGAGCGCGCTCCCCGAAAGCTCAAAAATCTGAAGATGATGGTGCGTCCCAAAGGCTCGTTCCGGCAGTAGCCCGGCATCATCCAAACCTCGGGCGTCGTAGATCAGTGGCAGCATTCTCGAGCACCGCGAACGGCGGCTTTCCGGAACCACGAACTTCCGCTCAGGGCCCGATGCGGTCCTTCGATGCGAGAGGTCGACCGACTGCTTTGCAGCGATCGCGGTCTGTCGTGCGTCTGCAATTGACGTCCGCTTCTTGCCAGTGAACTGCCCTTCAACGCGGCTGCGCCGACTACCAGCAGGAAGAAAAGCTGGCCACAAAAGCCGGGGCGATTCAGTTCGCCCTGTGCTGTTAGCCTTGCATGGTAGGCAGGGCCTCTGCCACGCCAACTCCGGCCATCGCGCCCAATTTTTTAGAAGTGAACTCACCATGACCAGCCCGCTGTACAACGCCTCCGTTCCCGTCATGCAGCAGATGCTGCGCGCCCTGTCCGACGTGCTCAAGAAGGCCGAAGACCAGGCGACGCAGAAAAATATCGATCCCAATGCGCTGCTGCAGGCGCGGCTGTTCCCTGACATGTTTCCGCTGGTACGTCAGGTACAGATCGCCGCAGACTTCTCCAAGGGCATTGCCTCCCGCCTGGCGGGTGCCGAGGTGCCGTCCTGGCCCGACACTGAGGTCAGCTTCGCCGACCTGCAAGCCTTGATCGCCAAAGCTTTGGCCCATATCGGCTCCTTCAAGCCTGAGCAATTTGATTCCAGCGAGAGCCGCGAGATCGTGTTGCGCCCCGGCACCCCAAAGGAAAAGAAGCTGACCGCAAGCGCATACCTTCTGCACTATGGACTGCCGCAGTTTTTCTTCCACGTGACCACCACCTATGCCATCTTGCGCCACAACGGCATGGAGATCGGCAAGCGCGACTACATGGGTGCCTACTGACCCAAGACAGACAGGAGATCAGCCACTCTGGCCACTGCCGCTCGAAGTGCAAGCGTGCGGCGTGCTGCCACCGATTCGCGCCTTTGAGCCACCAATGACGGTCCTCCGAGGGGCCTTCATCACCCGATGAAGGCCCCTTGAAGGCGCCGCACCAGAGCCTGGGCCTGCCGGCACTCGAACGCGGTGTTCAACGGCCGGCGTACGGCAGCGACGAGTGATGCACGACGATGCGCAGCTTGCCGGCACCGTCCTTCACGAAAGTCCAGGTCTTGTCGACCGTGGTGACCTTGCCGTCCGGGTCGGTGAACAGCACGTTACCCAGCGTGCTGGCCACGTCGCCGTGGATGAGCACGGCAGTGTTGGCAATCTCGCATTTGGCCCAGCCCTTCAGGGCGAAGCCGGTGTCGTTGGGAAAGGCAGGGTTGCCGCCCACGAAGTACGCCAGTGCGCCGTCGCGAGCGGTGCGAAAGGTCTGCGGCGATGTCGTGAGCGTCGGCTTGAACAGCACTGCGCCCAGCTGATAGGCGTAGGCGCTGTCGATGACCTTCTCGGCCAGCGCCCTGGCGGCCGGCTGCCCTCCGCTCGAATTCGCGGCGCTGATGTCGACCAGCGCCTTGCACCAGGCCTGCTGGGCCCCCAGGACTTCCGCTTCCGTGATGCTCCGGTCGACGACTTTCTCCTTGGCGGCGGCCGGCAAAATTGCCCCGGCGATCAGGAGGCTGGCGATGGCGCTGGGAATGAATTTTTTCATTTGGGTCTCCAATTGAAGTAGTTGGATACCGGAGCGGCCGGGTGGGTCGAGCCGAGACCCAAAGTGCATCAAGACGACATGCACAAGGCATGATGCGCCGGCTGATTTGCTCTGAGTAAAAGATGCAAATGAAATGAATGGTTGTGCATTCGCGAGATAGCCAGGCGTGCAGGCCTGTCTCGCAACAGTCTGAAGCGGGCGCACGCGAAGGACGGCTATGCAGCGGGAGCCGACATCCCTCGGCCTCGCGCGAATGGGTACTATCGGCAAAAAACGGCCATACGCTGGATCCACGCCGCCTTCGCCTTTGATGCGAAACCGAAACTATGAAACTCGTACATGTCTTTGCATCGACGGAAAACTTTGCCTCTGAGGCTGACCTAACTAGATTCGTAGGTCCAACGTACACCCCAGATGGGGAGGAAATTCCTTCGAGGTTTGGAAACGAAGTTGGTCTCTCCTCCTATGAGCCGGCCTGCATTGAGTGCATGGTTTCCGATACACCCAGCAAGATTTCTGACTTACTCTCCGGGGTTTCATACGGTCGAAGCTGGGCTCACGCCATTGGTACGGAGGCCTCGTTCTGCGCCGCCGTATGCATCTTCCCGCCGAACCTCGTTGCGACTCCTGAACGAAGCTCAATTCAGTATTTGGGCGCCTACGAATTCGAGGGCTGACTGATTCTTCGCGCACAGCAATGCGCTCTTTGCGCTGACAGGTTGCGCGGCTACAGTCGGCCAATTCCAGACATCGAATTCCAGGCTATCGACCGAAAACTTCCAATCACTGCATGGCCAGGTCCAGACCCATCCAATTGCAAAATTCAAAGGTGAGGAAGAGCACGAGGAACGCAGAAGCGACGAACGCCCCGCCCACCTTGATGGATGTCAGTACCACTGCAGCTGTCTTCTGATTCTTGTCCTTCTGTCCCCGTTCGTAATGCCACTTGACGGCTAAATACATGCCCACGCTGAGCACGAGAACCTTGAAGATAACAAAAGAGATAGGGATTGAATTCATGATTGAAGGGATATCAATGGTGACAGACGGCGAAGTGCCCGAGTGCGGCGAGTAGCTCAATAGACCGATGAAGAAACGGAAATTCAATCAATCAATCAATCAACCTAACGAAACGGTTGCGGTGAGCTAAATGGGCGTCCGCAAGGCGCGTCGAAAGGCACGCAAGACATGGGTCGAAAGGCGGAGCAGTCTGCCTGCACCACAGAAGCACTCTCATCGTGCTGTCGAGTGTTCATCGTCCAGGCTGATACGTACAGAACCAGATCAGCTGAAAATTTTCGTATCAGATGCAAGGAGGCCGGCAGTCGCGCCGGGGCAGGTCGACGTCTGATATGACAATCTCTGGAGCGGTCCAGAACGACCGTATCAGAAAGAGATGCCCATGAACCGCTACGAGAAGCTTGCCGACAACATCGCTCAGCGTATTCGCGCGGGTAGCCTGAAGGCGAACGATCGCCTTCCCTCCGTGCGCGAACTGAAGTCGCAAATGGGCATCAGTGCGTCCACCGTGTTCTCTGCTTACTACCTGCTGGAGGCGCAAGGGCTTGTCGAAGCTCGGCAGCGGTCGGGATACTTCGTTCGAGCGGGCGCGGAAATGCCGGCCAACGAACTCGCCGCCAGCGAGCCTGTCCTGCGGTCCATGTCGGTCGACGTCTCGTCGCTTGTCTTTCAGGTCCTTGCGCAGGCTCGCGAGCGCGATATGGTCCCGCTCGGCTCGGCCTTTCCGTCGCCAGAGCTGTTTCCCTTCGAACAACTTGCCGCCGGCCTGACGCGAGCGCTCAAGCGGATGGATCCGTGGCAGACCGTCGAAGATTTGTCACCAGGAAACGCCCAATTGCGCCATCAGATCTCCCTGCGTTACGGCAGCGTCGGGATGGATGTTCCTGCGTCTGAACTGGTCATCACCAGCGGGGCGATGGAAGCACTCAATCTTGCGCTCGAATCGGTGACGCAGCCAGGCGACGTCGTGGCGATCGAAACGCCAACCTTTTATGGTGCGTTGCAGGCACTGGAGCGGCGCGGTCTTCGCGCGGTCGAGGTTGAGACCCACCCGCGTACAGGCGTAGATCTCGACTCTCTTGCTCGCGTGATCGACCAGCATCCGGTGAAGGCCTGCTGGTTCATGCCGACCTTCCAGAATCCAATGGGCTGCACCATGAGCGACGCAGCCAAAGAGCAATTGGTCAGCATGCTCACCACCCGCGCCATACCGCTGATCGAAGACGATGTGTACGGCGAGCTCGCGCATGGGGCTCGGAGACCGCCACCAGCCAAGGCCTGGGACCGGGATGGCTGGGTGCTGCACTGCAGTTCTTTCTCGAAATCCCTGGCACCCGGATATCGCATCGGTTGGGTAGCGGGCGGTCGCTTTGCAGCCACTTTGGGCCGGAACAAGTTGATGAGCTCGCTGGCGACGGCACTCCCCTCGCAACTGGCGTTGCAGGAGTACCTGCAACACAAGAGTTTCGATCGTCACCTGCGCGCCCTGCGGCATTCGCTCAGCCGCCAGCAGGCTGCATGCTTGCGATTTATCGATCGATACTTTCCAACTGGAACGCGGGTCACGCGCCCCGAGGGTGGCTATTTCCTGTGGCTCGCGCTGCCAGAAGGTGTCGACTCGCTCGCACTGCACCAGGACGCTCTTCGGCTCGGCATAGGCGTAGCGCCGGGCCATTTGTTTTCAGCCGACCGCCGATACACCCGGCACCTGCGCATCAACTACGGGTATCTCGGCGACCCGCGCTTGGAAGGGGCTATCAGGAGTCTTGGAGATCTCGCCAACGCGCAGCTGAAATCTACAACTGGAAATTCGGGGCCAATCTTCGAGGAACGTTCGTCGAGACCCTAGTTAGCGTCAACGCAGGTCGAGGTCCGCCGCCTTCGACTGACTCTCAACGTCACGCGCGCCGCTTCTGTCCAGTCGCGGCTTAAAGAACCCGCAGCACCTCAAACTGCTGTCGGATTGGCGCGACCTGTATCGACACCTCATCACCCTCGCATTTGCCCAGCATTGCCCTACCCAAAGGGGCTTCGCTGCTGATGACCTGAACAAGCTGAGTGCCGCTGACCAACGTCATGCTGCCCCCATCCGGGCCGAGAAAGAGCTGTTGCTGCTTGTCGTCGGAATCGACCAGGCAGACCAACGCCCCGAGCCGTATTCCTATGCTGGCGTCGTAGGGACGCGGGCGGAATTGGCGCCAGTTGGCCATCGCCTGGCGTATGGCTTCGGCGCGCCGAGCTTGGCCGGTGGCCAGGTAGGCGGCTTCGAGTCCCAATGTGTCGTATTTGTTTTCGGCAATGTTCTCTTCATGAGTCGCCGTTTCATGGGCTGCCCGCACTGCCTGTTCGGCTTGCAGCAGGTCTTCGGCGAGCCGTTCCAGCACCTGCTGTTGCAGCAAGAATTTATCCATGACGAAAGATCGGTATCTCAAACAAGCGGGGGGTAGATTTTGATTATGAAGGGCTCCAGAAGCCTTCGACGCTTCTGTGGGCTGCAGGTTAACTTCAGCAATGGGCCCGAAGGCGACGGTCAGACGTCGTGACTGAAAGGCAGCGCGCAGTCTGACGCGAACATTGAACGCAGTCATACCAATGTCGACCGCAGCCGACACCGGTCCTTCGGACCTCGGCCTGCCCACCGCCCGCCTCTCACGAAAGCTCAGTGGTACGCCCCCGCACATCCATCCGCCATCCACCACAGCGGTCGAACCGCCAACGCCACAGCCGCACTCATCGTGCGCAGGGCATCGGGTGCTCCCCGCAGCGAAATCAAGGAGGAGCCGAAGGCGGGGGACATTCGCGGAGGGGAGTACCCGGTGACCTGTGCACGCGCCCCCGACAACAGCGCCCCGAACAAAGGCCGCGAAGAGGCAGTCAACCAGCCGCCACAGCTAAGGAAACCCCCGATATATGAATGGTCATTGACCCCCTAGCATCGAGCGCTGCTCGCCTGTCAAGGTGTACGGATCGCGTCCCGGCGTCCGCCCGGTGACCTGGCGCCTGCCTCAGCTGCCCTTTCCTGCGATGACAACTCCTCCCGAGTCCGGCCCCACGCTGGACGCCGCCAGTCCCCTCCCCCCCGACATCGAAGCCGCCGACGAACCCACCAAGGTTCCCCTCGCCATCGAAGACTGGCTCACGGTCCTCATCATGGGCGCGCTGGCGCTCATCACGTTCGCCAACGTCATCGTGCGCTACTTCACCGACTCGTCCTTCGCGTGGACGGAAGAGTTCTCGGTGTTCCTCATGATCATGCTGGCGCTGGTGGCCGGCTCGGCCGCCGTGGCGCGCGACCGGCACATCCGCATCGAGTACTTCTCGGAAAGCGGCTCCATGGCGCGGCGCAAGCGCCTGGCGCAGTTCGGTGCGCTGATGATCGCCATCCTGTTCGCGCTGATCGGCGCGCTCAGCATCCGCATGGTCTGGGACGACTACCGCTTCGAGGAAACCACGCCCGGCATCGGCCTGCCCGCCTGGTGGTATTCGATCTGGCTGCCCATCGTGTCGTTCGCGATCGCGGGGCGCGCCATCGGCCTCATGGTCCGCCGGGGCCGCAAGACGAACTACAAGTCTGACGACAACAACAGCAAGGGCGACGCCAAGTGATCGCCACCCTGCTCTTCGTCGCCTTCGTGCTCATGATGCTGGTGGGCGTGCCCATCGGCGCCGCGCTCGGCCTGGCGGGCGCGGCCTGCATCGCGCTGGCCAACGCCGACGCCCAGTGGTTCGGCCTGCTGGCCGTGCCGCAGAACTTCTACGCCGGCCTGGGCAAGTACCCGCTGCTGGCGATTCCGATGTTCGTGCTGGTCGGCTCCATCTTCGACCGCTCGGGCGTGGCGCTGCGCCTGGTCAACTTCGCCATCGCCATCGTGGGCCGCGGCCCCGGCATGCTGCCGCTGGTGGCGATTGCGGTGGCCATGTTCCTGGGCGGCATCTCGGGCTCGGGCCCGGCCAACGCCGCCGCCGTGGGCGCGGTGATGATCGCGGCCATGAGCCGCGCCGGCTATCCGGCCGCGTACTCGGCCAGCGTGGTGGGCGCCGCGGCGGCCACCGACATCCTGATTCCGCCCTCGGTCGCGTTCATCGTGTACTCGGTGCTGGTGCCCGGCGCCTCGGTGCCGGCGCTGTTCGCGGCCGGCATGATCCCCGGCGTGATGGCCGGCCTGGCGCTGATGATTCCGGCCGTGTGGCTGGCGCGCAAGCACAAGATGGGCGCGCTCGAATCGACGCTGCCGCGCCCGCCGTTCTGGAAGAGCTTTCGCGAAGCGATCTGGGGCCTGGCGGCGCCGGTGCTCATTCTGGGCGGCATGCGCGCGGGCTGGTTCACGCCGACCGAGGCGGCCGTGGTCGCCGTGTTCTACGGCCTGTTCGTGGGCATGTGCATCCACCGGACGATCAAGGTGCGCGACCTGTTCGTGATCTTGCGCGAATCGGGCGAGCTGTCGGCGGTGATCCTGCTGGTGGTGTCGCTGGCGGGCATCTTCGCGTACTCGCTCTCGACGCTGGGCGTCATCGATCCGGTCACGCGCGCCATCGTGAATTCGGGGCTGGGCGAGTACGGCATCCTGGCATTGCTGATCCTGCTGCTGATCACCGTGGGCATGTTCCTGGACGGCGTGTCGATCTTCCTGATCTTCGTGCCGCTGTTGCTGCCCATCGTGCAGCACTACAAGTGGGACCCGGTGTGGTTCGGCGTGATCCTCACGCTGAAGGTGGCGCTGGGCCAGTTCACGCCGCCGCTGGCGGTCAACCTCATGGTCTCGTGCCGCATCGCCAAGGTGCGCATGGAAGAAACCGTGCGGTGGGTGGGCTGGATGCTGTTCTCGATGTTCGTGGTGATGGTGCTGGTGATCGCCTTCCCCGAACTCGCGCTCTGGCTGCCGCGCAAGCTGGGCTACTGATTTTTTCGATCCATCGACAGACCAAGAGGAGACCTCTCTCATGAAATTCCGCCGCACCCTGCTGGGCCTTGCCGCCGTCGCCGCCACGCTCGGCCTGTTCTCGACCGGCGCAATGGCGCAGGCCACCTACAAGCCCGAGTACAAGATGTCGCTGGTGCTGGGCCCGCCCACGCCGTGGGGCCAGGCCGGCAAGATCTGGGCCGACCTCGTGAAGGAGCGCACCCAGGGCCGCATCAACATCAAGCTGTACCCGGGCGTGTCGCTCATTCAAGGCGATCAGACGCGCGAGTTCAGCGCGCTGCGCCAGGGCGTGATCGACATGGCGGTGGGCTCGACCATCAACTGGTCGCCGCAGGTCAAGCAGCTCAATCTGTTCTCCATGCCCTTCCTGATGCCCGACTACGCGGCCATCGACGCGCTCACGCAGGGCGAGGTGGGCAAGGACATGTTCAAGACCCTCGACAAGGCCGGCGTGGTGCCGCTCGCCTGGGGCGAGAACGGCTTCCGCGAAATCACCAACTCGAAGAAGCCCATCAAGTCGCCGGCCGACATCAAGGGCATGAAGATCCGCGTGGTGGGCTCGCCCATCTACTCCGACATGCTCACCGCGCTGGGCGCCAACCCCACGCAGATGAGCTGGGCCGACGCACAGCCCGCGCTCGCCAGCGGCGCGGTCGACGGCCAGGAGAACCCGCTGTTCCTGTTCACCGTGCTCAAGATGCACACGGTGGGCCAGAAGTTCGTCACCACCTGGGGCTACGTGGCCGACCCGCTGGTGTTCGTCGTGAACAAGGAAATCTGGGCCTCGTGGACGCCGGCCGACCAGGCCATCGTGCGCCAGGCCGCGCTCGATGCCGGCAAGCAGGAAATCGCCATCGCGCGCAAGGGCCTGGTCGAAGCCGACAAACCCGTGCTGAAGGACATCGCGGCCATGGGCGTGACGGTGACCAACCTCACGCCGGCCGAGCGCGACGCCTTCGTGAAGGCCACGCGCCCGGTGTACGACAAGTGGAAGTCGACCGTCGGCGCCGACCTGGTGGCCAAGGCCGAGAAGGCCATCGCCGCGCGCGCGAAGTAAGCCGCGCACCGCCGCGGATCGGGGGCGGCATGACAATGTCGCCATGCACACCCTGATCATCGACACGGACCCCGGCGCGGACGACGTGATCGCGCTGCTGTTCGCCCTGGCGGCGCCTGAATCGCTGGCGATTCAGGCGCTGACCACGGTGGCGGGCAATGTCCCCCTGGCCAAGACCTCGCGCAACGCGCGCCTGGCCTGCGAATGGGCCGGGCGACCGGAGCTTCCGGTCTACGCGGGCGCCGAGCGGCCCCTGCAGCGCACACCGATCTACGCCGCCAACATCCACGGCCGAGAAGGCCTCACCGGCGTGACCGTGCACGAGCCCGCCGTGCCGCTGGCCGAAGGCAGCGCCGTCGACTACCTCGTTCGCACGCTGCGCGCCGCGCCCGAGCACAGCGTGACGCTCGCCATGCTCGGCCCGCAGACCAACCTCGCGCTGGCGCTCGAACAGGCGCCCGACATCGTGCGCGGCCTGCGCGAGCTGGTGCTCATGGCCGGCACGCATTTCAACGGCGGCAACATCACGCCGGTGGCGGAGTTCAACGTGTTCGCCGACCCGCACGCGGCCGAGGCGGTGCTCAAAAGCGGCGTGCCGATCACGATGCTGCCGCTGGACGTGACGCACAAGATCCTCACGAGCGACGCGCGCATCGCGCGGCTGCGCCAGCTGGGCAACCGCGCCGGCGCGATCGTCGCCGACATCCTCGACGCCTACGCGCCGCAGGAGATGGCCCACTACGGCATGCCCGGCGGCCCGGTGCACGACGCCACCGTGACCGCCTACCTGCTGCGCCCCGACCTGTTCCAGGGCCGCCGCATCCACGTCGAAATCGACAGCCGTGAAGGCATGGGCTTCGGCCAGACCGTGGCCGACTGGCACGGCAGCCTGAAGCGGCCGGCCAACGTGCAGTGGGTCATCGATGGCGATGCGCAGGGCTTCTTCGACCTGCTGACGGAGCACATCGCGCGGCTGCCCTGAACAAGGGGCGCTCATGAAAAAAGCCACGCTGCGAACAGCGTGGCTTTTTGCTTGGAGCGCGCAGCGGATCAGTGCTGCAGGATCTTGTTGAGGAAGTCCTTGGTGCGCGGTTGGCGGTTTTCCGGATGATTGAAGAACTCGTCCTTCGGGCAGTCTTCGAGGATCTTGCCGCCCACGTCGATGAAAATCACGCGGCTCGCGACCTTGCGGGCGAAGGCCATTTCGTGCGTGACGACCATCATGGTCATGCCTTCCTTGGCCAGGCTCACCATCACGTCGAGCACTTCGCCGACCATCTCGGGGTCGAGCGCCGAGGTGGGTTCGTCGAACAGCATCACGATCGGGTCCATCGACAGCGCACGGGCGATCGCCACGCGCTGCTGCTGGCCGCCCGACAGCTGGCCGGGGAACTTGTCCTTGTGCGCCATCAGGCCCACGCGGTCGAGCATCTTCAGGCCGCGGGTCTTGGCTTCGTCGGGCGTGCGCCCCAGCACCTTGATCTGCGCGATCGTGAGGTTCTCGGTCACCGACAGGTGGGGAAACAGCTCGAAGTGCTGGAACACCATGCCGACCTTGGAGCGCAGCTTGGGCAGGTTGGTCTTGGGGTCGTGCAGCGGGATGCCGTTGACGGTGATCTCGCCCTTCTGGAAAGGCTCGAGCGCGTTCACGGTCTTGATGAGCGTGGACTTGCCGGAACCCGACGGGCCGCACACCACGACCACGTCGCCCTTGGAGATGTTCACCGAGCAGTCGTTGAGCACCTGCACCGGGCCGTACCACTTGGAGACGTTCTTGATTTCAATCATTTTTTCGGACATTTGTTTCTCTCCGGTTCAGTTCAGCCACTCAATCAGCGAATGATGGCGATTTTCTTGTGCAGGCGTTTCACCAGCCAGGAAAGGGCGTAGCACATGGCGAAGTACACGACCGCCGCCAGCAGGTAGGCCTCGATCGGACGACCGAAGTTCTTGCCCGCCGTCTCGAAGCCCTTGAGCATGTCGTAGGCACCGATGGCGTAGACCAGCGAGGTGTCCTGGAACAGGATGATGGTCTGCGTGAGCAGCACCGGCAGCATGTTGCGGAAAGCCTGCGGCAGCACCACGAGACGCATGTTCTGGCCGTAGGTCATGCCCACCGCCTGGCCCGCGTTCACCTGGCCGCGCGGGATCGACTGGATGCCCGCGCGCATGATCTCGGAGAAGTAGGCCGCTTCGAACGCCACGAAGGTGATCACCGCCGAGATTTCCGAGCGGTAGTTCGAGCCGAGCGAACCGAACAGCGAATAGAACGACGCCGGCACCAGCAGGAAGAACCACAGGATCACCATCACCAGCGGGATGCTTCGCATGCCGTTGACGTACAGGGCCGCGGGCGCATCGAGCCACTTCTTGCCCGACAGGCGCATGAGCGCCAGGATCGTGCCGAAGATCACGCCACCAATGGTGGCCACCACCGTCAGCATGATGCTGAAGTAGAAGCCCTTGATGACGAAGTTGCTGATGACGTCCCAGTTGTAGAAGGACAGGTCGAGATTCATCATGTCAGTGTCCTCCGCCGCCAGCGCTGGCCGAGACGATGAAGCCCGGCACGCGGGTCTTCTTCTCGATGAACGCCATGAGCCGGTTGATGGCCAGGGCCGACACCACGTAGCACGCCGTCACCGCGAGGTAGACCTCGATGCCGCGCGAGGTTTCTTCCTGCGCCTGCATGGCGAACATGGTGAGTTCGGTGACCGACACGGCGAACGCGACGGACGAATTCTTGAAGATGTTCATCGTCTCGCTCGTGAGCGGCGGGATGATGATGCGATACGCCATCGGCAGGATCACGTAGCGGTAGTACTGCGGCGTGGTGAAACCCACCGCCATGCCCGCGTAGCGCTGGCCCTTGGGCAGCGCCTGGATGCCGGAGCGCACCTGCTCGGCGATACGCGCCGAGGTGAAGAAGCCCAGTGCCAGCACCACGAGGATGAAGCTCGGCACGCCCTTCATCACGGGAACCAGCGCCGGAATCACGTGGTACCAGAGGAAGATCTGCACCAGCAGCGGGATGTTGCGAAAGAGCTCCACCCATGCATTGCCGAAGCGCACGAGCCACGGACTGTCGGGCAGCGTGCGGATGATGCCGATCAGCGAGCCGAGCACCAGCGCGACGATCAGCGCCAGCAGCGCGACCGACACCGTCCAGCCCCAGGCCGAGAGCATCCATTGCAGGTAGCTCGGATATTCCCCCCCGGGGTCTTGCAGGAAGACCTGCCAATCCCAGTTTCCCATGTGTGTTTACTCCTTCAGCTTCTTTTCGAAAAACCGTCCCTTGAAAAGAAACGCCCACCGCGAAAGGTGGGCGTCCATTCACGCAGCGACGCGCGCTTATTCCTTGGTGACGTACTCTTCGGCCGGCTTGTCGTTCGGGTTGGCCCACGCGTTCTTGGTGGCTTCGCCGAGCGGCAGGTTGATGGTCACGTTGGCCGGGGGAATCGGCTTGAGGAACCACTTGTCATACAGCTTGGCGAGTTCGCCCGACTTGGCCTGTGCCTTGATGCTGTCGTCCACGGCCTTCTTGAAAGCCGGGTCGTCCTTGCGGATCATGATGGCGATGGGTTCCACGGCCAGCACGTCGTTCAGGATCTTGTAGTCCTTGGGCGACTTCGACTTGGCGGCCAGGGCAGCCAGGATCGAGCCGTCCATCACGAAGGCGTCGGCACGGCCGGTTTCCAGCAGCAGGAAGCTGTCGGAGTGGTCCTTGCCGTAGACCTCCTTGAAGGTCAGGTTCTCGGCGCGCTTTTGCTTGCGCACGGTCTGCAGCGGCGTGGTGCCGGTGGTGGTGGCGACCGTCTTGTCCTTCAGGTCGGCCAGCGAGTTGATGCCCGAGTTGGCCTTGACGACGATCTTGGTTTCTTCGACGTAGGTGGTCACGCCGAAAGCCACGTCCTTCTGGCGGGTGGCGTTGTTGGTGGTGGAGCCGCACTCGATGTCCACGGTGCCGTTCTGCACGAGGGGGATGCGGTTCTGCGAAGTCACGGGCTGGTACTTGACTTCGAGCTTCTTGCCGGCGGCCTTCTCCAGGTCCTTGATGATGTTGGCGCAGACGTCGTAATGGAAGCCGGTGTACTGGCCATTGCCGAGCGTGTACGAAAGGCCGGAGGACTCACGCACGCCTTCGGTGATGGTGCCCGAGGCCTTGATCTTGGCCAGGGTGTCATTGGCCTGTGCAAAGGCGCCGCTGGTGGCGAGCGCTGCGACAGCCAATGCCAATACTTGTTTTTTCATACGAAAAGCTCCTGAGGGTGACTGAAACAAATAGAACGAAATTCTAGACACTCGCATTTTGCGGGATACCCGGACCAACCCGGTGCATTCCACGGGCATCGCCGCCCGCCTCGCACCGGCTGCGCCCATCGGGGCGCCAGCCTGGTGCAATCCAGACATTTCGCATTGTCCGACTTTCACTAAGCAGCCTTTGTGCCCGGCATTCGGGCGGCTGTGCGTGGCGCAAGCAGCGACCGGCGATCCCCGGCGTGCAACGGCCGAAAAAAACTGCCGCGACTGTAGTGGCGCCGTGGCCGGGCCGCCAATGCTGATTGCGGGGGGTCGTATGCGTGGTGCTTATAGATTGTGCAGCGCACAAATCCACGACCATTCACACTCGCCCGCTCACTGCGGCGGCTGGGTTCCGACCAGGTAGGACCACAGGGCGTCGGCCGTGCGCTTGGGCTGCAGGCTTTCGGACAGCCCGGCCCGGGCCGCCGAGCGGCCGGCCCCGCCCTTCACCGGGACCGGCGCGGTGGGCCGCTCGCGGTAGGCGCGGATTTCCATCTTGGCCTCGAGGCTGTCGATCTCGGGCGGCAGCGCGCTCACCAGCTTGCGCGCCTTGATCTCCTTGCGCACCGCGCTCTGCGGCAGGAAGGCGATGCCGTGGCCTTCGAGCGCCATCACCTTCAGGCCTTCGGCCATGTCGGTCTCGTAGACGCGGTCGAGGTGGATGGCGGTGCCCGACTCTTTCAGCAGCTGGTCGACCACGCGCCCGAGGTAGGCGCCCGGCGCATAGCCCAGGTAGGGCAACGGCTGGCCCGGGCGGCCCGGCAACCGGTAGCGCGGCGCGCCTTCGGCATCGGCCTTGACCCAGGGCGCGACGGTTTCCTCGCCCAGGCTGACCATCTCGTACTTGTTGGCATCGAGCTGCAGCGGCTGTGAGGGGTGGTGGTAGGCGATCAGCAGGTCGCAGCTGCCCTCGACCAGCCGCAGCACTGCGTCGTGTACGTTGAGCGCGATGAGGCGGCTCTTGATCGGCCCGAAGTGCTCGCGCAGGCTCGTGACCCACGAGGGGAAGAAGGTGAAGGCCAGCGTGTGCGGCACGGCGATCTCGATCACGTCCTGCCCGGCGGCCGAGTGGCCGCGCAGCATGGCGCGCGTGCTCTGCAGCGACTGCAGCATCTCGATGGCCTGGCTGTACAGCGTCTGGCCCGCGGGCGTGAGGCGCGTGGGGTAGGAGCTGCGGTCGACCAGGTCGGTGCCGGCCCATCCCTCGAGCGCCTGGATGCGCCGCGAGAACGCCGGCTGCGTCACGTGCCTCAACTGGGCCGAGCGGCTGAAGCTGCGGGTTTCCGCCAAGCTGATGAAGTCTTCGAGCCACTTTGTTTCCATACGCGGCGATTATGCGAGCGCCGCGCCATACTGGGCGCCCCCTCCTTTTCCCGCATGCGCCATGCCTTTCGACGACCTGCCTGAGCTCAGCGCCACCGAACTTTCGCGCAAGATCGCGGCCCGCGACGTGTCCTGCCGCGAGGTGATGCAGGCGTCGCTCGCCCGCATCGACGCGCTCAACCCGCGGTTCAACGCCATCGTCTCCCTGCGCGACCCCGCCCAGCTGCTGGCCGAGGCCGACGAACGCGACGCCGAGCTGGCGCGCGGCGAACGGCGCGGCTGGATGCACGGCTTTCCGCTGGCCGTGAAAGACCTGAGCCACGCCGCCGGCCTGCCGACCTCGATGGGCTCGCCGCTGTCGCCGCGCTCGCCCGCGCGCACCGATAGCCTGCATGTGGCGCGCATGCGCGCGGCCGGCGCCGTGGTCATCGGCAAGACCAACACGCCCGAGTTCGGCCTCGGCTCGCACACCTACAACACGGTGTTCGGCATCACGCGCAACGCCTACGCACCCGATCGCAGCGCGGGCGGCAGCAGCGGCGGCGCGGCCGTGGCGCTGGCCCTGGGCATGCTGCCCGTGGCCGACGGCAGCGACATGATGGGATCGCTGCGCAACCCCGCCGCCTTCAACAACGTGATCGGCCTGCGCCCCTCGCGCGGCCGCGTGCCCGGCGACCCCGAGCAGGAGCTCTTCTTCCAGCAGCTGGGCTGCGAGGGCCCGATGGGCCGCACGGTGGAAGACACGGCCCGGCTGCTGGCCGTGCAGGCGGGTTTCGACACGCGCGTGCCGCTGTCGTCACCGCACGCCCTGCCCTCGCCCGACGACCTGCAGCTGGACGGCGACGGCCGCGGCCTGCGCATCGGCTGGCTTGGCAGCCTCTGGCCGGAGCTGCCGCTGGCACCGGGCGTGCGCGAACTCGGCGAGCAGGCGCTCGACACCTTCCGCACCATCGGCTGCGAGGTCGAGCCCTGCACGCTCGACGTGCCGCGCGAGCACAACTGGAGCGCCTGGCTGCGATTGAGGCAACTGCTGGTGGGCGGCAAGCTCGGCGCCTACCTGAGCGACCCGAAGCTGTTCGCCCAGCTCAAGCCCGAGGCGCAATGGGAGATCGAGCAAAGCCGGCACCTGGACGCCGCCTCGCTGTACCAGGCCTCGCACTACCGATCGAACGTGTACCGCGCATTCCTGAAGCTCTTCGAGCGCTTCGACTTCGTGGTCGCGCCGACGGCGCAGGTGTTCCCCTTCGACGCCGAGCTGCACTGGCCGGCCGAGGTGAACGGCGTGAAGAGCGACACCTACCACCGCTGGATGGAGATCGTCACGCCCTTCACGCTGGCGGGCCTGCCCACGCTCAATGTGCGCGCGGGCTTCGGCGACGGCGGGCTGCCGATGGGCCTGCAGCTGGCCGGGCCGATCCATGCCGACCTCGACGTGCTGCGGCTGGGCCATGCCTACGACCAGGCCTGCGGCTGGGCGGCGCGGCGCCCGCCGGCCCTTTCCTGATCGGATCTGATCAGATCGGCGTGAGCACGCCGCGTCCCGCGAAGTGCCCTTGGGCGTTCGCGAGGAAGTGGTCCACCGACTTCTGCGTGGCCTCGGGCGACCAGCCCGCCATGTGCGGCGTGAGCAGTACGTTGTCCAGGCCGATGAGCGGCTCGGGGCGCTTGGGTTCGCTCTCGTACACGTCCAGGCCCGCGCCCGCGATGCGGTGCTCGCGCAGCGCCTTCGCCAGCGCCTCGGTGTCGACCACGCTGCCGCGGCCGATGCTCACGAGATAGCCCTGCGGCCCCAGCGCATCGAGCACCTCGGCGTTGACCAGGTGCTTGGTCGCCGGCCCGCCCGGCGCGGCCAGCACCAAGAAGTCGGCCCAGGTGGCGAGCGACTTCAGGTCGTCGAAGTAGCGGTGCGTGGCGCCTTCGCGCGGCTTGCGGTTGTGATAGCCGATTTCCATGTCGAAGGCGGCGGCGCGCTTGGCGATCTTCTGGCCGATGGTGCCCAGCCCGAGGATGCCGAGCTTCTTGCCCGACACGTTCGGCGGCTGCGGAATGGCCTCGCGCCACACGCCTTCGCGGCACAGCCGGTCGAGCGTGCGGAACTCGCGCACGATGCTGATCAGCAGGCCGAAGGCGTGGTCGGCCACGCAGTCGTCGTTGGTGCCGGCGCCGTTGGCGGTGGCGATGCCGCGTGCGCGCGTGACCTCGAGCGGCACGCCTTCGTAGCCCGCGCCCATGCAACAGACCAGCTCGAGCGCCGGCATGGCGTCGATCTCGGCGGGCGTGAGGCCGATGACGCCGATGGTCAGCACCGCGCGGAACTGGGCGCCGTGCTCGGCGATGGCGGCGGCGCGCTGGGCGTCGCCGAAGGCGTAGGTCATGTCGTAGACCTCGGCAATCTGGGCCTGGTGGGCGCTCGAGAGGCTGTTGAGCACCAGCAGGGGAATCTTGGTCGACACGTCTGAACTCCTGGGATCGGTGAAAAGAAAGAAGGGGTGAATGATCGGGCTAGAGCATCGGCACTGCTTCGCTCTTCTGCAAAGCCCACATCTGGGCATAGCGCCCCTGTTGCGCGAGCAGATCGGCGTGCGTGCCGCGCTCGACGATCACGCCCGATTCGAGCACCAGGATCTCGTGCGCCTCGACCACGGTCGAGAGGCGGTGCGCGATGACCAGCGTGGTCTTGCCCTGCGCGGCGCTGCGCAGCTCGGACTGGATGGCGCGTTCGTTGGCCGAATCGAGCGCCGAGGTGGCCTCGTCGAAGATCACGATCGGCGGGTTCTTCAAGAGCGTGCGCGCGATGGCCACGCGCTGCTTCTCGCCGCCCGAGAGCTTCAGGCCGCGCTCGCCCACCGTCGTCTCGTAGCCCTTGGGCGTGGCCGAGATGAAGTCGTGGATGCGCGCAGCACGCGCCGCCCCTTCGACCTCTTCGCGCGTCGCCCCGGGGCGGCCGTAGGCGATGTTGTATTCGACCGTGTCGTTGAACAGCACCGTGTCCTGCGGCACGATGCCGATGGCACGGCGCACGCTGGCCTGCTGCACGGCGCGGATGTCTTCGCCGCCGATGGTGATGCGGCCCTGCTGCACGTCGTAGAAGCGGTACAGCAGGCGCGCCAGCGTCGACTTGCCCGAGCCCGAGGGGCCGACCACGGCCACGGTCTTGCCGGCGGGGATCTCGAAGCTCACATGCTTGAGGATCGGGCGATCGGGCTCGTAGGCGAAGCTCACGTCCTCGAAGCGGATGGTCGAGTCGGCACCCGCCAGCGGCTGCGCACCGGGCGCGTCGCGCACCTCGCGCTCCTTCTCCATCAGCACGAACATCTTGTCCAGGTCGGTCAGGCTCTGCTTGATCTCGCGGTAGATCACGCCCAGGAAGTTGAGCGGAATGTAGAGCTGGATCATGAAGGCGTTGACCATCACCAGGTCGCCCAGCGTCATGCGCCCTTCGACCACGCCCGAGGTGGCGCGCCACAGCATCAGCACGAGGCTCACGGCGATCAGCAGCTGCTGGCCGGTGTTGAGCATGCTCAGCGTGCGCTGGCTCTTGATGGCGGCCTTGCGGTAGCGGTCGAGGCTGGCGTCGTAGCGCTTGGCCTCGAACTCCTCGTTGTTGAAGTACTTGACGGTCTCGTAGTTCAGGAGCGAATCGACCGCGCGGCTTTGCGCCATCGAGTCGAGCTCGTTCATGGTCTTGCGGAACTGCGTGCGCCACTCGGTCACCGTCACGGTGAAGGTGATGTACAGCACCAGCGCCGCGCCCGTGATCCACACGAACAGTGCGTCGAACTTCACGCCCAATATGGTGAGCACCAGCGCCAGCTCGATGATGGTGGGCACGATGCTGTACAGCGACATCGAGATGAGCGAGTGCACGCCGCGCGTGCCGCGCTCGATGTCGCGCGTCATGCCGCCGGTCTGGCGCTCCAGGTGAAAGCGCAGGCTCAGCGCATGCAGGTGGCCGAACACCTGCAGCGCGATGCTGCGCGCCGCGCCCTCGGTGGCCTTGGCGAAGATCAGCTCGCGCAGCTCGTTGAAGAGCGATGTCGAAAAGCGCAGCAGCCCGTAGGCCACGAGCAGCGCCATCGGCACGACGAGCAGCGCCTGCGCCATGTCGGGCTTGGGCGTCATCGTGTCGACCAGGTTCTTGAGCAGCACCGGCACGCCCACATTCGCCACCTTGGCCGCGATCATGAAGCCGAGCGCGGCGATCACCCGCCACTTGTACTGCCAGAGGTAGGGAAACAGGCGGCGCAGGGTCGCCCAGTCGGAACGGTCGGAGCGCGCGGGCGGGTGGCCACCGGGCGCATGGGGAGAGGAGGAAAGGGCTTCGCCGCTTCGGCGCATGGGGGACAATCGTGGGTGTTGTTGTTGCTTCAGATTGTGCCCATGTCCTCCCCTTCCAGTGCCGCTTCCGCCGCAGCGGCCGCCGCCGCCACCCTCAAGAGCCTGCCCACCGACATGGAGCTGGTGCTCAAGGTCATCCCGATGCCGGCCGACTGCAACGCCAACGGCGACATCTTCGGCGGCTGGGTCATGGCGCAGTGCGACCTGGCCGGCTCGGTGATCCCGGCGCGCTACGCCAAGGGCCGCCAGGCCACCGTGGCGGTCAACGAGTTCATCTTCAAGCAGCCGGTGCGGCTGGGCGACATCCTCTCGTTCTATTCGAAGCTGGTGCGCGTGGGCCGCACCTCCATCACGGTGACGGTCGAGGTGTTCGCCGAGCGCTTCCGGGCACAGGGCGAGTACATCAAGGTGACGCAGGCCACCTTCACCTACGTGGCCATCGACGACAACGGCCGCCCGCGCCCGATTGAAAAGTAATCCCCCAGGCTTCGCGCACTTCGTGTCGCTTCTCCAACCCCCTTGCCGGGGGCAACACCTGCGGCCCGGCAAAGCCGGTTCCGCGGTGTTTCTGGAAAAGACAGTCCCCTTCCCCTGTCAGACACCCGCGTCGCGCACGCGCTCGAAGCACTCGAACTCGCGGTTGATCCAGCGCGCATCGCGCCGCTCCACGCGGCGGATGTAGACCGACTGCACCACGTCGCGAGTGTGGGCGTCGATCTCGACCGGCCCGCGCGGGCTGTCCAGTTGCAGGCCGCGAAACGCATCCACCAGCCGCTCGGCGCCGGCCTTGCCGCCGCGCGCGCCCGGCGCGCTCAGCGCGGCGTCGATGGCCGCGAGCCCGTCGTGCGCCGCCACGGCGAAGTAGCCCGGGCGCAGGTGGCTGCCGTACTCGGTCTCGAAGGCGCCCGCGAAACGCCGGTTGGCCGGCGACTCGTGGGCGAAGGAATAGTGGTGGCTGGTGACCAGCCCCTCGGCCAGTTCGCCGATGCCGTCCAGGTAGTGGTCGTCGGTGGCGTCGCCCGTCGCGAGCAGGCGGATGCCGGTGTCGGCCATGCCGCGGTCGCGCCAGAACTTCAGGAAGATAGCCGGCATCTGGCCCGAGGGCAGGAAGAAGAACACGGCCTGCGGCTTCAGCTCGCGCAGGCGCAGCATGTAGGCCGAGTAGTCGAGCGTGTTCAGCGGCACGCGCAGCATCGCGCCCACGCGCCCGCCGCCCGCGGTGATGCCGGAGACGAAGGCGCTTTCGGCGTCCACGCCCGAGGCGTAGTCGGCCACCACGGTGCACACGTCGCGCAGCCCCTGCTGCAGCGCCCAGCGCGCCAGCGGCGCCGTGACCTGTGCGATGGTGAACGACACCCGCACCATGAACGGCGAGCGCCCGGGGATGCCCGAGGAGGCAGCGTTCATGATCACGGTCGGCACGCGCGCCTGCGTGGCGACGGTGCCGACGGCGTAGGCGTTGGAGCTGAAGTCCAGCCCCGTGAGCAGGTCGACGCGCTCGCTCTCGATGAGGTCCTGCGCCTGGCGCCGTGCCTGCTCGGGCGCGCTGCCGGGCACGTCGCGGCGCAGCAGCTCGACCGGCCGGCCCGCGATCTGCTGCTTGTGGTCGGCCAGCCAGACCGCCATGCCGGCGTCGAACTGGCGCCCGCCGCCCGCATAAGGCCCCGACCACGAGCCGATGACCCCGATGCGCAACGGCCGCACGCGCGCCAGCACCAGCGAGGGCGCCGCGAGCGTGCCCGCGAGTAAGCCCAAAGCATGCCGGCGCGTGGGCCCGAATGCTACTTTTTCAGTAGCACGCATCGCCCGCGTGGCGGGCCCTGTGGGCGGGTTGACGTCTGGAGCAGGCACGAGGAACAGTGTACGCAGGCACCGTCCGCAGGCAAGTCCACGGAAGGCTTAGACCTTCGAGAAATCGGGCTTGCGCTTTTCCATGAACGCCCCAAACGCTTCCTTGGCGGCCGGCTCGCGCAGCATGCGGCCGAAGCTCGCGCCTTCTTCGCCCATGCGCTCGAGCACGGCGGGCATCTGCGCCTTCTTCAGCAGGCGCTTGGTCTCGATCAGCGCGCTCAGCGGCTTGGCCGCGAGCTTGCGCGCCTGCGTCTGCGCGATGCCGTTGGCTTCGGTCGGCGGCACCACGCGGTTGACCAGGCCCACTTCGAGCGCGGCCTCGGCCATGAAGGGCTCGCCCAGCAGCAGGGCTTCGGCGGCGCGGTGGTAGCCCAGCATCTGCGGCACCAGCAGGCTCGACGCGGCCTCGGGGCACAGGCCCAGGTTGACGAAGGGCATCGAGAAGGCCGCGTTGTCGCCTGCGTAGACGAGGTCGCAGTGGAACAGCATCGTGGTGCCGATGCCCACGGCCGGGCCGCACACGGCGGCGACGATGGGCTTGGGGAAGGTGGCGATGCCGCGCAGGAAGCGGAACACCGGCGATTCGGTGTTGGCGGGCGGCGCGTTGAGGAAGTCGCCGATGTCGTTGCCGGCGCTGAAGATCGTCGGGTCGCCCTGGATCAGCACGCAGCGCACGGCCGCTTCGCTCTCGGCCGTGGCGAGCGCGTCGGCCAGCGCGGCGTACATGCTGCTGGTGATCGAGTTCTTCTTGTCGACGCGGTTGAAGGTGATGGTCATCACGCCGGCTTCGGTGTGGACGAGGATGTCGCTCATGGAAAGATCCTTGGGTAGGTAAAACGGGGGGCGACGCGCTCAGGCGTCGATGGCTTCGCGGACGAAATCGAGGCGGTCCTGGCCCCAGAACATCTGGTCGCCGACGAACATGGTGGGGGCGCCGAACACGCCGCGCTCCACCGCCTCCTGCGTGACCGCCTTGAGGCGGTCTTTCACTTCCTGCGCGCCGGCCAGCGCGAGCAGGTCCGCGGCGTCGAAGCCTGCATTCTGCAAGACGGCGCCGACGGTCGCGGGGTCGTTCAGGTTCTTCGGCGCGACCCACATCGCATGGAACACCGCATCGATGTAGGCACCGAAGCGTTCGGGCATCTTCATCTGCACGCCGGTGGCGCCGCGCATCAGCAGCAGCGTGTTGATCGGGAAGTGCGGGTTGTGCACGAAGGGAACGCCGTAGCGCTTTGCAAAGCGCTGCAGGTCGGTCGTGAGGTACGGGCCCTTGGCCTTGATCTCGGCGGGCGAATGGTTGCCCGTGGCCTGGAACACGCCGCCCAGCAGCATGGGCTTCCAGACCAGCTCGGCGCCGGTGTCGGCGCACACGTGCGGCAACTGCGTGGCGGCCAGGTAGGCGGCGGGGCTGCCGACGTCGAAATAGAACGCGACGGATTTCGTCATGGGTGTCGTCTCCTTGGGGCTGTGCGTCGCGACGCGAAGCGTAGCGCGGCGTCGGTCAGAACTTCTCGGACCAGGGGCGCAGGTCCAGCTCGTGCGTCCACGCATCGCGCGGCTGCGCGTGCAGCATCCAGTAGCTGTCGGCGATGTGGTCCGGGTTCAGGATGCCGTCGCTGTCCTTGAGCGCATAGCGCTCGGGGAAGTTGCTGCGGATGAACTCGGTGTCGATGGCCCCGTCGACCACGACGTGCGCGACGTGGATGCCCTGCGGCCCCAGCTCGCGCGCCATCGATTGAGCCAACGCGCGCAGGGCCATCTTGGCGCCAGAAAAGGCACCGAAGTTGGCCGCGCCGCGCAGCGAGGCCGTCGCACCCGTGAAGATGATCGTGCCGCGATGGCCGCCGGCCGGCATCTCGCGCGCCACCATGCGCTTGGCCACTTCGCGGCCGTTGAGGAAGCCCGAGAAGCAGGCCATTTCCCACACCTTGAAGTACTTGCGCGCAGTTTCGGTGAGGATGCTTTCCGGCACGTTCGCGCCGATGTTGAACACCATCACCTCGATCGGCCCGACGGTCGATTCGATCTGCTCGATGAGCGCCACCACTTCTTCTTCCTTGCGTGCGTCGCAGGCGAAGGCGTGGGCCCGGCCGCCGTCGGCCTCGATCTGCGCCACCAGCGGCTGCAGCTTGTCGAGGCTGCGCCGCGTGACGCAGGTGGCGTAGCCCTCGCGCGCGAAGCGGCGGGCGATGGCGCCGCCGGTGGCATCGCCCGCGCCGACGATCAATGCGGCCTTGGTGAGCGTCATCGCGTCATTCCTTGTAGTAGACGATCTGGTTCGACGTGGCCAGCAACGTGCCCTTCTCGCTCCACAGCTGTGCCTTCTGGTCGAAGAAGCCGTTGAAGAACTGCTGCCCCGCCGCGCAGCCCAGCAGGTAGCCCGTGCCGACCTCGGCCAGCTCGGCGGCACCGACATGGAAGTACGTGGTGATCGACACCGTGCCCGCGGGCACGTGCGTGGCGCGGCGCAGCCACACGCGCGGGTAGAACACGTCGCTCAACGCGGCGAGCGAGGCGAAGTCCAGCGGGCGCGCCTGCGCGTCGCGCACCCACAGGCGCGTTTCGCTGTGCTGCAGGCTGCCGTCCCACTTGGCGGGAATGCCGCCGCTGAAGGGACGCATCTCGTACTGCTCGAGCCAGGCCACGCCCGACGGGCCGATGCGGATGCGATCGACCGCCTCGGGCTTGGGCGCCTCGGGCATGGTGAGGTCGGCCTGGCTCCACGTGTCGCGGCGCGCGGCCGTGACCACGGTGGCGGTGGTCGTCATGTTCGCGGCGCCGTCGGCGCCGGGCTGCGTGATCGTCACCGTCCAGTGCTGCGTCGAGCGGTTGGTGCGCACGGCGGTGGCCTGGATGTCGAACGCGCCCTCGCCGAGCGCGGCCGCGTAGTTGACGGTCAGCGCGATGGGCGTGCCGAGCAGGTCGGGGTGCTGGAGCACCGCCTGCAGCGCCAGCGCCGCGGTGGTGCCGCCGAACGGGCCGACCATGTTCCAGTAGTCGGGACTCGTGGTGCCCGTGAAGTGCCCCACGCGGATGTCGCTGTGGTGCAGGGCCAGGGCTTTGTCGAGGGGGTGTGGGTTCGTGCTGCTCATGGTGATCGCCAGTGTGCCTTCGGAGGATGACCTCACGCAGTCGTGTGCGGGACGTTGGCGTGCTGCACTGCCGCAGGCGCGGTCAGCGCGGCGAGTCGGTGCAGCTTGTCGAGCGTGCTCGGCCACAGGCTCTGACTGAACTGCTCGCGGAAGAAACCGAAGTGGCCGATGCGCCGCGCCTGCACGTCGGCCGGCGCGATGCGCTCGACCGCACTCGGCGCGCCCGCGTAGAAGCTCACGAGGCTGCGCGTGCCCGCATGCGTCATCAGTTCATCGTCGGTCATCGAGAGCGCGAGCACCGGGAAGCGCACGCGTGCATAGCTTTGCAGCGCGGGCTCGCCTTCCGCGCCCACGCTGTAGCGCGGGTTCAGGCACCAGCGGCGCCATTGCAGGATCACGCCGCGCGGCAGGTCGCCGACCTTCTTCAGCTTGCGGCCCGGAAAGTAGCCCCACAGGCGCGTCGCCAGCGGCACCAGCACGAACCAGAAATACAGGATGCTGCGTCGCAGCTTCGGCGCGTTCTCGCGCCAGTAGCCGCTGCCGGCCGCGATGCTGACGAGGCCGTCGACCTGCCCGGGCCGCTGCAGGAAGCCCGGCAGCTGCGCGCCGAGGCTGTGGCCCAGCAGGTACAGCGGCTCGTCGGGCAGCGCGGCCTTCGCGGCGTCGATCACCGCCTCGTAGTCGCGCGCCCAGTCGAACAGGTCGGCCTGGAAACCACGCAGCGGCGCATCGCCGAGCGAGTCGCCGCTGCCGCGGTAGTCGAAGGTCCAGACCCGCAGGCCCTGCCCCGCGAGCCAGTGCGCGAAGGGCTCGTAGAACGACTGGCGCACACCCATCGCACCGCCGATGACGATGCTGGCGCGCGGGGCGCCGGCGGGGTCGTAGCGGCGCACCGCCACGTGGGCGCCGGCGTCGACCGGCAGTTGCAAGGCTTGCATTCCGTGGTCTCCTTCGTTCTGCGGCCCCTTGCTAGGGCGTCCCGGGGTCGGACGGATCAGACGCGTTCAAAAATTCCTGCAGCGCCCTGGCCCATGCCCACGCACATCGTGACCATGCCGTACTTCAGCTTCTCGCGGCGCAGCGCGTGCACCACGGTGGCTGCGCGGATCGCGCCGGTCGCGCCCAGCGGGTGGCCCAGTGCAATCGCGCCGCCCATCGGGTTGACCTTCGACGGGTCGAGCCCCAGCGTGTTCATCACCGCGAGCGATTGCGCGGCGAAGGCTTCGTTGAGTTCGAACCAGTCGATGTCTTCGTGCTTCAGGCCTGCATAGCGCAGCGCGGCCGGAATCGCCTCGATCGGGCCGATGCCCATGATGTGCGGCGGCACGCCCTTGCTGGCGAAGCTCACGAAGCGTGCGAGCGGCGTGAGGCCGTACTGCTTGATGGCCTTCTCGCTCGCCAGGATCAGCGCGCCCGCGCCGTCGGAGGTCTGCGAGCTGTTGCCGGCCGTCACGGTGCCGCGCGCGGCGAACACGGTGCGCAGCTTGGCCAGGCCTTCGATGCTGGTGTCGGGGCGCGCGCCTTCGTCCAGGCTCACGGTGCGGGTCTTGGCGATCGACTCGCCGGTTTCCAGGTTCGGTGTGCGGTCGGTCACTTCGATCGGCGTGATCTCGTCGGCGAACTTGCCGGCGGCCTGCGCGGCCAGTGCCTTCTGGTGCGAGGCCAGCGCGAACGCGTCCTGCGCCTCGCGGCTCACCTTCCACTGCTGCGCGACCTTCTCGGCCGTGAGGCCCATGCCGTAGGCAATGCCCACGTCGCCTTCGCGCTCGAAGATCGAGGGCGACAGCGAGGGCGAGTTGCCCATCATCGGCACCATGCTCATGCTCTCGACGCCGGCCGCGATCATCACGTCGGCTTCGCCGACGCGGATGCGGTCCGCCGCCATCTGCACGGCCGACAGGCCCGAGGCGCAGAAGCGGTTCACGGTGATGCCGCCGATGCTGGTGGGCAGACCCGCCAGGACCGCGCCGATGCGCGCGACGTTCAGGCCCTGCTGCGATTCGGGAATCGCACAGCCGCAGATGATGTCTTCGATGGCCTTCGGATCGAGGCCGGGAACTGCCGCGAGTGCCGCCTTCAGCGTGGTCGCGAGCAGGTCGTCGGGGCGGTAGTTGCGGAAGTAGCCGCGGTGCGACTTGCCGATGGGCGTGCGGGTGGCGGAGACGATGTAGGCGTCTTGTACTTGCTTGCTCATGAAATCTGTCCTTAGTTGCGCACGGGCTTGCCGGTGCTGAGCATGCCCATGATGCGTTCCTGCGTCTTGGGGTGCACGATGAGCGAGCAGAACGCCTTGCGTTCCAGCGCCATCAGGTATTCCTCGGTCACGAGCGAGCCCGCGTCCACGTCGCCGCCGGTGACCACGTTCGCGATCAGGCTGGCAATGTGGAAGTCGTGCGCGCTGATGAAGCCGCCGTCGCGCATGTTCACCAGCTGGCCCTTGATCGTCGCGGCACCGCTGCGGCCCGCGACGCGGAAGGTGCGGCGTAGCGGCGGGCGGTAGCCGGCGTCGGCCATGGCCTTGGCCTGCTGCAGTGCTACGTAGAGCAGCTCGTCCTTGTTCGGCACGATCACGTCGCTGTCGAGCAGGTAGCCCAGCTTCTTCGAGTCGAGCGCGCCGGTGCCCACCTTCGCCATCGCCGCGGCGGTGAAGCCTTCGGTGAGGAACGGCAGCAGGTCGGTGCCCGTCGAGGCCGATGCGTTCTCCGCAGCGCGGCGTGCGATGTAGGTCAGGCCGCCCGCGCCGGGGATCAGGCCCACGCCGACTTCGACCAGGCCGATGTAGCTTTCCATCGCGACGACGCGCTTGGCCGAGTGGATGGCCAGCTCGCAGCCGCCGCCCAGCGCCATGCCGCGCACGGCGGAGATCACCGGCACGTTGGCGTAGCGGATCTTGAGCATGACGTTCTGCAGCTCTTCTTCCGCGCCTTCGACCGCGCCGATGCCCGCGACCACGAAGGCCGGCAGCATCGCCTGCAGGTCGGCGCCGACCGAGAACACCTCGTCGGGCGACCAGATCACCAGGCCCTTGTATTCGGCTTCGGCCAGGTCGACCGCGGCACCGAGTGCCTCGGCCACGTCGGGGCTGATGGCGTGCATCTTCGACTGGATGCTCGCGATGAGCACTTCACCGTCGAGCGTCCACACGCGCACATCGCCTTCGTCGCTGATCGTCGTGCCGGCCGTGTTGGCATCGGCTGCGTTCGCGCCGAGCACGCTCTCGGGGAACAGCTGGCGGTCGTGCACGGGCAGCTTGCGCTGCGGCACGAACTTGTTCTGCGACGCGCTCCACGAGCCCTCGGGCGTGTGCACGCCGCCCGCTTGCGCAACCGGGCCTTCGAAGACCCACTTGGGCAGCGGTGCGGTGCTCAGTGCCTTGCCCGCGTCGATGTCTTCCTGCACCCACTTGGCGACTTGCGCCCAGCCGGCTTCCTGCCAGAGTTCGAACGGGCCCTGCTTCATGCCGAAGCCCCAGCGCATCGCGAAGTCGATGTCGCGCGCGCTCTCGGCGATGTCGGCCAGGTGCACGGCGGCGTAGTGGAAACCGTCGCGCAGGATGGCCCAGAGGAACTGGCCTTGCGGTCCTTCGCTCTCGCGCAGCAGCTTCAGGCGCTCGCCCGCGGGCTTCTTGAGCATGCGGCCGTACACCTCGTCGGCCTTGGCGCCAGCGGGCACGTACTCGCCGCTCTTCAGGTCGAAGCGCAGGATGTCGCGGCCGGCCTTCTTGAAGAAGCCGGCCTTGGTCTTCTGGCCCAGGTTGCCCAGCTCCAGCAGCTTGGCGAGCACCGGCGGCGTCGCGAAGTTGGCGTAGAACGGATCGGTCTCGGCATTCAGGTTGTCCTGCAGCGTCTTCACGACGTGGGCCATGGTGTCCAGGCCCACCACGTCGGCGGTGCGGAAGGTGCCCGAGCTCGCGCGGCCCAGCTTCTTGCCGGTGAGGTCGTCCACCACGTCGGGCGTCAAACCGAACTTCTCGACTTCCTTCAGCGTGGCCAGCATGCCGGCGATGCCGACGCGGTTGGCGATGAAGTTGGGCGTGTCGTGCGCGCGCACCACGCCCTTGCCGAGCGTGCTGGTGACGAAGGCCTCGAGGTCGTCGAGCACCTGGGGTTGGGTGGTGGGCGTGTTGATCAGCTCCACCAGGAACATGTAGCGCGGCGGGTTGAAGAAGTGAATGCCGCAGAAACGCGGCTTCAGGGCTTCAGGCAGTGCTTCGCTGAGCTTGGTGATCGACAGGCCCGAGGTGTTCGAGGCCAGGATCGAATGCTTGGCGACGTGCGGCGCGATCTTCTTGTACAGATCGAGCTTCCAGTCCATGCGCTCGGCAATGGCCTCGATGATGAGGTCGCACTCGCCGAGCTTGGCGAGGTCGTCTTCGTAGTTGGCCTGCTCGATCAGGCCGGCGTCGGCCACGTCACCGAGCGGCGCGGGCTTGAGCTTCTTGAGGTTGTCGATGGCGCGCGTGACGATGCCGTTCTTCGGGCCTTCCTTGGCGGCCAGGTCGAACAGCACGACAGGCACGCGCACGTTGACGAGGTGGGCGGCAATCTGCGCGCCCATCACGCCGGCGCCGAGCACGGCGACCTTCTTCACTTGAAATCGGGACATGGCTGAGTTTCGAAGTTATGAATCAGTTCGGGGAACACTGCGAAACCGGTTTGGCCGGGCCGCTGGTCTTGCCCCTTGAGGGGAGGCTGCTACACGAAGTGAGCAGCACGGGAGTGGGTCAAGCTATCAAGAACAAAAGGGAATCTCCGCTGCATCGATGACGCGCTATGCCGAGTCCGATTCGGCACCTGATGTCGGTGGCGATTCGTCTGCTGCCAGTGAGTTCGCAAGGAGAACCAGTCCTCCCAAACCAAACAGACCGCAGATCGCCCAACCGAAACCGACCCACCACGGGAATGTCGCCGAGGCGCCTCTGTACCCGGTAGCAATGGGGACAGTTGCGAATATCCCAAGAAAGAAGATGACAGCGGCCGCACCAGCAGCAACCGCCACGAGGGCAAGGCCACCGATCAACTTTCCAGATGAGACGCTCATGTCACATGGCCTCCGTTGCGCACTTACTGCACACGGTTCCAGGTTTGGGTGCGCCAGAAGGGGCCGAGGTAGCCGCGCACTTCCAGCTTCTTGCCGCCGTCAATGGGCGTGAAGCTCGCGCGGTACTCCTTGCCGTTCTCGGGGTCGAGGATCTTCCCGCCTTCCCAGACGTCCTTGCCCTCGGCCTTCTTGCCGCCACGGATGATCTCCAGGCCCGCGATGGGCTTGCCCTTGCGGTCGTCGGCGCATTCGTCGCAGGTGGCGTCGGGCTTGGTGTCTTTCTTCAACGACTTCTCGATGCGACCGAGCAGCGCGCCGTTGGCGTCGGCGATGCGGATCTCGGCCTTGGCCTCGCCGGTCTTGTCGTCGACATTGCGCCACAGGCCCACCGGCGTGCTCTGGGCCATGGCCGAGACGGCGGTGACGGTGAACAAGACGGCTGCAAGCGTTGCTTTCATGAGCGGGCTCCCGGTGGGTCGATGAAGAAAGGCTGTGTGTCGCTTAAGCGAGTGCGGCGTCGGTGTCCATCAACACCTTGCTGCCGGCGCGCGCGGTGCGCATCAGCATCACGGTCTCGGGGAACAGCTTGGCGAAGTAGAAGCGTGCGGTCTGCAGCTTGGCGACGTAGAACGGATCGTTGTTGCCGGCGGCGATTTCGCGCAGGGCCACTTGCGCCATGCGGGCGAACAGGTAGCCGAACACGAAGTGGCCGGCCACGCGCAGGTAGTCGACGGCGGCAGCACCCACTTCGTCGGGGTTCTGGAAGCCCTTGAAGCCGATCTCGGTCGTGAACTTGGTGAGTTGGTCGCCCAGCATCGCGATCGGGCTGATGAACTCGGCCATCTTCTCGTTCACGCCTTCTTCTTCCACCAGCTTGGCGACGAGCTTGCCGAACTTCTTCAGCGAAGCGCCGTTGTTGCCCAGGATCTTCCGGCCCAGCAGGTCCAGCGACTGGATGGTGTTGGTGCCTTCATAGATCATGTTGATGCGGTTGTCGCGCACGAACTGCTCCATGCCCCATTCCTTGATGAAGCCGTGGCCACCGAAGACCTGCATGCACGAATTGGTCGCGATGTGGCCGTTGTCGGTGATGAAGGCCTTGACGATGGGCGTGAGCAGCGCGACCAGCTCGCCGCTGTCCTTGCGCACCTTCTCGTCGGGGTGGTTGTGTTCCTTGTCGAGCAGCAGCGTGCAGAAGATCTGCAGCGCGCGGCCGCCTTCGGCGTACGCCTTGGCTGTGAGCAGCATCTTGCGCACGTCGGGGTGCACGATGATGGGGTCGGCTTCCTTGTCCTTGGCCTTCACGCCCGAGAGCGAACGCATCTGGATGCGGTCCTTGGCGTAGGCCAGCGCGTTCTGGTAGGCCACTTCGGTCAGGCCCAGCGACTGGTTGCCCACGCCCAGGCGAGCGGCGTTCATCATCACGAA
Source organism: Variovorax sp. GW822-FHT04A09 (assembly GCF_058801005.1). Classification (NCBI taxonomy): domain Bacteria; kingdom Pseudomonadati; phylum Pseudomonadota; class Betaproteobacteria; order Burkholderiales; family Comamonadaceae; genus Variovorax; species Variovorax sp. GW822-FHT04A09. Next base: position 145,521 of record NZ_JBXAMV010000007.1, on the reverse strand, counting down.
CATCGCAGCCAGGCCCTTGTTGGGCTCGCCCACCAGCGTGCCGGTGGCACCTTCGATCACGATCTGCGCGGTGGCGTTGCCGTGAATGCCCATCTTGTGCTCCAGGCCGGCGCAGAAGATCGGGTTGCGCTCGCCCAGCGAGCCGTCGGCCTTGACGTGGAACTTGGGCACCACGAACAGGCTGATGCCCTTGCTGCCCTTGGGCGCGTCCGGCAGGCGGGCCAACACCAGGTGAATGATATTGCTCGTCATGTCGTGCTCGCCGGCCGAGATGAAGATCTTGCTGCCGGTGATGCGGTAGGTGCCGTCCGCCTGCGGCTCGGCCTTGGTGCGCAGCAGGCCCAGGTCGGTGCCGCAATGGGGTTCGGTCAGGCACATGGTGCCGGTCCACTCGCCGCTCGTGAGCTTGGGCAGGTAGGTCTTCTTCTGCGCGTCGGTGCCGTGCGCGGCCAGTGCCTCGTAGGCGCCGTGCGACAGGCCCGGGTACATGGTCCAGGCCTGGTTGGCGCTGTTGAGCATTTCGAACAGGCACTGGTTCACCACGAACGGCAGGCCCTGGCCGCCGAAGGCCGGGTCGCACGACAGCGCGGGCCAGCCGCCTTCGACGTACTTGGCGTAGGCGTCCTTGAAGCCCGTGGGCGTCTTCACTTCGTGCGTGGCCTTGTCGAGCACGCAGCCTTCTTCGTCGCCGCTGATGTTCAGCGGGAAGGTGACTTCGGCCGCGAACTTGCCGGCCTCTTCGATCACGGCGTTGATGGTGTCGGCATCGGTCTCGGCGTGGGCCGGCAGTGCCTTGAGTTCCTCGGCGACGTTGAGCACTTCGTGCAGCACGAACTGCATGTCACGCACGGGGGGGTTGTAGGTAGGCATCCGGGACTCTCCTGGTCGAAGCTAGATAGATTGGAAAAACGAAAACGGAAAAACGAAACGGGCAGCCGTGGCGCTCAGCGCACGGTCTTGAGCCGGCGCGTGCCGCGCGCGGCGGGCGCGGACTCGGCGGCATTGGAAGCAGGCGGCGCGTCCGGCGTGGCGGCGCGCGCAAGGATGTTGTCGAAGCCGACGTTGGCGCGGCCGATGGAGCCGGGCACCTGCAGGAAGCGGGCTTCGTAGTGCAGCGCGAGGATCAGGCCGTGGATCTCGAACCCGACCTGGCGCTCGTCGGCGTCGGCGCGCAGGTGGCCTTCGGTCTTGGACTGCACGATGGCGCGCAGCACGGCGGCCTGCCAGATGCTGACCGACTCGACCAGCGCGTCGCGCACGGGGCCCGGGCGGTCGTCGAATTCGGAGGCGCCGCTGATGTAGATGCAGCCCGAGTCGATCTCGGTCGAGGTGCGCTTCATCCAGTTGGCGAACATGGCGCGAAGGCGCGGCAGGCCGCGCGGGGCCTGCAGGGCGGGGAAGAACACCTCCTGCTCGAAGCGGGCGTGGTATTCGCGCACCACCGAAATCTGCAGTTCCTCGCGCGAGCCGAAGTGGGCAAACACGCCCGACTTGCTCATCTTGGTGATTTCGGCCACGGCGCCGATCGACAGGCCCTCGAGCCCGATCTGCGCGGCCAGTGCCAGCGCGGCGTCGACGATGATGGCCTTGGTCTGCTGGCCTTTGGGGGCGGCGCGAGCCGGCTTGGCGGGAACGGCGGTGGCAGACATCGTGAAAGCTCCGAATAAAACGAACGGTCGTTCTATTTTGCAGGGGCTTTGCACTTTTGACCGCAAATGACCTTGGTCCGCGGTAGGTTAATGAAGGCTAGCCAAAGCAAGGGGCGACCGCCAGAGGGTCGCACCCTTGCCCGGCGGGATCAGAACTCCTGCGACACGGGCCGCAGCACGACCTCGTTGATGTCCACGTTCGCCGGCTGCTCCACCGCATAGACGACGGCGCGCGCCACCGAATCGGCCGGAATCTGGTTGGCGTCGTAGAAGGCCTTCACGCCGGCGGCGCTCTCGGCGTCGCTGCTGCCGAACTTCAGCTCCGAGTCCACCGCGCCGGGCGACACGATGGTCACGCGCACGCCGCTGTTGCCCACCTCCACGCGCAGGCCTTCGGAGATGGCCCGCACCGCGTGCTTGGTGGCGCTGTAGACCGTGCCGATGGGCGTGAACACCTTCAGCCCGGCGATCGACGCGACGTTCACGATGTGGCCGCTGCCCTGCGCCTGCATGCGCGGCAGCACGGCGGCGATGCCGTAGAGCACGCCCTTGATGTTGACGTCGATGGTGCGGTCCCACTCGTCGACCTTGAGCTTGTCCAGCGGCGACAGCGGCATCACGCCCGCGTTGTTGACCAGCACGTCGATGCGGCCGAAGGCCTCGACGGTGGCGGCAGCCAGCCTTTCGAGGTCGGCGCGCTGGGCCACGTCGGTGGCCACGGCGATGGCGTCGCCGCCGGCCTCGCGGATCTCGGCGACGACCTGGTCGAGCCGGTCGGTGCGGCGGGCCGCGAGCACCACCTTGGCGCCACGCGCGGCCAGGTGGCGCGCCGTCGATTCGCCCAGGCCGCTGCTCGCGCCGGTGACGATGGCGACCTTGCCCTGGATGTTGTCTTGAATGGAGGTCATGGGAATTTCCTTGGGGTGTGTTGAAGAAGTGCATGCAGTGTGGAAAATCCACGCGTTCCAGTAAATGAAACTCTGGCGACTTCAGAATTCCCCAAAAAGGAACACCCCATGTCCAACCGCCTCGAAGCCCTGCGCGTGTTCTTCACCGCCGCCGATGCCGCCAACTTCCGCGAGGCGGCCGTGCGCCTGTCGGTGTCGCCGCAGGTGGTGACGCGCGCCGTGCGCGAACTCGAAGAAGAACTGGGCGAGCCGCTCTTTCACCGCAGCACGCGCGGCGTGCAGCTCACCGATTTCGGGCGCCAGTTGGCCGAGCGCGCCCGCGTGGCCGTGGGCGGCGTGGACGAGCTCTTTCACCGCATCGACCGGCGCGCGCTGTCGCAGCACACGGGCACGGTGCGGGTCACGGCGCCGCATGTGTACGCCCGGCTGATTCCGCAGGCGCTGGCGCCGCTGCTGGCGCAGCATCCCGGGCTGGTGCTCGACCTGCGGCTGTCGGAGCAGCATGCCGACGTGGTCGACCAGCAGATCGACCTCGGCGTGCGCGTCGGCCCGATGCGCGACGCGCGCTTCGTGGCGCGGGGCGTGGGAAAGATGTCGCTGTGCGTGGTGGGCTCACCCGCACTCGTCGAGCGGGTCGGTGCGCCGCGCACCGTCGATGCGCTGTCCGGGCTGCCGGTGACGGCGCTGATCGACCACAGCTCGGGCCGGCCCTGGCCGTGGGCCTTCAGCAAGAAACGGGTGTTCACCGTGTCGTCGCCCGCGTTCGTGACGGACAACATCGACGCCGAATGCGCCGCGGTGCTGGCGGGCATCGGCTTCGGCCAGCTCATCGGGCCGCTGGCGCAGCCGTGGCTGCAGTCGGGTGCGCTGGTGGAGGTGCTGGCAGCCGAGGCGCCCGAGCCCTGGCCGATCCACGTCTACCGCCCGCAGCGCGCGCCGGTGCCGGCGCGCGTGCGGCTGGTGTACGACGAGCTGGTGCGCGTGCTCAGAGCTTGAAGGGCACCACTTCCTGGCGCTGCTCGCCCAGGCCTTCGATGCCCAGCGTCATCACGTCGCCCTTCTTCAGGAACAGCGGCGGCTTCATGCCCATGCCGACGCCGGGCGGCGTGCCGGTGGTGATCACGTCGCCGGGCATCAGCGTCATGAACTGGCTCACGTAGCTCACGAGCTTGGCCACGCTGAAGATCATGGTCTTGGTGCTGCCGGTCTGCACGCGCTGGCCGTTGAGGTCGAGCCACATCGCGAGCTTCTGCGGGTTCTCGATTTCGTCGCGCGTGACGAGCCAGGGGCCGATGGGGCCGAAGGTGTCGCAGCCCTTGCCCTTGTCCCAGGTGCCGCCGCGCTCGATCTGGTATTCACGCTCGCTCACGTCGTTGATGGTGCAGTAGCCGGCCACGTAGTCGAGTGCGCTCTTTTGCGAGACGTAGCGCGCCTTCGTGCCGATGACCACGCCGAGTTCGACTTCCCAGTCGGATTTCACCGAGCCCTTGGGCAGCATCACCGGGTCGTTCGGGCCCTGGATGCAGCTGGTGGCCTTCATGAAGACGATGGGCTCCTTGGGCACCGGCAGGCCCGACTCGGCCGCGTGGTCCGCGTAGTTCAGGCCGATGGCGATGAACTTGCCGACGTTGGCCACGGGGCTGCCCAAACGCGGCTTGCCCTTGACCAGCGGCAGCTTGTCGAGCTTGGTCTTGCGCAGCTTGGCCAGGGCGGCATCGCCGAGTTGGTCGGGACCGATGTCCTTGACGATGGCGCTCAGGTCGCGCAGCTTGCCTTCGTTGTCGATGAGGCCGGGCTTCTCTTTGCCGGGGTTGCCGTAGCGGACGAGTTTCATGCGTTCCTTTCAGTGCATTGAAATAGGGAATGGGGTCAGTAGGTGGAGCGGCCACCGGAGAGGTCGAAGACCGCGCCGGTGGAAAACGAACAATCGTCGGTGCAGAGCCAGCCGACCATCGCGGCCACCTCTTCCACCGTGCCGAAGCGGCCCATGGGAATCTTCGAGAGCATGAAGGCGATGTGGTCGGGGGTCATCTGGTCGAAGATGGCGGTCTTCACCGCCGCGGGCGTCACGCAGTTCACGCGGATGCCGGTGTCGGCCAGCTCCTTGCCGAGCGACTTGGTGAGCCCGATGACGGCGGCCTTGCTCGCACTGTACGCGCTGGCGTTGGGGTTGCCGTCCTTGCCCGCCACCGAGGCGATGTTGACGATGCGGCCCTCGCCCTTCGTGCCCTGCCTGCGCATCTGCGCCACCACCTCGCGGCAGCACAGGAACACGCCGTTGACGTTGACCTCCATCACCTGGCGCCAGTCGTCCACCGGGTAGTCCCACAGCTTGACGTTGGGCCCGGTGATGCCGGCGCTGTTGACCAGCGCATCGATGCGCGGCGCGTGGGCGAGCGTGGCGGCCACGGCCTTCGCGACCGAGGGCTGCTGCGTCACCTCGACCTTCAGTGCGAAGGCCTTGGCGCCCAGCGCTTCGGCCGCGCGCACCGCGGCGGCCTCGTCGCGGTCCCACAGCGTGACGCTGCCGCCCGAGGCGACGAGCCGCTGCGCGATGCCGAAGCCCAGCCCCGTGGCACCGCCGGTGACCACCGCGTGGCGGCCTTCGAAATCGAGCCGGTTCATATCGTGATGCCGCCGTCGACCGTGAAGTACTGGCCGGTGGCGAAGATGGATTCGTCGCTCGCCAGGAAGACGACCACCGGCGCGATCTCCTCGGCCTGCGCGAGCCGGCCCATGGGCTGGCGCGCCACGAAGGCCTTGCGCGCGGCCTCGGGGTCGGCGTTGGCGTTGATGCGATCGCCCAGCGAGGGCGTGTCGACCGTGCCCGGGCACACGGCATTGCAGCGGATGCCGCGGGCCACGTAGTCGGCCGCCACGCTCTTGGTGAGGCCGAGCACGGCCGCCTTGGTGGTGCCGTAGACAAAACGGTTGGGCAGGCCCTTCATGCTCGAGCACACGCTGGCCATGTTGATGATGCTGCCGCGCCCCGCCGCGAGCATGCCGGGCAGCACGGCCTGGATGGTCCACATCTGCGCGCGCACGTTGAGGCGGAAGGCAAAGTCGAGGTCGTCGTCGCCGGCCTGCTCGATGGTGCCGTTGTGCACCACGCCCGCGCAGTTGAACAGCACGTCCAGCGTGGGCAGCTGCGCCACGACCGCGCCGATGGCGGCCTTGTCGAGCACGTCGAGCTTCAGGGCCGTGACGTTCGCCACGCCGGCATAGGCCGACAGCAGCTGCTCGTTGACGTCGGTGGCCCACACATGGGCGCCCTCGGCCGCGAGCGCCAGCACACTGGCGCGGCCGATGCCCTGGCCGGCGGCGGTGACGAGCACGGTCTTTCCCTTCAATCTCATGGTCGGTGTCTCCTGGGGTGTTGTGCGGATGCGGGGTGGGTTCGGGTTAGGCCCGATGGGTGACATCTGTGAATCGCCGTATTCTGAATTGGCCTTACCACTTGTCCAATTCAGGACAACCCTTAAGCCGATCCACCGCCTCGCCCGCACCCACTGCCTGCTCCCGTGCCGCTCCAGACCGTCGAACCCCAACGCCTTTATCGTCAGATTGCCGACCAGCTCCGGGGGCTGATCGCCAAGGGCGAGTTCGACGTGGGCGCGCGCCTGCCCGCCGAGCGCGACCTGGCCAAGCAGCTCGGCGTGAGCCGGCCCTCGGTGCGCGAAGCGCTCATCGCGCTGGAGGTCGAGGGCTGGGTCGAGGTGCGCACCGGCTCGGGCGTGTACGTGCTCGACCGCTCGCACCGCGCCAGCGCGCCGGTGGCGCCCACCGAGTGGGGGCCGCTGGAGCTGATCCGCGCGCGCCGCGTGATCGAGGGCGAGACCGCCGCCATCGCCGCCCTCTCGGGCAAGCGCAAGGACGTGGACGCGATGACGCGCGCCATCGCCACCATGCGCGAGATGGCCGACCGCAACGTCATGCCGCTGGACGGCGACCGCGCCTTTCACCTGGCCATCGTCGGCGCCAGCGGCAACGTGGTGCTGGTCGAGACGGTGCAGGGCTTCTGGGATTCGCGCCGCGGGCCGATCTTCACGCGGCTGGGCGGCTACTTCGAGACCGTGACCTCATGGCGCGCCGCCATCACCGAGCACGAAGCCATTCGCGACGCCATTGCCGCGCGCGACGCCGACGCCGCGCGCAGCGCGATGCACACGCACATGGACAACTCGCACCACCGTTTCAGCGCGAGCTGGCGCCGCGCCAAGCCCGCCTGATTTCTCGCCAGCCTTCCTGCCAGTTCACTACAACGGAGACACACCCCATGATCAGCAGCAGCAAGAACAGCAAACGCACCGCCCTCAAGGCCCTGGCCGCCTGCGCCCTCGCAGCCGGCGCGCTGGGCGCAACGGGCATCGCCTCGGCGCAGACCAAGCTCAAGTGGGCGCACGTCTACGAGACCTCGGAGCCCTTCCACAAGTACTCGGTGTGGGCGGCCGAAGAGATCAAGAAGCGCAGCAACGGCAAGTACGACATCCAGGTGTTCCCGGCCTCCAGCCTGGGCAAGGAAGCCGACATCAACCAGGGCCTGACGCTGGGCACGGTGGACATCGTGCTGACCGGCGCGAGCTTCGCGGGCAACAGCTACAAGCCGCTGGCCATCACCTACTTTCCGTTCATCTTCCGCGACGCGGAGCACCAGCTGAAGTACGCCAGGAGCGACGTGTTCAAGGAGCTCGCCAAGGGCTACGACGACAAGACCGGCAACCACATCACGGCGCTCAACTACTACGGCGCGCGCCACGTCACCTCGAGCGCGGCCAAGCCGGTGAGCAAGCCCGAGGACATGAAGGGCCTGAAGATCCGCGTGCCCGACGCGCCCGCCTACCTGGCCTTCCCCAAGTCGCTGGGCGCCAACGCCACGCCGATCGCCTTCGCCGAGGTCTACCTCGCGCTGCAAAGCGGCACCGTGGATGCGCAGGAGAACCCGCTGCCCACCATCGAGGCCAAGAAGTTCTACGAGGTGCAGAAGAACATCTCGCTGACCGGCCACATCGTCGACTCGCTGCTCACCGTGGTCTCGGGCCAGCTGTGGGCCAAGCTCAGTGCCGACGAGAAGAAGATGTTCAACGACGTGATGCAGGAAGCCGCCGAGAAAACCGGCCGCGAGATCATCGCCTCCGAGACCCGGCTGGTGGAGGAGTTCAAGAAGAAGGGCAACAACGTGATCACGGTCGACAAGGGCGCGTTCCGCGAGGCCGTGCTCAAGAACACCAAGCCCACCGACCACGGCTACCGCCAGCAGGACTACGACCGCATCATCGCGATCAAGTAAGGCCACACGATGAGCGACGACAAGCTGCTGGGCGACGACGGCGAGTTCCACGCCAAGGACGAGGCCGTCGACCTGTCCGGCACCACCGTGGAGGCCTGGGCCGCCCTGGGCATCTTCTGGGTGCTGGGCCTCACGGTGCTCTACCAGTTCGTGACGCGCTACGTGCTGAACGACTCGGCCTCCTGGACCGAGGAGATCGCGCGCTACCTGCTGGTGGGCACGGTGTTCGTGGGCGCGTCGATCGGCGTGGCGCGCAACAACCACATCCAGGTCGACTTCTTCTACCGCCACATGCCGCCGGCCATGGGCCGCGCGCTGGGCCTGCTGGTCGACGTGCTGCGCACGGCGTTCTTCGCGGCGGCCGTGGTCATGACGGTGCAGATGATGCTCAAGATCGGCAACAACGCGAGCATGACCATCGTCGACCTGCCGATGAACATCGTCTACGGCGTGTGCCTGCTGGGCTTCGTCGCCATGTGCGTGCGCTCGGTGCAGGTGAGCGTGGTGCACTGGCGCCGCGGCTACTGCGTGCTGGAGCGGCCCGAATCCACGATCGACGACCGCTGAGGTCGCAACCCCACTCCATCACGACAACAACATGCTGAAGATCGCCTTCCTGCTCTTCATGAGCGCCGGCATCCCGGTCGCCGTGGCCATGGCCGGTGCCTCGCTGGTCTACATCCTCTGGAGCGGCAACCTGCCGGGCTTCGTCGTCATTCACCGCATGGTGAGCGGCGTCGACAGCTTTCCGCTGCTCGCCGTTCCCTTCTTCATCCTCGCCGGCAACCTGATGAACAACGCCGGCATCACCAACCGCATCTACAACTTCGCGCTCGCGCTGGTGGGCTGGCTCAAGGGCGGCCTGGGGCACGTGAACATCCTGGGCTCGGTGATCTTCTCGGGCATGAGCGGCACTGCCATCGCGGACGCGGCCGGCCTGGGCACGATCGAGATCAAGGCGATGAAGGAGCACGGCTACTCGACCGAGTTCGCGGTCGGCGTGACCGCGGCCTCGGCCACGCTGGGGCCGATCATTCCGCCGAGCCTGCCTTTCGTGATCTACGGGATGATGGCCAACGTGTCGGTGGGGGCGCTGTTCATCGCGGGACTGATGCCTGGGCTCATCATGACGCTGCTCATGATGCTCACGGTGGCCTACTACGCGCACAAGAACGGCTGGGGCGCGGACGTGAAGTTCCAGTGGCCGCGCCTCATGAAGGCGCTGGTCGAGCTGCTGGTGGTGTGCCTGTGGCCCACGCTGCTGTGGTTCGCAGTCGACAAGTTCGGCGCGCCGGCCCAACCGGCGGTGGCCATTGCGCTGGTGATTCTTTTCGCGGCCGACAAGGTCTTCAAGTTCGAGGCGGTGCTGCCGATCATGACGCCGGTGCTGCTCATCGGCGGCATGGCGACGGGCCTGTTCACCGCCACCGAAGGCGCCATTGCCGCCTGCGTGTGGGCGATGGTGCTGGGCTTCTTCTGGTACCGCACGCTGCAGTGGAAGATGTTCGTCAAGGTCTGCCTGGAGACGGTGGAGTCGACCTCCACGGTGCTCTTCATCGTGGCAGCCGCCTCGATCTTCGGCTGGATGCTGACGGCCACCGGCGTCACGGCCGACATCGCGAGCTGGGTGCTCAACTTCACCAAGGAAGCCTGGGTGTTCCTGCTGCTGGCGAACCTGCTGATGCTGTTCGTGGGCTGCTTCCTGGAGACCACCGCGGCCATCACGATCCTGGTGCCGATCCTCTTGCCGATCTCGAACCAGCTGGGCATCGACCCGGTGCACTTCGGCGTGGTGATGGTGCTCAACCTCATGATCGGCGTGCTGCATCCGCCGATGGGCATGGTGCTGTTCGTGCTGGCGCGCATCGCCAACCTCAGCATCGAGCGCACGACGATGGCGATCCTGCCCTGGCTGGTGCCGTTGCTGTTGAGCCTGGGCATCATCACCTACTGGCCTGCCACCGTGCTGTGGCTGCCGAAGATCATGCAGTAACGACCACCGCCGGCGCACCCGCGCCGGCTCCGAGAACGATACCCACGATGACTCCCTACATCCGACTCCATCCCGCCGACGACGTCGTCATCGCGCGCTCACAACTGCTGGGCGGCACGCTCGTCGAGAACGTGGCCGTGCGCGGCCTGATTCCGCCGGGCCACAAGGTCGCCATGCGCGCCATCGCGCAGGGCGAACCGGTGCGCCGCTACAACCAGATCATCGGCTTCGCGAGCAAGCCCATCGCCGCCGGCGAGCACGTGCACACGCAGAACCTGGACATGGGCCCCGACAAGGGCGACTTCGAACGCGACTACGCCTTCGGCGCCGACGTGAAGCCCGCGCCCGCGAAACGCGAGGCCACCTTCATGGGCATCAAGCGCGCCGATGGCCGCGTGGCCACGCGCAACTACATCGGCGTGCTGACCAGCGTGAACTGCTCGGCGACAGCCGCGCGCGCGATCGCCGACCACTTCTCGCGCAAGACCAATCCGCAAGCGCTGGCGGCGTTTCCGAACGTCGACGGCGTGGTCGCGCTGACGCACGGCACGGGCTGCGGCATGGACACGCAGGGCATGGGCATGCAGATCCTGGAGCGCACGCTCACGGGCTACGCCACGCACCCGAACTTCGCGGGCGTGCTGGTCGTCGGACTCGGCTGCGAGGCGAACCAGATCAACGCCTGGCTCGCGACGGGCCACCTGGCCGAGGGCGAGAACTTCCGCACCTTCAACATCCAGGACACGGGCGGCACGCGCAAGACGGTCGAAAAGGGCGTGGCGCTCATCAACGAGATGCTGCCCCGCGCCAACGCGGTGAAGCGCGAGCCGTGCAGCGCGGCGCACATCACCATCGGGCTGCAGTGCGGCGGCTCGGACGGCTACTCGGGCATCAGCGCGAACCCGGCGCTGGGCGCGGCGGTCGACCTGCTGGTGGCGCACGGCGGCACGGCCATCCTCAGCGAAACGCCCGAGGTGTACGGCGCCGAGCACCTGCTCACGCGCCGCGCGGTGAAGCGCGAGGTCGGCCAGAAGCTCGTGGACCGCATCAAGTGGTGGGAGCACTACACCGAGATCAACGAGGGCGAGATGAACAACAACCCCTCGCCGGGCAACAAGGCGGGCGGGCTCACGACCATCCTCGAGAAGTCGCTGGGCGCGGTCGCCAAAGGCGGCACCAGCAACCTCGAGGCGGTGTACGAGTACGCCGAGCCCGTGACCGCGCACGGTTTCGTCTACATGGACACGCCGGGTTACGACCCGGTGAGCGCCACGGGCCAGGTGGCCGGCGGCGCGAACCTGATCTGCTTCACGACCGGTCGCGGCTCGGCGTATGGCTGCGCGCCCTCGCCTTCGCTCAAGCTGGCGACCAACTCGGCGCTGTGGCAGCGGCAGGAAGAAGACATGGACATCAACTGCGGCGAGATCGTCGACGGCACAGCGTCGATTGCGGAGATGGGCCAGCGCATCTTCGAGCTGGTGCTGGCCACCGCCTCGGGCGCGCACTCCAAGAGCGAGCAGCACGGCTACGGGCAGAACGAGTTCGTGCCGTGGCAAGTCGGCGCGGTGATGTGAGGCCCGCGCAGCCCCTGCCCGCCCGCCCCTTCGGCCACCGCCACGCCATCACCTTGAACGCAAGAGGAGCCTGATCCATGTCCAGAACCCTGCCGGCCGACGGCCTGCAAGCCAACGTCGCCCGCATCCTCGAAGCGGCGGGCAGCAGCACCGCCGAAGCGCAGCAGGTGGCCGCCAACCTCGTGCTGGCCAACCTCAGCGGGCACGACTCGCACGGCGTGGGCATGCTGCCGCGCTACATCGATGCGGTGGCCGAAGGCGGCCTCGTGCCCAACGCGGCCGTGAAGGTCAACCTCGACATCGGCACGCTGATGGGCCTGGACGGCCAGCACGGCTACGGGCAGATCGTCGGCGTGCAGGCGATGGAGCTCGGCATCGCGCGCGCGAAGCAGCACGGCAGCTGCATCTTCACGCTCGCCAACGCGCACCACCTGGGGCGCATCGGCCATTTCGCGGAAATGGCAACGGCGCAGGGGCTGGTGGCGATGCACTTCGTCAACGTGCTCTCGCGGCCCGTGGTAGCGCCCTGGGGCGGCGGCGACGGGCGCTTCGGCACCAACCCGTGCTGCATCGGCATTCCGCTGGCGGGCGCCGAGCCCTTCGTGCTCGACTACGCGACCAGCCGCGTGGCGCAGGGCAAGATGCGCGTGGCCCACAACAAGGGCGAGCAGGTGCCCGACGGCTACCTGATCGACGAGCGCGGTGCGCCCACCAACGACCCGGGCGTGGTCGTGGTGCCGCAGGGCAACGGCCTGTTCGGCGCGCTCATGACCTTCGGCGAACACAAGGGCTACGGCATGGCGGTGGCGTGCGAGCTGCTGGGCGGCGCGCTCACGGGCGGCGGCACCTGGCACCGGCCGGCGGACACGGCGCGCACGGTGCTCAACGGCATGCTGACGGTGCTGATCGACCCCGTGAAGCTCGGCACGCAGAAAGCCTTCGACGAGGAGGCACGCGAGTTCATCGGCTGGCTGCGGCAAAGCCCGCCGGGCCAGGGCTTCGAGGCCGTGCAGATCGCGGGCGAGCCGGAGCGCCGGGCGCGCGCGGCACGCCGGCGCGACGGGGTGTGGGTCGATGACGCGACCTGGGGCGAGATCGTCGCCGCCGGCGCCAAGGTGGGCGTGGCCCTGAACTAACGCCGCGTCGCCTGGCGCGACTTCTGGCTCAGCACCAGCGCGATGCCGCCCAGGATCGCCACCGAGGCGAGCGCCAGCCGCGGCGTGATCGCTTCCGACAGGAACAGCACGCCGCCGAACGCCGCCAGCAGCGGCACCGACAGCTGCACGGTGGCCGCGCGCAAGGCCGACAGCCGGCCCAGCGCCGCGTACCAGACGACGTAGCCGAGCCCCGAGGTCAGCGCGCCGGAGGCCACGGCCAGCGCGACGCCGCGCGCATCGGCGTGCGCGCGCGTTGCGAACACAAGACTCAATGCCAGGGCCAGCGGCACGGCGCGCAGGAAGTTGCGCGCGGTCGCGGCCAGCGGGTCGGCCACGCCCCGGCCGCGCAGCGAATACACGCCCCACGCCACGCCCGCCACCGCCATCAGCACGGCGCCCAGCAGCGGCGGCGCGGCAACGCCCGGCGACACCAGGTAGACGAGTCCGGCCGCCGCAAGGACAAAGCCGCACCACGCCAGCACCCCGAAGCGCTCGCCGCCGCCCAGGCCCGCGCCCAGCATCGTGAGCTGCACCGCGCCGAAGAGGATCAGCGCGCCCGTGCCCGCCGGGAGGCTGAGGTAAGCGAAGGAGAAGAACGCGACGTACGCGAACAGCATGACGGCCGGGAGCCAGCCGGTGTGCCCGAGGGCGGACGGCTGCGCCCGGAAGCGCACGACGAGCGCCAACGTGATCGCCCCGGACGCGAGCCGGATGCTGCCGAAGCTGGCGGGGTCGATGCCGCCGTGCTGCAGCGCGAGCCTGCACAGCAGCGAGTTGGCCGCGAACGCGACCATGGCGACGGCGGTGAGCACGACGGCGTGCAGGAGAAGGGCCGGGCGGGCGGCGGCGGCGTCAGGCATGGCGCGCCCCGGAAGGCCAGCGGCGGCGGGAAGGACAAGCACTCATGCGAGCCTCCGATCCAGAGGTCATGCGAAACGGGCTTGTCACCGCGGCACCGCGTGGCGGCAAGGGAGGAAATCGATCGTACGCGCCGCAAGGGGCCGCGTCGAGTTCAGCGTTGCGGCGCCGGACTTGCCGGCAAGGCCGTCAAACGATCAGGGCGATCGTGGCTTCCAGGTGTTCGGACGGCGCGCGGCGGAAACCCGAGCGCGCAAAGCGCTGCAGCTGCCCGACCACGAAGGCCGTGAGCGCCGCGGCGCGCACCTGGGCGTCGACGCTGGGCGTGGCCGAGCCGTCGGCGGCGGCCGCGCCGCGCAGCACCTGGCGCAGCGTGGCCTCGATCTTGTCGAAGAACTGGTTCATGCGCTGCTGCAGGCGCTCGTTCTCGAACACCAGCGCGTCGCCGACCATGACGCGCGTCATGCCGGGGTTGCGCTCGGCGAACTGCACGAGCAGCACGAGGATGCGGGCCGCCTGCTGGCTGCCGGTGGCGCCTTCGCGCTCGAGGATCTGGTTGACCAGCGTGAAGACGCTCTGCTCGATGAAGTCGATGAGGCCCTCGAACATCTGGGCCTTGCTCGCGAAGTGGCGGTACAGGGCCGCCTCGCTCACCTCGAGCCGCGCGGCCAGCGCGGCGGTGGTGACCCGCTCGGCACCGGGCTGCTCCAGCATGGCGGCCAGCGCCTGCAGGATCTGCACGCGCCGCTCGCCCGGCTTGGGGCGCTTGCGCGTCGGTGCGGCGGCGGGCGTGTCGGCCGGGGTCTCTACGCCGGGGGCAGCTGTCTCTTCGTTCTGCATGGGAGCGCGTGCAAAGATGTAATCAATTGATTCTCGCACAGCGCAGTGAGCGCGCGCCTTCCGCCGACGGAAGGCGCGCGGAGGGCGCTCAGCGCGCCCGGATCATCGTGCCGTAGGCCTGGTCGGTCAGGATCTCGAGCAGCATCGCGTGCGGCACGCGGCCGTCGATGATGTGCACCGCGTTCACGCCGCTCTTGGCCGCGTCGAGCGCGCCTTCGATCTTGGGCAGCATGCCGCCCGAGATGGTGCCGTCGGCGAACAGGTCGTCGATTTCGCGCGCGCTCAGGTTGGTGAGCAGGTTGCCGTTCTTGTCCAGCACGCCGGGCGTGTTGGTCAGCAGCATGAGCTTCTCGGCCTTGAGCACGGTGGCCAGCTTGCCGGCGACGACGTCGGCGTTGATGTTGTAGCTCTCGTTCTCCTCGCCGAAGCCGATGGGGCTCACGACGGGAATGAAGGCGTCGTCCTGCAGCGCCTTGACCACGCTGGGGTCGATGGAAACGATGTCGCCGACCTGGCCCACGTCGTGGTGCACGTTCGGGTCGGTGCGGTCGGCCAGCTTGAGCTTCTGCGCGCGAATGAGGCCGCCGTCGCGCCCCGTGAGGCCCACGGCCTTGCCGCCGGCCTGGTTGATCAGGCCCACGATGTCCTGCTGCACCTCGCCGGCCAGCACCCATTCGACGACTTCCATGGTCTCGGCGTCGGTCACGCGCATGCCTTGCACGAAGCTGCCCTTCTTGCCCAGCTTGTTCAGCGCGGCCTCGATCTGCGGGCCGCCGCCGTGCACCACCACCGGGTTCATGCCGACCAGCTTGAGCAGCACCACGTCTTCGGCGAAGTCGGCCTGCAGCGCCGGGTCGGTCATGGCGTTGCCGCCGTACTTGATGACGATGGTCTTGCCGTGGAACTTGCGGATGTACGGCAGCGCCTGGGCCAGGATCTCGGCCTTGTCGCGCGGAGGGATGTTGAGGACGGGGTCGGTCATGGGCGGTCAGGCTCCAAAGCGGTGGACGATGGGAAGAATTCTCGCAACAAGGCGGCGCCGGCGGTCAGGGCCGCAGCCAGCGCGGGACCTTGAAGCGCACGATCATCAGGTACGCCCCGACGTAGGTCGTGACGAACAGAAGGCAGAACAGCATCAGCACGAAGGTGTTGTTCCAGAACAGCACCGCGGGCACCACCGACAGCGCGGCGAACATCCACAGGTAGGGCGAGGTGCGGTTGTTGCGCGCCAGCAGCTGGCGCGCCTCGTCGTCCGCGAAGGCCACACGCACGATGCGCCGGAAGATCAGCTGGTGGAAGTGCAGCGCGTCGGCCGTGCCCGGCGACTGGCCGCGGGCCAGCTTGCGGTAGATGGAAAACAGCGTCTCCCACACCGGGTAGATCAGCAGCAGCATCGGGAACCACGGCGACACCACGCGGTGACGCTGCACCAGCGTCACGCAGGCCACGGCGATCACCATGCCCCAGACGTAGGCGCCGCCGTCGCCGGCGAAGATCTTGCCGCGCGGGTAGTTCCAGACCAGGAAGCCGAAGGTGGCGCCGACCAGGCAGATCACCATCGCGGCCAGTTGCCGGTCGCCCAGCTGCAGCGCGACGTGCGAGATCGCCAGGCACACGAGCACGGCCACGGTGCCCGCCAGCCCGTTGTAGCCGTCGATGATGTTGAAGGCATGCGGCAGGCCGCCGATGGCCAGGGCCGCGAAGACCAGCGAGGCATAGGGCAGCAGCGCGAGCCAGCCGTCGAGCGTCTCGAAGCCGGTGCGCGCCACGCCCAGCCCCTGCACCCAGCACACCAGCAGCGCCGAGCCGATCGTCAGGCCCAGCCGGTAGCGCACCTTGACCTGCTGCGTCACGTCTTCGACGATGCCGCCGAGCACGGCGGGCAGGATGCACACCAGCGTGAGCATCGAGGACTTGAGCGGCCAGGCGATGTTCAGCGGCTCGATCAGGCCGGCGCCCAGCCAGGCCGCGCTCATGCCGAGCATGATGCCGGCCCCGCCCAGGCGCGGCACGTGGCCCTTGTGGAAACGCTGGGGCATGTCGGCGCCGTAGCGGCGCGCGTGTCTGCGCGCGCGGCGCATGAACAGCTGCACCGCGATGGCGGAGACGAAGAAACTGAGGATGATCAGGGCAATCATGAGTGGGGTTGGGGGAACCCTAGAATTCCCGAGCGAAATTAGACCATGCCCACGCCCCCTTCTTCACCCCACGCCCCGGTCACCCTGTCGATCGTGAGCCACGGCCAGCTCGCGCTGGTGCTGCCGCTGCTCGAGCAGCTCGACCGCCACAGCCGGAACGCGATCGCCAAGGTCGTGCTCACGCTGAACATTCCCGAGGCCGACCTGATCGCAGGACGCCAGTGGGGCTTTCCGATCGAGCGCATCGAGAACGCGGCGCCCCTGGGCTTCGGCGCCAACCACAACCAGGCCTTCGCGCGCTGCGACACGCCCTGGTTCCTGGTGCTCAACCCCGACATCCGCTTTGACGCCGACGTGCTCGCCCCGATGCTCGCCCAGGCCGCGCCCGACGCCGGCCTGATGACGCCGCGCATCCTGGAGTCGGGCCGGCCCGAGCCCGAGCCGCACCGCGCGCTGCTGACCCCCTTCGAGATCCTGGGCCGCAAGAAGCCCGGCTACCAGCCGCCGACCGTGCCGGCCTGGATTCCCGGCCTGTTCATGCTGTTTCGCAGCGAGGCCTACCGCAAGATCGGCGGCTTCGACGAACGCTTCTTCATGTACGGGGAAGACTTCGACATCTGCGCCCGCACCCGCCTGGCCGGCTGGAAGCTCCAGGTGACCGAAGACCTGCGCGCGCGCCACGACGCCCAGCGCGCCAGCCACCGCAGCAAGAAGTACCTGTACTGGCACGTGACCAGCCTGCTCAAGGTGTGGCTGTCGGGCGCTTTCTGGCGCTACTGGCGGCTGCAGCGCGCCGCCGCCTGAAAAGGCACGGCGGCGTTTGCGAGGACAATCGGGGCCGAAAAGCCCCGCACGAAAAGCCCGCTAGCGCCGCTTTCAGCACCGACGATGACGACCACGAGCAGCCCGACCTCCCTCCCCGAACACGCCCACCTGGTTCACCCGAAATACCGCCCGGACATCGACGGGCTGCGCGCTGTCGCGGTGCTGTCGGTGCTCGGCTACCACGCGTTCCCGCAGTGGATCAAGGGCGGCTTCATCGGCGTCGACATCTTCTTCGTCATCTCGGGCTTCCTGATCACCACCATCATCCTGGGCAGCTTCCAGGGCGACGGCTTCAGCTACCGCGAGTTCTATGCGCGGCGCGTGAAGCGCATCTTCCCGGCTCTGGCGCTGGTGCTGCTGGCCACCATGGCCTTCGGCTGGTTCGCCCTGCTGCCGCACGAATGGGAACAGCTGGGCAAGCACGTGGCCGCGGGCGCAGGCTTCGTGTCGAACTTCGCCTTCTGGAACGAGGCCGGCTACTTCGACAACGCCGCCGAGACCAAGCCGCTGCTGCACCTGTGGTCGCTGGCCATCGAGGAGCAGTTCTACATCTTCTGGCCCGTGCTGCTGGGCCTGGCCTGGAAGCGCAAGTGGCGCATGCTCACGGTGCTCGGCACGGTGGCGGCGATGTCGTTCCTGCTCAACGTGACGACCATCCACAGCCACCGCACGGCCGCGTTCTATTCGCCGCTGTCGCGCTTCTGGGAACTGATGATCGGCGGCATGCTGGCCTACGCGCGGCTGCACCGCCCGCCACCGAAGCCAGGCTGGAGCCGCCACGCGCAGTCGATCGCCGGCCTCGTGCTGATCGTGCTGGGCCTGTGCTACATCCGCGGCGGCAAGGCCTTCCCCGGGTTCTGGGCCATCCTGCCGTCGGTAGGCGCCTTCTTCTGCATCGCCGCCGGACCGAGCGGCGTGCTCAACCGCTATGTGCTCGCGTCCAGGCCGATGGTCTGGGTCGGGCTGATCAGTTACCCGCTCTACCTCTGGCACTGGCCGCTGCTGGCCTATGCGCGCATCCTGGAAGGCAAGCTGCCTTCCGACGGCATCCGCGCGCTGATGCTGGTGGCGTCGTTCGTGCTGGCGTGGCTGACCTACCGGTTCGTCGAGCGCTACACGCGCCGCAGCGAGAACCCGACGGTGACGGCGGGGCTGGTGGCCGTGATGATCGGCTTCGTCGTGCTCGGCCTGCTGGCGACCACGCGCTACTACGTCGGCCGCCACAGCGATCCGTACTTCAACAAGACCGCCGCGGCCGCCAAGGACTGGGCCTACCCGGACGGCCTGAGCCCGATCAAGGTCGACGGCGAGGTGCTGCAGCAGATCGGCCAGGGCAAGCGGCGGGTGCTGTTCTTCGGGGACAGCCACGTCGAGCAGTACGGGCCGCGCGCCGTCGAGCTCTCCAAGACCTCGCCAGGCACGCTCGATTCGCTCTCCTTCGTGACGTGGGGCGCCTGCCCGCCGATTCCCAACGTGGTCGACGAGCAGAACAACCTCTGCGGCGAACGCCGCGACGGCGGCATGCGGCTGGCCATGAGCGACCGGTTCGACGCCGTCGTCTTCGGCGGCTGCTGGAACTGCTACTTCACCGAGACCGGCAAGCCCAACGCCGAGAACGCAGCGGCCGACCGCTACTACTTCTTCGACGGCAAGGACAAGCGGCGCTTCATGGGCGGCGGCGGCGTGGACTTCTCGCTCAACATGCTCGAGACCGTGCTGACCACCTTGTCCAAGCACAAGCAGGTCTACCTGCTGCTGGACAACCCGGTCGGCGAGGGCTTCGGCCCCGAGGAGTTCATCAAGGGCGGCCGCCTGGGCGACATGCAAGTGGGCAAGATGTCGCCCACCGCCCCCTGGGACCCGCGGCAGAAGGCGCTGCACGAGCGCATGCGGCAGATCGCGCAGCGCAGCGGCGCCATCGTGATCGACCCGATCCCGAGCCTGTGCCAGAAAGACTGGTGCACCCGCGCCGATGCCGACGCCACGCCGATCTACAAGGACGCAGGCCACCTGCGCGCCGAGTACGTGCGCTCGCACGCCACCTACATGGACCCGGCGATGACCTCGGCGCCGGCCCGCTGAGGACCAGGCCGCGGCGGCCTGCGGGCCGCCGCGGCGCGCATCAGGACTTGTAGACCTTGCGCAGGCTGCGGATGATCGGCAGCTTCGTCAGCGCGCCGATGAAGCGCACCATGCCCGGCGTGCTCCGACGCAGCAGGAACAGCGTGATCCACAACCGCAGCTTCTTCTTGCGACCCACGTACGGGTTCGCGAAGACGATGGCCGCGTAGTCGTCGAGCACCGCCGTCATCTCGCCGCGGTACTGGTCGTCCTTCTTGATGGCCTCGATCGCCTCGTTCACGAAGAACAGCT
Source organism: Variovorax sp. GW822-FHT04A09 (assembly GCF_058801005.1). Lineage (NCBI taxonomy): Bacteria > Pseudomonadati > Pseudomonadota > Betaproteobacteria > Burkholderiales > Comamonadaceae > Variovorax > Variovorax sp. GW822-FHT04A09. The sequence goes on along the minus strand of NZ_JBXAMV010000007.1, from coordinate 125,919 downwards.
GGAAGCGCGGCATCAGGTATTCGCGCAGGTAGTAGCGGCCGCGCTGGTGCTCGTCGGGGAACATCTGCAGCAGCTTCTTGAAGTACTTGAAGCGGCTGCGCACCATGCGGATGCCGAACGAGGTGCTGGCCGTGTGGATGCACCAGACCGTCACCGCCTTGTCCACGAAGTGATTGCTGTAGCCCTTGCGGAAGATGCGCAGGAACAGGTCGTCGTCCTCGTAGCCCATGAACTGCGAGTCGAAGCCGCCCACCGCGTCGAAGGCCTTGCGACTCACGAGCGCGGCCGAGGGCAGCACGAACATGTCGTAGCGCAGCAGGTCGAAGATGCTGCGCTTCGGGTGCTGTGCGTGGTCCTTGATGACGCCGGTGCGGATCACGTTGCCGTCGCCGTCCGCCTCGTACAGGTCGGCGTAGATGTAGCCGAACAGGCGGTCGTCCCACGGGATCGACGACACCAGCGTCTCGATGTGGTTCGGCAGGTAGAAGTCGTCCTGGTCCAGGAAGCAGATGTACTCGGAGGTCGACGCCGCCACGCCCGCATTGCGCGCCGAGCCCTGGCCGCCGTTCTCCTTGTCGAGGATGCGGAACGGATAGCGGGCCGCCAGCCCGTCGAGCGCGGCGCGCTCCTCCGGGCGCGAGCCGTCGTTGACCACGATCACCTCGTGCGCGGGCACCGACTGCTCGAACACGCTCTTCACCGAGCGCTCGATGAAATCGGCGCCGTTGTAGAACGGAATGATGACCACGACGTTCGGCCAGGCCGTCGGCTCGCCGGGCCGGGATGAGTTCGCGGGGACGTTGGTTGGGTTCATTGTTGTTGTGTCAGACGGATTCGAAAAGATCGCGGACCACGCCGCGCACCCCGCGGCCGAACTTGTCGTAGCGACCGGTCATGGCCTCGCGCAGGATCGGCACGCACCGGGCCAGGCGCGAGGCCGGCAAGGCGGCGCGGAAGCGCTGGTGCACGATCTTGCTGCGCACCTTGTCGATGATCTCGGGGGGCACGCGATCGCCGAGCTGGAGCAGACGCTCCAGCAACAGCTCGGCCTTGATCGCGCGCTCGACGTGCGTGTTGCCGCGCGAGGCGAGCGCCTTGCGCACCTTTTCCTTGTAGGTGTCGCGGCGGGCGCCGATCTGGTTGGATTCGTGCTGGCGGTATTCGATGAGCGGCTCTTCCAGCAGGTCGACCCGCGACGTCGTCGACGCAATGATGGCCAGCCATTCGTCGTGCACCCACTCGACGGGCAGCGGCAGCGCATCGGCGAGCAGCGCACGACGGAAAACCGTGGTGGCGCCGGTCACGAGGTTGCGGCGCAGGAACACATCGAACGCCCGGCCCGTGTGGATCCGCTCGAGCTCCGACGGTGTGACCTCCAGCGCATGGAACAGCGTGTTGCCCAGGTCGCGGCCTTGGGAATCCACGAGGCGCGCGTCGGTGTGCAGCAGCCAGAGGTTGTCGTCCTGCACGAAGGGCGCCACCATCCGCTCGAGCCGGTCGGGCACCCACACGTCGTCCTGGTCGCTCAACGCGATCAGGTCGCCGGTGCAGGCCGAGATGGCCTGTTCGAAGTTCTTGACGACCCGCAGGGCCACGGGGTTCTCGAAGACCCGCAGGGCGATGGGCGGCCCGGGGCGTTCCGCCGCGCATTCGGCCACCGTGGCACGCACGACATCGACCGAGCCGTCGCGCGAGGCATCGTCGGACAGCACGACCTCGATCGGCGGCCGGGTCTGCAGGCAGATGCTGCGCACCTGCTCGCGCAGGAAGCGGGCGCCGTTGTAGGTGCACAGGGCGACGGAGACTTCGAGAGGACGGGGATTGCGCATGGGTGGATCGTTTTTCTGTCGGGCATGCTGCCGATGGCAGCCGCAGCCCGTCCGATCGGGGGAGCGGTGGGCTCTTCCATGGTTACGAATTGCAGGGGAACCGGAGCCGGTAAAATTATCTCTCAGTTGATACTCTGAATAAAATGCGCGGGCTCGCACGAGCACCGTCCCGGCCCATCCGGCCATAGCCCTCCAAGAAATCCCGCTTGACCCCCTCGGCCACGAAGCGCTTTTGCTCATCGCCGTTTCACGCGGCGGTGGGAACCTGACCCTGCACATCGGCATCCGCATGGCAGACAAAGACACTGACGCACACGCATGAGCCAAGTTCATTCCAATCTCCATCGAAGCGCCCTGGCCGACTGGTGGGAAGGCACCCGCCGCACCGACATCTGGTGGACGCTGGCCTGGTTCGACGTGGTGCTGCGCTATCGCCGCTCCATGCTGGGGCCGCTGTGGCTCACGCTGAGCATGGGCATCATGATCGGCGGCATGGGCCCGCTGTATGCCTCGCTCTTCGGCACCCAGCTGGACAAGTTCTTCCCGCACCTGGCGCTCGGCGTCATCTTCTGGGGTTTCTTCTCCGCGATCGTCACCGATGCCTGCAACGCCTTCGTCGGCGCCTCCAACTACCTGAAGCAGGGCTACTTTCCCATCAGCCTCTTCGTGTGGCGAGGCCTGGGACGCAACCTGATCCAGTTCGCCCACCAGATCGTGCTGTACATCCCCGTCGCCCTGTGGGCCGGCGTCTCGCTGTCGTGGTCGGTTCTCCTGGTCATTCCGGCCTTCCTGATCCTCATCGTCAACGCCCATGCGCTCGGCCTGCTGCTGGGCCTCATCTGCACCCGCTACCGCGACGTGACGCAGATCATCACCAGCATCATGCAGATGCTGATGTTCCTCACCCCCGTGTTCTGGCTTCCCGAGAACCTCCCGGGCCGCGCCAAGTACGTGCTGTGGAACCCCTTCGCGCAGATGCTCGACCTGTTGCGCACCCCGCTGATGGGCGGCGAGGCCCATCTCCACAGCTGGATCGGTATCGGCGTGTGGACCGTGTTGTGCCTGACCGCCGCGAGCGTGATGTTCGTCAAATACCGTCGCCGCGTCGTTTACTGGCTCTGATCCATGGCATCCATTTCACTCAAGAACGTTTCGGTCAGCTTCCCCATCTACGGGGCCGGCTCGGTGTCACTCAAGAAGACGCTGGCGGCCTCCGTCACCGGCGGGCGCTTCGGCAAGGAAACCGGCGTCACCGTGGTGCAGGCGCTCAGCGGCCTCAACCTCGAACTCAAGAGCGGCGACCGGCTGGGCCTGATCGGCCACAACGGCGCGGGCAAGTCGACGCTGCTGCGCACGCTGGCGGGCGTCTACGAACCGTCGTCGGGCGAGTTCACGCGCCAGGGCTCCGTGGCCAGCTTGATCGACCCCGCACTGGGCATCGAGATGGACGCCACCGGCATCGAGAACATCATGCTGCGCGGCCTCGTCATGGGCATGAGCAAGAAAGAGGTCGACCGGCTCACGCCCGACATCTGCGAATTCAGCGGCCTGGGCGAGTACGTCAACATGCCCGTTCGCACCTACTCGACCGGCATGATGATGCGGCTGGCGTTCTCCATTTCGACCAGCGTCGAGGCCGACATCCTGCTGATGGATGAATGGCTGTCGGTGGGCGACGCCGCCTTCACCGAGAAGGCAGAGAAGCGGATGCGCGACGTGGTGTCCAAGTCGGGCATCCTGGTGCTGGCCTCGCACTCGCCCGAGCTGATTGCCAAGGAATGCAATCGCGTGATCCACATGGAACACGGGCGGATCGTCGAAAGCTAGGACGGCACGGCGCGGGCTCGCCGCCCCGATATTCCAACTGTTGTCTGCGGTCAGCGAATCGCGACTGGATCATGAGACACAGTCTTCGTCGTGGCACGGAGCCACATCGGTGCTGAATGCGATTACGCCAGCGGCGGTGACGTTACGGTTTGGCCTGCAGGAAAAGCATCGTTTCCGGCGTATTGCGGCCTTTGATTTCGTAGTTGGCAAGGACATTGCCAAGATCCATGTTCAGCCCGGGGTTCGAGAATCCGCCCACACCGAGAAATACGCATTCAAGACGTCCTTTGACAAAGGCTTCGACGATAGCTTGCTGGTCGCTCTTGAGCAGGATTTCCACGATGCCCGGCCCCTTGAGGGGCGACGCAAGCCCTGACTCGGCATAGTAGATGCCTTGACGCTGGGAAAGAATCAGGCATTCACGCCTGCCAATGCTATGTGCCCTGATCAGATCGAGTTCACTCGCAACGAACGGCTCTTCGACTTGCCCGTGCGTTTCCAGTTGAGCCCAAACCTTCGTGAGCAGAAACGGTACTCTGCTCACGAAGCTGGCTGCCGCCAGCAGAAGCATTGCGACTGCAACAACGGGCAGAACCAGTTGCACGCGTGGCAATACCTTTGCTCGCACGCCACGAAGCAAGTCGTCCGCCCCACATGCGGCGAGCACCACAGCAGGCCAGCAAACTGTGACAAGGTTCAAGATGTGCGCACGACCGGCGTAGTACACAAACAGACCGAGCCCCAACATGCTGAGATAAAACATCACGTCTGCCCGAACTTGAGCGCCACGCCGCCGCCAGATGCCGAGGGAAACAACCACCCCGGCAAGGTATACGCCCAAGACCGACATCCAAGGATGCACTTTGGTCGGCAATGGAAGCATCATGAGACCAAGTTCGACAAAGATTCGCTGGTACTCGAACAACGCACGAAGATTGAGCGGGCCGCCAGCCTTCAGAACCATCACGGCGAGCGATGCGCTCACGACCGCCGTAGCGACGACCGCGTGAATGGCAATTGCTGCAGCGAAGGAGCGCGAAGTCCAACGGTTGCGCAATTCGTTGGGAGGCTTTGACCACGGAAAGAGGATCATTGCCCATTGCGCCACGAGATAGGCACCGAACGCAACAACGATAAAGAGCCCCGAATCGACGTTCCAGAGCAGACCGATGGCCGAGAGCAGCGATACCGCTGCACATCGCAATAGCGTCCGTCTGCACGCAAACCAATAGAACGCAAGCACGGACATTGCTGGCCAGAAGAATCGAATGGGCCAGTACTGGTAGTAGCGCTCATCGATGCCGGCGAAGTACAAGACCGTCTCGAACGTCACCATCACAAGTGCAAGGCCCGCCAGCAGCAGCAGCAACCGGCTCCTCACAAGCTTGGAAGTGACAAAAAACAGTCCAGCCATTGACGTCACCTGCATCAATGCAAAGAGAACGCTCAACTTCAGCACCGAGAGTCCCACGACACAGAACAGCGGAGCCAGCATGTGCGGGAACAGCCCGTATTGGGACGGCAAGTCAGCAAGCAGCGTCTTCCCAGCAACCACTTGGCTCAGCGCGAAAAAGACCGGGTCGGCATGCGTCGACCAGACACCACTTCGCGTAACCGACGCAAAGCTGACAACCCGCCAAGACAACAACTGAAGCAGAACAGTTGCACCAAAGATCAACCAGGCCAAAAGCAATGCGTTCCCGCGCCTCGCGCCAGACAGGCGCACTCGCTCAACCCGAGCAAACCATACACACCACCCTATCGCCACGACAAGGCTCGCAGCAACTCGAAGACCCATGTGCGGATTGATCGCGCCATATCGACCGAGCAGCGTGACGACGAAGTCAGAGCCGAAAAACGGCAAGTAGAGCATCAAGGCGACAAACCATGGCAACGATGACGCAAACGGCCGCGCTGTCAAATGCTCAAAGTTGGGAGCCTTCAATGTGACCACGACCGCCAACACCGGTATCGTGACGGCAAGCAATCCAAAAACAAAACGCTCGGTTGGCTTCGGCGCGATGTAGTCCTTGTACGCGTCGATGATCAAGCTGGCAGAAGATGCAATATTTGACGGCTGAGCGTCTATCGCCATAACCAAGGCGACTGCCAGCAACACGGTGCCAATCGCCAAAAAGATGAAGATGGTCTGCGCCCGAACCGTGTCTTGGTGGAGAAATTTCGTCAAGTTCGGCCGTCGTCGTTCATTGGGGTTGTGGCGATCTATTGAACGAGAAAAGCCATCACTCTGCAGGACATTTCAACTCAGATGAGTTGCAGTGCTCGAAGGATGGTGGCGCCTTGGTGCTGCCATCCAAACTTTAGCAGCGCGTCACGCTTGGCTTCGGTCGCCATCTCTTCATAGGACTCACTTCGGTCTATGGCGCTCAAGATTGACGCGGTCCATTCGTGGGCTTTCGCCAAGTAGCCGTTCTCGCCCTCGCGAATAGCGCCGCGGTAAGTGAAGCTCGGCGATGCAATGCTCAGAGTACCAACGCTGGCCGCCTCAAAGTACTTCAGTTCGGATTTGCAGTCAGTGAACGCGTTTGATTGCAGCGGCATCAGATTGAACTCGACTGTTCCCAGCAGACGCTGGAGGTTCACGTAATCGTGAAAAGGCTGTCGACTGACGCGATCAGCAAACTCTCGCATTCTGGGGCCATGCTCGATGTAACCAACCACCATGACTTCCACGTTCGGGCGCTGTGAAAGTACTTCGGCCAATGCCGGCTCCACGATGGCGTAGTCAAGTCGGTGCGACGGCGATCCGCTGAAATAGCCAAGACAGATCTTCTCGCTGCCGACAAAGCGCATGCGCTGCTTGGCAGCAAAGACATCTTCCGCGACGGCGAGCTGCTCCTTGTTCATGAAGTTTGGCACGACGGACGCCGGAAGGCCGGAGTAATCCGAAATCTTCTGTGCAAGAAACTCGTTGGTGGTGATGGCGCCGTCGCAAAGACGCAGCGTCTGGCCCATGCGCGCGATCATCGCAAACCAATCGTCCCAAAGCCCCTTCTGTGTGACGTCAAGGCCCAGCGTGGCAACCACCAGGTGCGCATAGTCGGTGTCGAAAACCAGGTCATCGACATCGAACAGCACGCGCTTGCGGCGTGCGCGGAACTTGCTGATCAATCCGTTGACCCGATGGCAATAGCGCGAACGACAAATTACCAGCATGTCTGCAGCATCTGCAATCTCATCGAAGCGCGCTACATCCGACAGGAAAAAATAGCTTGCCGAGACATTGCCCCCGTCAGCCTCATTGAGCACCTGGGCCATGTTGTAGGCACGGTAGCGGAAGGTGCTGTTGTTCGGCTCTTCGTAGAAGTAGGCGACGCGAACCTTGCGGCGATGCAGCATCGCCAGCCGCGCCGAGAGCGGCAGAAGCCACGGGTCCGAATAGGGAACCTGAGGAATGTCCAGAGAAAACATTAGCGCGCCGCTGTGAGCAACTGGAGCGTTTCCTCGAACGCTGCGGCCCAGTCTGCGCCGAGTGCGTTGGCCGAGAAGTTGCGGCGGCGCGTTTGCTGGTCCTCAGCAAGCGCTACACCAGTTCGAAGAGCCTCCACCAATGCCTCGGTATCGAGTTCGGCGCAAATGATATTGCGCGAGTAGTTGGACAGGTCCTGCTTGTTGGCGAACTTGTTGGTCACCACGATCGCACCACTCGCAGCCAGATCCAGGGGCGGATAGCTCGGGTGCGGCGTGTACATCAAGGAAAGCCCAAGGTCGATCGTTCCGGCAAGATCGGCGTAGGCTTTCCATTCCAGGCCCTCACAGCGCTGGGGCACATAACCGTCGCCGAATGTCACATTCGGGATGTCTTTTCCAACAAGAAACACCTCCCACTCATTGAGATCGAGAACGCCTTGATTGATCGCACGATCAATCACATCGAGGCCGATGTGAAAAAGATTGCGCGGATTGTTCTGTCGCGCATAGAAAAAGAAACGCTTCTTTTCGCCCGGAACACGCTCACGCTCGTGGAACAGCGTTTTCGGGAATGCAGGCTCGAACCAACTCGCGCTGCGGTTCAAATTCTCCAAGCCAGATGCAATGAGGTGGTCGTACAGCAGTTGCGTGTTGATAACAAATCGAATGTCCTGGGTAGAGAGCACACGCTCACATTGGACCCGCTGCTCGCCAAAGGGATAGAACATCCGTTCGTCCTCTTGGAGGAGGTAGATGATCGAAGCGCGCGGAACGCTGGGCAACGTTGCGGCTGTTGTCCACCAGGAGGTCGTGATGAACAGCTCGTCCGGATGAATATCCAACCCCGGGACCGCAGGGCCGGTTTGCGGTTTTTCTGAAGCGACCTCTAAGCCGGACACCACGGGTGGCAAGAATGCAAACTGGACTTCATGAGTCAACTCGATGCCATACGCCCCCAGGATCTGTGCAACGTTCGACGGCGAGGGCTCTTCGGTACGGGTCACAATTCGCAGTGTGGCACTCAACCGATTGGCCAGCTGTGCCGCTAACAGCATGGCCGTGCCAACGCCGCCAAACAGGCTGCCGCGACCAATACTGTCGGTAATCAGGCTGATTCTTCGCGTCGAGGAAGCCGGTATCAGGAAAGTTTCCAAGGGCTGAATCGCCAAGAAGTACCCAGCCGTAACGTCGTTCGCCTTCACGATCGGGTCGACCGCGTTGATGGCAGCAGCTGCCTCCCCCCCTCCCAGAATGGGTCGCCCGGCTACCGCACGCCCCAGTTTGGCACGAACCAGTCGCACAACGGCCCCTGTGCCCTGCTCCTTCCAAAACGAAAAAAACCTTCTCACTCGCTCGTTCATCGCTCCGATTTCCTTGTTCTATATCGCTGGGGCTACGCTTTCACGCACCACACCCCATCGTCTATTCGGGCGTGGCATTTCTCATTCAGGGCTGATCGAAGTTTAGGCGTTCGCGCTCTACAACCAACGGGCGTTTCATGACGTGCGTAAGAATCGCACCGACGTACTCCCCCAGCAATCCGATGAAGAACAACTGTACGGAGGCGAAGAAGAACATGCCGATAAGAATCGGCGCCAACCCGGCCGAAAACTGACTCCAGAAGACGACTTTCAACAGAAGATAGAGCAACGAAACAGCAAGACTGAGGCCGGAAAGGGCGAACCCGGCCATCGTCGCGATGCGCAAGGGAACCCTCGAATGCGAGGTAATCCCAAGCATCGCGATGTCGTAGAGGGTATAGAAATTGTTCTTGGTGATGCCGCGTTTTCGGCGCGGCTGGTTGTAGGACACCTGCACCGCTTCGAAACCCACCTCGGAAACCAGCCCGCGCAGATAGGGGTACGGATCGTCAATGCGGCGAAGCACCTCCAGCACCTGTCTGTCGTAGAGGCCGAAGCCAGTGAAGTTCTGAATCAGCTTGACATCTGCGATGCGTGTCACCGTCCGATAGTAGGCCCTGCGAATTGCGAACATCAGTCCGGATTCGTCTGCGGAGGGTTTGACGCCCACCACCAGCTTCGCGCCCTGCAGCCATTTTCCAACGAACTCCTTCATGAGTTCAGGGGGATCCTGCAAATCAGCTACTAGCAAAATCGCTGCGTCCCCACCCGCCTGCAGCAGTCCGTGAAAAGGCGAGCGGATATGACCGAAGTTCCGCGCATTCAGAATGACCTTGACGCTTGAGTCCGTCGCCGCCAATTCGCGCAGAAGGCCTGGCGTCTTGTCCGTGGAAGCGTTATCGATGAACAGGTGCTCATAAGTCACCCCCTCGATGGTCGCAAAGACCGCTCGGACCTGGCGGTAAACCTCTTCGACGTTGTCTTCCTCGTTGTAGCAAGGCGTGACGACGGTGATATGTTTCATGACATTCCAAAAACGAATCGACGCTGCAGCACAAACGAGATCAGCGCCAAAGGAAGGATGACCAAGGCATTTGCAACATAGACGTTAAGCCCTGCACGCAGCAACAGTGCCACCGCACCGATGTTGATCAGATACACCAGAACGTAGGCAGCAACGAAGCGCCAGAGCAACGACAGCGGCGCACCACCAAAAACCAACCGCCCGGTACTTTGAAAGTTGAACGCAACACCAACGATCGTGGCCAACCCGATGGCCAACGGGTAAGGCAACCCCGCCCAGGAGAGCACTGCAAAAAGCGCGTAGCCGACAACCGTGTTCAGGCCGCCAACCACGAGGAAGCGAAGTAGCTGCGAATTCAACACTTCACGCGACTTTCCATTTCTCGGCGAAAGGCAGTACACGTTCACGCACTGTCGCAAGGTCGAGTCCATGCTCGCGCATCGCATGTACGTGACTGCCGCAGGTTTCGGAGAAGCGCTCGCCGATACCAATGCGAAGAACAGGACGCGGTGCAAGTTCGGAGATTGCCTCAAGCACGGCACCGCCTAAGCCCCCCACCGCGGAATGCTCCTCCAACGTAACGAACGCCGAAGCACTTGCGGCCATCTCCGTCAGCTGACTTGCATCAAGTGGCTTGATCCACGGCGCGCTCCAGACCGAGGCACCTAACTCGTCGCCCAACGCACAAGCTGTCTTCACCATAGAGCCGGTCGCAATGAGATTGACGGAGTGGCCGCCCTTGCGAACCTGTACCAAGCCACCGCGCCGAAGTTGCGGCGGAGCTTCGTGGACTGCTCCGATGTCGGCCTTGCCCATACGGAAGTACACCGGGCTCTTCTGCGCCAGCGCCATTCTCATACCGACCGTCAACTCGTGCGCATCGCACGGAGACATGATGTCGATGTACGGAACCGCACGAAGACACGCAATATCCTCAAAGCTCTGGTGACTCGTCCCCAGCGTGCTGTAAACCAGACCTGCTCCGTCACCCGTGAAGATCACCGGCAACTGTTCGTAGCAAACGTCGATCTTGATCTGCTCGAGCACGCGTACCGGCACGAACGCACTCAGCCCATAGACGATGGGGCGAAGGCCGGCCTTCGCCAGCCCGGCGGCCACCCCGACCATGTTTTGCTCGGCGATTCCCGCATTGATGTACTGATTCGGACAACGCTTACGAAATTCGTCAAACAGCGCGTAGCCGTGATCTCCGGTCAGAAGAATCACCCGCTCGTCATTGGTCGCCGCTTCGATCAGCGCGTTGGAAAATGCGGCTCTCATTAGGGTGCTCCTCCGAGCTCGTGCAGCGCTTGCGCGTAGAGATCTTGGTTCAGGCGGGAGTAATGCCAAGCATTGACGTTCTCCATATAAGAAACGCCTTTCCCTTTGACCGTTTGCGCCACCAGCGCTTTGGGACGCCCGCTCTTAACGGACTCCAATTTTTCGATGGCGGCCGATATGGCATCCATGTCATGCCCATCGACTTCCAGCACGTCGAAGTCGAACGCCGAAAACTTCGCGCTGATGCTCCCGAGTTGCATCACTTCGTCGGTGGCCCCCATTGCCTGGAAACCGTTGGCATCGACGATGACCATGAGGTTGTCCAGCTTTGCATGAGCGGCGAAGAGCATCGCCTCCCAGATAGCGCCCTCGTTAATCTCGCCATCACCGACGATGGCGTAGCACTTTTGCCCAGTCTTTCCGCGTGCGGCCGCCAGCGCGAGTCCAACGCCGACCGAGAGCCCGTGCCCCAAGGTGCCGGAGGTCACTTCGCATCCCGGTACATGTGCATCCGAGAGTCCTTTGAGTCGAGAGCCGTCGTGAAAGTAAGCATCGATGTCGTTGCGACCAATCCATCCCAATTCGTACAGGCAAGCATATTGCGCCATGACTCCATGGCCTTTGCTCAGCACCAGATAGTCTCGCGAAGGATCGTCGGGATTGGACGCGTCGTAGCGCATGTGATGGCTATAAAGACGTGACAGCAGTTCGATGATCGAGAACGCGCAGCCCAGGTGGACGGCGTTGCCCGCAAACGCCATCTCGACCACGGTCCTGCGCAGGCTGGAAGGGTTGAATTGAGGTTTCATGTTGGAGCGTTTGATAAGGAGCTTGACGCCTTTTTCCATGCGAGCGTTCGTTGAATTCCCTCTTCGAGATCAACCGCATTGCGCAGCCCAAGCTCAGTGGATGCCCGTCGCAAGTCCGGCACATAACAGGAACCGGCAAGACTCGGCACGGCTTGCCCGGCGACACGGACAGGCACGCCAGAGCCAACGAGTCGGGTGATCTCTGTAGCCAGTTCTGCGATTGTGACTTTCGCGTCACTGCCGATGTTGTAGGTGCGGCCGGACGCGCCCAACACCAGACCACTGAGCAGCCAGCGCACCATGTCGCCTGCGTACTGGTATGTACGCACGGCCTCCCCAGTCCCCTGCACCACGATGCCGCCGCCGCTCGCGGCCCTCTCGATGAACTGGGCAGCCGCCGAGCCGCTCGAAGGCTGCAGGCAAGGACCGATGAACGCGAAGCACCGTGCGATCAGCACGTCGAAAGGCCAATCCTGCATGACCACCGCTTCCGCGCGACGCTTCGCACGCGTGTAGTCGTTGGCGGTCTCATCGTCGTTCCACGTCAACTCTTCCGCCAGCGGCACAGGCTGAGCTTGTGCGCCATAGACGGCACCCGAGCTGACATGCAGCAAACGCTGAACACCACTGGTCGCTGCAAATTCGCAGACTCTGCGTGCACCAGCATCGGCGAGTCGCACAAGCTCACCGCCGCCCGACTGCGGAGAAGCCACCGGCAACGCGGCATGAATGACCAACGAGAACTTGCCAGTCGGAAATTCGAAGTCGACAACATCGCCCCGAACAAGGCTCACAGCCGATGCATTGGCCAAGTGCGCACTGGAACGTGCAAACCTGTCGGGTTCGCGCGTCAGCACCGTCAACGCCAGACCAAGCTCCATCTTGCGGTCGGCGTGCAGCAGGCACTCCAACAACCACTTGCCAACGAAGCCGGTGCCGCCAGTAATGAAGACTGTTTGCCCGCGCAAACCTTCCCACACTTCATCCGACGTCAGGCGCAGGACCTCTTCGAGATCCTGCGTCGACACCGGCTGACAAGGTTCAGTCAAATCGCAGCCCCAGGTAGGTCTCGATGCTTTCGATCGTGTGATCCAGCATGGACTCGGTCAGGCCCGGATAGACGCCGATCCAGAATGTGTCGTTCATGATCCGGTCGGTGTTCTTGAGTTCTCCGACCACACGATAATTGCGACCCGCCATATAGGGCTGACGCAACAGATTGCCCGCAAAAAGCAGTCTCGTACCGACCTTCTGCTGGTCGAGGTAAGTCAACAAATCGACGCGGCGCGTATTGGCGGATTCCCGTAGGGTGATGGGAAAGCCGAACCACGACGGGTCCGAGCCAGGCGTTGCCTCAGGCAGCTCCAGGAACTCCTCCGCGCTGCGAAGCCGGTCCTTCAGGTAGTTGAAGTTCTTCTTGCGAGCATCCACGAAACCGTCGAGACGGTCGAGTTGAGCGAGCGCACAGGCCGCCTGCATGTCGGTAATCTTCAGGTTGTAGCCGAGATGCGAGTACGTGTACTTGTGGTCGTAACCCTCGGGCAAATCACCAAGCTTCCAGCAAAAGCGCTTGCCGCAGGTGTTGTCTTTGCCGGGCGGGCAGTAGCAGTCACGACCCCAGTCGCGAATGGATTCGGCGATCAGACGCAACTCGTCGCTGTTCGTGAATACCGCACCACCCTCGCCCATGGTGATGTGGTGAGCGGGATAAAAGCTCAAGGTACCGATATCGCCGAACGTTCCCACCAACTGCCCCTCATAGCGGGCACCGAGGGCGTCGCAGCAATCCTCGACCAGCCACAGCCCATGCTTCTGGCAAGCGGCCTTGACCACCTTCAGGTTGTACGGATTGCCCAGCGTGTGGGCCAGCATGATCGCTTTCGTGCGCGGACCGATGGCCGCCTCGAGCAGGTCCGCATCGATGTTGTAAGTGGGGATATGCACGTCTACGAAGACGGGCACCGCACCGCACTGCAAGATCGGATTGACCGTGGTCGGAAAACCCGCAGCCACGCCGATGACTTCATCGCCTGGCTTGATTGCACGGTCACCCAGCTTGGGCGAAGTCAGCGTGGAGAACGCCACCAGATTCGCCGATGACCCGGAATTGACCGTCATCAGGTGCTTCACTCCAAGGTACGCGGCAAGGCGGCTTTCAAACAGCGTGTTGAAGCGACCTGTGGTGAGCCATGCATCGAGCGAGGCGTCCACCATCATCTGCATTTCCGGCGTGCCGACGACCTTGCCCGAAGGTGGTATCAACGTTTCGCCGGGGACGAACGGCTGGGGCTTGCTGGCCAGTTCGCCGTATTCAGCGACCAAGGCCAGAATCTTCTTGCGCAGCTCGTTTTTCTGGAATGAAACTTCAGTCATGAGTGGGGGTGCTTTCGTATTGTTCGATCTGTTCGATGGTGTATTCAGTCATGTCGCGGCCGTTGGTCCAGGCCCTTTGCCAATCGACTATCGCGGTGAGGCTCCTGCGTAGATCCCAATGAGGAACCCAACCCAACGTTTGCCGCGCCTTGGAGCAGTCGAGCTTGAGCCAATTGGCCTCGTGGGGCTGTTCAGCTTCGGTTTCCTTACGCCACCGGGCGTTGCCGCCCCACAGGCTCACCAATTGATCGGCAATCCAGGACACCGGACGCGCATCAGCATCGTTGGGACCGAAGTTCCATGCCTCAGCCCACGCAGGACCTTCGGTGTGCAATTTCTCGGCGAGCATCATGTACCCCTTTAAGGGTTCCAGCACATGCTGCCACGGTCGAATCGCGCCCGGATTGCGAATACTGGCGTCCCGCTGATCGCCAAACGCGCGCAGCAGATCCGGGACCAGCCTGTCGGCTGACCAGTCGCCGCCACCGATCACGTTGCCGGCGCGAGCAGTGGCCAACGCAACACCGTGCTGAGCGTAGCGATCCTTATTGAAGAATGACGAGCGATATGACGACGAAATCAGCTCCGCGCATCCTTTGCTGTTGCTGTAAGGGTCATAGCCCCCCATGGGCTCGTTCTCCCGATAGCCCCACGGCCATTCGCGATTTTCGTAGCACTTGTCGCTGGTGACGACCACGACCGAACGTACCGACTTGCTGGAACGAACTGCTTCCAGCAAGTTGACAGTTCCCATGACGTTGGTCGAGTAGGTCTCAACAGGATCTGCATAGGAACGCCGCACAAGCGGTTGAGCGGCGAGATGGAACACCACTTCAGGAGCGCATGCCGCCATCGCGCCCCGCAGCCGCTCCAGGTCTCGGATGTCATTGACGATGGACTCAACCGACCCTGACGATGCCGTCAACGAGTGAAGGCTTGGCTCATACGCCGGCGCCAACGCGTAGCCGGTCACCACAGCACCCTGTTTGGCGAGCCACAAAGCCAGCCACCCGCCTTTGAAGCCGGTATGCCCGGTCAGGAATACGCGCCTGCCCGTCCAAAAGGAATTGGTCATCACCACGTCTTCCATGGTGCTTTTCCACTTTGCCAGAGTTCTTCCAAATGCATCTTGTCGCGCAGCGTATCCATTGGCTGCCAGAACCCATCGTGCTTGTAGGCGCCAAGTTGCGACTCTTTCGCCAAGCGCTCTAAAGGTTCGCGCTCCCAGATCGTCTGGTCGTCGGTGATGTAGTCGATCGTCGAAGGCGAAAGGACGAAGAAGCCTCCGTTGATATGTCCGCCATCGCCTTTGGGCTTCTCCTGAAATGCCTTGACCTTGTGGTCCTGCAATTCCAACGCGCCAAAACGGCCGGGAGGGAGCGTTGCGGTCAACGTGGCCTTCAACTTGTTGGCCCGATGGAATTTGACAAGCTCGGTAATATCGATATCGCTGACACCGTCGCCATAGGTGAAGCAGAAATCATCCTCCCCGTCCAAGTGCGCAGCAACACGTTTGAGGCGCCCCCCCGTCATGGTTTCGTCTCCCGTGTCTACGAGCGTTACCTTCCAAGGCTCTGCATAGCGCTGATGAACGTGCATTTCATTGCGCTCCATGTCAAAAGTGACATCGGACATATGCAAGAAGTAGTTCGCAAAATACTCCTTGATGACATACCCCTTGTAGCCACAGCAAATGATGAAATCGCGAATTCCATGAGTGGAATATATTTTCATGATATGCCAAAGCACAGGCTTCCCGCCAATTTCAATCATTGGCTTTGGCTTCAGATGCGTTTCCTCGGAGATTCTAGTCCCCAGTCCCCCAGCCAATATTACAGCTTTCATTTTATTTTCAATCAAAACCAATTAAAGAAAAATCGATTTCAGGCAGTCAAGGCAGCAGACCGTTTTTGCCAAATCTTTTCAACATAGCCTGCGCCCACAAAAACAATACTAACCAGGGTGCCGCAAATACTCCAGAAGTTGTATCTCAAATCTCCTGCCGGGGTAATGAAGTACATCGGCGCCAAGTAGAGAAGCGCACTAAAAAGAGTCACAGCAGCCTCTGTTCGATAGCGAAAATCCTTCTGCAAAAAGGCTGAGGCCAACGCCAAAAATCCAATCAAATAATAAATCCAAGCCCGATCCACGAAGCTTTGTTTAAAAAAAACAACATAATTCACAAAAACCGGAGTCAATCGATTGGGCAACTGCACGATTCCAAATTTATTCTGATCAACATTTGGATGAGTGACGTAAAAAATCTCATGATCATGAAATCCTACATATTCGGAAAAAATCGCAAGCCGGTGTTTCAAATAGGCCCCAGGGTTTTTCTTAATTGCGCCCAACCACTGCTGTGTCAACCCATCTAGTTCGCTGGATATGCGCTTCTCCGAATCGTTATTACTAGTGATGTTCAGGTGACGTGCGTCATAGATTTTCTTTAGGTACTCCGGTGCTACTGGAAGGCCGGAGTTGTCCTTCAAAAAGCTTTCTCCAGAAAATGCCGAAATCCCAACCAGATCATGTCGCATGATGCTCATCATGTTGGTGTTTTTCTCAAGTCGGACAAACTCCGGAAACCGAAAACTATTTATCACCCAAACCAACGAAAACAGAATCAAGAGAAATGCAAAAGCAGACAAGCAATACTTCACAAAAGAAGCCCGAACACCACGTCCGTTCTCGCGCAGGGAAAAAGCGTATACAAGGATGGCTAGTGCGCCGCTTGCAGCGTTGAATCTATAGGCCATTCCGCAAAACAAGAAAACAACCCCAGCAGCAAGAAGTCCACTTCTTTTTGCTCCAATCTCTAGTTTTGATGCCGCAAACATCAAAGCGAAACTGAGCATATAGAACGCCGCGACGGCCACATCTTTCCAAACTACCAGCATTGTTCCGGTGAGAGGCGGAAGCAATGCAAAAGTTGCAAGAATTACCAATCGAATAGGCCATGGCCAACCAATATTCTTGAGTATCCAAGCGAATGACAGCAATAATGTTCCATTCTGAAATAGCTGCATCAACGTCGGGCCTGGCCAAACCCAATCGAAGACTCGCCAAACATAGCTACCAAAGGGCGGATACTGAGAACCTTCAACACCCTCCCTGGCCTGGCGAAGTGCCTCGACGGAGTCGAAGGACATAAATCCCGGATTGGAAGCTATGCTGAACAGTACCGTCACTGCGAGCGCGAAAAGAAAAACGACTGTCGAGCCAAACTTCTCAGGATTTTTTTTCACGACTGCGAATTTTTTATGTGGTAGAACTCAAGAAAACCCAACGCTCGCCTGATGAACAAAATTCATTCAGGAATTGATTATTTCGCAGGCTTGAGTATTCGATACGTATGGGCCAGCAAGAATCGCAACGCACGTTTTATCTTTGGGTGTGCCGATAAAAACCCCCGAATGCGGGAACCAGTGCGCCAGTATGTGCTTTGCTCAATGGCATTCAGCCTGCCCAGTTCGATCCTCTGATGCTCGACGACCGATTCAAACTGCTTGGCGACCGCAAGAACCGCCTCCAGCGATCGCATCTTATTTTCAGCGTCAGCGCGACGCCTATCGCTGTCATCGAGCATCGTTTGCGTCGATTGAAGTTCACTTCTTAAACTCGCGACTTCCTGTCGGAGCTCATGAAAAGTAGGGCCAGGCGGGCGGGCGGGTTTCGCTAGAAAATCGTCGAACTCCTGCCGCAATGCAGCGTGCGCGGCCTCTGCCACCAAGGCCGTCGGGGAGGCGTCTTTCCATTCGGCTCTTCCCCATCGCGGCGTCTGCCATAGTGCAATCCGAAGATCCTCGCGGGAGGAAATATTTTTGAGAATGCAATTGTGCTCAACCAACAAGGGCGAGAGCGATGGGGTATTGCCGCGACTCGCCCACAATCCTGATTCGTAAGCCCATGGAAATATCTGCGCTTGTTCTCCATGGAAGTTGTTCGGTGCGAATGCGGGAAACGCAAAATAGTGAACGGTCAGCCCGGCTGAAATTAAAAGTTCAACCAAATCAAGGACGACAGGTTCCTCATTGCATTCGAGCCAAAAAGCAGGGCCGCCCGGAAGAAGAAGTGAGCGATCGGCGTCGAGTATCGAATACTCAAGCCCCTCGACATCCATTTTGATGAGATCAAAGCCGCCATGCTCTCGGTAAATATCCGATAGCCTGACGAAACTTGTCTTGGAAACCAACTCGACGCGCGTCTGATCGGTAGTGCTGGCGAACGACAGCGACCCGAGGTTGCTCTCGTCATATCGCCCCGCTAACTCTCGCCCGTCAGGAACAACAGCGGCCTCAATCACGGAGGCCGGAACGCGGACCAAGCTTTCCACATTTTTACGCAATGCCTGTGCCGCCACTGGATTGGCCTCGACAAACGCAAGAGCCGAAACCTCGGCTTCAGCCGTCAGGCCTATGCCAAAAGTCCCAACAAACGACCCAACATCCAGAACACGCACCGGACCACTTGGCAATGCGTTCGCGACGAAACGCACCTCGTCGTGCGCCCATTCGCCGTACGCGGAAAGAAAACGTCCGATCAAGTCATCTGCTGCTTCCGGCACGCAAAGCGACCCGTACCGCGTATCAAGAGATTTCATAAAGACCGACGCTTTAAAAAAAAGAAAAAATCAGCGAGGCAAGCTGTTTTTTTAAACATGATTGCTCTCGTACCAGCTCCGAAAAGTATCAGCGCCAACCCCAAAAGGATCCGGATACAGGCTATGAATTTCGGGACTATTGCGCCAAAAAATTCGATGAGAACGCGGCACCGCAACTCCGTCGTCATAATGGCTATACCGCCACCACCCGGTCGGCAACCCCTTGACCGCATGATGAATTAGTCGAGAGCGGTACCAGCGAAGGAGCTCAAAAACCTCAGACCGCCCCTTTGAATACAAATCCAATTGCTCCTCACCCACGGAATTCACTTTGGTGAAATGAAAAAATCTGAGCAATGCATTTCCCGCGTAGACATTCCCAGTCCCATCAATCGAAATTGGACGGTTGCTAATATTCCAGCTGGCTACGTTGTAACCAGGATCTCTCAACACTGCGACATTGTCGAAAAGTGCTGGAGCCAAATCACACCAACGCTGATCGGTGAACAGCCCATTGGGAATATCGTCGTGGCAAAACTCTCGGAGCCGCTCCGCCCACCAGTTTGCAAAGAGATGACCGTCCGGGCAGTTTCTCACTGCAACAAACCCGAGGTTATAGACTCCGTGCTTCAAGCAGGAAATTTCGTTACCTATCACACCGGTCCGAGTGCGTTCGGGTGTCAAGAGATGAGGCGTCAGAACAACTGCTCGGCTTTCAAGTAAATTTTCAACGTGAGTCAAAGGGGAAAACAAAGCGATATCGGGATCAATATACAAGACCCTATCGGCTCCACTCGCCAAGATTCTTTGAAGCATCGGCCCCTTGACTGCCGTACACAACTCGACTACGTCATGTCCAAAAATCCACGGATGATGGCTCGGGACATCGAGTTCATAAACCCGCACCACATGGTCAAAATCTTCATCGTCAAGATTGAATTCAAAACCCTCCGGCTCCTGATCCGAAAGGCACAGCCACAAAGTCCAATCCGGATGATGCTTTCGAATCGTTTCAGCAAGTACGCGTGCGCGATCCAGATAGCTGAACGAAATACTTGTATAGCAATGGGTACTAGACAAAGGAAACCTCTTTCAATAGCAAGTCCGCAGTACCTCTTGAGCGAAGGAGTTGGCCTCTTGTGAGCTTTTCATTGGCTCGCTGCACAATTTCTCCCGTCATGAACAACGCCCTTAGCTCAATTTCTGTAGCGACGCCCATACCTCTCTTTTTGTCAGCAGCGACCACTGCTGGCCACACATTTCCGGCATCTTTTCGAGCGACCACAAATGCCCCGGCAGCAAGGGCTTCGAGGGTGATGAAGGAAAAGGTCTCATAACAGCTCGACCAATTTATCACCACATCGATTTCATACTCGAGAACTGCCTCGATCATTGCATCGAGATTACTAGGCTTGACCTCGACCAGCACTTCTGTCAACCCATCCAATTCAGTTTTTCCGAATCCGAGGCGAAAAAATTCATAGCGCTCATCTTCGGCATGGCGTTCGACAATCTTCTTGAAAGTCGCCCAACCTTTATGCGGGGCTGCAGCCCCCAGATGAGCAACACGCAAAGGTCTGCGCTGAGTATTGCGGGAGGGAATACCCAATTCGACGCGCGCCAAAGGAAGAATCAAGGCCTTGGAATGGGGGAAATCACCCCTGCTTTTCCAAAAATTCAACGCCGTTTCAGAGGGTGCCAAGACAATCGGTTGAAGCTCATCGAACAAACGCCTTAAATTTTCGAGATGAAGGCGTCTATCGCCCCCCTCGCAGCAGACCATACACGCCGAAGACTCGACCGAAGGCGCGTTGCAAAATGCAATGTCGTTACGTAGCAAAAATGGGTTGGTGCAAAGACTGAAAAAATCATGCACCCATAACTTGGGAGTTCCGGCTGTGCAGACTCGAGACAGTTTGGCCACCGTTTCCACGGAAAAACCCATCAAATGATGAATCACTAGATCCAAGGACTTTTTGCACTCATTTGCAGCCAGAGGCAACGAAGTCAATAAATCGCCCAGCTTGACAACACCCTCGCGCTTACCGTTCAAAGTCAGTACGAGAAAAGTGGCGTTTTCGTCAGCCGCATCAGCAAGAAATGGCAACGGGAACGCAGGGCAAAGGTGCACATAGATCCAGCCAGCCTCGGCAAGCACTCCTTGTTCAATGGCGATCGCAGTCTGGACTCCGCCAACGCTTTTTAAATATTGATCATGACTCATGGAAATGATCACAGCGCCTGCATTCTTCTGGAATGCCGAAAAAAGGAGTTGCTGGACAGACTCTCTGTCGAGCGGCGAATCAATGTCGGCAACTGGGGTCCAACCGGCTGCCCGTATTCGCGCAGGGCGAGCGGCCAGAACAATATCTTTTCCGCTTTCAACGGCGCGTCGCGGGGGAACGGCGGCGCGCCCTTCTTTCGCACCATAAACTGCGTAGTGATTCAGTGGATTCAGATCCCCGGCCGCGACATCGGGATATGCGCGAAGATAAAATTTGGTATCGAACGATGGACTAGGGTTTCGACCTTCGCGCCAGCCATGGGAAGAGTAATGCTCAAGGGGGTCCAATCCCGCCGCCGCAACGTCCGGATATTTCGCCAAATAAAAATCGGCATCGAACAATGCTGATGCCGCAATTTTTTCCAATGACCAGTCAGGATTCGGCACGATCTTCCTCATTTAACACAACCCTTCAAATCGATCCTGATGAAAGCCATCGACTCACCTGGCTAAAGCCATTTTTCCGCATCGGCTGCTGGGCCGACAAGGCAACATTCATTCAAATAGAGCAGCTTCTGCAAAACTGGACCCTTGCTGATCCTTTTGAGATAACAAAGGGTTCAACCCGGCGACAGGCCATTGGATATTCAAATCGGCGTCATTCCATACGATGCATTTTTCGTGGGAAGGCGCATAGTATTCCGTTGTCTTGTACAAAAAATCTGCCGACTCACTCAAGACAAGAAATCCGTGCGCAAAGCCTGCTGGCACCCAGAATTGCTTTTGATTTTGCTCACTGAGCTCCACACCGACCCATCGACCGAACGTTGGGGACGATTTGCGGATATCTACAGCCACGTCATAGACCGTGCCGCGCGTTACCCGCACCAACTTTCCTTGCGGTTGCTGAATCTGATAATGAAGCCCGCGCAGCACGCCTTTTGCAGACCGTGAATGGTTGTCTTGCACGAAGGAAACATGTTCTCCCACGGCGGCGTCAAATGCGGCCTGATTGAAGCTCTCGAAGAAGAAGCCGCGCGCATCGCCGAAGACCTTCGGCTCGATGATCAAAACGTCGGGGATCTCGGTTTGGATGGCCTTCACGAGCGCACCTCTTCGGCCAGCAAGTGGTTCAGGTACTTGCCATAGCCGTTCTTCTGCAACGGTGCAGCAAGCTTTTCGAGCTGCGCGCGGTCAATGAAGCCATTGCGCCAAGCAATCTCTTCAGGACACGCGATCTTCAGCCCTTGCCGATGTTCCAGCGTCGCGATGAACTGCCCCGCTTCGAGCAGGCTTTCGTGCGTGCCGGTATCCAGCCACGCATAGCCGCGCTGCATGATCTGCACATTCAGCTGGTTGAGGTCCAGATAGGCTTGGTTGACAGCGGTGATTTCCAGTTCGCCACGCGAGCTGGGCTTCACGGCCTTCGCGATGTCGACCACCTGGTTGTCATAGAAGTACAGACCGGTCACGGCGTAACTGCTCTTGGGCTTGACGGGCTTCTCTTCGATGCTGCTGGCCTTGCCGTGGGCGTCGAAGGCCACCACACCGTAGCGCTCCGGGTCATGCACGTGGTACGCGAACACGGTCGCACCGCTTTGCTTCGCATCAGCGTCCGACAGCAGATGGGCAAAGTCATGCCCATAGAAGATGTTGTCCCCCAGCACCAGCGCACTCGGCGAATTCCCCACGAACTTGTCGCCAATGATGAACGCCTGCGCCAGGCCATCGGGACTCGGCTGCACCGCGTACTGCAGGTTGATGCCCCATTGGCTGCCGTCGCCCAGCAGCTGCTGGAAGCGCGGCGTGTCCTGCGGCGTGCTGATGATCAGGATGTCGCGCATGCCGCCGAGCATCAGGGTGCTCAGCGGGTAATAGATCATGGGCTTGTCGTACACCGGCAGCAGTTGCTTGCTCATGGCGAGCGTGGCCGGGTGCAGGCGGGTGCCGGAGCCACCGGCAAGGATGATGCCTTTGCGTTGCGTCATGGGAGTCTTCTTCTGTGAGGGGCAGGAAAAATCAGTCGGTCAGAGCGTCTCGCGCAGCATGCGTGCCACGCCTTCCTGCCAAGGCGGCAGGCGCAGGCCGAAGGTGGTCTGCAGCTTGGTGGTGTCGAGCCGCGAGTTGTGCGGCCGCTTCGCGGGCGTCGGAAAGGCGCTGGTGGGCACGGCCTCCACGGCCTGCGGGCCGGCCTTGAGTTCGACGCCGGCCTGCTGCGCCATCTCGAGCACGAAGCGCGCGTAGCCGTGCCACGTGGTCTCGCCGCCGGCGATGGCGTGGTACAGCCCGGCCTTGGTCGGGTCTTGCAAGGTGGCGCGGATGGCGTGCGCGGTGATGTCGGCCAGCAACTCAGCCCCGGTGGGGGCGCCGAACTGGTCGTCGATGACCGTGAGCTTGTCGCGCTCCTTGGCCAGGCGCAGCATGGTCTTGGCGAAGTTGCCGCCGCGTGCGGCGTACACCCAGCTGGTGCGAAAGATCAGGTGCTTCGCGCAATGCTGCGCCACCAGCTGCTCGCCTTCGAGCTTGGTCTGGCCGTACACGCTGAGCGGGCCGGTCGCGTCGTCTTCTTTCCAGGGGCGGGTGCCGCTGCCGTCGAAGACGTAGTCGGTGGAGTAATGCACCATCAGCGCGCCGATCTGCTGCGCGGCCTCGGCCACCACGCCGGGCGAGGTGGCGTTGAGCTTGCGCGCGAAGTCGGGCTCGCTCTCGGCCTTGTCGACGGCGGTGTGCGCGGCGGCATTGACGATGACGTCGGGGCGCACCGCCAGCACCGTGGCGGCCAGCTGCTCGGGGCGGCTGAAGTCGGCGTGGAAGTCGGTGCTGTCGAAGTCCAGTGCGACCACTTCGCCGAGCGGCGCGAGGCTGCGCTGCAGCTCCCAGCCGACCTGTCCACCTTTGCCGAGCAGCAGCAACTTCATGCGGAAGCCTTTGCGGGTGCGGCGTCGTACTGCTTCTCGACCCATTCGCGGTACGCGCCGCTTTGCACGTTGCGCACCCACTCGCCGTTGGCGAGGTACCACTCGACGGTCTTGCGGATGCCGGTATCGAAGGTCTCGGCGGGCTTCCAGCCAAGCTCGGCCTCGAGCTTGCGTGCATCGATGGCGTAGCGGCGGTCGTGGCCCGGGCGGTCCGTGACGTAGGTGATCTGTTCCTTGTACGGCTTTCCGTCGGCGCGGGGGCTCAGCTCGTCGAGCAGCGCGCACACGGTGTTGACGATCTCGATGTTGGGCTTCTCGTTCCAGCCGCCGACGTTGTAGGTCTCACCGAGCTTGCCGGCCTCGAGCACGCGGCGGATGGCGCTGCAGTGATCCTTCACGTAGAGCCAGTCGCGCACCTGCATGCCGTCGCCGTACACGGGCAGGTTCTTGCCGGCCAGTGCGTTGACGATCATCAGCGGGATCAGCTTCTCGGGGAAGTGGAACGGGCCGTAGTTGTTCGAGCAGTTGGTGGTGACCACCGGCAGGCCGTAGGTGTGGTGCCAGGCGCGCACGAGGTGGTCGCTGGCGGCCTTGCTGGCCGAGTACGGGCTGTTGGGCTCGTACTTGTTCTCTTCGGTAAAGGCCGGGTCGGTCTTGGAGAGCGAGCCGTAGACCTCGTCGGTCGACACATGCAGGAAGCGGAAGGCCGCCTTCTGGTCGGCCGGCAGGGCGTTCCAGTAACCGCGCACCGATTCGAGCAGGCGGAAGGTGCCGAGCACGTTGGTCTGCACGAAGTCTTCCGGGCCGTGGATCGAGCGATCCACATGCGATTCCGCGGCAAAGTTCACAACGGCACGGGGTTTGTGCTCGGCCAGCAGGCGATCGAGCAGCGCGCTGTCGCCGATGTCGCCCTGCACGAAGACGTGGTTCGCGTTGCCCTTGAGCGACGCGAGGGTCTCGAGGTTGCCCGCATAGGTCAGCTTGTCGAGGTTCACGACGGGCTCGTTGCCCTGCGCGATCCAGTCGAGCACGAAATTGGCGCCAATGAAGCCTGCGCCGCCGGTAACCAGGATCATGAGGTCCCCACCTGTAGAAAAAAGTTTGCTTTACCAAAAATCAACATTCAATTATCCCATCGGTGTGAAGTGCCGATGTACAGGGCTTGGCCGGCTTGCGGGGCCCGCCTACAATCGCCAACAATTGCAGGAGAGCGGGCCTCCACGGAGGCCCTACCGAAGGCGCAAACTCCCATAAACGCTCAGGTCGGCCCGACGAAATTCCAGGCAACGCCCAGGAACTTCGGCAAGGGGTCAGTACTGCACTCATCGATACAGCCGTCTGGAGAGCCGCCACGCCATGTGGCGCACCGAAGGAGCAAACCCGCTGCGGGTGCAGCAGGGTGAATCTCTCAGGTACCGAGGACAGGGGGAGCGGCAACTTGGACATCGGTCGTCCGGTTGCTTGCTATTTTTTCAATAGCACTCCACGCCCGCCGTTCAAGCGCTGCAAACTCAAAGGTACTTGCAATGCGTGTGATCGTTCTTGGCGCCGGCCTGCTCGGCGTGACTTCGGCCTACTACCTCCAGCAACTCGGCCACGAGGTGACCGTGATCGACCGGCAGGCCACCCCGGCCGCCGAAACCAGCTTCGCCAACGGCGGCCAGATCTCGGTCAGCCATGCCGAACCCTGGGCCAATCCGAGTGCGCCGCTGAAGGTGCTGCAATGGCTCGGCAAGGAAGATGCCCCGCTGCTGTTTCGCATCCGCGCCGACATGCGCCAATGGCTCTGGGGCCTGCAGTTCCTGCGCGAATGCACCCCCACGCGCACCCGCCACAACATCGAACAGATCGTTCGTCTCGGTACATACAGCCGGGAAATGTTGCAGCAATTGCGTCGAGACACCGGCCTGAGCTATGACCAGCGCACGCAAGGCATCCTGCACTTCTACACGACGCAAAAAGAATTCGACGGCGCCCTCAAGCCCGCCGAGCAGATGCGTGCCCTGGGCTGCGAGCGGCTGGTCATCTCCGCCGACGAGGCCATCAGGATCGAACCCGCCCTCGCCCACATCCGCCCGCAACTCGCCGGCGCCACCTACACCGCCGAAGACGAGTCGGGCGACGCCAACCGCTTCGCGCGCGAGCTCGTGAAGCTGGCCGAGGCGGCCGGCGTGAAGTTCCTCATGAGCCACACGGTGACTGCGCTGCGCGAAGCCGGCGGCAGCATCGACCACGTCGAGGCGACCGACAACGAAGGCCGCTTCCAGCGCATCCGTGGCGACGCCTTCGTGCTTGCGATGGGTTCGCTGAGCCCGCTGTACGCCGCGCCGCTGGGCATCCGCCTGCCGATCTACCCGGCCAAGGGCTACTCGGTGACGCTGCCCGTGAAGGACGCGTCGAAGGCGCACCAGGTCTCGCTCACCGACGACGAATACAAGCTGGTGTTCTCGCGCTACACCTCCGAGTCGGGCGACCGCCTGCGCATCGCCGGCACGGCCGAACTCAACGGCTACGACCGCGACCTGAACCGCGTGCGCTGCGAAGCCATCGTGCGGCGCGTCGAGGAGCTCTTCCCCGGCGCCGGCGACACCGAGCGCGCGCAGTTCTGGACTGGCCTGCGCCCGGCCACGCCGAGCAACGTGCCGCTGATCGGCAAGACCAAGCTGCCGAACCTGTTCCTCAACACCGGCCACGGCACGCTCGGCTGGACGCACGCCTGCGGCTCGGGCAAGTCGATCGCGCGCATCGTGAGCGGGCTGGCGCCCGAGGTCGACTTCGCGTTCGCCGGCATGCCGGCACCCGCGCCGCGCGCCGTGCAGCCCGCACTGGGTTGACGCGGCACCTGCCCTCGGGTCACGCCTTGAACGTGACCCAGGGCTTGAGCCGCACGGCGCAGCGGATGAGCCCCGCGCTTTCCTGCGCCTCGATCACCGCGCCGATCGGCTTGTAGGCCTGCGGCGCCTCCTCGATGCGGCGCTCTTCGCGCAGCGTCACGCATTGCCAGCTGGCATCGGCGTCGTCGGGTGCGGGCCGCATCGCGCGCACTTCCTGCCGCCGCATGCGCCGGCCGGCACCATGGCTGCACGACCACAGCCAGTCTTCATGCCCCAGCCCGGTCGCAAGGTACGAGTGATCGCCCATCGACCCAGGAATCAGCGCCAGGTCGCCCGCGTGCGCCGGCGTCGCGCCCTTGCGATGGATGTTCATGCCGTGCTCGCGGAGCACCACGTTGTGCGGCACGTCGACCACCATCGTCGACGCCGTGGCGCCGAGCAATTCGGCGAAGTCCTTGCGCACCAGCTCGGCCAGCACGACGCGATTGGCCCACGCATAGCGCGCGGCCACGCCCATGGCTTCCAGGTACTCCTGCGCCAGCGGCCCGGCCAGCCCGTACAGCCCGCTCTTCGGATGGCGCAGGCCCTGCGGCCACTCGGCCCGCGCGCGGTCCATCCAGCGGCCGCCGACATGGAACCCGATGTCGCGCGAGCCGCTGTGGATCATCACCACGACCTCGCCCGCCTTGAGCCCCGCGCGGTAGGCCGCGTGCCGGTCCATCACCTGGTCGACCACCTGCAGCTCGACGAAGTGGTTGCCGCTGCCCGGCGTGCCCAGGCACGGATCGCGGAACACCTCGTGGCGCGCGCCGGTGTAGGCCGACGGTGCGTGCCGCGACTGCCCGCCGAAGCTCGCCAGGCCGATGCACGCGCCAATCTCGGCCCGCAGCCGGTCGCGGTCGCAGGCCGCCCAGAGCCCCTCGTTGCGCACGGCGTCCAGGAACGCGGCCGGCCCGTCGTCGAACAGCGCGCGAAACGCCGCCGTGTGCACCGGCACGTCGCGCCCGTTGTCGAGCAGGCTGCGCGTGAGCCGCGCGAGCAGCTGCGTCTTGTGCGGCGCCACCTGGTCCAGCGTGAGGCCGGTGGTCAGCAGGCGCATGCCGCAGTTGATGTCGGTGCCGACCGCGGCGGGAATCACGAAGTCGCCATCGGTGGCGACGACGCTGCCCACCGGCGCGACCGAGCCCGGATGGAAGTCCGGCGTCGCGCAGGCCTTGCACACGCCGTGCGCGCCGTCGGGCGAGCGCACGCTGGCGAAGGCCAGCAGCTGGTTCACGGCTTTTTCTTCCAGCGGCAGGCTCTGCGGCAGAAGCACGGTCGCCTGCGCGGCTTCGTTGCGCAGGTGATAGATGCCATCGCGGTAGTCGACGGCGATGTTCGCGCGCGAAAAGGCGCGCTGGAGTCTCGAAAAATGACTATTGGTAGGGCTGCCCATGGCTGCAATTCCATTCGGGGAAACCGTGTCGGTTTCCGGGCCCCGTCACATCGCGTGGCGGGGCGAAAGAGATCGACCGCGTGCCTCGGGGCGCGCGGATCACTCTTTCTTGCAGCAGCAGAGATTCAAGAAAGCGGGCGGATTCTATCGACGCGAAGCGCTTGCGAAAACAACGCGCAGGCGCGCGCGTCGTTTTTTCCCGTCAGTCAGCCAGTCAGTCCGGCGCGGTGAACACCGTCAGCACGCCGGTGTAGCCGTACAGGTGATGGCGCGCGATCTCGCCGGCGGCGAAGAAGCCGACCAGCGGCACGTCGCCCAGCGCATGCCGCACGATCTGCAATTCGGCGCCCGGTGCGCCGAAGTGCGGGCCGCCGCGCCCCGAGCAGCTCACGTACACCGCGCCCGCGATGCGCCGCGCGGGATGCGGCGCGGCCTCGGCCTCGCCCGCCGCCACGGCGCGCGCGGTGGCCAGCGTCTGCTCTTCGGGCTCGAGCTCTTCGCGGATCTCGGCGCAGATGCGCATCAGGTCGGCGCGCGCCGCCTGCGCGTTGCGGCGGCAGAAACTCAGCCGCATGCCGGCCTCGGCGTTGTCGGCAATGGCGATGCCGCGCCGCGTCGGGTCGAGGCCGATGATGTGGCGCACCAGCACGTCGGCGCCCAGGTCGCCGGTGCGGCGGATGCCGTCGCTGCCCGCGTCGGCCAGGCCGACCAGCGTGTTGCGCACGGCGTCGATGGCCTCCTGCGGCCGGTCCAGCGACACCTGTAGGTCGGCCAGCAGCACGTCGAGCGCCGGCTCGCCGTCGAGCGACAGCAGGAGGTTGCCGTCGGCCTCGGTGATCTCGCGCTCGCGCGCGCCGCCCGTGCGCAGCGGCTGGCAGCCCTGCGTGACGCGCGACACCAGCCGCACGCCCTCGCCGAACACCACGCCCGACAGGCCGCCCGAGAACACGCCGCCCGCGGCCCCATGGCCGCGGATGTTGCCGTTGCCGCCGACCGCGAACTGCAGCGCCCCGCCGCGGCCGGACGAGAGCCCGCCGAACAGGTAGCCGGTGTCGGTGCGCCCCGCCATCTCGCCGATGAGCTCGCCCAGGTCGGGCGTGGCCGGGTCGGCGTGCACGAGCGCGGTGTGCGCCTCGAAGCCGCTCATTTCGGAACTGCCCAGCGGCGCCACGCCCGAGAACACGCGGTACTGGTCGCTGGGCAGCGCGCACAGCATCAGGCTCAGGCCGGGCTCGTCGAAGTACTCGGCGTTGTTGGCCGACACGCCGATGCCGACGGTGCCCGACCAGTCGGTCACTTCGGGCAGCTCGGCGCTCAGGTGATCGAGGATCTCCTGCGCCTCGGCCGCGTAGTGGTCGGTGATGTAGAGCAGCCCGAGCGTCGGGTTCGACGCGTAGTCGGGCAGCGCCATCTGCGCGCGCAACTGGGCCAGCACGAGGCCGGCGGCCATGCGCCATTGCGGGTGGGTGGCATGGCCGGTGGGAAACAGTTTCATGGTGCGTACCGACCCGTGCGTCGTCGTCTGGAAAGGTGTCTGTAAGACGTCAGCGCCGGCCGGAGGTTCGCTTGCGCGCGGCGGCGGACGTGGTTTTCTTGCGCGCGGCGGGTGCCGGCGCGGCTTTTTTCGCTGCGGCCTTCTTCGCGGCGGTCTTGGCGGCCGGCTTGCGCGCCGCCGTCGCCTTGCCGATGACCTGCCCCACGGCGTCGGCCAGCGGCTGCGCCATGACCGGCACCTTGAGCTGCGCCGCGTCCTGCAGCGCCGTGCTCGCGATCTGCTGGAACTGCTCGGTGAGCGAGCCCCACCATTGCATCGGGTCGACCACGCCGGCGGCGCCGTTGGACGCTGCGGGCTTGGCGCGCGAGGTCTTCTTCGGCGCCGGGGTTTCCTCTTCTTCCGCTTCTTCCTCGGCCTCGTCGAACTCTTCTTCCTCTTCCTCGACAGCTTCCAGTTCGGGCCGCGGTGCGGGGGCCGGGGCGGGAGCCGGTGCAGGCGCCGGCGCCATGGCCGCGGCCTGCTTGGTGAACGCGCTGGCGATGTCTTCCATCCTCACGTTCATGCCGCGCAGGGTCGACAGCGTCATCTTCTGCACCTCGAGCGCCTGGATGGTCGCCTTGAGCGCGTGGCCGTTCTGTTCGAGCCAGTACTGGACGGTCTTGAGTTCCTGGATGCGCTTGTCGACCTCTTCGACGCTCATGGTCGGCGCGACCCAACTCGCCAGGCTGGGGATGCCGGGCACCGAACCGGAGCCCGCGGCGGCACCGCCGGCGAGGTTCTTCAGGAAGTCGAATCCGGGGACGAACTGGCTGAAGTCGAAGGGTTTGCTGGCGTTGCTCATGCGGGAGGTCTCCTGGCTGGGTTTTCTTGTGTTGCCAGCTTACTCCAAGCCCTTTGCAAGCGAATCAGAGCTCGTCCCTGACCCGGCTGAAAACCTTCCAGAAATTCGCGTCCTGCGAGGTCGCGAAGTTGATCCGCATCATCGTGCTCGGCGGACGGCGCGCATGGAACAGCGAGCCCGGCGCCAGCAGGTAGCCCTGGTCGAGCATGCGTTGCGTGAGCGCATCGGTGTCCACGCCCGTGTCGACCCAGCCGAACAGCCCGGCCGGCTCCGAGGCGAAGGTGCAGCCGTGCGACATGGCCAGCTTCACCGCGCGGCCGCGCGCGCCGTCCAGGCGGATGCGCACGCGCTCCGAATGGCGGCGCAGCTGGCCCTGGTCGATGCACCACGACAGCGCCCGCTCGAACAGCGTGGGCGAGGTCAGCGTGGCCAGCAGCTTGGTCTCGAGCAGCCGCTCTTTCAGCGCGGGCGAGGCGGCCAGGAAGCCGATGCGCCAGTTGGGCGCCAGGATCTTCGCGAAGCCGCTGACGTAGATGGTGCGCTGCAGCCCGTCGAGCGCACTGAGCCGCGTGGCGTGCTCGGGCGCGAGATGGCTGTAGGTGTCGTCCTCGACGATGTGGAAGTCGTGTTCGTTGGCCAGCTTGAGCACGCGGTGCGCGCTGCCCGGCGTGAGGCTGTAGCCGGTCGGGTTGTGCAGCACGCTCACGCTGACGAACAGCTTGGGGCTGTGCAGCTTGCAGTACTGCGCCATCACGTCGAGGTCGGGTCCGTCGGCGCGGCGCGGCACGGGGAGGATGCGCATGCCCAGCGCCTCGAGCCGCGCGAACTCCAGCGCCCAGCCGGGCTCCTCGACCATCACCGGATCGCCCGCGCGCAGCAGCGTGCGGCTCACGATGTCCAGCGCGTGCGTGGCGCCGATGGTGGTCACGATCTGGTCCGGCCCGGCCGGCACGTTGATGCGCACCAGCTTCTGCGACAGGCTGCGGCGCAGCGCGAGGTCGCCCGAAGGCTCGCCGTATTGAAGCGACAGTTCCTGCAGTGCCGAGGTGGTCGTCACGCGGCGCACCGCGGTCGCCAGGAAGGTCGAGGCCATCCAGTCGGGCGGGAACACGCCCATGCCCGGCTGCGGCTTGTCGCTCGGGCGGTGGAACATGCTGCGGATCAGCGAGCTGGCGTCGGCCGGCACGCGCGACGCCATCATCGGCGGCACCGCGGGCACGGCATGCGCTGGGTTGCGCGAGCTCTCGGGCGCCGGCGCCGCGTCGCGCACGTAGAAGCCGCGCTGGCGGCGCGCCTCGACCAGGCCCTGTGCGAGCAGTTGGTCGTAGGCGGCGACCACGGTGTACGGGCTCACGCCCTGCTGGCGCGCGCACTCGCGCACCGAGGGCAGGCGCGCGCCGGGTGCCAGCAGCCGGTTGCGGATGCGCTCGGCGAGGCGGTCGGCCAGCTGCCCGGTCAGGGACTGGGTGGAGGTTCGGGTCAGCATCGGATCGGGCTGCATCGCACAGAGAGCAAGAAAAGGGCGGCGTGTGTCGAAGGAATGACCAATACAGATTTCAGATTTGTTCGATCATCTGTACTGGAACTGTAATGGTCCAAAGTTTAGAGTCTGTGACATGAACTGGCAAGAATTCACCGCGCTGCTGGTGCTGGCCACGGCGATGAGCTTCTCGCCCGGCCCCAACACCACGCTCTCCACCGCCCTGGCGGCCAACGGCGGCCTGCCGCGTGCGATGCGCTTCGTGGTCGCGGTGCCGGTGGGCTGGACCTTGCTGCTCGCCATCTGCGCGGCCGGCCTGGGCGCGCTGGTGGTGGCCATGCCGCCGCTGCGCCTGGCGATCAAGGGCCTGGGCATCGCCTACCTGCTGTGGCTGGCCTACAAGCTCAGCGGCAGCGCCCAGCTCGGCAAGGCCGACAGCGCCCGCCTCTCGGTCGGCTTCGGGCAAGGCGTGATGCTGCAGTTCGTGAACATCAAGGCCTGGCTGCTGGCGCTCACGCTGGTGGCGGGCTGGATCGCCGGCCAGCCCGACGCGCTCGCGCGCTTCGCCATCGTCGCGCCCGTGATGCTGACCTACGCCTTCACCAGCAACTTCGCCTATGCACTGGTCGGCGCGCTGCTGCGCGAGTGGCTGGCCAAGGGCCGGCGCCTGCTGTGGTTCAACCGTGCGATGGGCCTGATCCTGGTCTTGACGGCCTGGTGGATGGTGGGCGTATGAAGCTCGCCATCAAGGACGAAACGCTGGGCATGTGGCTCGGGGTGGTCGGCGTGGCGCTGTTCGCCATCACGCTGCCGATGACGCGGCTGGCCACGGGCACGCAAGAGGCGCCGCAGCTGTCGCCGTGGTTCGTCACGCTCGGGCGCGCGGCGCTGGCGGGCGTGCTGTCGGCCGTCTTCCTGCTGGTCACGCGCTCGCCGCGCCCGGCGCCGCACCAGTGGAAGCCGCTAGGCATGGCGGTGCTGGGCAACTGCATCGGCTTTCCGCTGTTGCTGGCCTTTGCGCTGCGCGTGGTCACGGCCAGCCATGCGGCGGTGGTGACGGCGCTGCTGCCGCTGGTCACGGCCGCGGTCGCGGCCTGGGTGCTGCACCAGCGCGCGCGGTTGGGCTTCTGGCTCTGCGCCATCGCGGGCAGCCTGCTGGTGGTGGTGTTCTCGGTGCTGCGCGCGCAGCAGAGCGGCCACGGCTTCGGTTTCGAATGGGCCGACCTGCTGCTGGTCGGCGCGGTCGTCGCGGCCTCGGTCGGCTACATCTACGGCGCGCAGGTCACGCCGTCGCTGGGCGCCGAGCGCGTGATCTGCTGGGTCTGCGTGATGGCGCTGCCCGTGACGCTGCCCGCCACGATCGCCCTGTGGCCGCAGCAGCCTGTGGCCGCCTCGGCCTGGGTCGGCTTCACCTACGTGGGCATGTTCTCGATGTGGATCGGCTTCTTCGCCTGGTACCGCGGCCTGGCCCTGGGCGGCGCGCTGCGCGTGAGCCAGACGCAGCTGCTGCAGCCCTTTTTGTCGATCCTCGCGTCGATCCCGCTGCTGGGCGAGCCGCTCGACCTGGTGACGCTGGGCTTCGCCGCCGCCGTGGTCGCCACGGTGGTCGCGGGCAAGCGGCTGTCGCAACCGGCGGCGCCTGCCGCTGTTCCACGCGGCGCCGAGCCGCAAGCCAGGAGCTGACGACCATGACGCTGTTCAGCCATGTCACCGTCGGCTGCACCGACCTGCCGCGCGCCGCCGCCTTCTACGACGCGGTGCTGGCCCCGCTCGGCCTCATCCGCCGCCCCGTGACGCCCGACGGCGGCCCCGACGCCGCCTGCTGGATCGTGCCGGGCCAGACGCTGCCACGCTTCTACGTGTACATCCCGCTGGACGGCGAACCCGCCAGCGCCGGCAACGGCAGCATGGTCGCGTTCTGCGCGCCCTCGCCGCAGGCCGTTCATGCCGCCCACGAGGCGGCCCTGCGCCACGGTGGCCGCGACGAAGGCGCGCCCGGGCCCCGCCCCCGTTACGGGCAGGGCTATTACGGCGCCTACCTGCGCGACCCGGACGGCAACAAAATCCATGTCGTGCACCGTGGCGACATCCCGCCATCCTGACGACACACTCAGACTCACCTCTCATTCGCCAGAAAGAAGAAAGCCTCCCATGAACTGGAAACTCGCCGCCCGCGCCGCCAAGATGAATCCTTCGGTGCTGCGTGAAATCCTCAAGGTCACCGAGCGCCCCGGCATCATCAGCCTGGCCGGCGGCCTGCCCTCGCCCAAGACCTTCCCGATCCAGGAATTCGCCGACGCCTGCGCCGAAGTGCTGCACAACGACGGCCAGGCCGCGCTGCAGTACGCCGCCAGCGAAGGCTATGCGCCGCTGCGCCAGGCCGTGGCCGACATGCTGCCCTGGGGCGTCGACGCCTCGCAAGTGCTCATCACCACCGGTTCGCAGCAGGGCCTCGATCTCGTGGCCAAGGTGCTGATCGATCCGGGCAGCAAGGTGCTGGTCGAGACGCCCACCTACCTGGGCGCGCTGCAGGCCTTCGGCCCGATGGAGCCGCACCCCGTGGGCGTGGCCAGCGACGACGACGGCGTGATCGTCGACGACCTCGTGAGCAAGGCGGCCGACGCGCGCTTCGTCTACCTGCTGCCCAACTTCCAGAACCCCACCGGCCGCACCATGACCGAGGCGCGCCGCGCCGCCGTCTCCGCTGCCGCAGCCGCCGCCAACCTGCCGATCGTCGAGGACAACCCCTACGGCGAGCTCTGGTTCGACGAAGCCCCGCCGCTGCCGCTGGCCGCGCGCAACCCCGAGGGCGTGATCTACCTGGGCTCGTTCTCCAAGGTGCTGGCGCCGGGCCTGCGCCTGGGCTTCCTGGTGGCGCCGAAGGCCATCTTCCCCAAGCTGCTGCAGGCCAAGCAGGCGGTCGACCTGCACACGCCGATCTTCACGCAGCGCATGGTCTCGGCCGTGATGAAGGACGGCTTCCTGGACCGCCACGTGCCCACCATCCGCGCGCTGTACAAGCGCCAGCGCGACGCGATGATCGCCGCGCTGCACCGCGAGATGGCCGGCCTCGACGTGAAGTTCAACGCCCCCAAGGGCGGCATGTTCCTGTGGGCGCGCCTGCCCGAGGGCATCGACACCGTGACCCTGCTGCCCAAGGCCGTGGAGCGCAACGTGGCCTTCGTGCCCGGCGCGCCGTTCTACGCGGGCGAAGGCGATCCGCGCACGCTGCGCCTGTCGTTCGTGACCGCCAGCGTCGAAGAGATCGACACCGCCATCGCCGCGCTCGCCGTCACGCTGCGCGAAGAGCTGGCGCTGCTGGCCCCCGCCCACGCCTGACAAAGCCGACGACGATGCACATCGCCATCCTCACCTTCGACGGCTTCAACGAGCTCGACTCGCTGATCGCGCTCGGCGTGCTCAACCGCGTGAAGAAGCCCGGCTGGCGCGTGACGCTGGCCTCGCCCAGCGCCACCGTGACCTCGATGAACGGCGTCACGGTGCACGCCACCGCGACGCTCGAGGCGGCTTGCGAGGCGGGCGCGGTGATCGTCGGCAGCGGCATCCGCACACGCGAGATCGCCGCCGACGCGGGCCTGATGGGCGTGCTGCGCGGGCTCGACCCGTCGCGCCAGCTCATTGGCGCGCAATGCTCGGGCACGCTGCTGCTGGCCAAGCTCGGCCTGCTGGGCACGGTGCCCGCCTGCACCGACCTCACGACCAAGCCGTGGGTGCAGGAAGCCGGCGTCGAGGTGCTCAACCAGCCCTTCTTCGCGCAGGGCAACGTGGCCACCGCGGGCGGCTGCTTCTCGGCGCCCTACCTCGCGGCCTGGCTCATCGCGCGCACCGAAGGCCTGGAGGCCGCGAAGAGCGCGCTGCACTACGTCGCGCCGGTGGGCGAGAAAGACGACTACGTGGCGCGCGCGATGCGCAACATCGAACCGTACCTGCAGGCCACGGCCGACGCCCTCTGCGCACAAGGACACTGAACACCATGCTCAACATCTGGGGCCGCATCAGTTCGATCAACGTGCGCAAGGTCGTGTGGTGCGCGCAGGAGCTCGGGCTCGACTTCCAGCGCACCGAGGCCGGCGGCAAGTTCGGCGTGGTGCAGACGCCCGAATACCGTGCGCTCAACCCGAACGCCATGGTGCCCACCATCGACGACGGCGAAGGCGCCGAGCGCGTCACGCTGTGGGAGTCGAACGTCATCGTGCGCTACCTGTGCGCCCGCTACTCGCACGGCACGCTCTACCCGAGCGAGCTGCCCGCGCGCTTCGACGCCGAGCGCTGGATGGACTGGCAGCAGACCACGCTCAACCGCGCCAGCCGCGACGCCTTCGTGCAATGGGTGCGCACGGCGCCCTCGGAACGCCAGCCCGCGCTGATCGCCGCGTCGGTGCGCGAGAGCGAGGCGCTGTTCGCCATGCTCGATGCGCACCTCGCGCAGCGCCCCTACATGGCCGGCGAGCGCTTCACCATGGCCGACATCCCGATCGGCTGCGAGGCGCACCGCTGGTTCGGCCTGCCCGGCGCCGAGTACCGCCGGCCCGCCTGGCCGAACGTCGAACGCTGGTATTCGGAACTGCTTTCCCGCCCGGGCACGCGCGGCGTGCTCGACCTTTCCCTCGAATGACCCTGATGAAATCCCGCCCCTTCAAGCAAGTCGACGTCTTCACCGCCACCGCCTACTACGGCAACCCGCTCGCGGTGGTGATCGACGGCCAGGACCTGGACGACGCCGCCATGCAGCGCTTCGCGCAGTGGACCAACCTGTCGGAGACCACCTTCCTGCTGCCGCCGACCGACCCGGGCGCCGACTACCGCGTGCGCATCTTCACGCCCGGCGGCGAGCTGCCCTTTGCCGGCCACCCGACCATCGGCAGCTGCCATGCGTGGCTGCAGGCCGGCGGCAAGCCCAAGGTGGCGGGCCGCGTGGTGCAGCAGTGCGGCGCCGGCCTCGTGCCGCTGCGGCGCGACGGCGAGCGCTTGGCCTTTGCCGCGCCGCCGCTCAAGCGCAGCGCCCCGAGCCCCGCGCTGCTGGCCAAGGTGGCCGGCGCGCTGGGCCTGAAGGCGCAGCAAGTCATCGCGGCGCAGGTGCTGGACAACGGCCCGGTCTGGTTCGGCCTGCTGCTGAACGACGCCGACGCCGTGCTGGCGCTGCAGCCCGACCACCGCGCGCTGAAGGAACTGGGCGTGAAGGCCGGCGTGGCGGGCGTGCCCTCGGCGCACGACACCTCGCTGCTCATCGGCCGCTCGAACCGCGAGGCGCGCGCCTTCGGCAACCGCCCCGCCACGCCGAACGACGACGGCGCCAAGATCGACCTCGAGGTGCGTGCCTTCGCCGAGCCCATCGGCGTGCAGGAAGACCCGGTCACCGGCAGCCTCAACGCCAGCCTGGCCGAATGGCTGATCGCCGACGGCCACATGCCCGAGCGCTACCTGGCCGCGCAAGGCCAGTGCCTGGGCCGCGCGGGCCGCGTGCACATCGAGCGCGACAGCGACGGCACGATCTGGGTCGGCGGCGATGCCGTGACCTGCGTCGACGGCCACGTCACCCTCTGAACAAAGGCACGCCATGGCCCCCGCCGAAATCGACCACCTGGTGATTGCCGCCGCCTCGCTGGCCGAGGGCGTGGCGTGGTGCGAGGCCACGCTCGGCGTCACGCCCGCGCCGGGCGGCGTGCACCCGCTGATGGGCACGCACAACCGGCTGCTGAACATCGCGAGCGCCGCGTTCCCGCGCGCCTATGCCGAGATCATCGCGATCGAACCCGGCAAGGCGCCCTCGCGGCCGAAGACGCACCGCTGGTTCGACCTCGACGACGCCGCGCTGCAGGCCGCGCTCGCGCAGCGCGGCCCGCGCCTCATTCACTTCGTGGCGCGAGTGCCCGATGCACACGCCGCCACGCAGGCGCTCGCGCGCGAGGAGCATGCGCACATCGACCGCGGCCACCTGCTCGAAGCCTCGCGCGACACGCCGGCCGGCCGGCTCGAATGGCAGATCACGGTGCGCGACGACGGCCAGCGCCTGTTCTACGGCGCGTTGCCCACGCTGATCCAGTGGGGCGCGGTGCACCCCACCGACGCCATGCCCGCCTCGGGCCTGGCGCTGCGTTCGCTGCGCGTGGCGCATCCGCGCGCGCCGGCGCTGTCGGCCGCGCTCACGGCCATCGGCATGGGCAGCCTGCCGGTCGATGCCGGCCCGCCCAACCTCGTCGCCGTGCTCGAAACGCCGCGTGGCCCCGTCACCCTCGAATCGCAAGGACTCTGACTCTCATGCTCACCCTGACCGAAATCGCCTGGTTCGCCCTCGCCTCGCTGCTGCTGGCACTCACGCCGGGGCCGAACATGATCTATTGCGTGTCGCGTACGCTGATCCAGGGCCGCCGCGCGGGGCTCATCTCGCTGGGCGGCGTGCTGATGGCGTTCCTGGTGCACCTGTTCGCCGCGGCGCTGGGCCTCACGGCGCTGCTGTTGGCGGTGCCGGTCGCGTTCGACGCGATCCGTTTCGCCGGCGCGGCCTACCTGATGTGGCTCGCGTGGCAGGCGGTCAAGCCCGGCGGCAACGCGCCCTTCGAGGCCCGCACGCTGCCGGCCGACCCGCCGGCCAAGCTGTTTCGCATGGGCTTTCTCACGAACCTGCTGAACCCGAAGGTGGCGATGTTCTACCTGTCGTTCTTCCCGCAGTTCATCCACCCCGAGCGCGGCTCGGTGCTGCTGCAGAGCCTGCAGCTGGGCATGGCGCAGATGGCGAGCAGCGCGCTGGTCAACACCGTGATGATCGTCGGCGCCGCGAGCATCACGGCCGTGCTGTCGCAAAGCGCGGGCTGGCTGCGCGCGCAGCGCTACATCATGGGCAGCGTGCTGGCCGCGCTGGCCGTGCGCGTGGCGCTCACCGAACGCAAGTAAGCAACAAGAAGGACGTCGATGCGATTCACCCGCGAAGAGATCGAAGCCGCGCAGCGCACCGTGCATGCGGCCATGCCGCCCACGCCCCAGTACACCTGGCCGCAGCTGTCGCAGCGCCTGGGCGCCACGGTCTGGGCCAAGCACGAGAACCACACGCCGGTCGGCGCCTTCAAGATCCGCGGCGGCCTGACCTACTTCGAGACCCTCGCGCGCGAGCAGCCCGCCGTGCGCCATGTGATCAGCGCCACGCGCGGCAACCACGGCCAGTCGGTCGGCTTCGCGGCGCAGCGCCACGGGCTGGCCGCGACCATCGTGGTGCCGCACGGCAATTCGCGCGAGAAGAACGCGGCGATGCGCGCGCTCGGCGTGACGCTGGTCGAGCATGGCGACGACTTTCAGGCCGCGGCCGAGCACGCGGCGGTGCTGGCCGAACGCGACGCGCTGCACCGCGTGCCCTCGTTCCATCGCGAGCTGGTGCGCGGCGTGTCGACCGCGTACGTCGAGCTCTTCAGCGCATTGAAAGATTCACCGCCCGACGTGCTGTTCGTGCCCATCGGCCTGGGCTCCGGTTTTGCCGGCGCGGCCGCGGCGCGCGCGCATTGCGGCGTGTCGACGAAGCTCATCGGCGTGGTGTCGGCGCATGCCACGGCCTACCGCGATTCGTTTCGCGCGCGCCGTGCGGTCGAGTCGCCCGCCACCACGCGGCTGGCCGACGGCATGGCCTGCCGCACGCCGGTGCCCGAGTCGCTGGAGGTGATCCTGCGCGAGGCCGACGACGTGATCACCGTCACCGACGACGAGGTGGCCGAAGCCATGCGCGTGCTTTTCAGCGACACGCACAACGTGGCCGAAGGCGCGGGGGCTGCCGCGTTGGCGGGGGCGCTTCAGCAAAAGGAGCGCTGGCACGGCAAGACGGTGGGCGTTGCGCTGAGCGGCGGCAATGTCGATGCGGACATGTTCGCCGGGGTGCTGGGGCGCAGCGCCTGATCCGCCCTCAGGGCAGCGGCCCTGTGTTCGCCGTGCTCAACGGCAGCTGGGACACCTCGGCCAGCAGCAAGGCCAACTGCTGCGCGGCCGCATCGATCACCGCCTGACCCTTCGCTGCCGTGGCCGCTGCGGCGTTACCGGCAGCGCCCTGCGCGTTGTAGTCCTCCATGGCCCAGCCGAACTTGGCACTCTTGCCGTTGCCGAGGATCGCGCAGTCGGCCGCGCGCTGCTCCGAGGTGGAGCTGAAATCCTTCGCCTCGTCCATGCGCACGCGCGCGGGCGTCAGCGCCAGCATCATCGAGGTCTCGATCTCGCCCGCATGCACGCCAAAGCGGTGCTCCCGGGCGCTGAACTGCGCGTTCGCATCGCCCAGCGGCAGGTTGAACCAGCTCACGCTGTAGACGATCAGGCCGTGCGCGGCACGCAGCTCGCGCGCCACGATGTCCATCGCGCCCACATGGCCGCCGTGGGCGTTGAACAGCACCAGCTTCTTCACGCCGGCGCGCGCCACGCCCGCGCCGATCTCGTTCCACATGCGGATCAGCGTCTCGGCCGAGAAGGTGAGCGTGCCCGCGAAGCGCGCGTGCTCGGGGCTCAGGCCGATCTGCTGGGTCGGCAGGAACAGCGCCGGCAATTCCGGCGGCAGCAGCGGCAGCGCCGCGGCCACGATGCCGTCGGCCAGCACAGTGTCCACGCCCAGCGGCAGGTGCGGGCCGTGCTGCTCGGTCGCGCCCAGCGGCAGCACCGCCACCGTGGTCGCCGCGTCGAGCGCGGCGAAGTCGCGCGTCGTCAACTGGGACCAGAAACGGGGCCAACGGGGCGAAGAGACCGGAAGTGCGTTCATGCCGCGATCTTAGGACGGGGCCATGGGCGGCGCATGGGGCAACACTTGCATACAACTTGCCAACATCGGATGAATTGATCGCGAATCTGTTCACGATTAGTTCTCATCTTTCCCGATGTTCGGTCCTATTGTTTACAAATTGGCCTAGAGTCCCTTTTCACGAACTTTCCGCCACGGCTTGTCACGGCCCAGGAGAGTTCACGCAAAAGGGAGTAGCGTGTCCATCCATCCACAAAAAAATGGAGGCACCGTCGTTGCCGGGCGCAAAGTCGCGCCCTTCAAGGCATTGCCTCACCATCTCGCACGAGCCGTGCGGGGTTTGCCGCCGATCGTGTGCGTGCTGGTCTTCGGAAGCAGCACCGCGTACGCGGAATCCACTGTCGCGCCCTCGCCGGCCGCCCCCCGGGGCAGCGCGCTGGCGTATGACGCCTCGCAGCACGACGCCCTCATCGTCGCGCGCCGCGCCGGTCGCATCACGCCGGCCCAAGCCCTGCAACAGCTGCGCCAATGGCTGGCGTCGCCGCTGGCCGACGACCAACGCCGGCGCGTGGCGTCCGACGCCATCGCGATCGCGGTGGCCGACGGCCGCTTCGCCGACGCGGTGGCCGTGGGCCGCCAGGTGCCGCCCGGCGAGCTGGGCGATTACGCGCTCGGCCCGCTGGCCGGTGCCGCGCGGCGCACGGGCGACATCGCCTTGCAAGGCGACACCGTCAAGGTCTGGCGCGCGCGCCAGCCGGCGGCCCGCGAACCGCGCATCCACGAAGCCTTCTGGCGACTGGCCAGCGGCGACACGGCGGGCGCGCAAACCCTCTACCGCGCACTCGCACAGCCCGCGCCCACCGAGGTCGCGGACCGCGTCGCGCTGCTCGACCTGCGCGCCGCGCTGGCGCGTGCGCAGGGCCAGCCCTTCCAGGCGCTCACGGCCTACGGCGAGATCACCGCACTGCAGCCCGCGCGCCGCGATGCGCAGCGCGACGCCGACTTCCTGCTGGCCGAGTACGGCGGCGCCACCGCCGCGTTCGAGGACGCGCAGGCGGCCGAACGCCAGCAGCCCGGCAGCCTCGCGCCGCTGACGCTCGCGCTGCTCGAACAGCAGGCGCTGGCGCAGCAGTTGCGCTGGGCCGTGAAGGCGCGCGACCAGCGCCTGGGCGCGGCGCGCGTCACCGACCTCGACAAGGTGCTGGCCGCCCAGAGTGCCGCGCTGGCCCGGGTCGACGCCGCGCTCGCGCAGCCCGCCCCGCCGGACGCCGACACCTGGCGCACGCTGCGCACGCGGCTGCAGTCCGATCGCATGATGGCGCTGCTGGAGCGCGGCCGTCCGGCCGACACCATCGCGCTGTACGACAGCCTGCGTGCCGACGGCACCGCGCTGCCGCCCTACGCGCTCGGCACCGCCGCCCGCGCGCTGGCGCAGGAGCGCCGCTCGGCCGATGCCGTGCCGCTGTTCGAGAAGGCGGTCGTCGACCTGCCGATGCCCGACAGCCTGCACTTCGGCCTGGTCTACGCCTACCTGGACACCGGCCGCTTCGACGAGGCCGAGGCGCTGCTCCAGCGCATCGAAAGCGCCACGCCCGTGCTGATGCGGCTGGCGCCGGAGGCCGGCCGCCCGAACGACCAGTTCTCCGAGGTGAGCGGCCTGAGTGCGCTGCTGCAGCTCTACGGCGACCGCCCGAAGATCGCGCAGCCGCGCTTCGACGCGCTCACGCAGGAAGCCCCGCTCAAC
Source organism: Variovorax sp. GW822-FHT04A09 (assembly GCF_058801005.1). NCBI lineage: Bacteria > Pseudomonadati > Pseudomonadota > Betaproteobacteria > Burkholderiales > Comamonadaceae > Variovorax > Variovorax sp. GW822-FHT04A09. Next base: position 83,690 of record NZ_JBXAMV010000007.1, on the reverse strand, counting down.
GCGGGCTACGCCTACGGCGCCGCGCTCACCGAGCGGCTGCGCGAGCACCCCGAGGCGGCCGTGGCGCGCTTCGAGGCGCTGAGCGCCGACCACCCCGACGACCTGAGCGTGCGCACCGGCCATGTCGAAGCGCTGCTCGACGCCGACGAATTCCGCGCGGCCCGCATCCGTGCCGAGTCGCTCGAGGCCGACGCACCCGACGCCGCCGAAGTGCGCGAGATGGCGCGCAAGCGCCGCTCGCTGGTCGGCCCGCAGCTCGAGATCGACGCCGAAGGTTCGCGCGGCGGCGGCACGCTGGCCAGCCGCGAATGGCGCGTCGACAGCCGGCTCAGCTCCGGCCTCATCGGCGATGCATGGCGCGTGTTCTATGCGCAGACGCTGGGCCGCGGCTACACCTCCGAGGGCACGGCCCAGTGGGCGCGCGGCGGCCTCGGCGCGAGCTGGCAGCAAGGCCGCTGGCTGGCCGAAGGCGTGCTGCAGCGTGCGAACAGCGGACGCTACCGCAACAGCGTGGCCGGCCGCGTCGACTACCGCGCCAGCGATGCCTGGCGCCTGTCGGCCACCTACGACGGCGACAGCAAGGAGCTGCCGTGGAAGGCGCGCGCCGTGCCCTTCGGCGCGCAGGCCATCGGCGCGCGCGAGTTCGGCGCCAGCGCAGCCTACGTCGTCAACGAGTCGCGCCGCTTCGACCTGCAATGGCGCCGGCTCGACTTCAGCGACGGCAACCTGCGCGACGGCCTCGACTTCGGCTGGCGCGAGCGCTGGGTCAGCACGCCGCGCTTCCAGATCGAAACGCGGCTGGGCGTCGATGCCAGCCGCAGCCGCCTGCAGGACGTGCGCTACTTCAGCCCCTCGCGCGATGCCAGCGCGCAGCTGTCGGTGCGCGGCCAGTGGCTCACCTGGAAAAGCGACGACCGCCAGTTCTTCCAGGTGCTGGAACTCGGCGGCGGCAGCTACCAGCAGGCCGGCTTCGGCAGCGGCCCGCTGTGGAACGTGCGCTACGAGCACCGCTGGGCCCTGGGCCAGAAGCTCACGCTGCGCTACGGACTGAGCTTCGGCAGCCACCCCTACGACGGCGTGCGCGAAAAACAGCGCGGCGTGTTCCTGAACCTTTCGATGCCCCTGCAGTGATGTCCGTGATGCAAGCCCCCACCTTCTTCCTCCGGCTGCGCGCGGCCCTGCTCGGGCTGCTGCTGGCGGCGGCCTTGCCTGCGCTGGCGGCGCCGGTGCTGCCCGCCGACCCCGACAACGGCGTCGACTTCCGCGTGATCTCGTTCCACGACGTGCGCCCCAACGTGCGCGCCAGCTTCGAGACCTCGCCCGACGAAACCGCCATCGACGAGCGCACGCTCGCCGAAGTGTTCGCCTGGCTGCGCCACAACGGCTACCACCCGGTCAGCCTGCAGCAGATCATCGATGCGCGCAGCGGCGGCAAGCCGCTGCCCTCGCAGCCCGTGCTGCTGACCTTCGACGACGGCTACCGCAGCGCCTACACGCACGTGTTCCCGCTGCTCCAGCGCTTCAACTACCCCGCGCTGTTCGCGCTCGTGACGAGCTGGCTCGAGGTGCCTGAAGGCCAGCCCGTGCACTGGGGCGACAAGCCCGCGCCGCGCGAGAACTTCCTGCTGTGGCGCGAAGCCGCCGAGATGGCGCGCTCGCCGCTGGTCGAGTTCGCCAGCCACACCGACGCGATGCACACCGGCATCCAGGCCAACCCGCAGGGCAACATGCTGCCCGCCGCGGCCACGCACCGCTACGACCCGAAGACCGGCCGCTACGAGGACGACGCCGCCTACCTGCGCCGCATCGAGACCGACCTGCGCCGCAGCCGCGAGCTGATCGAGAAGCGCACCGGCGCCAAGGTGCGCGCCACCGTGTGGCCCTACGGCGCCTACAACACGCCCGCGCTGGACGCCTCGGCGCGCGTGGGCATGCCGATCACCTTCACGCTCGACGACGGCGCGAACACGAAGGAGATTCCGCTCAGCCGCATCCGCCGCGCGCTGGCCGCCTACGACAACGAGGCGCCCGACTACGTGCAGATGCTGCGCAGCCCGGTGGGCGGCGAGGTGCGCCCGATCAACCGCGTGATGCACGTCGACCTGGACTACGTGTACGACGCCGACCCGGCCCAGCAGGAGCGCAACCTCTCGGCACTGATCGAGCGCGTGGCCGCCGTGCGCCCGCGCTCGGTGTTCCTGCAGGCCTATGCCGACCCCGACGGCGACGGCGTGGCCGACGCGCTGTACTTTCCCAACCGCCACCTGCCGATGCGCGCCGACCTGTTCGCCCGCGCCGCCTGGCAACTGCGCAGCCGCACCGGCGTGAAGGTTTACGCCTGGATGCCCGTCACCGCCTACCGGCTGCCGGCGTCGAACCCGCTGGCCACACACACGGTGCGCACGCTCAAGGGCGACGCGCCGGCCGACCGCTACCACCGGCTCTCGCCCTTCGACCCGGCCGTGCGCACGCTGGTCGGCGACCTGTACGAAGACCTGGGCCGCCACACCTTCTTCGAAGGCCTGCTGTTCCACGACGACGCCATGCTCTCGGACGACGAGGACGCCAGCCCCGCCGCGCTCGACACCTACCGCCGCTGGGGCCTGCCGGCCGACGTGGCCGCACTGCGCGCCGACCCCGCGCTCATGGCCCGCTGGACCACCGCCAAGACCCGCTACCTGATCGACTTCACGCACGAACTCGCGGCGCGCGTCGGCACCTGGCGCCCCGCGCTGGAAACGGCGCGCAACCTCTACGCGCGGCCGGTGCTCGAACCCGCGGCCGAGCAATGGTTTGCCCAAAACTATGAAGCCTCGCTTGCTGCCTACGACTACGTCGGCCTGATGGCCATGCCGCGCATGGAGCAGGAGGCCCGCACCCCGGCCGACAGCGACGCCTGGCTGGGCCGCCTGGCGCAGCGCGCGGCCGCCACGCCGCACGGCCTGGACCGCACCGTGTTCGAGCTGCAGGCACGCGACTGGCGCACCGGGAAACCCGTGGCCGACGCCGAGCTCACGCGTCAGTGGACCTTGCTGCAGCGCGCCGGCGTGCGCCACCTGGGCTACTACCCCGACGACTTCCTGAACAACCAGCCCTCGCTGGAGACCGTGCGCCGCGCGATCTCAGTGCGTTCGCTGCTGTCGCGCGCCCCCCGGCGCAACCACGACGCCGCCACGCTGCCGCCTGAAGGAGGGAAGCCCCGATGAACACGCTCCAGATGCTGGTGGACCTGATTCCGCCGGTGCTCTTCGGCTTCGTCTTCTACTACCCGTTCTTCATGGCGTGGGTGTGGATCGCGGGCGGCCTTTCGCATGCGTGGTCGTTCGAGCGCAAGCGCGACGTCGAGATCGACCCGCTGCCGCTGCTGCCCTCGCAGCCGCTCGTGACCGTGGTGGTGCCCTGCTTCAACGAGGCGCCGCACCTGCGCGAAGTGATCGAGCAGCTGATGCGCACGCGCTACCCGAACTACGAGGTGATCGCCGTCAACGACGGCAGCACCGACGGCACCGGCGAGCTGCTCGACGAGATGACGCTCGAGTTCAGCCGCCTGCGCGTGATCCACAACGCCAGCAACCAGGGCAAGGCCGTGGGCCTGAACACCGCCTGCCAGCTGGCGCGCGGCGAGTACATCCTGGGCATCGACGGCGACGCGCTGGTCGACCCCAACGCCATCGCCTGGATGCTCAAGCGCATGCTGGCCTCGGAGCGCATCGGCGCCGTCACCGGCAACCCGCGCATCCGCACGCGCACCACGCTGCTGGGGCGCATGCAGGTGGGCGAGTTCTCGTCGATCATCGGCCTCATCAAGCGTTCGCAGCAGCTCATCGGCACGCTGTTCACGGTGTCGGGCGTGCTGGCCATGTTCCGCCGCCGCGCCGTGCTCGAGGTGGGCTTCTGGAGCCCCGACGTGCTCACCGAGGACATCGACATGAGCTGGAAGCTCCAGCTCGCCGGCTGGCGCCTGCGCTTCGAGCCGCGCGCGCTGTGCTGGATCCTCATGCCCGAGACCCTGCGCGGCCTGTGGAAGCAGCGCCTGCGCTGGGCCGTCGGCGGCATCCAGACCATGCTGCGCATCACGCCGTCCATCCTGCGCCTGCGCAGCTGGCGCCTGTGGCTCATCTACAGCGAGTACATGGTGAGCGTGGTGTGGGCCTATGCGATGGCGCTGGTGCTGGTGATCAGCTTCATCCGCCCCTTCCTGCCGCACGAGTCGGCCTGGCATTCGGCGCTGCTGCCGCACTGGCAGGGCACGCTGCTGGCCATGACCTGCATCCTGCAGATGCTGCTGAGCCTGTGGATCGACCGTCGCTACGACCGCGACCTCATGCGCTATTTCGCCGGAACGATCTGGTACCCGATCGCGTTCTGGACGATCACGATGGCCACCACGGTGGTCGCCCTTCCCAACGCTCTGATGCGTCGTCGCGGCAAGCGCGCGGTGTGGACGAGCCCTGACCGAGGAGTTTCTTCCGATGCATCCTGAGAACCCGCTCTCTTCGCCGGCGCTGCACGAAGCCCCGCCGCCCCGCACCCGTTCGTGGGGCCAACCCGCGGTGGACGAACCCATCATCGACGCCGCGCGCATCCCGCTGCACGCCTTCGGCAACGGCCGTTCGCCGGCGCGCACGCTGGCCATGTACCTGTGGCTGCGCGTGCTGCGCCCGGCGATCACCGTCGCGATCTGGTTCTGCGCCATCTGGTACGCCTGGCCCTACGTGATGGGCGCGCGCTCCCAGCCCGAGGTGCTTCAGCTGCTGGGCCTGTACGCCATCGTCATCGGCGTGATCCTCGCCTCGATGCTGATCATGGGCCCGCTGCGCCGCCGCCAGCACCGCAGCGAGACGCCGCCGGAGAAGGAACAGTCGTCGCTGTTCGCGCTGGCGTCGTACATCGAAGTCGCGCCCGCGCGCCTGTCGACCTGGCAGCGCACGCGCCAGCTGCTGGCGCACCACGATCACCACGGCCAGCTGCGCGACGCCACCGACACCGCGCCGGCCGCGCTGGAAGAGGAAACGCCAGCGAAGCGCCGCAAGGCCTGACGCGCAGAGGCAACCAGCGCGGCCTTTTCGGCCGCGTCGCTGCAGGGGTTTCGGGGCGGTGATTCAATCGCGCGGCGGCAGCGCCGCAGACAGATTCACCTTCTTCCAAGGACCCCCGACATGGATCTCCAGCTCCAGGACCAGCACGTTCTCATCACCGGCGGCAGCAAGGGCATCGGCCTGGCCTGCGCGCTCGGTTTCCTGCGCGAAGGCGCGCGCGTGAGCCTGGTCTCGCGCGACCTGCAGAACCTGCAACAGGGCCAGCAGTCACTGATCGCCGCGTTCCCACAAGCCGAAGGCCGCGTCAGCCTGCACGCCGCCGACCTCAAGAACCCCGCCGGCGCTGTGGCCGCTCTCGACGCCGCCGAGCAGGCCTTCGGCCCTGTCGACGTGCTCGTCAATTCGGCAGGCGCCGCGCGCCGCACCCCGCCCGACGAGCTCACGCCCGCTGCGTGGCACGACGCGATGGACGCCAAGTACTTCACCTACATCCACATGATCGACCCGGTCGTGAAGCGCATGGGCACGCGCGGCCGCGGCGCGATCGTCAACGTGATCGGCCAGGGCGGCAAGGTTGCGAGCCCCGTCCACATGGCCGGCGGTGCGGCCAATGCGGCGCTGATGCTGGTGAGTGCGGGCATGGCTGCGGCCTATGCAGCGAAGGGCGTGCGCGTGAACGCCGTGAATCCGGGGCTCACGCTGACTGCGCGGCTGCAGGAAGGGATGAAGGCGGATGCGAAGCTGCAGGGGATCGGCACCGATGAAGCGCTGGAGCGCGCGACTGCGCGCCTGCCGCTGGGGCGCATTGCGACGCCGGAGGAAGTCGCCAACACCGTGCTCTTCCTGGCGTCGCCGAAGGCAAGCTATGTGACCGGCGCGATCGTGGCGATGGATGGCGCCGTGACCCCGATGATCTGACGAGGGACAACAGGGGGAGCGAACGCAGTGATGCGATCCCCCCAAGGCCGAGCGCAGCGACGGCCCGACCATTCCCCCTCCCCTCTGGCCGCGCCGAGGAGCGCAGCGTTTCGCGGATCAGGGCTCGCCCTTGTTTGAGCGAAGCGAGTTTGGGCGAGACCCCGCGAAACGCGAGCACCGCAGGTTGCCCGCAGCGAAGCGGAGGGACGCGGACAGTGGGGTCGCCTTTTCTTTGCTTACTTTCTTTTGGCGAAGCAAAAGAAAGTGAGTCGCCCGCCGGGGCGAGACCCGGCCCCCGAAACCAAACCCTCAGCCCAAAGCCAACAACCCCTCGAACTTCAAAGCCAGGAAATCAACAAAGCCACGAACCCGAGCCGGCACAAACCTCCCACTAGGCAACAGCGCATGCAACGGATAAGGCTCCGTCTCCCAGTCAGGCAGCAGCCGCACAAGACGACCTTCCCGAATGTCGTTACGCACATCCAGCGCCGACTTCAGAGAGATGCCATACCCCGCCACAGTCCACTCCCGCGCCAGCGAAGCATCATCCACACTGCGATCCCCATTCACCCGCACCTCCGTCCACTGCCCCAACTGCGCAAACCGCCACACCCGGTGCCGTCGCCCACTCCGGTTGAACGTCAGACAGTTGTGCTGCAGCAGATCCTGCGGAACCCGAGGCAAGGGATGCCGACGCAGATAGTCCGGTGAAGCCGTCAGCACCGGATTCGTCAGCGCAAACGCCCGCGCCACCAGCCGCGAATCGGCCAGCGCCCCGTAGCGCAGCGCGACGTCCACCTCGTCCCGCATCACGTCCAGCGGCCGATCCCCGACAGACAGCGACAACTGCACCCCCGGATGCAACGCCAGGAACTCGTCGAACCACGGCAGCAAGGTGCTGCGCGTCAGGTCCGACGGCGAGGCCACCCGCAAGGTACCGACAAGTTCGCCGCGATCCGCAGTGACCAGCGACTCCCCTTCATCCAGCAGTTCAAAAGCACGCACCGCATAGTCGAGCAGCGTCTGCCCCTGCGGCGTCAGCCGCATCGCCCGCGTCGACCGCTCGAACAGCCGCGCCCCCAACTGCGCCTCCAGCCGCTTCAACGTCGCACTGGCCGCGGCGGGCGTGATCCCCAGCGCGTGCCCCGCCGCCGTGAGCGTGCCGCCACGCGCCGTCTGCACGAGCACCTGCAGGTCCGATATATTTTCAATCTTCATTTGAAAGTGTTGGTGATTCAGACCACCTTATCAAACAGAAGTTGTCATCCTACAGTCCAGCCATCGTTCCAGAAAGAAGGTCTCTTCCCATGAAAGCCGTCGGCTACCACCAGCCCCTCCCCATCGACCACCCCGAATCGCTGCAGGACATCGAGCTCCCCGCCCCCGTGCCGGGCGCGCGCGACCTGCTGGTGCGCGTGAAGGCCGTGTCGGTCAACCCGGTCGACACCAAGGTCCGCAAGAACGCCGCTCCCGAAGCCGGCCAGGCCAAGGTGCTGGGCTGGGACGCGGTCGGCACCGTCGAAGCCATCGGCAGCGGCGTGACCGGCTTCAAGGTCGGCGACCGCGTCTACTACGCCGGCTCCATCATTCGCCCCGGCGCCAATTCGGAGCTGCACGCGGTCGACGAGCGCATCGCCGCCCTCGCCCCGAAGAGCCTCGACGACGCGCAAGCCGCCGCCTTGCCGCTGACCACCATCACCGCCTACGAACTGCTGTTCGACCGCCTGCAGGTGCCCAAGGACGGCGGCGAAGGCCAGACGCTGCTCATCACCGGCGGCGCGGGCGGCGTGGGCTCCATCCTCATCCAGCTCGCACGCCAGCTCACGAAGCTGCGCGTGGTCGCCACCGCCTCGCGCGCCGAAACGCGTGAGTGGTGCCTGGCACTGGGCGCGCACGTCGTCATCGACCATTCAAAGCCGCTCGCCGCCGAACTGAAGGCCGCCGGCATCGACGAAGTCGACATGGTCGCCAGCCTCACGCAGACCGACCAGCACTACGCGCAGCTCATCGAGAGCCTCAAGCCCCAAGGCCAGCTCGCGGTGATCGACGACATGAAGGTGCTCGACGCGATGCCGCTGAAGACCAAGTGCATCTCGCTGCACTGGGAGATGATGTTCACGCGCTCGCGCTTCACCACACCCGACATCGCCGAGCAGGGCAAGCTGCTGGCCGAAGTGGCCGCGCTGGTCGACGCGGGCCGCATCCGCACCACGGCGAATGCGAGCTTCGGCACCATCAACGCCGCGAATTTGAAGAAGGCGCACGCGCTCATCGAGAGCGGCAAGGCGCAGGGCAAGGTGGTGCTGGCCGGGTTCTGAGCACAATCGGTCGCATGACCGAAGAAAGCACACACCCGCCCCTCATCGAATTCGACACCCCGCGCCTGCGGGTGCGCCAATGGCGCGAGAGCGATCTCGCGCCATTTTTCGCGCTGGCCTGCGACCCGCAGGTGATGGAGTTCCTGCTCCCCTTGCCCACGCGCGCCGAGAGCGACGCAGCAGCCCACCGTGCCCGCGCGCTCATCGCACAGAAGGGCTGGGGCTTCTGGGCCGTCGAGCGCAAGGACACAGGCGAGTTCATCGGCTTCACCGGCCTGAACGTGCCGATGGCCACGCTGCCCTTCTCGCCCTGCGTGGAGATCGGCTGGCGCCTGTCGCGCGCCAGCTGGGGCCAGGGCTTCGCGACGGAGGCCGCGCGCGGCGCGCTGCAGGTCGGCTTCGAACGGCTCGGGCTCGACGAGATCGTGGCGTTCACGGCCAACGGCAACCTGCGCTCGGCCGCCGTGATGGCACGCATCGGCATGCACGAGGACGTGGCCGGCGCCTTCGAGCATCCGGCGGTGGCAGAGGGCCATGCGCTGCGCGGCCACCGGCTGTTCCGGATCGGCAAGCCGCAGCGCTGAAACGACCGCGCCGGGCTACTTCGCCTTCGACACGCGCCACACCGCGTTGCCCACGTCGTCCGCCACCAGCAGCGCGCCGCCCTTGTCCAGCGCCACGCCCACCGGCCGGCCGTGGGCCTTTTCGTCGGCGCTCAGGAAGCCCGTGAGAACATCGACCGGCGGCCCGCTCGGCTTGCCGCCGATGAAGGGCACGAACACCACCTTGTAGCCCGACTTGGGCTTGCGGTTCCACGAGCCGTGCTCGCCGATGAAGGCACCGCTCGCGAACTCGGGCGGCATGCCGCGCGCGTGCGAGAACACCAGGCCCAGCGGCGCGACGTGCGCGCCCAGCGCGTAGTCGGGCGCCAGTGCCTTGGCCACCCGCTCGGGCTGTTGCGGCGTGACGCGCGCATCGACCACGCCGCCCCAGTAGCTCCAGGGCCAGCCGTAGAAGGCGCCGTCTTTCACCGAGGTGAGGTAGTCGGGCACGAGGTCGCTGCCGATCTCGTCGCGCTCGTTCACCACGGTCCACAGGACGTTGGTCTCGGGCTCCCAGCCCAGGCCGTTGGGGTTGCGCAGGCCGCTGGCGAACAGGCGCTTCTCGCCGCTCTTCGCATCGACCTCCCAGATCGCGGCGCGGCCCTCTTCGGCCGCCATGCCGTTCTCGCCGATGTTGCTGTTGGAGCCGACCGTGACGTACAGCTTGCTGCCGTCGGCGCTGGCGATGACGTTCTTGGTCCAGTGGTGGTTGAGGCCGGCGGGCAGCGCCGTCACCACGGTGGGCGTGGCGCTGACCGAGGTCTGGCCCTCGGTGTAGGGCACCTTCACGAGCGCGTCGGCGTTGGCGATGAAGAGCTCGTTGCCGACCAGCGCCATGCCGTAGGGCGAGCTGAGGTTCGCCAGGAACACCTGCTTCACCTCGGCCAGGCCGTCGCCATCGGCGTCGCGCAGCAAGGTGATGCGGTTGGCGCTGGGCACGCCGGCGCCCGCGCGGCCCATGACCTTGCCCATGACCCAGTTGCGCACCTTGGCGACCGGGCCGCCGGCGCCGCTGCCTTCGGGCTTGGGCGGCTTGTTGCTCTCGGCCACCAGCACGTCGCCGTTGGGCAGGGTGTAGACCCAGCGCGGGTGGTCCAGCCCGCGCGCCAGCGCCGTCACGCGCAGGCCTTCGGCGGGGGTGGGCGCGGCGGTGTCGGTCCAGCCGACGGCGGGCGCCACGTTGACGGTGGGGATCAGCGTCTTGTTCGGATCGGCCAGCTGCGGCCGGGGGCCGGTCGTGAGTTCGGGCGCGAGCTTGGCGGTCTCGCCGCAGCCGGCGACGAGCAGCACGGCGGCCACGGCCGCTGCGGACAAGGCGAGGCGGACGGGAAGGTGCGGCGATGCGTTCATGCGGATTCCTTGCGCGGCAGGCGGCCGCAGACCGCCGGATCATGCGCAATCGCACGGCGCGGGCGTGTCGGTCGTGGGCGCTTTCCGGCGTGCGCGCACCTCCTTCGCACATCGTCGCTACCATCGCCGCATGACCGACGACCTGTTCCGCGCCGACGCCTACCTGCGCACCTGTGAAGCCCGCATCCTGCGCATCGACGACACCGGCATCGTGCTGGACCGCACCGTGTTCTATCCGCTGGGCGGCGGGCAGGCCGGCGATGCCGGCGCGCTGGTGCTCGCCGACGGCCGCGAAATCGCCATCATCGACACCCGCAAGGCCAAGGACGCCGAGGGCCAGCCGACCGCCGAGTTCGTCCATGTGCCCGCGCCCGACCAGGCCGAGCTGCTGGCCGCGCTGGCGCCCGGCGACACCGTCACCGCCCGCCTCGACTGGGAGCGCCGCCACCGACTGATGCGCTTTCACACCGCCAGCCACCTGCTGTGCCACCTCGTGCCGGTGCCGGTGAACGGCTGCTCGATCACGCCCGAGTACGCGCGCATCGACTTCCACATCACCGACCCGCTCGACAAGGAAACGCTCACCGCCGGCCTTGCGAAGCTGGTCGAAGCCGCCCACCCGCTGACCGTGGGCGCCATCAGCGACGCCGAGCTCGACGCCAACCCCGCGCTGGTCAAGAGCATGAGCGTGCAGCCGCCGCGCGGCACGGGCACGGTGCGCACCATCCGCATCGGCGGCACGGGCGAAGACGGCGGCGCGCCGTCGATCGACTTCCAGCCCTGCGGCGGCACGCACGTGGCCAACACGGCGGAGATCGGCGCCATGGTCGTCACCAAGATCGAGAAGAAGAGCGCGACCACCCGGCGCGTGGTGCTGGGCTGGCCCTCGGCCACCGCGGCCTGAGCCTCGGGAAAGACCCGGCCCCCAGGAACTTCGCCCCGCCCTCTGGCTCCGACTGACCGGCATGACCTTTTCGCGCATCTCTTTCGCTACTTTTCTGATAGCTACCGCCGCAGCCTGCATGCCGGCTGCGGCCCAGCTGACCCCTAAGACCGGGGCCGTGGTCACCACCCCCCATGTGCGCGCCGAACTGGTCGCCCATGCGCCCCAGGGCGTGGCGCCCGGCGCGCCGGTCTGGGTCGGGCTGCAGATCACCCACCAGCCCGAGTGGCACACCTACTGGAAGAACGCCGGCGATTCGGGCCTTCCGACGGAACTGAAGTGGACGCTGCCCGCCGGCGTCTCGACCGGCGAGATCGCCTGGCCGGTGCCCAAGAAGATCCCGGTCGGCACGCTCGCCAACTACGGCTACGAGAACACCGTGCTGCTGCCGGTGCCGCTCGAGGTCTCGACGCTCTACAAGCCCGACGTGGCGCTCACCGGCGGCTCGCCGGCCATGGACATCAAGCTGCAGGCCTCCTGGCTGGTCTGCCGCAAGGAATGCATTCCTGAAGAGGGCGAGTTCACGCTCTCGCTGCCCACGCGCGGCTCGACCGCGCTGAACAAGGCGGCCTTCGACACCGCACAGGCCGCGCAACCGCAGCCGCTGGGCGCGCCCGGCGCCATCGCCGTCGAGGGCCAGCAGCTGAAGGTGCGCCTCGAAGGCCTGCCCGCCGCCGTGCGCGGCAAGACGCTCGAGTTCTTCCCCGAAACGCCCGAGGTGATCCGCACCGCGGCCGTCTCCGGCAAGGACTGGACGCAGGCCTGGGACGGCGCGACCTGGACCGCCACCATGCCGCTGGCCGACCAGCGCAGCGAAAGCCCCACCGCCATGCCCGTGGTGGTGGCGCTGGCCGAGGCCGACCGCCAGGCCGGCCAGCCCGTGGCCTGGCGCGCCGAGGCGCCGGTGTCGGGCACCTGGCCCGCCGCCACCGCCGCGCCGCGCGCCGCCGAGGTGTCGCCCGCGCTGCAGGCGGCGCTGGCCGCCAACGCGGCCCAGGCGGCGGCCCCTGCTGCCGCTGCGCAGGCCCAGCCCGCCGGCACCTTCATGGTCGCCCTGCTCGGCGCGCTGCTCGGCGGCCTGCTGCTCAACCTCATGCCCTGCGTGTTCCCGATCCTCGCGATCAAGGTGCTGGGCTTCGCGCGGCAAGCCGGCAACGCCAGCGCGCACCGCAAGGCCGGGCTGGCCTACACGGGCGGCGTGATGCTGTCGTTCCTCGCGCTGGGCGGCGCCATGCTGGCGCTGCGCGCGGCCGGTGCGCAGCTCGGCTGGGGTTTCCAGCTGCAGTCGCCCGGCGTGGTGGCGGCGCTGGCGGCGCTCTTCACCCTGCTCGGCCTGAACCTGGCCGGCGTGTTCGAGTTCGGCCGCGCCGCGCCGCAGTCGGTGTGCAGCGCGCAGGCCAAGCATCCGCTGGCCAACGACTTCCTTTCCGGCGTGCTCGCCGTGGTGATCGCCTCGCCCTGCACCGCGCCGTTCATGGGCGCCTCGCTGGGCTTTGCCATCGGCCTGCCGGCGGCCCAGGCGCTGCTGCTGTTCGCCGCGCTGGGCCTGGGCCTGGCGCTGCCCTACCTGGTGGCGGGCTTCGTGCCGGCCGTGGCGCGCCTGCTGCCCAAGCCGGGCCCGTGGATGCACACGCTGCGCCGCCTACTGGCCTTCCCGATGTTCGCGACCGTGGCCTGGCTGGTCTGGGTGCTGGGCCAGCAAAGCGGCATCGACGGCGCGGGCACGCTGCTCGCGCTGCTGGTGTGCCTGGCCGCCGTGGTCTGGGCGCTCACGCTGACCGGACGCACGCGCGTGGTCATCGCCACCGTGATGATCGCCTTCACCGCCGTGCTGGCCGGCACCATCGGCCGCAACATCGTGCAAGTGCCTGAACCGACGGCCAGGCTGGCCTCGGCAGCACCGAACGACGGCGAACGCTGGCAGCCGTGGTCGGCTCAGCGCGTGAGCGACATGACGGCCGCGGGCCGGCCCGTGTTCATCGACTTCACCGCCGCCTGGTGCGTGACCTGCCAGTACAACAAGAAGAGCACACTGGCCGACGCCGAGGTGCTCGCCGACTTCGACACGAAACAGGTCGCCATGCTGCGCGCCGACTGGACCCGCCGCGACCCCGCCATCACCGCCGCGCTCACCGCGCTGGGCCGCAGCGGCGTGCCCGTGTACGTGCTGCAGGCACCGGGCAAGGCGCCCGTCGTGCTGACAGAAATCCTCAGCAAGGACGAAGTCCGCGCCGCGTTGGCAGCGCTTTGAACGCCGATGCGGTGAATTGAAACGAGATGACAACGCCGCTGTCATGGGTTGTCACACGCACTTGAAGAAACCGTTCTAAGCTGCAGTTGTTGTTTGGAATTTTGTTTTTTGGAGTTCAAGCTGGCCATGACGCTCTCGCCCACTGTCGACTCACGCTCCCTTCGCGCCGCGCGCCAGGCGCGCGCCGCCCTCAGCCGCGCTTCCCGCCGCGCCGTCGTGGCCGCCGCCGTCGCGCTGGGCGCCACCTTCCTCATGGGCACCAACGCCTTCGCCGCGCCCGCCGTGGGCCAGCAGGCGCCCGACTTCGTGGCCGTCGACACCAGCGGCGCCAAGCACAAGCTCTCGGACTTCGCGGGCAAGTTCGTGGTGCTCGAATGGACCAACCCCGGCTGCCCCTTCGTGCGCAAGCACTACGGCAGCGGCAACATGCCGGCCACGCAGAAAGCGGCCACCGACAAGGGCGTGGTCTGGCTCGCCATCAACTCCACCGAACGCGCCGCCAGCGACTACCTGAAGGCCGACGCACTCGACGCCTGGATGAAGTCGCAAAAGGCCTCGCCCACCGCCGTGCTGATGGACGAAGACGGCGTGATCGGCCAGGTCTACGGCGCGCGCACCACGCCCCACATCTTCATCATCGACCCCAAGGGCACGCTGGTGTATGCCGGCGGCATCGACAGCATCGCCTCGGCGCGCGTGGACGACATCAAGACCGCCACCAACTACGTGAACCAGGCACTGGGCGAGGTGACCGGTGGAAAACCGGTGTCGATGGCGAGCACACGGCCTTACGGGTGTTCGATCAAGTACAAGAGTTGATGCGTGCGCACGCGCCGCCCGCTGCGCGGCGCGCTGCATTGACAGCTACCTGACTCCCCTCGTCAGGTGCAGGTCGGGAACCCCGACCTACCCTTGGGCCCACAACACCGCCCCAGGGGACACACCATGACTTCCGCGCCTGCCAACGCGCATTCCTCCTCGAAATTCGCCACCGTCCTGCGCGTGACCGGCGGCAACTTCATGGAGATGTTCGACTTCTTCCTGTTCGGCTTCTACGCCACGCAGATCTCGAAGGCCTTCTTCCCCGCGGGCAACGAGTTCGCGTCGCTGATGCTGACCTTCATGACCTTCGGCGCGGGCTTCCTGATGCGGCCGCTGGGGGCCATCTTTCTCGGTGCGTACGTCGACCGCGTGGGCCGCCGCCAGGGGCTGATCGTCACGCTCGCGCTGATGGCCGTCGGCACGCTGCTCATCGCCTGCGTGCCGAGCTACGCGACCATCGGCGTCATCGCGCCGCTGCTGGTGCTGGTCGGACGGCTGCTGCAGGGCTTCTCGGCCGGCGTGGAGCTGGGCGGCGTGTCGGTGTACCTGTCGGAAATGGCCACGCCGGGGCGCAAGGGCTTCTACGTGAGCTGGCAGTCGGCCAGCCAGCAGGTGGCGATCGTCGTCGCCGCCGCGCTCGGCTACTGGCTCAACGTGACCTTCACGCCCCAGGAGATCGGCGACTTCTACTGGCGCATTCCCTTCTTCGTCGGCTGCCTGATCGTGCCGGTGCTGTTCATCATCCGCCGCTCGCTGCAGGAAACCGAGGAGTTCATGGCGCGCAAGCACCGCCCCGACGCGCGCGAGATTTTCCGCTCGATGGTCGCCAACTGGGGCCTCGTGGTCGCCGGGATGATGCTGGTGTCGATGACCACCGTGTCGTTCTACCTGATCACCGTCTACACGCCCACCTTCGGCAAGGCCGTGCTGCACCTGAGCACCACCGACGCGCTCATCGTCACGCTGTGCGTGGCCATTTCCAACTTCTTCTGGCTGCCGGTCATGGGCTCGCTGTCGGACCGCGTGGGGCGCAAGCCGCTGCTCGTGCTGTTCACCGTGCTGACCATCCTCACGGCCTACCCGTCGCTCAAGTGGCTGGTCGGTGCGCCGAGCTTCGCGCGCATGCTCGAGGTGGAGCTGTGGCTGTCGTTCCTGTACGCCAGCTACAACGGCGCGATGGTGGTGGCGCTCACCGAGGTGATGCCGGTCAGCGTGCGCACCGCGGGCTTCTCGCTGGCCTACAGCCTTGCGACGGCCCTGTTCGGCGGCTTCACGCCGGCGATTGCCACGGGCCTGATCGAGATGACCGGCGACAAGGGCGCCCCCGGCCTGTGGATGACGGCCGCCGCGGCCTGCGGGCTGGTTGCGACGCTCGTGCTGTACCGCCGCAACGTCGACCCGGCCGACGCGGGCCGCGTGCCCGTCGTCTGAGAAGGTGTGAACCGCGGGCATTGACCCAGCGCGCACCGGCCGTTGACCGGGAGCGCACCGCCCCCGCCGCTCCGGGTGGAAGTACCGATGATGGCGCGCGCCGACCTGCCTATCCTGCACCAGCGCTTCCGGCGCCCCCAGGGAACCACCGCATGAACGCACACCACTTCAGCACCCGGCTCGAACACCCGGCCGACCGGCAGGCCTGCTGGGGCCGCATCAACGAGTCGTACTTCGGCGCGCTGCGCGTGCAGTGCCTCGACCCCGGCCCGTTCGACGCGCGCATGGACGCCTACGAGCTCGGCCCGCTGGGCATGTTCATGATCGAGGCGCCTTCGCACCGCGTGGCGCGGCCCGACACGCACCGCGAGATCGCGCTCGACGAGCACTACAAGCTGGTGCTGCAGCTGGAAGGCCACGGCCACATCTCGCAGCGCAACCGCGAGTTCCACCTGCACCCGGGCGACTGGAGCCTGTACGACCCGCGCGTGCCCTACGCCATCACCAACCCCGAGCGCTCGCGCCTGCTGGCCATCACGATCCCGCGCCAGCAGTTCAAGGGCATGAAGATGCCCGACCTGCACACCTGCGAGGCCCACACGCCGGCCATGCAGGGGCTGTACGCGGTGCTCGGTTCGTTCCTCACTTCGCTGGCCGACCAGCTGCCCTCGCTGCCCAACGCCGTCGGCCGCTCGGTCAGCGACACCGTGCTGGGCCTGCTGGCCTCCACGCTCGCCACGCACGCCGACGAACAGTTCGGCGCGCAGCCGCTGCCGGGCGTGCTGAAGGCGCGCGTGAAGCAGTTCGTGCACGCGCACCTGGCCGACCCGGCCTTGTCGCTCGACCTCATCGCGCAGCAGCTGCGCTGCTCCAAGCGCTACCTGCACCGCGTGTTCGAGGACGAAGACCAGACGCTCGACCGCTTCATCTGGCAGATGCGCCTGGAGCGCTGCAGCGAGGCGCTGCGCCAGGCCGCGGGCGGCCGCGCCTCGGTGTCGGAGATCGCCTTCGCCTGGGGCTTCAACAGCAGCGCGCATTTCTGCCGCGTGTTCAAGGCGCAGTACGGCGTGTCGCCGCGCGAATTCCAGCAGCGCGAGGCGCAGCGGGCGGCGTCGCCGGCGCTGACGCACTAGGCAACGCCTTTCAGGGGCTGCCCACGATCCCCGACACGTCGACGATGTACATCTGCCTCTGCGATTCGTGCACGGAGTCGATGCACACCTGCCGTCCGTCGCGGCGCCAGCGTGGGTGCAGGTCGCACCGGTTCTCCTTGCTCAGCGCCGGCGTGGCGTAGAAGCTGCCCAGGTCGTGGCGACGGCCGGTGGCCATGTCGAACAGGAACAGCACGCGCTCGTGCGTGCGGGCGTCGGGATAGGTGTCGCTCAGCAGCCAGCGCGTGCTGACCGGCGAGAAGGTCATGTGGCCGTTCTCCACCAGCACGCCGTCGCCGATCACGCGGACCTCGCCGCCCACGCGGTCGTGGTACAGGTGGTAGTGGATCTTCGCGGCGTGCGGGCCCCACACGATGATGTGTTCGTCGTCCTGCCACAGCGGGTGCGAGATCTGGTACTCGGACTTCTCGTAGTCGAAGGTGCCCACGGCCGTCGGGTCGAAGTCGTCCGCCAGCTGCGGCAGCGGATGGTCGGAGCACTCCAGCAGGCGCAGGTCGGAGCCGTCGGGGTTCATCGTGAGCAGGCGGTGCAAGAAGCAGGTCTCGTCCTCGACGCGTTCGGTCCAGCGGTGCAGGAACAGCACGCGCGACGACGACGGGTTGACCTCGATGTGGCTCACCCAGTGGATCGCCTTGTCCATCGACGCGCGCGGATGAAACCGGCGCAGGTCCTGGTAGCTCAGCAGCAGCCGCGCCGTGCCGGTGGCCAGGTCGGTCGCGTGGATGCCGTCGTCGGCCGGTGCCAGCGGCAGCTCGAACGGCCCGCCGACCTCGCTGTAGCCGATGGTCCGGTGCGTGATGTACAGGCGCCGGTAGTCCACGCTCAAGGCCCAGCGGCTGTCGGGCGCCACCACGTAGATCGGCAAGGGCAGCAGGCGCTTGGCGCCGGTGTCGACGTCGAGCACCGTGGCGCCGAAGCCGGGGTAGAACGCATCGGCATCGCCGGTGCGGCTGTTGTAGATCAGCTGGCGGCCCGGCGCGCCATCGAGCCACTGCAGCTGGCTGCCCATCTGCCAGTTCCATGCGGTGGTGTCGCCCACCGCGTGGAAGCGGTCGTTGTCCTGCAGGTCGAAGTAGCCGATGCGTGCTGCCGCCGTCGGCGTGAGTTCGGCGTCCATCCAGGGCACCTGCTGCGCCAGCAGGTAGCGCCCGCTGCGGTCCCAGGCGCTCTTGTTGTAGTAGCCGAAGAAATGGTGCTGCGCGCCATCGCCCACGCGGCGGCAGGGCACGGGCGCGAGGCGGGGTTGTTCAAGAAGTGGGTTCGACGACATGGACTCACTCCGCGGCAATGCGGCCTTGCTGGATCACCTTGTCCCAGCGCAGCTTCTCGGCGGCGATGAAGCGCGTCGCGGCGTCGCGCGTGTTGGCCACCGGCGTCATGCCCTGCTCCGACAGGCCCTGGCGGAACTCCGGCGCGGCGACGATCTTTCGGATGTCGGCATTGAGCTTGTCCGCGATGGCGTCGGGCACCTTGGCGCTCACCGCCACCGTGGTCCACGAGGTGGCCTCGAAGGCCGGGAAGCCCGACTCGATCGCGGTCGGCACTTCGGGCAGCGCCGGCAGGCGGGCCTTGCCGGTCACGGCCAGCGCCTTGAGCTTGCCGCCGCGGATGTGGGCCAGCGTGGTCGGCGGGTTCTCGAACATCAGCTGGATCTGCCCCGCCAGCAGGTCGTTCAGCGCGGCCGTGCTGCCCTTGTAGGGCACGTGCACGAGCGGTGCGTTGGCCGTGAGCTTGAACAGCTCGCCGATCATGTGCACGGACGAGCCCACGCCGGCCGAACCGAAGTTGATGGTGTCCGGCTGCTTGCGCGCCAGCGCCACCAGCTGCTTCAGGTCGTTGGCCGGCAACGCGGGGTGGGCCACCACGACATGCGGCATCTCGGCCAGCACCGTGACCACCTTCAGGTCGGTCGCGGGGTCGTAGCTGAGCTTCTTGAACACGCCGTAGGTCGCGTGCAGCCCGATCGAGCCGAGCAGCACCGTGTAGCCATCGGCCGGTGCATCGGCCACGAACTTGCCGCCGATGTGCCCGCCGGCGCCGGGCTTGTTGTCGACCACCACCGACTGCTTGTACAGCTTGCCCAGCCGGTCGGCCAGCATGCGGGCCTGCACGTCGGAGCTGCCGCCGGCGGTGAAGGGCACCACGAGCCGGATCATCCGGTCGGGGTAGGCCTGCGGCTGCGATGCCTGCGACGTCGAAGCGACGCCCAGGGCCAGTGCGAGAAGGCCGAGGCCGGCGGCCCTGCGGGGCCAGTGCTGTGTCATGCGTCTTCCTTGCTGTGCGCCGCGACGGCGCGATGGAGGGGGTGGATAGGGCGCAGTCTAGGAACGCAGCATCATTCTGAAAAATTCATTTTCATTCGCAGGCTATGCAGAAAAGATATGCCATGCTTTCCGCCGTACAGCCTAGGAGCCCCCGCATGTCGCGCCCGTTGAACTTCCGCCAGATCGAGGCCTTCCGCGCCGTGATGCAGACCGGCACCACCACCGCAGCGGCGGCCCTGCTGCACACCACGCAGCCTTCCGTGAGCCGCCTGCTCTCGCAGATCCAGCATGCCACCGGGCTCAAGCTGTTCGACATCCACAAGGGACGGCTGCGCCCCACGCACGAGGCGCGCCAGCTGTTCGACACGGTGCAGCGCCACTTCCTGGGCCTGGACCGCATCGAGCAGAGCGTGGCGGTGCTGCGCAAGTCGGGCGCGGGCTCGCTGCGCGTGGGCTGCACGCCGGCGCTCGGGCTGGGCGTCATGCCGCAGGTGATCCATGCCTTCTCGCGATTGCACCCCGAGGTGCACGTCAACCTGCAGACCGTCGGCACGCACGCCTTGCGCGAGGGCCTGCTCTACGGCCTGTACGACGTCGCGCTCAGCACCGCCGCCTTCCACGACCCGCAGCTCGACGCGGTCAGCCTGCACAAGGCCAGCGCGGTGTGCGTCGTGCATCCCGGGCATGCGCTGGCGCACCGCGACGCCGTCCATGTGCGCGACCTGAAGCAGCAGGTGCTTCTCACGCTGAATGCCGACGACGAGATCCACCAGCAGTTCCAGCGCACGCTGCAGCAGCACCGCATCGAATGCGCCGCCACGGTCGAGACGACCTACTCGGTCACCATCTGCATGATGGCGGCGCAGGGCACCGGCGTCGGCATCGTCAACCCCTACGTGGCTTCGGTGTTCGCGCGCGACCTGAAGATCCTGCCGCTGTCGCCGCGCTGCCCGGTGGAAGTGTCGATGGCGTTCTCGCCGCAGTCGGCGCCGTCGGCCATCGCCGAGGAGTTCACCGCGCGGCTGCGCGACTACTTCCAGGCCTTCGTGATGCCCACCGCACGGAAGGCGCAGCTATCTCGCGCCTAGGCCGCCGCGAGATAGCTGCTGTGCAGGATCTCCGGCCGGCTGCGCAGTTCTTCCGACGAGCCCGCGAACGCCATGCGCCCGCGCTCCAGCACATAGGCGCGGCTCGACACGGCCAGCGCCACCGTCGTGAACTGCTCGATCAGCAGCACGCCCACGCCCTCGCGCGCGACCTGCTGCACCACCTCGACCAGCCGCTTGACCACCGCGGGTGCGAGCCCCAGCGAGAGTTCGTCGATGGCGAGGTAGCGCGGTTGGCCGATGAGCGCCTGCGCGATGCAGACCATCTGCTTCTGTCCACCCGACAGCGAACGCGCGGGCAGCGCGAGCTTCACGCGCAGCTCCGGGAACACGCCGAGCACGCGCTCGACCGCATCGGCCACGCCGGCCGCAGGCAGTGCGGTCGCGGCGGCGCGCAGGTTGTCGAGCACCGACAGCTCGCCGAGCACGCGATGCCCCTCGGGCACCACCGCCACGCCCAGCGCGCGCACGCGCTCGGGCCGCTGGCCGTGCAGGGCGTGGCCCTCGACCTCGATGCGTCCGCCCGCGAGCGGCAGCACACCGCCGATGGCCATCACGGTGCTCGACTTGCCCGCGCCGTTGGCGCCGAGCAGCGCCGTCACCTCGCCCGGCGGCACCTGCAGGTCGATGCCGTGCAGCACGGCCTTGCCGCCGCGTTGCAGGCGCAGATCCGTCACGTTCAGCATGGGGTGGTCACTCCGTTCCCAGGTAGGCCTTGCGCACGGCCGGATCGTCGAGCACCTCGCGCGTCGGGCCGAGCGCGAGGCGGCGGCCGAAGTCGAGCACCAGGGTCTGCGTGCAGGTCGCGGCGATCAGGTCGACGTCGTGGTCGATGAGCAGCACCTGCGCACCGCAGAACGCATGCACCGCGCCGATCGTGCGACGCAGCACGCCGGCCTCCTGCTCGGTGAGGCCGGCGCCGGGCTCGTCGAGCAGCAGCAGCTTGGGCGCGCCGACCAGCGACTTTGCGAGTTCGAGCATTCGGCGCTGGAACAGGTTGAGGCGGTGCCCCATGACGGTCGCCACGTCGAGCAGGCCGGTGTGCGACAGCGCACGCGCCAACTGCGACGCGGCCTCGCCGCGCGCGTGCGGCACGTGGTCGAGCAGCGCGCGCACGTTGTCCCACACGCTGAGGTCTTCCACCACCTGCTCGGTCTGGAACGAGCGGCGCAGGCCGAAGCGCACGCGCGCGATGGGTTTCAGGCCCAGCAGGTCGGTGCCGTCCACCGCCACGCGGCCGGCGCTGGGCGACACGAGGCCGCTGAGCACATTGACCAGCGTGGTCTTGCCCGCGCCGTTCGGCCCGATGAGGCCGCAGACCGGTGCATCGAGCTGCGCCGTGAGCGCGTCGATGGCCTTGACGCCGCCGAAGGCGACGGTGAGATCGTCGATGCGGATCATGGTGCGGCGTCCTTGCCCTTCGGCGAAGCGAAGCGTCTTCGCACCGCCTCGAACGCGCCCATCAGCTGCCCCGCGATGCCGCTCGGCGCCGTGATGAGCGCATGCAGCAGTGCCACGCCAAAGAAGATCATCGCGAGGTAGCCGTTGACGCCGAAGTCGGTCAACAGCGCCGGCACCGCGCGCAGCAGCAGGCCCGCGATGAGCGCACCGGCCCAGTGGTACACGCCGCCCACCACCGTGAGTGCGAACAGCATCACCGATTCGCCGGCCGTGAAGGCGCGCCCGTCGAGCTGCCCCACGCCGCCCGCGAGCAGCGCACCGGCCACGCCGGCGCAGAAGCCCGCGAGCCCGAAGGCCCAGGTCTGGTAGCGCAGGATGTTCACGCCGGCCGCCACGGCCGCCGCCTCGCCGCGCCGGATCAGCGCCCACGAGCGGCCCGCGCGCGTGCGCCGGTGCAGCTCGATCAGCGCCAGCACCGCGGCCAGCCACACGGCCACGTAGCGGAAGTACGCCGCGTCGGACAGCGCCAGCGCGGGGCGCGGCATCATCAGCCGCTCGCTGCCGAACACGCGGCCCAGCCAGCCCGCGCCGCCGTCGGGAAAGCCCGTCACGTTGACGACCACCTGGAAGCCGCCCGCCATCATCATCGTGACGAGCGCGAGGTACAGGCCCTTGAGCCGCAGCGCCGGCAGGCCCGCGAGCATGCCCACGACGCAGGACAGCAGCCCGCCCGCGAGCACCGACAGCTCGAAGGGCCAGCCGAGCCCGTGCCCCGCGCGCAGCGCGACCCAGCCGCCCGCGCCGAGCAGCGCGTACTGGCACAGCGACACCAGCCCGAGCTGGCCATAGAGCAGCGCCACGCCGGCCGCCGCGACCGACAGCGCGAGCGACGAGGTGAGCGTCTTGATCCAGTACGCATTGGCGAACCACGGCACGGCCCAGCCGATCAGCAGCACGCAGGCCACCATGAGCACGAGCGAGCGGCGGGCGCGGCGCGTGGCCTGCGCCAGCGCGGCGGGTGCTGCGTCGGACGCGGGCATGGCGCCTTCGAGGATCGACGCGTTCATGCCGACCGCGTCCCCGCGCGGTAGAAGACGATCATCGCCAGCGCGATGAGGAACGGCGTGGCCGTGCGAAAGGCCGCGAAGCCCGGCACCGTGATCGCCAGCGCCTCCAGCACGCCGATGGCGATGCCGCCCGCCACGGTCGCCGGCAGCGAATGCAGCCGACCGATGATGGCGGCGGCGAAGGCCGGAATCACGAGAAAGGTCAGCAGCGTGGCCTGCAGCCGCACGATGTTGGCCAGCAGCAGCCCGCACACGCCCGCGAAGGCGCCGCTCAGGATCCACGCCACCGTGTCGACGCCGAGCACGCGGATGCCGAGCAGCGCGCTCAGGTCGCGGTCGTTGGCCAGCGCGCGCATCTTCAGGCCCACGCGCGTCTTCGACAGCAGCAGGCCGACGCCGCCCATCATCAGCACCGCGAGCGCCAGGCCGAGCGCGCGCGTGTGCGTGAGCCGCACCTCGACCTCGCCCAGCACGAATTCGAGCGCGCCGCCGTCGGTCGGCAGCACGAGACGGCGCGGCTGTTCGCCCCAGGTCCATTCGGTGAAGCCCACCACCACGAGCGCGAAGCCCAGCGTGGCGATGCTGCGGATGGTCGGGTCGCGGTGCGACAGGCGCGGTGCCAGCAGCCGCCCGTAGGCCAGCGACAGCGCCATGGCCGCGAGCACCGCCGCGCACCACGCCAGGCCCTGCGGCCAGTCGGCTTCGAGCAGCGTCCAGGCCACATACGCGCCGAGCGCGCCGATGGCCCCGAAGGCGAAGTTCAGCACGCCCGACGAGCGATAGAGCACCACCAACCCCACGCCCGAGAGCGCGTAGACCGCGCCCAGGCCCAGGCCCGAGATGACGAAAGGCAGGTAGTCCTCCATGGCCCGGCGCGCTTACTTCAGGCCCATCTTCTGCTCGTCGGCACGGATGTCGACCAGCTCCGGGTCGTCCGCCGTGAGGCAGCCGCCGGGCGCAAAGCGCCAGCCGTTGCCGTCGGGGCTGGCCATGGGCCCGCTGTTGTTGGCGTTGTGGCGGTTGCCGCTGCCCACGTAGAAGGGCTTGCACAGGATGTCGCTGCGGAAGTCGCTCACCTTGCGCAGCGCGTCGGTCACGCTGGCGCGGGCTATCTTCTTCGGGTCCATCTTCAGCATCGCCTGCGTGGCCAGGCGCGCGGCCAGGTAGCCGGCCTGCGAGAAGGTGTCGCGCGGGTCGCTCTTGGCACCGTGCTTGTCCATCACCGCGAGCCAGTTCTTGTTGTCGGGCCCGGCCGATTCGAGCGGGTTGAACTCGAGGTTGACGTCGAAGTTGCCCTTCCAGTACGGCCCGATGGCCTTGGGCACGTCGACGTTGTAGGCCGGCGCGGCCGACACGAAGTGGATCTTCTTGCCCAGGTTCTGCTGCTCGGCCGCGGCCAGCATCGGCACGAGGATGCCCTTGGGCACGTTCATGATGATGGTGTCGGGCTTCTTCGCGGCGGCCTGCAGCATGGTCGAGGTGGCGTCAGCCGAGCCGGGGTCGATGGTGAGGGTCTCGACCGTCACGCCGTTCTTCCTGCCCCATTCCTTCGGCCCCTCGCAGGCCCAGTTGCCCAGGCTTGGGATGTTCGGAATGATGCAGACCATCTTCTTCGCCTTGTACTTCTGCGCGGCGTACATCGCGGCGATGGTCGCCGACACGCGCGGCCCGGCGTTCACCGGCACGTAGTTGCGCGCGTTGAAGCACTCGCGCGGCACGCCGGTGCCGGCGATGACCATCACGCCCTCGTCGGCGTACATCTTGGCGTTGGCGCCGCACTCCACGAAGCTGGTGCTGCCCACGAGCGCGACCACCTTGCGGTCCTTCACGAGCTTGGAGGCCACCTGCGCGGCGGTCTCGGGGTTCCACTGGTCGTCGAGCACGAGGTAGTCGACCGGCCGGCCATGGATGCCGCCGTTGGCGTTGACGCACTTGAAGTACGCGGCCGCCGCCTGGCCCGAGGCGCTGAAGTCGTCGGGCCCGGTCTTGCCGACCACGGCGCCGATGGGAATGGGCTCGCCCGTGGCGGGCTTGCCGGTGTTGAGGCCGCAGTCGGGGCCCGCCTGCGCCCAGGCGCCGCTGAAGCCGGCGAGGCCCAGCGCGCCGGCAACGGCCGACAGCGCGATTCGTCTTTTGCTTTGCATGAGGTGTCTCCTTCTTTTTGGGTGATCGAAACCGGGGCGGGGCTACACCGCCATGCACACGCTCTTGAGTTCGGTGAAGCTCTCCACCGCCGCACGCCCGAGGTCGCGCCCGCTGCCCGACTGCTTCACGCCGCCCAGCGGCAGCGCGTTGTCGAGCACGTTGTGCGCGTTGACCCAGACCACGCCCGCCTGCAGGCGCGGCACGATGCGGTGCACAGCGCAGAGGTCGTTCGACCAGACGCTGGCTGCCAGGCCGTAGGCGCTGTCGTTGGCCAGGCGCACGGCCTCATCGACGTCGTCGAAAGGCACCACGGTTGCGACCGGGCCGAACACTTCCTCGCGCGCGATGCGCATCGACGGCTGCGCGTCGACGAACACGGTGGGCTGCACGAAGCAGCCGCCGTCGAAGGCCAGGCGCCCGCCCGTGACCAGCGTGGCGCCCTCGGCCACGGCGCCGTCGATGTGCGCCATCACGCGCGCCAGATGGCGCTTGGACACGAGCGGCCCGAACTGCGCCTTGGGGTCGAAGCCCGAGCCGATGTGCAGGCCTTCGGCGGCCTGCGCGAGCCGGCGCACCACCTCGTCGAACAGGCCGCGCTGCACGTACACGCGCGAACCCGCGGTGCACACCTGGCCCTGGTGAAAGAAGATGCCGTTGGCCGCGCCCTGCGCCGCCGCCACCGGGTCGGCATCGCCGAGCACGATGAGCGGCGACTTGCCGCCCAGCTCCAGCGTGAAGCGCGCCATGCTGTCCACGGCCGCATGGCCGATGTGCCGGCCCACCGCCGTCGAGCCGGTGAAGCTGATCTTGCGGACGTCCGGGTGCGCGGCCAGCGCCGCGCCGGCCGTGGCGCCGCGCCCGCACACCACGTTGAGCGCGCCCGGCGGAAAGCCTGCCTCCAGCGCCAGCTCGGCCAGCCGCAGCGCGGTGAGCGGCGTTTCTTCCGAGGGCTTGAGCACCACGGTGCAGCCGGCCGCGAGCGCGGGCGCCACCTTCCACAGCGCGATGGCGAGCGGAAAGTTCCACGGCACGATGGCCGCGACCACGCCCACCGGTTCGCGCCGCGTGTACGTGATCCACTGCGCGCCGGGGATGCCGATGGAGTTGTCGAGCGTCTGGCCTTCGAGCTTGGTGGCCCAGCCCGCCATGTAGCGCACGAACTCCGCGCCCGCCCCCACGTCGACCATGCGCGCGATGCCGCGCAGCTTGCCGCTTTGCAGGGTTTCGAGCGCGCTGAGTTCGTCGGCGTGCGATTCGATGAGCGTCGAGAGCGTGTACAGCATGCGCTCGCGGTCGGCCGGGCGCAGCGACTTCCAGGCGGCGCTCTCGAAGGTGCGGCGCGCGCCGGCGACGGCGGCGTGCACGTCGTCCGCGTCGCTGTCGGGCGCCTCGGCCACGGTCATCTCGGTGGCCGGGTCGACCACCGGCAGGTACTGCCCGTTGCGGGGCACGACCTCGTGGCCGTCGATGTGGTTGCCGCGGCGGCGCTGCGCCAGCAGGCCCACCTGGCCGAGGTGTTCGATCGACAGGTCGCGCAGATTCATGGGCGGGCTCCGGGAAGGGATGCGAGGGATGCGAAAGAAAGCGGTGTCACGGCTGCATGGCGCGCGCGACGAGCAGCGTGTCGGTGAACTGCTCGAAGCGCTGCACCTTTCCGCCCTGCACCTGCCACACGTGCGTGACGCGGGCCTGCATCGGCTTGCCCGTGGTGCGGTGGCGCGCGTGGTAGTCGCCGATGCCGACCACGGTGTCGCCGCCGTCGACCAGCCGCTCGAGCACGAAGCGGTAGCCCTCCCATTCGGCGCCGAGCACCTGGAAGACCTTCTCGACCACCTGCGCGGGGCCGACGTGCGTGCCGGCGCAGGGAAAGCCGGCCATCTCGGTCCACTGCACGTCGTTGGCCACATCGGCGAACATCGCGGCGAGGTCGTGGCGGTCGGAGGCGGCGTAATGGTCGGCCACGATCTGGTAAGGGGTGCGCATGAAAAAAGCTCCTGGACAACGATGAGGTCAGACGGGCCCGAACTCGGGCGGGTAGAAGGTCTGCGAGGCCTTGCGCATGAAGGCGCCGGCGGGGTTGTTGGCGATCGCACCGGCGCCGGTGAGCCCGAGGAACTTGCCGGTCGAGCGGCCGTTCGCGAAGTCGAAGAAGAACACCGACGCGACCGGAATCAGGAACTCGCGGAAGGTGAAGACGTACTGGTCGTCGTCGAACTTCCAGTAGCTCGCCAGGTCCACGTCGCCGTGGCCGCGCTGCACGCCCACAAGGCACTGCCAGGCGTAGCGCTCGGCGCTCAGGTAGGTGTGCTCGTAGGTGTGGTTGGGGCTGTAGGTCTGCCAGGTGCGCAGGCCGATGAGGTCGCGCGTGGCGTGCGGCGCGCTGCCCGTTGCAGTGCCGCCTTCGAGCGTGCCGGGCCAGAAGTCCTGCGGCACGCGCGGCTGGCCCGCGGCCTCGTCGGCGCCGATGATGCGGCAGCGGATGGCGAGCACGCGGCGCGTGCGCGTGTTGACGACGACGGTCAGCGCCTCGCTCGGGCGGCTGGCCTGCGTGATGTCGAGGAAGAAGGTGTCGGGCGCGACCTCGATGGCCTCGTACCAGTCGCCTTGGCCTTGCCCGCCGCGCGCGCCGTCTTCGTGCCAGTCGAGCGTGTGCTGCGCGCGCGGCTGCAGCGTGAGCTGGAAGCCGGGCAGCGCGAGCCGCAGCGTCTGGCCGGCGAGTGCGTCGGTGGCGGGCAGGCGGTTGGTTGCGATGCCGAGGGCGAACTGGTCGTAGGTCTTCCAGTCGGCGGGCTTGGTGGTGTCGGTGCTCATGGTGCGGCCCTTTCAGGCGTCGTGCGCGAAGGCGATGGTGGGGAGGTCGACCGCGGACGCACCGCCATCGACCATCAGCGAACTGCCGCTGACCATCGCGGCCAGCGGCGAGGCGAGGAACAGCACGGCGTTCGCCACGTCGTCGGGGCTGGCGGCGCGGCCCATGGGCACGTCGCGCGTGACGAGGTCGTAGGCCGCGTCGGTGTTCGGCAAGCGGTGCTTGTCGACGAGCACCTGCATCTGTTCGTCGGCCATCTCGGTGCGCACCCAGCCGGGGCACACGGCGTTCACGCGCACGCCCTGTTGTCCGTAGTCGCGCGCCAGCGAACGCACGAGGCCGATGAGTGCGTGCTTCATGGTCACGTAGCCGACCACGCCCGGCCCCGCGAAGTGTCCCGCGAGCGACGAGAGCACGACGATGTTGCCGCGCCGCGCGATGAGCTCGGGCAGCAACTCGCGCGCGCAGACGAAAGCGGTGTCGAGGTTCAGGCGCGTGGACAGCGCCCACGAGGCGTCGTCGGTCGAAAGCGCATCGCCCACGCCGTGGCCGCCCGCGTTGGCGACCAGCACATCGACGCCGCCGAAGCGTTCGCGCGCGGCGGCCAGTGCGCGCTGCACGTCGGAAGTGTTCGCCGCATCGCCCGCCACCGCGAGCCCGCCAAGCTTTGACGCCACCGCTTCGAGTTGCGCGAGGCGACGCCCCATCAGCACCACGCGGCCGCCCGCCGCGACGAACTGCGCGGCCACCGCCGCACCGATGCCGGTGCCGCCGCCGGTGATGAAGGCGACCTTGCCGGCCATGGAATCTGTAGCACTCATTCGCTCTGTCTCCTTGTTGGAAAGGACTCTAGGTTTCAGTGCGCTTCGGCGATTGACCGAGCGCGCAACTTCAGTTGCCTGACAGCGCGAAGTCCGCGCAGCGTTCGGCCAGCATCACGGTGGGCGCGTTGGTGTTGCCGCTGACGAGCGAAGGCATCACCGAGGCGTCGCACACGCGCAGCTTCGCCACGCCGTGCACGCGCATGCGCGCATCGACCACGGCCATGGCGTCGCGGCCCATGCGGCAGGTGCCGCTCGGGTGGTAGACGGTCTTGGCGCGCTCGCGCACGTAGGCCTCGAGGGCCTCGTCGGACATGTCGTCGGCGGCCGACGGCGCCAGCTCTTCGGACACCACCTCGCGCAGCGCCGGCGCGCGCAGGATGCGGCGCGCCAGCTTCACGCCGCGCACCAGCGTGTCGACATCGGCCTGCGCCTGCAGGTAGCCGCCGTCGAACAGGATCGGCGCCATCGGGTCGGCGCTGCGCAGCGCCACGCGCCCGCGCGACTGCGGGCGCAGGAAGCAGGGGTTGATCGACAGGCCGTGGCCGGCCAGCGGCTCGCGGTCGACGTCGCCCACGAGCACGGGCAGCACGTGGAACTGCAGGTCGGGCCGGCCCTCGCCGGTGGTGTCGACGAAGCCGCCGCTCTCGACCACGTTCGAGGTGAGCAGGCCGGAGCCGAACATCATCCATTGCAGCCCGTGCTTCATCGCCGCCAGGCCGCGGTCGTTGCCCAGCAGGCTCACGGGCTCGCGCGTGCGGCCGTAGACCGACACCTCCAGGTGGTCCTGGAAGTTCTCGCCCACGCCGGGCAGGTCTTTCACCACCGGCAGGCCCAGCGCCTGCAGCTGCGCGCCGGGGCCGATGCCCGACAGCAGCAGCAGTTTGGGCGAGGCGAGCGCGCCGGCCGAGAGGATCACTTCGTCGCGCGCGGTGGCCACCACCTCTTCGCCGCTGCCGTTGCGGCCCGTGCGGTAGACCACGCCAGTGGCCGTGCCGTCCTGCGTGAGCACGCGCAGCACATGCGCGCCCGTCACCACCGTGAGCTTCGGGTCGTCGCGCACGGCCGCGAGGTAGGTGGCGGCGGTGCTCGCGCGCCGGCCTTCGAAGGTGGTGGTCTGGTAGAAGCCCACGCCGGCCTGGGCGGCGCCGTTGAAGTCGTCGTTGTAGGCCAGGCCGCTTTGCTGCGCGGCGCGCAGGAAGGCCAGGCTCAGCGGATGGCGAAAGCGGGTGTCGCTCACCTTCAGCGGCCCGTTCGTGCCGTGCAGCTCGCAGGCGAAGCGCGCGTTGCCCTCGGCCTTGCGGAACCACGGCAGCACGTCGCGCCAGCCCCAGCCCTCGCAGCCCTGCGCCTCCCAGCCGTCGTAGTCGGCGGGCGTGCCGCGCACGTAGACCATGGCGTTGACCGAACTGCCGCCGCCCAGCGTGCGGCCCTGCGGCACGAACATCTTGCGGCCGGCGGCGGCGGGCTGCGGCTCGCTCTCGTAGGCCCAGGTGCGCTCGGTGCCGATCACGCGCACGAAGGTGGCGGGCATGTGGATGAAGCGGTCGTCGTCGGGCGGGCCCGCCTCCAGCAGCAGCACGCGGCGCCCGGCGCGCACCAGCCGGTGCGCCAGCACGCAGCCGGCCGAGCCGGCGCCCACCACCACCACATCGAAAACCTGCTGCGCCATGTCCGTTCCAGACTGAAGTTGTTGTCGGGAACGGATGCTCGCGGCTGGTGCGCGCCGTGGCGCATCGGGGCGGGTTGATGCAACGCAAAGTGCGCTGTCGGTCAACTGACGGTGAACGCGGGGGGCCCTGCGACAATCGGGCCATGCCTTTCGCCCCTTTGCAAAACGACACCTTCCTGCGGGCCTGCTGGCGCCAGGCCACCGATCACACGCCCGTCTGGCTCATGCGCCAGGCCGGCCGCTACCTCCCTGAATACGTTGCCACGCGCGCCAAGGCCGGCAGCTTCATGGGGCTGGCCACCAACACCGACTACGCCACCGAGGTCACGCTGCAGCCGCTGGCGCGCTACCCGCTCGACGCGGCCATCCTCTTTTCGGACATCCTCACGGTGCCCGACGCAATGGGCCTGGGCCTGTCGTTCGAGGCCGGCGAAGGCCCGCGCTTTGCGCGACCGGTGCGCGACGAAGCGGCCGTGGCCGCGCTCGAAGTGCCCGACCTGGACAAGCTGCGCTATGTGTTCGACGCCGTGGGCTCGATCCGCAAGGCGCTGAACGGCCGCGTGCCGCTGATCGGCTTCTCGGGCAGCCCGTGGACGCTGGCCTGCTACATGGTCGAAGGCGCGGGCTCAAGCGACTACCGCCTCGTCAAAAGCATGCTGTACGGCCGCCCCGACCTGATGCACCGCGTGCTCGCGGTCAATGCCGATTCGGTGGCCGCGTACCTCAACGCGCAGATCGACGCCGGCGCGCAGGCCGTGATGATCTTCGACAGCTGGGGCGGTGTGCTCGCCGACGGCGCCTTCCACGAATTCAGCCTGGCCTACACCGCGCGCGTGCTCGCCGGCCTGAAGCGCCACGGCCCCGACGGCCAGCCGGTGCCGCGCATCGTCTTCACCAAGGGCGGCGGCCTGTGGCTGGGCGCCATGCGCGCGCTCGACTGCGAAGTGCTCGGCGTCGACTGGACCGTGAACCTGGCCGCCGCGCGCCGCCTCGTGGCCGAAGGCACCGAGGACAAGGCCAAGGCGATCCAGGGCAACATCGACCCGAACGTGCTGTTCGCCCCGCCCGCGGCCATCGAGGCCGAGGTCGGCAAGGTGCTGCAGGCCTTCGGCAAGCCCCACACCGACCGCACCACGGCGGGCCCAACGCACATCTTCAACCTGGGCCACGGCATCAGCCAGTTCACGCCGCCCGACCACGTCGCGGCGCTGGTCCAGGCGGTGCACGACCAGTCGCGCGCGCTGCGCACTTGAGCTAACAAATGTGAACTGCCGACCGCCCGGTTGGCAGACTCAGCGCCCCCCGAAAGCCAGTCGCCCGGCGTTTGTCAAGCCCTAAAACGGCCCCGGACGCCCGACTTATGCACAAAACGCGTGTTGCACTGCGCAAGATTATCTGAGGGGGCATTGGTTCTGCTCCTAAACCAATAGCGACGCTAAGTGGTTGATTTATATAGGTTTTGATTTTTGCTTTTTTTACAGGCATTCCAGCGGAAGCCTTGAAAATCAAGGCTTCGGCGACTATCCAGCCGTCTTGTCAACAAAGTTATCCACAGAAACTCTGGATGACCGCCAAAGCGCAGTGAAATCAACAACTTAAGCGGTCTTGCTCCAAAACGCATTAACAAACCTTGCCAAAAAGGACGCCCAGCCCCTCCACCGAATCGCCGCCCGAAGCCGGCGCGCCGACGGTCACATCCGCCACAAACGTCTCCTGCCCCTGGCGACTCGACATCGCGGTGCAGACGCCCGCGCATGCGGCGCTCGGTGACCTGCTGAGCTACGCCGGCGCCGAGCCGCTGGTGCCGGGCACGCTGGTGCGGGTGCCGCTGGGCAAGCGCGAGGTGCTGGGCGTGGTCTGGAACGAACCGACCTCGCTGGAGGGCGCCGAGCCCGACATGGCGCTCAAGCCCGTGGGCGCGGCGCTCGACGCGCTGGCGCCGCTGGGCGAGGCCTGGCGCGACCTGGTGGCGTTTGCCGGGCGCTACTACCAGCGCTCGATCGGCGAGATCGCGCTGGCCGCCCTGCCGCCGCAGCTGCGCGACCTGAGCACGACGCAGCTGGCGCGCCGCCTCAAGCGCAAGACCACCGCCGGGCCGGTGGCCGAGACGGCCGAATCCGCGAACCTGATCGCCCTCTCCGACGAACAGACGGCCGCGCTGGCCCGCATCGAGGCCGGCACCGGCACCTTCCTGCTGGTGGGCAGCACGGGCAGCGGCAAGACCGAGGTCTACCTGCGCTGCGTGGCCGACCTGCTGGCGCGCGACCCCGAGGCGCAGGCGCTGGTGATGGTGCCCGAGATCAACCTCACGCCGCAACTCGAGGCCCGCTTCAAGGCGCGCTTCGGCGACGAGGCGGTGGTGTCGCTGCACAGCGGCATGACGAACCCGCAGCGGCTGGCGAGCTGGCTGGCGGCGCACAGCGGCGCCGCGCGCATCGTGCTGGGCACGCGCATGGCGGTGTTCGCGTCGATCCCGGGGCTGAAGCTCATCGTGGTCGACGAGGAGCACGACCCGAGCTACAAGCAGCAGGAAGGCGCGCGCTACTCGGCGCGCGACCTCGCCGTGTGGCGCGGCCAGCGCGAAAAAGCCAAGGTGATCCTGGGCTCGGCCACGCCCTCGCTCGAGAGCTGGCACCAGAGCCGGCCACCCGAAGGCGACGACCCCGGCGGGCGCTATGTGCGGCTGGCCATGCCTTCGCGCATCGGCGCGGGCGCGCTGCCGGCCGTGCGGCTGGTGGACATGAACCTGCAGCCGCCGAAGACGGTGATCTCGGGCGCGCTGCTCGACGCCATCGGCCAGCGCATCGCGCGCGGCGAGCAGAGCATGATCTTCCTGAACCGGCGCGGCTATGCGCCGGTGCTGGCCTGCGGCGACTGCGGCTGGAAGAGCGAATGCCCGCACTGCAGCGCCTACCGCGTGTTCCACAAGATCGACCGCACGCTGCGCTGCCACCACTGCGGTTTCACCGAGCGCGTGCCGCGCGCCTGCCCGGCCTGCGGCAACCCCGACATCGCGCCCGTGGGCCGCGGCACCGAGCGGCTCGAAGAGCACCTGGCCGAGCTGTTCGCCGGCGTGAAGCATGCGGACGGCAGCGCGGTGCGCATCGCGCGCATCGACGCCGACAGCACCAAGAAACAGGGCGCGCTCGAATCGCAACTGGCCGCCGTGCATGCGGGTGAGGTCGACGTGCTCGTCGGCACGCAGATGATCGCCAAGGGCCACGACTTCCGCCGCATCACGCTGGTGGCCGCCGTGAACCCCGACGGCGCGCTGTTCTCCAGCGACTTCCGCGCGCCCGAGCGCCTGTTCAGCCTGCTGATGCAGTCGGCCGGCCGCGCGGGCCGCGACGCCGCCTACCTCGCGGCGCAAGGCGCCAAGGCCGAGATGTGGATCCAGACGCACCACGCGCCGCACCCGCTGTTCGCGGCGCTGCGCCGGCACGACTACGAAGCCTTCGCCAAACAGCAGCTCGAAGAGCGCCAGGCCGCCGCCATGCCGCCCTTCGCGTTCCAGGCGCTGGTGCGCGCCGACGCGCGCGAGCAGGCGGTGGCGCAGGGCTTCCTGAACCTCGCGGCCGACCAGGCCGAGGCGCTGCCCGGCGCGGACCTGGTCACGCGCTACCCGGCCGTGCCGCTGGCGATCCAGCGCGTGGCCAACGTGGAGCGCGCGCAGATGCTCATCGAAAGCCCGTCACGCGCCGCGCTGCAGCGCCTGCTGGCCGCCTGGCAACCGCTGCTGCACGAACTGCGGCGCACGCCCGAAGGCAAGGGCGTGATCCGCTGGCTGGTGGACGTGGACCCGCACAGCATCTGAGCGCGGCGCGCGTGCCTGCGCCTGCGCCTGCTTCAGCGCGGACGCAGGATGCGGTTGCGCAGGCCTTCGGGCTTGTGCAGCAAGGGCGCGGCGGGGCCGGCGACGGCACGCTTGGCGAGGCGCCCGGCCGGTGCGGCGGGGCAGGCCCCCGAGACCTGGTGCGCCAGTGCGGCGGCCAAGCGCGCCTCCTGCGGATCGCCGAGCGCACGGCTGAAATCGTCGGGCACGAAGCAGGTTGGCGTAATGCCATCGGGGTAGTCGCCGAAGCCCTTGGCGTTCACGCCCTGGAACTGCACGCTGAAGTAGGTGGTGCCGCAGTTGTCCTCGGGATAGAAGCCGTAGGGCTTGCCGCAGGTGGTGTCGCCGATCTGGACCACGTCGATGTCGATGCCGCGCAGGCCGTTGATGAACGCCTCGCTGGCCGAGCAGGTGTCGGGGCCCGTAAGCACGTAGACGCGTCGCAGATCGAGGCTGGGCAGCGGAAGGGGCGGGTCGATGGGAGAAAGAAAGCCCAGGGTGGTGGCCCAGAACGGCGTGGGCGCGAGCGTGTTGCCAGTCACCGGATCGCGCTCGGTGTGCTTGTTGTTGAACCGCACGGTCTCGAAGGTCTTGCCGCGCGTCTGCGTCTCGCCGGCGACCATGAAGCCCAGTTGACTGGCCAGGTCCAGATAGCCGCCGCCGTTGTAGCGCAGGTCGACGACCAGCTCGGTGGCCCGCTGCGCGCGCAGCCACTCCATGGCGGCCTTCAGTTGCAGTTCCGCCGTGCCGATGTGGTCGTTGAATTGCAGGTAGCCAACCGTGCGGCCCGCGTTCGGGAGCGTCTTGACGTTCTGGACGGGGGTCGAGATCACCGGCGCCGCCGTCAGCGTGATGTCGCGCGGGGTGTTGCTGCCCGCGTCGACGACGGTGAACCGCGTGGACGTCCCCGGTGCAGCGCCAAAGAGCGCCGCGTTGATGACATCGACGCCTTCCTGCGTGGGGTCGTTCACGAAATCGACGCCGTTGACCCCGAGCACCCGGGCGCCGCGCGGCAGGCCGGCGCCTGTCGTGGCCGCGGGAGAGCCGGGCTCCACGTACGCCACGCGCAGATCGCGCGGCGGGGAGAGGGCAAAGAAAGCCCACT
Organism: Variovorax sp. GW822-FHT04A09; assembly: GCF_058801005.1. Taxonomy (NCBI): domain Bacteria; kingdom Pseudomonadati; phylum Pseudomonadota; class Betaproteobacteria; order Burkholderiales; family Comamonadaceae; genus Variovorax; species Variovorax sp. GW822-FHT04A09. Next base: position 48,622 of record NZ_JBXAMV010000007.1, on the reverse strand, counting down.
GCGCGCCGTATCCGACGGACGAGCCGGCGCCCGAGAGCGCATTCCACTCCTCGGTGGTGTAGGTGAAATGGAACTGGTCCTTGTCCCTGCCCGACGGCGTCACGGCGTAGGTCTTGAGCAGGTCGAAATAGTCGGCCGTGGCGTACAGCGCCGGGTCCAGGTCCGGCACCTCGTCGTACCAGAGGTAGGTGTCGTTGGTCCACGACCGCAGCCAGTTGTTCTCGTCGAGCGTGCGGCCGGTCTTGTCGGCGAAGGGCTTGCCGTCGGGGTCGGTGCCGGTGCGCGGCGCCGCGCAGCGGTCCTTGTAGAGGCTCGCGGTCCGGAACACGCCCTCGACCCAGGGCGCGTTGCGCAAGGCATCGCCGTCGTCGGGCACGTCGGGTGGTGCCGTGGGTGGGGTGGTGGCAGGCGGCGGGGTGCCCGTGCCGCTGTTCGGCAGGAAGCCGACGCCAGAGCCACCGTCCCCCCCGCCGCCGCAGGCGACGAGCACGGCCATCGGAACGGACAGCAGCAGAAGGCGGGCGAAACGAAAACGCAGAGGAAAAAGAGACACGGCGAGGTTCCTGGAGGGCGGTAAGGCGCCGCCATCCTAGAAAGCTCTGCGTCGTTGCGCATTGGACCAAAGTCCTAGGCGCTGCACGAACGCGCCGCGCCGGTCGTCAGTGGTAGCCGGTGGGCTCCTTGCCCATGTCGACGTAGCGCAGCTCGTTGTGCCGTCGCCGCGCAATGCTGTTCGGCCAGGCGAACACGACGAGGCTCAGCGCGGCCAGCGCGAGCGCGGCGCCCGTGCCGATCGTGCCGGCATGCCAGAACCAGCCCACCGCAGCGAGCCAGGCCAACCACATCAGGATGCGAACCAGTATTGCCATCGCGCGCCCCACTTGGACCCTTCACACCTTGGACTCGGAACCACTGTAGCAGTGCAACTGCATACGCAAGCATTCATCTGAAGAGATAACGCACGGTATGCCTTTAGACATGCCCTGGGATTACCCCGAAATAATCTGCAAAAAGAGTTGACGGTACCCCCGCCCTTGCACAAGCTGTGCCTGTGCGGTTCCATCGCTGGGTCCGCGGTGTTTCGTGCCCGCTCGCTTGATGCAAAGGTCGCCGTGAAATCGTCGTCTCTTCTGGCTGGGGTTGCTGTGGCTGTCGCCGTGTCGCTCTCGTACCTTGCCACTGCGGGGTCCGCGGGCGCGGCGGAGCTCGAACTGCAGGGTCGGCGGCTGGTGGTGTCGGGCACGCTCGACGGCAGCAAGGTCAAGGCCTTCACCGAACTCCTGAGCAGCGGCACGGTGCGCACCGTGGTCTTCGAAGACTCGTTCGGCGGTACCGCCGAAGCCGCCGGCGCGTATGCCGACGCGATCCGCGAGAGCGGCGTGCAGACCGAGGTGCGCGGCCATTGCATGGCGGCCTGTGCCTATGCGTTCCTGGCCGGCAAGACGCACCGCTTCGGACGCGGCCTGCAGGTCAACGGCATCCTGGTGCCGGTGGCGACCCGCCCCACGGCGGCCGAGTTGGCGGTGCGCTGGCGCGGCGCGGAAGCCCGCAAGACGCTGGCCGATTTCACGCCCGCCCCCGGCGCCACCGACGCGGCCCGCCCGATGGAAGCCACCGCGCCCGCGCCCAAGGACAACTGGCAGCCCGACCACGGCGTGCTCTTCACGGCCAGCCCGACGCTGTTCGGCCGCGTCTACAACACCTACTACTGCGACGGCACGCAGGGCCGCGATTTCTCGAAGTGCGAGCGGCTCTCCGACGCCGATCCGTACAAGCTCGGCGTCCTGACCGAGTAACGCCCCCGGTCAGCGCAGCGCGCCGACCGCCACCGGGAAGGTGAAGAACGCCGCCACCGTCGTCCACAGGATGATGCGTGCGATGCGGCCGTTGTCGGCGCCGAAGCGCTCGGCCAGCATCGACACGTTGCTCGCGCTCGGCAGCGCCGCGACCAGCACGATCACGGCCAGCGCCGACGGTGCGAGCGGCAGCCCCAGCGCGATGGCACCACGCCCCAGCGCCCAGACCGCCAGCGGATGCAACACCAGCTTCACGAGCACCACGGGCAGCACGTCGGCCAGCGGCGCTTTCGGCGTGGGCCCGGCGCCGGTGCCCATCGCCGCCGCCACCATGGCGCTGGCGCCGTGCTCGCGCGCCAGCAGCGCCGAACGCGCCAGCACCGCGCCGATGGTGAAGAGCGCCACGGGCGAGGCCGCGTCGGCCAGCATGGCGATGGTGCGCTCGACCGGTCCGGGCAGCTGCCAGCGCACCGCCGACAGCAGCACGCCCAGCAGGATCGACCACGGCATCGGGTTCACGAGGATGCCGCGCAGCGCCTTGCGCGCGGCCAGCGTGGCGCCGTGGCGGCCCGCACTGCCGGCCCCGTCGAGCCGCGACAGCGCGATGCACAGCGACGAGGTCACCACCAGGTCGAACGCGATGGTGATGATGATCGGCCCGGCCGCCTGCGCGCCCAGCAGCGCCACCAGCAGCGGCACGCCCATGAAGCCGGTGTTCGGAAAGGCCGCCACCAGCGCGCCGAAGGCGGCGTCGTTCCAGCCGATGCGCGCATTGCGCGTGAACAGCACCACGCCCGCCACCACGGCCAGCGCGCAGATGCCCCAAATCAGTGCAACGCTGCCGTCCAGCAGCTGCGCGATGGGCGTGCCGGCGCCGAAGCGCAGCAGCATGCAGGGCAGCGCGAAATACAGCACGAAGGTGTTGAGCCCCGGGATCGCATCCAGCGGCAGGATGCGGGTGCGGGCGGCGGCATAACCGGCCGCGATCAGGGCGAAGAAAGGAAAAGTAACAAGGAAAACAGGCAGCACGCCGGCATTGTCGTCCTCCTTCGTCGCGCGATGCCCGCTGACACGGACGGCCGCAGCCGGGCCCGTATCATTGCCCGCTTTGCGACGGCCGCGCCCTGCGGCCCCTCCTGCCTTTTTCGCGTTCCCGCTTTCCCGGTTCCCCCTCCCCCATGTCCCACGGTCTCAATCTCGCCCAGCAAGAAGCGGTCAACTACATGCACGGTCCCTGTCTGGTGCTCGCAGGTGCGGGCTCGGGCAAGACGCGCGTGATCACGCACAAGATCGGCCGGCTGATCCAGTCGGGCCTGAAGCCCGAGCGCATCGCGGCCATCACCTTCACGAACAAGGCCGCCGCCGAAATGCGCGAGCGCGCCAAGGACCTGATCGGGCGCGACGCGCGCAAGGTGGTGGTGTGCACCTTCCACGCGCTGGGCGTGCGCATGATGCGAGAAGACGGCCACGTGCTGGGCCTGAAGAAGGCCTTCAGCATTCTGGACGCCGACGACGTCACCAAGATCTTGAAAGACTGCGGCGGCACCGTCGACGTCGCCACCGCCCGCATCTGGCAGTGGACGATCAGCAAGTGGAAGAACATGGGCCTGAACGCTGCGCAGGCCGCGGCCGCCGCGGTGGACGACAACGAGCGCATCACGGCCGAGATCATGGTCCAGTACGAAGAGCGGCTGCAGGCCTACCAGAGCGTGGACTTCGACGACCTCATCGGCATGCCGCTGAAGCTGCTGTACGAGTTCCCCGAGGTGCGCGCCAAGTGGCAGGCCATGCTGGGCCACATCCTGGTCGACGAGTACCAGGACACCAACGCCACGCAGTACGAAGTGCTCAAGGCGCTGGCCGGCGAGCGCGGCCAGTTCACGGCGGTGGGCGACGACGACCAGTCGATCTACGGCTGGCGCGGCGCCACGCTGGACAACCTGAAGAAGCTGCCGGTCGACTACCCGACGCTCAAGGTCATCAAGCTGGAGCAGAACTACCGCTCCACCAGCGCCATTCTTCGCGCGGCCAACAACGTGATCGGCCCCAACCCCAAGCTGTTTCCGAAGACGCTTTTCTCGGAACTCGGCGAAGGCGAGCCGGTGCGCATCGTCGATGCCGACACCGAACTGCACGAGGCCGAGCGCACGGTGGCGCGCATCATCAGCCTGCGCGCAGGCGACACGGTGTCGCAGGGCAAGCAGTACAAGGAGTTCCGCGACTTCGCGATCCTGTACCGCGCCAACCACCAGGCCCGCATCTTCGAGCAGGCGCTGCGCAAGGCACAGATTCCCTACAAGGTGTCGGGCGGCCAGAGCTTCTTCGACCGCGCCGAGATCAAGGACCTGTGCGGCTGGTTCCGCCTGTGGGTCAACAACGACGACGACCCGGCGTTCCTGCGCGCCATCACCACGCCCAAGCGCGGCATCGGCCACACGACGCTGGCCAGCCTGGGCAGCTTCGCGAGCCAGTACAAGCTGAGCCTGTTCGCGGCGCTGTTCAGCCCCTCGCTGCCGAGCGTGATCCCCAAGCGCACGCTCGATGGCGTGCACGAGTTCGGCCGCTACATCAACGACCTGGAGTACCGCGCCCGCCGCACCATGGGCGCCGAAGCCTCGCGCGCCTTCATGCTCGAGTGGCTCAAGGAGATCGACTACGAGCGCCATCTGTACGAAGGCGAAGACAGCGAGGCCGCCGCCGCCACGCGCTGGACCAACGTGCTGGAGTTCGTCGACTGGATGTCGCAACGCGCCGGCGGTGCGCTCGACGACGCCTCGGGCGCCGACGACACCAACCCGAACGAGCACAAGAGCCTGCTCGAGGTGGCGCAGACCATCTCGCTGCTGTCGACCATCAGCGAGCGCGAGCAGGACCAGAACGTGGTCACGCTCTCGACGCTGCATGCGTCCAAGGGCCTGGAGTGGCCGCACGTGATGCTCATCGGCGTGACCGAGGGCCTGCTGCCCTTCAAGCTCGACGACGACAACGGCCGCCAGAAGGTGGTGAGCGACGAGACCACGCAGCGCCTGCAGGAAGAGCGCCGCCTCATGTACGTGGGCATCACGCGCGCGCAGCGCAGCCTGGCCGTGAGCTGGACCAAGAAGCGCAAGCAGGGCCGCGACATGGTGCCCTGCATGCCCAGCCGCTTCATCGCCGAGATGGGCCTGGACAAGGCCACGACCAAGGAAGACCCGCGCGAGAAACTGAAGGCGCTGCGCGCCGAGTTCGCACGCAAGGCGCTGGACAGCGCGGCCAAGGCCGCCGCCACGCCATGAGGACGACGGCGACGGTCGCAGTCGCGCTGCTTGCCGCCGCCCTCGCGGCCGGTTGCGCAACGCCCCGCGACCCCAACTGCCCCGCCGACGCGCGCGAGCTGCCACTGCAGGCGCTGTACGGCCAGTGGGACGCCCGCTTCGACGACCTGCCCGGCACGGCCGTGGTGCAGCTGGGCAAGCACCCCGAATACGCCGGCGTGCGCGGCACCATCACGCGCCGCGCCGATGCCTCGACGAAGACCACCGTCGCGCAGCTCGCGGGCGACGTCGACGACGAGGGCGCGCTGTCCATCGACGAATCGCTGGACGGCCGCGCCATCAGCGGCGTCTGGTCGGGCACCTTGCAGCCCGGCGTCTGCGGCCGCGAGTTCCGCGGCACGTGGCGCGATGCCGCGACCGAGCGCACGCACCCGTTCGTGCTGCGCAAGACCGTCGCACAGGAAGGAAAGCCATGAAGACGACACGACGACACCCTGCTTCTTTGTTCGATCTGCGCACCGTCGCCGCCGTGGCCGCGTGCCTCGGCGCCGCATCTGTCGCACAAGCACAAGCCGTCGACAAGCCCGCCAGTCCGCTGGCCGATGCACAACTCACCTGGCAGCAGTGCGCCGCGCTCGGCGCGAACAACGAGGCACGCCTGGCCTGCTACGACCGCTGGTCGCAACAACAGACGCTGCCCTCGGTGTCGGTGCCCGTGGCGCCGCCGGTGCTCGCGAGCACGCAACCGCCGGTGGACGGCGCGATTCCGGCCACGCGCGTGGTCTCGGTCGCCACCACCGAAGGCTGCCGCGACCGCCAGTACTCGACGCTGTCGCGCTTCTGGGAACTCGAGAACGCCACCGACTGCGGCACCTTCGGCTTCCGCGGCTACCGCCCGCTCACGGTGTCGGCATCGGCCGCGACCGACAAGCCCCAGCCGCCGACCTCGCCGTCGGCCGGCCACACGGCCGAGCCCGTGGCCTACCAGGCGAATGAAATGCGCATCGGCCTGTCGGTGCGCACCAAGCTCGCGCAGGGCATGCTCACGCAGAACGACCCGATCAAGAAAGACTCGCTGTGGTTCGCGTACTCGCAGCAGTCGACCTGGCAGCTGTTCAACGGCTCGATCTCGCGGCCCTTCCGCACCACCGACCACGAGCCCGAGCTGATGTATGTCTACCCGACCGACGTCCACCTGCCCGGCGGCTGGCGCTGGCGCTATGCGGGCGTGGGCATCGTGCACCAGTCGAACGGCCAGAGCCTGCCGCTGTCGCGCAGCTGGAACCGCGTGTATCTGATGGGCGGCGCCGAGCTCGACGACCGCTTCACCGTCACGGGCCGCGTCTGGCAGCGCATGTCCGAAAGCGCCGCGAAGGACGACAACCCCGACATCGCCGACTACATCGGCCGCGCCGAAGTCACGGGCCGCTGGAACCTCAACCGCGACAACCAGCTGGGCATCACGGTGCGCAACAACCTGCGCGACAGCGGCCGCGGTTCGGTGCGCCTCGAATGGCTGAAGGCCATCGGCGACCCGACCAAGAGCAACCTGCGCTTCCACACGCAGCTGTTCCATGGCTATGGCGACACGCTGGTGGACTACAACCGCAAACGCACGGTGCTGAGCATCGGCCTCAGCCTCGTCGATTTCTGATCTTCATCCTCACATCCAGGCCCCACAGATGAGTGCAGACCTCACCCCCGTCGATGCCACGCAGCGCGAGATCATCGCGGCCCTGCACGTGGCGCCCGTCTTCGATGCCGCCGCCGAACTCGCGCGGCGCACCGACTTCCTCGCCGACTACCTGCGCAGCACCGGCCTGAAGACGCTGGTGCTGGGCGTCAGCGGCGGCGTCGATTCGCTGACCGCCGGCTGCCTCGCGCAGCGCGCCGTCGAGAAGCTGCGCGCCGAAGGCCGCGACGCCACCTTCATCGCGATGCGCCTGCCCTACGGCGTGCAGCGCGACGAGGCCGAGGCGCAGGCCGGGCTGGCGGTGATCCGCCCCGACCGCCTGCTGACGGTGGACATCCGCCCCGCCGCCGATGCGATGCTGGCCGCGCTGCACGCCGGCGGGCAGGCCTTTCGCGATGCGGCGCACGAAGACTTCGTGCTCGGCAACATCAAGGCGCGCCAGCGCATGATTGCGCAGTTCGCGGTGGCCGGCGCGCACGACGGCCTCGTGATCGGCACCGACCACGCGGCCGAAGCGCTGATGGGTTTCTTCACCAAGTTCGGCGACGGCGCGGCCGACATCACGCCGCTCACCGGCCTCAACAAGCGCCGCGTGCGCGCCGTGGCGCAGCTGCTGGGCGCGCCCGATGCGCTGGTCTACAAGGTGCCCACGGCCGACCTCGAGTCACTGGTGCCGGGCAAGCCCGACGAAGACGCCTTCGGCGTGAGCTACGAGCAGATCGACGATTTCCTCGAGGGCAAGCCGGTGTCGGCCGCTGCGCGCGCGGTGATTCTGTCGACGCACCGCAAGAGCGCCCACAAACGGGCGCTGCCGGTCGAACCGCCTGTACTTGGGTGACAAACGGATCACATTGAAGTCCCCGAAAGGGATGCTTCGATGCATGTGTAAAGCATCGGACGAAAAAAAGTCGCGAAATACCAGCCTGAGAGGGACTTGATTAACCTTTAGGTATCAATTGGTGCGCTTTTGTCTGCAAGAATTTTGGACGACCGGACACACAGTCCGGCCTTCTGGAACCTCATGCTTGACGTAGTGAAACCCGAAATCCTGGTGGTCGACGACGATCCCGAAGTCTGCGAGACGCTGGTCGACCTGCTGGAGTCGTCGGGCTTTCGCGCACAGGCCGTGCCGGACGGCCTGGCCATGGCAGCCCGGCTCGACCAGCGCGCCTTCTCGCTCGTGATCATCGACCTGCGGCTGAAGAAGGAAGACGGCATCGAGCTCGCACGCCAGCTGCGCACGCGCTCGCGCATCCCGATCATCATCCTCACCGGCCAAGGCACGGCCGCCGATCGCATCCTGGGCCTCGAAACCGCCGTCGACGATTTCATCGCCAAGCCCTTCGACAACCGCGAACTGGTCGCACGCATCCGCGCCCTGCTGCGCCGCTCGGCCGAGACCGGCATGCCGCGCTCGCTGCGCACCGACCGCCTGAGCCACGAGCGCTACCTGTTCGGCCCCTGGACCCTCAACATCACCGCGCGCGAGCTGCTGCACGGCGACGGCACGCCCTGCGACCTGACGCACGGCGAGTTCGCCCTGCTCGAGGTCTTCGTGCTGCATGCGAACCGCGTCATCGACCGCGAGCAGCTGCTGCTCAAGACGCGCAGCGCCCAGTCGGACGCGGTGAGCCGCACGATCGACGTGCTGGTGTCGCGCCTGCGCCGCAAGATCGAAGAAGACCCGGACCATCCGCGCTTCATCTGCACGGAACGCGGCGCGGGCTACCGCTTTGCAGCGAACGTGGTGCGCTGCTGAGGCAGCAGCGCCCGCACCCGCCCGCGCCATGCAAGGCTCCCGCACCTCCTCGAACGCGAACGCGCCTGCGCGCGGGCGCAAGCGCTCGTGCAGCCTGCGCGGGCGATGGCTCTCCGCGTTCGCCGTACTGGCCATCACCACGCTGGTGCTGGCCGCCGTGGCGATGGTGGCGCTGTTCAACGCCAAGGCCGCGATCCAGGGCTTCGACGAGCGCATCCTGCCGTCGGTGGCGAAGTCGCTCGCGCTGTCGGAGCGCGTCACGCACCTGGCGGCGGCAGCGCCGTACGTGGCGGAAATGTCGATATCGGCGCGGCTCAACCAGGAAAAGGCCGATCTGCTGAAGCGACAGGAGGAGGTGCGCGTGCTCGCGGCGCAACTGCCGCCGGCGAGCGGCGCAGCCACCGGTGTGCCGAAGGTGCTCAGCGCCATGCAGGTGGTGCTGGACGATCTGATCGAGTTCAAGCGCCTGGACCTCGCGCTGCGGGAAGAAGGCCGCGGGCGCATTCACGCGCTGAGCCAGATGGAGCACCGCATCACCGATCTGCCCGAGCGTTCCAGGTTCGTTGCAGACCACACGCTGCATCTGCTGCGGGTTGCCTTGTACGCCCACAACACGCTCGACCTGGACGAGGCCGAGCGGGTCTATCTCGCCTACGCCGGCTCAGCCAACTCCTTGCGCATCGATGCGGGGATCCGCGTCCAGATCGCCGCGCAGGCCGACAGCATCTTCGCGCTGCGCAGGCAGCACCTCGCGCTGCGCGATCGCAAGACCCTGCTGCTCACCTCCACGCGCGTGCTCTCGGAAGAGCTCACGCGCTCGGTCGACCGCCATGTGGCGGCGCTCAGCGCCGAGGTGTCCTCGCGCGAACATTCGGTGGGCCTGATCGTGCGCTCGGGGCTGATCGCGGTCACGCTCGCGCTGCTGGTCGCGGCCGCCGCGCTGGTGCTCGGGTACTGGAGCCTGCGCGAATCGCTGCGCGACCTCACGCGGGTCACCTCCGCCATCACCGAGCTGTCGCACGGCAACGCCAGCGCGCCGCCCGATGTCTCGCGGCGCGACGACGAGGTCGGTGCACTCATCCGCGCCTTCAACGTGTTCCGCGACAACACGCTGTCGATGCGGCGGATGGGTGCGGACATTTCGGAGCAACGGCGCCTGCTGCGCACGGTGCTCGACAGCATCGACGACGGCCTGGGCGCGTTCGACGCCGAAGGCCGCCTGGTGGCCTGGAACCCGCGCTTCGCCGCGCTGCTGCGCCTGCCCGCGCAGGCGATCCATACCGGCGCGACGCTCGACACGCTGCGCGCGGCGCTGCCGGCGCTGGCCGACGGCCGCTCCGCCGTCGACCTGCTGGGGCCGCCCGATGCGCAGCGGCGGCGCGACGACTACCTGCTCGACAACGGCCAGGTGCTGGCCGTGCGCAACCACCCCATGCCGGCCGGCGGCTTCGTCACGCTGTACAGCGACCAGAGCGAGAGCCGCGCGCTCGAACGTCAGGTGCGGCAGGCGCAGAAGATGGAAGTGCTGGGCCAGCTCACGGGCGGCGTCGCGCACGACTTCAACAACCTGCTGGCGGCGATCTTCAGCAACCTGCAGCTGCTGCAGTCGCGCGACGACCTGTCGCCCGACATGCGCCGGATCGTGGACCGAGCGTTCCGGGCCTCGGAGCGCGGCGCCGTGCTCACGACGCGCCTGCTGGCCTTTGCCCGCCGGCAGACGCTGCGCGCCGAAGTGATCGATGTCGACCAGATGCTGGCCGGGTTGCAGGATCTCATCGAGTACTCGCTCGGCCAGGGCATCCGCGTCGAGCTCGACCTGCAGGCCGACGGGGCGTGCGTGCTGGCCGACGGCGGACAGCTCGAGAACGCGATCCTCAACCTGGCGCTGAACGGGGGCGCGGCGATGCCGCGCGGCGGCGTGCTCACCCTGCACAGCGCGTGGCACGCGGCGGCGGACGGCACGACCGCGCACGGCAGCCCCGGCCCGGTGGTCGAGATCCGCATCAGCGACACGGGCCACGGCATGCCGCCGCACGTGCTGGAGCACATCTTCGAACCCTTCTTCTCGACCAAGGAGAACGAAGGCAGCGGGCTGGGCCTGAGCATCGTCTACGGCTTCGTCAAGCAGTCGGGCGGCGACCTGCGTGTGCGCAGCACCGTCGGCCAAGGCACCGCGTTCACGCTGGTGCTGCCCGAGGCCGCGCCGTCGGCGGCGCCGGCCTGCGCACCGCCGCCACCCGCGCTGTCGCTCGACGCCTTGCAGGTGCTGCTGGTGGACGACGACACCGACGTGCGCGACGCCACCTTCGAATTTTTCAAGGAGCACGGTGCGCGGGTGCAGGCGGTGGCGTCGGCCACCGACGCCACCGCCGCGCTCGAACGCCAGGCCTTCGACCTGGTGCTGTCGGACGTCAGCCTGGGGCCCGGCGGCGACGGCCTGCAACTGATGCGCGACGTGCAGCGCCTCTACCCGCGCACTGCCGTGGTGTTGATCTCGGGACTTCCCTCCGACCTGCTGGCGCACCGCTACGCCGTGCCGCCGCGCACGCGGATCCTGCGCAAGCCCTTCCTCACGGCCGACCTGGTGAGGGCCATTGCGCAGGCCCTGGCCCACCACCGCACCGACGCACCAGCGACCACGGCCCACGCGGCCTGACCGAGTTACCTGAGCGGGCGCCCCCGGGCCGCGGGCCTCCGCATGCGCCGAACACTTGTTTGCATTGCGCGTGTTTCTTTGCGCTTTTGAATTGTTTACTTTTTATTTACAGAGCTACGCCCCAATAGGTCTTGAGCGCCGACCGTTCGCCTGCCGCGAATCCGGACGGCCCGGCAACCGCCACAAGACACACACAAAGGGGAGTGCTCGATGCCAGGACGAGGGACACGCAGGAAGACCGCACGGGGCGCCGCCGCGCCGCATCCGCGATGAGGAGCGCCATCAAGCCGCAAGGCGTGCGCCGCAACCCCGCGCCGGAGATCGAGCACAGCTTCATGCACCATCCGCAGACCGGTCCGGTGCCTTCGGGCCAGCGTGGCTTCCTGCACAGCCTGCAGCACGGCAGCCCGTCACCGCAGGAGCGCTGGCACTGCCATGACGCGTACGAGCTGCACCTGATCGCCGACACGGGAGGCTGGGCCTTCGTCGGCGACCACGTCGGGCGCTTCGAGCCGGGTCACCTGGTGCTCACCGGGCCTCGGTTGCCGCACAACTGGGTGTCGCTCAACCTGCCGTCCGAAGGCGTGGAACTTCGCAGCCTCGCCTTGCAGTTTCCGGACGCACCGCTGCGCCAGGGCATGCAGGTGTTCGCCGAACTGCAGGAAGCAGCCCCGCTGCTCGAAATGGCCCGCTACGGGATCGAGTTCTTCGGCATCAGCGACGACGTGCGCGAACACCTCGAGCGCCTGCAGCGCAGCGAAGGGCCCGAACGGTTCTCCGAGTTTCTCGGCCTGCTGAGCCTGCTCACGCGCTGCAGGCAGCATCGCGTGCTCTCGTCGGGCTGGCTGCCGATCAAGGGCAACGCGGAGACGGTCGCTGGCATCGGCAAGGCCGTCGCGTACATCCGGCAGCACCTCGACCAGCCGCTGTCACTCTCGGAGGTCTGCGCACAGACAGGCCTGAGCCAGGGTAGTTTTTCGCGGCTGTTCAGCCAGGCCACGGGCGTGCCGTTCACCGATTTCGTGAACCGGCTGCGCGTCGGCAAGGCGTGCCAGCTGCTGATGGAAAGCGACCAGCAGATCTCGAGCATCTGCTACGCCGCCGGGTACAACAACATCGCCAACTTCAACCGACGCTTCCTGGAGATCAAGGGCATGACGCCCAAGGAGTTCCGCCTGCGGATGGCCATGCGCCACAGCCAGAGCCAGACGCTGCCGATCTCGCGGCTCGACATGGCGGGCGTCGGTGCGATGGCCGCCACCGACACGGTTCACGCCAGCGCCGCGATATCGCAGCGTCAGTCGTAGGCGAGCGTCACCAATGCGGCCGATGGGCCGCCTGCTTGCGGCTGCGCCAACGCAAGCAGTGACAGCGTGCCGCCCTGCTGGCCGATCGCATGCCACTGCGCGGGATCGATGGCCTGCGTGCGCCCCCGGCTGTCCACGAAGCGCGCCGACACCGCCTGCGTGCGCGCCATCTCGACCTTCATTCGCGCGCTGGGCCGGTCCACGGTTTCACGGGAAAAGGCCAATTCGGCCTGGCGTTCGCCCGTCGATGTCGCCTTCATCCGCTGCGGCTGTTGTCGTTGATGTTGCTGGGGTTGCACCAGGGCCACCTGGTAGGGCGCGGCGACGATGGCGCCGGTGAAATGAATGGTGCCGTCCCCGGCGTGGCTGCCAAGCGCCAGCCCGCCCAGCCAGGAAATGCCGGCCATCGCGGCGAGCCGACGAAGAGAAACCGCGCGTTGTTCCATGGTGCTCCCTCCTTGCCATCCGCCGCTGAAGCGGCACATTCAAGAGCGCCTTGGGCAAGGCGACCGGAGCGATGTTACGCGTGCAATGTGACGCGTTTCTCAGTGCAATCACTCCACCCGACGGCGCTGTCTAGGTGCAAGATGGCGTGTTGTGCTACGCGCGTGTGACTTCAATCCGCGAGGTCGGCCGCCAAGGGCATGACCACCTATTGGTAGTTCATCGCAAAGATCAACACGGCGTTTGCCGTACCCGGTGTGACCGTTGCATCAATCTGTTGATAGGCGGCCTGGAATTTGACCGAATGGCTGCTACCGGAGGTGACGTCGTAGTCCAGGCGATAGGCACTCCCGGCGCCGAATGGGACAGACGCCGAATTGCTGATGCGCAAGGCAATCCCCTTGGCTGTCGACCCGGAAGAAAGCGCAAACACGTTGGTACGCGGGTTCTCTGTGCCATTTGAGTAGATTCGGTACGCGACAGACACGGGGCGCGGCAAAGGCCCCGTGGTCACAAGCATCATCCCCGGAGGACAGGTGACCGAAACTTCGAAGTCCTTCGCTGGCGTGGTCGTGCCGATGCCTGCGAACGCCGAACTCTTGTACGAGCCCATCGCGACGGTCAGGTCCTTCACTGTGCAAGTCGGAAGACCTTGGACCACCGTCGGCCCTGCCGTAACGCTCCACGTGCCCTTTGTCAGCACCCCGTCGAGGCTGTAGCTCGACTCGAGCATGGGGACAAAGGGCGTTACGGTTCCTCCGCTGATTGCTCCCGTTTTCACAAACTGCATCAATACGGAGGTGCTCACTCGGCCAACTCCTGCGGTACCGCACTTGACCCATACGCCTGAAGAGGGTGTGAACTGAACCGTTGCAGCTGCTCCCGATCCAGGGGCCGTTGATGGCAGGCCACCAGCGTCGACGACACCGCTGTTGCACGGCCCCACGAAAAGGGAGGCGGCAAACGCAACGCCAACGCCCTGGACATTCGTGTCAAAGACGCTGATTGGGGTACCGGAATATAGAACCTGAATACCTGATTTCGACAACCCCACAACCTTGATCGCAGCACCAAGAAGCGCGTTTCCGGTGCAGGTATACATAAGCCCCCCTCCCCCCTGCATTAGAGGCAACCAAGACGTCAGCCCCCCTCCCGTCCCCAGATTCGGGTTCACGTAGATCGTGGCGGGCAGCGCGGCGACCACGCTGGGCGAAGCCGTGCATTTCGATTGCGCGCTCACGGAAAGAGGCAACCCCAGCAAGCACATGGCAAGACACGCCAGCGCCGCGCGCACGGTGCGATTGATCGATTTCGATAGCCATCTCTTGCAGTTCATCGCTTGTCCTTGTTTGTCCGTTGTCTGGAGACTGGTCGCCCTCTCACTGGGCGCACTGAGCGTCCACCACCTGCCACGGCGACGCAGGGGCATCGGTAGACGCCGCGCCCAACAGAAGCGGCAAGCTGCATCGCTGCCCTTTCTCCTCGCCCCACGCCAACTCGTACTGCGCGGCCTCGGCCATCACGCTGCGCAGCAGAAGCCGCCCGTCCTGCGCCACCGTGCCGACCTCCTGCCCCGCCGCGTCCGTCACCCGCGCACCGAACGGCACCGGCGTGCCGTCGGCCAGGGTGACGCGCACGAGCACCGAGCGCCCGCCGCCCGAGGTCTCGAACTTCAGCTTGACCACGGCACCCGCCGTGGGTGCGACGCGCTGCGTGCTCGACTTCAGCTCCACGCTCATCGGCAGGCCCTTGGGATCGAGCTCGACTTCGTTGCTCGCAAAGGGCGCGAGGTTCGACACCACGGCCTGCCCTCCTGGCCCGACACGCAACCCGCTTGCATTGGCGACGCGCGCGCCGTTCGCGCCCTTCGCCTCGACGATGGCGAGTGTTTCGCCCATCGCAGGCGCGAACACCACGCCACCGCCGTGGGCCACCACACCGCCCGACACGCCCACGCCCAACTGCGAATAACCATCGCCGGCCGACGCGCTGCCGCGCCAGGTGGCGACAGGCGAGGTATGGGCCACCGTGGCGCCGCCGCCGGTGCGTGACGACTTCGATGCCCCTTCGCCCCCGCGGCTGTGGCTCGCGTTGAGGCTGTAGCTCCACGCGTTGTCTTCGCCGAACACGCCGCCTGCGGAGGTGCGCATGTCGATCGCGCCGCTGGAATCGCGCTGCACGCTCGACGTGGTGTAGACCTCGCGCGACCCGGCGTCCAGCGGAATGCCGAAGGTCAGCATGACCGTGTTGTTCCAGCGCTTGCGCAAGGGGTCGAACTGCCGGGCGGCCGAGAGCCCGAGGTTCACGCGGCCGAAGCTCTTGCTGTAGCCGGCCTGGAACTGCGTGTCCCGGCCCTCGCGGTTCCAGTAGTCCTGGGTCGAGCCGCTCAGGTAGAAGGACCCCATGTCGCCCGGCAGGTTCTGGTTGAGCATGAGCTGCAGGCGGCCGCGCAGGTGTCCGCCCGGCAGGCCGCTGCCGTCGCCGCGCGAGGGCCCCGGGGCCTCGCCCAGCGCCACGGCTTCGCGCAGACCCAGGTAGCCCTTGCTCGAATAGCGGTAGGCCGCAAGCGTGACGTGGGTGTCGGTGGGCGCCAGGATCTTGGTGTAGGCCAGTCGCACGCTGTGGCCGCTTCGGCGCGCCTGCCCGGGCAGGCTGGCCGCAGTGCCGGTCAGGTCGACGCCGAAGGCGCCCCAGCTGGTGTTGAGCGCAGCCCCACCCACCAGGGCGCGATAGCCGCGTGCAAGCAGCACGCCGCCGTAGCCCGTGAGCATGTTCGTGAAGCCATGCTGCACCGTGCCCTGGAACAACGCGCGCCGGCTGTGCAGCTGTGAATCGCGCAACTGGCCCGCCGTCACGCGGTAGCGCGTGATGCCGGGACGCAGCGCGTTCACCGCGGCGGCGTAAGGCACCTTCGACACCTGCACGCTGCCGTCGGCTTCGGTGACTTCGACGTCGAGGTCGCCGCCGTAGCCCGTGGGATACAGGTCGTCGATCACGAAGGCGCCGGCCGCCACCGTGGTTTCGCGCAGCAGGTTGCCGTTCTGCCTCACGCGCACCACCGCATTGCCGCGGGCGATGCCCGTGATGCGCGGCGCATAGCCGCGTTGCGACTCCGGCACCATGCGGTCGTCGGTGGCCAGCTGCACACCGCGAAAGCCGAAGCTGTCGAACAGCGCGCCCTCGGTGAAGGCATCGCCCACCACCAGCTGGCTGCCCCAGGGCTCGACGGCGCGCTGCACGTAGGTCTGCGTGCCCTGGTAGTGGGTGCCGCGCGCCGAGCCGGTCGTGAGGCTGCCGTGGTGCCGCAGCCGCCAGGGGCCGATGTTGCCGCCCGCCACCAGGCCCACGTAGCCCTGGCTGTCCGAGCGTCCTGCGGTCTTCGAGCGGTAGTAGTTGGCGTCGTACTGCAGCAAGGCGGCGGGCACGCCGTCGTCCCATTGGCTCGGGTCCACATGGCCGCGCGCCTGGCGCCGAAGCGCCGCCTGCGGCACGCCGATATCGAGCCGCTGTTCGCCGTTGTCGAAGAACGCGGTCGCGTCGGGCACCAGCTGGGCCAGCGCCACGCAATCACGTGGCGAAGGCGCAGCGCCTGGCAACAGGGCCACCGCCTCGGGCGACAGCCGTTGCAGATCGATGCCCACACGCTCGAGCAGATCGCGGTCGAAGCAGGTCGCAACATCGCCGCTGCGCGCGCCCACGGCCTTCAGCGTGACGGTGATGCGCCCAAGCCAGACCTGGTTGACGTAGAGGTCGGCGCGATAGCGCCCCGCCTCAGCGGGGTTGCCCTTGTTGTAGCGGCTCAGGTCCAGCGGCACGCCGTTGCCCAGCCGCAGGAAGTCTTCGTTGAAACGCACTTCCGCAGGCTGCGTTGCGGCGGCCGGCGTGTTGGCCCTGGCCTGCGTGCTGGCCGCCATCGCCAGAAGCGTCGCCAACGCGCAGGGGGACAACCGCCGCACGGTCCGCACGGCGTTCTTCGAGGCCTTCATGCATCGCCATCCGCTAGCGTGCGGCGCCCTTGGGGAGCACGGCGTTGCCTTGCACGGCGCCGCCGTAGTCGTTCAGCGTCTGATAGCGAAGCTGGAGGTCTGCGGCCGCACGGCCATCGAGCGAACCCTTCAGCGGGAGCTCCCTGGTTTCGCCCGGCGCCACCATCACGCCATCGTCGAACCCTGCGCGCTTGCCTTCGCTCTCGAGTTCCACCGAGACGAGGTTCAGGTGATAGGGCGTCGGGTTGCGCACCTCGATCGCCGGCGCGCCCTCGCGCCCGACCAGCCGCCAGACCGCCTGGGCCGGAGCCCCTTCGGCCTTGCCCGCCAGCCCGGGCGGACGGAAGAACAGCTTGATCCGCGAACGGAACGCCAGCTGCAGCTTGTTCGCCTCGGCCATGGCCCCTTCGGGACGGGGCGGCACTTCGAGCATGTTGAGCCAGAACACCGACTCGCGGTCGGAAGGCAGCGGCTCCCCCGTGTAGGCGATGCGCAGAGTCTGGCTGCGCGTGGGATCGATGCGGGACACCGGCGGCGTGACCAGGAACGGCGCGCCCTTCGCGGCAGGGCCGGCCTCGGCGTTGCCGTCGTCGGTCCATACCTGCACCAGGGCGGGCGACGCCCCCTCGTTCGAGAGCCTCAGCGTGACCTCGGTTTCTTTCGCGGGGTAGATGACGCGGGTGGCGGCGATCACCACGGCCGCCTGCACCCCGCCGCACAGGACGAGCGCGCCGATGGCCGCCGTCACGATCCGCATCGCAGCCGATGCATGCGCAGTCTTCATGGGTCCTCCCGAAGCGGTCATTCCGGACACGGGCGACCGCTGGCTGCGGCCGCCCGCGCAACCCGTCACTGGTAGGCGATCGAATACACGACGCTCGTCGTGACCTTGCCGACGGTGGCGGCACCGCCGCTGGCGACGTACTCGGCCGTGTAGCGCAGCGAGGCCGCGCCGTTGACGATGTCGGCGGCTCTGGAGTTCTGCGCCGACAGCGCCAGGCCGAGCTTGATCGCGCTGGCGTCGTCTGCGTTGCTCAGGCCGACCTGCACATTGGTGGCCCCACCCGGGGCGGGAATGAGGCGGCCGGTCGTGCTGTCCACGGTGGCACCCGGTTCGAACTGGACCTGCACCTTGGCGGGTGTGGCGGCGCAGCCGGTCAGGTCGATGCTGAACGGCGTCTTGCCGGCCGTCTTGCCGGTCGCGCTGAGCGTGCTGGCGGCGACGGTCGGCAAGGTCACGATGATGTCTTTGTTGCCGCCGTTGATCACGCAGGTCTGGCCCGTGATCTCGCCGTTGAAAGAGATGTTCCCGTCCGCCGCCGAGGCGGATTGCGAGAGGGCGAGCGCGCCAGTGAAAGCAACGGCGGCAATGAAGTGGGTACGCATATCGAGTGAACTCCTGGCAGATGAAGACGTGGTTTTGGATGTTGTGCGTGTGGGTTCGTCTTCGGAGGCCCTGTCACGCCGGTGCTCCTGCGCCAGTCGCGTGGGAGTCAAGTCAATTTATGAACGACATGTGTCCCGCAGGCATACGCGTTTGGAGTCGCGTGATATTCCAATGACCTGCGGACATTCAAAGGTGAACTAAATCACTCAAAAATTAACCGTTTGGCCAAGAGCTGCTGCCGCCGGCCCGGCTCAAGCGGACCTTTGCAAAGACTCGGCTGACGGGGTTATCTGCATTTTCAATTAACAATTTGGACGCAATTTCTTGAGCGCCGACAACCCTCAATCGGCGATCTTCCTTTAAATCACCATATTCATTCGCCTGCGTGCGGCGAGTTTTTCAGCTTCACCGATCTGTATTTCACATGAAATATGTCACCATTTCTTCACGAGAACGAACAACCAAACACAACCAAAGTTAATCACTGAAAACTCCGCATTTCATCGAGAAGATTTAAGAAATAGACTCCGCCCGCCTTACAAAGGCAAAGCGTTATTCATTCTTAAAAATTCAGGGAAATCAAATGCAAAAGGGTAGTTTTTTCAAGGCTGCAGCAGTCGCGGTCACCGTGGTTCTCTCTCAAGGCGCGCTGGCCGCCGACGGCACCGTGAACTTCACCGGCGAGATCGTCGACACGCTGTGCTCGATCGCACCGAGCAGCCAGAACCTGACCGTGCCGCTGGGCAAGGTGTCGCGCACCGTGTTCGACGGCGCCACCGCCGGCACCGCGGTCGTCGGCAAGAAGGCCACGCCCGCCAGGTTCAACATCGACCTGCTGGGTTGCGGCGCCACCGCCAAGGGCGCGACCGTGACCTTCAGCGGCACCGCCGACCTCGACGACGCCAGCAACCTGCGCCTGGCCAACGCCGGGCAGGTCGGCGTCGGTGCCGCCAGCGGCGTCGCCATCGAACTCGGCGATTCCGCCGGCACCAAGCTCCCGTTGGGCTCGCCGTCGGCGGTCTACATCCTGGGCCAGGGCGACAACGCACTCAAGTTCCAGGCTGCGTACGTCGCCACCCGCTCGGCCGTCACGGCGGGTCCGGCCAACTCGGTCGCGCAGTTCACGATCGCCTACAAGTAATCGCCGCATCCGCGGTCTTCGCACGCCGACCGAAGCCCTTCGCATCGCGTCGGCGCGATACCGCCCCGGCCTCACGGCACCACCGCCCGATCGACACACGGCGGCAGGTGCCACCTCCCGTTTTCATTTCTTGCCCGCACGCCGGGCGCACTTCGTGGTGCGCCGGCACGGTCGGGTGCGCGCGGTTCATGTGTCGGGAACGCGCCGAGGAATTTTTTCTATGTTCAGCAAGAACCGCTTCCGATGGACCTTGGCCGTCCTGCTGGCGCTGTGCCTTCCGTGGCCGGCCGGTGCGGGCATCACGCTCAGCGGCACGCGCGTGATCCTCGGCGAGAAGGACCGCGAGGCCTCCATCCCGGTGAAGAACACCAGCACCTCGCCCTACGTGGTCCAGACCTGGATCGACGCCGGCGAAGGCCAGAACAAGACTCCGCTGCTCGTCACGCCGCCGCTGTCGCGGCTCGATCCGGGCATGGAGAACATCCTGCGCATCATGCGCGTGGCCGGCGACCTGCCGGCCGACCGCGAGTCGGTGTTCTGGCTCAACGTCAAGGAGATCCCCGAGCGCTCGAAGGAGGAGAACGTGCTCCAGATCGCGGTGCGCAGCCGCATCAAGCTGTTCTACCGGCCGGCGCGGCTGGCGGGCAAGCCGGAAGAGTCGCGCGCGCAATTGCAGTGGGTGGTGAGCCCCGGCCCCGAGGGGCGCGGTGCGGTGCTGCGGGTCGCCAATCCGTCGGCCTACCACGTGACGTTCACGGCGCTGGACATCAACGACGGCCAGCAGAAGATCAACGCGGACATGGTGCCGCCCTTCGGCGAAGCCAGCTACCCGCTGACCGCGGTGAAGACGCCCGAAGCGATCCGGGTGAGCTTCACCACGCTCAACGACTACGGCGGCGAAACGCCCGGGGAGCAGGTCCGTGTTCCCCAGGGCACCACGCCCGTGGCGGTGAAGGCCGAGCTGCTGCCGCCGCCCGTCGCCCCGGCGGACGGCAGCAAGCAGTGATGACCCCGCGTCCGGGACGAATCGCCATGCGTCACTCCTGCGTCTTTCGCGCACCCGCCCGATCGGTACTTCATGCCACCATGCTGGGTGCGCTCGGCATGCTGAGCGTGCCGGCGCTCGCACAGCAACCCGCGCCACGGCCGCCGTCGGGCGGTGCCGACTTCAATGCGGAATTTCTCAGCATCGGCGGCGACCAGCCGCATGCGGACCTGTCCCTGTTCTCCACGGGCAATCGCGTGCTGGCGGGGACGTACCTCGTCGATGTCTCGCTCAACGAGCGCAGCACCGGCCAGGCCGACATCCGCTTCACCGCGGTAGAGGGCCAGCTCGACGCCACGCCCTGCCTCACACGCGGCATGTTCGACACGTGGGGCCTGAACGTGCCGGTGTTTCCCGGCCTGGCGAGCCTCCCCGACGACGCCTGCGTCGACTTGGCCTCCGCCATTCCCGAATCCGCCGTCACCTACGACGGCGGCAAGCAGCGCCTGACGCTCAGCATTCCGCAAGCGGCCTTGAAGCGGTCGGCACGCGGGGCCGTCGGCCCCGAAAAGTGGGACCGCGGCATCACCGCCGCGATGCTGGACTACCAGCTGAACTTCGCACGCTACAGCGGCAACAGCACGCGCGACACCGCGCCGATGTCGACGGCACCGCAGAACATCTTCGACGGCAATCCGTTCGCCGACAACGCGCGCAGGCCGCAGCGCAACACGCTCTTCGCGGGACTGCGCGCGGGCTTCAATGTCGGCGACTGGCGCTTTCGCCATTTTTCGACCTACAACCGCGGCCTCGACGGCCACAGCCGCTGGCAAAGCGTGAGCACGTATGCGCAACGCGACCTGGCATCGATCAACGCCTACCTGCGCATCGGCGACGGCAACACGCCCGGCAACTTCTTCGACAGCCTGCCATTCCGGGGCGTGCAACTGGCCTCCGACGACGCGATGCTGCCCGACAGCCAGCAGGGCTACGCCCCCACCATCCGCGGCGTCGCCCAGACCAACGCGCGGGTCACGGTGCGCCAGAACGGCTACATCATCTACAGCACCTACGTCGCGCCCGGCCCGTTCGTCATCGACGACCTCTACCCCACCTCGTCGAGCGGCGACCTCGAAGTGAGCATCGCCGAGGCCGACGGCCGGCAGACGCGCTACACGCAGGCCTTCTCAGCCGTGCCCACACTGCTGCGCGAAGGCACGTGGCGCTTCTCGGCCGCCGTCGGCAGGTACCGCAATGGCGAAGGCGTGGAGACCTCGCCGACCACGCCCGCGGCGGCACGACCGGCCTTCCTGCAGGCCACGCTGGCGCGCGGGCTGGGCAACGAGCTCTCGCTGTACGGCGGGCTGATGGGGGCGAACATGTACCAGTCGCTGCTCGTCGGGGTTGGCAAGAACCTGCGCGATTTCGGCGCCGTCTCGGTCGACCTGACGCACGCGCGGACCACCGATCGCACGCCCCTGAACGGCGCGTCGGTCTACAACGGACAGTCGCTGCGTTTCCTGTATTCGAAATCCTTCCTGGACGCCGGCACCAGCTTTCGCGTGGCAGGCTACCGCTATTCGACCAGCGGCTACCGCACCTTCCAGGAGGCGGTGCAGATGCAGGACCTGCAACCGCAGGAGTCGTTCCACAGTCGGCGCAACGAGCTGCGCTTCGAGCTGTCGCAGCAGCTCGGCGAGTGGGGATCGGTGTACGCCTCGGCGCGCCAGCAGAGCTACTGGGGCACCTCCGCCCAGGACCGGCTGGTGCAGGTCGGCTACTCGGGCAGCTACAGGCAGTTCGGCTACAGCCTCTTCTACAACCACAGCACCAGCCTGAACCGCGCGCCGAACCGGCAGATCATGTTCACGCTGACCATTCCCCTGGGCGACACGCGCGCCCATGCGCAGTACGCCGCCACGCGGGAGATCGGCGGGCGGCTGGTCCAGCAGGCGAGCGTCTACGGCGCGGCGCTGGACGACAGCCGCCTGACCTACAACCTGACCGCGGCGCATGCCAACCAGGACGGCGACAGCAGCGGCAGCGCAAGCGCCAGCTACCTCTCGCCCGTGGGCCGCTTCGACCTCGGGCATTCGCGCGGCCCGGGCTACGGCCAGACCACGGTCGGCGTGGCCGGCGGCCTGCTGGCGCATGCGAGCGGCGTGACGCTGTCGCAACCGCTGGGCGAAACCGTGGCATTGGTGCAGGCGCCCAAGGCGCAGGGCGTTGGCCTCGAATCGCGCCCGGGCGTGAGCACCGACTGGGCGGGCGACGCCGTCATTCCCAACCTCAGCCCGTACCGGCTCAACCGCGTCGCGCTTCGCACCGGCGACCTGGGTGACACCGTGGAAGTCAAGAACGCCGCCATGGACGTGGTGCCCACGCGCGGCGCCGTGGTGGCCGCGCGGTTCGAGACCTCGGTGGGCTACCGGCTGCTGATCACGCTGACCGACGGCAAGGGACGCGCACTGCCGCTGGGCGCGCGGATCGAGAGCGAGAGCGGCCAGGAAGTCGGCGTCGTCGGACCGGACGGCCAGGCCTTCGTCACGGGCGCGGGCGACAGCGGCCGGCTCACCGTGCGCTGGGGCCAGGACGCGGCGGACCAGTGCGACGTGCCCTACCGCCTGCCGGTCGATCCCAGCCCCCCGCCCATCCGCGAACTGACCGCGCAATGCCAGGCGACAGACAGCGCGCCACCGAAGGGAATGAAATGAGCAGACGCCCCCTGTTGAATGCCTGCACGGCCGCCTCGGCCCTGGGCCTGCTGCTGTGCGCCTCGCCAGTGCTGGCCGAGTGCTACGTGACCAAGGGCTACGTGGAAAAAATCGTCAACATGAACATCGGCCGCGTCGTCATTCCCAACGACGCCACCGTGGGCACGGTGTTCAAGCAGCAGTTCTTTCCCCTGCCCCTTTCCGGCACGACCGACAAGCCATGGACCTGCAAGAAAGGCGGCGTCGTGAAAGGCGTGATGCTGCAGGGCACCCCCGTGCCGGGCTACGACCACGTGTTCACCACCAGCGTTCCCGGGGTGGGCATCCGCCTGTCGCGCTACTTCGACCAAAGCTCGGTCTCCTACTACCCGCACGAGCGCTCGACCACCGACGACTTCGGCGATTTCAACGCGGCGTCCCGCTTTCAGGTGGAACTGTTCAAGACCGCGCCCGTCACCGGCAACGGCCCGCTCGCGCAGGGCACCTACACCCAGTACTACAGCGTCGCCGACACGAAGTCGGTTCTCACGACGAACCTGCTGGGCGAAGGCATCACCATCATCACGCCCTCGTGTTCGGTCGACCTGGGCTCGCGCAACATCCTGGTGCAATTCGGCAAGGTGCCCAAGGACGGCTTCAAGGGCCGCGGCAGCACCACGGCCGAACGCAAGTTCAGCATCAAGCTCAACTGCAAGGCGGGACAGAACGCGCAGAACACGGTGTACCTGCGCATGGATGCGCCACAAGATCCGTCGAACGAACCCGGCGTGCTGCGACCCACGCGAGGCACGCCGAACCTGGCGACCGGCGTGGGCATCCAGGTGATCGACGCGAAGAACGTGCCCGTCAAGTTCGGGGAAGAAACGCTGGTCGGCACCTCGAGGAACGGCGACTACGTGCTGAACTACACCGCGCGCTACTTCCAGACCGGCAACCAGGTGACGCCGGGGCGGGCCGACGGCACCGCCACGTTCAGCATCGAATACAAGTAAGAGCCCATGGAGAGGCTCGCTCCGTACCAAGAAGCGGGCAAGGAAGGATCACCCAGCGGCAGGATCGGATCAAGAAAAGCCCCCCCCTGACCAGAATCAAGATTCTTCGCGCACCGCGGAGGCAGCTTCGGCGCCTTGCAAGCAGGTTCAAGGTCGCTGGCTGATTCCGCTGTGAGTTACCGCCGTCTTTTGGAATCGACCCATCCCATGACCCTCGAGGGAAAACTGTCCCTGGCCCTGCTGGACAACAGCAGCTCGCGCAGCACCTTGCTCCAGGAGCGCCTGCGCACCATGGGTCATCGGCCCGTGATGTTCAGCACCATCGGAGAGCTGCTGTCCACCTTGAGCCGCGGCAGCCGCTTCGACCTGCTGCTGGCCGCGCCCGATGCCATGGGCAGCGAGAGCCTGCTCACCGTGTGCTGGGTGCTGGGCATGCCCGCCCTGCCCATCACCGCGCAGGGCGAGCCCGACGTCGTCGCGCTGCCTTCCTATTTCGACGACATGCCCCTGCTGGGCAGCGGCACCAATTTCGACCTGCGCCGCATCTCGAACGAGGCCCTGATGCAGCACATGCACACGCTCTACACGGAGCAGGACACGAGCGCCGCCACGCGCCAGGCCCCCTCCACGGACCGCTGGACCTGGGGCGAGTACCGCTTCGTCGACGGCAACAACACCGTGCTGCACCGCGACCGCGAGATCGCGCTCCAGCCGCGGCAGTTCTCCTTCGCACTCGAGCTGTTCCGCAACCTCGGCAACGTGCTGACGCGCTCCTGGCTCATGAGTTCGGTGTGGAAGCTCCCGCCCGAACGCCCCGTCACGCGCTCGCTCGACGCCTGCGCCACGAACGTGCGGCGCAAGCTGTCGCTGCAGCGCGAAAACGGGTACGTGCTGCGCGCGGTCTACGGGCAGGGATACCAGCTGGTGCCTGTGTCCTCGCCGGCGCCGTCGTATCGCATGTGAGATCCGGGGTGCGACGGCACCCTCGCGCATCCAAAGAAAAGCGACCGCTTCAGACAGTCGCTTTTTCTTTTTGGGGGGCGACTTCTTGCGAGTCCGAGGTCCGCGCAGAAGATCGCAAGACCCAAAGGCTCAGGACCGCGGTGCCCCACCCTCGCGCTGCCGCATGCGCCACTCCCCGACGAAGTAGTCGGCGCGAAACTTCAACCGCTCGATCACGGCCTCGCGGGTCGGCTGCTGCGCAATCACCAGCACGCACCGCGGCTCGTTGCCCTCGCGAAGTTCCGCCTTGCCCGAACAGGCGCCTTCGGCGGATTGCTGCAGTTCGAACCAGCAACTCCACCCTTCGGGCAGATCGAGATCGATGCGTGTGGCGGTCATGGCGACCGCAGGATAAGTCGGCGCGGCGCATCCACTCAATACCCTGGCATTGACCCTGCTGGCCATGGGTGGGATGCCGCGGTCGTCGGTCGCGATGTCGGCGTCGACCGACATCGCTGCGCGCCGTCTGTCCTCACGACCGCCCCGTCGCGCGATCTAGGCTGACGCCCACGAATTGAAGGCGCTGCGTCGTGCATGACGCACGCAGCCCTCTCTTCAAACACTCCCGATCCCGCACGACCATCCCAAGGACATCAGCCCGTTGACGACCGCCACCGCCCCCGTTCCCGCCGACCTTCCCGGCACCCACACGCCAGGCCCGACGCCGCACCGCTGGCAATTCCTCCGTGCGGACGGCGTGGACCAGGTGGTGTTCCGCAACGGCGAAGACATCGCACGCATCGCCGAGCTCGACCAGAAGCTCTGGGTCGCACTCGCCTGCCCCACGCGCGGCATCGACTTCGATGCGCGCACGCTCGACCTCATCGACACCGACAGCGACGGCCGCGTGCGACCGCCCGAAGTCATCGCGGCCTGCCAATGGGCGTGCGAGCGGCTGCGCAGCGCCGACGTGCTGCTCGCGGGCGGCGGCACGCTGTCGCTGGACGACCTCGACGACACGCGCGCGCCAGGTGCCGATCTCGCGAAGGAAGGCCGACGCATCCTCGACCTGCTCGGCAAGCAGGACACGCACACGCTGACCATCGCCGACATCGCCGACCGCGGCGAATGGCTGGCCGCGATGCGCTTCAACGGCGACGGCGTGGTCACGCCGGCCACGGCCGGCACCGACGACGCGCTGCGCGCCACCATCGAGGAAGCGATGCGCACCCACGGCAGCACGCCCGACCGGCACGAGCAGACGCCCGGCCTCGATCGCGCACGCGCCGAAGCCTTCATGGCCGAGGCACAGGCGGTCCGCGACTGGCATGCGCAGGGCGACGAGGAGGCGTTGCTCCCGCTGGGCGCACGCACGCTCGCTGCGGCCGAGGCCCTGCGCGCGGTCGCGGCCAAGGTCGACGACTTCTTCGCGCGCTGCCGCGTGGCCGCCTATGACGTGCAGGCGGTGGTGGCGCTCAACCCCTCGCCCGAAGCCTACGACGCGCTCGCGGGGCACACGCTCGACGCCAGCGTGCAACGCGTGGCGGAGTTACCGCTGGCTCCGGTCACGCCCCATCGCGCATTGCCACTGAGCGGTGCGAGCCTCAATCCCGCTTGGGCCGAGGCCATGGCCGCGTTCGCGCGCGACGCAGTGGCGCCGTTGCTCGGCGAACGCGACACGCTCGAAGAAGCCCAGTGGCAAGTGCTGCGCGAGCGGCTCGCGCCTTGCGACGCGTGGATCGCCGCGCGCCCTGACAACGCGCTCGCGGGCCTGCCGCGTGAACGCATCGATGCCCTGCTCGCGACACGCGACGCGTTGCTCGCACTCATTGCCGAAGACGAGGCCGCCGAGCACCACAACCGGCTGCTGACCGACCTCGAGAAGCTGCTGCGGCTGCAGCGCGACCTGCGCGTGCTGCTGCACAACTTCGTGTCGTTCAAGGCGTTCTACCGGCGCGAGGGCGCGATCTTCCAGGCGGGCACGCTCTACCTCGACGGGCGCAGCTGCGAGCTCACGGTGCAGGTGCAGGACACCGCGCGGCACGCGGCGCTGGCCGGCCTGGCCAAGACCTGCCTCGCGTACTGCGACTGCACGCGCCAGGGAGAGAAGATGAGCATCGTCGCCGCCTTCACGGCCGGCGACGTCGACTTTCTTTTCGCCGGACGCAACGGCGTGTTCTACGACCGCCAGGGCCGCGACTGGGACGCCACCGTCACCAAGCTGATCGAGAACCCCACGAGCGTCGCGCAGGCCTTCTTCGCGCCGTACAAGAAATTCGTGCGGTTGATCGAAGAGCAGGTGGCGAAACGCGCGGCCGCCAGCGAGGCCGGCTCGCAGAGCGCGTTGCAGACGCTGGCCGGACGCGTCGCCACCGCAGACCAACCGACCGACGCAGCGGCCTCGTCAACGAAGACGCCGGCCAAGCCCGGGCCGATCCTGCCCACCGCCAGCCGCATCGACGTCGGCACCGTGGCCGCCATCGGCGTGGCGCTGGGCAGCATCAGCGCGGTGCTGGTCGGCATCTTCGGCAAGTTCGTCGACCTGGGGCAATGGATTCCGGTGGCGCTCGTCGGCATCGTGATCGCGATCTCGGGACCGAGCATGCTGATCGCGTGGCTCAAGCTGCGCCAGCGCAGCCTGGGTCCGATCCTCGATGCGAGCGGATGGGCCATCAATGGCCGCATGAAGGTCAACGTGCGCCTGGGCGGCATGCTGTCGCAGACGGCGCGCGTGCCACCGGGTGCCCAGCGCATCGCGCCCGATCCGTACCGCCAGCGGCGCGGTCTCGCGGGCGCGCTGGCCGTCACCTGCGTGGTCGGCGCGGTGCTGCTGCTGGCCTGGCGCATGGACTGGCTCGACCCTCGGTTGCCGCCGCGGTTGCAGCATGATCGGGCGACCGCCACCACACCGGGCGCTTGACACACATGACCATCGACTGGCACCTCGAACGCTTCGTGGCGGCGCAAGAGCCCGTCTACGCCCAGGTCTGCGCGGAACTCGCGGCTGGACGCAAGCGCACGCACTGGATGTGGTTCGTGTTTCCTCAACTGAAGGCGCTGGGCCGCAGTGCGACCGCGCAGTTCTTCGGCCTCGACGGTACCGCCGAGGCGACGGCGTACTGGCAGCACGCTGTGCTCGGTGAGCGACTGCGCCACTGCGCGGAGCTGGTGCGCGCCCTGCCCGGCACCGATGCGCATCAGGTCTTCGGCTCGCCGGACGACCTCAAGCTGCGCTCCTGCATGACGCTGTTCGAAATCGTGGCGCCTGAAGCCCCCGTGTTCGGCGATGTGCTGGTGCAGTACTTCAACGGAGCGCGGGACGACGCGACGATCGCACTCGTCCGAGCTGCGTGATCAGAACCGGCCCTGGCCGTCTCCCGTGCGGTCATGCGCCCAGCGAATGGCTTGCTGCTCGGCGTGGCGCAGCGCCTCGGCCTCGCTGCCGTACGCGACGTTGTCCGTGTCGGGCGGCAGGCGCTGCTCCGCGCCTTCGACGTTGCCGCCCCCATAGGCGCGGCAGAAGACCACCGGCCTGAAGGTCTGATCGTCCACCCGCTGCGCGGCGCACGAAAACCACCAGCCGAGGTAGCTGAAAGTGAGAAGGCGCTCGCCGACGCCGTCCGCAACTTCCGTCGCGGACGGCGCACGGGGCATGGCTGGCGCGTGGCTGTCACCGGTCATGGTGAAAGGCATCCCGAGGTGCCGGCCGGTCGTCAGCCCTTGGCGCTGCGGAATTGATCGCGCAGGCCCTTGATCTGGTCGTGGTTGGCCTGCGCGCCGTCGGCCTGGCGCTGCACCAGCATGCGCACCTCGGCCGGCAGGTCGGCCTTCAGGGCCTTGCGGTAGCGCGCGAGCGCCGCGTCCTCGCCGCGCTCGCATTCCTCGAGCATCGACAGCGGGCTGTTCGCGCCGACCGCGCCCTTCACATGCACCCAGCCGCGATGCACGGCACCGCTGACCGTGCCGCCGTCGTCGGGTTTGCCGCCGAGCTGGCGGATGAGTGCGGCGAGTTCGGATGCCGCGCTGGCGCATTGCGAAGCGCGGCTTTCGAACACCGGCTTCAGTTGCGCCGAGTCGACTTCCTTCGCGCAGGCGCGAAAGCCGTACTCGCCGTCGCGCGCGCTCTCCAGAAGGTCGTTCAGAACGTCGATCACCTGATCGTTGGACACCGCGTCCGCGGTGGTTGCCTGGGTATCGTTGGCCATGGGTGGTTGCTCCTTGAAGGCCGGTCGCCAAAGCGAGGGCCGGGTTGAGAAAGAAAGACTGCAATGAGCCTTCATGGTCGACACGGTGCGGGAAGCGCCCTGTCGTCTCGACCCGACGACGCGTGTAAGCCGTGTCCGAGGCCACGGCCGCGCGCCGCTATGCGCCGACAGCCTCAGGGGAATTGCGATGCCATGCGAGGCGGGCCTCGGCTGACGCGCTCGCGCGCACCACCGCGGCAGCATCGCCCCGACTGGAGAACACGCGCATGGAGCGACTCTTTGATTCCTTCGCCAACACCGTCGCACGCTGGACGGGCAGCCCGGCGGCCTTCCTGGTCTGCGTGGTCGTCGTCGTGGCCTGGGCAGTCGCGGGGCCGTTCTTCGGCTTTTCGGAAACGTGGCAGCTGGTGATCAACACGGGCACCACCATCGTCACCTTCCTCATGGTGTTCCTGATCCAGAACACGCAGAACCGCGACAGCGTCGCCCTGCAGACCAAGCTCGACGAACTGATCCGCACCTCCGACGCGGAGGACGACTTCATCGGCATCGAGCGGCTCACGGACAAGGAGCTGATCGCGCTGCACGCGCGCTGCGAGGCGGCGGCCAAGCAGAGCCAGGCCACGCTGGCGAAGACGCGGGCCGAACGCAGGCGCCGCGGGCATGACGACATCAACGGGGATCGGGCCGGGTAGCGGGAGCGGGAGCGAGATTCCCCAAACACGACGCCAGAATGCAAAAAGCCCAACCTGGGAAGGTCGGGCTTTTTGACTGAATTTGGTGGCCTGGGGCGGAATCGAACCACCGACACGCGGATTTTCAATCCGCTGCTCTACCAACTGAGCTACCGGGCCATTGTGTGCAGCCTTAAATTATACAGCGCTTCTGCGGCCTCGGGAAAGATCCACACCCAATTGTTTGAGTTTTCTGTACAGGTGGGTGCGCTCGAGGCCGGTTTTCTCAGCCACGCGGGTCATCGAACCGTTCTCCATCGCCAGGTGGAACTCGAAGTAGGCCTTCTCGAAACCGTCGCGCGCATCGCGCAGCGGGCGGTCGAGGTCGAAGCTCTGGGTCGACTGCGGACCCGCGTCGGCCACCGGCACGGCCGCCAGCGACGCCATCAGCAGGCTGTCGCCCGTGGTCGTGATGGCGGCGGCCTGGTGGGCGCCCGTGGGCGGCGGCACCACGCCGGCGGCGGTGCGGCGAGCGCTCTCGCGCGCCAGCCCCTGCTCCACCGCCTTGAGCAGCTTCTGCAGCGTGATGGGTTTTTCGAGGAACGCGAAGGCGCCGATACGCGTGGCATCGACCGCGGTGTCAATGGTGGCGTGCCCGCTCATCATGATGACCGGCATGCTCAGCAGGCCCGCGGTGGACCACTCCTTGAGCAAGGTGACGCCGTCGGTGTCCGGCATCCAGATGTCGAGCAGCACGAGATCGGGCCGGGCGCGTTGTCGGGCCGCGCGGGCTTCGGCGGCGTTTTCCGCGAGCTCCACGTTGTGGCCTTCGTCATTGAGAATTTCGAAGAGCAGGTCCCTGATGCCCAGCTCGTCATCGACCACGAGAATGTTTGCCATGAGTGCTGCTTGTTGTATGCGCTGGTGTGTATTGATCCGCTCCCGATCCAGCCCCTATGCGCTGGATTCGCCGGTACTCAGGCGGACGAAGATTTCGAATCTTCGGTGTGAGCGACCGCTGCCCGCGGTTCGCCTGCCAGCGCGAATGATAGCGAGACTTGCGCCCCCGCCACAGCCCCGTCGACGACACGGTTGGAAAGCTCGATGCGCGCGCCGTGTTCGTCGGCGATCTTCTTGACGACGGCCAGGCCCAAACCGGTACCTTTTGTTTTCGTGGTGACGTAGGGCTCGAAGGCGCGCTTGAGGATGTTTTCGGCAAAGCCGGGGCCGCTGTCCTGCACGGTGAGGCGCACGCGCTGGCCCGAATCGCCCAGCCGGGTGCGGATGACGACCTCGCCCACCCGGCCCGTGCCGCTGGCGGCGGCCTCGGCGGCGTCCTGTGCGTTCTGCAACAGGTTGTGCACGACCTGGCGGATCTGCTGTTCGTCGCCGCGCACAGGCGGGCAGCGCTCGTCGAGCTCCGAACGCAGCGTGATCGGCAAGTTCTCGGCGTGATACAGCTGCAGCACGTCGGCCAGCAGCGCATTGAGGTCGACCGGCTTGAGGTCGGCCGCGGGCAGTCGCGCGTAGTCGCGGAATTCGTTCACCAGCCGCTTCATGGCATCGACCTGGTCGACGATGGTCTTGACCGACTTCACCAGGATGGCCTGCTCGGGCGGCTCGACCTTGCCCGAGAGCTTCATCTCGAGCCGCTCGGCCGACAGCTGGATCGGCGTGAGCGGGTTCTTGATCTCGTGCGCGAGGCGGCGTGCCACCTCGCCCCAGGCCTGTGCGCGCTGGGCCGAGACGATTTCGGAGATGTCGTCGAACACCAGCAGCCGCGCATCGCCCGGCAACTCGGCGCCGCGCGCGACGATGTTGATGGCGTCGTCCTGCTGCGGCAGGTCGTTGCCGGTGGCGTGCAGCTCGAAGGCGTGCTGCCAGTGATCAAGGCCGTGCTGCATGCGCTCGACCAGGAACTCGTCGAACTGCTGCTGCACCTTGGCGCCGAAATCGGCCAGCCCCGGCACATCGACCAGCGCCTTGCCTTCATAGGCGGCGAGCGGCGCGCGCAGCACGCGGGTGGCGCCCGGGTTGGTGGACAGCACGGTGCCCTTGGCGTCGAGCACGATCACGCCCGAGGTCAGGTTGTCCAGGATGGTCTGCAGGTTGCCGCGGGCGGCGTCGAGCTGGTCCATGGTCTTCTCGACCGCGCCGCGGGCGTCGGCCAGCTGCTGGGTCATGACGGCGAACGAGCGCGTGAGGCCGCCCAACTCGTCCTTGCCCTGCAGCACGGCGGTGGGCCGCAAGTCGCCGGCGGCCACCTGGCGCACGCCGTCGGCCAGCACGAGCAGCGGCCGTGCGAGCTGGTTGCCGAACAGCACGGCCAGCAGCACCGCGCCGAACACGGCGAGGAACAGGCTCAGCGTGAGCGTGCCGATGTACATGCGCCGCAGGCCCTCGCGCGCGAGGGCCCGCTCCTGGTACTCGCGGTTGGCCTCCTGCACGGCCAGGGCGTTGGCGACCACCGCCGGCGGCAGCGGCCGCGTGACCTGCAGGTAGCGCGGCGCGGTGTCGAAATCGAAGCCCGGGCGCTGCACCATGGCCAGTGCGCGCACGCTGGCGCTCGACGGCGTGGCGCTGGGCAAGGCGGTTTCCTCCAGGCCCTCGACATGCGCGACGGCGCGGTCGGGCCGCACCTGGCGGAACTGCTGCGCCGTCGGCCGCTCGGGGTTGAGCTGGAAGCGCGACGCGCCCGCGCTGGCCACGAGCTGGCCCGAACCGGTCCAGAGGATCACGTCGCTGGCTTCGAGCTGGTCGCGGATGCGCTCCAGCAGCAGCCCCGCGCTCGCGTCGGGCACCTGCGACAGCTGGGCGCTGGCGGTGCGGGTCTTGGCGGCGAGGTCGTCGGACAGCGAATCGAGCGTGGCCCGGCCCAGGTTCAGGCCGGCATCGAGCGCGCCCTCGACCTTGACGTCGAACCAGCTCTCGATCGAGCGCGCGACGAATTGGTAGGACACCACGTAGACCAGCGCCCCGGGCACCACCCCCACGAGCGCGAAGATGGCAGCGAGCTTGATCAGCAGCCGGCTGCCGAACTTGCCCTGGCGCAACCGCCGCAGCAGCCGGAACGCGACCCAGCCGATCACCAGCACCAGCAGCACGGCCACCACCACGTTGATGCCGAACAGGCGCACGTAGTAGCGCTCGTACAGCGCGCGGTTGTTGGTGGCCTGGGCCAGCAGGAACATCAGCACCAGGCCGATGGCCGTAACCATCGCGGCGCCGACGCCCACGGCCCAGCGCAGCGCGCGCGAGCGGCGGGCGGCAGGCGTGGCCGCGGCGCCGCTGCGCGGCTTGCTGCTCACCGCTGCTTCTCCAACGGCAGCCGGGCGGTGCGCTCGGCGGCGATGTTCCACTCGGCCTGCCCGACCATGCCGATCTGGAAAGGACGCGGCAGCTGCGAGGTGTCGAGCCGGAAACGGAAGGTGACCTGGTGCAGCGGCTCGTCGCCGATCTCGGCGGCGTCGCCCAGCCGCAACCGGCCGATGCGCTTGATGGCCTCGAGCGCGTCGCCGAGGCTGTCGAAGTTCTGGTTCAGCGAGATGCCGAAGCCGGCGGCGCCGGTGATCGGCACCGGCGACACATTCAGCCGCCAGCGGCGCGTGAGGGGCTGGTAGGCCAGCCGCATGTGGCGCGCCACCTGGGCGACCTTGCGGTCGGTCCAGTACCAGCGCTCCTGGAAGACCTCGGCCTCGGCCACGAAATAGATGGCGATGCCCTTGTCGAGCACGTCTTCCACCAGCGTGGGCAGTTCGAACTGCACGGCCGCGCTCAGGTAGACGCCATCGTCGGCCTGCTCCAGGCGCATCTGGGTGATGGTGGCGCCGCCGGGCCTGCCCTGGGCGGTGGCGGCGGCCGGGAACAGGGCCATCCACAGGGCCCAGGCCAGCCACAGGCCGGCCAGCAGGATCGACCGGCGGCCGTCAGTGCGGCGCGGGTTTTTCAAGCAGGGCGTAGAAGAAGCCGTCGTGGTCACCAGAGGGATTGTCCGGGACGCCACAGGCATTCGCCCCACTTTGAGGCAGCAAGTGTCCTGGGGACGGCAGCAAACGGGCGTCGGTGTTGCGTACAAGAAACGCATCAATTTGTTGCGAGCCTTCTTCGCGGAACACGGAACAGGTGCAATAAAGCAGCCGGCCGCCGGGCCGCACGAGCGGCCACAGCGCAGCCAGGAGCATCGCCTGCTGGGTCGCCAGCTGGGCGGTGTCGCTCTCGCGGCGCAGCCAGCGCACGTCGGGATGGCGCCGCACGATGCCCGAAGCGGTGCACGGGGCGTCCAGCAGGATGGCGTCGAACAGGGCGTCGTCCCACCAGTCGGCGGTGCGGCCAGCATCGGCCACCACCACCTTGGCCTTCAGGCCGAGGCGCGCGAGCGTCTCGTCGATGCGGCGGCTGCGCACGGCGTCGACCTCCAGCGCGGTCACCTCGACGGCGCCGGGGCCGGCCCGTTCGATCAGGTGCGCGGTCTTGCCGCCGGGGGCGGCGCAGGCGTCCAGCACGCGCAGCGGTGCGGTGCCGGGCGTGGCGGGCACCAGGCCGTCGAGCAGCAAGGGAGCCGCGAGTTGCGCGGCGGCGTCCTGCACCGAGCAGGCGCCGTCGGCGAAACCGGGCAGCTGCTGCACCGGGCGGGCCCGGGCCAGCTGCAGGCCGTCGGCCCCGACGCGCGTGGCCGCGAGGCCCACCGCTTCCAGTTCCAGCAGGTAGGCGGCCGGCGTCGATTGCAGCGCGTTGACGCGCAAGGTCATCGGCGCCTGGGCGTTGTCGGCCGACAGCACGCGCTGCCAGTCGCGCGGGTGGTCGCGCTTGAGGCGTTCGATCCACCAGCGCGGGTGGTTCCATTGCGCGACCGGTTCGGTGTCGGTGACAGCCACGAGCTCGTCGCGCTCGCGCAGGAACCGGCGCAGGCAGGCGTTGATGAAGCTGGCCTGCGCCCGGGTCGCCGGGTTGCGCTTGGCGGCTTCCACGGCCTGGTCCACCAGCGTGAAGGGTTCGTAGGGGGCGTGGTCGCTGTGCCAGGCCAGCGCGAGCGCGGTGCACAGCAAGGCGTCGGGCAGCGGCGGCGGCGTGCGCTTGGCCAGGTGGCGGCGCAGCGCCTCGGCGCGGCCGAGCCAGCGCAGCACCTGGAAGCCCAGGGCCTGCACGCCGGGGCGCAGCGCGGGCTCGACGGCCTCGAACGCAACGGTGCCCGAGGTGCCGGCGCGAATCGACGCCAGCGCCCCTGCGGTCAGTTGCAGTTGGCGCCAGAGCGGCGGTTGTTGCGGCGCCGAGGAGGCGCTGCCCGAAGAGGGGTCGGAGGAAAGATCTGCTGGCAAGTTGGAGCCGATGGTAACGGGCGAGAAAGACAGCACGCCGCGCGGTGGGAATGGAAACGAAGGCGTTACCCGCCTGTCGTCGGGTCGAGGCAGGTCAGAGCAAGGGCGCCGCAGGCCGCAGTCGCACGATCCAGGCCACCAGCAGCGCCGGGAACTGGGCGATGCCCGCGTTGTACTGCGCCACGGCCTGGTTGAACTGGCCGCGTGCGATTTCCGCCGCCGCCGACGGCTCGGGCCAGGCGATGGGCGCGGCCGGATCGGACGCACCGCCCGGGCCGGGCATCAGCGGCGCGGGCCGCGACAGCGTGCCGTCCGCGTCGAACACCGTGACCGCGCCCGGATACTGGCGCCGCCATGCCGCAATGAGCACCTGCAGCGCGGTGGCCAGCGCCGCCATGCTGCCCGGGTCGAGCGGGCGCACCCGCGTCGCACCGAGCAGGGTCGCGAGCTGCGTCGTGGCGGCCTGCAGCGGCGCCACGGTGGGCGCGCCTTCGGGCGGCGACTCGGGCCGGGGCGCGGCGGTGATGCTGGCCTGGACGAAATCCAGCTGCTTGCGAAGCGCCACGTCGAGCACGGCGTAGGCCTGCAGCACGGCCGCGCGCAGACGCACCAGCCGGTTGTAGGCGCCCACGAACCAGAACAGCAGCAGCGCGGCAACGAGCCAGCCGGCCAGCGAATCGGGCAGGACGCTCATCGGAAACAGAACCTCTTGGTCATCGGTCGGAACCCTGCGAACACAAAGAAAAACGCCCCCCGACCGGAGCGGTCGGAGGGCGTGGGCAACCGGTCATGCCGGTGATGCTAACCAGTTATTCGGTCGCGGCGCCTTCGTTGGCGTCGACCGTGCTGGTCGCTGCATCGCTGTCGCCGGAGCCGGCCAGTTCGGCGGCTTCCGACTCGGCGATGGCGCGGCGCTCGGCCTCGTCCATGGCGTCCTTGACCTTGCGGGCCTGGTGGTACGCCATGCCGGTGCCTGCGGGAATCAGGCGACCGACGATGACGTTTTCCTTCAGGCCGCGCAGCTCGTCGCGCTTGCCCATGATCGCGGCTTCGGTCAGCACGCGCGTCGTTTCCTGGAACGAAGCCGCCGAGATGAACGAGTCGGTCGACAGCGACGCCTTCGTGATACCCAGCAGCAGGTTGGTGAACGTCGCGGGGATCTTGCCTTCGGCGCGCAGGGCGTCGTTGGTGTTGAGCATTTCGCTGCGTTCGACCTGTTCGCCGGAGATGTAGCTCGTGTCGCCGATGTTGTCGACCACGACGCGGCGCAGCATCTGGCGAACGATCACCTCGATGTGCTTGTCGTTGATCTTCACACCCTGCAAACGGTACACGTCCTGCACTTCGTCCACGATGTAGCGCGCGAGTTCTTCCGAACCCAGCAGGCGCAGGATGTCCTGCGGGTCCGCCGGACCGTCGACCACGCTTTCGCCCTTGTTCACCACCTGGCCTTCGTGCACCAAGATGTTCTTTTCCTTCGGCACGAGGTCTTCGTAGACGCCGCCTTCGGGATCGGTGATCTGCAGGCGGATCTTGCCCTTCGTTTCCTTACCGAACGACACGGTACCGGTCATTTCGGCCAGCATGCCCTTGTCCTTCGGCGAACGGGCTTCGAACAGCTCGGCCACGCGCGGCAGACCGCCGGTGATGTCTCGGGTCTTCTGACCTTCGACCGGGATGCGTGCCAGCACTTCGCCGGGGCCCACGTCCTGGCCGTCGCGGATCTGCACCAGGGCGCCGATCGGGAAGCCGATCGTCACCGAGTGGTCGGTGCCGGGGATCTTCACTTCGAGGCCTTGGGCGTCGATCAGCTTGACCTGCGGACGCACGACCTTGGCAGCGCCGCGGCGCTTCGGGTCGATCACGACCAGGGTCGACAGACCGGTCACTTCGTCCACCTGCTTGGCGACCGTCAGGCCTTCCTCGACGTTCTCGAACTGCGCCTTGCCGGCGAACTCGGTAATGATCGGGCGGGTCAGCGGGTCCCAGTTGGCGAGCACGTGGCCGGCCTTGATCTGCTGGTCGGCCTTGACCGTCAGCGTGGCGCCGTACGGCACCTTGTGACGCTCGCGCTCACGGCCGTGCTCGTCATGGATGACGATCTCGCCCGAACGCGAAATCACGACCAACTCGCCCTTGCTGTTGGTCACGTAGCGCATCGTGGCGTTGAAGCCGATCGAGCCGTTCGACTTGGCTTCCACGCTCGAGGCGATGGCAGCGCGCGAAGCGGCACCACCGATGTGGAAGGTACGCATCGTCAGCTGCGTGCCGGGTTCGCCGATGGACTGGGCAGCGATCACACCGACGGCTTCGCCGATGTTGATCAGGCCGCCACGGCCCAGGTCGCGGCCGTAGCAGGTCGCGCAGATGCCGAAACGCGTTTCGCAGGTCAGCGCGGTGCGGACCTTGACTTCGTCGACGCCCTGGGCTTCCAGTGCTTCGATGTTGTCTTCGTCGAACATCTCGCCGGCCTTGAGCAGCACCGAACGGTTTTCCGGGTGCAGCACGTCGTCCGCCGCCGAGCGGCCGAGGATTCGGTCGCGCAGCGACTCGATCACTTCACCGCCTTCGACGATGGCGCGCATCAGGTAGCCGCCGTGCGTGCCGCAGTCCTGCTCGGTGACCACCAGGTCTTGCGTCACGTCGACCAGACGACGGGTCAGGTAACCCGAGTTCGCCGTCTTCAGCGCCGTGTCGGCCAGACCCTTACGGGCACCGTGGGTGGAGATGAAGTACTCCAACACGTTCAGGCCTTCGCGGAAGTTCGCGGTAATGGGCGTCTCGATGATCGAGCCGTCCGGCTTGGCCATCAGGCCCCGCATACCGGCCACCTGGCGAATCTGCGCTGCGGAACCGCGGGCGCCGGAGTCGGCCATCATGTAGATGGAGTTGAACGACTCCTGCTCGACTTCCTTGCCGTGGCGGTCGATGACCTTCTGCTTGGACAGCTTGGCCATCATGACCTTCGACACTTCGTCGCCGGCCTTGCCCCAGATGTCCACCACCTTGTTGTAGCGCTCGCCGGAGGTCACGAGACCGGAGACGTACTGCTGTTCGATCTCCTTCACTTCCTTGGCCGAGCGCTCGATGATGCCGTGCTTTTCAGCGGGCACCAGCATGTCGTCGATCGCGATCGAGATGCCGGCCTTGGTCGCCAGGCGGAAGCCGTTTTGCAGCAGCTTGTCGGCGAACACGACGGTCTCTTTCAGGCCGCACTTGCGGAACGAGACGTTGATGAGCTTGGAGATTTCCTTCTTCTTCAGCGCCTTGTTGATGTTCGAGAACGGCAGGCCCTTGGGCAGGATCTCGGACAGCAGGGCACGGCCCACGGTGGTGTCCACGAGCGAGGTCGACGGCGTGAAGACGCCGGTTTCCTTGTCCTTGGTGTACTCCGTGATACGCACCGCGACCTTGGCGGTGAGCTCGACTTCGTTGGCGTCCAGCGCGCGCTGCACTTCACCGATGTCGGAGAAGATCAGGCCCTCGCCCTTGCCGTTGATGCGGTCGCGGGTCGTGTAGTACAGACCCAGCACCACGTCCTGCGAAGGAACGATCGACGGTTCGCCCGAAGCCGGGAACAGCACGTTGTTGGAGGCCAGCATCAGCGTGCGGGCTTCCATCTGCGCTTCCACCGACAGCGGCACGTGGACAGCCATCTGGTCGCCGTCGAAGTCGGCGTTGAAGGCCGCGCAAACGAGCGGGTGCAGCTGGATGGCCTTGCCTTCGATCAGGATCGGCTCGAACGCCTGGATGCCCAAACGGTGCAGCGTAGGCGCACGGTTCAGCATGACCGGGTGTTCCTTGATCACTTCTTCCAGGATGTCCCAGACCACCGGCGTGCCCGATTCGACTTCCTTCTTGGCAGCCTTGATCGTGGTCGCGATGCCCATGGCTTCCAGGCGCGAGAAGATGAAGGGCTTGAACAGCTCGAGCGCCATCAGCTTGGGCAGGCCGCACTGGTGCAGCTTGAGCGTCGGGCCCACCACGATGACCGAACGGCCCGAGTAGTCCACGCGCTTGCCCAGCAGGTTCTGGCGGAAACGACCGCTCTTGCCCTTGATCATGTCGGCCAGCGACTTCAGCGCGCGCTTGTTGGCGCCCGTCATGGCCTTGCCACGGCGGCCGTTGTCCAGCAGCGAGTCGACAGCCTCTTGCAGCATCCGCTTTTCGTTGCGCGCGATGATTTCCGGAGCCTTCAGCTCCAGCAGGCGGCGCAGACGCGAGTTGCGGTTGATGACGCGGCGGTACAGGTCGTTCAGGTCGGAGGTCGCGAAGCGGCCGCCGTCCAGCGGCACCAGCGGACGCAGGTCCGGCGGCAGCACGGGCAGCACTTCGAGCACCATCCACTGGGGCTTGATGCCCGACTTGCGGAAGGCCTCGAGCACCTTCAGGCGCTTGGAGTTCTTCTTGACCTTGACTTCGGAGCCGGTCAGGTCGCCGCGCAGGCGTTCGATCTCGCTGTCGAGTTCGATGCCTTCGAGCAGGTCCTTGATGCCTTCGGCGCCCATCTTGGCGATGAACTCGTCACCGTATTCCTTGCGCTTGGCGTCGTAGTCGTCCTCGGACATGATGCCGAACTTCTTCAGCGGGGTCATGCCGGGGTCGGTGATCACGTACGCTTCGAAGTACAGCACGCGTTCGATGTCGCGCAGCGTCATGTCGAGCACGAGGCCCAGGCGCGACGGCAGCGACTTCAGGAACCAGATGTGGGCGCAGGGCGCGGCCAGGTCGATGTGACCCATGCGCTCGCGACGCACCTTGGTCTGCGTGACTTCAACGCCGCACTTCTCGCAGATCACGCCGCGGTGCTTCAGGCGCTTGTACTTGCCGCACAGGCACTCGTAGTCCTTGATGGGGCCGAAGATCTTGGCGCAGAACAGACCGTCGCGCTCGGGCTTGAACGTGCGGTAGTTGATCGTCTCAGGCTTCTTCACCTCGCCGAAAGACCACGAACGGATCTTCTCGGGCGAAGCCATGCCGATCTTGATGGCATCGAAATGCTCATCGGGCGTGAATTGCTTGAACAGGTCGAGTAGCGATTTCATAAGACTCTTTCCCTTTTCAACTTAGGAACGCTCGAGCTCGATGTCGAGACCCAGCGAACGAATTTCCTTGACCAGCACGTTGAACGATTCCGGCATGCCGGCTTCGATCGAGTGCTCGCCCTTGACGATGCTTTCGTACACCTTGGTACGGCCTTGCACGTCGTCGGACTTCACGGTCAGCATTTCCTGCAGGACGTAGGCGGCGCCGTAAGCTTCCAGCGCCCACACTTCCATTTCACCGAAACGCTGGCCGCCGAACTGCGCCTTGCCGCCCAGCGGTTGCTGCGTGACGAGCGAGTACGGGCCGGTCGAACGGGCGTGCATCTTGTCGTCCACCAGGTGGTGCAGCTTCAAGAAGTGCATGTAGCCGACGGTGACGGGACGCTCGAACTGGTCGCCGGTGCGGCCGTCGTACAGGTAGGCCTGCGTGCGCGTCTCGGTCAGGCCCTTGAGCTTGGCGATGTCGTCCGGGTAGGCGAGCTTGAGCATGCCGCGGATTTCTTCTTCCGAGGCGCCGTCGAACACCGGCGTCGCGAAGGTCGCGCCGCTTTGCAGGTTCGCCGCCATGGCGAGCAGCTCGGTGTCGCTCAGCTGGTCGAGCTCTTCCTTGCGGCCCGAGCCGTTGTACAGCTGCTCCATGAACTTGCGCAGCTCGGCCACCTTGGCCTCTTGCTGCAGCAGGTCACCGATGCGCTGGCCGATGCCCTTGCCGGCCCAGCCCAGATGCACTTCGAGCACCTGGCCCACGTTCATCCGCGAAGGCACGCCCAGCGGGTTCAGGCAGATGTCGCACGGCGTGCCGTCGGCCATGTGGGGCATGTCTTCGACCGGAACGATCTTGGACACCACACCCTTGTTGCCGTGACGGCCGGCCATCTTGTCGCCGGGTTGCAGGCGGCGTTTGACGGCCAGGTAGACCTTGACCATCTTGAGCACGCCCGCGGGCAGCTCGTCGCCTTGCGTGAGCTTCTTGCGCTTTTCTTCGAACGCGAGGTCGAAGCTGTGGCGCGTCTGCTCCAGCGAGTTCTTGATCGACTCGAGCTGCGAGGCCACGTCGTCTTCTGCTGGGCGGATGTCGAACCAGTGGAACTTCTCGACCGACGACAGGTAGGCCTTGTCGAGCTTGGTGCCCTTGGCCAGCTTGTTCGGGCCGCCGTTGGCGACCTTGCCGGTCAAGAGCTTCTCGATACGGTCGAACGCGTCGGCTTCGACGATGCGCAGCTGGTCGTTCAGGTCGAGGCGGAAGCGCTTGAGTTCATCGTCGATGATCTGCTGGGCGCGCTTGTCGCGCTGGATGCCTTCGCGGGTGAACACCTGCACGTCGATCACGGTGCCTTGCGAGCCCTGGTCCACGCGCAGCGAGGTGTCCTTCACGTCGGAAGCCTTCTCGCCGAAGATGGCGCGAAGCAGCTTCTCTTCCGGCGTCAGCGTGGTCTCGCCCTTCGGCGTGACCTTGCCCACCAGCGTGTCGCCCGGCTGCACTTCGGCGCCGACATAGATGATGCCGGATTCGTCGAGGCGGTTGAGCTGCTGCTCGGCCAGGTTCGGGATGTCGCGCGTGATTTCTTCGGCGCCCAGCTTCGTGTCGCGAGCCATCACCACCAGTTCCTCGATGTGGATCGAGGTGTAGCGGTCTTCGGCGACGACGCGTTCCGAGATCAGGATCGAGTCTTCGAAGTTGTAGCCGTTCCAGGGCATGAACGCGATCAGCATGTTCTGGCCGAGGGCCAGTTCGCCGAGGTCGGTCGATGCGCCGTCGGCCACCACGTCGCCCTTGGCGATCTTGTCGCCGCGCTTGACGATGGGGCGCTGGTGGATGTTGGTGTTCTGGTTCGAACGCTGATACTTGATCAGGTTGTAGATGTCCACACCGACTTCACCGGCTGCCGCTTCGGCGTCGTTCACGCGCACCACGACACGGGTCGCATCGACGTAGTCGACGATACCGCCGCGGGTGGCCGTGACCACGGTGCCCGAGTCGACCGCGGAAACGCGCTCGATGCCGGTACCGACCATCGGCTTTTCGGGGCGCAGCACAGGCACGGCCTGACGCTGCATGTTGGCGCCCATCAACGCGCGGTTCGCATCGTCGTGCTCCAGGAACGGCACGAGCGAGGCGGCCACCGACACGATCTGCGCGGGCGACACGTCCATGTACTGGATGCGCTCGGCACCGACCAGGATCGATTCGCCGGCTTCACGCGCGGAGACCAGGTCACCGGTCAGCTTGCCGTCCTTGTCCAGGACCGCGTTGGCCTGGGCGATGACGTACTTGCCTTCTTCGATGGCCGACAGGTAGTCGATGTCCATCGTGACCTTGCTGTCGACCACGCGGCGGTACGGCGTCTCGATGAAGCCGTACTCGTTCAGGCGGGCGTACAGGGCCAGCGAGTTGATCAGACCGATGTTCGGGCCTTCAGGCGTTTCGATCGGGCACACGCGACCGTAGTGGGTCACGTGCACGTCGCGCACTTCGAAGCCGGCACGTTCACGCGTCAGACCACCCGGGCCAAGGGCCGACACGCGGCGCTTGTGGGTGATTTCGGACAGCGGGTTCGTCTGGTCCATGAACTGCGACAGCTGCGAGGCACCGAAGAATTCCTTCAGCGCGGCCGAGATCGGCTTGCTGTTGATCAGGTCGTGCGGCATCAGCGGCTCTTGCTCGGCCTGACCCAGACGTTCCTTCACGGCCTTCTCGATACGT
The DNA here is from genome assembly GCF_058801005.1 of Variovorax sp. GW822-FHT04A09. Taxonomy (NCBI): domain Bacteria; kingdom Pseudomonadati; phylum Pseudomonadota; class Betaproteobacteria; order Burkholderiales; family Comamonadaceae; genus Variovorax; species Variovorax sp. GW822-FHT04A09. Next base: position 5,623 of record NZ_JBXAMV010000007.1, on the reverse strand, counting down.
GCCAGGCCGGTGCGGTACTGGTTTTCGGCCAGTTCGCCGACGCAACGCACGCGGCGGTTGCCCAGGTGGTCGATGTCGTCGACTTCGCCGTTGCCGTTGCGCAGGTCCACGAGGATCTTGACGACAGCCAGGATGTCTTCGTTGGTCAGCACCATCGGGCCGGTCGATTCGTCGCGGCCGACCTTGGCGTTGAACTTCATGCGGCCCACGCGCGACAGGTCGTACGTGTCCGGGTTGTAGAACAGGCGCTGGAACAGGGCCTGCACTGCGTCTTCCGTCGGCGGCTCGCCGGGGCGCATCATGCGGTAGATGGCCACGCGCGCGGCGAACTCGTCCACCGTTTCGTCGATGCGCAGCGTCTGCGAGATGTACGCGCCCTGGTCCAGTTCGTTCGTGTAGATGACCTGAATGTCCTGCACGCCGGCCGTGCGCAGCTTCTTGAGCAGCGCTTCGGTCAGTTCGTCGTTGGCCTTGGCCAGGATTTCGCCGGAGTCGGCGTCGACGATGTTGCGAGCGATGACGCGGCCGACCAGGAAGTCTTCCGGCACGCTGATGTGCGTGGTGCCGCCCTGCTCGAGCTCACGCGTGTGACGCGCCGTGACGCGCTTGTCCTTGGCGACCACGACCTTGCCCGACTTGTCGGTGATGTCGAAGCGCGCGACTTCGCCGCGCAGGCGCTCGGAGACGAACTCCATCTGCGCGCCGCTGTCCATCAGGCGGAAGTTGTCGTTCACGAAGAAGTTCGCGAGGATCGATTCCGGGTTCAGGCCGATGGCCTTCAGCAGGATCGTGACCGGCATCTTGCGGCGACGGTCCACGCGGAAGTACAGCATGTCCTTCGGGTCGAACTCGAAGTCGAGCCACGAGCCGCGGTAAGGAATCACGCGGGCCGAGAACAGCAGCTTGCCCGAGCTGTGCGTCTTGCCCTTGTCGTGTTCGAAGAACACGCCGGGCGAACGGTGCAGCTGCGAGACGATCACGCGCTCGGTGCCGTTGATGATGAACGAACCCTTGTCGGTCATGAGCGGCACTTCGCCCATGTAGACCTCTTGTTCCTTCACTTCCTTGACCACCTTCGACTGCGAGGTCGACGACTCGCGGTCATAGATGATGAGCTGCACCTTGGCGCGCACGGCCGAGGCGAAGGTCAGACCACGGGTCTGGCACTCACGCACGTCGAACGCCGGCTTCGCCAGGTTGTACTCGAGGAACTTCATCTCGACAAAACCGTTGTGCGAGACGATCGGGAAGGCAGCGTCGAACGCGGCCTGCAGGCCTTCGACGGTGCGGTGCTTGGGGGCGATGCCGGCTTGCAGGAACGCGGTGTACGCGTCTTTCTGCATCTGCAGCAGGTAGGGGATTTCGACGACGCTGTCGCGGTTACCGAAACTTTTTCGGATGCGCTTGCGTTCGGTGTAACTGTACGCGGACGATTGGGCCATGAGAGCTCCGGTGCTTGAGATCTTCAGCGACTTGTCAGCAGTGCCGGGCGAACGGCACCACTGCTTGGCGGCTGGCCACTACCAGCCGTTGGCGGACGGCGATGCATTGCACATCGCCCGAACCAAGGGGTCTTCTGCAGTCGGGTTCAGAAGACACTCAAAAATCGTCTTGGCTTTTGCTATTCCATCGACCTTTCGGCCTCTGAAAGAACCGGCGCCAAGCCGGCTTTTGGGTGCGCTCTGAAAGCGGCAAAGGCTGGAGGGCCTTTTCAGGCACCTCCAGCCCTCTAGGGGGTCTGAATTACTTCAGTTCCACCTTGGCGCCGGCATCTTCCAGCTTCTTCTTGGCGGCTTCAGCGTCAGCCTTCGACAGGCCTTCCTTGACAGCCTTGGGAGCGGCTTCCACCAGGTCCTTGGCTTCCTTGAGGCCCAGGCCGGTGATTTCGCGCACGGCCTTGATCGCCGACACCTTGTTCGCGCCAGCATCCATCAGCATGACGTTGAATTCGGTTTGCTCTTCAGCGACTGCAGCAGCAGCGCCACCGCCGGCAGCGGGTGCCGACATGGCTGCGGCGCTCACGCCAAACTTCTCTTCGATGGCCTTGACCAGGTCGTTGAGTTCCAGGACCGTCATTGCGTCGAGCGCGGTCAGAAATGCGTCTTTATCGAATGCCATTTTTGTTTCCTAACAATTGGGTTGAATATTCAAAAACGAGGGCGCGCTCAGGCGGCCTGCGCTTCTTCTGCCGGTGCATCGGCGACGGGTGCAGCTTCGCCACCACCACGCTTCTCGGCCAGCGCCGCGAGCACGCGGGCGGTACGAGAGATCGGGGATTGCATCAAGCCCAGCAGTTGCGCCAGCAGCACTTCCTTGGAAGGGATGTTGGCCAGTTGCTTCACGCCTTCGACGTCCAGGGCCTTGCCACCGAATGCGCCACCGCGAATCACCAACTTGTCGTTGGTCTTCGCGAAATTGGCCACCACCTTTGCGGCAGCCACAGCGTCTTCGGAGAAGCCATAGATCAGCGGACCGGTCATCTGGTCGCCGACGATCTCAAACGGGCTGCCAGCGACAGCACGGCGAGCCAGCGTGTTCTTCAGAACACTCAGGGTCACACCGTTGCTGCGCGCTTCGCTGCGCAGTTTGGTCATATCGGCCACCGTGATGCCACGGTATTCCGCCATCACGAGCGTTTGAGCTTTTGCGGCGAGGCTGGTCACATCACTGATGACCGCTTCTTTCTCACTGCGATTCAGACTCAAGGTCTACTCCTTTTAATGCGACCTTCGGCCGGGGCCTCGGATCGCGCTTCATGCAGCGACCAACTGTTTCGGAACAAAAATCAAATTCCTTGCAGTGGGGTCGCCATCTGCGCTGGATACCGGAAGGATCGATCCGGCCATTAAGTGCAGCGCCCTGCACACCAGCGGTCTTGGATGGCTCGCGGCAACCGAAGCTGCCGCGACCCACCACATCTGCCCTCTCCTTGCGGGATCGGGCAAATCTCTTTAGCTCGCCGAGATGGTTTGCGTGTCCACGCGGACACCCAGACCCATGGTCGACGACACAGCCACCTTGCGCAGGTACACACCCTTGCTGGTCGCGGGCTTGGCCTTGACCAGAGCGTCGATCAGCGCGGCGAGGTTGCCTTGCAGCTTGTCGTTGTCGAACGAGCGACGGCCGATCGTGCCGTGGATGATGCCGGCTTTGTCGACGCGGAACTGGACCTGGCCAGCCTTGGCGTTCTTGACAGCGGTGGCGACGTCAGGCGTCACGGTGCCAACCTTGGGGTTGGGCATCAGGCCACGCGGGCCGAGGATCTGACCGAGCGTACCGACGACGCGCATGGCATCGGGGGCAGCGATCACGACGTCGAAAGGCATGTCGCCAGCCTTGACCATCGCAGCCAGGTCGTCCATGCCGACGATGTCGGCGCCGGCGGCCTTGGCTTCTTCAGCCTTGGCGCCTTGGGCGAACACGGCGACGCGCTTGGTCTTGCCGGTGCCGTTCGGCAGCACGACAGCACCGCGAACCACCTGGTCCGACTTCTTCGCGTCGATGCCCAGTTGCACGGCCACGTCGATCGATTCGTCGAACTTGGCGGTGGCGGCATCCTTGACGATGACGATGGCGTCAGCCAGGGGGTACAGCTTGTTGCTGTCGACCTTGCCTTGCAGCGACTTTTGCTTCTTGGTGATCTTGGACATTTACACGCCCTCCACATTCACGCCCATCGAGCGGGCCGAGCCGGCGATGGTGCGAACTGCTGCGTCGAGGTCGGCGGCAGTCAGGTCCTTCATCTTGGCCTTGGCGATTTCTTCGAGCTGAGCGCGCGTGATCTTGCCGACCTTGTCGGTGTGCGGACGGGCCGAGCCCTTGTCCAGCTTGATGGCCTTCTTGATCAAGGTGATCGCCGGAGGCGTCTTGATGATGAAGGTGAAGCTCTTGTCAGCGAACGCGGTGATGACCACCGGCAGCGGCAGACCCGGCTCGACGCCTTGGGTTTGCGCGTTGAACGCCTTGCAGAACTCCATGATGTTCAGACCGCGCTGACCCAGTGCGGGACCGATCGGCGGGGACGGGTTGGCCTTACCAGCTGGCACTTGCAGCTTGATGAAGCCGACGATTTTTTTCGCCATGCTTTGCTCCTTGCGGGTGATATCGCCTTGGCTCTCGCCGCGGCTCCCCGGGGTTAAACGACTCTTCGATCAAGGCCGCGCGCCGAGTCGGACAACGCGCAGCCGGAAACTGGCAGGCCCGCCCGAAGGCAGGCCACGGGATCAGGTCTTCTCGACCTGACCGAATTCGAGCTCCACAGGGGTGGCACGGCCGAAAATCATGACCGACACACTGACCTTGCTCTTCTCGTAATTGACGTCTTCCACCGTGCCGTTGAAGTCGGTGAACGGGCCTTCCTTGACGCGCACGAACTCACCCACGGTGAACTCGACCTTGTGGCGCGGCTTCTCGGTGCCCTGCTGCATCTGGTTGACGATGTCCTCGACCTCTTTCTGCGAGATCGGGGCCGGACGGTTCTTGGCGCCGCCCACGAAACCCGTCACCTTGTTGGTGTGCTTCACCAGGTGCCAGCTCTCGTCGTCCATGATCATTTCGACCAGCACGTAGCCCGGGAAGAAACGGCGCTCGGTGGTGCGCTTCTGGCCGTTCTTGATCTCGACCACTTCTTCGGTCGGAACCAGGATGCGGCCGAACTTGTCCTGCATGCCGGCGCGGGTGATGCGCTCGGTGATGTTGCGCTCGACAGCCTTTTCCATGCCCGAGTAGGCATGCACCACGTACCAACGCAGATCAGGGTTGGCAGCGGGGGTCAGGAGAGGGTTCTGCTCCTCTTCCGGCGTGCTCTGCGTGGTTTCAACTGCGTCGTCGGTCATTATTTTCTCCAGCCCAGAATGAGGTCAAAGAACACCCATTCGAGCGTCTTGTCGGTGAGCCAGAGGAAGACGGACATGATCGCCACGAAGGCGAACACATAGGCCGTCATCTGCATCGATTCCTTGCGGGTCGGCCACACGACCTTCTTGACCTCGCGCCACGAGTCACGACCGAAAGCCCACAGCTGGCGGCCATTCTCGGAGCTGCCGAAGGCGCCCACGGCCGCGGCCAAGCCGACCAGCAGCGCAGCCCATTGCACCAGCGAGCCTTGGCGCGACAGCAGGTAGAACGCCACGATGGCGCCCACTGCCAGCACCACCGCCGCAGCCAGCTTGGCTTTGTCGGCACCCGTGCTCACGGTTTCGATTTGAGAAGTGGCCATGTCGGCTGATTTCCTGTGGCCTCGCGGCCTTCAATTCAATGCGTCTCTTGAGACGCCGAAGCCCATCGGATCGCGATGGGCTTGTCGGGGTGCCACCTAGGTGGCAGGGGCAGTAGGAATCGAACCTACAACCTTCGGTTTTGGAGACCGACGCTCTGCCAATTGAGCTATACCCCTCCGGTACTCTTTACGCTCGGCTTAGATGTCGAGGATCTTGGCCACGACGCCCGAACCCACGGTACGGCCGCCTTCACGGATGGCGAAGCGCAGGCCTTCTTCCATCGCGATCGGGTTGATCAGCTTCACGGTGATGCTGACGTTGTCGCCAGGCATGACCATTTCCTTGTCCGCGGGCAGCTCGATCGCGCCGGTCACGTCCGTCGTGCGGAAGTAGAACTGCGGACG
>NZ_JBXAMV010000006.1:333685-382478 GCF_058801005.1 Variovorax sp. GW822-FHT04A09 | reverse complement strand
ACCCGCTGCTGAGCGACCGTTTCAAGGGCTACCCGCGCACCCAGCCGCCGCGCCTGCGCAGCGAAGTCGGCGCCGCCGGCTGGAACGTGCTGGCCGGCGACCTGCCGCTGCCGCTGGCCGTGCTCAAGCGCGAGGCGCTCGAACACAACCTCGCGTGGATGCAGTCGCGCGTGCGCGAATGGGGCATCGACCTCGCGCCGCACGGCAAGACCACCATGTCACCGCAGCTGTTCCAGCGCCAGCTCGACGCCGGCGCCTGGGGCCTGACCTTTGCCACCGTCACGCAGCTGTCCGTGGGCGTGGCGGCAGGCGCGCGCCGCACGCTGATCGCCAACCAGGTCGTGAGCGACGAAGACCTGGCGGGCATCCAGCTGCTGCTGGCCGACCATGCCGATCTGCGCGTCGTGTTCCTGGTCGACTCGATCGCGCAGATGGCACTCATCGAAGACTGGTCGAAGCGCAACCCCGCCAGCGTGCCCTTCGAGGTGATGCTCGAGATCGGCATCGACGGCGGACGCACCGGTTGCCGCACGCATGCGGAAGCGGTCGCCGTGGCCAGTGCAGTGCGTGCCAGCAGCGCCGCGAAGCTGGTGGGCATCGAGAGCTACGAAGGCCTGAATGCCACCGGGTCCACCGAGCAGGACACCGCTTTTGCCAAGGCCCTGATGGACCGGATCGAAGCCGTCGCGCGTCATTGCGACACGCAGCAGCTCTTCGAGACCGACGAGGTGCTGGTCTCGGCCGGCGGCTCGGCGATCTTCGACCTCGTGGCGGGGCGGCTCAAGCCTGCGCTGGGCTCGCCGGTGCGCGGCCTGCTGCGCTCGGGCTGCTACGTGACGCACGACCATGGCTTCTACAAGCGCATGGTGAATGTGGCGGATGAGCGCATGGGTTGCGAGTGCGGCGAAGGGCTGACGCCGGCGATGGAGGTCTGGGCCAACGTGCAGTCGAGGCCCGAGCCCGGCCTGGCGATCCTTTCAGTCGGCAAGCGCGACGTCTCTTTCGACATGTCGATGCCCATTCCCATTGCGCTCGCAGCACGCGGTGCATTGCAGTCGCACGCTGTGCCCAGCAGCTGGAAAGTCACGGCACTGAACGACCAGCACGCCTACCTGCGCTGGGACGCGAACGACGAAGCGCAAGCCCCGGTCGTCGGCGACCGCGTGGGCCTGGGCATCTCGCACCCCTGCACCACCTTCGACAAGTGGCACTGGATGCCCGTGGTCGAGAACGACTACCGCGTGAGCGATGCGGTCGTGATCCATTTCTGAGCAAGGCAACGCATCCCTCCATGAACACACAGAAGAACAGCGCGACGCTGCTCGAAGGCGGCCTCGTGGTCGACGGCTCGGGCGGTCCTTCGTGGCCCGGCGACGTGCTGTTGCAGGGCGACCGCATCCTGGCGCTGGGCGACGGCCTGCGCACGCGCCTGCCTGCAGGGTTGAACATCGCCGACGTCGACGTGGTCGACTGCCGCGGCAAAGTGATCGCGCCCGGCTTCATCGACGCCCACACGCACGACGACGCCATCGTGCTGCGCGACCCGCTGTGCCTGCCCAAGGTGTCGCAGGGCATCACGACCGTGGTCACGGGCAACTGCGGCATCTCGCTGGCGCCGTACCGCACGCCGCAGTCGAAGCCGCCGCTCACGCTGCTGGGCGCCGACTCCTTCAAGCACGCGACCATGGCCGAGTACCGCGCAGCCGTCGATGCGACGCAGCCTGCGCTCAACGTGGCCGCGCTCGTGGGCCACACCACGCTGCGCTTCGCTGCCATGCAGACGCTCGACCGCCCGGCGAACGGCGATGAACTGGCACACATGGCCGCGCTGCTCGACGACTGCATGGCTTCGGGTGCGCACGGCCTGTCATCGGGGCTGTTTTACGAAGAAGCGTTTGCAGCACCGGCCGAAGAGGTCACCGCGCTCGCGCGCGTCGTGGCGCGCCATGGCGGCGTCTACGCCACGCACCTGCGCAGCGAGATGCAGCAGATCATCGAGGCGATGCACGAGGCCGGTGACTCGGCGTTCGAGGCCGGCGTGCCCTTGATCATCTCGCACCACAAATGCGCAAGCCCCGCCAACTGGGGCCGCACGAAGGAGACCCTGCCGCTGATCGACGCCCTGTCGCAGCGCCAGGAGATCGCGATGGACGTGTACCCCTACGTGGCCGGCTCCACCGTGCTGCGCGAGGACATGGTGGACGGCGTCATCGACGTGCTGCTGACCTGGTCCGAGCCCCACCCGGAGATGACCGGCCGCCTCATCGCCGACATCGCGCGCGAATGGGGCACGACGGAGAAGGAGGCCAGCCTGCGCCTGAAGCCCGGCGGTGCGTGCTATTTCCTGATGCAGGAAGAAGACGTGGAGCGCGTCATCGCGCACCCGCGCAGCATGATCGGCAGCGACGGCCTGCCGCACGACCGCCATCCGCACCCACGGCTGTGGGGCGCGTTCCCCCGCGTGTTCGCGCGTTACTGGCGCCAACGCAAGCTCTTCACGCTGGAGCAGGCGGTGCACAAGATGACGGGGATGACGGCGCGCAATTTGCGCATCGCCGATCGCGGCCTGTTGCGCGTCGGCACGATGGCCGACGTGGTGGTGTTCGATCCCGAGACCATCACCGACACCGCGACCTACGACCAGCCGCTGGGCGTGAGCGAGGGGATCGAACGCGTGTTCGTGAACGGCGTGCTCGCGTACCGCGGTGCGAACGAGGCGCGCGTGCTCGCGCGCGCGGGGCGCATGCTGACACGGCAGCCACGCGCCGCGAACTGAGCGTCGCCGCGCCCCTTCCCCGCCATCCCGTAGAGTGCACGCATGATCGAATCCACCACCCTTCGGTACTTCTACGAGGTCGCGGCCTTTGGCTCCGTGCGCGTGGCGGCGGAAAAGCTCTTCGTGGCCCAGAGCGCCGTGAGCCGGCAGATCGCGCTGCTGGAAGACGAACTGGGCGTGCCCGTCTTCGAGCGCCATGCACGGGGCATGGCGCTGACCGCGGCCGGCGAACTGCTGCTGCGCTATGCGCAGGACAACAAGACGCAGCTGGCCGACCTGAAGGGCCAGATCCACGAGTACGAGACGCTGGCCAAGGGCCATGTGCGGGTGGGCTGCGTGGAAGGCATCCTGCACGGCCTGCTCACCAGCTTCATGCCGAGCTTCATCCGCACGCACCCGGGCATCACCTTCTCGCTCGATCTCATGGGCTCGCATGCGGTGGGCGAGTCGGTGGCGGAGCACAAGTACGACCTGGGCATTTTGTTCGGCGCCTCGCCGCGCCCCGACCTCATCGAGCTGCAGAAGATCGAGCAGCCGCTGTGCGTGATCGCTTCGACGCAGCATCCCCTGGCACAACAGCGCAGCTGCACGCTCTCGGAAGTCGCCGACGCGCCGCTGGCGTTGCCCGACCGCTCCTTCGGCCTGCGCCAGCTGGTCGACCGCGTCAGCTCCAAAGGCAAGTTCAAACTGAACATCGCGGTCGAGACGAATTCGCTGTCCTTCGCGAGCCGGCTGGTCGCGGAGTCGGACCTCATCACCTTCCAGCCGAGCGACGTGGTCGCGCCGCTGATCGAGGCCGGCAAAGTGGTGGCCATTCCGCTCACCGACGCCTCGCTGCGCTCGGCGCGCGCCACGCTGGTGGCGAGCTATTCCCGGCGGCTGTCGCTCGCGGCCAATCACCTGTCGCAGTCGCTGATCGCGTACATGCAAGGGTGGCAACGGCCCGTGAAGCCGGGGCGCGCCAACGCCGCTCGCACGCCCGCCAGGGGAAAGCCGGAGTAGTCCCCGCGCGCGTGATCGTCGGCATCGAAGGGCTCAACCCGGCAGCGTGACCGTGATCATCTTGACCTCGGTCATCGCCTCCAGCGTGTGCATGCCGCCCAGCCGGCCGATGCCGCTTTTCTTGCCGCAGCCGCCGCCAAAGGGCAGGTGGATTTCCCACCAGGTGGTGCCCGCGTTGATGTTGACGATGCCGGCGGGAATCGCCTTGGCCAGGGCGATGCCGCGGCCGATGTCTTGCGTGAAGACGCCCACCGAGAGGCCGTAGTCGTTCTGCAAGGCCAGTTCCAGGGCCTGCGCTTCGTCCTGGAAGGCCATGACCGGCACGACGGGGCCGAAGGTTTCTTCGCGGCACAGCCGCATGTCGGGCATGACGTCGCGCACCACGGTCGGCCCGAAGAAGAGGTCGCTGCCCAGGTCCGGCCGCGCGCGGCCGCCGCACAGCACGCGTGCACCCTGTTCAACGGCATCGTCCACATGCGCGCGCACCTTGGCCGCCACCTGGGCGTTGTTGAGCGGCCCCATGGTGGTGGCGGGATGCAAGGGATCGCCCAGCACCTGCTCCGCAGCCTTGGCGACCAGCTTGTCGCAGAGGCGGTCCACCACGCTGGCATGGGCCAGCACGCATCCCGTCGCCGCGCACACCTGCCCGGCATTGAAGAATGCGCCGCCTGCCGCTGCAGCGGCTGCCGCATCGAGGTCGGCGTCTTCGAAAACGATCAGGGGTCCGTTGCCGCCGAGCTCGAGCAGCAAGGGCTTTCCGGCGCCTCGCTCGGCGATGCGCTGGCCCGTCGCGGTGCTGCCGGTGAAGGCGATGGCGGTCACGTCCGGGTGCACGACCACCGCATCGCCCACGGTCGCGCCCTCGCCGATCACCAAGTTGACGACGCCGGCAGGCAGGCCGGCCCTTTGGATTGCTGCCATCAGCGCGCAGGCCACGAGCGCGGTGGACGGCGCAGGCACCCAGACGAGGGTGTTGCCGGTGGCGATGCCGGGGGCGATGTACTCCACGGGAATGTTGACCGGGAAGTTCCAGGGCGTGATGACGCCATACACGCCGCGCGGCTGCCGCAGCGTCATGACGAGCTTGCCCGGGTCTTCCGCCGGCAGCGTCTTGCCGCCCATCTGCTTGACGAGTTCGGCGGCGAGCCGGAAGCCGTCGGCGGCCTTCGCGACCTCGCCCAACGCCTCGGCCAGGACCTTGCCCTGCTCGCACGACAGCGTGTGCGCGAGGGCCTCGCGCGCGGCATCGATCCCGGCCGCGATCGCCATGCACATCGCGGCGCGCTCGAACACGGGCGTGGCGGCCCACGCGTTGGCCGCGGCCTTGGCGGCGGCCACCGCCTCGCCCGCCGTCTCGCGGCCCGAACGGGGCACGGTGGCGAGGGTGTCGCCGTTGGCCGGGTTGACCACCGGCAGGGTGTCGACGGGGGTCGACCAGCGCCCGCCGATGCAGTTGCCCGTTTCGACTTCGGACATGCAGTGACTGCTCATGACCTAGCCGTACGAATACGCGATCGACGCGGCGTGGCGCTGGCCGTCGCTGCCGCCGGCACGCGCGTCCACGCTGGACGCGGACGGCCTGTACCCGGCCGGCGCGGGGGCCGCGACACCCACATGGCGCTCGGTCTGCGCGTCGAAGCAATGGGTCGATGCGGCCTCGCGGACCTGCAGGTGCACGAGGTCACCGGGCTTGAGGGCCACGCGGTCGTGCACGGACACGCACCAGGGCGTCTCGCTGCCCGCCACGGTGCCGTAGATCTGCGTCTTGTCGCCCGTCGACTCCGTGAGGATCACGCGCAGCGCCAGGCCCTCGGGGGCCAACTGCAGGTGCTCGGGCCGCAGCCCCAGCAGCACGTGCTGTCCATCGGCCAGCAGCGGCGTGCACCCGGACGTGGGCAGGTCCCAGGCCTGCCCGTCGGGCAGCGCGAGCCAGGTGCGGCCGTGTGCGCGATGCACCTGCCCCTGCGTGAAGTTCATGGCGGGCGAGCCGATGAAGCCCGCCACGAAGCGGTTGACCGGGCGGTCGTAGAGCTCGAGCGGCGCACCGACCTGCTCCACCCGGCCCGCGCGCATCACGACGATGCGGTCGGCCATGGTCATGGCTTCCACCTGGTCGTGCGTGACGTAGACCATGGTGTTGCCCAGGCGCTGGTGCAGGGCCTTGATCTCGGCGCGCATCTGCACGCGCAGCTGCGCATCCAGGTTGGACAGCGGCTCGTCGAAGAGGAACAGCGCGGGCTCGCGCACCACGGCGCGGCCCATGGCCACGCGCTGGCGCTGTCCGCCCGAGAGCGCGCGCGGCAGGCGGTCCAGGTAGGGCGTGAGGTTGAGCAGGCTGGCGGCTTTTTCGATGCGCGGGCGAAAGTCGCTTTCGGCCTCGCCGCGCGTGCGCGGGCCGAAGGCGATGTTCTCGTAGACCGACAGGTGCGGGTAGAGCGCATAGCTCTGGAACACCATCGAGATGTTGCGCTTTTGCGGCGACAGGTCGTTGGCGCGTGCGCCTCCGATGCGCAGCTCACCGCCGCTGATGGGCTCCAGCCCCGCGATCATGCGCAGCAGCGTCGACTTGCCGCAGCCCGAGGGGCCGACCAGCACGACGAACTCGCCGTGGGCAATGTCCAGGTCGATGCCGTGCACGACGGGCACGCCGGCGAAATCCTTGCGCAGTTGCTTGAGTTGAACCTGAGCCATGGGGTCTCCTTGTCTTTGTGGAAGTGAGTCGCCGGCTCAGTAGTCTTCGACCGTGATCTCGCGGGCCATGGGCAGGATGCCCGCCATGAGGCCCGCATCCACCGGCAACGCCACGCCCGTGATGACACGCGCGGCGGGCGACGCCAGGAAGAGCACGGCATCGGCCACGTCGTCGGGTGTCGCGAAGTCGCCCAGCGGGTACCACTTCTTCAGCTGCTCGAACACCTGCGGGTTCTTGTCGGCCCGCGCCTGCCAGGCGGGCGTCTTGACGGTGCCCGGCAGCACGATGTTGGCGCGGATGCCATAGGCGCCCAGCTCCATCGCGAGCGAGCGGGTGTAGCTGACCAAAGCGGCCTTGGCCGCGCTGTAGGCCGGGTGACCGAGCGTGGTCAGCGCGTTGACCGAGCCGATGAGCACCAGCTGCCCGCTGCGGCGCTCGACCATGGCGTGGCGCACCGCCTCCACGCAATGGAACGCGCCATTCAGGTTGAGCTGGATGTCGGCCTGCCAGTCCTGCGGCGTGGTCTTGCGCACCGTCGGCCCGCGCGCGGCGCCCACGTTCGACACCAGCACATCCACCGGCCCGACCGTGGCGACGGCCGTGGCCACCTTGTCGCACAGGCCTGCGCAGTCGGTGACGTCCGCCACCAAGGGATGCAACCGCGCCAGGTCGTCGGCGCTCACGCCCTGCCCGGCCAACACGGCCGCCAGGCCTTCCAGCGCGCCCGCGTCGTGGTCCAGCGCGATCAGCCGGTCGCCCGCCTGCAGCACGCGGCGGCACAGGGCCTGGCCGATGCCGCCGGCGGCGCCCGTGACCAGCGTCACGCGCCGGGACGGCGCGTGGGGATGAACAGGAGACGGAGTCGAAATTGATGTGTCCACGCAATGCGCCCTGTGAATTGCCAATACCTCTCCCGACCGGGCGGCAATGAATTACCGCGCGCAATTCGAGCTCGAATTTTGAAGCGTACAGGACGTCACGGGAATTTGGCCTTCAATATTTCGCAGGCAGGGTTCTGTTTTTTAGAAATCGAGGGTTAGCTCTATCTATGGCGCCATTCGGCCGACTCGTAAGATAAAAAAGCGAAAGCATTGATCGCAGCAGATCCCGGCGTGTATTCAATTAATTTTCAATCACTTCACGAGTAATTAAATATGAAAAATCGAAATACAACTCTATTGGCAGGCGCAATTCTTCTGGGTCTTTCCTCCCTCACGGCCCAGGCGGGAAATATCCGCATCGCCATGTCCAGCTACAGCGACAACACGCGCCCCTGGCTGGAGGCGCTGGCCCGGGACTACGAAAAGGCCAACCCGGGAGACAAGGTCAAGGTCGAGGTGGGAAGCTGGGAGAACATGCAGCAGAAACTGCAGGCGGAAATCGCCAGCAACAACCCGCCCGACCTGGCCCACGTCGCGACCCGCTGGGTCGGCGATTTCGTGAACGACGGCCTGGTGGAGCCGGTCGACAATTACGCAAATGCGGCGTTCAAGGACCAATTCATTCCGGCCTTCCTGAAAGCCGGAAATATCAATGGCAAGCCTTATGCACTGCCTATTGCGGCCAGCGTGCGCGCCATGTTCTATAACAAGGACATGCTGAGCAAGGCAGGCTTTCCCAATGGCCCCAAGACCTGGGACGACGTGATTGCCGCCGCGAAAAAGATCAAGGCCACGGGCGCCTACGGCTATGGCATCCAGGGCAAGGACCTGGATACCGACACTTATTTCTACTACGCGCTGTGGAGCATGGGGGGCGACGTGCTGGATGCGGGCAACAAGGCCGCCTTCAATTCGCCGACCGGCGTGAAAGCCGCCACGCTCTACAAAAGCATGATCGACCAGGGCCTGACCGAGCCCGGCGTGGCCGGCAACACGCGCTACGACCTGCACAACCTGTTCAAGCAGGGGCGCCTGGGCATGGTCATTTCGCTGCCGCCGCTGGCCAAGGAAATCGCCAAGGACGCGCCGCAACTGAAATACGGCATCACCGGCGTGCCCAATGGCGGCAAGGACATCACCTTCGGCGTGACCGATTCGATCATGATGTTCAAGACCTCGAAGAACAAGGAAACCGCCCAGAAATTCCTGAACTTCATGTTCTCGAAAACCGCGCGGCTGAAGTTCGACCAGGGCGAAGGCTTCATGCCGGTGACGCGAGAGGTGGCCAACGACCCCGTGTTCAAGGACGACCCGGTGCTCTCCGAGTTCGTGACCCTGCTGCCCAACGCGCGCTTCGCCCCGCTGGTCGCCGGCTGGGAGGACTCGGCGCAGGCCGTCACCAACGCGCTGCAGGCCATCTACCAGGGCAAGGCGGAACCGAAGGCGGCGCTGGACAAGGCCGCGGCCGAGGCCAACACCAAGCTCAACAAGAAGTAAGCAAGCAAGCCTCGGGGCGCAGCCCTGGGGCTGCGCCAGCTTCCCGCGTGTCGCACCACGCCCAACCACGCCTATCCGATCGAATTGCCCTATGCAGAATCCCGTTCGAGGCCCTGCCCTGGCTTGGGGGCTGATTGCGCCGAGCCTGTTGCTCACCCTCTTCATCCTGGCCTACCCGCTGTCCACCCTGGTGTTCCAGTCGGTGCACGACATCTCGCGCTTCGGCCTGCTGCGGGCCTTCAACGGCCTGGACAACTTCCGCACCGTGTTCACCGATCCGGTGTTCGCCCACGTGGTGTGGCGCACGGTGCAGTGGACGGTGTGCGTGGTCGGCGGCGCGGTGCTGTGCGCTGTGCCGATCGCGCTCATCCTGCAGCAGGATTTCTATGGCCGGGGCGTGGCGCGCACGATCGTGATGCTGCCCTGGGCGGTGTCGCTGACCATGACGGCCATCGTCTGGACCTGGTCGTTCAACGGCCAGTACGGCATGGTCAATGCGAGCCTGGCGATGGTCGGGATCATCCGGGAGCCGATCAACTGGCTGGCCGACGGACAGCTGGCGTTCTGGGTCGAGGTGGGCGTGGGCATCCTGGTGTCCATCCCCTTCACCGTGACCATCTTTCTTGGTGGCCTGTCGTCGGTGTCGCAGGACATCTACGAAGCAGCCGGCATCGAGGGCGCGTCGCGCTGGCAGCAGTTTCGCCGGCTCACGCTGCCGCTGCTCAAGCCCTTCATCCACATGGCGATCGTGCTGAACGTGATCTACGTCTTCAACTCGTTCCCCATCATCTGGATCATGACGCAGGGCGGGCCGGACAACGCCACGCACATCCTCGTCACCTGGCTGTACCAGCTGGGCTTCCGCCTGGGCCGCCCCGGCGAGGCAGCCGCCATTTCGCTCGTGATGCTGGCCTTGCTGCTGGCCTTCACCGTGTTCTACCTGCGCCTGCAGAAGCGCCAGTCCGCGAAGGCCGCCACATGATCCGCCCCGACAAACTCGTGCGCAGCCTCTGGTGCTGGCTGCTGCTCGCGCCGCTGGTGGCCGTGGTCGTCTTTCCGCTCGCGGTGATGTTCTTCACGGCGCTCAAGCCGGCGTCCGAGATCTACGTCTATCCGGCCCGCTGGCTGCCCCAGCAGTGGCAGTGGAGCAACTTCTCCGCCATGTGGACCCAGACCGGGTTCGGGCGCGCGCTGCTGAACAGCCTGCTGGTGTCGCTCTCTGCCACGGTGCTGACGATTGCCGTCAGCGTGCCTTCCGCCTATGCGCTGGCGCGCCTGAAGTTTCGCGGCCAGGGCGGCTACCGGCAGTTCTTGCTCATCACGCAGATGATCTCGCCCGTGCTGCTGGTGGTGGGCCTGTTCAAGATGGCGGCCAGCCTGCCCTGGTTCGAGGGCGGCAACATGACCGACTCGCGCCTGTCCGTGGTGGTGGCCTATGGCGCCTTCGGCATTGCCTTTGCCGTCTGGATGATGACCTCGTACTTCGAGACCATTCCGCGCGACCTGGAGGAGTCGGCCTGGCTCGAAGGCTCGGGCCCGGTGCGCACGGTCTGCAAGGTGTTCCTGCCGCTGGCGCTGCCGGCCATGGCGGTCACGGCGCTGGTCACCTTCGTCAATGCCTGGAACGAGTTCGCGGTGGTCTACACGCTGATCCGCTCCACGGAGAAGCAGACGCTGACCGTGCTCGTCACCAACATGGTCGCGGGCCAGTACGTGGTGCAGTGGGAGCTGGTGATGGCCGCCGCCATCTGCGCCGTGGTCCCGGTCGCCATCCTGTTCGCGTGGATGCAGCGCTACATGGTGCAAGGCCTGACCGCGGGCTCGGTCAAGTAGCGACCGCAGCGGCATCACAGCCCGCTGCTACCCGCTGCGCCCGCCCCCTTCGAATAATGCGGCGACGGCCGGCGCGCACCCTGCGCCGGCCGGTTTCGCCCCACCTCATCCGAAGGAGACAAACCCGATGGCTCGCAAGATCCTCATGCTCTGCGGCGACTACGCCGAAGACTACGAAACCATGGTGCCGTTCCAGACCCTGCTGGCCGTCGGCCACACCGTGCATGCGGTGGCGCCCGACAAGAAGGCCGGCGACTGGGTGCACACCGCCATCCACGACTTCGAAGGTGCGCAGACCTACAGCGAGAAGCCGGGCCACCGCTTCACGCTGAACGCCAGCTTCGACGAGGTACGCCCCGAGGCCTACGACGCGCTCGTGATCCCCGGCGGCCGCGCGCCCGAGTACCTGCGCATGCACAGCCGCGTGGTGGAGATCGCGCGCCACTTCCTGGCCACCGACAAGCCGGTGGCCGCCGTCTGCCACGGCGCGCAGCTGCTCGCGGCCACGGGCCTCATCAAGGGCCGCAAGGTCTCGGCCTACCCGGCCTGCCAGGTCGAGGTGGAACTGGCCGGCGCCGAGTACATGGGCATCCCGGTCGACCAGGCCGTGACCGACCGCAACCTCGTCACCGCACCGGCCTGGCCGGCGCATCCGGCGTGGCTGTCGCAGTTCCTGGTGGTGCTCGGCACCCGCATCGAACACTGACCTGAACGGATGGGCGCGGGCGGCGCTACAGTGCCGCGTCGCCCCGATTCACCCGCCTCTCGAGGAGATGGCCCATGTGCGAAGTCTTCATCAGCGCCGATCCGCAAAGCTACGACGCGCGCACGCGCTCGGTGCGGCTGCACGGCGTGGTCACCAGCATCCGGCTCGAGAACCTGTTCTGGCAGGTGCTCGAAGAGATCGCGCAGCGCGACGGCATGGCCGTGGTGCAGCTCATCGAGCGGCTGTACGACGAGCTGGTGGCGGCGCGCGGCGAGGTCGGCAACTTCGCGTCGTTCCTGCGCGTGTGCGCGTTGCGCTACGAGGCGATGGTGGCGCAGGGGCGGATTCCGGCCGACACCTCGGTCGCGATCCGCTCGCTCGATGCCAACGCCGTGCTGCATGAACTGCCGCAGGGCTGGGGTCGGCCATCACCTGCGCAGCAGCCGGGAGAGGCACGCGTGCACACGCTCCACGCCGGCGTGCGGCGGCATGCGTAGACGCCGCCCTTGCGCGCCCCTTCACGAGATCACCAGCGCATCTTCACGCCGACGCTCGCATTGACCCCGCTCTTGATGCGCGAGTCGCCGCCGGAGCCCGACCACAGCTTGCCCAGCTCCACATACACGCTCGTGTTCTCGGCCACCTGCAGCGTGGCCCCTGCCGCCAGCTCGGTGCTGCTGCCGCCGGTGCGCGTCGCGATGTCGGTGAAGCCGGCCGGGCCGACGAAGCGGGTGACGTCGGTGCCGCGGCTGCTGCGGTGGAAATTGACCCGCACATAAGGCTGCAGCACCCCGGCGCGGGTGACGAACTCGCCCTTCACGCGCACGCCGGCGCGTGCCCGCCAGCCGTTGTGGCTGTTCTGCTGCACGAGCGCGCCGGAGATGCCCGTGTCGCCCAGGCTCACCCGCTGGTGCACCAATTGCACCTGCGGCTCGAGGGTCCAGTTCTGCGCGATGGGAATCGACTGCCCCACCTCGATGGACGCCAGCAGGCTGTTGCCCTTGCCGCCCCGGGAGAAGCCCAGCGTGGGCCTGGCGGTGTAGCGGTGGCGCCCGGCCTGCAGCACGCCGTCGACGTACACGCCGCTGGCGTGCTTCCAGGTGGCATAGGCGCCCAGGTATTCGCTCTTCTGGTTGTTGGTGCCCACGCCGAGGTTCGCCAGGCCGCTGGCAAAGCCGTTCACGCGCATGTCGCCGTCGAGCTGGCCGACGTACACGCCCGCGTGCCAGTCGGGGTTGGCCCACAGGTCGGTGCCGGCCTGGAAGCCCGTGAGGCGCCCCTTGCTCGTGGGGCTCACGGTGCCGCCCTGCGCGATGGTGCGGTCGGTGCTGATGATGCGCCCCCACGCCTCGCGGTAGCCCTGCGTGGGCTTGGCCGGGTTTGCGCCCGCTACAAGGTCCTCACCCATGCGCAGGCGCCTGTTGCCGAGCATCGCGAAGCTGGACTGGCGCAGCTGCTCGGGCAGCGCGGCGTACAGCGGCACTTCGGCGCGGTAGGTGGGCACGGCGAGCACGGGCACGACGCCGGTGCCGCCAGTGCCCGAGCCGCCACCGCCGGCAGGCGGCGTGACGGGCGGGACAGGCGTCACGGGCGTCACGGGTGCAGCGGTCGAGCGCAGGTACCAGTTCTCGCCCGCGCCGGTGGCGTCGGCCGCATGCAGCCGGTACTCGTAGGCGCCCGCATCGACGTGCGTGCCGGCCAGCACGAACGCGCTCTTGGTCGTCTGCGCGGTGGTGGTCGCACCGTTGAGGGCGCTGATCACCTCGATGCCGTTGCCGGTGGTGAGCGCGCCCAGGCCGCCCAGGTTGGTGATCTGCACGTTGGTCGTGCCGCTGGCGACGGCGGTGGCGCCGCTCAGGACGAGCCGGTCGCTCGCGCTCGCGCTGCCGCCCAGCGCGGTGCCCAGCCGCAGCGTGCCGCCGTTGCCCACCCAGGGACCGTTGACGGTGAGCGTGGTGCCCGGCACCGCGCCCACCAGCGAGACGGTGCCGCTGTGGGCCATCGACGCGAGGGTCTGGCTGTTGCCGGCCAAGTCGAGCGTCGCGCCGGTGGCCACGGTGAAGGGACTCGCGCTGCTGAGCACGTTGGCGGCGCCCGCGCGCAGGGTGCCCGCCGCGACGTTGGTGGCGCCCGAATGGGTGTCGGCACCGCTCAGCGTCAGCACGCCCGCGCCGATCTTCACGAGATCGCTGGCGCCGGAGATCGCGCCGGTCCACGTCAGGGCGTTCCCGTTGGTGTCGATGGTGCCCGTGCCGCCCAGCAGCAGGGCGTTGCTGACGCTGAGGCCGCCGGCGCCCGCGATGACGCTCGCGGTGGCGCCCGCGCCGATGGAAATCGCGCCCGTCATCGACGAGCCGGTGTTCAGCGTGAGGCTGTTGGTGCCGCCCGTGAATGCGACCGCCGCGGCGCGCGTGACGCCGTCGCCGCCCAGGCCGCCCGAGATGGTTCCGCCGTTGGTCAGCGCGAGGTTCGCGCCCGTCACCCCGACGCCGCCCACGCCGTTGGCACCGCTCGGTCCGCCGTTGCTGTTGGCCCCGCCGACGCCGCCCGCCCCACCGGCGATGGTGCCGGTGTTGGTGACGGTTGCGCCCGCGCCGGTCGACGCGAGGCCCGCCCCGCCATCGCCGCCAGCGCCCGGTGAACCGGTGCCGCCCGCACCGCCGCCGGCCGCGCCGCCCGCGCCCCCGGCACCGCCCGTGATCGCGCCGGAGTTGCTGACCGTGACCGCGACGCCCGCCAACGTCGCGCCGATGCCCCCTGCGCCGCCGCCGCCACCCGAGGCGTTGGAACGGGCGGGCGCCAGTTCGGCCCCACCGGCACCGCCCGCCCCGCCCGTGAGGGGACCGGTGTTGGTGAAGCTGAGCCCCGGGTTGGTCGCGTTCAGGTAGAACCCGCCGCCCCCGCTGCCGCCGCCACCGCCCTGCGAGAAAGCGTCGCCGCCCTTGCCGCCGGCGCCGCCCGTGGAAGATCCCGTGGCCGTGTAGCTGCCGAGCGGGCCGCTGAGGATCGAGCCATAGCCGCCTGCACCACCGCCGCCCGCGGCCCAGTACCCGTTGCCGCCCGCGCCACCGATGCCGCCGGTGTAGCTGTCGGACGAATTGGCCACGTTGTTGGCGATCGACATGCCCTGGAAGCCACCGCCGCCACCCCCGCCATAGCCGTTCCCGTTGGCCGCGTCACCGGTCTGCGCCTGGCCCGCGCCGCCGGCGTCGCCCTGGAACGCACCGGGGCCGGTGGGCGTGCTGGCCGCGCCGGCCGCGCCGCCGGTGCCCGGCGTGGCACCGCCGAAGCCGCCGATGCTGGCGTTGGCCCCCGCCGTGACACCGCCCGGCGTGGACGATCCGCCCGCGCCGCCGAAGGCATTGACCGTGGTGTCGTTGAGCCCGCCGCTCCCGCCCGTGCCGTCGCTGCCGCCCGTGCCCGCGTTCAGCGACGCGTCACCGACCGGCTGGCCACCCGCACCGCCGGCCGCGAGCACCGGCACGACGCAGACCCACAGCGCCGCCGTTGCCGCCGCCGCCGCCACCGCGCGCGCGCCGCCCCCGCTGCACGATCGCGCGTGGCCGCGCGCGATTTCCGGCGCGGCCACCCAGGTGCCGGCGGTGGGACTCCACAGGGTTCGGAAGATCTTGTTCATGACTCAACTCCCTCTTCGTTCACTGACTGGGCAGGTGGACCTCCGTGTGCAGCAGCAATGGCTTGCTCCTCCCCACGGCGACGATTTCGGATGTGCAAGTCAAAAATGTAAGAACGCGTGCCAGTTACGCGTATCCCTGCAAGGGGCTACCCTGAAACGGGAGCGACCTGCCCCATGCGGGGCCATGTCGCCTCTGTCAGGGCGTTCGGTAGACGGTCTACCCTGTCGCGTATCCATACGTAACATGTGACTTTTGGACAGCACAATCTCTCGCCCTTGGTGCGGCGCCCAAAAGAAAAGGCACCCTCGCGGGTGCCTTGTTCGTTGCGGATGCGCCCCGGGGCGCGCGCTGTCAGTCCAGCGACACGTTCGCCTTGCGGATCACGTCGGTGAAGCGCTTCGTTTCCGTTGCCACGAACTGGTCGAACTGCGGGCGCGTGGTCGGGAACGGCTCGTAGCCGAAGCTCTTGAACTTCTCCAGCACGTCGGGTTCGGCCAGGCCCTTCTCGATGTCGCGCTTGATCTTGTCCGTGACCGAAGCCGGCAGGCCCTTCGGCACGGCGATGGCGTTCCAGCCGATGACCTCGAAGCCCTTCGGGCCGCCCGATTCGCTCACGGTCGGCACGTCGGGGAAGGCGGCCACGCGCTGGGGCGCGGCAGCCGCCAGGAAGCGCAGCTTGTTGGCGCGCTGCAGCGGGCCGGCGGTGGCGCTGCTGCCCAGCGCAAAGGCCAGCTCGCCGGTGGCGACCGAGGTGTACAGCTGCGTGGTCTCCTTGTAGATCACGTGCTCCATCTGCGTGCCGGTGGCCGACTCGAACAGTTCCGAGCCCAGGTGCACCGGGTTGCCGACCGACCACGAGCCGTAGTCGAGCTTGCCGGGGTTGGCCTTGGCGTCGGCGATCAGGTCGCCCACGGTCTTGTACTTGCTGTTGGTCGCGACGGTGAAGAAGAAGTAGGTCTTGAACAGCGGCAGCAGCGCGTCGAAGTCCTTCGATGCGTCGTATGGCAGCTTCTTGAACAGCGCCGGGTACGCGGCCAGGTGCACGTTGTCGAGCACGATGATGTCGTGGCCGTCCTTGGCACCGCGCTTGAAGGCGTCGATGGCGATGAAGCCGTTGCCGCCCGGGCGATTCTCGACCACCACCGGCTGACCCCAGGCGCGCGAGAGCTTGTCGGCCACGAGGCGGGCCACGCCGTCCGGACCACCGCCGACCGGGAACGGCGTGATGATGCGCACGGGCTTGGTCGGGAAGGCCGCAGGTTGTTGCTGTGCCGAAGCGGTCAGCGGCAGCAGGCCGCCGGCGGTCAGGGCCAGCACGGCCGCTGCGATGGCGCGGCGCGAAAGCGACGAACGGAAGAAGGACATGAGGGAAGTCTCCGGTTTGATGAATCGTTGATGGGTGGGAAGCGGTGCGTCGCCGCTCAGTCGACCGACGCGCCCGAGGCCTTGACGATGCCGGCCCACAGCGCGCTTTCCTTCGCGATGAGCGCGGCGTACTCGGCCGGCCCGCCGAGCAGCGGCACGGCGCCTTCCACGTCCAGGCGCGACTGGAACTCGGCGCCGCCCGCCACCTGCAGCATCTGCGCCGACAGCGTCTTCACGAACGCATCGGGCGTGCCGCGCGGCGCGAGGATGCCGTAGGTGAGCGTGCTCTCGAAGCCCGCGAGTTCGCGCAGGCCCGACTCGGCCACGGTGGGCACGTCGGGCAGCGACGGCAGGCGTTTGGCACCGGTGACGGCAATGGCGCGCAGACGCCCACCCTTGACCAGCGCGAGCGCGGGCGGGATGACGCTGAACATCATCTGCACCTGGCCACCCGCGAGGTCGGTGAGCGCGGGGTTGGTGCCCTTGTAGGGAATGTGATTGATCTTCGTGCCGGTGCGCTGCGCGAAGAGTTCGCCCGTGAGGTGGCCGCCGGTGCCGCTGCCACTCGACGCGTAGTCGAGCAGGCCCGGGCGCACCTTGGCCTCCTTGACGAGGTCGGCCACGCTGCGCACCTTCGAGGCCCCGGGCACCACGAGCACGAGCGCGGACGAGGCGAACATGGCCACGGGCACGAGGTCCTTGCGGGCGTCGAACTTCAGGCCCTTGTACAGCGCCGGGTTGATCGACACGGTGCCCGTGTGGCCCAGCAGCAGCGTGCTGCCGTCGGGCGTGCTGCGCACCACCTGCTCGGTGCCGAGGTTGCCGCCCGCGCCGGGTTTGTTGTCGACGATGACGCCGGACTTGCGCACCTCGCCCAGGCCCTTAGCCATCTGGCGCGCGAACACGTCGTTGCCGCCGCCGGCCGCGAAGGGCACGACGATGCGGATCGGCTTGCCGTCGGCCTGTTGCGCATGCACGGGCAGGCCCGCTGCTGCCAGCAGGCCCAGCAGCAGCTCGCGTCGGGCGAGCGCCATCAGACGCGTTCCAGGATCACGGCAATGCCCTGCCCCACGCCGATGCACATCGTGCACAGCGCGTAGCGGCCGCCGCCCTTGTGCAGCTGGTTCACCGCGGTGGTGGCCAGGCGTGCGCCGCTGGCGCCGAGCGGGTGGCCCAGCGCGATGGCGCCGCCGTTGATGTTCACGCGCGCGTCGTCGTCCTTCAGGCCCAGCAGGCGCAGCACGGCAAGGCCTTGTGCGGCGAAGGCTTCGTTCAGTTCGATGACGTCGATCTGGTCGAGCGTGAGGCCGGTGAGCGCCAGCACCTTCTGCGTGGCGGGCGCCGGGCCGATGCCCATGATGCGCGGCGCGACACCGGCCGTGGCCATGCCGACCACGCGGGCGCGCGGCGTGAGGCCGTGCTTGGCGGCGCTGGCTTCGTCGGCCAGCAGCAGCGCGCAGGCGCCGTCGTTCACGCCGCTGGCATTGCCGGCGGTGACGGTGCCGTCGGGGCGCACGATGGGCTTGAGCTTGGCCAGCGCCTCCAGCGTGGTGTCACGCGGATGCTCGTCCTTGTTGACGATAAGGGCGTCGCCCTTCTTCTGGGGCACGCTCACGGGCACGATCTCGGCGTCGAAGAAGCCGGACTTCTGCGAAGCCACGGCGCGCAGCTGCGAGTTCAGCGCCATCAGGTCTTGCGCTTCGCGCTCGATCTTGTAGTCGGTGGCCACGTTCTCGGCCGTCTCGGGCATCGAGTCGACGCCGTACTGCGCCTTCATGAGCTTGTTGACGAAGCGCCAGCCGATGGTGGTGTCGTACACCGCGTTGTTGCGGCTGAAGGCGCTCTCGGCCTTGGGCATGACGAAGGGCGCGCGGCTCATGCTTTCGACGCCGCCAGCGATCATCAGGCCGGCTTCACCGGCGCGGATGGCGCGCGCAGCGGTGCCCAGTGCATCGAGGCCCGAACCGCACAGGCGGTTGATGGTGCCGCCGCCCACTTCGATCGGCAGGCCCGCGAGCAGCGCCGACATGCGCGCGACGTTGCGGTTGTCTTCGCCGGCCTGGTTGGCGCAGCCGTAGAGCACGTCGCTCACCGCTTGCCAGTCGACGTTCTTGTTGCGCTCGATCAGTGCGCGCAGCGGCACGGCGCCGAGGTCGTCGGTGCGCACGCTGCTGAGCGAACCGCCGTAGCGGCCGAAGGGGGTGCGGACGGCGTCGCAGATGAAGGCTTGGGTGGTCATGTGAGTTGTCTCTCTCTGATTACTTGGATGGGATCAAGCGGCGATCGGAAGGCCGACCAGCGTCTCGAGTTCTTCGCGGCTCAGGCCCTCGACGGTGTCGACGAGCTTCAGGCCCTGCGGCGTGCATTCGAGCGTGGCGAGGTCGGAGTACACGCGCTTGACGCAGCCGATGCCGGTGAGCGGATAGGTGCACTGCTGCACCAGCTTGCTCGCGCCCTGCTTGGTGAGCAGATCCATCATGACCCACGTCTGCTTGGCGCCGATGGCCAGGTCCATCGCGCCACCGACCGCGGGAATGGCGTCTTTCTCGCCCGTGTGCCAGTTGGCCAGGTCACCGGTGGCCGACACCTGGAACGCGCCGAGCACGCAGATGTCGAGGTGGCCGCCGCGCATCATCGCGAAGCTGTCCGAGTGATGAAAGAACGAGCCGCCCGGCAGCAGCGTGACGGGCTGCTTGCCGGCGTTGATGAGGTCGTAGTCTTCTTCGCCGGCCTCCGGCGCGGGGCCCATGCCGAGGATGCCGTTCTCGCTTTGCAGGATGACCTCGCGGCCCTGCGGCAGGTGGTTGGCCACGAGCGTGGGCTGGCCGATGCCGAGGTTGACGACGGCGCCGTCGAAGATGTCTTGCGCGACGCGGGCTGCCAGTTGGTCTTTGGTGCGACGGGTGTATGCCATGGTCATGCTGCCTTCTTGAAGCCACCGGCTTGCGTGGCGACACGTTCGATGCGCACCACCTGGTGCACGAAGATGCCCGGGGTCACGATGGTCTCGGGGTCGAGGGTGCCGAGCTCGGCGATGTCGTGCACGGTGGCGATGGTCTTCTTCGCCGCCATGGCCATCACCGGGCCGAAGTTGCGCGCGGCCTTGCGGTAGACCAGGTTGCCCCAGCGGTCGCCGCGCTCGGCCTTGATGAGCGCCACGTCGCCGTGGATGGGGTACTCGAGCACGTACTGCACGCCGTCGATCTCGCGCGTTTCGCGGTTGCCGGCCAGTTGCGTGCCGTAGCCCGTGGGGCAGAAGAAGGCGCCGATGCCGGCACCCGCCGCGCGGATGCGTTCGGCGAGGTTGCCCTGGGGCACCAGTTCGAGTTCGATCTTGCCGCTGCGGTACAGGCCGTCGAACACCTGGCTGTCGGCCTGGCGCGGAAAGCTGCAGATGATCTTGCGCACGCGGCCGGCCTTGAGCAGCGCCGCCAGGCCCGTCTCTCCGTTGCCTGCGTTGTTGTTGACGACCGTGAGGTCCTTGGCGCCCTGCTCGACGAGGCCGTCGATGAGTTCGCCTGGAATGCCGGCGGTGCCGAAACCGCCGATGAGCACCGTGGCGCCGTCTTGGATGCCTGCCAGGGCATCGGCGACCGAGCGCGCGATCTTGTTGATCATGAAGCTTGTCTCCGGGAGTGAAGAAAGAAACCGAACGGTCCGAACACCCTGCCGAATTCACGATTCCTCGCGAATCGCAATTTGTTCGCCTAAAGAACTTTTGTTCGTATAATGAATTTTAGAGAGGATCGCTCGCCATGGCAACCCACCCCGTTTCCGCCAGTTCCGCCACCGACACGCCCGCTCCCGGCGACAGCTACGTGCAGTCTTTTGCGCGCGGCCTGCAGGTGATCCGCTCGTTCAGCGCGAGCGCACCGCACCAGACCCTGAGCGAGGTGGCGGCCAGCAGCGGCCTCACGCGTGCGGGGGCGCGGCGCATTCTTCTCACGCTGCAGACGCTGGGTTATGTGGTGACCGACGGCAAGCTCTTCACGCTCACGCCGCGCATCCTCGACCTGGGCTTTGCCTACCTGTCGTCGATGCCGATCTGGAACCGCGCCGAGCCCGTGATGGAGGCGCTGGTGCAGCAGGTGCAGGAGTCGTGCTCGGCCGCCGTGCTCGACGCGACCGACATCGTCTACGTGCTGCGCGTGCCGACGCAGAAGATCATGCGCATCAGCCTGGGCGTGGGCTCGCGGCTGCCGGCGTACTGCACCTCGTTGGGCCGCCTGCTGCTGGCCGACTTGAGCGACGACGAGGTACGCGCGCGCCTCGAGGCCTCGAACCTCGAGGCGCTGACCAAGCACACCGTGACCGACATCGACGCGCTCATGGCCAAGGTGGCCCAGGCGCGCAAGCAGCAGTGGTGCCTGGTGAACCAGGAACTGGAAGAAGGCCTGATCTCCGTGGCCGCGCCCATCGTGAACCGGCAGGGCCGCATGGTGGCCGCACTGAACATCAGCGGGCAGGCGAACCGCACGAGTGCGAAGGTGATGCAGGAGACGATGCTGCCGGCGCTGATCGATGCGGCACGGCAGGTGTCGGCGCTGCTGTAGCCGCAGCGCGGTCGCCCTCGCGAAGGCTCAAGCCTCGGAGCGAATGCCCTTCATGAGGATCACGCCACCAAGGCGCGTGGTGTCGGCGCGCATGCGCTTGGCCAGCGTGTCGGGCGAACCGGGCTGCGCCTGCCAGCCGGTCTTGAGCAGCTCGCCGCTCACCTCGGGCGAACTGATCACCTCGACCAGCGCGGCATTGAGCTTGGCCACCGCTGCCTGCTTCATGCTGGCGGGCGCGGCGAGCGCGGTCCAGATCTCGAGGTCGGCGCCACGCACGTCGGCGTCGCGGATCGTCGGCAGCTCGTTGACCAGCGGGCTGCGCTCGGGCGAGGTCACGCCGATGGCCTTGAGCTTGCCCGACTTCACGTGCGGCATCGCCAGGCCCGGCGGCAGCAGCGCCAGCTGGATCTCGCCCGCGAGGATGCCGGCGATCACCTGGGGGTTGCCGGTGTAGGGCTTGTGCTGCGCGGTGATGGCCGCGCGGCTCTTGAGCAGTTCCATGCCCAGGTGGCCCACCGTGCCCACGCCCGGCGTGCCGTACTTGCCGGCGCTGCCCAGGTTGCGCACCCACAGCAGCAGGTCGGCCGCAGACTTGCCCGTGGCGCCGCCCGACACCACCAGCACCAGCGGCGCGGTGCCGATCAGGCCGACGGGTGCGAAGTCTTTCTCGGGGTCGAAGTCGAGCGAGGGGTTCAGCAGCTTGGCGATCGTGAGGTTGCCGTTGATCAGCGCGCCGATCGTGTGGTCGTCCGTGGCCTTGGCCACTTCGGCGGCCACGAGGTTGCCGCTGGCGCCGGGCTTGTTCTCCACCGTCACCGGCTGGCGCAGGAGCTTCGAGAGCGGCTCCGCGATGGCGCGCGCCGCCAGGTCGGGCGAGGCACCGGCCGGAAAGCCCACGAGGATGCGCACGGGCTTGGTTGGCCAGGCGGCATCGCCGCCTGCTGCGCGCTGGGCCCACGAGGCCGGCGTGAACAGCGAGGTGGCAATGGCTGCAGCGCCGCCTTCGAGCAGGCGGCGTTTGGTGATCTTCAAGACGGACTCCGGAGGGTTGGAAAAATCAGGGTAAACACGTGCATTTTGCTTACGAGACGTTACATGATGATGCTGCAGCGCACAAGTTCAGCACAACTGTGAATAGGGCCATCGCAGGGCTCCGTCAGCTTGGTATCCAGAGGTGACGGGCGCATTTACAATGCCTGCCGCATTCCCCTTCCCCACCAACGAGGTCTTGTCCGCAATGCCCAAGAGCCCCCGGCCTCGCGCCCGCTTCAGCTTCTCCCCCACCGTGCGCGCCCTGTTCCTGGCCGTTGCGGCCTGCGGCGCCGCGCTTCCCGCGCTGGCCGCGACCGAGCACGAAGAGGTCGACCGCCTGATGCAGTCCGGCAAGCTCGACGAGGCCATGACCAAGGCCGAGGCCTTCCTCAAGGACAAGCCGCGCGATCCGCAGATGCGCTTCCTGAAGGGCGTGATCCAGCTCGACACCGGCAAGCGCGCCGAGGCCATCGCCGCCTTCACGCAGCTCACGCAGGATGCGCCCGAGCTGCCCGAGCCGTTCAACAACCTCGCCGTCATCTACGCGAGCCAGAACCAGTTCGACAAGGCCCGCAACGCCCTCGAAAGCGCCATTCGCACCAACCCCAGCTACGCCACCGCCCAGGAAAACCTCGGCGACGTGTACGCGCGACTGGCCAGCCAGGCCTACAGCAAGGCGCTGCAGCTCGACCAGAACAACACCGCGGTGCAGCCCAAGCTGGCCGTGATTCGCACGCTCTTCACCGCACCGCCGGCGGCCGGCTCCAAGGGCTCGACCCTCGTGGCTTCGGCCACGACGACGCCTGCACCGGCTCCGGCTGCGAAGGCTCCCGCCCCGGCGCCTGCGCCCGCACCGGTCGCCAAGGCACCTGCTCCGGCACCCGTGCCCGCTCCTGCGCCCGTCGCCAAGGCCTCGCCTGCGCCCGCGCCGGCACCCGCCGCCGCGCCTGTCGCCCCCCCCGTCAAGGTGGCCGCAGCCCCCGCGCCGGCGGCCAAGACGCCTGAACCGGCACCGGCACCAGCGCCTGCTGCAGCCCCGGCTTCCAACGCCGAGATCGAATCCGTCGTGCGCGGCTGGGCCTCGGCCTGGGCCAGCCAGGACATGGACCGCTACCTCGCCGCCTACGGCAGCGACTTCGTGCCCGCCGGCGGCCAGAGCCGCAAGGCCTGGGAAGAAGACCGCCGCGCCCGCATCGTCGGCAAGTCCAGCATCAGCGTGAACCTCGAGAACCTCGCGATCAAGGTCGACGGACAGACCGCCACCGCCAAGTTCCGCCAGATCTACCGCGCCGACAACCTCAACATCGCGAGCCGTAAGACGCTCGAGCTGCAACGCTCCGGCAACCAGTGGCACATTCGCAAGGAAAGCGTCGGCGGCTAGTGGCAGACATCGTCCGGCACGGCCGGCTTCAGACCCTCCCGTTCCCGCTGCGGAGCGGGAAGCTGCTCGCGGCCTTGATGGCCGCTTCTGCGCTCCTGCTGGCCACGCCCGGCGCCGCGCTCGCAGCCAACAACAGCAACAGTTCCAGCAAGTCGGCCACCGCCAAGACCAGCGGCACCAAGGCCGCCAAGGCGGGCGGCAGCCGCGCGTCTGCCAAGGAAGCCCGAGGCGCCAAGGCCGGGAGCGGCGCCAGCAAGACGCAGCTGCAAGCCAAGGGCAAGCGGTCCGCCGTCGCGGCAGACAACGCCAGCGCCACGCGCCCGGCCCGCAAGACCGCCAGAACCGCCGCGCCGCTGCAGGAAGCCAGCGGCGCCGAGGCCCGCCTGATCGGCGTCTACGAACTGTTCGGCCGCGGCAAGACCCGCGAGGCCTTGGCCAAGGCCCAGACCCTCGTGCGCGACCACCCGAACTTCCAGCTCGCGCAGCTCGTGTACGGCGACCTGCTCGCAGCGCAGGTGCCGCCCTCGAACGCCATGCCCGACACCGCCGGCATCGCGCGCCTGCGCGGCAACCCGGCCATGGTCGAGCTGCACGAGGAATCGCGCCGCCGCCTGCAGGCCCTGCGCGAACGCCCGCCCGCCGGCACCGTGCCCTCGCAGTTCCTCACCCTCTCGACCCGCAGCCGCTTCGCCATTGCCGTCGACGCCTCGCGCTCGCGGCTGTACCTGTTCGAGAACTCCGACAAGGGCCTGAAGCTCGTTGCCGACTACTACATCTCCGTCGGCAAGTCGGGCACCGACAAGGCCGTCGAAGGCGACGCGCGCACCCCGCTGGGCGTGTACTACATCACCAGCAGCCTCGATCCGCGCTCGCTGAAAGACTTCTACGGCGCCGGCGCCCTGCCCATCAACTACCCCAACCCGTACGACGTGCGGCGCGGCAAGACCGGCAGCGGCATCTGGCTGCATGGCACCCCGCCCCAGCAGTTCGCACGGGCGCCGCTGGCCAGCGACGGCTGCGTCGTCATGGCCAACCCCGACCTCAAGCAGCTGCTGCGCAAGGTCCAGATCGGCGCCACCCCCGTCGTCACCGCGCGCAGCCTGCAATGGATTTCGCAGCCGCAGGCCGAAAAAGAAACAAAGAAATTCGCCGATTCAATTACCGCCTGGAAAGACGCGCGCGCCAGCGGCAATGAAGCGCAATTGAAAAAATTCTATTTGCCGGATTTCCAGCGCGCCAGCCGCAAGCCCGTCGACGCCGATGCGGTACTCCGCGACGAATTGACCTACGCACAAGGTAAACGAGTGCAAATCAAGGACACGTCGTACCTGCACTGGCGCGACACAGAGGACACCATGGTCGCCACCTTCGGCGAGGTGTTCGAGGGCGAGAAGAACGGCCGCACCCGCCGCCAGTACTGGCTGCGCCAGGGCGGCGAGTGGAAGCTCTTCCACGAAGAAATCCTCGGCTGAGCCCACATCACTGAAGGGGTCTCGGCCCCAAAAGTGTGATTTATTGCCCAAACGGAGCCGCCTTGTCGAGTGTTACAAATTGCACTCCTAGGTACCGCGCTACGTAACACGTAACGGGCATGTTCCCGTAACGTTCAACTTTCGGACGTTCCCACGCCCGTAACGCGTTCCCCTCGTCCATGCCAGTGTGCATGCGGTTTACAGAGGGAAACGAACATCTCCAGACTGTGAATAAGTGACCTTTTCTGCCCCGTTGTGGGGGCCGAGCGAGGCTGGCCGCCTTCCTGCTTTACCCCTCCGAGTAGCACATCCGGGACTCGATCCGGTGTGTTTCTCCTGTTGATACACGGAGTTACGCTGTATAACATCCACCGTGCCAGCCTTTGTTAACACTTCCTTTCAGGAGATCACCATGCTTAGTTCTATTACTCGTTTTCTGCGCGATGAAGAGGGTGCTACCGCAATTGAATATGGAATTATTGCGGGGCTGATTTCTATTGCGATCGTGACTGTTCTGACCACCGCAGATGGCTTGGGCCCACGACTGGCTCGTGTCTTTACGAATATCACCAATGCGCTGCCGGCTGCACCAGCACCGAGCGGCGGAGGTTCTGGCAGCTAATACCCCCCAGAAAAGCGACTGGTGTTCATACAGGCCTGTCTGCTGTGGCTGCTCTTCGTTACTGTCTATGACTTTCGAAAGCGCCGCGTCCCGAATGCTCTTGTGCTGGCCGGGGCTGCTCTGGCCCTGGCAGCCATCGCTTCGGGCTCACAACCTTTTGGTCTCAGTTGGACCGCGGCACTTGTGGGCGCAGCATCAGGCTTCGGATTTCTGCTCCTCTTCTATGCAACCGGACTTATGGGAGCAGGCGACGTGAAATTCGCTGGAGCTCTAGGGTTGTGGGTAGGGTTGCCGGCCCTGATTCCCATTTGGATCGTGGCCAGCTTGCTAGCGGGCGTCCACAGCGTCCTCTGGCTTGTCTTGACACGCTGGCCTCTATTCCCGCGACTTTCCTTGATGCTGGCGGGTCCAGCTCGTATTTCTGATTCCGGCAGCTCACCCGGCCGGCTTCGCATCGTTCCCTATGCGGCCTATCTCGCCTTGGCCGCTGCGGCCTGGATGGTTTGGGAGCGACAGAGTTAGCCAACACCAGTCAACTCTGCCCGTCTCGCAGGCCCTTCATCTCCTTTCCATGATCGCTTGCCCCTCTCATTCAGTTCGCCGCTCATGATCAATCTCACCAAAATCATCGCAGCCGTCTTGGTTCTTCTGGCCATCGCGCTGGGGGTCTACGCTTGGATGCTCGGCCGGCAGCCGGCACCAAAGATCGCCATGACTCCGGCGCCGGCAGCAACGCAGACCCAAAGCCCACCAACGGTCACGCACGCAGTCGTCGTCGCAGCCAAACCGTTGCCGGCAGGTCAGGTCATTCCCGCCGACGGCCTGCGCGTCGAACGCCTTACCGTTAATCCAGTTGGTGCTTTCCAGGATGTGGCAACCGCGGCGGGGCGAGTTCCGGTGCTGGACCTTTCGGAAGGCACGCCTGTGATGGAGAACCAACTGGTTTCGGGCCTGTCACTTCGTTTGGAGGAGGGCCAGCGAGCGGTTGCCATCAAGGCCGACGAGATCATGGGCGTCGGCAACAGGATTCAACCCGGAGACTTCGTCGACGTGTTCATCACCTTGAAGTCGGACGGGAGGGATGTGGACCGCAGCCAGGCACGACTGCTGCTTTCTCGCAAGCGTGTCCTCGCCTATGGCTCTGCCTCGGTTGATGGCCTTCCCTCAAAGGCGATAGACAAGCAGCAAGCACAACAAGCCCAGCGCACCGAGGCCGCTCGCACCGCGGTTCTCGCCGTTCCCGTGGACGACGTCAACCGCCTCACGATCGGTGACGCCACAGGCCGGCTGATGCTGGCGTTGCGTAACCCCAGCGACATGGCAGAACCCGACCCCAAGCTCTTCGCCACACTTCCCACCGCACTACAGCCTGCAACGTCTCGCCCGGGGGAACCTCGCCGCGACCCGCTGGACGGACTCGACCGTGCCCAAGCCGGGCTGACTGCCGTGGACCTTGTCACAGGTGGCAAGGCCTTCGCCAACAGAGCTTTTCCACTTGAAGCGCGTGCCATCTCCAGCGGTCCGCGCTCGCCCCAAACCGGCACCGGTCGCGGCGGCCTCCAAGTCGAAGTTATTCGCGGCGAACGCAGCGAAACCGTCAGCTACTGATCGCGGTGCGCATCGCCGTCACGTCCGTCACACAAGAAAGAAGCCACATGCTCCATACGCCACGCGAACTGTCGAGCAGCCATCCAGGCGCCCCGTCGCTGCTGCGTTCGTCGCTTATCGCGCTCTGTGCGTTGACCCCTGCGGCTTGGCCGCTCACCACCGGCGCCGCGGATGCGCCGCTCGTGCGCACCGTGTCTCCGCGTCCGGTGGTCCTCACCGCCGGCACTCAACAGGAGTTGCTGATTGACAAGGGCATCGAGCGAATGGCGATCGCCGATGAGGCTGTAGCAGCTGTCACCATCACGCGCAAGACGCCGAATGCACCGGCGGCACGTCTGATCGTCACCGGCAAGTCGGCCGGTCGCACCACTCTCATGATCTGGGAAAAGGGCAATGCCGCGGCGACCACCTATGCCATCGAAGTACGACGCAGGGCAACCAATCTGACCGGAACATTGGACAGCGTCGCCGCGCATCAGCAAGCGCGCGATACGGCAATGGCCGGTGCAGCGGACAAGACTGAGCTGATAGATCGTTCCGTCGTGGCCGTGCGCAGCAACACCGTTCAAGTTGAAGTGAAGGTCGTTGAGTTCAATCGAAGTGTGCTCAAACAGGCCGGCCTGAATATCTTCAGCACACGTGCGAACTCCAACGGGTTCAGCTTCGGGGTTTTCGGTCCGTCTTCGCTTGGCAGCACCACCTTCGCGCCCAATGGCTCCATCAGCGGCGAATTCGGCAACCCGCTGGCACAAGCGTTCGGCCTGCTGTTCAACTTCGGCAAAGCCGGAATTGGCGTGAATGTCGGCTTCCTCGAAGGCAATGGCATGGCTCGGGTGCTCGCCGAACCCACTCTGGTGGCAATGTCGGGCCAGAGTGCCAGCTTCTTGGCCGGTGGAGAGCTGCCGGTTCCCGCTCCACAAGGCTTGGGTAGCACGAGCATTGAATACAAACCCTTCGGCATCGGCCTCACTGTGACGCCCACCGTGCTGTCCAACGATCGCATCGTGCTCAAGGTGGCGCCCGAAGCCAGCGACCTCGACTACACCAACTCGCTCAGCATCGGCGGCGTCGCCGTACCCGCGATCAGCACCCGGCGCGCCGACACCACGGTAGAACTGGGAGACGGAGAAAGCTTCATCATCGGCGGCCTCGTCAGCCGCACTACCACCTCGAATGTCGACAAGGTCCCGCTTCTTGGCGACCTGCCGATCCTGGGCACCTTCTTCCGCCAGAACAAGTACCAGATGAGCGAGAAGGAACTGGTGATCCTCGTCACCCCGCATCTGGTCAAGCCGATTGCCCGCAACACCGATCTGACGCCCTACCTCCCAGGCGGCGCCGAACAGCGCGACGGCCCCGTGTGGCGCTCGCACTTCCTCGGCGGCGCAGCCAACACGGCGGTGCCGGGCTTCTCCCGCTGATGGATGACGGTCTTACGAATCGCGCATCGCAGAACGGCACCATGAACGCCCCACGCGACAACCTTCCGGAAACTGGCAGCGAAACCTACCTGTTCGCGTCAGCCAACGGCGGCCACATCACCTGGCTGACAGACGCCCTGAGCCACGAAGGCTCGGTCGTCGTCCTGAGCCAGGACACGAAGACGATCGACGAGCGCATTTCCCTGCTCGGCCCCGTGGCTGTGTTCATCGACTTCTCTCCCGAGCAAGCCACCGCAGCCAGCGAGCTCCATCAACGCCTGAAGCGCGACTGGCCCACCCTGCCCGTGCTGGCCGCCGGTGTGTCGTCGCAACCCGCGGCGATGCTGGCCGCCCTTCGCGCCGGTGTGGACGACTTCATCGACCTCTCGGCCACGCCCGATGAAGCCGTGGGCACCCTGCGCGCGCTTCTCGAAAAGCGGCGCTCGCTCCCCGGGGGCCTGCGTGGCAGCACGCTGGCCCTGCTGGGCGCGCGTGCCGGCCTGGGCGTCACCACGCTGGCCACGAGCCTGGCGCTCACGCTGTACGACCAACTGGGGCAAGCGCCCGCACGCACGCCAGGCCGCAACGGCCGCCATGGCGTGGCGCTGCTCGACCTGGGCCTACCCGCACGCGACGGACTGCTGTACCTGAATACGCAAAGCGGTTTCAGCTTCGTCGATGGCGTGCGCAACCTGCGACGCCTCGACCAGACCCTGCTGCACACGGCACTCGCGCATCACACCAGCGGCGTCGCCGTGCTGCCACTGCCGACCAATCTGGCGCAGGTGCGCGAGATCTCGCACGCCGATTCCGTCTCGCTGATCCGTCGCCTAGCCGACTTCTTCGACTTCCAGATCGCCGACCTCGGCGGCTTCTCGACCATCGACTTCATCGCCCAGACCGTGCGCGAAGCACAGAACGCGTGGGTGGTGTGCGACCAGAGCATCGGCGCCATCGTCTCGACGGCCAACATGCTCAAGGAGCTGCGCGCCCGCAATGTCGAGACCGAGCGGATGACTCTGGTCGTGAACAAGTTCGACGCTCGCGTCGGCCTGTCGGCCAAGGACATCGCCGAACGCCTTGAGCTGCCGCTGCAGCACGTGCTGCCCGAGCGCAGCACCCAGCTGCTCGCCGCCGGTTGCCGCGGCGAAATGCTCGTGCGCACCGCCCGCAACGATCCGTATGCACAGGCCGTCGGCGGCCTGGCCCGCACCCTGCACCAGGAATACATGTCCGTCTCCGGTCAACCGCCTGCCAAGGACCCACGCTGGGTGGCACTGATGGCGCAGATCACGGGGCTCTGGAAGAGAGATAACGAAGGCTGATCCATGTCCACTGATATCGAATTTGCCGACGACGACCAGGCGTTCATCAACTCCCAGCAATTCCAGGACATCAAGAGCTGGACGCACGATCACCTGCTCAGTCGCATCGAAGAGCTGGGCGCGGAGTTCGGCCGCTGGTCGCGCGCGTCTATCCAGCAGTTCGTCGAACTGGAGGTCGACAGCTTCGTGCGCCTGCGCCGCGTGCCGATCAACGACCGCGAGATGCAGCTCATCGCCGATGCGCTGACGAAGGAGCTGGCCGGCTTCGGCCCGCTGGAAGACCTGCTGAACGATCCGGCTGTCGAAGACATCCTGATCAACGGCTATGAGAACGTCTACGTGTCGCGTCACGGCATCCTGGAACGCGAAACGCTGCGCTTCACCGATTCCGAGCACGTCATGCGGATCGTGCGCCGCATCCTGGCGCCGCTGGGGCGTCGGCTCGACGAATCGAACCCGATGGTCGATGCGCGCCTGCCCGACGGGGGGCGCATCAACGTCATCATCGAACCGCTAGCCATCGATGGCCTGTCCGTCTCCATCCGCAAGTTCCGCAAGGAGCCCCTCACTCCCGCAGACCTGGTGAAGCTCGGGACCTTCGATGCCGGCATGGCGCAACTGCTCGAGATCGCGGTGCGAGCACGCTGCAATGTGCTGGTGAGCGGCGGAACCAGCTCCGGCAAGAC
This sequence comes from Variovorax sp. GW822-FHT04A09, assembly GCF_058801005.1. Lineage (NCBI taxonomy): Bacteria > Pseudomonadati > Pseudomonadota > Betaproteobacteria > Burkholderiales > Comamonadaceae > Variovorax > Variovorax sp. GW822-FHT04A09. The sequence goes on along the minus strand of NZ_JBXAMV010000006.1, from coordinate 351,988 downwards.
ATCATTGCTCAATGCCCTGGCAAGCTTCATTCCCGCGCGGGAGCGCGTGATCACCATCGAAGACACGGCCGAACTTTCACTCAGTACCAGCCACGTGGTACGCCTCGAAAGCCGCCCCGGTGGCTTCGACGGCACGGGGGTTGTATCGATTCGCGACCTGCTGCGCAACAGCCTGCGGATGCGACCGGATCGAATCATCGTCGGCGAGGTGCGCGGCGCCGAAGTCATCGAGATGCTGCAGGCCATGAATACCGGGCACGAAGGTTCCATGGGCACCATCCACGCCAGCTCGCCGCGCGAGTGCCTGTATCGACTGGAAATGCTCGCCGGCTTCGCCGGCTATCAAGGCAGCGAGGTGAGCCTGCGTCGCCAGATTGCCAACGCCATCGATTTCATCGTGCAGATCGGCCGGCTCTCCAACGGGCAGCGGCGCATCATCTCGCTCAGCGAAGTCACAGGCGTGAACGACAACGTGGTGGCAATGCAAGAGCTTTACCGCTACGAGCCTGTCGTGTCGCCGGACGGAGAAGAACGCGATCGCTGGGTCTCACTGGGCATTGCGCCTCATTCGCCGAAGATCACGCGCTTCCGTCAATCCTTCGCCCGCACCCAAAGTGGAGAAGGTCGTGCGTGAAGCACTGCTCATCGTGATCTGCATTGCGCTGCTGCTAGCGGCGAGTGGATTGTTGCTTTGGCAGTGGGCAAGAAATCGGCAGAGCCGCCGCGCAACCGAACGACACCTTGAGCAACAGATTCTGGCGAGCAGCGCTGATGCGACAGCAAATGCCCCGCAGGTGCCGACTCTGCGCGCCCCTCCTGCAGAGGCGTTCGTTCCTGGCATCACGTCGGATCCCTGGCTTCAGAACGAGATAGCAGCAACTCCGGCCAGTCGAAAGCTCTCGCTGGAATCCGTTCTTCCCGCGTGGCTCCACGGGATCATCCCGCCTCGGGTTGCCGCACTTTCCGCAATCGGCACCGTCGTGTTGTGCTTGCTGGCGGGCGTCTTTGGAGGTTGGGTCGCTGCCGCTGGTGTGCTCTTTCTTCTCATCGTCGCCTCTGCCTTCGCAACGTGGTTGCGCCTGCAAAAAGTCCGCCGTCAATTGATCAGCCAGTTGCCCGCTTACATCGATGCAATGGTTCGTCTGATCACCATCGGCAACTCGACGCAAGCGGCCTTTCAATTGGCGATCGCCACGACACAGGACCCACTGCGAGGACACATGGAACGCGCTGCGGTCCTGGTACGTGCGGGCGTGGACCTTGACCGCGCGGTGCATCAGATGGCGAACAATGTGCGTGTGGAGGAGATGTTCCTGCTGGCCTCGATCCTGGGACTGAGCGTGCGCTACGGCGGCCGGTCCGACCTCCTCCTGGAGCGAGTTGCCAACTTCATGCGCGACAGCGAGCAGGCCCAGCATGAACTGGTCGCAATGTCTTCCGAAACACGCCTCTCAGCCTGGATTTTGGGACTTCTTCCTCTCGGCGTCGGCGCCTTCCTGATCCTGACCAATCCGTCTTACTTTGTGGGCATGTGGAACGACGGAACAGGGCGAGTACTGATCTTTTCGTCTGCAGGGCTACAAATACTGGGCGCCATCTTCCTGTATCGATTGGCGAGGCTCGCATGAATCTCACGTCGAACCATCTCGCTACCCTCAGTATTGTGTTTCTCGCACTGGGCTTGCTGGTCGCTGCGGGTGCATTGATTGCAGCAGAGCGTCGCCGCAGCCGCAGCGGTCAGGTAATCGGCCGCGCCCTCCGTCGGGACACGACCACCCAGATCGATCTGAAGACTCCTCCCGAAACCGATTTAGAACCAGGTGCCGCCGCGCGCGCCGACATCGAGCTTCCCTTTCATTGGCTCGACTCGCGAATCGGACGCGCCCTGGTCGCAGACGAAGACCGACGACTTATCGATCAATGTGGACTCGCGTCCAAGCGGGCACAACTGATCTTCTTGGTAACCCGTCTCGCTCTGGCCATCCTCCTTCCAATGATCGTCTGCGCCGTCTGGAAGACCAGCCAGAGCGATCGCACCTTTGTGATCGTTCTCGCTGGGGCCTTCGTGGTTGGTTTCATGCTCCCAAAGTGGGTGCTTGGTCGAATCGCGGCCGGCCGCCGCGAGCGCATATCGCGTGAGCTTCCGCTCTTTGTCGATCTCTTGAAACTCCTGCAAGGCGTGGGTCTGAGCCTCGATCAAAGTCTGCAGATCATGGCCGACGATTTTTCACATGTTCTGCGGGTGCTCGGCTACGAACTGACGTTCGCCAACCGCCAATACAGCCAGGGACGAACGCGTGAGCACTCCCTTCAACGCCTCGCCACCCTCCACGGCAACGAGGATCTGCGCGGCTTGGTCTCTCTGCTCGTGCAGGTCGATCGCCATGGGGGAGCGGTGCAAGAACCCTTGCGTATCTTCGGCGAAAGGCTGCGTGAAAGGCGGCGCTCGGAAATGAAGGAACGCATCGGAAAAATCACCGTGAAGATGACTGGCGTCATGGTGACCACGTTGCTACCTGCCTTGGTGATCGTGACGGCCGGTCCCGGGTTCATTGCCATCTTCCGTTCACTGGCAGCAGTCTCCAAATGAGAAACATCAATCTCCTTGGCAAGCAATCCCATAGCGCACGAAACCGATTTTCGGTACACGCTGCGATTTGCCTGATGTTCCTTGCGCTTTCCGGGTGCACTACCCCCAAGGATCAGTACGCTGCCAGCGTCGATGCTCAACAACGTATGGCAGCAGAAGCCGTCGCCGAAACCAAAGCGGGAAACTCCATCGATACGAAAGAAACCTACCTCAAGCTCGTCGAACAGATGCAGCGAGAGAACCTGTGGTTTGCTTCACTGGCACACATCGATGCTCTCGAACAACGCTGGGGAACGTCCCCCGAATCCACTCGCCTGCGCGCTGATGCCTTGCGTCAAACTGGCCAAGCAACGCAGAGCGAAGCGGCCTATAGACGGCTGATGGGCACCGCGCTTGAAGGTGCCGGTTGTCGCGGACTGGGTCTCTTGGCCGGAGCACGCGGGAACTACGCGGAGGCGGTGCAATTTCTGAAGCAGGCCCAGCGCCACACACCGACTGATGCGCTGCTGTTGAGCGATCTTGGCTATGCCCACCTACGCGCAGGCTCCATTGAGGAGGCTCGCTTGCCGTTGATGCAAGCTCTTCAGCTTCGCCCCGACAGCACGCAGGCACAAGCCAATCTCGCCTTGTATCTCGAACTCACGAATCAGCAGGAACAAGCCGCGGCCATGATGGATGCGAATCGCATGTCCACCGCTGCGCGTTCGGCGGTCAGAGAAGCTGCACAGCGACTCCGTGATGGTGCAGCCGCGCCCCGTGCACTGGTCGCACCCGCGGGGACATCAGCTCGCGACGAAACCCTTCCGCTTGCACTCAAGACTTCACGGCGGTCGCACTTGACCGAGATACGCACCGCCATTCCAGCAAATCCGGAGGCCATCGCCTCTTCGCCCCCTCCGATCCCGACTTCAAGAGGTACACCATGAAAAAAGAGTGCGATGCCGTGCTCCACGCTTTGTCCAGATGCGGTCTCCTTGTGGCGCTGCTTTCCTCCTCGCCGGCGGTTCTGGCGCAAGGCGCGGCACCGGCAGGACCGGCTGCAGTACCTCTCACCGCAAACGTGCAAGCTCCTGCAGTTGCCGAACCTTCAGTCGATACGCCATCTCCGCATGAAGAAGAGCACGGCTACGCTCCGCTGCAAGTTGGCGACGCTACCCAGGGCCTGCTGGCCTGGCAGCGCAGCGGTGACATCGCGTCCAAAACGCCGCGCCCGATTGCAGGAAGCATCGCGCAGCGCAGTTACGAACGCTATTTGAAGAGCTTTGAGTTCCCGATCCCCGAGCGCTTCAACTCAAGCGTCAAATCCGGCAGCGCCAGCAATGGCACCGGTGGCGGCAGATAGGCGCGCGCCATGAAAACATCGCGGCCTTTTGCCTCCATCCGTGCTCAGCGCGGTGTGTATGCGATCGAGTTCGCTGTTGTGTTCTTGATTTTCTTCGCTGTTCTCTACGGGATCATCTGCTACGGAATTCTCTTTGCCTTTCGATTTGGGCTTCAGAACGCAGCGGAAGATGGGGCGCGCGCCGCACTGCGCTATCAAATCGATCTACCTCGCCGAAAGGCAGAGGCTGATTTCGTGGCGCGCTTCCAGATTAAGGGATGGCTACCCGCAGCAAGCAGCCAACTGGTCGATGTTCAGATCTGCCAGGTTGAGACCAATATCTGTCTCAATCCGCCGTGTCACACAGCGTGGGAGAAAAGGTGCCAGGTCACTGTGACTGTGACTGTGAACGGCATGAAGCAAGTACTGCCGCCACTGGCCAACTTTGCCATCCCTGATGTTCTTGTAGGCAAGGCCAGCATGCTTTTGGACGGGGGAACACTTTGACAAACGCCCATGCTTTTACTCGGCCAGCATGCATGAGTCTCCAGCGCGGCATCGCGGCCGTCGAATTCGCCTTGGTCTTCGGCTTTCTATTTCTCGTGCTCTACGGAATCGCGACGTTCGGCGCTGCGCTTTATACGCAGCAAGTGGTCACGCGTGCCGCAGAAGAAGGTGCTCGCGCCATATCGCTACTTCCTCCTTCGGTCCCTCTCGTCGATGACGATGCCCGGATCAAAGGCGTGGTCTTCAACTCGTTGAAGACCTCCATGATCGCGCCGACAGTCTCTAGCAATTGGATCGAGCAGAAGGTCAACGTACGCATCAGCAAGCAACCGGGGAGCCCAACGGGAATACCGCCGGCACAGGCCACAGTCGTTGTGACTTTTCCCTATGACAGTGTCAGTAGATTGTTGCCCTCATTGCCCCTCGTCGGCAGTTCTCCTGAAAAACTGACGAGCCGAGCTATCGCCGCGCTTCAATCTTCCTGAGGAGCCTCGAATGAACTTCACTCATCGGAGCGCTTCGCACAGTACCGCACATCGAGCCTCAGGCGCATGCCGGAAAAATGGGCAAGCCAGAGGATCTATTCTGGTCAACGCAGCCATCGCGTTGAGCTTGGTGATCATTACTCTGATCGGCACAGAACTGGGCTACCTCTTCTATATGAAGCGGGAGTTTCAGAAAGCTGCCGACCTAGCCGCTCTGGCAGGAGCGCAGCAACTCTCGCCTCTTCCCGCGACCGATATGTGCAAGTTGGCGAAAGATGCCGCTACAGCCAATGCCACCAGCAACTTGCCCGGCGTATCCCTCACGCTGTTGGAATGCGGTAAATGGGCGCCGGGGCTACCTGCGGGGGATCATTTCCTGCCGAGCACTGATCCGAAAGAGCACAACGCGCTACGAGTCACCATTACGAAAGAGCCACCCAAGCTTCTACCGTTCTTCACGGGAAATCGACAGATCAGCGTTAAGGCCGTCGCAGCGCTCGATGCAGCCGTTGCGAACTTTTCCGTTGGCTCTCAACTACTTAGAACGAATGCGAACTCGCCCCTCGGAAAAATACTTCAGGCCGTCGGAGTGAACCCGGAAGTTCTGACCGTTTTGGACTCCAATGGGCTCGCGAAGATCAAGGTCACGCCATCGGGCCTTCTGAAGGACTTGGGTCTGGGTGTCGTTTTGGATGGGGGTGCCCTAACCCCAACAGAACTTGCAAAGCTTCCCCAAGTTACCCTGAGCCAGATTCTCGACCTCTCATTGAACGCTATTGGACAAGACGAGGCCCTTGCCGTGCTAGTCAGAGCGTTGAAAGAAGATCTGATCGATGCGCATCTAGGTCAAGTGAAGTTGAACCTTCTTGGCTCTGACACCGGATCTGGCGGAATCCTGACGCTCAGCACACCAAACAGCACCAACGAGGCAGCGCTGAATACTGAGATCGACCTTGGAATGCTCTTGAAGACCAGCATTGGCATTGCCACAGCCGGTCGGGCCGTATTGATCCCCGGGCTGAAACTGGGCGGTCTTGTCGATGCACAAGCTGGCATCGTCGAACCACCGTCTATCGGCATCGGTGGCATCGGAACCAAGGCCTACAACGCACAAGTTCGCCTTTACTTGAATATCGATACCGACGGTCTCCTAGGAGGACTTCTGTCTCCGATCGTGACCGGCTTGCTGGGCACTCGTGTGCATCTTCCCATCTACATCGATGCCATCAACGGAAATGGAGAACTTACCGGCATGGATTGCCTTGCCTCTCCTCGCAAGGCGACAGTCAAGGTCACATCAAACATTCTCCGCGCCTGTGTCGGAAAAGTTGACGACGCCAGTGTTCGATTTTCTACCAAGAACTTGTGCGAAGACAGTCTTCAGAAGGAGCGATTGATTCAACTTCTCCATCTACCCGTACCTGCGCCGGCCTGGATCAAGATTGATGCATTTTCTCAACAGGAATCCGTGACTTTGGAGGTCGGTCAGGTCGTGTCAACAGCTCCGAACACGCTCAAAGTCGGTACGACGGTCGCCAACCTGATCGACGAGTTGTCCAAAACGTTAGGCCAGCTATTGAGTTTGAGCCCGGAAGCCCCAGCGGACGACAAGGCCCTCGCGCTCGCAAACGCTTACCTCGCTGCAACCCAGAAACCGAACGGCTTCTACGATGCCACCGCCGTTATCAACCTTCTGAAGAATGGAAATCCGGCGACCGGTTCACCCAGCCTCGGAGATTGGCTTCGAACCGTTTGGGTGCCAGACCCATTGCTTGGCGTCATTCCAGTCAAGAAGAATCTGTCTGTATGGCAAGTTCTGGAAGACCAAACGAAGCCGTCTGGTGGTTTGTTGGGCCTGATCGGCCTTGGTCCCTCTTGTGCGGGCCTGCTGCAGGCATTGGCCTGGAACAGCTGCGTAAAAGGCAAGGTACTTGATGCACTCAACTCTGCGCCGGCCGGCGTGATTGACAGCGCCGCCTCGCAAGTTCCAGGTAGCACATCACCAGGAACAGGCGGCGCGACCGGGCTTCTTTCTGTCCTGCTCAGCCCGGTGATTGCACTTCTTCAGCCTCTCCTGGATGGTATCGGGGGATTTCTCTCCAACATTCTCACCAACGTATTGGGTCTTGAACTAGGCCGCACCGATGTCAAGCTGAATGGCCTTCAATGCGCGCGCTCCAAGCTGGTGTATTGACCGACAGCGAATTTCAGCATCAATCTTTCGATGAATCCTGCCTCCAACTTCGACGAACTCGACCTCTTTGTCTGGGAAGGCAAAGCCGACATCCTCGACCGCATTGCGCGGTGCATGGCGAGCTTCGACGTGGAAGTCATCCGGGCCGATGGCCTGCCGCCGCCTCAGCAGGACCGCGGTGTCGCGCTGCGCCCTTCCGTCGCGATCATCAGCGTCACCGTCATCGATGGCGGCGGGCTCCCTCATGCCACCGAGCTGCTGCAAGGCATGCCCGTGATCTGGGTCGCTGCGGCCTCGCGCGAGCGCGATTCGCGCACGTATCCACCCGAGTACCTGCACGTCCTGCCTTATGACTTCACCTGTGCCGAGTTGCGCACGATGGTGGCCAAGCTGGTGCGCCAGCTGCGTGCGCGCGATGTCGCGCCGCAGGCGCCCGACGTGCTGGTGGCGCATTCCGATGCGATGAAAGGGCTGCTCGCCGAAGTGGGCGCCTTTGCGGACTGCAACCATCCGGTGCTGGTGCGCGGCGAGACCGGCGTGGGCAAGGAGCGCATTGCGCAGCAGCTTCACATCGGGCACCAGCAGTACGGCAAGGGCGCGTTCGTGGCGGTGAACTGCGGTGCGATTCCCGATGGGCTGTTCGAGTCGCTGTTCTTCGGCCACACGAAGGGCTCGTTCACCGGTGCCGTGCATGCGCACCGCGGGTACTTCGAGCAGGCCACGGGCGGCACGTTGTTCCTCGACGAGATCGGTGACTTGCCGCGCTACCAGCAGGTCAAGCTGCTGCGCGTGCTCGAAGACAGCGCGGTCACGCGGCTGGGTGCAACGTCGCCGATCCGTGTCGACTTCCGGCTCGTGGCGGCGACGAACCGCAACCTGCGCGAGATGGTGGCGAGCGGCGAGTTTCGGGCCGACCTGTTCTACCGGCTCGCGGTGATCGAGCTGCATGTGCCGAGCCTCGAAGAGCGTGGCGAGATCGACAAGATCGCGATCTTCAAGGCGCTGCTGGCGAACGTGCTCGGCGACGAGCTCGAAGCCTTGGGCGAAACGCCGCACTGGCTCAGCGATGCGGTGGCCGAAACCTACTTTCCCGGCAACGTGCGGCAGCTGCGCAATCTCGCGGAGCGCGTGGGCGTGATCGCGCGGCAGTTGCACAGCTGGGACCAGAACCTGATCCAGCGCGCGATCGCGCTCACGCGCGGCACGCCGGCACCGGCTGCGCTGGCCACCGACCGCAATGGCACGGGGGTCCCGCTCGACGCGAATGGCGACCGCAAGGGCTGGAACAGCAGCGAGCGCAATCGCATCATCGCGGCGCTCGAGATCAACGACTGGAAGCGCCAGGATACGGCGCAGCACCTGGGCATCAGCCGCAAGGTGCTGTGGGAAAAGATGCGCAAGTACCAGATCCTCGACGGCGAGCCCGGCATCCCCGAAGAAACTTAGCTCGCCCCCAGGCTGCGCGGCACTTCGTGTCCGCTTCTCCTTCCCCCTACCGGGGGCAACACCTACGGCCCGGCAAAGCCGGTTCCGTGGTGTTTCGCGAAGGGGCTTCGCTGCGCTTGCCGCTGAAGACTATTGAGTTCCGAGGCGCGTTGACCGGCGCAGCGGCGGGTTCGCAATCGATGCGCCCGGTGCGCGGTCGACCAACGGTTCGCTCGCGCAGGTCGTGTTGCTCGAGATGCACAGCGCGCCCAGCAGGCCGTCTTCGGTCAGGACGTTCCGGCTCGGGGGGCCGAAGATGCGGTCGATCCAGTTGTTGGCGCCGATGGGGTCGATGCGCAGTTCGCCGGTGGTGCGCGCCAGACGCAGTTCCGAAATGCGCAGGTCGAACACGCCGTCGATGTAGTCGAACAGCAGGGTGTAGTAGTCGAGCTGCGCGTCGAGCACCTGGGGCAGGGTCTCGCGGCCGAACTCCATGAGGCGGCGGCGGCCGCGGAAGGCCTGGCCCGAGGTGCTGACAGCTTCCATCAACTGGCGCTCGCGTTCGCGGCCGGCCACGGTGCGGGACCACGACGACGCGGTGAGCTCCATCAGGTTGAGCTTCACGCCCTCCATCTTGGCTTCCTGGTTCGCGACTTCGGCCAGGGCGCCCTTGAGCTTGAGCTGGCGGTCGAAGCCGTTGCCGAAGTTCCAGTTGAGTTCGAAGGCGGCGCGCGTGGGGTCTTGCGGCGACACGCCGCGCGGGTCCTTGCTCTTCACGACGACGGCGTCGAGCGTGGGGTACAGGCTGGCTTCGGTCTGGTCGACCAGCGCGCGTGCACGTGCCACGCGGCCCTGGGCTTCGGCCAGTTCGGTGCTGCGTGCTTCGGCGCGGCGCAGCGCTTCTTCCTGCGAGCCGATGCGCCAGTGCGACGGTGCAGCGAGCACGGGCAGCGATTCAGGCGCGGGCGAGAACTTGAAGTAGTTGCGGAACTTGGCCAGCGCCTCGTCGCGCTGGGCCTCGAAGTCGGACTCGCGCGCAGCGACGAGGGCGCGGCGCGAGGCGGCCATGTTGAGGTCGTTGTCGCCGCTCACGCCGAGCGCCACGCGGCGCGCCTCGGCCTTCGACAGGTCGGCCACGACTTCGGTGGCGCGGTGCGCGATCTGCTTCTTCAGGTCGAAGCGCTGCACCTGCAGGTAGGCGGTGAGCGCGTCGAGCACTACTTTCTGCGACGTGGTGGTAACGGCCTCGTCGTCGGCCTGGTTGCCGAATTCGGCGGCCCGCTGCGCCGCGCTCATGGCGCCGCCATCGATCAGGCTCACGCGCGCTTCGGCGGTGAGCACGGTGTAGTTCTCGCTCTTCGCATCCTTGGCACCGCTGCTGTAGGTGCCCGACGACGTGCCGACCTTGAAGCGCGGGTAGCGCGCCATGCGGGCCGCGTCGACGCCGAAGCTGCTGGTGTTGGCCGCGGCCTGCGCAGTCAGCACTTCGGGGTACTCCTGCGACAGCGCGATGAGCGCCTGCTTCACGCGCTGCGCATAGCTCGCGGCGCCGAGGGACGGTGGCGACAGGCGGCGCGACAGTGCCAGCGCTGCAGGTGGCCCCTCCTGCTCCGGCGACGATTGGGCATACGCGGTGGGCGGCAGCGCCATGCTGACGCACAAGGTCGCGCAGAGCACACCCGGGGCGATGCGCGCGCGCCGGCCCGGCAACACGGGCTTGCTCATGGTTCGCGGAAGGCTTCGCGCCGCAGTTTGAGCACAGGCCGCAGGATGTACCAGATGAACGGATCGGTCCCCACGCGCAGGTCGACTTCGGACTCCATGCCGGCGGTGACGCGGTTTTCCGGCCGTCCCACGTGCGACTGCGACATGCTGATGAGCAGCCGGTAGTACGGCGCGCCGCTGGCAATGGCGGCATCGCGATCGGCGTCGGCCGCCACGAGCTTGACCTTGCCGTCGACGGCGCCGTAGCGCAGGTAGTCGTAGGCGGTGATCTTCACGCGCGCCTCCTGCCCCACTTCGACAAAGCCGCGGTCGTTCGGGTTGAGGCGCGCCTCGACCATGATCTCGTCCTCGTCGGGCACCACCTCCAGGATGGATTCGCCGGGCTTCACGACCCAGCCGGCGCTGGAGCTGCGCAGGCCCTTCACGATGCCGTCGGCCGGCGCCTTCACCACCGTGCGCGAGCGCTGGGTGCGGGCGCGCGCGAGGTCTTCGCTCAGGCTGGCGAACTGGCGCTCGACGGTGGCGAGCTCGTCCGATGCGCGGCGGCGAAAGCGGCCCTCGGCCTCGGCCATCTTGGCCTGCGCCTCGGTGATGGCGGCCTGCGCCGAGATCACGCCCTGGCGCGCCACGGCGAGTTCGCTGCGCACGCCTTCGGCCTGGCGGCGCTTTTCGAGCACCTCGACCTGGCCGACGAGTTTTTCGCTCAGCAGCTGTTCGGAGATCTCCAGCTCTTTCTGCATCAGCGCGAGCCGATCGTTCAGGCCCTTGGCCTTGGCCTGCTGTTCGAGCTGCTTGCTGCGCGCCTGCTCCAGGCCCGACACGGCGCCGGCCATGACGCCGCGCTGTTCGAGCGCGCGCGCCTGGTAGGCGCCGACCTCGCCTTCGAGCACGGCTTCGTCGATGTCGGCATCGAACGAATCGCGCTTGAGCGGCTGGCCGCGGCTCTCGGCAATGAGCCGCACGCGCGTGGCCTGCGTGGCGGCGTAGCGCGCGGTGAGCTCCTCGAAGTTCAGGCCGCTGCCGCCCAGGTCGATCTCGACCAGCGACTGGCCCTGCTTGACCTTGTCGCCTTCTTTCACGAGCACGTTGCTGACGATGCCGCCTTCCAGATGCTGGATCGACTTCACGCGGTCGGAGGGGATCACGCGGCCCGGTGCGACGACGACGGTTTCCATCGGAAAGCCGAGCCCCACAACCGCCAGCACCGCGACCGCGCCACCGATGATCCACTGGCGCCGCCGGCCTTGCGGCGTGGTCTGCGCCGCCTGTTTCTCGCTCTCGCCCTGAAGCACCTGCGGCAAGTCTGGTTTCAAAATCCCGTTCCCCTGTCTCTGTCTGTCAGTCGGTCGATCCGTGTCAACCACGAATCACGCATCGCGTGGCCCTTCTTGCTCACGCCATCGAGCGCGAGGCGGCCGGGACGCCTGCATTGCTGTTGCTGCTGCCGCTGCCGTCGTCGGTGCTGTCGCCCAGCGCCACCAGCGGCTTCTTCACGCCGAAGAGCTTGGGCACCATGACGGCGGCGGAGCCGATTTCCACGTTGCCCTGGCCGGTGACGTGATAGACGGCGGAGGCCGCCGACACGATGCGCAGCGAGTGCGTGACCACGACCACGGTGCGCACCTTGGCCACCGCGAGCATGGTCGCGAGCAGGTTGCGCTCGCTTTGAAAGTCGAGGTCGTTGCTGGGCTCGTCGAGCACCAGCACCGAGGGCTTGCGCAGGAAGCTCATGGCCAGCGCGAGCTTGCGCCGCTCGCCCACCGAGAAGCCGGTGCCGCCCTCGCCCACCACGGTGCGGTAGCCGTCGGGCAGGCGCGAGATGAAGTCGTGCGCGCCCGAGAGCTTGCAGGCCGCGACGATCTGCTCGTCGCTCTGGCCCGGCGCGCCGCGGCGCATGGTGTCGACCAGCGGGCCGCCGAACCAGTACACCTCTTGCGAGAGGTAGCTGATCCAGCGCGACAGCTCTTCGCGGCCGAACTGCGACAGGTCGTACTCGCCGATGCTCACCACGCCGTGCGTGGGCGTGTACAGGCCCGACAGCAGCTTCACCAGCGTCGACTTGCCCGCGCCGTTGCGCCCGACGATCACATGCAGGCCGCCGGGGCCGATGTCGAGGTCGACGTTTTCCAGCACGGGCTGCGGCGCGTCTTCGGTGAAGCTGAAGCTCACGTCTTTCAGCGTGACGCGGCCCAGCGGCTGCGGCAGCGCCATGCCGGTGGGCGCCTTCTCGACCGGCTCGCCGAGCACGGTCTCGAGGCGCTTGGCGGCTTCCTTGGCGGTGGCCAGCGCGCGCCAGTTCGACACGAGCCCGGCCACCGGCTGCAGCGCCTTCAGCGCAAGCATGTTGGAGGCAACGAGGCCGCCCACCGTCATCCACTGCTGCATGACGGCGATGGCGCCGACGGTGACGACGATCACCGAGAACACGGTGAGCAGCACAGTGGTGCCGTCGCGCGCGGTTTCGATCTGGCCGTTCTTGCCGAAGCTCTCGCTGAGCCAGGCGTTGTAGGTCTGCTGCCAGACCTCGATGGTCGGGCCGTCGTTCGACTGCGCCTTGAGCGTCTCGCGCGCATGGCAGATCTCGGAGGTGATGCGATCGAGCCCGCGCCCGCGCAGCACTTCTTCGACGCGGCCGGCGCGCACTTCGTCGGCCCACCACCAAGCCAGGAACGCCATGATGGCCAGGAAGGCCGCCACCACGGGCAGCACCGGCAGCGCGACGATGCCGATCACGATCAGCGCGAAGATCGCCATCGGCAGGTCGAAGATCGATTGCGCGAGCCCGCCGGTGACGGTGCCGCGCACCGCGCCCACGTCGCGAAAGAACAGCTGCCAGGACGAGGCCGGCCGCGCCTCGAGCGCGCGCAGCGGGCGCCCGAGCATGGAGTGCAGCAGCGCGCCCGACACGCCGTGGTCGACGGTGGCGCCCGCGTTGCGCAGCAGGCGCGAACGCCGCGTGCGCAGCCAGAACTCGATGCACAGGAAGAACAGGATGCCGCTCACCAGCGCGGCGAGCGTGGAGACACCGCTGCGCGAGAGCACGCGGTCATACACCTGCAGCAGGAAGATCGAAGGCAGCAGCCCGAACAGGCTGATGGGCAGCGACAGCCAGGCCGCGCTCTTGACGAGCGGGTAGGCCGCGCGAAACGCATCGTTCAGCGCACCGGCATACGGACTGGCGCCGGGGACTTCCGGCCTGTCGGCAACCAGCTGGCTGGGCAAGAGGAACTTGATCATGGAAAAAGACCGATCCGTCGGGCAACGACGCCTGCATCATTATCAACTGTTACCCGACTGTTACAAGGCAAAAATTCGCCTCTGACGCCTCTCAGCATCGGTGGGTGCGAACCTGCGCCGGACCGGTCGTTTCCGCGCCGCGCGCTGCTTGCGGCGCGGCGTTTTCCCTGAGCGTGCAATTCATCGTTTTGTGGGCATGGCTGTGGGTCGCGGTGCGGCCGGACGAGCCCGGCAGGCCTTCGGCAAAAACGAGGGCGATGTTGGCGCACAGCAGCATCAGCAGCACCCAGGCGCACAGCAGCTGCAGCCAGCCCAGCCACCAGCGCCGCGGGGGTACCTCGCGTTCGGATTCATAGGGGATGTGGACCAATGCGTTCCATCTCATGGCAGTGCTTTCAGGACCCGGGCCAGCCGGGAAAGACCGACACCGGCGGAGCTTTTGGCCAGCACCCAGTCGCCTGGTTGCAGCAGCCCGCCGAGTGCGGTGGAGAGGTCGGACACATCGACAAACCAATGGGAGCGGACCTTGGTGCGGATGCGCGTGTGAAGCGCCCGCATCAAAGGTCCGCACAGGAGCACGCGGTCAGGTTGCGACGCCAGCAACTCGGCCTCCAGATCGAGGTGATGGCGTTGCGCCGCGGGCCCCAGCTCCTGCATGTCGCCCAGGATGGCCACCCGGCGCGCAGGCTCGCAGGGGGCTTGTGACAGCAACTCAAGCGCCGCCCGCATCGAACTCGGGTTGGCGTCGTAGGTTTCATCGATCAGCTTGAAGCTTCCGCCGCCGATGTGAATGGTGTGCAGCGCACCGCGTCCGCCCGGCGGCTCGAAGTGCGCAAAGGGTTCGACCGCGGCGGCCAGCGGCAGGCGCAGCGCCTGCAGCGCGGCCAGCGCGGCCACGGCGCTGGCGCCCATGTGGCGGCCCGGCGCGTTCAGGCGCAGCTGGAAGGGCTCGCCGGCCACCTCGGCCTGCACCTCGCCGTGGTCGAAGGCGAGCAGGCGCACGTCGGCGTCCTTGTGCTCGCCGTAGGTCACGATCTGCAGCTGGTGCGCCATCGCGGCTTCGGCGAAGGTGGCGAACTCGGGCATGTCGCGGTTGAGCACCACGCGGTCGCCCGCGGCCATGGCCTGGAACATGCGGCAATCGAGCCGCGCGGCGGCCTCCGACGGGCCGCGGTGTTTCTGCGACGCGGCCGACAGCCCCGTCACCACGATGAGCGAAGGCCGCATCAGCTGCGCCGAGGCCGGCATGTGCGAGGTACCCATTTCGAGCACCCAGTAGGCGGCATGGCGCGGCATGCAGGTGAGGTTCCACGCGATGCCCGACGGCAGGCTGATGTTGCCTTCGGGCTGCGCCACCTCGCCCCACACGGTGAGCGCGCTGGCCAGCATGGCGGCCACGGTGCTGCTGCCCGCGCCGCTGCCCAGCACGCCGCACACGCGGCCGGTGAACTCGGTGCGCGCGTGGTCGCCCAGCTCGAGCACGGCCTGCAGCACGTTGGCCACCTGCAGCACGGGCACGCGCTTGTCCAGGTGCGGCTTGGGGTCGGTGCACAGCACGGCCGCAGCCGGCTGCAGCACGCCCTTGAGCGTGACGGCGGCCAGCGGCGTCTTCGAGGGCCGGGCCTGGTGTTCGAACACGACGCGGCCCTTGCGCATGAAGGTGCGCTGGGTCACGCCGGTGGCGCGCCAGCCGTCCTCGGGCTTGACCACCCATTCGCCGCCGGTCACGCGCGCCATCTCGCTGGCCGTCCAGACCGCGCCGTCGTCGCGCACGCCGCCACCACCGCCCCCGGGGCCCGCGCCGCCGGGCTGGCTGCGCCGGTCCAGCAGGTAGCGGTGGTAGGCCGCGAAGCCGGTCACGTACTGCTCGACGTCGTCGATGCGCACGCGGAACGAGTGGTGCCGCACGAAGAAGGCGCCGACGACCGTGGACGGCCGGCGGAAGTACATCGCCATCTCGGGCCAGAAGAAACCGTTGAGCAGGTAGTGCGCGCGGTAGTCGAGCGCGCGGTAGAACTTCTCGGTGTCCAGCTCGTCGAGCAGATGCCGCATGGCGGGCATGCTCTCCAGCCGCTGCAGCATCTGCTGCGCCGCCAGCATGAGGCTGAGCAGCGTGGGAAAGGTGGTCTTGCGGTCGAGCACGAAGTCCAGGTAGCCCGCCACGTTCTGCAGCCCGAAGCGGAAGTAGCGCTCCTGCGGGCTCCACTGCGTGAGCTCGTTCACGCAGCCGCTGAGCCAGTGGTCGTGCGACTGCCAGTGCTGGCTCGCAATGAAGTGGTCGAAGGCTTTCTCGACCGCGGCCAGCCAGCGCGGATCGCGCGTGAGGCCGTACAGGCGCATGAGGCCGAAGGCCGCCTCGCCGTCGTAGAAGATGACGCGCGAGGCCTGCTTGAGCGACAGGTCAGCCGCGTGCAGCACGTGGTCGAAGCGTCCGCTGGCCGGGTCCTGCAGCGCCACGATGCCCAGTGCGAGCTTCTCCAGCAGCGGCAGCCAGTGGCGCGTTTCCATCAGCTCGCAGTAGCGCACGAACATGCGCACGCAGGCCGCGTTGCCGCCCAGGCGGATCTCGCCGCCGGTGTCGACCAGGTAGGCGACTTCGCGGCCGTCGGGCAGCGTGTAGTCGCGGATCAGCGCGTCGGTGAGGTGGTCGATGGCGCGGTCGATGGCCGCGCGCAGCGTGTCGTCGCGCGTGAGCTCCCAGGCCTCGAGCATGGCGTGCACGGTGCCGGCATGGCGCATCGCGTCGTAGGTCGGAATGCGGCGGTCGAAGCACGGAAAGTAGCCGTACACGAACAGGCCGTCGCTTTGCATCTGGCGCGCCAGGTACGACGAGCCGCTGCGCACCAGCTCGAGCACCGCCTGCGGGTTGAGCGCCGGCAGCTGGCGGCGGCCCGCGTCGAGCCCCGTGCCCACGAGCTTGTGCACCACGCCGTCGGGCTGGCAGAACACGCCCACCGTGGCCAGCAGGTACACGGTGCGCTCCGACGACTCTTCCAGCGGCAGCGTGCGCTCGAAGCGGGCCTGCGCATAGACGTCGAAGTTGCGCACGTTCACCACCGAATGCGCGATGGTCGAATCGCCGCACAGCATGGCGTTGGCGTTGAGTTCCTGCTCGGTGAAGGCGAAGCCGAAGTCCTGGTCGAAAGCCAGGCCGAGCCGGAAGTAGTTGCGCTTGACCGCGGTGAGCTGGGTCTTGAACTGCGTCCAGTCCATGGGACTGGCGCCCTCGACCCAGTCGATGCGCAGCCAGGGCGAGACGATGCCGCGCTCGCGCACCCATCGCTCGACGAGGTCGGCGCCTTCGCGCCAGGCGGTCTCGAAGTCGTCGGCCCGCGCATGCACGACGTGCGCACGCTGGGAGCCGTCGCTCACCGAGAAGAAGAGCGTGAAGGCCGGGTACGGGGCAGGCAACGCCGCGCACACGGACACCAGGCGCTCGTGGCAGGCGTGGAGCTGGTCTGAGAAGGACATCATTCGGCCCCGGTCGAATGCGGGCGAAGGCCGGTCGCGTCCGTCATCTGCTCTCGCTTGAATGACGTGATCGCGGACCGGAAGCCGCCCGTGAAATCATCGCGTGCTCCCGATTCAGCGGTAGCTGAACTCGGCGCGACGATTGAGCTGATGGCCCTCCTCGGTGGTGGCAAGCGATGCGGGCTTTTCAATGCCCCAGCTGACGGCTTCGATGCGTTCGCCCGGCACGCCCATCTGCGTGAGCATGCGTTGCACGGCCTCGGCGCGGCGCTGGCCGAGCGCGAGGTTGTACTCGCGGCCGCCGCGCAGGTCGGTGTGGCCTTCGATCACGACCCGGCTCGCCGGCCGGTTGCGCATGTAGCCCGCGTGCGCCTCGACGATGCTGCGGTCGCCGGCCCGGACGTCGTATCGGTCGAAGTCGAAGTAGACGATCTTGGCCGGTGTGTTCGGCGGCGGCGGCGGGGGTGCCGGCTCCACCTTGGGCACTTCGCGCACGCTCTTGTTGGAGTAGTAGTAGGTCGCGTCGTCGCGACCGCCCTTGGGAGGCACACCGCAGGCAGCGAGGCTTGCGCCCATTGCCACGAGGGCCAGTATCCGGAAATTCTTGTTCATGACGGTCCTTTCGCGGGACGGGCCGCTGACGGCCCGTCCCTGTCTGCTTGCTATCGAGGTTTCCCTTCCTCCTTCTTCGTGTCCTTGGATCAGCCCAGCAGGCCGTGCAGGATGTTCGTCACGGGTGCCAGGGCACCGCCGGCCGGGCTCTGGTCGAGCAGGCTGGTGATCGGGGTGAGCACGTTGTCGAGCACCGGGGCCACCGTGTGTTCGACGGTGTCCAGCACACCGGTCACGACCGCGGCCACCGGGGCTGCCGGGGTGCCGGCGAGGATGTCGGTCACCGGTTCGACTGCGTTGGTCACGGTTTCGACCACCGTCGAGACCACCGAGCCGGCCGAGCCGTCGAGGATGCTCGTCACCGGTTCCAGGATGCCGGCCACCGGTTCGGCGCCACCCGTCAGGCCACCGAGCAGGCCGCCCACGAGGCCATCGGCACCGAGCAGGCTGCCGACCAGGCCGTCGTCACCGAGGACGCCGCCGAGCAGACCGCCTTCGCCGCCGCCGAGGACGCCGCCCAGGAGGCCGCCGTCACCGCCGAGGACCCCACCGAGCAGGCCGTCGTCGCCCAGCACGCCGTCGAGCAGGCCACCAGCGTCGCCGCCGGTCACACCACCGAGGACACCGCCCAGCAGGCCGTCGTCACCGAGGACGCCGTCGAGCAGGCCGCCGGCGTCGCCACCGGTCACACCGCCGAGGACACCGCCCAGCAGGCCGTCGTCACCGAGGATGCCGT
>NZ_JBXAMV010000006.1:333301-333585 GCF_058801005.1 Variovorax sp. GW822-FHT04A09 | reverse complement strand
CGAGCAGGCCGCCAGCGTCGCCGCCGGTCACGCCGCCGAGGACACCACCGAGCAGGCCGTCGTCGCCGAGGATGCCGTCGAGCAGGCCGCCAGCGTCGCCGCCGGTCACGCCGCCGAGGACACCACCGAGCAGGCCGTCGTCGCCGAGGATGCCGCCGAGCAAGCCGCCGTCACCACCGAGGACGCCGCCCAGAAGACCGTCGTCACCCAGCACACCGCCGAGCAGGCCGCCGTCGCCACCGAGGACGCCACCCAGGAGGCCGTCATCACCCAGCACACCGCCG
>NZ_JBXAMV010000006.1:0-333203 GCF_058801005.1 Variovorax sp. GW822-FHT04A09 | reverse complement strand
CGAGCAGGCCGCCGTCACCACCGAGGACGCCACCCAGGAGGCCGTCATCACCCAGCACACCGCCGAGCAGACCGCCGTCACCGCCGAGGACGCCACCCAGGAGGCCGTCGTCACCCAGCACACCGCCGAGCAGACCGCCGTCGCCGCCGAGGACGCCACCCAGGAGGCCGTCGTCACCCAACACGCCGCCAAGCAGACCGCCGTCGCCGCCGAGGACCCCACCCAGAAGGCCGTCGTCGCCGAGCACGCCACCGAGCAGACCGCCGTCGCCGCCGAGCAAGCCGCCCAGCAGGCCGTCGTCACCCAACACGCCGCCGAGCAGGCCGCCTTCGCCGCCGAGGACGCCACCCAGGAGGCCGTCGTCACCCAGCACGCCACCAAGCAGACCGCCTTCGCCGCCGAGCAAGCCGCCCAGCAGGCCGTCGTCGCCCAGCACGCCACCGAGCAGGCCACCTTCGCCGCCGAGGACACCACCCAGGAGGCCGCCCTCGCCGAGCACGCCACCGAGCAGACCGCCTTCGCCGCCGAGCAAGCCGCCCAGCAGGCCGTCATCACCCAGCACGCCGCCGAGCAGACCACCGTCGCCGCCGAGGACACCGCCCAGCAGGCCGCCGTCGCCACCCAGCACGCCGCCCAGCAGGCCATCGCCACCGATCAGGTTGGCCACGCCGTCGGTCACGAAGTCGACCTGCGTGTCCACCGCGTTCAGCAGGCCGTTCGTCGCGCCGGCGCCGAGCAGCTGGTCGACCACCGGGCTGACCAGGCCGCCCACGCCGTCCGTCACGTCGTCGACGAGGCTGTCGGCCGGGTCGAGCACGTTCGGGTCGTTCGGCGTGAAGCTGGAACCGAGCACCGGGGCCAGCAGGCCGTCGACCGTGTCGGTCAGGCTGTCGGTCAGTTGCGAGACCGGGGCCAGCACGTCGCCCAGGCCGAGGTCGCCGAGCACGCCGTTGTTCAGGCCGTTCACCAGCCCGGCCACCACGCTGTCGGCCGGGTCGAGCAGGGCCGCGCCGGTGCCGGGGGTGCCGCCACCGCCGATGCCGCCGAGCACGCCGCCCAGCAGACCGCCGACGAGGCCTTCTTCACCGAGCAGGCCGCCCACGGGGCCGTCCTCGCCCAGCAGGCCACCGACCACGCCGTCCGGTCCGAGCAGGCCGCCGACGCCGTCGCCGCCGAGCAGGCCACCCAGCGGGCCGTTGTCGCCCAGCAGGCCGCCGAGCAGGCCGTCGTCGCCGAGCAGGCCGCCGATGGGGCCGGTGCCGCCGAGCAGACCGCCGACCAGGCCGTTGTCGCCGAGCACGCCGCCCAGCACGCCGTCGCCGCCGAGCAGGCCGCCGATGGGGCCGGCATCGCCGAGCAGGCCACCGACCAGGCCGTCGTCACCCAGCAGGCCGCCCAACGGGCCGTCGCTGCCGAGCACACCGCCCAGCAAGCCGTCGTCGCTCAGCAGGCCGCCGACCAGGCCGTCGTTGCCGAGCAGGCCGCCGATGGGGCCGCCTTCGCCGATGACACCGCCGAGCACGCCGCCCAGCAGGCCGTCGTCGCCACCGAGCAGGCCGCCCAGCGGGCTGTCGGCGAGCAGGCCGGAGATCGCGCCGTCCTGGCCGAGCAGGCTGTCGATGAGGCCGCCCTGGCCGAGCAGTTCGCCGGTGAGGCCTTCCGAGCCAGCCAGGCCGGCCAGTGCGCCGTCGCCGCCGAGCAGGCCGCCCACGAGGCCGTTGTCGCCCAGCAGGCCGCCGATCGCGCCGTCGTCGCCGAGCAGACCGCCCAGCAGGCCGTCCGCGCCGAGCAGGCCGCCGGTCAGGTTGCCGACGGCGCCGTCGCCCAGCAGGCCGCCGACCAGGCCGTCTTCGCCGAGCACGGTGTCGAGCAGGCCGCCGACGGCGGTGTCTTCACCCAGCAGGCCGCCGACCAGGCCGTCCGGTGCCAGCAGGCCACCGACCAGGCCGTCTTCGGCCAGCACGCCGGCCACGAGGCTGCCTTCGCCGAGCACGTTCTCGAGCAGGCCGCCGAGCGCGCCGTCGTCGCCCAGCAGCTGGTCGGTGACACCGCCCAGGCCGAGGGCGTCGGTGAGGCCGCTGACGATGCCGTTGTCGCCGACGAGGTTCTCGAGCCCGTTGTTGAGCGCGTCGGTCACGTAGTCGACCTGGCCGAGCAGGCCGTCCAGGATGGCACCGGCGGCGCCGGCACCGAGCAGCGGATCGAGCACCGGGCTGAGCGCTTCGCCGAGCGGGTCGGTGATGCTGCCGACGGTGTCGTCGATCGGGTCGAGCTGGTTCGGGTTGTTGGCCTGGAACTCTTCGCCGAGCAGCGGAGCGAGCACGTCGTCGACGACGTCGGTCAGGTCATCCACCACCCCCGCCACCGGGGTCAGCGAGCCACCAAGGCCGAGCGCGTCATCCAGGCCGTCGACCACGCCACCCACGATGCCGTCGGCTGGGTCGAGGAGGTGGTCGGCGTCTGCGTCGGAGTCGGAATCGCTGTCCGAGTCCGAGTCCGAGTCCGAGTCGGAGTCGGAGTCAGAGTCGGAGTCACTGTCCGAGTCCGAATCAGAGTCGCTGTCCGAGTCAGAGTCTGAATCCGAGTCACTGTCCGAGTCGGAATCAGAGTCGCTATCCGAGTCGGAGTCGCTGTCCGAATCCGAGTCAGAGTCCGAATCAGAGTCGCTGTCCGAATCCGAGTCGCTATCGCTATCGCTGTCGGAGTCGCTGTCCGAGTCGGAGTCAGAGTCAGAGTCCGAATCGCTGTCCGAGTCCGAATCGGAATCCGAGTCGCTATCCGAATCCGAATCCGAATCCGAATCCGAATCCGAATCCGAGTCAGAGTCGCTGTCCGAATCCGAGTCGCTGTCAGAGTCCGAGTCGGAATCCGAGTCCGAGTCAGCGTCCGCATCGGACTCACCGCCCGGGCCGCCCACGAACAGCGGGAAGCCGGTGGTGCCACCGTCGCCGCCACCGCCGCTCAGTGCAGCACCCAGCGCCGCGGCGCCCAGGGCGCCCAGCGCGAATTCACCCAGGCCGATGCCGCTGCCGGCCGCGGTCTTCTTGGTCACTGCCAGAGCGGCCGCATCGGCGTCGCTGTCCGGCGGGGTCACCTGCAGGTCGCCCGAGGCGACGTCCACATTCACTTGTTCGAGGCCACCGGGCAGCTTGGTCGAGCCGATGGTCGCATCGGTGCCGCCGGTGAAGACGCCGGCCAGCGGCGCCTTGTTGGAGGCCGATCCGGGGAACAGCACGTTGGCCTGGCCGCCGTCCGGCACGATCACGCGGTCGCCGGCCATCAGGGTCTGATTGCCGTCCACCGGAATGCGGACACCCTCGCGCATCACTGCAACGCCGGGCGTAGCATTGGACAATGTGCCCACGCTGGGCGACGCCACGGCCGCAGGCGCGGCGGAGGCGCCGGCGCTGATGCCCGGCGTGCCGAGCGGCGTGACGGTGGCTTGGGCGAGAACCACGGGCGCGCCAGTGGCGGCGAGCCCTTCGGTCGAAACGGTCGATGCTTGTGGAGCGGTCATGGCAGCCTCTGTGACAAAAGATGCATCTACAGGGGCAACTTGCGTGCCGCTTTTCCGCCGCCGTGCCAACGCCGCGCCATCGGCGCCTCAAGTGATTGATTTGTATGGATATTTTTCTGAAAACCGCGCAACGCACCGGCCTCCGAAACAGCCCGTAAGGAGGTCAATTCGCGATTCGTTACGTAACGATGTAACGCCTCGTACCCGGAACGCCGGGCGTGTCACGCGCACTTTCCACAGCCCTGGCGCCCACGCCGCGCCACCCGCTTTTTCTCTTTCCTTCTTCTCTCTTCTATATATGTTCAATCCCTCCCAGGAAGACGTGCGCCGCTTCTTCTGCGACGTGTACGCCAAGCACCGGCAGGGCCTGCCGATGGAGCCGCTGGAGACCATCGCGGCCGGCTGGATCGACGAGCACCCCGAGTACCACGAGGACCTGATCGACGCCGACGCGGCCGTGGCGCGGGTCTACGACGGATCGAACGGCCGCGAGAACCCGTTCCTGCATCTGTCGATGCACCTGTCGATCAGCGAGCAGTGCTCCATCGACCAGCCGCGCGGCATCCGCCAGGCCGTCGAGCTGCTGGCCGCGCGCCGCGGCTCGCTGCTGCATGCGCATCACGAGGCGATGGATTGCCTGGGCCAGATGATGTGGGAGAGCCAGCGCGCGGGGCGTCCCCCAGATGGCGATGGCTACGTAGCGTGCGTGCAGCGCCGGGCAACCAAGGACTGAGCGATCAGCCGGCGGCGCGCGGCGTTCCCTTTCGCGACGGCAACGCGCCCTGCGCTTTCGCCGCTTCGCGCAGCAGCCCCGCCATCGCGGCGCGCAGCGGCGACGGCTCGGCTTCGCTGCGCTGCAGGAGGCCGACCGGCTCCTCGGTGCCGGTGGTGTCGATCGGCAGGCGCACCAGGCGGCCGTCGGCCAGCTCGCTGCGGGCGGCGCCCAGCGGCGTGATCCACACCGCGTCCGACACCGCCACCAGTGCGCGCGCCACCGCCACGTCGAGCGTCTGCAGGGCATTGCGCGGCAGCGCGAGGCCGCGCGCCGACAAAAAACTCTCGGTGTTGTGGCGCGGGATCGTGCCCTCGCCGTACACGACCAGCGGATAGTCGAGCACCGCCTGCACCGGCGCCGGCTTGAGCGCGAGCGGATGGCCGGCGCGCACGGCGAACACCAGCGGCTCGGTGTGCAGCAGCTCGAAGCTCAGGCCGCCCATGAGGCGCGGATCGCTCATGCGGCCCACCACGAGGTCGAGCTCGCCGGCGCGCAGCTCGTCGAACAGCACGGCGTTGGCCGCGCTCTTCACCAGGATCTGCACCGCCGGCCAGCCCTCGCGCAGCCGCGCCAACGCCACCGGCAGCAGCGCGGGCGCCACACTGGGCAAGGCGCCGATGCGCAGGCGCTCGATGCGCCCGCCCGCGGCCGGCGCCACGGCCTGGGCGCTGGCGTCCATCGCTTCGAGCACGCGCAAGGCGTGGGCCAGCAGCTGTTCGCCGGCCGGCGTGAGGCCCTGCACGCCGCGGCGGCCGGCCTGGCTGCGTTCCACCAGGCGGGTGCCGACCACGGCCTCGAGCTCCGACAGCGTCTTGGACACCGCCGGCTGGCTCAGCGCCAGCCGCTCGGCCGCGCGCGCGAGGTGGCGCTCCTGGGCGACCGCGACGAAGGCGCGCAGGTGCCGCAGCTGCACGTTGCGCACGAAATCCTGGCGAAGCTCGGCGGGAGACTTTTTCAATGCCTTCTGGTTATTGAAACTGGAACAATCTTCAATTTACATCATTGATTGCGACTTCTACAGTGCGGGCTTCGGATTCGTCCCACGACAGGAGACAACGTACATGACCAAGACCGGCGGCGTTCAGCCCACCCTCACCCCGCGCGACTGGGACGCCCATCCCAGCTACATCTATCCCGGCTACAAGTCGACCGGCAAGCGCGGCCCGCAGAAGCCCCTGATCCCGCTGAAGGCCTCGCTCGGCGAGCTGCAGCAGCCGGTGTACGGCCACGACAGCATCGGCGAGTTCGACCACGACCTCACGCGCAACGCGCGCGTCAACGGCGAGCCGCTGGGCGAACGCATGATCCTCACGGGCCAGGTGCTCGACGAGCGCCGCCGTCCGGTGGCCAACACGCTGGTCGAGCTGTGGCAGGCCAACGCCTCGGGCCGCTACGTGCACAAGGTCGACCAGCACGACGCCCCGCTGGACCCCAACTTCCTGGGCGCGGGCCGCTGCCTGACCGACAGCGAGGGCCGCTACCGCTTCCTCACCATCAAGCCCGGCGCGTACCCCTGGGGCAACCACCCCAACGCCTGGCGCCCGCAGCACATCCACCTGTCGCTGTTCGGCCAGAGCTTTGCCAGCCGCCTCGTGACGCAGATGTACTTCCCCGGCGACCCGCTGCTGCAGTACGACCCGATGGTCACCGGCACGCCCGAGCGCTACCGCAACCGCCTCATTGCCGACTTCAGCCTCGACATCACCGAGGAAGGCTACGCCCTGGGCTACCAGTTCGACATGGTGCTGCGCGGCGCCGATGAAACGCCGTTCGAGAACCGCTGAAAGGAATTCCCCATGCCATTGATGACCGCACAGGAAGCCGACTTCGGCCAGACCCCCTCGCAGACCGTGGGCCCCTACTTCGCCTACGGCCTCACCGCCACGCAGTACGGCTACAACTTCAACCAGCCCTTCGACGCCGTGCTGGCGCTGGACACCGCCAGCGGCCAGCGCATCCGCCTCGAAGGCCGCGTGATCGACGGCGACGGCAACCCGATCAACGACGCGCTGGTCGAGATCAGCCAGCCCGACGGCGAAGGCCGCTACCCGCAGACGCCCGACGAGGCGCGCGCCCTGGGCTTTCGCGCCTTCGGCCGTGTCGGCACGGGCACCGACGCGCAGAACCGCTTCGTGTTCCACACCGTCAAGCCCGGCGCCGAAACGCCCGGCGAAGCCCCGCATATCAACGTGATCGTGCTCATGCGCGGCCTGCTGCTGCATGCCTTCACGCGCGTGTACTTCAGCGACGAGGCCGAGGCCAACGCGAAGGACGCCGTGCTGCAGAGCGTGCCGGCCGATCGCCGCCACACGCTGATCGCCGAGCGCGTGGAACAAGGCGGCGCGGTGACGTACCGCTTCGACATCCGCATGCAGGGCGCGGACGAGACGGCCTTCTTCGACGTCTGACCCCCGGGAAAATCCGGACGAAAAAAAGCCCGCATCAGCGGGCTTTTTCTTTGGATACCAGTCTGGCCTGGCTTACTGAGGCGCGTGATGCAGGCGCGATTCAGGCACGACCTTCAGTTCGCCAGGCAGCGAGCTGATGTAGGTGGCCAGCGTCTTCAGCTCGGCGTTGGTGAACTTCTTGGGTTCGACCTGTGCGGCCATCACGGCGTTCGAGCGGCCCAGGTGGGGGTTGTTCTTCACGCGGTACGACTTCAGCGCCACGAACAGGTAGTCGGCGTGCTGGCCGGCCAGCTTGGGCACGGTGCCGTCGTTCGGCGTGTTGAAGTTGGCACCGTGGCACTTGGTGCAGCTGTTGTCCTTGTCGCGCGCGATTAGCGCCTGGACGTTCTCGGACGCGGCCTTGGCCGGTGCGGCCGGAGGTGCGTCACCTTCCTTCACGCCCAGCTGGCTGTAGTAGGCCGAGAGGTCGGCGATGTCCTGTTCGGTGAGGCTGTCGGCGATGGCGCGCATCGTCGGGTGCTTGCGGTCACCGCCCTTGTATGCGGTGAGCGCGGCCGAGATGTAGGTGGCGCTCTGGCCCGCGATCATCGGGACCTTGTGGATCTCGGGGAAGCTCGCCTGGTAGCCGATGATGCCGTGGCAACCCACGCACATCTGGACCTTCTTGGCTCCGTCCTGGGCCTTGCCAGTGACTTGTTGGGCTTGGGCCGAGACCGTCACGCAAGCGACAGCAAGGGCAAACATCGTGGTCAACAACTTGTTCATTTTGCGCGCACAATCTCGTGGAGATACAGTTTTTCGAATCAACATTCGATTATATGCAAGGGTCCCACGGGAACCTCGCGCGGGCTGCACAAGAGACTGCGCAATGCAGATCGAGTGTGTTCTTTTCTCCACCCTGCCTCCGCTCCACTCATGAAATTCAAGGGCTCAGACAACTACGTCGCCACTCAGGACCTGATGCTGGCGGTCAATGCGGCCATCACACTCCAGCGCCCCCTGCTCGTCAAGGGCGAGCCCGGCACCGGCAAGACCATGCTGGCCGAGGAAGTGGCGCAAGCGCTCGACATGCCGCTGCTGCAGTGGCACATCAAGTCGACCACCAAGGCGCAACAGGGCCTGTATGAATACGACGCCGTGAGCCGCCTGCGCGACTCGCAACTGGCCGACGTGGACGGCGGCCAGCGTGTCAAGGACATCCAGAACTACATCATCAAGGGCGTGCTGTGGCAGGCCTTCACGGCCGACAAGCCGGTGGCGCTGCTGATCGACGAGATCGACAAGGCCGACATCGAATTCCCGAACGACCTGCTGCGCGAAATCGACCGCATGGAGTTCTACTGCTACGAGACGCGCGAACTCATCCGCGCCAAGCACCGTCCGCTGGTGTTCATCACCTCGAACAACGAGAAGGAACTGCCCGACGCCTTCCTGCGCCGCTGCTTCTTCCACTACATCAAGTTCCCCGATGCCGAGACGATGAAGCACATCGTCGCCGTGCACTTCCCGAACCTGAAGCAGGAGCTGCTCACGTCCGCGATGAAGACCTTCTACGACGTGCGCAACCTGCCCGGCCTGAAGAAGAAGCCCTCGACCTCCGAGCTGCTCGACTGGCTCAAGCTGCTGGTGGCCGAGGACATTCCGCTCGAAGCCCTGCAGAGCAAGGACGACAAGGTCGCCGTGCCGCCGCTGGTGGGCGCGCTGCTCAAGAACGAGCAGGACGTGACCCTGTTCGAGAAGCTCGTCTTCATGCAACGCAACAACCGCTAGGCCATGAGCCGGCAACCGCATTCCACCAGGCAGCTGATGAAGCTGGGCATCGCCCAGGCGGTGCTGTTCGTGGTGGGCGCGCTGATCGGGCGCGGGATCGGGCTCTTGCTCGGGCTCGACGCCTTCGGCACCGACAGCAAGTACGGCACGCGCGAGATCGTCGGCATTGCGCTGATCGGCCTGGGCGGCGGCGCCGGTGCACAGGCCGCGCGTGCGTGGTACGTGCACAAGTACGGCGACCCGCGCGCCTGAGCCCCAGATCCATCGAGACCTGCACGGAGACACGGAGAGTTTGCACATGGCGTTCGTCGAACCCGTCACGCTGAAGGCCCGCGGCCTCGCGCTGGTGCCGCTGGCACTCACCCACGAAGACGGCCTGCGCGCCGCGGCCGCCGATGGCGCGCTGTGGAAGCTGCGCGTCACCTCCGTGCCCGAGCCGCAGGACACGCGCGCCTACATCGAGACCGCCCTGAAGACGGCCGACCGCTTCGCCTTCGCCGTCACCGACGAAGCCAGCGGCACCGTGCTGGGCAGCACGAGCTTCCACGACATCCTGCCGGGCGTGAAGCGCGTGGAGATCGGCTACACCTGGTACGCCGAGCGCTGCCAGCGCACCCACGTCAACACCACCTGCAAGCTGCTGATGCTCACGCACGCGTTCGACACGCTGGGCTGCAACGTGGTGGGCTGGCGCACCGACAACTTCAACTTCGCCTCGCAGCGCGCCATCGAGCGCCTGGGTGCGAAGAAAGACGGCGTGATCCGTGGCCACGTGATGCGCCGCGACGGCACCATCCGCGACACCGTCATGTACAGCCTGCGCGCGGGCGAATGGCCCGAGGTGAAGGCCCAGCTGCAGTACCTGCTCGACAAGCCGCGCGACTGACGACGACACACAAGGAGCGCACCCCATGCTCATCGACTTCTTCTACACGCTGCGTTCGGCCAAGCTGCCGGTGTCGGTCAAGGAATACCTCACGCTGCTCGAGGCGCTCAAGTCCGACGTGGTGGGCCCGAACTCCGACGGCGCCTACGGCATCGACGACTTCTACTACCTCTCGCGCACCGCGCTCGTGAAGGACGAGAAGCACTACGACAAGTTCGACCGTGCCTTCGCCGCCTACTTCAAGGGCGTCGAGATGCTCACCGACTTCACGAAGGAAGTGCCGCTCGACTGGCTCAAGAAGACGCTGGAGCGCGAGTTCACGGCCGAAGAAAAGGCCAAGATCGAGAAGATGGGCTGGGACGAGCTCATGGAAACGCTCAAGAAGCGCTTCGAAGAACAGAAGGAACGCCACGAAGGCGGCAGCAAGTGGATCGGCACCGGCGGCACTTCGCCCTTCGGCAACGGCGGCTACAACCCGCAGGGCATCCGCATCGGCGGCGCGGGCAAGAACCGCAGTGCCGTGAAGGTGTGGGACCAGCGCGCCTACAAGGACTACGACGACACGCAGGAACTGGGCACGCGCAACATCAAGGTCGCGCTGCGCCGGCTGCGCAAGTTCGCGCGCGAAGGCCACGAGGAAGAGCTGGACCTGGACAACACCATCCACTCGACCGCCGCCAACGCCGGCTACCTCGACATCAAGATGCGGCCCGAGCGCCACAACAACGTCAAGGTGCTGCTGCTGATGGACGTGGGCGGCACGATGGACGAGCACATCCAGCGCGTCGAAGAGCTGTTCTCGGCCGTGAAGACCGAGTTCAAGCACCTGGAGTTCTACTACTTCCACAACTGCGTCTACGACTTCATGTGGAAGAACAACAAGCGCCGCTTCTCCGAGAAGTTCGCGACCTGGGACATCCTGCGCAAGTACAACAAAGACTACAAGCTGATCTTCGTGGGCGACGCCACGATGAGCCCTTACGAAATCTTGCAACCTGGCGGCAGCGTCGAATACAACAACGAAGAGGCCGGCGCCGAGTGGATCCAGCGCCTCACGCACACCTTCCCCAAGTTCGCCTGGATCAACCCCGAGCCCCAGGGCGTGTGGCAGTACCGCCAGAGCATCGCGGTGATGCAGCAGCTCATGTCCAACCGCATGTACCCGCTCACGCTGCGCGGCCTCGAAGAGGCGATGCGCATGCTGTCCAAGTAACCCGCGGCCCCGCACAAGTGGGGGGCAGCCGCCACACGGGTGCTGTCAGAATGCCCCCATGGTCAGGGTGGCATCCGTTCTTTCGCCGGCGTTGTGGCCGGCTTTGCTTTTTTCCGGCGTCCTGCTTTTGCAAGGCTGCAGCCTGCTGCCTAAAAAAGAGGCGGCGGACACGGGTGCGTCCACCGCGGGCGTGGTGCGCAGCGGCGACAGCAACGGAGACACCGCCAAGGACGATGACAAGGCCAAGGCCGACGGCCGGCGCAACGCCTTCACCGTCGACGTGCGCGGCCCCGAGACCGAGCGCGACTACCTCGCGCGCCACCTCGAAATCCAGCGCTACCGCGAGCTCGACGACCTGGGCGTGACCGAGGTCTCTCGCCTCATGGTCGCGGCCGAGGCCAATGCGCGCGAGCTGCTGGGCACGCTGGGCTACTTCACGCCCACGCTCACGCTCGAACTCAACGAAACGCCCGACAGCACCGAGGCCCCGCGCGAGGTCGTCATCACCGTGGCGCCCGGCGAGCGAACGAAAGTGTCGACCGTGCAGATCCGCTACGCCGGCCAGATCGCCAACGACCCCAGCGCCGAAGCGCAGCGCGACGCCATCCGCACCGGCTGGGCGCTGCGCGCCGGCGAGCCCTTCACCCAAGGCGCGTGGGACGACGCCAAGACCACCGCGCTGCGCAGCCTCACGGCCAAACGCTTTCCCACCGGCAGCGTGGAAATCAGCCGCGCCGAGATCGACGCCGACCGCCACGAGGCCCGCCTCGGCGTGACCTACCAATCGGGCCCGGCCTACAAGTTCGGCCCGCTGGTGCTGCGCGGCGTGGAGCGCTACGACGCCGACGCCGCACGCCGCATCGCGCGCCTGCCCACCGGCACCGACTACGACCAGCAGAAGCTGCTCGACGCCCAGCAGCGCCTGGCCAGCAGCGGCTACTACGACTCGGTGTTCCTCACGCTCGACACCGACAGCCACACGCCGCTGGCCGCGCCCGTGATCGCGCAGCTGCGCGAGGCGCCGCTGCAGAAAGTGGTGATGGGCGTGGGCTTCACCACCGACAACGGCCCGCGCCTGTCGATCGACCACACCCACAACCGCATGCCGCTGCTCGGCTGGCGCGCGGTGTCGCGGCTCTCGCTGGACAACGACATCCAGTCGCTGGGCACCGAGTGGAACGCCGTGCCCGACGACCGCGGCTGGCGCTGGTTCGCCGGCGGCGAACTCAAGAGCGAGCAGTCGGGCAGCTACGTGGTCGACAGCGGCCGGCTGCGCGGCGGGCGCAACAAGTCCAGCGACCACATCGACCGCAGCTACTTCCTGCAGTACGACTACGCGCACAACCGCGGCACCGACGCGCCGCCCTCGGCCTCGGCCGTCACCGCCAACTGGGGCTGGACCGGGCGCTACTTCGACGACAACTCGGCGCCCTCGCGCGGCTACGGCCTGGCGCTCGAGGTGGCTGCGGGCTACACGCTCACCGGCCAGCAGGTGCCCTTCACCCGCACCTACGCGCGCTGGCTCGGCGTGCTGCCGCTGGGCGCGGCCGAGGACAAGAACGCCCGTGCGCGCCGCAGCCGGCTGCAGATGCGGCTCGAAGCCGGCGCCGTCGCGGCCAAGGACAGCGCGCAGATCCCGTCCACGCTGATGTTCCTCACCGGCGGCGACACCACCGTGCGCGGCTACAGCTACAAGCAGATCGGCACCGTGCGCGCCGACGGCAAGACTGTGTCGGGCCGCTACCTCGGCGTGGCCAGCCTCGAATGGCAGCGCCCCTTCGTCTACAAGGACAAGCTCACCGAATGGGAGAGCGTGGTGTTCGTGGATGCCGGTGCCGTGGCCGACAAGCCCGGCGAGCTCAAGCCCAAGGTGGGCGTGGGCGTCGGCGCGCGCTGGCGCAGCCCCGTCGGCCCGGTGCAGGCCGACCTGGCCTACGGCGTCGACTCGAAGAAATTCCGCCTGCACTTCCGTCTCGGCTTCACCTTCTGACCCGCTTCATGCCGTCCACGCCCACCACAGCCACGCCCCGTCCCCGCTCGCGCACCCGCCGCGTGCTGCGCGCGCTGGGCTGGACGCTGGTGGGCCTGCTGCTCGTCGTGCTGCTGCTCGCCGCAGGCACCTGGTGGTGGCTCGGCTCGAACAAATCATTGGCCTTCGCGCTCGCCCAGGCCGCACAGCGCCTGCCCGCGGGCCAGACGCTCGAGAGCCGCGACGTGACCGGCTCGCTGCGCACCGGCGGACGCATCGGCTGGCTCAAGTGGCAAAGCGAGAGCCTCGCGGTCGAGGTGAACGACGCCACGCTCGGCTGGCAGCTCGCCCCGCTGTTCCAGCGCAAGGTGCAGCTCGGCGAGATCCACGCGGCGAGCCTGTCGATCGAACGCCGCGGCCCGCCCAGCGACACGCCGACCGAGCCGCTCACGCAGGTCGCGCTGCCCGTCGAAGTGGCCGAGGTGCCTTTCCGCATCGACGAGGTGCGCTGGGCCGGACCGCCCGCGCTGGAAGCCAAGGGCCTCGCGGGCCGCTACAGCTACCTCGGCGCGCAGCACGCGCTGGACATCGAAGGCGTCGACATCGCCGACGGCCACTACAGCGCCCGCGTGCGGCTGCAAGGCCCGGCGCCGATGGCGCTCGACGCCACGCTCGACGGCCGCGTGAAAGCCCCGCTCGCCGAAGACCGCCACATCGAAGTGCAGGCCAAGGCCTCCGTGAAAGGCACGCTGGCCGGCCCCGAGGCGCGCCTGCAGGTCGCCGCCGACCTGCAGCCCACCGAGCCCGACGCCGAAGCGCCCATGGCCGCCCAGCTGCGCGCGCAGATCGCCCCCTGGCTGCCGCAGCCCGTGGTCGACGCCAAGGCCGACCTGCGCAACGTCGACGCCGCCAGCCTCTGGCCCGGCGCGCCCCGGACCCGGCTCACCGGCACCGTCGAGCTCGCGCCCGACGCCGCCACCGGCCCCGCCGCGTGGAAGGCCTCGGCCGACATCCGCAACGCCGTCGCCGGCCCGTGGGACCAACAGAAGCTGCCGGTCGAGCAGGTCCAGGCCCAAGTCGGCTTCGACGGCACGACCTGGACCGTGCCCGAAGCCACCGTGCGCGCGGGGGGTGGCCGCATCGACGCCGAAGGCAGCTGGAGCCCCGCGCCCTCGCCCTGGCAGGTGCGCGCCACCGTGCGCGGCGTGCGGCCCGGCGCGCTGTACAGCGAGCTGTCGGGCGCGCCCGTCGGCGGGCAGATCAGCGCGCGGCAGGCCGAAGATTCCGACACCCTCGTCTTCGACGTGGCCCTCCGCGCCGAAGGCAACGGCGGCGCCGGCAGCAAGGCGCTGCCCGGCTTCGGCCTGGACCGCGCGCTGGCGCAGGGCCAGTGGAAAGACCAGGTGCTCGACCTGCGCACGCTGCGCGTCGAAGCGATGCGCGCCAGCATCGACGGCAAGCTGCAGGTGCGCGTGGCCGAGCAGGCCGCCAGCGGCAAGCTCACCCTCTCGCTGCCGGGCGGCAGCGCGCAGCTCGACGGCCGTATCGCGCCCACCACCGGCGGCGGCGACCTCCAGGCGCGCATCGACGACGCCGAAGCCCTGCAGCGCTGGGTGCAAGGCCTGCCGGGCCTGTCGAGCGTGTTCGCGAACGCCAGTGCCAAGGGCAGCGCCCGGCTCGACGCCAGCTGGCAAGGCGGCTGGCAGACCGTACAGCGCCGCATCGAGAACCCCGGCGCCCCCACCGCACGCGGCAACGCCGAGCCCAGCCTCAAGGCCGCGCTCACCGTGCCGCGCCTCGACCTGACCCTGCCCGCCGCCCAGCCCGGCGGCACGGCCACCAGCGTGCAGCTGCGCGCACTGCAAGCTGACCTTGCCGGCAGCATCGCCCAGGCCACGCTGACGCTCAAGGGCGAAGCCACCACCGGCACGCAGAAGCTGGCGCTCGACACCCGCGCCAGCGGCGGCCTTGCCAGCGCCAACCAGTGGCGCGCCACCCTCGCCAGCCTGCGCCTGCAAGCACAAGACACCGTCACCGCGCGCCCCGGCCAGGGCCCCTGGGTGCTGGAGCTGGGCCGCGAAGTCACGGCCACCGTGCGCGCCGCCGACAACCGCCTCGACGTCGAAGCCTCCGCCGCCGACGCCACCCTGCGCGGCCCGCTGCCCGGCACCGTGCGCATCGACTGGCAGCCGCTGCGCTTCAACCAGAGCGGCGCCGCGCCCAACCGCGTGTTCCGCCTGCAGTCCAAGGGCCAGATGCAGGGCCTGCCGATGGCCTGGGCCGGCGCGTTCGGCGCCAACGCCACGCTGAGCGAACTCGGCATCAGCGGCGACCTGCTGTTCAACGGCGACTGGGACATCGACGCCGGCGACACCCTGCGCGCCAAGGCCCGGCTCGCGCGCCAGAGCGGCGACATCCGCGTGCAGGCCGGCGAGGCCGCGCTCGTCACCCGCATCACGAGCACCGGAACCGGCACCGCGAGCGAACGCACCATGAGCTCGGCCAGCGGCAAGAACGAGGTCAACGGCGTCGATGTCACCGCCACGCCCGCCGGCCTGCGCCGCGCCGAACTGCAGCTCGACGCGCAGGGCGACGCCGTGCGCGCCACCCTGGCCTGGGACAGCGAACGCGCCGGCCGCCTCGACGCCGAGCTCGGGACCCGCATGCAGCAGCGCAGCGGCGGCTGGCAGTGGGCGCCCGATGCGCCCCTGAACGGCACCCTGCGCGCCGCGCTGCCCAACCTGGGCGTGTGGTCCATGCTCGCGCCGCCCGGCTGGCGCATCGCCGGCACGCTCGACGCCAATGCCACCCTGTCGGGCAGCCGCACCGCGCCGCGCTGGAACGGCACCCTCGGCGCCGACCAACTCGCGCTGCGCGCCCCGGTCGAAGGCCTCGACCTGCGCGACGGCCGACTGCGCGCCTCGCTCACCGGCGACCGCCTGGAGATCACCGAGTTCACGCTCAAGGGCGGCGCCGGCAGCAACGCGCGCATCGGCGGCCAGAGCGGCAACCGCAGCACCGCCGCCAGCGAAGCGCGCACCGACGGCGGCTCGCTCACCGCGCGCGGCGACCTCAGCTGGGGCAGCAACAACAGCGCGACCAGCACCGGCATCCGCATGGCCCTGCAGGCCGAGCTGCGCGCCCTGCGCGTGCTGGTGCGCACCGACCGCCAGGTGTCGCTGTCGGGCAACCTGCAGGCGCGGCTGGACGACGGCCAGTTCAACGTGCGCGGCAAGCTCAAGACCGACCGCGCCGTCATCATCCTGCCCGACGAGACCGCGCCCAGCCTGGGCAGCGACGTCGTCGTGCGCTCGGCCGCCAAGGACAAGGCCGCCGCCGAGGCCGCGCAGCGCGAATCCGCCAAGGCCGACGCCCAGGCGGCCAAGGCCGCCAAGCCCCAGACCGCCAAGCCGCCCGACATCGTCGTCACCTTCGACCTGGGTGACGACTTCGCCGTGCAGGGCCGCGGCATCACCACGCGGCTCGAGGGCGAACTCGAAATCCGCAGCACCCGCCTGGACGCCCCGCCGCGCATCACCGGCGAGGTGAAGACCGTGAAGGGCCAGTACCGCGCCTACGGCCAGCAGCTCGACGTCGAGACCGGCATCGCGCGCTTCAACGGCCCCTTCGACAACCCCGCGCTCGACATCCTGGCCATCCGCCCGAACATCGCACAGCGCGCCGGCGTGCAGATCACCGGCTCCGCGCAGTCGCCCCGCGTGAAGCTCTATGCGGAGCCCGCGCTGTCCGACGCCGAAACGCTGTCATGGGTCATCCTGGGCCGCGCCTCAGCCACCAGCGGTGGCGAGTCGGCCCTCTTGCAGCAGGCCGCCCTGTCGCTGCTCGGCAAGATCGGCGGCACCACCACCGGCGGCAGCCTGGCCAGCCGCTTCGGTCTGGACGAACTCGGCTTCAAGGGCCCCGGCAACGGCGGCGACCTGCGCGAGTCGGCCGTGACGCTGGGCAAGCGGTTGTCCAAAGACTTCTACATCACCTACGAACGCAGCCTGGGCGGCACCTTCGGCACCCTCTTCATCTTCTACGACCTGACCAAGCGCCTCACGCTGCGGGGCCAGGCGGGGCAGACGAGCGGGGTGGACCTGATCTACACGGTGAAGTACGACTGAGGGCGGCCGGGACACCCCAAGCTGGTAAAGTGCGGGCCGCGCCGCAGCAGCAGCGGCGCACACCGTCTTCGTAGTTCAATGGATAGAACGGGGTCCTCCTAAGACTCAGATACAGGTTCGATTCCTGTCGAAGGCACCAAGGCCCCGGTTCACGGCGTCTCACCCGCCAGCGTGCCATTGGCGAGCAGCACACTACAGGCCGTACCTTCTCCTCCTTGAGCGCCGCCGCGGGCTAGCGGAGCTCGACTTGAACTTCTTCGAGCGTCGGCCTGATCACGCCGACTTACCGCAGAAGCCCAGAATTGCGGCGGCAACATCCGCAGCAGCTTCGCGTTGGGGAAAGTGCCCCACCCCCGGGAGCACGATGCGCTCGTAGCGCCCCTGGAAGAACCGCTCCTTGCCAACGGATGTGTCCGGGTGATTGCATCTATCGGCGCCGCCATGCAGCACCAACGTCGGCAGCGAGAGCAAGGGCGCCGGATTCAGTACCTGCTGATCAGCTAGATAGGCTGGGGCACCGTCAGCAAAACCCCAACGATGCCGGTAGGAATGCAGAACTACAGCGCTCCAGTCTGGATTCTCGAATGCCGCGACAGCTTCCTCGAACTCCGGGTCGCTATACCAGCCCTCTGGAGACCATGTGTCCCACATCAGCCGAGTGAACGCGCGTGCATCTTGCTCGACCGCCTGCTGTCCACGAGGGGTTGCCATGAACCAGTGATACCAATAGTTCTGCGCCTGCGTGTAGCTGATCGTTTGCTTCGGATCGTTGGTGCCGTAGCCAACGGAAAGCAGCACCATCTCCGATGCGGCGTCAGCGCGCAGACCGCATGCATTGGCCACGGCGCGTGCGCCCCAATCGTGGCCCACGAGTAAAGGACGATCGACGCCGAGCGCGTCAATAAAGTCCAACAGATCTCGACCAAGTGCCGCAAGCTCGCCGCTGCGCTGCGTCTCCGGATCCAGGAAGCGCGTTGGGCCGAATCCGCGTAGAGCGGGACAGAGAACGCGAAAGCCTTTATCGGCGAGCCGTTTGGCCACGATGGACCAAGTCTCTGGACAGTCGGGCCATCCGTGCACAAGCACGGCGGTTCGACCGCCAGCAGGGTTCCACTCTAAAAACCCGATTTCCAGCGTTGGCGTTCTAACCAGTGAGTATCTGTTCATCTTGCGTGTCCTGTGGGGTGGCGAAGCCCAAGGCTAGTTCCTCCTGCCTTTCTGATTTGCAAATAATCATCTGGTATTGATCAAGATTTGCGATGAATCTAAAGTGTCGCAATGAACAACACCACGCCCGTTTTCGACATCACGCTGCTCCGAACCTTCCTCGAGGTTGTCGACTGCGGCGGGTTTGGGTTGGCGGCCGAACAGCTGTCCTTGACACCCTCCGCCGTCAGTGGACACATCAAGCGTCTGGAGGTCTCGGCGTCAAGCTTGCTCCTCAAGCGCACCACCCGCAGCCTTCAGCTCACTCCTTCGGGGCATCTTCTCCATGCCTATGCTCGAAGCATCGTAGGTTTGGAGCGTGAAGTCCGAGCGAGGTTGAGCAGCCCCGCGGCTGGGAGGTTGAGGGTCGGGGCCAGCGAGGACTTCGCAGGCACCTGGCTAGCGGACGTGCTCCAGACCTACAAGCGTTGGAATCCCGGTTCATCGATCGAGCTGAAGGTCGGCATTACTTCGGACCTTGTGAAGTTGCTCAATCGAGGACGCCTCGACGTTGTATTCGGCAAGCAATGTGCCGACATCGGGGCGACGGGTAGCTTGCTGTGGGAAGAGGAACTCGTTTGGGCGTACTCATCGGATGAAGTGTTCGACTCCGAGCTCGACCTGGTGCTGGCCATGTTTCCCGAACCATGTGTGTATCGCGATGCCGCGATCACTGCCCTTACCAAGGCGGGGAAGACCTGGAGCGTGGGGTTTGAAAGCGGCAGCATGGCTGGGTGCCTCTCCGCCGCAAAGGCGGGATTCGCGGTGACGCCCATTGCACTCAGCCAACTCCAAGACGGCCTACGCGCGTTGGGCGGTCCAGACGGTCTTCCCGCGCTCCCGCAAGTCCAGTTCTACGCCTTCACAAGGGCTGCGTCATCGGTTGCCGATGACCTGATCGCCTCGGTCACCTCGACCGGCAAGCGCCACCGCTTCTCTTCGTCTTCTCGACGGTAACGAGTGAGTCAGAGTTCGTCGGTGTTCCTGCGGAGGTAGCGTCAGGAAGCTTCCAGTACGGCTTTCCCTCGAATGTCCCGTGCGTAAAGCCTCTTGGCAACTTGATCCACTCGTCCTTCGAATCGACGGTGACCTGTGCCCGGCTTTCCTACGCGGTCGGCGAACGGTACGGCGTTTCGCACGTGCTCAGCAACGCAGTGGCGGCGATGGCGAATGCGTACGAGCGAATGGCTCTGCGTGACATGGTCCGGTGTTCCCTGGTCTTGTGGTGGTGCCGCTCGATGCCAAGGCAGCAGCGCACTGCGTACGCCCCGCCCCGCGCAGGAAAAAGGCGCCCCTCTACGACCCGACGGCGCGCCGGACTACTTTTGGATGCACCGCGTAACGGCATGCTGTCCTTCGTAGCAAGAGACAAGCAACAGGGGGCAAGCGATGAACAAGACCGAGGCCTTGGCGGCCATGGTGGAAGTGGCACGGATCGGGCGCGGCATGACACCTGCCGATGCACTCACGCAACTGGGCGAGCTGATCGCGCAGGAGTCGCCGGACGATCCGGCGCATGACGTGAAGGTCGAAAAGCTGCTGCGCCTCGGCGCCTGCATCTGGTCATTGCGGCGCGGGGTGTTCCTGCCCGAGCCGCCCGGGCGCAGCGACGAAGCGGCGGCTGCGCCGGTGCAGCGACCCCGCGAGATCGCACCCATCGGCACGGTGCCCGCGCGTGCATCGCACCCTGTCTCGCACCACCCGGTAATTCCAGCCCTGAGCACCTCGGTGCACTACGGGCTCGCGTCGGCCTTCACACCACCCGAAACTCCTCCACCACAAAGGCCGTGATCTCCGCCAGGAAGGTCTTGGCGTGCGCCATGGTGCGCTGGCCTTCGGGCGAGGCAAAGGCGGCGTTCAGCGTGTCGGGGTTCTCGAACCACAGCTCGACGATGCCGTCGATCGGCAGCTCGGCGTAGCCGCAGGGCGTGCCCTTTTCGAACTCGCGCGCGACGACCACGTTCTGGCGGTAGCCGGCCACGCCGGGCATGCGGCGCACGTGGTCGGCGTGCACCTTCCATTCGCGGCGGAAGTCTTCTTCCGACTGCGCGACCGGGCGGCGCAGGGTCGAGATGCGCTTGAGCATCGCCGGCCCCGCCGACGATGCGGGCGACGGCGGCGCGATGACCTCGGTCTGCTCGACCGTCACGATGTGCAGCCCACCCAGGAAGTGCCGCTCGTCGGCGCGGATCTCCGTCGCCAGCTCGCCGGTGTTGAAGGCTGCATCGGCCTGCGCTGCCGCATCGAACTGCAGCTGCGAGAAGCCATCGAAGTCCCACGGGCCGCGCGCGAAGTCGATGCCGCGCTGCAGCCGGTCGGTCACGCGGTTCTGGCGGTAGGCGCGCAGCGTGGGCAGGCGCGCGACGAGCGGGCCGTGGCGTTCGCGCCAGTGGCGGCTGAAGGCCTCGTCGGTCCACCCGGGCCGCTTGCGGATCAGGCCCATGCGCAGGGTCGTGGTCGTGGGTTCGG
This sequence comes from Variovorax sp. GW822-FHT04A09, assembly GCF_058801005.1. Taxonomy (NCBI): domain Bacteria; kingdom Pseudomonadati; phylum Pseudomonadota; class Betaproteobacteria; order Burkholderiales; family Comamonadaceae; genus Variovorax; species Variovorax sp. GW822-FHT04A09. The sequence continues at coordinate 312,863 of NZ_JBXAMV010000006.1, read as the reverse complement.
TCATCGGTCGGTCTCCTTGTGGGGTGGCGTGTTCGCTGCCTCGGCGCGCGCACGCGCCAGGCCGGGCGCACGCTTGGCGAGCCACACGCCGTGGCGCACGGGCCAGCGCTGGTACTGCGGGTCGGCGCCGAGCGCGGCGGCCGCGTGGTGCGGCCAGTAAGGGTCGAACAGGGCTTCGCGGCCGAGCGCGACGAGGTCGGCCTGCCCGGCGGCGAGCACGGCCTCGGCCTGCTGCGCGTCGACGATCATCCCGACGGCCTGCGTGACCACGCCGGCCTCGCGCCGGATGCGTTCAGAGAAGGGCACCTGGAAGCCCAGGCCGCGCGGCACGGGCAGCGCGCGCGTCTCTTCGGTGAGGCCGCCGGACGAGCAATCGATCACGTCGACGCCGCAGCGCTTCAGCTCGCGCGCAAGCACCACCGAGTCGTCGAGACTCCAGCCGTCGAGCGTGCCGTCCACGGCCGAGAGGCGGCAGAACAGCGGCTTGCCGGCGGGCCATGCGGCGCGCACGCGCTGCGCGATTTCCAAGGCGAGCGACATGCGGTTCTCGCGGCTGCCGCCGAGCGCGTCGTCGCGGTGGTTGGCGTTGGGCGACAGGAAGCTCGCCACCAGGTAGCCGTGGCCGAAGTGCAGCTCGACCACGTCGAAGCCGGCCTGGTCGGCGCGCACGGTGGCATCGACAAAGCGTTGCACGACCTCGGCCATGTCGGCGGCATCGAGCGCGCGCGGCGCCGACCAGCCGGGGCCGGCCGCGAGCGCGCTGGGGCCCAGGCGCTCCCAGGGTTCTTCATCGGCCGCCATGCGCGCCGGGTCGATGGCCGCCCCGCCCTCCCACAGCGGCTCGCTGCCGGCCTTGCGGCCCGCGTGCGCCAGCTGCACGCCGATGGCGCTGCCTTGCGCATGGACGAAGTCGACCACGGCCTTCAGCGGTGCGATCTGGCTGTCGTTCCACAGGCCGAGGTCGGCGGTGCCGATGCGCCCGCGCGGATCGACCGCGGTGCTCTCGGTGAGGATCAGGCCCGCGCCGCCGAGCGCGAACTTGCCCAAGTGCACCAGGTGCCACGGCGTGGCATGGCCGCGCTCGGCGGCGTGCTGGCACATGGGCGAGATGACGATGCGGTTGGCCAGCGTGAGCTCGCGCAGCTGCAAGGGCTGGAACAGCAGGGGAAGGGAAGAATCAGGCATGTGAAGAAATCAAGGGGCCGGCGCAGCCACGGGCCGCGTGCCGAGCCAGGTGCCGCTCATCACCGCGGCAAAGCCGAACAGGTGCCACCACGTGAGCACCTCGCCCAGCAGCAGCGCCGCGAACAGCACGCCGAACACCGGCACCCAGTAGAGAAAGACGGCCGTGCGCGCCACGCCGATGACGGAGATCGCACGGTTCCAGATGAGGTTGCCCGCGGCGGTGGCCGCGATGCCCGAGAACAGCACCAGCGCCCACGGCCACAGGCCGGGAAAGAGCTGCGCCGTGCCGAGCCGCGACGGCCCGAGCACGGTGTGCACCACGAGCATGAGCGTGCCGATCATGTAGATGACCCAGCTGATCGACAGCGGATCGATCTGCCGCGCCAGCCGCTGCACGCCCACGCCGCCGACCGCGAAGCTCACCACCGACAGCGCGAGCATCAGGTCGCCGATGCCGGCGCTCGACAGCCCCGCGCCCGGGTGGCTGAGCACCACCGCCGCCACGCCCGCGAAGCCCAGCGCCACGCCCACCATGCGGCGCGCCGTGAAGCGCTCGCCGAAGACCAGCGCGGCCATCAGCGCCGACACCAGCGGGCTCAGCGCCATGATGAGCGCGCCGTTGGTGGCGGTGGAACGCAGCAGCCCCTGCGCGAACAGGATCTGGTTGCCATAGACCATGAGGAAGGCGCAGCCCGCCATCACCGCGAGCTGCCGCGCCGTGAGCCGGGGCACGCCGCCGCGCCGCCACAGCACGATGGCGCTGAGCGCGATGCACGCCACGCCCATGCGCAGCGCCGCCAGCGGCAGCGTCTCGAAGGAGCCGGTGAGCGCCTTCACGGCCGAGACGTTCACGCCCCACACCAGCATCGCGAGCAGCATCCAGCCCTGCACGGACGCGGGCGTGGCGCCGTGCGAGGGCGCGGCTTGGTTCACCTCAGCTTTCGAGGGCGTTCCACATCTCGATGTCGCGCTCTGCGGTCCAGATGCGCGGGTGCACGTGGCCCGTGGCCTCGTCGTAGGCACGGGTCACGTCGAAGGGCATGCAGTGGTCGAAGATGACCCAGTGGCCGTAGGTCGGGCGCAGCGCGGCCACGGTTTCCTTGTAGATCACGTTGAGCGACTTGCCCTCGGCCACGCCGTTGTTCACCAGCGTGTAGACGTCGGAGATGAAGGCGCGCGTGGAGGCGATGGCCTTGCGCACGTCGGCGGCATTTTCCAGTGCGGCACCGCGGCCGGGCACCAGCTTCTCGAAGCCGAAGCCGGCCAGGCGGTCCAGCGTGGTGGGCCAGTCGCGGAAGTAGCAGTCGCCCGCGTAGGCCGTGCTCTGGTATTCGACGAGGTCGCCGGCGAAGCAGATCTTCTGGTCTTCGAGGTAGGCGATGGTGTCGCCCTTGGTGTGGCCACGGCCGACCTGCGCGATCTTCACCTCGAGCTTCTTGCCCAGCCACACGCTCATCGTGCCGTCGAAGGTCATGGTGGGCCAGGTAAGGCCGGCCGGCACCGACTCGACGTTGCGGAACAGGCGCGGGAAGCGGCCGATCTCGCTGGCCTTGTCCTGCTCGCCGCGCTCGACGATCAGGTCGTAGGTGTCGCGGCTGGCCAGGATCTGCTCGGCGCCTTCCTTGAAGTACGCCGACGCGCCCAGCACGCGCACCGCGTGGTAGTGGCTCAGCAGCACGTACTTGATGGGCAGCGGCGTGACTTCGCGGATACGGCGGATCACGTCCTGCGCCATCGCGGGCGTGGCCTGGGTGTCGACCACCATCACGGCCTCGTCGCCGATGAAGACGCCGGTGTTGGGGTCGCCCTCGGCGGTGTAGGCGTAGGCGTTCTCCGAGAGGCGGGTGAACGAGACCTTCTTTTCTTCGAGGTCGGCCTGGCTGGCGAATTTCTTGGTGGTCATGAGTGGTCCTTGGAAGTGAGAGGGAAAGTCAGTGCGTGCCGAGGTAGGCGGACTTCACCTTGGGGTTGTCGAGCAACTCGCGGCCGGAGCCTTCGAGCGTGATGCAGCCGGTTTCGAGCACGTAGGCGCGGTCGGCCACGCCCAGCGCCTGCTTGGCCATCTGTTCCACCAGCAGGATCGTGAGACCCGAGCTGCGCAGCTGGCGGATGGCGTCGAAGATGTCCTTGATGATGAGCGGCGCCAGGCCCAGCGAGGGCTCGTCGAGCAGCAGCAGGCGCGGCTCGCTCATGAGCGCGCGGGCAATCGCGAGCATTTGCTGCTCGCCGCCCGACAGCGTGCCGGACAGTTGATGCGCGCGTTCCTTCAAGCGTGGGAAGCGCGCGAACTCGCGTTCGATGGCGCGCTCCACGAAGGCCTTGTCGCTGCGGCGCGAGTAGGCGCCCAGCATCAGGTTCTCGCGCACGGTCTGGTCGGGGAACACGCCGCGCCCCTCGGGCGACAGCGCCACGCCCAGGCCCACACGCTGGTGCGCGGGCACGTGCGTGCAGTCCTTGCCGTCCACGAGCACGCGGCCTGCGGCCACGGGCTCCAGCCCGACGATGCTCTTGAGCAGCGTGCTCTTGCCGGCGCCGTTGGCGCCGATGATGGTGACGACCTCGCCCGCGCGCACTTCCAGGCTCACGCCCTTGACGGCCTCGATGGCGCCGTACGAGACCTTCACCGATTCGATTTTCAACATGATGGTTTCGGTCCTCTGGCTCAGGCGGGCACGGCGGCCATGTCTTCTTCGTCGTCCACGCCCAGGTAGGCCTCGACCACGCGCGGATTCGACTGCACCTCGGCCGGCTTGCCTTCGGCGATCTTCACGCCGTAGTCGAGCACGATCACGTGGTCGGAGATCGACATCACCAGGTCCATGTGGTGCTCCACCATCAGGATGGACACGCCGCACTTGCCGATGCGCACCAGCAGTTCGCCGAGCTCGGCGGTCTCCTGCGGGTTGAGGCCGGCGGCGGGCTCGTCGAGCAGCAGCAGCTGCGGCTCGGTGGCCAGCGCGCGCGCCAGCTCCACGCGGCGCTGCAGGCCGTAGGGCAGGCTGCCGGCGGGCCAGTGCGCCAGGTGGCCCAGGCCCACGAGGTCGAGCAGCTGCAGCGCGCGCTCGCGCGTGGCGCGCTCCTGCTTGCCGGCCGTGGGCCAGGCCACGAGCGACGACAGGAAGCCGTTGCTCATGCGGCTGTGCCGCCCGAGCATCACGTTGTCGAGCACCGAGAGGTCGGCGAACAAACGCAGGTTCTGGAAGGTGCGGCCCATGCCCAGGCAGCAGATGGTGTGCGCCGGCTGGCCCACGATGTTGCGGCCCAGGAAGCGGATCACGCCCGCGTCGGGTTCGACCACGCCGGTGAGCATGTTGATCATGGTGCTCTTGCCGGCGCCGTTCGGGCCGATGAGCGCATGGATGTGGCCGCGCTGCAGGCGGAACGACACGTCCTGCGCGGGCTTCACGCCGCCGTACGACTTGGTCACGCCCTGCACCACCAGCAGCTCGCCTTCGCCGCCGGGACCGATCTGGCCCGGCACGCCGTTGCCGGTCGCCCCTTCGCCGCGGTGGCGTGACTTCAGGAACCACTTGTTGAACAGGCCCACCACGCCGCCCGGCATCACGTACAGCGCGAACAGCAGCAGGAAGCCGTACAGGAAGTGCTGCGCCGAGGGCCAGCGCGCGAGCAGCGCGTCGGTCGCCGTGAGCAGCACCGCGCCCACGATGGGGCCGTACATCGAACCCGCGCCGCCGAACAGCACCAAGAGCAGGATGAAGATCGACAGGTGGAAGGTGATGAAGTCGGAGTTGATGTACTGGTTCTGCTGCGCCACGAGCGCGCCCGCGATGCCGCAGGTGACGGCCGCGACCACGAAGGCCATGACCTTGGCGCGGTACACGCGCACGCCCACCGACGACGAGGCGATCTCGTCCGCCTGCAACGACAGCAGCGCGCGGCCGAAGCGGCCCTGCAGCAGGTTGCGCAGCAGCAGGTGCAGCGCGGCGCTGAGCACGATGCCCAAAATCACCCATTGCACGCTGCTCAGGGGCTGGCCGTTCCAGGTCAGCGGGCGGATGCCGTAGATGCCCTGCGCGCCGCCGAACACGTCGGTCCATTCGCCCACGAGCTTCTCGACCACGATGCCGAAGGCCAGCGTGACCATCGCGAGGTACGGGCCCTTCACGCGCAGCGAGGGCAGCGCGATGAGCACGCCGCACACGCCGGAGACAACCGCCGCGATCACCAGCGCGAGCCACGGACTCAGCTCGGTGCGCGAGGTGATGAGCGCGACCGCGTAGGCACCGGCTGCGAACAGGCCGGCCTGGCCCAGCGATTTCTGACCTGCGTAGCCGACCAGCACGTTCATGCCGGCGGCGCACAGGTAGTAGACGCACATCATGAAGGCGATGCGCAGGTAGTAGTCGTTGCCGGACAGCGAGACGAGGCCGCACAGCACGGCCGCCACCAGCACCACGGCGGCGGGATGGGCGAGGCGCTTCATACCTTCTCCACCGTCGAGCGGCCGAACAGGCCCGTGGGCCGGAACGCCAGCACCAGGATCACGAGCGCGAACACCGCGACCTCGCGCCACTGCGCCTGCCAGAGGTTCACCATCGACTCGAGCACGCCGAGAAGAAAGCCGCCGATGACGCAGCCGCGCGGGTTGCTCAGGCCGCCGATCATGGCGCCCGAAAAACCCTTGAGCCCCACGGTCAGCCCCATGAAGAGCGAGGCCTGCGCGATGGGCGCGAGCAGGAAGCCCGACAGCCCCGCCAGCGCCGAGCTGACGACGAAGGCGCCGATCATCATGGCGTTGGTGTTGATGCCCATGAGACTGGCGACGTTGCCGTTCTGCGCCACGGCGCGCATGGCCTTGCCGATCATGGTGCGGTTCATCACGCGGTCGAAGCCGATCATCACGACCACGGCCACGCCCAGCGTGAGCAGTTCCTGCGGGCGCACGCCCACGCCGAACATGCGGATCACGGTGTCGCCCACGGGCGCGGGCACCACCACGGGCTTCGGGCCCCAGATGGCCAGGCCCACGCTCTGCAGGATCACGCCGAAACCCAGCGTGCTCATGACCCAGGCCATGCCCGGGCGGCCCGCGAACGGACGCACGCCGAGCACGTAGAGCAGCCAGCCCAGGAGGCCCATCACGCCGAGCGCGGCGACCAGCGCGAACAGCTGCGCGCCCGCGCCGGGCACGGCGTCGCCGAAGGTGGTGGAACTGAGCGGCTTGCCCAGCACGAGGAACAGCGCGCTCATGCCGATGAACGCGCCGGCCGAGACGAACTCGCCGTGCGAGAAGTTCAGCGTCTTGGTCGTCGTGAACGTGATGCTGAATCCCAGCGCCACCAGCGCATAGGCACCGCCGACGGCGAGCCCGCTGATGAGCGCCTGCAGGAGCGCTTCAACCATGGTGTGTATCTCCGTTGCAGAACGGGGCGGCGCCCCGTTCCTTTTGTGTCTCAGACGTTTATTGTTTGAAGTCGGCCGGCTTGAGCGCACCGATCAGCGCGTCGCTGTAGGGCAGCAGCTTGCCGTCCTTCCAGCGGATCCAGACCAGGTCCTTGGCCGTGAGGGCTTCGTGGTTGGTCTTGCTGAAGGGCTTCTCGTAGGTCTTGAGCACGCCCTGCACCGGCGTCTTCAGGTCTTCGAGCGCCGCACGCACGGCGGCGCCGTCGGTGCTGTTGGCCTGCTTCATGGCCTGGGCCAGCAGCAGCACCGAGTCGTAGCCGTGCAGCGCGAACGAGAACGAGCCCGGCGCCTTCAGCTTGCTGCCGATGCGGTCGAACAGCTTCTGCTGCACGGGCGTGCGCGTCTCGCTCACGGTGCGCATGAAGATCGGCTTCTCGGCCAGCGCCTTGCCGGCCGCGTCGTAGAAGGTGATGTTGTCGGCCGCCCACGAGGTGAGCGTGAGCGGGAAGTAGTTGATCTTCTCCATGCTGCGCACCAGCTGCGCGATGGGCGTGCCCTGCGCCCACACCACCACGGTGTCGACGTTGGCGGCCTTCATCTTGGAGAGCTGCGAGGTCATGTCGGTGTCGCCGACGCCGAAGCGCTCGGTGGCCGCGATCTTGATGTCCTGCAGCTTGGCGATTTCTTCCATGTCCTTCAGCCCGCCCTGGCCGTAGCCGGTGGTCTCTGCCATGAGGCCCACGACCTTGGAGCCGGCCGTGTTGCGCTTCACGTAGGCCATGAGCGCGGCGACCTGCTCGCGGTCGACCATCGAGACGCGGAACATGTAGTTGTCGGCGCCGGCGCTCATCGGCTTGGTGATGTCGGTGCCCGAGCCCACGTTGCCCAGCACCGGAATCTTCTTCTGGTTGGCGATGTGCTTCCAGGCCATGGCGTTGCCCGAGTTGGTGGGGCCGAACACGGCGACGACCTTCTCGTTGTCGACCAGGTCGCTCATGTTCTGGATCGACTTCGGCGGCGCCGAGACGTCATCGCGCGTGACCAGCGTGAACTTCCGTCCGAGCGCGCCGCCGGCGGCGTTCAGGTCGGCGATGGCCGCCTCCATGCCCAGCACCGCGGCCTGGCCGCTCTGCGCCGAAGGCGACGCCGAGAGGTCGCCGTTGTAGCCGAGCTTGATGTCTTGCGCGTAGGCGCCTGCCGAGAACGCAGCGAAGGCGGCGGTCGCGAGCAGGGTCTTGTACAGACGGATCGTTTTCATTCTTTGTCTCCTAAGGGTTGACGGACGGGGAACGGGAAATCGAAAAGGAAGAGGCGTGGCTCAGACGGCGAGGAAGCCGCCGTCCACCGGCAGCGTGATGCCAGTGACGTAGCGCGACATGTCGCTGGCCAGGAAGATCACCGGGCCCACCAGGTCTTCGGTCTGGCCGACGCGGCCCAGCGGGATGCGCGTCATGAACGACTCGAGGCGCTGCGGGTTCTCGCGCGTGGCGGCGGTCATGGGCGTCTCGATCACGCCAGGTGCCAGTGCGTTCACGCGCACGCCGGCCGGTGCGAGCTCCTGCGCCAGCGACTGCGTGAGCATCTTGATGGCGCCCTTTGAGGGCGAGTAGCCCAGGCTCGCGGCCTGCCCTGCATAGGCGGCGATGGAGGCGATGTTGATGATCGAGCCCTTCGTCTGCTTGAGCACGGGGATGAAGGCCAGCGTGGTGTTGAAGGTGCCGTGCACGTTCACGTCGATGGTCTTCTTCCAGTTGGCCGCGGCGTTCGGGCTGCTGGTGGTCTCGCGGATGATGATGCCGGCGTTGTTCACCAGCAGGTCGACATGGCCGACCTCTTGCGCCACGCGCGCGGCCAGCGCCTGGCAGGCCTCGGGCGCGGTGACGTCCAGCACGAACGACCAGGCCTCGCCGCCTTCGCTGCGCACCAGTTGCGCGGTCTCGGCCACGGTGGCTTCGTTCATGTCGGTGACGACGACGCGCGCGCCCGCCTGGGCCAGGCCGAGCGCGAGCGCGCGGCCATTGCCCTGGCCGGCGCCGGTGATCAGCGCGAGGCGGCCTTCGAGCAGGCGCGGTGCGACGTGAGGAGGAAAGGGCATGGTCGGCTCCTTGGGTTGACTATCGGAACGGGATCAGGCGCCGCGCGGCACCGCCACGGCTTCGCGCTGCTCGACGTGCAGGGGCACAGCCACTTCGGCCTGCGCGACCTGCAGTCCCGCGACATAGCCGAAGGTGAGCGCCGGGCCGAGCGTGATGCCCGCGCCGGGGTAGTTGCCGCCCATCACGCTGGCCGCATCGTTGCCGACGGCGTACAGGCCCTTGATCGGCTGGCGGTCGGCGTCGAGCACGCGGGTCTTCTCGTCAGTGACGAGGCCGGCGAAGGTACCGATGTCGCCGATGACCAGCTTGATCGCGTAGTACGGCCCGTTGTCCAGCGGCGCGACGCAGGGGTTGGGCGTGACATTGGCGTCGCCCTGGTAGCGGTTGTAGGCCTTGCTGCCCTTGCCGAAGGCGGGATCGTCGCCGGTGCGCGCGCCCTGGTTGAACTCCTGCACGGTGGCTTCGAGCGCGGCGGGGGCGATGCCGATTTCTTTCGCCAGCTCGCCGATGCTCGCGCCGCGCTTGAGGTAGCCGGTCTTCAGGTGGCGGCCAATGGGCAGCGGCGCGGGGGCGACGCAGCCCAGGCCGTAGTCGCGCAGCGCCTTGTGGTCGCACAGCAGCCAGGCCGTGACCTCGGGCTCGCCCTCGCAGGCCTTGACCATCGCCTGCACGAAGTCATGGTACGAGTTGCCTTCGTTGGCAAAGCGCTTGCCCTTGGGTGTGACCGCGATCACGCCGGGCTTGGCGCGGTCGATGAAGTGCGGCATGACGCCCTTGCTGCCGTCGGGGCGCGTGGTGACCGAGGCCGGCACCCAGGCCGCGGCATGCGGGATGGTGCCGTCGACGCGGCCGCCCACGGCCTCGGCCAGGCGCAGGCCGTCGCCGGTGTTCGTGGAAGGCGACGGCGAGTAGTGCTCCTTGCCGGTGGGTGCGTGCGGGAACAGTTGCTTGCGGCGCTCCACGTCGTAGGGGAAGCCGCCGCAGGCCAGCACCACGCCGCGCCTGGCAGTGATGCGCACCGTCTTGCCTTCGTGCTGCACCACGGCGCCCGAGACGCCGTCGTACTCGACCACGAGTTTCTTCACGGGCGACGAGAGCCACACGGGAATGTCCAGGTCCATCGCGGCCTTGGCCAGGCGGCCGGCCAGCGCGTTGCCGTTGGTCAGTGTCATGCCGCGGCCGTGGCGGACCACGTCCAGGAAGTGGCGGGTCAGGCGCTTGGTCACGTACCAGAACGAGGTCGGCGACTTGAAGGCCCGCATGAAGTGTTTGATCTCGGGGCCCGAGCCCAACATCATCCCGAACACCGTGAGTTCGGGCAGCGGCGGCGCCAGGTGCTTGATGCGCGCACCGAGCTCGCGGCCGTCGAACGGACGCGTGACCATCGAGCGGCCGCCGGGCTGGCCGCCGGGCGCTTCGGCGTGGTAGTCGGGGAAGACGGCCGGCATGTCGAACTGCACGCAGGTCTGGCGCGTGAAGAAGTCGATGGCCTTGGGGCCCATGTCGAGGAAGGCGCCCACGCGCGCGGCGTCGAAGTGCGTCGTGGTCTCGTGCTTCATGTAGTCGAGCGCGGCGCCGGGCGGCTCATGGATGCCCTGCTCCGTGGCCAGGCGCGTGCCCGGAATCCACAGCCAGCCACCCGAGCGCGCGGTGGTGCCGCCGAAGCGCGGCTCTTTCTCGACCACCAGCACCTTCAAACCCTGCGACGCCGCCGTGACGGCGGTGGCCATGCCCGACGCGCCGCTGCCGACGACGAGGACATCGCATTCCCACGTGTTCTGTTCCATCTCTGCCTCTGTTCGCTCTCGTGTTGTGTGTACGACTTAAGTTGCGGCGGAGTGTAGGCAGCGATGTTGATATGGTCAAGTCGTTTAGTTACTATCAGATGATCAGTCATCGTCGATTGAACACGACAATATCAGTAGAAACCCTGATGGCTATACTCGCTCCCACTCTCAACCCCCACGCCGGGCGCCCCATGGAAAAGCCAAGACGTGGCATTCAATCCGTCGAAATCGGAACGCAATTGCTGGTCGCGCTCGGGCGGCACGTGGCGCCCATGGCGCTGCGCGACCTCGGCAAATCGGCCGGCATTCCGGTCGGCAAGGCGCACCCCTACCTCGTCAGTTTTCTGAAAGTCGGCTTCGTGGTGCAGGACGGCGCCGGCCGCTACGAGCTGGGCCCGCTGGCCCTGCAGCTGGGCCTGGCCAAGCTGCAGCGGCTCGACCCGATCAAGGAGGCGTCGCCCCTCATCGAGGCGCTCGCGTCCGAGACCGAGCAGAGCATCGCGGTCGCGGTCTGGGGCAACTTCGGGCCGACCGTGGTGCGGCTGGAAGAACCGATCCACCCGCTGCACGTGAACCTGCGCACCGGCACCGTGATGTCGCTGGCCTACACGGCCACGGGCCGGCTGTTCGCGGCCTACCTGCCGCCGAAGGTGGTGGAAAAGATGATGCTCGAAGACCTGGCGCGCACGCGTCCGGCCGACGGGCGCGGCGCCAGCGAAGAGCTGTCGAAGTCGCAGATCGAGGCGCTCCTGGTCGAGACGCGGTTGCACGGCATCTCGCGCACGCTGGGCCAGCCGATTCCGGGCATCGACGCCTTCTGCGCGCCGGTGTTCGACTCGACCAACAACCTGGTGCTGGGCATCACGGCCATGGGCCCCGAGGCCACCTTCGACAGCGACTGGAACGGCCGCGTGGCCGTGCCGCTGAAGGCCTGCGCGCTCGAAATCTCGCGCCGCCTGGGCTTCGTGCCCACCGACGAAGCGGGCTGAACCGCCGGCCCGAGCCGTGTAGGCAGGCGCTCACGCGCTTGGTTTGCCTTATCCCGCACGCGCGGGCCGCAGACGCGGCCACCGTAGAGGCCTACCTACCTCACGGAGACCGGTCATGAAAAGCATCATCCTTTGGCTCTGCGGCGTCCCGCTGATCGTGATCATCGGGCTGAAGGTGTTCGGCATTCTCTGACCGGCCACGCGCCACGGCGAACGATCCCGCTTCCTCCTCACGGCGCTTCTTGCGTCGTTACAGCGCCCCTCCCGGGGCGCTTTTTTTGCGGATAGATCCGGTCAGTGCCGCTCAGTGGGTGTCGCGGCGCAGCTGCTGCACGTCTTCATGCAGCGAATGCGCCCAGCTGCGGCGTTCGCGACTGTACGAAGGCTGCGGCTCGCCGAAGCGCACGATGGCCAAGAGCGGCGGCGCGCGCAGCGTGTTCCACACCGAGGCCAGCAGGCTGTCGTCGTCGATGTAGCGCGGCGCCTGGCTGGTCTCGCCGGTGGCGGCGTCGGCAAAGCGCAGCGCGGCCGGGATCACCGGCGCGCCCGAGGAAATCGCGGCCTGCAGCAGGTTGGCATGGAACGGCAGCAGCCCGCGCCCGTCGCTCGTGGTGCCTTCGGGGAACACGCCGATCAGGTCGCCGCCGCGCAGCGCCTCGGTCATGTGGTGCACCACGCGCATGGCGTCGCGCCGACGTTCGCGCTCGATGTAGAGCGTGCCGGAGCCGGTGGACAGCGTGCCGATCACCGGCCACTGCTTGACGTCCGACTTCGACACGAAGCGCACATGGCGCGCCGCATGGATGGCGGTGATGTCGAGCCACGACAGGTGGTTGCAGATGAGCAGCGCCGGCCCGTGCGCGGGCGGCTCGCCCTGCACGCGCAGCGTGACGCCCATGATCTGCAGCATGCGCGCCGACCAGGCCTGCACGCGCGCGTTGCGCTCGTCCTGCGGCAGGCGGGGGAAGGTGAAGCGGATCGTCCACCAGCCCGACAGCGCATGCGAGGCCGCATGCAGCAGGCGCCAGCCGGCCTTCAACGAGTGCAGCATCTGGACGCGGGCCCTCTTCTTCTTTTTGACGGCGTGCCGTGTGGCGGGCGGCTGTCGCTCAGCCGTGCACGACGCGACCGGCCACCAGCGTGTGGCGCGCGCGCCCCTGCATCGGGTAGCTGGAGAACGGCGTGTGCTTGCCCTGGCTGCGCAGCGCCTCGGGCACCACCTGCCATTCGAGCGACGGATCGGCGATGCACAGGTCGGCCACGCCGCCCTCGGCGATGCGGCCGATGCCGCTGGCCGCGTCGGCCGCGTTCAGCAGGCGCGCCGGCGCCGAGGTGACCACCTCGATGGCGCGCGACAGGCCCGCGCCGCTGCGCTCGCCCCACTGCAGCGCGAGCGGCAGCAGCAGTTCGAGGCCGGTGGCGCCGGGCTCGGCTTCGGCAAAAGGCAGGGTCTTGGCGTCGGCCTCGACCGGCGTGTGGTCGGACACCAGCGCGTCGATGGTGCCGTCGGCCAGCGCGGCCGAGAGCGCGTCGCGGTCGCCCTGCTGGCGCAGCGGCGGGTTCAGGCGCGCGCGGCTGTCGAAGAAGCCGATGTCGGTGTCGGCCAGGTGCAGCGAGTTGATGCTGACGTCGCAGGTGATCGGCAGGCCCTGCGCCTTGGCCTCGCGCACCAGCGCCACGCCGCGGGCGCTGGAGATGCGGCACAGGTGCACGCGCGCGCCGGTGCTCTTCATGAGCTCGATGATGGTGAAGATGGCTATGGTCTCGGCCGCCACCGGCACGCCGCCCAGGCCCAGCCGCGTGGCGAGCGCGCCGCTGGCGGCCACGCCCTTGCCGAGGTCGCGGTCCTGCGGGCGCAGCCACACGGTGTAGCCGAAGGTGCTGGCGTACGACAGCGCGCGCTGCAGCACCTGCGTGTCGGCCAGCGGCACGTCGGCCTGGCCGAAACCGATGCAGCCGGCCTCGGTGAGCTCGGCCATTTCGGTGAGCACGCCGCCGGCCAGGTTGCGCGTGAGCGCGCCCAGCGGGAACAGGCGCGCGCACTGCAGCTTTTCGGCGCGGAACTTGAGCATCTCGACCAGGCCAGGCTCGTCGAGCACGGGGTCGGTGTCGGGCGGGCACACGAGGCTGGTCACGCCGCCCGCGATGGCCGCGGCCATTTCGCTTTCGAGCATGCCTTCGTGCTCGTAGCCCGGCTCGCGCAGGCGCGCAGCGAGGTCGACGAGGCCGGGGGTGACGATGCAGCCCGTGGCGTCGAGGGTGCGCTCGGGCTTGAAGCCCGCCGGTGCGCGTCCGATGCCGGCGATCCTGCCGTCGGCGATGGCGATGTCGGTCTGTGTGTCGGTGCCCGAGGCGGGGTCGATGACGCGGCCGTTGGTGATGAGGATGTTCATGCTTCGTTACCGGCGACGATGCTCATGACGGCCATGCGGACCGCGATGCCGAAGGTGACTTGCGGGAGGATCACGCTCTGCTTGCCGTCGACCACGGCGGAGTCGATCTCGACGCCGCGGTTGATCGGGCCCGGGTGCATCACGATGGCGTCGGGCTTGGCCAGCTGCAGCTTTTCCTGCGTGAGGCCGAAGGTCTTGAAGAACTCCTGCGACGAGGGCAGTAACGCGCCGCTCATGCGCTCGTTCTGCAGGCGCAGCATGATGACGACGTCGCAGTCCTTGATGCCTTCTTCGAGCGTGTGGCACACGCGCACGCCCATGCCGGCCATGTCGGCGGGCACCAGCGTCTTGGGGCCGACCACGCGCACTTCGGCGCAGCCGAGCGTGGTGAGCGCATGGATGTCGGAGCGCGCCACGCGCGAATGCAGCACGTCGCCGACGATCGCGACCGTGAGGTTCGAGAAGTCCTTCTTGTAGTGGCGGATCGTGTACATGTCGAGCAGCCCCTGCGTCGGGTGCGCGTGGCGGCCGTCGCCGGCGTTCACCACGTGCACGTGCGGCGCGACGTGCTGCGCGATCAGGTAGGGCGCGCCCGACTCGCTGTGGCGCACCACGAACAGGTCGGCGGCCATGGCGCTCAGGTTGGCGATGGTGTCCAGCAGCGACTCGCCCTTGGTGGCCGAAGAGCGCGCGATGTCGAGGTTGATGACGTCGGCCGACAGGCGCTTGGCCGCGATCTCGAAGGTGGTGCGCGTGCGCGTGCTGTTCTCGAAGAACAGGTTGAACACGCTCTTGCCGCGCAGCAGCGGCACCTTCTTCACCTCGCGGTCGCTCACGCTCGTGAAGTTGGCGGCCGTGTCGAGGATGTGCGTGACGATGTCCTTGGGCAGGCCCTCGATCGACAGCAGGTGGATCAGCTCGCCGTTCTTGTTGAGCTGCGGATTTCGCTTGTAGAGCATTACTTGTTGTCCTCCACCTTGAGGCTGAAGGCGCCGTCGTCGGCGCGCGCGAGGGCTAGCAATTGGGTGTCGGGCAGCTTGAGCGTCGTTGCCGCGAAGTCGGCTGCGACGGGCAGTTCGCGGCCACCGCGATCCACCAGCACGGCCAGGCGCACGCAGGCGGGGCGCCCGAAGTCGAACAACTCGTTGAGCACCGCACGAATCGTGCGGCCGGTGTAGAGCACGTCGTCGAGCAGCAGCACGTCGGCGCCGTTCACGTCGAAGGGCAGCGCGGTCTGCGCGCTGGCCGAGAGGCCGCGGCGCGCGAAGTCGTCGCGGTGCATCGCCGACGAGATGACGCCGGGGGCACCGGCCAGGCCCAGGTCTTTTTGCAGGCGCTCGACCAGCCAGGCGCCGCCGGAGGTGATGCCCACCAGTTTCGTCTCGGGGCGCATCAGCGCCTTCACGCCGGACAGCAGCGTCGTGTAGAGCGCTTCGGCATCGGGGATTGAACTCACGGGAGACTCCTCAAAAACTGTTCCAGGATGATGCAGGCCGACGCCGCGTCGGCGTCGCGGGCGCCGGACGACAAGGCTTCGGTGGTGCTGTAGCGCTCGTCGACCTCGAACACCTGGAGATTGAAACGGCCGCGCAGCTGGCGCGCGAACTTCTGCGCGCGGCGGGTGTTCTCGTGCGGGGCGCCGTCGGGGTGGTAGGGCACGCCGACCACCAGGGCGTCGGGCTGCCATTCCTTGATGCGCGCCTCGACCTGGGCAAAGCGGGCGTCGGCGCCCTCGGCCTTGATGGTGGCCTGCGGGGTCGCCGTGCGCAGCAGCCGGTTGCCGCTGGCCACGCCGGTGCGCTTGGCGCCGAAATCGAAGGCCAGGAAGCTCTGGAAATGCGCGGGAACGGGAACGGAAGCAGGGGCGGATGCGGGCGCGTCGGACATGACGTCGCTCATGCGTGACCCGCGTCGGGGGACAAGGTCCACGCTTCGAGCCCCAGCAGCATCAACGCCTTGTCGTAGCGCTTTTCCACCGGTGTATCGAAGATCACGGCCGGGTCGGCCAGCACCGTGAGCCAGCTGTTCTCGGCCAGTTCGGACTCCAGCTGGCCCTCGCCCCAGGCCGAATAGCCCAGCGAGACCAGCACCTTGCGCGGGCCGGCGCCGGTGGCCAGGGCCTCCAGCACGTCCTTGGAGGTGGTCATTTCGAGCCCGCCGGGGATGGTCATGGTCGAGGCGTAGACCGATTCCTCGGGCTTCTCGGCCTGGGTGAACACCGGCTCGTGCAGCACGAAGCCGCGCTCGGTCTGCACCGGGCCGCCCTGGAAAACGGGGGCGTCGCCCAGTTCGGGGCGGGCCAGATGCAGCTCGATCTTCTCGAACAGCACCTTGAGGTTGATGTCGCTGGGTTTGTTGATCACCAGCCCGAGCGCACCGCGCTCGCTGTGTTCGCAGAGGTAAACGACGCTGCGGTTGAAAGTTTTGTCTTCCATCCCCGGCATCGCGATCAGAAAGTGATGCGTCAGGTTCATCGGGGCAGAATCGGCAGCCATATGCCCCCGATTTTACTGGCCGTAGACAAGACCTATCCCAAAGGGCTCATGTGGTTTCGCAGGGACCTGCGGGTGGACGACAACGCGGCGCTGTACCGGGCCCTGCGGGCCTGCCGGCAGGTGGTCTGCGTTTTCGTGTTCGACCGGGCGATCCTGGACGCCCTGCCCCGCGCGGACCGGCGGGTCGAATTCATCCGCGAATCGCTGGTGGAGCTCGAAGCCGAGCTGCGCGGCCTGGGCAGCGGGCTGATCGTGCGGCACGCGGTGGCCGCCGAGGAGATCCCGGCGCTGGCCCACACGCTCGACGTGCAGGCGGTGTTCGCCAACCGCGACGACGAACCCGACGCACTGGCGCGCGACGCCCGCGTGCTCGGCGCGCTGGCCAACACGGGCATCAGCTTCCACACCTTCAAGGACAGCACCGTCTTCGACCGCGACGAGGTCATGACCAAGGCCGGCCTGCCCTACACGGTGTTCACGCCGTACAAGCGGGCCTGGCTGGCGAAGGTGGATTCGTTCTTCCTGAAGTCGTACCCCGTGCGCAGCCACGCCGACGCGCTCGCCCCGCCGCCCCCGGCCCTGGGCGGGCCCGTGCCCACGCTGGGTGAGATCGGCTTCGAAAGCACCAACCTCCAGACGCTGGAGATTCCCACCGGCACGCGCGGCGCCGGCGCGCTGTTCGAAGATTTCTTCGAGCGCATCGACCGCTACGACGAGGCGCGCAACTTCCCGGCCGTGCGCGGGCCCAGCTACATGGGCGTGCACCTGCGCTTCGGCACGGTGTCGATCCGGCAGCTGGCCAGCGTAGCGCACCAGCTGGCGCTGCAGGGCAACAGCGGGGCCGCGACCTGGCTCAGCGAGCTGGTCTGGCGCGACTTCTACTTTCAGATCCTGGCGCACTTTCCGCATGTGCACGCGAACGGCGAGTCGAAGAGCTTTCGCCCCGAGTACGACAAGATCCAGTGGCACCACGGCAAGCACGCCGACCAGCTGTTCGACGCCTGGTGCGAGGGCCGCACCGGCTACCCGCTGGTCGACGCCGCGATGCTGCAGATCCGGCAGAGCGGCTACATGCACAACCGGCTGCGCATGGTGGTGGCGAGCTTCCTGTGCAAGGACCTGGGGCTGGACTGGCGGCGCGGCGAACGCTACTTCGCGCTGCACCTGAACGACTTCGAGCTGGCCTCGAACAATGGCGGCTGGCAGTGGGCCAGCTCGACCGGCTGCGACGCCCAGCCCTACTTCCGCATCTTCAACCCGGTGACGCAGAGCGAACGCTTCGACCCCGAGGGCAAGTTCATCCGCCGCTACCTGCCGCAGCTGGCGGGCCTGTCGAACGTGGCGATCCATGCGCCGTGGCTGGCCTCGCCGGTCGAGCTGGAGGCGGCGGACGTCAGGCTGGGCGAAAACTACCCGAAGCCCGTGGTGGACCACGCCGAGGCGCGGGAGAAGACCATGCAGCGCTATGCGGCGGCGCGGGCCAAGGCCCTGCAAAAGCCGTAACCAAGAAAAAAGGGCCCCGAGGGGCCCTTTTCTTTTGCGCGCCGATTGCCGGCGCTGCCGAAGCCGGTCAGGCCACCGCCAGCGCGGCCGGCTCGCTCGTGTAGGCACGCACCAGGCGCAGCAGTTCCTCTTCCGAGTACGGCTTGCCCAGGTAGTGGTTCACGCCCAGGTCGCGGGCGTACTCGCGGTGCTTCTCGGCGATGCGCGAGGTGATCATGATGATCGGCAGCTCGGCCAGGGCCACGTCGGCGCGGATGTTGCGGGCCAGGTCGAAGCCGTCCATGCGCGGCATCTCGATGTCCGACAGCACCACGGCCGGGCGCTCCTGCTGCAGCCGCTCGAGCGCCTGCAGGCCGTCGGCCGCGAGCGACACGCGATAGCCTTCGCGCTGCAGCAGGCGCTGCGTGACGCGGCGCACGGTGATGGAGTCGTCCACCACCAGCACGAGCGGAATTTGCGGCACCACCGGGGCAAAGGCGGCCGGCGTCTGCGGCGCGCCGGTGTCCACCGAAGCGGCATGCGTCGGCGCGGCCAGCGCGGCGGTCTGGCGCGCACGCGCCTGGTCGCCGTGCACCGCGGCCAGCGCCACCGGGTTGTAGATCAGCGCCACCGCGCCCGAAGCCAGCACCGAGATGCCGGCCAGGCCGGGCAGCCGCGCGAGCTGCGGGCCGAGGTTCTTCACCACGACTTCCTGGTTGCCCAGCACTTCGTCCACGTGCAGGGCCACGCGCTGCGCCGCGCTTCGCACGATCACCAGCGTGTTGTTCTTGGTGGCGGCGTGCTCGCTGCGGATGGAATGCTGCAGCAGCGCGCCGGCCCAGTAGAACGGCACCTGCTCGCTGCCGAAGGCGAAGCTGTGGTTCAGGTAGGCGGCCTCGAGGTCGGCACCGCTCACGCGCTGCACCAGTTCCACGAGGTTCGACGGCACGCCGATCGACACCTCGCCCGCGCGCAGCATCACCACGTGCGTCACGGCGGTGGTCAGCGGCAGCACCAGCTTGAAGGTGGTGCCCTGGCCCGGCGTGCTGTGCGTTTCGATGCGGCCGCCGAGCGCGGCGATCTGCGCGCGCACCACGTCCATGCCGATGCCGCGGCCGGCCAGTTCGGACACCTGCCCTGCCGTCGAGAAGCCGGGCTTGAAGATCAGCTCGGTGGCTTCCTCGGGCGACAGGTCCTGGTCGGGGCCGAGCAGGCCGAGGGCGCGGGCGCGTTCGGCGATGCGCTTCTGGTCGAGGCCGGCGCCGTCGTCGCGGAAGCTCACCGACACGTCGTTGCCTTCGTGGTGCAGGTCGATGACGATGAGGCCGCTGGCGTCCTTGCCGGCCTTCTCGCGCGCCGCCACATCCTCGATGCCGTGCGCCACGCAGTTGCGCAGCAGGTGTTCGAAGGCGGGCGTCATGCGGTCGAGCACGCCGCGGTCCATTTCGATGGAGCCGCCGACGATGTCCAGGCGCACCTGCTTGCCGGTGTCCTTCGAGGCCTGGCGCACCACGCGGTACAGGCGGTCGGAGATGCCTTCGAACTCCACCATGCGCGTACGCAGCAGGCCGCGCTGCAGTTCGCGCGTCTGGCGTGCCTGCACGCTCAGGTCGTCTTCCGTGGCCTGCACGGTCTTTTGCAAGGTGCGCTGCACGGTGGCCACGTCGTTCACCGACTCGGCCATCATGCGCGTGAGTTCCTGCACGCGGGTGAAGCGGTCGAACTCGAGCGGGTCGAAGCTCTGCTGCGAATCCTTGGCCTGTGCCAGGCGCGACTGCATCTGGCTTTCGGCCTGCACTTCGATGTCGCGCAGCTGCTGGCGCAGGCGGTCGAGGTTGCCCGTGAGGTCGGCGAGCGAGCCGCGCAGTTGGCCCAGTTCGGCCTCCAGGCGCGAGCGCGTGATGATGACCTCGCCGGTCTGCGCGACCAGGCGGTCGAGCAGCTGGGTGCGGATGCGCACGGCCTGGCCCGACGCTGCACGCAGCGGCGCGAGCAGGGCCGGCGCGGGGCGCGGCAGCAGGGACGACGGGGCTTCAGCGGCGGCTTCGGCGGAAGCCGCTTCGGCCTGGTCGTCGTTCGCCGACTCGCGAACCTCGGGCGCCGCCTGCACGCGCTGGATGGCGGGTGCGGTCGGGCTGGCGGTGGCGATCAGCTGGGCCACTTCGACCTGGGCGGCGTCGTCGGCCGCGCGCAGGGCGTCGAAGGTGTGTTGCAGCGTGTCCAGGCGGGTGAGCAGCTTCTCGATGTCGGCCCGCTCCGCCCCCTGGGAGCCCAGCAGTTCGATCTCGGACTCCATGCGGTGCGCGCGCTCGCCCAGGCGCATGGCGCCGGCCAGCCGGGCACTGCCCTTGAGCGTGTGCAGCGTGCGCAGCACCGAGGCGCGCGGCGCGGCGTCGTCGGGGTGGTGCGACCACTGGCGCAGCGCCTCGCCCAATTGCGGCATCAGTTCGGCAGCCTCTTCCTCGAAGATCGGGAACAGGTCGACGTCGACCGCATCGGCCAGGTCGATGGCGTCTTCGTTGTCGTCCAGTACCACGTCGGCAAAGGCGTCGTTGGCAACGACCTGCTTGGGCAGCAGCGTCTCGAAACGGGCCGCGGCGATCTCGGGCGGCATCGGTGCAGCGGCGATCTCGCGCAGCGCCTGCAGCGTGGCTTCGGACGGGTCGCGCAGGAAGCCGACCGCGAACTGGTGCAGCAGGCGACGCAGCTCGTCGGCCGCGGCGACCAGCACGACGCCCTGTTCGCGCGTGCCGCTGCCCTGCATCTGCAGGTGCTGCAGCGCCGATTCGAGCAGGCGGGCCATGCCCGACAGGCTGTGGAAGCCGACGGTGGCCGAGCTGCCGGCCAGCGAGTGGGCCAGCGCGATGGTCGAGTCGGGCAGGCGCTCGTGGGTTTCGAGCGCCCATTCGCCGACATCGGTCGCCAGCTGGCGGGACCATTCGTCAGCTTCGTTGAGGTAGACGTTGTACAGCGCGATGCCGATGCGCAGCGGGCCGATCACCTTGACCTGGTCTTCGGCGCTCGGCGCGATGGAAGACTCGGGTTCAGGAATGGCCTCGGCCAGCACGGGCTCAGGCTCCGACACGGGCTCCGGTTCGGCCATGACGGCGGCTGGCAGCTCTTCGACGACAACGGGGGCTGGGGCTTCGGGGGCGACTTCGATGGTCGCCGACACAGGATCCGGCTCCGGCTGCACTTCGACCGGCACGTCCAGCGCTGGCAGTTCTTCGGCCGCTTCGATGACCTCGACAGGTGCCATCGTCTCGGCGACAGGTTCTGCGGCAGCCAGCGGCAGCGGCTCGGGCGCCCATTCGAGATCGGGCAGGCCCGACGCGGTCGGCACCGTCGCTGCGATTTCCGGCGCGGGCTCGGGCTCGGCGTGCGACACGGCGGGCTCGGCCGGTGCATGCGTCTTCGGGGGCGCGAGGAAATCGAAATCGTCGCCGCTGGGCAGCACGTCGAGCGGCGCGGGTGCGGTGCTCTGCTTGCCTTCGAAGTCGAGGAAGTCGGTGGACGCGAAATCGTCGTCGGGCTCGGGTGTGACAGGCTTGGTCGGTGCGTGTGGCGCTTCTTGCGCCTGCTGCCAATCGGAGAAGTCCAACGTGGCGTCAGGGGCTGCGACATCTTGCGGCGTCAGCGACAGGTCGGGGAGCTCAGGCAGCTCCGGCAGCGCGATCGGCGCCGGCTCGGCGGCGATGTGGCGTGCGGCCACCGCGAGTGCTTCGGCATCGGCCACGCGCACCGGTGCGGGCACGGGCTCGCCAGCCAGCAGCGCGTTGGCCACGCGGCTGAACGGTGCCGAGTGCCAGGTGCCCGCATCGCCGGCAGCGATGGCTTCGACCCACTGGCTGAAATCGCGCAGCATGCGCTCGGTGCTCGACAGCAGCTCGGGCGTGGCATCGCGCTGGTCGGCCAGCCAGGTGTTGAGCACCTGTTCGAGCGACCAGGCGGCATCGCCGAAGTCGGTGAGGCCGACCATGCGCGAGCTGCCCTTGAGCGTGTGGAACGCGCGGCGCAGGATGGTGAGTTCTTCGGTGTCGCCGGGACGGTTGCCGAGCGCGGCGATGGCCGCCAGGCCGTTGCCCACCACTTCGCGGGCTTCGTCCAGGAAGATGTTCTGCAGGTCGTCTTCTTCGAGCTCGGTGACCTCGGTGTCGGGCAGCGCCGACGGGCCCGTGATCTTGGTGGTCCAGCTCTCGGCCTTGCGGCTGAATTCCTCCAGCGGCGACGGCTTGGTCTTGCGGTTGGGCGTGGCCAACGCGGCGAGCTTGGAGGCGATCTGCGCGTCGACCTCCTCGATGCTGAGCACGGGCTCGGCGGCCGGTGCGGCGGCGCCTTCGGCCGGGGCCGCGGCATCGATGGCCTGGCGGCCCATCAGCGGCTTGAGTTCACCGGCTTCGGCGTCGAACACGAACAGGCGCTTGGCCAGTGCGGGCTGGTAGCCCAGCATGTCGATGAGGAAACCGAGCGCGCCCAGGTTGTTGCCGAGCGCGTCGAAGGTGGCCATTTCCTCGACGGGCGAGCGGTTGACCTGCAGCATCTGCTCGACGTCGTCGCGCATGCGTTGCACGGTGTGCGCGGCCTGCTCGAGCCCCAGCACCGAGAACACGCCGCGCATCTGCATGAGCTGCGTGGGCACGGTGCGCAGCAGCGGCTTTTCGGCCGGGCGGCGGAAGTACTGGTCGAGCGACTTCTCGAGTTCGCTCAGGTGGCTGCGCAGCTCGTCGACCACGGTGCCCATGGTCTGGCGGTCGCTGACGCGGCGGTACAGGTCCTCCATCCACGGCTCGAGCGGCTCGGAACGGCCGCCGTCGCGCACGCGTTCGATGCGGCCGGCCAGCTGCAGCGTGCGGGCCGTGAGCTGCGGGTCGCTGGGGTCGAGGTCTTCGAGCGCGGCTTCGAGGTACAGCACCGAGGTGGCGACTTCCATCGCCAGTTCGGTGTCGGGCGGCTGGCCGGAACGCACCGAGGCGTCCACGGCATGCGTCAGCGCCTGCACCATCGGCTGGCTCGGCGGGTGCAGCTTCAGCAGCGATTCGCCGAGCTGCGCGAAGGTGTCGGCCACCTGCCGCGTGCGCGTGATGTCGCCGCCCGAGAGCGCCGACCACATTTCCTTGGCGGTCTCGATGCGCTTGCGTGCCTGCGAGAGCACCAGTGGGTCGAAGCGGCCGAACTGCACGACGGTGTAGTCGACGCGCGGCTCCTGCGTCACGCCCCAGGCGCTGCGCACGGTGCGCAGCGTGGCGGCGTCGTCCTGCGCGCCGGGCACGGCCTGGGCGCAGAAGAAGAGCAGGTCCTGGCCGAGGCGGTCGGACACCACGCTGTCGCCGCGCGCCAGCGTGGCGTACTGCAGCAGCACGCGCGAGGCGGCGCGCTTGACGTAGGTGTCGGCGGGAATCAGGCCCAGCGCGAGGGCTTCGAAGAAGCCCGCGGCCAGCGTCCAGAAGCTCGCCACGCGCGGCAGCAGCGCACCGCGCCCGAGTCCCAGGCACAGCGCATGCAGCCGTCGCGCGGCCTGCGCGTCGCCACTCTTGACCAGCTGCAGCACCTCGCGGTCGAGCCGCGAACGCACGGCCGGGTCATAAGCGAGCGCCGCTTGCGTGAGGGCCGGCTTGACCTCGACCCAGCGCCAGGCGGTGCTCCACAGGTCCGCCGGATGGACGCGCTCATTGCCACCCAGCTCCAGCACGTCGCGGTACTGCGGGAACAGCGCCACCGACGACACGGCTTTGCCGGCCAGCAGTGCGCTGAGGAAATCGGTGACGGCGAAGCCGGCACGCTCGATCTTGTGCACGGCACTCTCGGTGCAGCGCTGCGGCTCGGCGATGAAGCCCTGCACCGCGAATTCGATGGTGCCCAGCACCAGCGCGGGCGAGCTGTGGCCGACCATCTGCAGCGCGCCGACGGCCTGGTGCAGTTGCTGGCGGGCCATCTGCAGCGGACCGCTCTCGGGCTCCGTGGCACTGCCCACGTCGCGCACGAAACGCCGCAGCGACTTGCCGACACCGTCGAGGGATTTCTGGATTTCTCCCAGCACCCAGGCCAGCGGCCCGAGGTCTTCGGTGGCCGGCAGGTTGCCGGCGAGGGGGGCCGTGGCAGGGGTTTGAATCGACACGTTGATTGCTCGCCGTTCTTTATCTGTCAGTTTTTCACTGGGCGCCACGCGCCCTCAATGCATCCAACCATCGCGGTCACTTCAAGGGACACCGCGGAACCGGCTTTGCCGGGCCGCTGGTGTCGCCCCCGGAAGGGGGTTGCCGAAGCGACACGAAGTGCGCGAAGGCTGGGGGAGAGCTTCATCACGCGATCTTGAAACGAGCCACGGAGCGACGCAGTTCTTCGGCCATCTGCGAGAGCTCGCGCACCTGCTGGGCCGTGGTCCGCGTGCCTTCTCCGGTCTGCTCCGTCACCGCAAAAATGTGCTGGATGTTGGCGGCCACCACGTTGGCCGAATCGGCCTCGCGGGAGGCAGACTGCGAAATCTGCTCGATGAGGTCGGCGAGTCGGCGCGACACGCGGTCGATCTCGGACAGCGCGGTGCCCGCGTTGTCGGACAGCTTGGCCCCTTCGACCACACCCTGCGTGGAACGCTCCATGGCGCCCACCGCATCCTGCGTGTCGGTCTGAATCGCCTTCACCAGCGCCGAAATCTGGCGCGTGGCGTCTGCGGAGCGTTCAGCCAGTCGCTGAACTTCTTCCGCCACCACCGAGAAGCCCCGGCCGGCTTCACCGGCGGATGCCGCTTGAATGGCGGCGTTCAGGGCCAGCACGTTCGTCTGTTCGGTAATGTCCGAGATCAGCTCGGTGATTTCGCCAATCTCTTGCGACGATTCGCCCAGGCGCTTGATCCGCTTGGAGGTTTCCTGGATCTGGTCGCGGATGGAGTTCATACCGCCGATGGCGTTCTGCACGGCCTGCAGGCCCGACGATGCGGCTTGCAGCGACTGGCGCGCCACCGTGGCGGACTCTTGCGCTTGCGAGGACACGCCGTTGATTCGCTCGGCCATGGTCAGCACCGACTGGCCGGTTTCGCGAATTTCGCGCAGCTGTTCGGTCGAGGCGGCGAGCAGTTCGGTCGAGGTGTTTTCCACCTGCGACGTCGTCTGCGCCACGCGGGTTGCCGTGTTCTGCACGTTGCCCACCAGCAAACGCAGTTCTTCCACCGTGTAGTTCACCGAGTCGGCGATGGCGCCGGTGATGTCCTCGGTCACGGTCGCTTCCTGCGTCAGGTCGCCTTCGGCCACTGTCTGCAGTTCGTTCATCAGGCGAAGAATGGCGGCCTGGTTGGCGTTGTTCACGCGGCCGGCTTCTTCCGATGCCTGCTCGGCAGCCAGACGCTCGCGTTCGGCGACGGCGGCACGTTCGCGGCCTTCGCGCACCTGCACGAAACCGATGGCGCCGGCGAGCGCCAGGGCGGCCAGCGACAGCACGAAGAGCAGCACGATGGTGCCGGCGCCCAGGCCGGTACGGGCCGAGAGCTTCTCTTGCAGTTCGCCCAGCGACTTACGCAGCGGCTCGCTGTCGGTCAGGATGGACGCCTGCGCTTCGCGCGCGGCCACCAGACCTTGCAGGTTGCCCAGAATGGCGGAAGCCTGCGTGCGCATCTGCTCGTAGGTCTTCAGAATGGCTTCGAGCTGCTGGCGCGTCTGCGGGTCTTTCGAGCCGGGGAAGCGCTGCTGCGCGTTGCCGTCGAGCAGGCCGCGGGTGGTTTCCTGGAAGGTGTTCAGGTCCTTGCCCAGCAGGAACACGGCGTCGGGGTTCACACCCTCGACCGTGAAGAACTCGTTGGTCGACTTGCCGATGCGCTGCGTCAGCATCACGAGCTGGCCGGCGGCCGAGATCTCGGGCAGCGTGGCGTTCTGCTGCATCTTGAGCGACGCGACGGTCTCCGTCATTTCGAGCAGCGTGGACGACTGCTGGTTGATGTCGCGCAAGGCGGCGCCCACCTGCGTCAGGATCTGGCGCTGGGCCAGCACGGCCTTGGCGCTCGCGTCGGCGCGGGCGACCAGCGGGTTGATCTTGTTCATCTCCTCGTCGTACTGGTTGCCGACGGCTTCCAGGCGCAAGGCGTCGTCGCCGTTGGTCAGGCCCTGCACGCGGCGCGAGAGGTCGTCGGCGCTGTCCTTCACTTCGACGAACGCCGAGGCGCTGCCGACGAGGGCCTGCGAGATCGACTTGGCCAGGCGCTGCGACTGCATCAGCGACTGGCCGGTGGCCGCCACCTGCTGCGCCAGGCGTTCCGCGCGAAGGATGGCGGAGCCGGCCACCAGCAACAGCGCCAGCACCACGATGGCCAGCATGATGGCCAGCACGCGCTGCTGCTTGGCGGGGTTGGCGCCCATGCCGCCCGCGGCGGGGGCCAGCGGAGCCGCTTCGAGCGTGGCCGCGTTGGCGGCTTCGACGGACGCCGGGTCGCCCAGCGCGTCGATGCCGCCGAAGCCGGTGTCGGCTATGGCGGCGGATGCGCCCTCGCCCTTCTTGGCGAGGCGGATCGTTTTTTCGTCCGGAACCTGAACCGTGTCGACATCGTCGAGCGATATCGAACCGGAGCCGTCGACGCGGGCCTTGTCGTTCCCGTTGGTCGCGGGGAGTAATTTCTTGAACTTGTCGGCGATCGAGCTCACGGTCGGTCCTTCAGGTGGTTGCCAGTGCCATGTGCCGAAGCACTACGCACCAATACTCAAAAACTGGGGTTGCTGCGAAAGCGCCTGCAGGTTGACTTCCTGCCAGCGCTCTCCTGCTGCGTCGGTGTACAGATGCCCGTGCCAGGCCGGGGCCTCTGCGCCCGGAGCGTCGGCGGCCGTGAAGGCCTCCGCACCCCGCAACCCCGCCAGTCGATCGACCAGCAAAGCGCAGTTGACTTCGAGCAGCTCGTTGAATGCCACGAGCCGCGATTGGATGCGTGCCGCCTCGGTGGCGGCGGGGGCGCCCGGCGCACCGGACGCAAACGCCGACAGCTGCACGACGCCGTACAGGCCGCCGCGCAGGTTGGCGACGCCGAGGAACCAGGGCTCCGTGTAGGGCACGGGCTGGGGCGGCGTCCAGGGAAAGATTTCGCCGGCGTGCGCCAGCGGAAAGAGGTACTTGCCCTCGCCCGCCTCGACCGCCAGCCAGCTCGCGGCCACGCCTGTGGTGCGCGCGGCCTGGAGGCGGCTCGCAAGCCGGGACTGGAAGGCGCGCAGCGCGTCGCGATTCGCCATGGAGTGCGCAGGTTCCCGCTCAGGCGAGCGCGCTGATCTTGGACATCAGATCGGCCGCGTTGACCGGCTTCACGATGTAGTCGCGTGCGCCCTGGCGCATGCCCCAGACACGATCGGTTTCCTGGTTCTTGCTGGTGCACAGGATGATCGGGATGGCCGCGTACTTCGGGTCGCGGGCGATGGCGCGCGTGAGCTGGAAGCCGTTCTGGCCGGGCATGACCACGTCCATGAGGATCAGGTCGGGGTGGTCTTCCTCGAGGCGGCGCATCGCGTCGTCGGCGTTTTCGGCCGTCTTCACGGAGAAACCGTTCTTCTGGAGGAGGTCGGTCAGGAACACCAGTTCCGTCTTGGAGTCGTCGACGACGAGGATTTTTCGAATGGGCATTACTGCACTTCCTGTTGAACAATGCCAAACTGCTGCACGGCCTGCAGCAGCTGGTCTTTGGTGAATGGCTTGGTGAGATAGTCCTGGGACCCGACCATGCGGCCGCGGGCCTTGTCGAATACGCCATCTTTCGAAGACAGCATGACGACCGGGACATTGGAGAAATGCGCGTTGCGCTTGATGATGGCGCAGGTCTGATAGCCGTCGAGGCGAGGCATCAGGATGTCGCAGAAAATCAGGTGAGGCTTGTGGTCGTTAACCTTGGAGAGCGCGTCGAAGCCGTCTTCCGCGAGAAGAACCTCGTGCCCACCCTGCTTCAGAAAAATCTCGGCACTGCGCCGGATGGTGTTGCTGTCATCGATGACCAGCACCTTGTAACCAGATCCATTCGGGCCCATTGCAAACGCTCCTGCTCATGAGACTTGGATGCCCGCCGCGCCGAACATCGACGCAGATCGCGTAGCCCTATGCCATGCTTGTCAGATCTCAACCATTTCGAAGTCTTCCTTGCGCGCACCGCACTCAGGACAGGTCCAGTTCATCGGCACATCGGCCCAGGCCGTGCCTGCCGCGATGCCGTCTTCCGGTACACCAACCGCTTCGTCATAGATCCACCCACAAATCAGGCACATCCAAGTTTTCGTGTTCATCGGAGCTTAAAGTCCTTGTTCATTAAATGCAACGAGTGTATCTATGCGTATCTCACTGGCAGACCGTAAACGTCGCGCCTATGCCACCATCCAGGGGATTTCGCTAGGCGTATGACCATCTACTTACATCCAGACGAGAACGCCCGCAAACCGGGCAATCTTAACGACCCCTCGCAGGACGACGAGGCGCTGAGCGAACGCGACCTGAATCCCCCCTGCGTGCTGGTGTTCAATGCCAGCGATCCGAGCGGCGCGGGCGGCCTGGGCGCGGACGCGTTGGCCATGGGATCGGTGGGCGCTCACATCCTGCCGGTGGTGACGGGCGCCTATGCGCGCGACACGGCCGAGATCTTCGACCACTTCGCCTTCGAGGAAGAGGCCGTGGCCGAGCAGGCGCGCGCCATCCTGGAAGACGTCGAGGTCCAGCTGATCAAGGTGGGCTTTGCCGGCACCCCCGAGGCGCTGAGCACCATCGCCGAAACCGCCGCCGACTATCCCGACGTGCCCGTGGTGGCTTACATGCCCAACCTGTCGTGGTGGGACGAGAACCTGATCGAGGCCTATCTCGACGCTTTCCGCGACCTCGTGCTGCCCCAGACCACGGTGTTGGTTGGAAACCACAGCACGCTGTGGCGCTGGCTGCTGCCCGACTGGAGCGGCGAGCGCCCGCCCGGCGCGCGCGACATCGCCAAGGCCGCCGGCGAGTTCGGCGTGCCCTACACCCTGGTCACCGGCATGGTCTTGCCCGACCAGTTCATCGACAACGTGCTGGCCTCGCCGCAGTCGGTGCTGGCCAGCGAGAAGTACGAACGGCTCGAAGCCGTCTTCGCCGGCGCCGGCGACACGCTCTCGGCCGCGCTCGCCGCCCTGCTCGCCAGCGGCACCGACCTCGTGGCTGCCACGACCGAAGCGCTCGCTTACATGGACCGCTGCCTCGACGCGGGCTTCCGCCCCGGCATGGGCCACGTGCTGCCCGACCGCCTGTTCTGGGCCGAGCCCGAGGACGACGAAGACGATGACGACGCGCCCGACACCCCTCCCGATTTCGCTTTACCCCCGCACGACACGCGACACTGATGACTGACCAGAACGAACTTCTTTTCGAGCGCGCCCGCGCCGTGATCCCCGGCGGCGTGAACTCGCCCGTGCGCGCCTTCAAGGCCGTCGGCGGCACGCCCCGTTTCATCCAGCGCGCGCAAGGCGCCTATTTCTGGGACGCCAACGACAAGCGCTACATCGACTACATCGGCTCCTGGGGTCCGATGATCCTGGGCCACGGCCACCCCGCCGTGGTCGAGGCGGTGCAGAAGGCCGTGCTCGAAGGCTTCTCGTACGGCGCGCCGACCGAGCGCGAGATCGAACTGGCCGAAGCCATCCTGGCCCTGGTGCCGTCGATGGAAATGGTGCGCCTCGTGAGCTCTGGCACCGAGGCCGCGATGAGCGCGCTGCGCCTGGCGCGCGGCGCCACCGGCCGCAAGACCATCGTCAAGTTCGAAGGCTGCTACCACGGCCATGCCGACGCGCTGCTGGTGAAGGCCGGTTCCGGCCTCGCCACCTTCGGCAACCCGACCTCGGCCGGCGTGCCGCCCGAGGTGGTGCAGCACACGCTGGTGCTCGAGTACAACAACCTGCAGCAGCTCGAAGAGGCCTTCGCGCTGCACGGCAAGGACATCGCCTGCCTGATGATCGAAGCGATCGCCGGCAACATGAACTTCGTGCGCGCCACGCCGGCCTTTGCCAAGCGCTGCCGCGAGCTGTGCACGCAACACGGCGCGCTGCTGATCTTCGACGAGGTGATGACGGGCTTCCGTGTCGGCCTGCACGGCGCGCAGGGCGTGCTGGGCATCACGCCCGACCTCACGGTGCTCGGCAAGGTCATTGGCGGCGGCATGCCGCTGGCGGCCTTCGGCGGCCCGCGCGCCATCATGGAACAGCTCGCGCCGCTGGGCCCGGTCTACCAGGCCGGCACGCTGTCGGGCAACCCGGTGGCCACCGCCTGCGGCCTGGCCACGCTGAAGGAAATCTCGAAGCCCGGCTTCTACGAAGCACTGGCCAAGAAGACCCGCACACTGGTCGACGGCCTGAAGGCCGCCGCGGCCGCCGAGGGCCAGCCCTTCAACGCCGACAGCGAAGGCGGCATGTTCGGCTTCTTCCTCATGAACGAGCTGCCGCAGAACTACGCAACGGTGATGACCACCGACAACGCGCAGTTCAACGCGCTGTTCCACGGGCTGCTCGATCGCGGCGTGTACATCGCGCCGGCACTCTATGAAGCAGGCTTCGTGAGCGCCGCGCACAGCGAGGACGACATCGCGGCCACCATCGAGGCGGCGCGCGACATCTTCAGCAAGCGCTGACGCGCGCCCTCCCCACTCAGGCGGGGTCGACCGCCGCCACCGGCCCGGCCTCAGCCTCGAGCACTTCGGCCGCGGCCAGGCACAGGTCTTCCCGGAAGCGGTCGCTCACGAGCTGCACGCCCGTGGGCAGCCCGTGGCGCAGCCCCATCGGCACCGACAGCCCCGGCAAGCCCAGGATCGCGGTGGACAACAGCGGGCTCTGCGCATCCAGGATCTCCCGCATCGCAGCGCTGCCGCGCTGGTCAGCGTCGACCGGGAACGGATGGCGCCACGACACCGGCATCAGCAGCAGCGGATGGCGCTGCAGGAACAGCGCCCATTCGCGCATCAGGCCCGTGCGCGCGGCCAGGGCGCGCATGTAGCTCACGGTGTCGAACTGCGGCACGTGCGCGTCCATGGCGCGGTAGGCCTGGCGGATGGTGTCGTCGCCGTCGCGCATCAGCGCCTCTTCCACCAGCAGCCGGCTGTCGGCCATCGTCAACGACAACCAGAGGTCGGCCGTCTCGCGCAGGCGCGGCGGCTGCGCAGGCTCGACGCGGTAGCCGGCGCGCTCCAGCCGGCGCGCGGCGCGCTGCAACGCATCGGCCACCTCGGGGTCGCAGGCGTAGCCGGGCAGCTCGGTGCACAGCGCCACGCTGACCGGGCTGCCCGACGTTGCGGATTCCAGCGGCGCGGGCGCCCACCAGGGATCGCGCACATCGCGCTGCGCCATCGCGGCAAAGGCCACCCGCAGGTCGCGCACGCTGCGCGCCAGCGGCCCCTGCACCGACGTGAGCTGGACCACCATCGGCCGCTCGCCCGCACCCGAAGGATTGAAGGCCGGCACGCGCCCGAAGCTCGGGCGCAGGCCGTACACGCCACAGGCATAGGCCGGGTAGCGGATCGATCCGCCCTGGTCGTTGCCGTGCGCGATGGCGCCGATGCCGACCGCGACCGCCGCCGCCGCGCCGCCGCTCGAGCCGCCCGGAGTGACGTCGGCGTTGTGCGGATTCAGCGTGCGTCCGTGTGCTGCGTTGTCGGTGAACCAGCGCATCGAGAACGCGGGCGTGTTGGTGCGGCCGACCACGATCGCGCCGGCGCGCTGCAGGTTCGCCACCACGGGGCTGTCTTCCGTGGCCACGACGCTGCGGTAGGCCTCCACGCCGTTGGTGGTGGCATGCCCGCGCTGGTCGACGTTGACCTTGATGGTGACCGGAACGCCGTGCAGCGGCCCGGTCGCCTCGCCCTTCGCGAGCACGGCATCGGCCTGCGCCGCCGCGCCGAGGGCCTCGTCGGCGCAGCCGTCGACCACGGCGTTCACCCGCGGGTTGACGGCCTCCAGCCGCGCCAGGCTGCTGCGCACCGCCTCGACGCACGAGACCTCGCGCGCCTTGATGCGCTGCGCCAGGTCGGCGGCTTCCAGTTGCCAGAGTTGCATGCGTTGTCTCCTTGAGAAAAATGAAATCGATCGGGCCGTGCGTCAGTCGCCCTTGACGCCCGCGCGCCGCACGGCGTCGGCCCAGCGCGGCTTCTCGCGCTTCATCAGCGCGCTGAGTTCCTCGGGGCTCGAGGGCAGCGCCTCGATCGACAGCGCGGCGTTGGCGCGCACCACGGCCGGGTCGGCCAGCGCGGTACGCAGCGCGGTGTTGAGCCGGTCGACCGTCTTGCGCGGCGTGCCCGCCGGCGCCATCAGCGCGCCCCAGGCCACCACCTCGAAACCGGGCACGCCGCTCTCGGCCACCGTCGCCACCTCGGGCAGCACCCCGGCGCGCTTGGCGCTGGTCACGGCGATCGCCTTGACCCGGCCTTGCTGGATGAACGGCAGCACCGCCGAGATGTTCTCGATGGTCACGTCGAGCTGGCCGTTGACCATGTCGCCGACCGCCTGGGTGCCGGTCTTGTAGGGCACCTGCACCATCGTCAGTCCGGTCTCGGCCTTGAGCAGTTCGCCGGTCAGATGGCCTGCGCTGCCGATGCCGGGCGAGCCGGCCGAGAGCTTGCCCGGGTGCTCGCGGCCATAGGCGACCAGTTCCTGCAGGTTGCGCACCGGCAGGTCCTTGCGCACGATCAGCACGTAGGCGTTGCTCGAGATCAGGCCGACCGGCACCAGGTCTTTCTCGGGCGCGTAGGGCAGCTTCGAGAAGAAGGCGGGGTTGATGCTCAGCGTGACGAGGTTGCCGTAACCGACCGTGTAGCCGTCCGGCGCGGAGGTGGCCAGCGCCTGCGTGCCGACGATGCCGCCGGCGCTGGGGCGGTTGTCCACCGCCAGGGCCTGGCCCAGCTCGCGGCCCATCGCATCGGCCACGGGCCGCACCGCCACGTCCACGCCCGACCCAGCGGCGTAGGGCACGATGAATTTCAACGGGCGCTCGGGAAACTGGGCCGAGGCGCCCATCGAGGCGCCCAGGGCGACGGCGGCCAGCCCGGCCAGGACGATGCGGCGGGTCCACGCGAATGACAGTGCAGGCACGAAGGTATCTCCTGTGAGAGTCCCGCCGCTCACCATGAGACGACCGGTGCGCAAAGTCTAGAAATCGGCCGCGCGCCGGAAAAGACAATCGCTTGTCGCGATGACAACCTGCGTTTGTCTGGGGATCACCCGGTGGCGCCGGGCGGCAGAATGCGCCGCATGAAGGACCACCAGCTCAAGGCCTGGCTGCGGCTGGCCGACACCGGCAGCATCCGCGCCGCCGCGCGCAGCCTGCACCTGAGCCAGGCGGCCGTGACCAAGGCGATCCGCGAACTCGAGGCCGAGGTCGACGCCCAACTGGTGCTGCGCAGTTCGCGCGGCATCGAGTTCACCGAGTGCGGCCGCCAGCTCACCGTGCGCGCGCGGCTGGCGCACCAGCAGCTCGAACTCGCGCGCCAGGACATCCGCATCCTGCAAGGCAGCCAGCACGGGCGCGTGGCCGTCGCCGTGACGCCGATGGTGTTCCTGGGCGTGCTGCCCGAGGTGGTGCGCGCCTTTCGCAAGGCCATGCCGCATGCACAGCTCAAGCTCTTCGACGGCCTGATTCCCCAGGTGCTGCCGCTGCTGCGCGAAGGCACGATCGACTTCGCGGTGGCCGGCCCGGTGGCCGCGGCGCTCGATGCCGACTTCGCGTTCGAACGGCTCGACATGATCGAGATGGCGGTGCTCTGCCGGCGCGGCCATCCGCTGAACCGCGCCACCCGCTGGGAAGAAGTGGCGGGCGCCGAATGGCTGATGCACCTGGCGCCGGGCAGCCAGCACACCTTCTTGCTGGAGCAGTACGCCGCGCAGGGCCTGCCGCTGCCGGAGCACCGCATCGAGGTGGCGTCGTTCGGCGTGAGCTGGGGCCTGCTGACCCGCAGCGACGCGCTGATGGTCGGGCCGGCCGGCATGCTCACCATGCCGCCGTATGCCGATCTGGTGGAGCGCGTGCCGCTCGCGATGCCGGTGCCGCCGCTGGAGCTGGGCATCGTCTCGCCGCGCGGCAAGCCGCTGTCGCTGGCGGCGCTGCGGCTGGCCGAGCTGTTTCGCAAGTACCTGGCGCGGCCCGCCTGAGCGATGTCATCGTTTTCGTGATCGCCGCGTGTATATTGCGCCGGCGTTCGCGGGGCCATGCCCCCGCGCGCAGACCCAAGGGAAGCCGTCATCGCAGCCACCATCGAAGCCGCGAGACAGACCAATTTCAGGATGCCCCGCCCATGACCCCCTTGCGCATGCTGCCACTGCTGAGTGCCCTTCTTTTGCCGGGCCTCGCGCTGGCGCAGTCCTTCGAGCCGAAGAACATCTGGGTCAACCCCGGCTTCTACTCGGCCCACTTCGACAGCGGCAAGGGCCTGGAAAACGCCAACCCGGGCCTGGGCTTCGAGTACCCGCTGAACGACACCTACCGCGTCACGGCCGGCACCTTCCACAACAGCAACCGGCGCCAGTCGCACTATGTCGGCCTGTACATCCTGCCCTTCGAGTTCTACGGCGTGAAGTTCGGCGCGGTGGTGGGCGGCTTCGACGGCTACCCCGACTACCGCAACGGCAACTGGTTCCCCGCCATCATTCCGACCGCCGCCATCGAGGGCAAGAACTGGGGCCTGAACATCGCCTACGTGCCGACGATCAGGAACCGGCTGTACGGCGCGATCAGCTTCCAGCTCAAGTACCGCTTCGGCACGCACGAGTAGCAGCCACAAAAAAGCCAGGGCCGCGCGAGCGACCCTGGCCTTGTTCTGTTCGGGCAGGCCCCGCAGGGCCGCAGGCTCAGTGGCGGAAGTGGCGCACGCCCGAGAACACCATCACCACGCCGCGCTCGTCGGCCGCGTCGATCACTTCCTGGTCGCGCATCGAGCCGCCCGGCTGGATGACGCAGCCCGCGCCCGCATCCACCACCACGTCCAGGCCGTCGCGGAACGGGAAGAAGGCGTCGCTCGCCACCGCCGTGTCCTTGAGCGACAGGCCCGCATGCTCGGCCTTGATGCTGGCGATGCGCGCCGAATCGAGGCGGCTCATCTGGCCGGCGCCCACGCCCATCGTCATGCCGTCGGCGCAGAACACGATCGCGTTGCTCTTGACGTACTTCGCGACCTTCCAGGCGAACAGCAGGTCTTGCAGCTGCTGCGGCGTGGGCTGCTTCTTGCTGACCACCTTGAGGTCAGCCAGTGCCAGCTCGTGGTTGTCGGCGGTCTGGATCAGGAGACCCGAGCCGACGCGCTTGACGTCCATCGCGTTGCGGCCGTTGTCCCAGTCGGTGGCGCCACCCTGGGGCAGTGCGATCTCGAGCACGCGCACGTTGAGCTTGGCCTTGGTGGCCTGGAACACTTCCAGCGCCTCGGGCGTGTAGCCCGGTGCCATCAGCACTTCGACGAACTGCTTGTTGACGGCCTGCGCGGTGGCCAGGTCGACCGGACGGTTGAAGGCGATGATGCCGCCGAAGGCCGAGGTCGGGTCGGTCTTGAAGGCCTTGCTGTAGGCCTCGAGCGCATCGGCGCCCACGGCCACGCCGCAGGGGTTGGCGTGCTTCACGATCACGCAGGCCGGCACGTCGAAGCTCTTCACGCATTCCCACGCCGCATCGGCGTCGGCGATGTTGTTGTAGCTCAGCTCCTTGCCCTGCAGCTGCCTGGCCGACACGAGCGAACCGGGCGCCGGGTACAGGTCGCGGTAGAACGCGGCCTGCTGGTGCGGGTTCTCGCCGTAGCGCAGGTCCTGCACCTTCACGAAGCGGCCGTTGCTCTGCGCGGGGAACAGCGAGCGCGTGGGCGCGGGCTGGCCGATGCTGGCGTCGAAATCGATGGCCGAGAGGTAGTCGCTGATCGCGCCGTCGTAGTCGGCGATGCGGTTGAACGCGGCCACCGAGAACGCGAACTTGGTCTTGTCGCTGAGCTTGCCGTCGGCCTTGAGTTCGGCCAGCGCCACGGCGTACTGCGAGGCGTCGGTGAGCACGCCCACGTCCTTCCAGTTCTTGGCGGCGCTGCGCACCATGGCGGGGCCGCCGATGTCGATGTTCTCGATGGCGTCTTCCAGCGTGCAGCCGGGCTTGGCCACTGTGGCTTCGAACGGATACAGGTTGACCACCAGCAGGTCGATGGTGTCGATGCCGTGCTCCTTGATCGCAGCGACGTGCGCGGGCAGGTCGCGGCGCGCCAGCAGGCCGCCGTGGATCTTCGGGTGCAGCGTCTTCACGCGGCCGTCGAGCATTTCGGGAAAGCCGGTGTGGTCGGCGACCTCGGTCACCGGCAGGCCGGCGTCGGCCAGCAGCTTGGCGGTGCCGCCGGTGGACAGCAGCTTGACGCCCAGGCCATGCAGGGCCTGCGCGAATTCAAGGATGCCGGTCTTGTCGGAAACGGAAAGGAGTGCGGTCTGAGCCATGGGATATGCCGTGGAGTTATTTCAAAAGTTTGTGCTCGACCAATTTCTTGCGGAGCGTGTTGCGGTTCAGGCCCAGCCATTGGGCGGCCCGGGACTGGTTGCCTTCGGCGCGCGTCATGACGACGTCGAGCAGGGGTTTCTCGACCACGCGCACGAGCATCTCGTACATGCCGTCGGGTTCGGTGCCCCGCAGATCGCGAAAGTAGCTGTCCAGACTGCTGCGAACGCAGTCCTCGATGTGTTTCTTGCTCATTGCTTCTTCTCTTTTTGTCTTCGCTCAATCGACGGCGCAGGCCGTCTCCTCTTCTCCCGCCGGCTCCTCGTCTGCCGTCGGGGCGGGCATGCGGTCCATGCGGTCCGCAAGCCCCTGGAAATAGTCGTCGACCGCGCGCAGCTGGCCGGCGCAGTCTTCGATGGCGTTCATCCGTGCGCGGAACGCCTCGCCGTCAGGCAGCGCACGCACATACCAGCCGATGTGCTTGCGCGCCGTGCGCACGCCGCTGAACTCGCCGTACAGCGCGTAGTGCTCCACCAGGTGGTCGAGCAGCAGCCGGCGCACCTCCGCCACCAGCGGCGGCGCCAGGTGGGTGCCGGTGTCCAGGAAATGCGCGATCTCCCGGAAGATCCACGGCCGGCCCTGCGCGGCGCGGCCGATCATCACGGCGTCGGCGCCCGTGGCCGCGAGCACGTCGCGCGCCTTCTCGGGTGAGCGGATGTCGCCGTTGGCCACCACCGGCACGCGCACCGCGGCCTTCACGGCGGCGATGGTGTCGTACTCGGCGTGGCCCTTGTAGCCCTGCTCACGCGTGCGCCCGTGCACCGTGAGCATCTGCACGCCGGCCGATTCGAAGTCGCGTGCGAGCTTCACCGCGTTGCGGTGGTCTTCGCTCCAGCCGGTGCGCATCTTGAGCGTGACCGGCACGTTGAATGGTTGCGCCGCGTCGACCACGGCCTGCACGATTTCGAGGGCCAGCGGCTCGTCGCGCATCAGCGCCGAGCCGGCCCACTTGTTGCAGACCTTCTTGGCCGGGCAGCCCATGTTGATGTCGATGATCTGCGCGCCGCGCTCGATGTTGTAGACCGCGGCCTCGGCCATCATGGCCGCGTCGGTGCCGGCAATCTGCACCGCAATGGGGCCCGGCTCGCCGTCGTGGTTGGCGCGCCGCGAGGTCTTCAGCGTGTTCCAGAGTTCCTTGCGCGAGGTGACCATCTCGCTGACCGCATAGCCCGCGCCGAGTTCGCGGCACAGCATGCGGAAGGGCCGGTCCGTCACGCCGGCCATGGGCGCGACGAACAGCCGGTTTTCCAGCGTGTGGGTGCCGATCTGCAAGGTCATGGGAAGGAGTGCTGTGCGGGTCGGCTGCTGAAAAATGAGGCACGATTGTAGCCACGTGGCATTTCAGCGACTGAAACGATTTACGCCTTTTTGCGCTTGCGACACAGGCGTAAACACCAGTATTTCGCGGGGCCTTCTCCCACGCGCTTGCGACGTGAGCGCTGCCTATACTTCGCCGACCTTATGCAAGCCTGGCTCGACGCACTCCTGGCGCTCCTCGCGCTCCCCCAGTACGGACTTTCGACGCTGTTCATCGCGGCCTTCGTGTCGGCCACGCTGCTGCCGGTGGGCTCCGAACCGATTTTGTTCGGCCTGCTGAAACTCAACCCCGAGATGTTCTGGCAGGCCATTGCCGTGGCCACCATCGGCAACACGCTGGGCGGCGCGGTCGACTGGTGGATGGGCTACGGCGCGCACAAGGTGGCCGACAAGTACTCGCACTCGAAACACCACCTGCGCGTGCTCGGCTGGCTCGAGCGGCTGGGCCCGAAGGCCTGCCTGCTGAGCTGGCTGCCGATCGTGGGCGACCCGCTGTGCGCGGTCGCCGGCTGGCTCAAGCTGCCGTTCTGGCCCTGCGTGGGCTACATGGCGATCGGCAAGTTCCTGCGCTACGTGACGATGACCTACGCGCTCCTTTACGTCTTCCCGTCATGAAGCGCGCGGTCGAAAAAACTCAGCTCAGCAGTTCGTAGGGGCCACCGCGCTCCAGCGCGCGCTTGTAGGCCGGGCGCGCATGGATGCGCTCCAGGTAGGCCATGAGCTTGGGGCGCCGCGCATCGAGCCCGCCGCGCGCCTGCGAGGCTTCGACCACGAAACTCATCTGGATGTCGGCGCCCGTGAATTCATTGCCCGCAAACCACTCGCTGCGGCCGAGTTCGGCCTCCATGAAATTCAGATGGCCCGTGATGTTCGGATGAATGAAGGCCGACTTCGCCTTCGCCGCGATGGCCTTGGCGATCGGCTTGGCGAAGAAGGGCATCTTGCTCGTCTCGATGCGGTCGAACACCAGCTTGAGCAGCAGCGGCGACATCGCCGTGCCTTCGGCGAAGTGCAGCCAGTAGCGGTAGCGCAAGGCCTCGGGCGAGCCCGGCGCGGGCGCGAGCCGACCCTGGCCGTAGCGTTCGATGAGCGACTCGATGATCGCGCCCGATTCCGCCAGCGTCGCGCCGTCGTCGGTCGTCACCACGGGCGACTTGCCCAGCGGATGCACGGCCTTCAGCGAAGCGGGCGCCAACATGGTCTTGGGGTCGCGCTGGTAATGGACGATCTCGTAGGGCAGCTCGAGCTCTTCGAGCAGCCAGAGCACACGTTGCGAGCGCGAGTTGTTCAGGTGATGGACAGTGAGCATGGCGAATGAAGGCCTTCCGGCAGAGGATGCAGCGGGCGCGCAGTCTAACCACAACACGTGCGGGCTTCAGGCGCCCGCTGCGACAGCGTCATCGCCTACGGCAAACCGTAGGGCCGCTTCCTACACTGACCCGGATGGCCCTTCACTCCACGCGGCGCCGCCGCACCTCGCTGTTCATCACCGGACTCTGGCTCGGCCTTGCGGCCTGCCAAGCCTGGGCACTCACGCCCGAGGAGGTGTTCCGCAAGGTCGCGCCCGCCGTCTGGACCGTGAAAGGCGAACGCGGCAACAACCAGACCGCCATCGGCAGCGCGGTGGCTGTGACCCCGGGCGCGCTGGCCACGGCCTGCCATGTGGTCGACGGCGCCGTCGCCGTCACCGTGGAGCAGGGCCCGACCACGCTGCGCATCGCCCGCATCGTGCGCGACCCCGACCCGTCGCGCGACCTGTGCGTGCTCACGAGCGAAACGCCGCTGCAGCTGCCCGCCGTGCAGATCGTGCCCGCCGCCGAGTTGCGCGTCGGCCAGCGCGTGTTCGCGGTCGGCAGCCCGCACGGCCTCGAACGCACGCTGAGCGAGGGCCTGATCTCGGCGCTGCGTCCGCGCGCGCCCGGGCAACTGCCGATCGTGCAAACGTCTGCGCCCGTGTCTTCAGGCTCCAGCGGCGGCGGGTTGTTCGACACCGAGGGCCGGCTGGTCGGCGTGACCGACAGCGTGGCGCCCGGCGGCGCGAACCTCGGCTTTGCCTATCCGGCGCAATGGGTGATGGAACTGCCTCAGCGCGTGACCACGGAGCTGGCGACATGGCGCGATCTGCTGAAGACCACCGGCGTGGTGTTCGGCCCCAACGGGGAACCCGCGCCGTCCGGCCACGCCGAGCTGTCGGACCTGCAGGCCCTGCCCTCCATCGGCGCCGACCCGACCCCGGTGCGCAATGCGTACCGCCAGTTCCTGCTGCAGGCCCGGCCCCGGATCTTCCTGATCACCGGCGATCAGAAGTTCGGCACTGCCACCAGCTCGGCCGCGCTGACCGAGCATCTGAAAGGCTGCACTGAACGCAAGGTGACGTGCGCCGCCTATGCGGTGGACGACACCGTGGTGTGGGGCAAGCAGAAGACCGAATGATCGAAGCGGCTCGCCGTCAGGCGGCTCCTTCGTGAAACACCGAGGAACCGGCTTCGCCGGGCCTCAGGTGTTGCCCCCGGTGGGGCGCGCGAAATCAGGAACTGAACAGGAAATTCATCACGTCGCCATCCTTCACGACGTATTCCTTGCCTTCCGACCGCATCTTCCCCGCGTCCTTCGCGCCCTGCTCGCCCTTGAAGGCGATGTAGTCGTCGAACGCGATGGTCTGGGCGCGGATGTAGCCCTTCTCGAAGTCGCCGTGGATCACGCCGGCAGCTTGGGGGCCGGTGTCGCCGATGTGGATGGTCCAGGCGCGCACTTCCTTCACGCCGGCGGTGAAGTAGGTCTGCAGGCCCAGCAGCTTGAAGGCGGCGCGGATCAGGCGGTTCAGGCCCGGTTCTTCCTGGCCGATTTCGGCCAGGAACATCTTCTTGTCTTCGTCGTCCATCTCGGCCAGGTCGGCTTCGATCTTGGCGCAGATGGCGACCACGGGCGCGCCCTGCTTGGCGGCGTACTCGCGCAGGCGGTCCAGGTAGGGGTTGTTCTCGAAACCGTCTTCCGACACGTTGCCGACGAACATCGCGGGCTTGGCGGTGATGAGCGTGAAGCTCTTCACCAGCGGCATCTCTTCCTTGGTGAACTCGAGCGCGCGCACGGGCGTGTTCTCGTTCAGCGCGGCCTGGCAGCGTTCGAGCAGGCCGACGAGCTTCTGCGCGTCCTTGTCGCCCGAGCGGGCCACCTTGGTGTGGCGGTGCAGTGCCTTCTCGACCGTGGCCAGGTCTGCCAAGCAGAGTTCGGTCTGGATCACTTCGATGTCGGAGATCGGGTCGACCTTGCCGGCCACGTGGATCACGTTCTCGTCGTCGAAGCAGCGCACCACGTTCACGGTGGCGTCGGTCTCGCGGATGTGCGCCAGGAACTTGTTGCCCAGGCCTTCACCGGTGCTGGCACCGGCCACCAGGCCGGCGATGTCGACGAACTCGACGATGGCGGGCACCACGCGCTCGGGCTTGACGATCTCGCTCAGCTGGTCGAGCCGCGGATCGGGCACTTCCACCACGCCCACGTTGGGCTCGATGGTGCAGAACGGATAGTTTTCCGCTGCGATGCCGGCCTTGGTCAACGCATTGAAAAGGGTGGATTTACCGACGTTGGGCAGGCCGACGATGCCGCATTGCAAACTCATGGGAGGTCCTCTTGGGTAACCCCCGATTTTAGGCTGACCGGGTTCTCCCCCGGGTCGGGCACCTTTCCCGCCACGCCGGCACGCCTTTTCCAAGGCGCCCGACCCTGCCCGAAAGCCCTCTGGCAGAGGCTTCGAGAGCTGAAAAGCTCAGGGTTTGACCCGACTGGCAAACGTTTGCGCAAACGTTTCCCTCGATTAACATCGGGGCCCCCGGCACAGACCGGCGTTCCGCTCTGACCCCTCATTTCAGGAGACATCCACCATGAAGTTCACCCGCCGTACCCTGCAAAGCGCTGCCGCATTGACCTTGCTGGGCGCCATCGCCGGAACGCCCGCCTTCGCGCAGGACAAGCCGAAGGTCGCGCTGGTCATGAAGTCGCTGGCCAACGAGTTCTTCCGCACCATGGAAGACGGCGCCAAGGCGCACCAGAAGGCCAACGCCGCGCAGTACACGCTGGTGGCCAACGGCATCAAGGACGAGACCGACACCGCCGCCCAGATCAAGATGGTCGAGCAGATGGTGGCGCAGAAGATCAACGCGCTGGTCATCGCGCCCGCCGATTCGAAGGCGCTGGTGCCGGTGATCAAGGCGGCCATCGACAAGGGCATCCTGGTCGTGAACATCGACAACCGGCTGGACGCCGACGCCCTGAAGGAAAAGGGCATCCAGGTGCCCTTCGTCGGCCCCGACAACCGCGCCGGCGCCAAGCTGGTGGGCGATGCGCTGGCCAAGGAGCTGAAGTCGGGCGACAAGGTCGGCATCATCGAAGGCGTGTCGACCACCTTCAATGCGCAGCAGCGCACGCTGGGCTACCAGGACGCCATGAAGGCCGGCGGCATGACCGTGGTCGGCGTGCAGTCGGGCCAGTGGGAAATCGACAAGGGCAACACCGTGGCCGCCGGCATGATGCGCGAGCACCCCGACCTGAAGGCCCTGCTGGCCGGCAACGACAGCATGGCGCTGGGCGCCGTGGCCGCCGTCAAGGCCGCGGGCAAGACCGGCAAGGTGCTGGTGGTGGGCTACGACAACATCGGCGCCATCAAGCCGATGCTGAAGGACGGCCGCGTGCTCGCCACCGCCGACCAGTTCGCCGCCAAGCAGGCGGTGTTCGGCATCGAGACCGCGCTGAAGGCCATCGCCGACAAGAAGAAGCAATCGGAAATGCCGGCCGAAGTGAAGACCGACGTGGTGCTCGTCACCAAATCCTCCAAGTAAGCCCTCCGCTCCCCTCAACAAGAAGAAGACTCCGTTTTGACTGCCGCCACCGACGCCGCCCTGCACCCGCCCTTACCCACCGCGGTGCTCTCTTTGAGCACCGTCGGCAAGGACTACGCGGCGCCGGTGCTCGACGGCGTTTCTCTCGAGCTGCGCGCCGGCGAGGTGCTGGCGCTCACGGGCGAGAACGGCGCGGGCAAGAGCACGCTGTCGAAGATCGTCTGCGGGCTGGTGCAGCCCACGCGCGGCGGCATGCTGCTCGATGGCCAGCCCTTCGCGCCGGCCTCGCGCCGCGATGCCGAGCGGCTGGGCGTGCGCATGGTCATGCAGGAACTCGGCCTCGTCACCACGCTGTCGGTGGCCGAGAACCTGCTGCTCGACCGCCTGCCGCACAAGAGCGGCTGGATCCGCCGCGCCACCCTGCACGAGCTGGCCGAGCGCCAGCTCGCCAAGATCGGCCTGGACGGCATTGACCCGGCCACGCCGGTGGCGCGGCTGGGCATCGGCCAGCAGCAGATGGTGGAGATTGCACGCAACCTGCAGGACGACACGCGCGTGCTGGTGCTCGACGAGCCCACCGCCATGCTCACGCCGCGCGAAACCGCGCACCTGTTCGAGCAGATCGAGCTGCTGAAGCTGCGCGGCGTGGCGATCGTCTACGTGTCGCACCGCCTCGAAGAACTGCAGCGCATCGCCGACCGCGTGGCGGTGCTGCGCGACGGCAAGCTGGTCGACGTGCGCGCCATGGCCGGCGTGCGCGAATCCGAACTGGTGCAGCGCATGGTCGGGCGCGCGGTGCACGAGCACGAAGGCCGCGCGCGCCGCGTGGCGGGCCCGGTGCTGCTGAGCGCACGCGGCATCGGCCGGGCGCAGGTGGTGCGCGACGTCGATCTCGAACTGCGCGCGGGCGAAGTCATGGGCCTGGCCGGCCTGGTCGGCTCGGGCCGCACCGAGCTCGTGCGGCTGCTGTTCGGCGCCGACCGCGCCGACCGCGGCGAGGTCGTGCTGCACGACGGCACCCCGGCCGCGCAGCCCGTGCGGCATGCGCGCAAGGGCTGGCGCTCGCCGATGCAGGCCATCCGCGCGGGCATCGGCCTCGTCACCGAAGACCGCAAGTCGCAGGGCCTGCTGCCCACGCAGCCGATCCGCGTCAACGCCACGCTGAGCGACCTCGGCGCGATCTCGCACGCCGGCTGGCTGCGCCGCGCCAAGGAACGGCAGATTGCGCGCCGGCTGGTCGAGCTGCTGCGCATCCGCTCGCGCAGCATCGAACAACCCGTGTCCACGCTCAGCGGCGGCAACCAGCAGAAGGTGGTGTTCGCGCGCTGGCTGCACCGCGAGTGCAAGGTGCTGCTGCTGGACGAACCCACGCGCGGCGT
This sequence comes from Variovorax sp. GW822-FHT04A09, assembly GCF_058801005.1. NCBI lineage: Bacteria > Pseudomonadati > Pseudomonadota > Betaproteobacteria > Burkholderiales > Comamonadaceae > Variovorax > Variovorax sp. GW822-FHT04A09. The sequence goes on along the minus strand of NZ_JBXAMV010000006.1, from coordinate 269,082 downwards.
GGACGTGGGCGCGCGCGCCGACCTGTACGCCGAACTCGACCGCATGACCGACGCCGGCAAGGCGCTCCTGATGGTGTCCAGCGACCTGCGCGAGCTGATGGCCATGTGCGACCGCATCGGCGTGATGAGCGCTGGCCGGCTGGTCGCTGTGTTCGAGCGCGGCGAGTGGAGCGAACAGTCGCTGCTCGCCGCCGCCTTCAGCGACGCCACGGGCCGCGTGCCCGGCTCCCCGGCGGATTCCGCCCCTTCTTCCGCAGCCTCCGCCCCGACTTCCGCCGACGCCTGACGACCATGAACGCAGCCTCTCCCTCTTCTCCTGCTCCCGCCGCCGCCGGCAAGCCACCGTCCGCGCTCAAGGGCCAGCTCGGCACCTACCTGGGCCTGACGGTCGTGCTGCTGGGCATGATCGCGCTCTTCGGCTCGATGAGCGAATACTTCCTCACGCGCGAGACCTTCATCTCCATCGCCAACGAGATCCCGGCGCTGGCCGTGATGGCGGTGGGCATGACCTTCGTGCTGATCATCGCGGGCATCGACCTGTCGGTGGGCTCGGTGCTCGCACTGAGCGCGGCCGTCACAGCCGCCGCCATCCTCGAATGGAAACTCTCGGTGCCGCTGGCCGCCCTGCTGGGCCTGGCCACCGGCCTCATCTGCGGCACGGTGACGGGCGCGGTGTCGGTCGCCTGGCGGCTGCCCAGCTTCATCGTCTCGCTGGGCATGCTCGAGGCCGTGCGCGGCGGCGCCTACCTGGTCACCGACTCGCGCACGCAGTACGTGGGCGACGCCATCTCGGGCCTGGCCGCGCCGTGGATCGGCGGCATCTCGGCCGCCTTCGTGCTCGCCGTAGTGCTGGTGGCCGTGGGGCAGCTGGTGCTCACGCGCAGCGTGTTCGGCCGCCACGTGGTGGGCATCGGCACGAATGAAGAAGCCATGCGCCTGGCGGGCATCGACCCGCGGCCGATCCGCATCATCGTGTTCGCCGTCACCGGCCTCTTGGCCGGGCTCGCGGGCCTGATGCAGTCGGCCCGCCTCGAAGCGGCCGACCCGAACGCGGGCGTGGGCATCGAGCTGCAGGTGATCGCGGCCGTGGTCATCGGCGGCACCAGCCTCATGGGCGGGCGCGGCTCGGTGGTCAACACCTTCTTCGGCGTGCTGATCATCGCGGTGCTCGAGGCCGGCCTGGCGCAGGTGGGCGCGAGCGAACCGAGCAAGCGCATCATCACGGGCGCGGTGATCGTGGTGGCCGTCATCATCGACACCCTGCGCCAGCGCCGGGCCGATCGTCGACTGGCTTGAGCCTGAGCCACAAGGAACCCACACAACCATGGCCACCATCAAGGACGTCGCACTCCAGGCGGGCGTTTCCGTCACCACCGTGTCGCACGTCGTCAACGACACGCGCCACGTGAGCGCCAAGGTGCGCGAGCGCGTCGAGCTGGCGATCCGCGAACTGGGCTACGTGCCCAACGCGATGGCGCGCAGCCTCAAGAGCAACACCACCTCGACGCTGGGCATGCTCATTCCCAACAGCTCGAACCCCTACTTCGCCGAGATCGTGCGCATCGTGGAAGACCGCTGCTTCGGCGCCGGCTACACGCTGGTGCTGTGCAACACCGACGACGAGCCCCGGCGCCAGAGCGTGTACCTGCAGGTGCTGGCCGAGCGCCGCATCGACGGGCTCATCGTGGTGTCGACCGGCGCCGACGAGGACGACTCGCTCGCCACCCAGCTGCGCGGCCTGCGCATTCCCACCGTGCTGGTCGACCGCGAGATCGCCGACCCCGCCTGCGACCTGGTGGAAACCGCCCACATGCAAGGCGGCCTGCTCGCCGTGCGGCACCTGCTGTCGCTGGGCCACAAGCGCATCGCCTGCATCGGCGGGCCGCTGGGCGTGACCTCGAGCGAGCAGCGCATCGAAGGCTGGCGCATGGCGCTGGCGGAGACCGGCTCACCGCCGAACGCCGACGCGCTGCTGTGGCGCGGCGGCTTCACCAGCCAGGGCGGCTACGAGGCAATGCACGCCATCCTGCGCACCGAGCAGAAGCCCTCGGCCGTGTTCGTGTGCAACGACCTGATGGCCATCGGCGCGCTGCGCGCCGCGCATGAAAGCGGCGTGCGCGTGCCCGACGAACTCTCCATCGTGGGCTTCGACGACATCGAACTGTCGGCCTACACCAGCCCGCCGCTCACCACCGTGGCCCAGCCCAAGGAGCGCATCGGCGCGCTGGCGGTCGACATGCTGCTGGAGCGCATGGGCGGCAAGCGCCGCGACGCGCGCAAGGTCGTGCTGCAGCCCGAGCTGCGCGTGCGCGCCTCGACCGCGCGCCACGCGGGCTTTCGCGAAACCGGCGTGACCCCCGCCCCTTCCACCACCGCCACACCTTCCAAGTCCCGCACCTCGTGAGCCTTCAGCCTCTTTCTTCCTCCAAGGCACCGCGCATCGTGGTGCTCGGCAGCCTGAACATGGACATCGTGCTGCGCGTGCCGCACGCGCCGGCCGCGGGCGAAACCCTGCTGGGCCGCTCGATCGACGCCATCCCCGGCGGCAAGGGCGCCAACCAGGCCGTGAGCTGTGCACGCGAAGGCGCGCAGGTGCAGATGATCGGCTGCGTGGGCGACGACGCGCATGGCGCGGCCCTGCGCGATGCGCTCGCGCGCGACGGCATCGACACCGCCGCGCTGCGCACCGTGGCGGGCGAGCCGACCGGCACGGCGCTGATCCTCGTGGAAGACAGCGGCCAGAACCGCATCGTGATGATTCCCGGCGCCAACGCGCGCGTCGCCATCGACGAGACCTCGCTGACGCAGCAGGTGCAGGGCGCGGCCTTCCTCGTCGCGCAGTTCGAGACCCCGATGGACCAGGTGGCACGCGCCATCAACGTCGCGCACGACGCGGGCTGCGCGGTGATGCTCAACCCCTCGCCGGTGCAAGCCATCGCCGAGGCGCTCTGGCCCCGCATCGACACGCTGGTGGTCAACGAGATCGAGGCGCAGACCCTGTCGGGCCAGAACGCCGACAGCCCCGAAGAAGCAGCGCAGGCCGGCCAGGCGCTGCGCGCGCGCGGCATCGCCCGCGTGGTCGTGACGCTGGGTTCGCGCGGCGCCGTGGCGGTCGACGCCGACGGCGCGCGCCACCATCCCGCGCCGAAGGTGCAGGCGGTCGACACCACCGCCGCCGGCGACACCTTCCTGGGCGCGCTCGCCGTGGCGCTGGGCGAAGGCCAGTCCTTCGACGAGGCCGTGCGCCTGGGCATCCGCGCCGCGGCGCTGTGCATCCAGCAACCCGGCGCCCAACCCTCCATCCCGCTGCGCGACGCCGTGCTGCGCAGCCCCCTGCCCCCCGACTGGATCACGCTGTGAAACGCTCTCCCCTGCTGCACGCCGAACTCTCCCACGTGATCGCCTCGATGGGCCACGGCGACATGCTGGTGATCGGCGACGCCGGCCTGCCGATTCCCGACGGCCCGCGCCGCATCGACCTGGCCGTGGCACGCGGCGTGCCGGGGATCAGCGATGTGCTGAAGGCAGTGCTGTCCGAGATGCAGGTGGAAAGCGTGCTGATCGCGCGCGAGGCGCTGGAGCCCTTGCCCGCCGGCACGCTGCCCGCGTGGTGCGAAGGCCAACTGAGCGTGGTGCCGCAGGTCATCTCGCACGAAGAACTGAAGCGCGTGAGCGCGCGCGCCAAGGCCGTGGTGCGCACGGGCGAGTTCACGCCCTATGCCAATCTGGTACTGGTCGCAGGCGTCGTGTTCTGAAAATGGGTCTGGACGCATCGGTCCGCTGCAACTGCTGGGAGCGCGGCCTGACCCGGCCGACGTCCCTGGCATCGCGCATCGCCATCGACGAAGAGGGCTACCCCGCGCTGAAGGACGAGGACGACCCGGACTTCAGCGTGTTCTGGGAGTGGCTTCAAACATGCTGCGTCCACCCGAGCATGGAACAAGCCTGCGAGCACCTCGCGAACTGGTACGGCTATCGGGAGTTTCAGCACGCATTGCACCAGGCAGGCGGTGCCGAGCGCTTTCCGACGCTGTTCGACAACCTGCCAGAGGCGAATGGCGGTCTGGCACCCGCCGCCGTGGCACCGCGCATGCTCGCGGAGCTGTCGGATTTCGAACAGTCCGCGCGCTTCGGCCAACGCTTCGTGCTGTTGGACTCGACCTCTGGAGATGAACTGCGCAGTGCCTCAGCGTCGCACCAGTTTGTGCTGACGTCCGAACTGCGTCTGGGCGTCGATGCCGAGGGCTTCTTCGTCGTGTCGGGAGACGCCGAGGTGCTGTTTCGCAGCAAGCGCTTCACGCAGGCCCTGCTGGCGCCCGAAGGATCGGACCCGGTCAGGTCGGGCCCTGCGCTTTTGACCGATCTGGATTCAGGCAGGCGCTTTCGCTGCGCGCTTGCGATGCCCGGCTCCGCCATTGCCTGGCCAGACGGTCGCATGCAGAACGATGCCGGACAATTTCGCTCCAGCTACCCAACGGCGGTTCATTTCGAGAGGCGCGACCACACGAGTGCCGACTTCAGCTACATCGTCGAGCCGCTTCGAGTTTTGTGCAGCGCAGCCATCGAAACGGGAAATCCGATTCGCTGGTCGTAAAGACCACGGCGCTTACTCGAACCTGTAATTCGCGCCCACCACCTGCCCCACCTTCAGCATGTGCTCCACACCCTGCACCACGATGCAGTTCATGCCGAAGGTGATGCCGCCGTCCACGCGCGCGTCGGCGCGGTAGGTGCGCAGCATGTCGCCGACCTCGGGGCTGCTGAGCGCGGTGGCCGGGTCGATGTCGGGAATGGGGCAGCGCGTGCAGGGCTTGACCGGGCGCAGCTCGGCCTCGCCTTCGCCGGTGGTGACGTGCAGCGCGTCGACCCGGTCTTCGTCGTGCGACTCGATGCCGGCCAGCACGATGTTCGGGCGGAAGCGCTCGATGCCGACCGGATCGTGGCCGGCCGCCGCCAGGCGCTCGTTGAGCTCGGCGATCGAGCCTTCGCTGGCCACCAGCAGCGGGAAGCCGTCGGCGAACTGGTTCAGCGCCTCGACGCCGTCGGTCCACTTCAGGCTCGACAGGCGCTGGTGCTCGGGGTCGAAGCGCACCAGGCGCAGCGCCTGCGGCTTGCCGGGCTCGGAAAGAAAGTCGCTGAACCACTGGGCGGCGATGTCGCCCATGTCGTAGGCCGCCACTTCGTCCTTCCACACGCGCACGCGCACCGGCTGCTCGACGCGGTCGAAGGCCAGGTGCAGCGCCAGCATGCCGGGCGCGCGCAGCACGACCTCGGTGTGCTTCATCTGCGGCTGGATGAGCGCCATGCGCGGCAGCTGCCGCTGGGTGACGAACTCGCCCTGCGCATCGACCACCATCCAGGCGCGGTCGAACTCCAGGCCGGTTTCGGTGAGCAGCATCTCGTCGAGCTCGACGCCGGCGCACGACTTGACGGGGTACACGAACAGGCGGGCGATGGTGGCCTGGAGATCGAAAGCGGGCGGCTGCGACACGGTGGGGGTTCCTTTGAAATCGCTGGCCATTCTCCCGCATGAACGGGTATCGGCGCCCGCGCGCGAGGCAACTCCTACAATCATCCGATGGCCCTTTCCCCCGAAGTTTGTATCCGCGGCGCCGGCATCGTCGGCCGCACGCTGGCGCTGCTGCTGGCGCGCGAACGCGTGCGTGTCGCGCTCGTGGTGCCGCCGGCCCCTGCGGGCAAGGAAGACATCCGGGCGTACGCGCTCAACGCGGCGTCCCGCACCATGCTCGAATCGCTGCGCGCCTGGCCCGACACGGCCCATGCCACGCCGGTGCACGAGATGCAGGTGCACGGCGACGACGGCGGCCGCGTGCAGTTCAGCGCCGCGCGCCAGAAGGTCGAGGCGCTGGCCTGGATCGTCGACGTGCCCGCGCTCGAACAGCAACTGGCCGACGCGGTGCGCTTCCAGCCCCTGATCGACGTGGTGACCGAGCCCGTGGCCGCGCCGCTGACGGTGGTGTGCGAAGGCAAGGCCAGCGCCTCGCGCGCAGCGCTGGGCGTGAGCTACGAGGTCACGCGCTACCCGCAGCACGCCATTGCCGCACGGCTCGAAGCCGCGCACACGCACGACGGCATCGCGCGCCAGTGGTTCAACGACCGCGGCGAGGTGTTCGCCCTGCTGCCGCTGGGCGGCGTGCACGGCAAGACGCTGGCGCTGGTGTGGTCGGTCGACCAGCTGCGCGTGCCCGAGCTGGTCGCGCAGGGCGTCGACGAATTCAGCGCCGCCGTGAGCGAAGCCAGCCACGGCGAGCTGGGCTCGCTGCGGCTCACGAGCGAACGCGCCGTGTGGCCGCTGTCGCGCGCCATCGCCGACCGCTGGTCCGGCACGATGCCCGGCCAGCCCACCCAGTCGTGGGTGCTCGCGGGCGACGCCGCGCACACGGTGCATCCGCTGGCGGGCCAGGGCCTGAACCTCGGCCTGGCCGACGCGGCCGCGCTGGCCGACGTGATCCGCACCCGCGACTACTGGCGCAGCGTGGGCGACGCCCGGCTGCTGCGCCGCTACGAACGCGCCCGCCGCGCCGACGTGCTGCAGATGAGCCTGGCCACCGACGGATTGCAGCAACTTTTCTCGCACAACCTGGGTCCATTGCCTGCGTTGCGCAACTGGGGCATGCGCGGTTTCGACCGCACGCGCTTCGTGAAGCACTGGATCACCGCACAAGCCATGGGCCTGAAGGCCTGACGCCCCGCGCCCACCAGCCCTCCACCTTTTTCCCGAAACCTTCCCGATGACCTTCGTCCGCCACCTTCTCGTCGCCGCCTGCGCGCTGCTCACGCTCTCCACCGCCGGCGCGGGCGAGGCCGAGATCCGCAAGAACCTGCCGACGCACATTCCGCAGCTGCCGGCCATCGAGGAAGTCACCAAGACGCCCGTGCCGGGCCTGTACGAAGTGCGCGTCAACGGCAGCCAGATCCTGTACACCGACGAGCAAGGCGGCTACCTGCTGCAGGGCAGCCTGATCGACGCCAAGACCCGCCGCAACCTCACCGAAGAGCGCGTCGAGAAGCTCACCGCCGTCGCCTTCGACAAGCTGCCGCTGAAAGACGCCATCAAGATCGTGCGCGGCAACGGCAAGCGCAAGGTCGCGGTCTTCGAAGACCCGAACTGCGGCTACTGCAAGCGCTTCGAGAAGGACATGAAGAAGGTCGACAACGTGACCGTCTACATGTTCCTGTACCCCGTGCTCGGCCCCGATTCGACCGCCAAGTCGCGCGACATCTGGTGCAGCAAGGACCCGGGCAAGGCCTGGGCCGACTGGATGGAAGGCAACGTCAAGCCCGCCGCCGCCGCCACCAGCTGCAACGTGACGGCGCTGGAGCGCAACGTGGAGTTCGGCCGCAAGTACAACATCACCGGCACGCCCACGCTGATCTTCACCGACGGCAGCCGCGTCCCGGGCGCCATTCCCGCCGAGCAGGTCGAGAAGCAGCTCGCCGCCGCCAACTGATCCGATGGCGACGACCTCCGCTTCCCGGCGCGCAGCCATGGCCACCGCCGTACCCGCCGTGCATTGCCGCGTCGAGTGCGCCGACCTGCATGCGCGCCTGTTCGCCGTCACGCTGACCATCGCCGCGCCCGCCGCGCAGCAGCGCGTGGCGCTGCCGGTGTGGATTCCGGGCAGCTACCTCGTGCGCGAGTTCGCCAAGAACCTGCAGGGCCTGCGCGCCACGCAGGGCCGCCGCAAGCCGGTGCTGACGCAGCTCGACAAATGCAGCTGGCAGGTCGATTGCGTGCCAGGCCAGCCGCTGGTGCTGCACTACCAGGTGTGCGCCTACGACAACTCGGTGCGCACCGCCTGGCTCGACGCCACGCGCGGCTTCTTCAACGGCACCAGCGTCTGCCTGCGTGTCGAGGGCCAGACCGAGGCGCCACACGCGCTGGAAATCGTGCCGCCCGCGCTGCCGGCCGGCGCCGCGCGCTGGTCGTGCGCCACCGCGCTCGTGCCGACGAAGGCCGACAAGCACGGCTTCGGTAGCTACCGCGCCGCCGGCTACGACGAACTGGCCGACAGCCCGGTCGAGATGGGCGCCTTCTGGAGCGCCGAGTTCGACGCCTGCGGCGTGCCGCACCGCTTCGTGATCGCGGGCGCCGCGGCCTCGTTCGACGGCGAGCGCCTCATTGCCGACACCAAGGCCATCTGCGAAGCCGAGATCCGCTTCTGGCACGGCGACAAGGCCGGAAAGCGCGGCGGGCCGAAGCTGCCGATTGACCGCTACGTGTTCATGCTCAACGCGGTGGACGACGGCTACGGCGGGCTCGAGCACCGCCATTCCACCGCGCTCATCTGCAACCGCCGCGACCTGCCGCTGCGCGGCGAAAAGAAGAAGCAGCCCGAGGGCTACACCACGCTGCTGGGCCTCATCAGCCACGAGTACTTCCACACCTGGAACGTCAAGCGCATGCGCCCGGCGGAGTTCGCCAGCTACGACTACAGCCGCGAGAACTACACGCAGCTGTTGTGGTTCTTCGAAGGCTTCACGAGCTACTACGACGACCTGCTGCTGCGCCGCGCCGGCCGCATCGACGACGCCGCGTACCTGCGCCTGCTCAACAAGACCATCAACCAGGTGCTGCAGACGCCCGGCCGGCTGGTGCAGCCGGTGGCCGACGCGAGCTTCGACGCCTGGGTCAAGTACTACCGCCAGGACGAGCAGACGCCCAACAGCACCGTCAGCTACTACACCAAGGGCGCGCTGGTGGCGCTGTGCTTCGACCTCACGCTGCGCCAGGAAGGCAAGGGCACGCTCGACGACGTGATGCGCCACCTCTGGACGCAAGGCAACGGCGGCCCGATCAGCGAGGCCGACATCGCCGCCGCGCTCGAAGCCGTGGGCGGACGCTCGTACGCCCCTGAACTCGCGCGCTGGGTGCACTCGACCGACGAACTCCCGCTGGCCGACCTGCTGCGCGCGCACGGCGTGGCCACGCTCGACGACCCGTCGCAACCCGCGCAGGCGCTCGGCCTGCGCGTGGCCGAAGCCGGCGGCAGCGTGCAGATCAAGGTGGTGCTGCGCGGCGGCGCCGCCGAGAAGGCCGGCTTCTCGGCCAACGACGAATGGCTCGGCATCGAGCTGCCGGCCGTCGGTGGCCGCAAGGGCGCGGCGCAACCCGCGCAAGCCTGGCGCCTCACCAAGCTCGACGACCTGGCGCTGTACCTCGGTGATGCCACCAAGTGCACCGCCCTCGTCGCGCGCGACCGCCGGCTGCTGCGCCTGCCGCTCACGCTGCCGACGGGCTCGACCACGTGGCGGCTGTTCTCGCACGACGCGGCCAAGATCACGGCCTGGCTCGCCGCCAAGCCTTGATTTCTTCCGTTCAGGCCGGGTGATCGACGGCCGCCGCCAGCGGCGGCCGCACGAACAGCATCGGCTGCGGCTCGCCCACCAGCACGCAGGGCTTGCCCGTGCGGCGGCAGTGGTCCTGCACGCGCCAGTAGGCACCATGGCTCACGCAACCGGTCTGGCAGATCACGAGGTCGGCGGCGCGCAGGCCCGCCTCGAGCGCCGCGGGGTCGTCGGCCTCGTCGCCGCCGTCGTGGTGCAGGTAATGGCCGCCGGCAATCTCCACGAGCTGGCGCGCCAGCGAAGGCGCCTCGGGTGCCGCTTCCGAACGGCCGACGCACAGCACCGACTTGGCCCGCAGGTCGGCCGGCACCTGCGGCCCCGGCGGCAAGGCATGGTGGCGCCGGCCGCCCGGCGCCAGCAGCGCATGCAGGCGCTGGGGCAAGGCGCTGCCTTTGGCGGCGCGCGCCGCCAGTTCCTCGCGCACGATGGCAATCGCCGAGTCGCGCGCCACCAGCGCGCCGCGCAGCCGCACGACCTGCGCCTCGAGCCGCTCGACCCGGGCGGCCTGCTCCATCAGCAGGCGCGAGCAACGCTCCTGCACCCGGGCATAGGCCCGCAGCAACACGGCATGTTCTTGCATCGGGAAGTCCATGGCGGCCATTCTAGATGAGAACAATTCTCAAATGAAACACCCGCGCGTCAGCGGGCCCGAAGCCTGGCTGGGTATAGTGGGACGCGTTTTTTTCCCCACCTCCCCCGGAGACAGCGACACCATGAGCTACGAAAACATCGACGTGCGGACCGAAGCAGGCAAGGTCGGCATCATCACCCTCAATCGCCCCAAGGCCCTCAATGCGCTGAACGACGCGCTGATGACCGAGCTGGGCCAGGCGCTCAAGGCCTTCGACGCCGACGACGCCATCGGCTGCATCATCCTCACGGGCAGCGAGCGCGCCTTCGCGGCCGGCGCCGACATCGCGGCGATGGCCAAGTACAGCTTCATCGACACCTACAAGGGCGACTACATCACGCGCAACTGGGAAACCATCCGCTCGATCCGCAAGCCCGTCATCGCGGCCGTGAGCGGTTTCGCACTGGGCGGCGGCTGCGAACTCGCGATGATGTGCGACTTCATCATCGCGGCCGACAACGCCAAGTTCGGCCAGCCCGAAATCAAGATCGGCGTGATCCCCGGCGCCGGCGGCACGCAGCGCCTGCCGCGCGCGGTGGGCAAGAGCAAGGCCATGGACATGGCGCTCACCGCCCGCATGATGGACGCCGCCGAAGCCGAGCGCGCGGGCCTCGTGAGCCGCGTGGTGCCCTATGAGAAGCTGGCCGACGAAGCGCTGGGCGCCGCGCTGATCATCGCGGGCTTCTCGCAGATCGCCGTGATGGCGGCCAAGGAATCGGTCAACCGCGCGTTCGAGAGCGGCCTGAGCGACGGCGTGATGTTCGAACGCCGCCTGTTCCACGCGCTGTTCGCCACGCAGGACCAGAAGGAAGGCATGGACGCCTTCCTGGCCAAGCGCCAGCCGGATTTCAAGAACGCCTGATCCGCTGATACGCGGGCCCGGCGGCCGCAGCAGCGGTTGCCGTCAGCGGGCTCGCGACAGCGCCGTGCGCAGCGCCTCGAGCGCCTGCGCCGGCGGCGTGCCGATGGATGCGGGGCCGCCCGGCTGCGGCGTCCACCGCACCTGGTCACCCGCGATCTCGAGCACGGCCAGCAACGCGCCGTCGCGTCGCAGTTCGATGCGCGCCTCGACCGGCGCACCCAGTTCCCCGCCCGACACGGTGGCCGCGCGCGCCACGGTGTTCACCAGCGCCGCGAGGCCTTCAGTGTCGCCGCGCGCCTGGCGCGTGGTGGCGCCGGCGCGCGTGAGGTCGAGGGCGGTCCAGCGGTCCAGTGCGGTGAAGCCGCCGCTCGCCACGGCTTCGGTGGCTGCACGCGGCGCCGCCTTGGCGGCGGCCGACGGAGCCGGTGCGGCTTGCACGGGAGCGGCGCGGCGCTGCATGCCGGCGACATTCGCGCTGGCACCGCCTTGCGCGGCGAGCGATGGCGCCGTGTCTGCGGACTCGCGCTGCATCGGCGCTGGCGCTGCAGGCGCTGCAGGTGCTACGGCCGGCGCCGACGGTGCGGCTGCGTAGGGCATCGGACTCTGACCGACATCGGCCATGGGCGGCGCGGCCGGCATGGGCGCAGATGCGATGGCCGGCGCAGCAGGTGCAGTCACGGGCGCCGGGGCTTGCACCACCGGGGCCGCGGGCGCCGCCTTTTCCATCGCCCGTGCTTCATCCTTCTGGACCGACGCCGCCGCAGGGGCTTCGCGCCGCCGCGACGCTTCACGCGTGTCCTGCGTCTCGCGCTGCTTCAGGGCTTCTTTCGCATCGCGCGCCGCTTCGCTGCGCTGCGCTGCGGGCGGCGCCGTGTCCGCCGTTGCGGCCGGTTCAGCGGCGGGCGCAGGTGCCGCGGCGACTGCCGGCGCCTCAGCCGATTGCGCAGGCGGTGCCGACGCCGGCGCGGGCGCCCCGGCCACTTGCGCCTCGCCATCGAGCCGCGCGTCGGGCACCGGCTCGCGATGCCACAGCACGGTGACGAAGGTCGCCACGAGCACGGTCGCGAAGGCTGCGTTCCATGGCATGCGCGAGCGGGGGCTGCCGCCGCCGAACAGGCGGCACCACCACGGCGCGGCCTGAACCGCAGGCCCGGCCGCCGGCGCGGAAGCCGCGGCGAGGTTGTGCGCCATCTTCAGGATCGCCTCGCGCGTGTGGGCCGCAGGCACGGCGTCACGATCAGGCGCGTGGTCCAGCGCGCGACGCAGCCGCGGGTCGTGCAGGTCGTCGTCGTCCATGCCGGTGCTCATGCTCGCTGCTCCAGCACCGACAGGTAGCGTTCCATGCAGCCGCGCAGCTTCTGCAGCCCGTAGCGCAGACGGCTGCGCACGGTCTCGAAGCCGATCTCCAGCCGGGCCGCGAGCGCGTCGACGGTGAGGCCGTCTTCATGGTGCAAGAGAAAAGCGGCGCGCTGCTCGGCCGGCAGTTCGTCCAGGCAGGCCAGCAGCCGACGCCCGGCGGCGCGCCAGAACGCCAGCTCTTCGGCCGACGGGTGCGCCGACAAGTCGGTGGCCCCGTGCACGCCGCGGTCAAGCGCGGGCACGGCGTCGCCGTCGTCGTCGGTCGCATGGCCATCGAGCGTCACCTCGCGCCCGCTCACGCGCAGGCGGTCCATCGCGAGGTTGTGCGCGATGGTGAAGGCCCAGGTGCGCCAGGTGGCGCCCTGCGGCGAGAAGCTGTCGCGCGCCGAAATGATCCGCACCCAGGTGTCCTGGAACACCTCGTCGGCCTGCGCGGCCAGCCGCGCGCCGAGCAGGCGCTTGACGAAGCGGAACAGGCCGCCTTCGTGGCGCGCATAGAGCACGTCGAAGGCGGCGGCGTCGCCGTGGGCGTAGGCCAGCATCAACTGATCGTCGGGCATGGCGTCGCGCTCGGTGGCGGTGCGGGCAGCAGCAGAAGGGGCGCGTGGCAGCGCAGACATCGCAGGATTGTCACCCGAGCTTGTACGGCGCACGGCGGCGATCGGGGTTAGGTCGAAACGCGATCCGACGCATTCGATCGCAGAAAAATCGACCTGAAAACACCGGGAGTTGAACTGGGCCCAAAGCCTGGGCTATAATTTTGGGCTCGGTGCTGAATTGCACTGACGGCTCTTTAGCTCAGTCGGTTAGAGCGATGGAATCATAATCCACAGGTCCGCGGTTCGAGTCCGTGAAGAGCCACCAACACAGCCTCCCCGCCCCGGCGGAACGGCTCAAAAAGCCCTAAGTTTTCAACGACTTAGGGCTTTTTTCGTTCAGGCGTCCGGTGCCGTCTCGCCCACCGGCACCCGGTCCAGCCGGAACGCCTCGGGCTCGCAGTGCACCAGGCGCCAGCCGTGGGCGCCGTGCAGCTGCAGTTCGTCCACCACGTCCGTCAGGGTGCCGATGAGTTCGTTGCCCCAGAACCTGCGCGCGCCGCGCACGGGGTTGAGCATCTGCCGCAGCCGCGGAATCGACAGCACGCGTTCGGCGTTGAAGAAGAACTCCAGCGCGAGGTCGAAGGTGACCGGGTCGACGCGCTGCGTGCGGCCCGCGAAGCTCACGCTGCGGTCCATCGGCTGGAAGCTGTAGGCGCCCCACACGAGCGGCGTTGGCATCGCGCACGCCAGGCCGCGCGTTCGGAGCGACAGCAGGATGGAGCGATAGAAGTCGTCGAACGCCGGTGCCGCCGCAGGCGGGCGCCCCCGCAGGTGCCGCGTGGGCGCGGGCGCCTCCTGCGCCAGTGGCACGACCTTCGTCCCCATCAACGACAGCACGTCCGGCGCCTCTTCGCTCGCCGCCTCGGGCACGTCGGCCAGGAACAGCAGGTTCAGGCGGTCGCCCAGCGTCGCCAGTTCGTCGATGCTGGTGAAGACCAGCGGCGCCACGCCCAGCGCGCGCAGCACGCGCCGCGCGTACTCGCGCTCGCGCAGCGCATGGCCGAGCACGCCGATGCGGCGGGCGGGGCGCGCCAGGGGCTCCGAGGGTGCGGCGAAGAAGCGGCTCATGCGGGCGCCCCTTCACAGTCCGCTGCGGCAACAACATGCCCGAGGCAATGCTTTCGGGGGCTCGGGCCGCGGTTCGCGACCCCGGTGATCAGGACCGGCATGGGTGCTCGAAATTCTCAAAAGAATGAATGAAGCCGCGTCCGCTGCGCCCGCGCTTCATGCCGCATGCGATGCAGCACAAGGCAGCGGGCCCACTGAGGCAACCCGGCGCTCACCCATCCTAGGAAGGCCCGCACGGCCCGTACATAGGACTGTTCCGAAAAGCCCCGCCTTTCGCGCCCCTCAGAGCACCTTTGCGCCGCGCAGCCAGTCCAGCAACATGGCCGAGTCGGCGCGCATGCGCAGGTCGGCCGCCTCGGCGTCGAAGCGCGTCGTCACCTGGGCCGACTGGTTGTTGTAGTGGTCGCTCTCGGCGGTGAGCACGTCCAGCAGCGTGCGCTTGCCCAGGTGGTACCACTGCTCGTAGAAGATCTTGCGCACGCGGTCGGTTTCCTGGATCAGCTCGGTGTACTCGCCGGCACGGCTGGCCGCCGCGTCGCGCTGCTCGGCCGAGGTGCGCAGCCGGTAGGCCAGGTCGCGTGCCGAGGCCTCGGCCTTTTCCTCGCCGGCCGCCGCGCGCTCGAAGGCCGCGCGTTCCGACGCACGCCCCGAGCCGCCCTGGAAGGCGTTCCACTGCAGCGACAGGCCCGTGGACCACGGTTGCTTGTTGCCCGCCGAATCTTCCTGTGTGCTCTTGCCGACCACCCAGTTCAGCTGCGGCAGGCGCCCCGCCTTCACCGACTCCGCATACAGGCCCGCGGCCTTCGCCTCGGCCCGCGCCTGCTGCATGGCCGGATGCTCGGCGCCCGCAATCAGGGCGTCCTGCAGCGCGACCGGACGGATTTCCCACGCCAGGTCGGCCGGCCACTGCACCTCTTCGCCGACCAGCTTCACGAGGCTGACCTGCACTTCGCGCAGCTTGGCCACGATGGCGTCGCGGCCGGTCACGGCCTGCAGGCGGCGTGCGCGCGCCTGCGTGAGTTCGCTGGCGCGGCCGCGGTCGCTCTGCACGATCTGGCTCAGCATGTCGACCAGTTCTTCCATGCGCTTGACATAGCCCTGGCTGGCCTCGAGCGCCGCCTGGTGGCGCCGCTGTTCGAGCAGCGCCGACACGGTGTCGTAGGCGATCTTCTGGCGCACCTGCTGCGCCGCCTGGTAGGCCGCCTTCGAGGTCTCGGTGCGGCTGTCGATGGTGGCGCTCAGGCGCCCCCAGTCGTACACCGGCGTGGTGATCGCGAGGTTGCCCGTCGCGCTGCGCGTGCCGCTGTTGGCGCCGCCGCCGAAGGTGGCGGACGGCGACGACACGCCCACCTGCACCTGCGGCCAACGCTGGCCCTTGGCCTGGTCGATGTCGTACTCGGCGGCCTTCCAGTTGGCCTGCGCCTCGCGCGCCTCGGCGCTGAGCTCGAGCGCCTTGCGCACGTTCTCGTCGAGGTAGGCGCGCAGGCGCTCGCCCGCGTCGGCGCTGAGGCCCATCGCGGAGGCGGACGCCGCCACCTTGCGCATCTGGAACGGCGGCGGCGATGCGGCCACGAACGGCGCAGGCATGGCCACCGGCGCCACGGCAACGGACACGGCCGGTGCTGCAGCCAACCGCCGCGCCACCTTCAGCGCCGGCGCCTCGTCCTGCGACGCATGCGCCACCGACGCGCCGGCGCCAAGCAGCATCGACACCGACAGCAGCGCGCACACGCCCGGCTGCATGGATTTGTTCTTCTTCGTTTTCATGATGACTTCGACTCCTGCTCAGCGTTCGCGAAACGCTTCGCGTGCCTTGAGCACCGGCTTCAGCAGGTAGCTCAGGACTGATTTCTCGCCCGTGCGGATCTCGACCGTGGCGGTCATGCCGGGAATGATGGGGAACTCCTTGTCGCCCGCGCTCAAGGAGGCTTTGTCCGTGCGCACCAGCAGCCGGTAGTACGAGGTGTCGCCGCGCGCGCCCTGACGCGCCTTCTCGTCGTCCTTCAGCGTGTCGGGGCTCAGGTGCTCCACCGTGCCGGTGAGGCCGCCGTAGATGCCGTAGTCGTAGGCCGAGATCTTCACGGTGGCCGGCAGCGTCGGGCGGATGAAGGCCACGTCCGAGGGCTTGATCTTGGCTTCCACCAGCAGCTGGTCTTCCAGCGGCACGATCTCCATGATGTCCGCGCCCTGCTGGATCACGCCGCCGATGGTGTTCACGCGGATGTTCTTCACGGTGCCCTTCACGGGCGCCTTGATGGTGGTGCGCTTCATCACGTCCTCGCGCGCGCCCATGTTCTCCTTGGCCTGCGCCAGCTCGCCCTCGAAGCGCGTGAGCTCGGCGTTGGCCTCGGCGCGGTACTTGTTCTGGCGCTCGGCGATCTGCAGGCGGAACTCGTTGGCCTGGCGCTTCATGCGCAAGACCTCCACCTCCGACATGAGGCCGCGCGCCGACAGCGGCTCCGACAGCGAGATCTCGCGCTCGGCCAGCTGCAGGCTTCGGTTCAGCGCGCCCACACTCTCGTTGAGCGTCTGGCGGCGTGCGTTGTAGGCCTGCGTCTCGTCGCGCACGATCGAATCCACGCCCTGCACGTCCGGCGGAAACGCCAGCGGCTGCGCATAGGCTTCGGCGCGCAGCCGAGCAATGGAGCCCTTCAGCGCCTGCACCTTCGAGAGCCCTTCGCGGTACGACGCACCCGCGCGCGTCGGGTCGATCTCGAGCAGGATCTGCCCGCGCTCGACCACATCGCCTTCGTGCACGTTCATCTCTTCCAGGATGCCGCCTTCCAGGCTCTGGATGATCTGCTCGCGGCTGGCCGGAATCACGCGGCCTTCGCCCTGCGTGATCTCTTCCACCTTGGCAAAGTGCGCCCACACGCCGCCGACCACGAGGATCGTCGCGATGAGGTACAGCACCGCCAGGCTGCCCGGCGTCTTCTGCACCAGCATCGCCTCGCGCAGGTCCTTCACGAAGGGAGAGTCTTCGTGGCGTGCCTGGCCGCTCGGGCCCGGGCGCTTCGCGGGCAGCTTCGCCACGGGGGCCGGCACCTTCACCGGCAAGGCCGCGCCGGGCATGGGCCCCGCGGTGGTTTCAGTCGTGTTCATGGCATCGTTTCCTTGCATCGGGTGCGCGCTCACGCG
Source organism: Variovorax sp. GW822-FHT04A09 (assembly GCF_058801005.1). Taxonomy (NCBI): domain Bacteria; kingdom Pseudomonadati; phylum Pseudomonadota; class Betaproteobacteria; order Burkholderiales; family Comamonadaceae; genus Variovorax; species Variovorax sp. GW822-FHT04A09. Next base: position 252,056 of record NZ_JBXAMV010000006.1, on the reverse strand, counting down.
GGCACCGGTTGTTCGTTCGGTTCATTGCCGGCCGCGCCACGCAGGCGCGCCAGCACGGCGTCTTTCGGTCCGTCGAGGAACACCTTGCCGTCGCCGTCCATCACGACGATGCGATCGACCAGGTCGAGCACCGACAGCCGGTGCGTGGCCACCACCAGGGTCTGGCCCTGCGTGACGTGCGCCATGCGGCGCAAAAATTCGTGTTCGGTCTGCAGGTCCATCGAGCTGGTGGGCTCGTCCATCAGCAGGATGCGCGGGCGCAGCAGCAGGCAGCGCGCGAGCGCCACCAGCTGGCGCTGCCCGCCCGACAGGCCGTGGCCGCCCTCGCCGATGGGCATGTCGTAGCCGCGCGGATGGCGCGCCGCAATCGCGTCGATGCCGGTGATGCGCGCCACGTGCAAGAACTCTTCCGTGGTGGCCGAGGGGTGGCCGATGGTCACGTTGTCGCGCAGCGTGCCGTGGAACAGGCGCGCGTCCTGGCTCAGCAGGCCCACGGCGGCGCGCACATCGGCCGGGTCGATCTGGCCCACGTCGACACCGTCGAGCAGCACCTGCCCGGCACCGGGCTGGTACATCGCGGCCATCACGCGCAGCAGCGTCGACTTGCCGCAACCGATGTTGCCCAGGATGGCGATGCGCTCGCCCGCCTTGATCGTCAGGCTCACGTCCTGCAGCACCGGCGGTGCCGGCTGCATCGGCGGCGCGGGGTAGGCAAAGTTGATCTTCTTGAGCGTGACGTGGCCGTTGAACACCGGCTTGGCCAGGTAGCGTCGCTCCGCCACGCGGTCGGCCGGCTTGGCCATCACCTGGTTGAGTGAGGTCAGCGCCGTCTTGGCCTGCTGGTAGCGCACCGCCAGGCCCACAACCGCCGCCAGCGGCGAGGTCGAGCGCCCGGCCAGAATGACCGTGCCGAACAGCGCGCCCATCGTGAACTCGCCCGCGTGGATAAGGTACACGCCCCACACCACCAGCACCACGGTCTGCACCTGCTGGATCAGCGTGACGAGGTTCACCGCCATGCTCGACAGCTTGCGCGACTTCATGGAGCTGGTGGCCGCGAGCGCGCTGAAGTTTTCCCACTTCTGCTGCATCACGCCCTCGCCGCGCGCGGCCTTGAGCGACTCGATGCCTTCGATCGATTCGATGAGCAAACCCTGCTTGAGCGAACCCTCGCGCAGGTTCTCCTGCATCACCTTGGCCAGCGGCCACTGGATGGCCACGCTGATGAGAATGATGAGCGGAATGGACAGCAGCGGCACCAGCGCCAGCGGCCCGCCGATCATGAAGATGATGCCCACGAACAGCAGGCAGAACGGCAGGTCCGACAGCGTCGAGATGGTGGCCGAGGTCACGAAGTCGCGCACCGATTCGAACTCGCGCAGCTGGTTGGCCGACGAACCCGACGACTGCGGCTTGTGCTCCATGCGCGTGGACAGCAGCTTGCGAAACAGCATCGAGCCCAGGATCAGGTCGGCCTTCTTGCCCGCCATGTCCACCAGGTGCGAGCGCACGTGGCGCGCGCTGAACTCGAACACCATCGCGAACACCACGCCGATGGCCAGCGACCACAGCGTGACATACGCCTGGTTGGGCACCACGCGGTCGTACACGTTCATGGTGAAGAAGGTGCTCGCCAGCGTGAGGATGTTGATCAGCAGCGCCGCCAGCGCCGCGCTCGCGTAGTAGCGCCGGTAGCGCCACAGCGTGGAAAAGAGCCAGTGCCCTTCCGACTCTTCGGCCTCGGGGCCGGCGCGGTCGTCCAGCTGCGCATGCGGCTTGGCCAGCAGCGCGTGGCCGCCGTACAGCGCGGCCATTTCCTGCACGGTGAGCGTCACCGTGCCCGTGCCGGCTTCCGGCAGGATCACGTCGTAGGTGGCCTTGTCGCCCTGGCCGTTGCGGCCGGTGATCACACACGCGCCGCCTTCCTTGCGCAGCGCCACCACGGGGAACAGGTACGACAGCAGATCGCCCACCTCGCGCTTGACCCAGCCCGCGCCGATGCCCGCCTGCTCCAGGATGCGCACCGCCAGCGTGGGCGACAGGCGCATCTCGCGCGGCAGGCCCGCCTGCAGTGCGGCCTCGCTCAGCGTGCGGCCGTGGTGCGCGCACAGCCAGTGCACGGCGCGCAGCAGCGTGTCGCGCTCTTCCGCCACCATCGCCATCGGCGACGCCTCGTTGCCGGGGGCTCCCGGTACGCCGGGTACGGCGTCATGCGCGATCACTGCAGCCATGTGGTTCTCTTTTCTCTTCGCCCGTTGGCAGGCCTGTGGCAGCGCGGCGGGGCCGTGGATGCCGGTGGTGTGAAACGTCGGGGCAACACCCGTCCCTGCCCCACGGCATCGGACTTTCATGGCATTGCACCGACAAGGAATTCGCAGGGGCCCGCATGCGCTTCGGCAGCGGGGGATCTCGACGTGGGAACCGCGCAGCAGGCGCCGTTCCCATGCCAAGGACTTTACAAATGGGCCCGTGAACAATCCATCGGACTCGTCCGAAACTGCGGGCCGCATGCACGCCAAAAGGGGCGTTGTCCTTGCCGCTGCGGGCAAGGGGCAACGCCCCGCGGCGCACGCAGCGCCGGAATGCCCGCCGCGCCGTGCGACTTACGCGACTTACTTCACGCCCTGCACTACCACCTCGACGCGGCGGTTGGGGGCGTTGCACGCAATGCGGGCGTCGCGCGAGCGGTTGGCCGTGCACGACACCACGGTCTCGACGCTGCCCATGCCTTCGGCCGCGATGCGGTCCGCCGGCAGGCCTTCGTCGGCCAGCACGCGGCGCACCGTCTGTGCGCGCTGCTCCGACAAGCGCAGGTTCTCGGGCGCCGAGCCGATCGGATCGGCATGGCCGCGCACTGCGATGCGCGTCACGCCTTCCAGCGAGTTCGCGCGGATCTGCGCAGCCACGTCGGCCAGTGCCGTACGGCCCTTCTGCGTCATCGCGGCGAGGTCGGAGCGGCCGAACGCGAACAGCGTGTCGGTGTTGAGCGTGTAGCGCGCCTTTTCCACCGGCTGCACCGCGGCCACCGGCTCCCGGCAGCGCTCGACCGCGCTCGCGCGGCTGATCACGTGACGCTGCTCGTGCGCGCCCGCCAGCATGCGTTCGGCATCGGCGCGGCGGTAGGGCACGGGCGAGCCCGAGCCGTCCTGCTCCGACACGGCCACGAACACCGTCTTGCCGCCCTCGAGCTCGGCGCGCGTGCGGGGCTGCGACTTGCCTTCGTAGGTGGGCGCATCGCCGAGGTAGGCCTCGACCGAGTGGTTGCCCGGGGCCACGCACAGGCGCGTGAAGCTGTTGGGCAGCAGCGCGGCGTGGAACTCGCCGTTCACGTACACGTGCGCCGCACCGGGGCGCTGGCCGGCGGCCGAGGTGCTGACGGGGCGAAAGAAGATCACCTGGGCCTGGTCGGCCGCTGCAGCAGGCACGGCACGGTAGGCCGGCCCCTGCCGGACCGCAGCAGCGCCCGGCTTCTGCGGTTGCTGGGCCTGCGCCGCGGTCGCCGCCAGCACGCCCAGTGCCAGGAGTGCGGCGGCGCGGACGCCGCGGTAGGAGAAAAGAAAAGTCGAAGGAAGCAACGAGGACATGAATGGCTCCGGGTGCCCCGCACGGGGCACGCATGAAAAATGAATGAGAAAAAAGTGGGGCCTCGACGCCACGGCCGGGCGACGGGCCCCGTCGACTTAGAGGATCGTCACGTGGACCTTGTCCTCGACCAGCAGTTCGGCGGTGCCGGCCAGGTTGGTGTAGACGTGGTACGTCACGCCGCCCACCGTGGCATTGCTGCCCTGGGTCCAGCCGTCGTCGCCGTGGGTGCCGCCGAGCAGGTCGACTTCGCCATTGGCGCCGTTGACCAGCATCTGCACCTTGCCGTCGGCCACGACCATGTCGCGCGCACCGCCAGCCAACAAGTCGTGCGTGCTCAGCGCCAGCGTGTTGCCGCCCGACCCGAGGTCGAACTTCTCCACGCCCTGCACCTTCGGGCCGAGGGCCGACAAGTCGATGTGCATCGCCTTGCCGTGCATCACCAGGGTGTCGATGCCCAGGCCGCCGTCGATGTGGGCGAAGTCGCCGCTGTGGACGCGGATGACGTCGTCGCCCGCACCGCCATGCACCGTGTCGCCCGTGCCCACCTTCATGAAGGTGTCATTGCCCGCGCCGCCTGCGAGGCGGTCGGCGAAGCCGAGTTTGGCGATGAACGTGTCGTCGCTTTCGGTGTAGACCTGGGCCGGGCTGTCGATGATGTTGTCGTCCGTCATCTCCACAGGTTCGAAGACACCGAAGGTGCCGGCGGGGTAGGCCCAGAAGTGACTGGTCTTGTTGACGGGGACGGAGACAAAAGCCGTCAGGTTGCCCGCCGCATCTTCGAACGCCACCTTGATCGGGATTCCCGCCGGGATGGGGAGGTCCCGCCACACGCTGGTGATCGTTCCATCCCTGTGGCCCTCGGTGACCTGGAGGTAGTAGTCCTTCTCGATGTTGTTTTCGACGTAGCGAATGACGACCCGAGCCGCGTCCTTGACCCCGGGATTCTCAGCGACTGGAATGTCGAGGGCCCACCAGTACCACAAGTGGGCGTACGACAGATAGATGCCGCCCTGGGCAAGAACCGGCGGTGCCGTATCCACCGTGAACTCGAACGCACCCGAGGGCGCACTCGTGTTGCCCGCCTGGTCCGCCCCCGCCACCGTGATGCTGTGCGCACCTTCGCCCAGCGCCTTGGCCGGCGTGTAGGTCCAGTTGCCCGAGGCGTTGGCCTGCACGCGGTCGATCTCCACGCCCTTGTCATAGATGATCACGGTGCCGTTCGCATCGGCCTTGCCGCTGAAGGTCGGCTTGGCGTCGTTGGTGGTGGTGCCGCTGGCAATGGCGCCTGTGATGGCCTCCACGTCGTCGACCACCGACACGATGGTCGGCTTGCCCGGCGGCGTGGTGGCCACCGTGAAGCCGAAGGCATCCGACGCCACGCTGGCGTTGCCCGCCTTGTCCACCGCCGTCACCGTGATGGTGTGCACGCCATTGCCCAAGGCCGTTGCCGGTGTCCAGCTCCAGTTGCCCGACGCATCGGCTTGCACCTGCGTGAGCTTCACGCCCTTGTCGTAGATGACCACGGTGCTGTTGGCCTCGGCCTTGCCCGAGAAGTCGGGGCGTGCGTCGTCGGTGGTGCCGTTGAGCGCCACGCTGCCCACGATGCTGCCGACGTCATCGACCACCGACACGATGGTCGGCCTGGCCGGCGGCGTCGTGTCCACCACGAAGTTCCAGCTGCCGCTGGCCTCGCTGGTCTGGCCCAGCGGATTGGTGGACGTGGCGGTGATGCCGTGCGCACCCTCGGCCAGATTGGCCAGGGGCGTGAAGCTCCACTGGCCCGAGGCGTCGGCGACGACCTGGCCCAGCAGCGTGCTGCCGTCGTAGAACTTGACCGTGTGGTTCGCCTGTGCCCTACCCGCCAGCGTCGGCCTGGCGTCGTTGGTGGCTTCGCCGGGTTGCAGCATGTGCGGCGTGCCCACATCGTCGAACACGCTCTCGATCACGGGTGCGCTCGGCTTGTCGGTGACGACGTTGACGGTGTAGCGCCCGGTCGGCATGGTCTCGTTGCCGGCGGCATCGCGCTCCACGAGCGTGAAGGTGTTCGGGCCTGCGGCCAGCGGGGTGTCGACCTGGAAGGTCCACTGGCCGTTTTCTCCGATGGTGGCCTGCCCCAGTTCGCGGGTGCCGGCGGCATCCCTGACCATCACGGTGACCGTGTGGCCGGGCACGCCAGTGCTGATGCCGCTGAGCAGCGGATGCGTGTCGTCGGTGGTGGCGCCGGAGGCCACGTTGCCGGTGACGCCGCCCACGTTGTCGGCGACGCCCGTGATGGCCAGTCGGCTGGCGTCGGGCGGGGTCACGTCGATCTCGAAATTGAACGCGGGCGAAGGCGCGCTCTCGTTGCCGCTGCTGTCGCGCGCGACGATGGTGATGGCGTGCAGGCCTTCGAGCAGGTCGGTCGAGGGCGTGAAGGTCCAGGTGCCGTCTTCGGCGACTTCGGTGGTGCCGATCTCGGTGCCGTTGTCACGGATGACGATGGTGTCGCCCGGCGTGCCCTGGCCGCGGAATTCGGGTTGGCGGTCGTCGGTGACGCCGCCGGGGGCGATGCTGCCCAGGATGTCGCCGGCGTCGTCGGCGGCGCCGCCCACCGAAGGAGGAAGGGGCGCGAAGGTCGATGCGCCTGCGCTCATGGCGGGGGCGATGGTCGCGTGGGGGGTGACGTTCGTCTGTTCGAATGTCATGGGATTCCTATGCTCTGAAATGGGAAAGGAAGACCGGATCGGCACGCGAAACAAGCGCAGCGCGATCCAGCGTTTTGAGGGGTGGCCTACTCTAGAAATCGCCGTCGGGCCGGGCCATCGGACGAATCTGAAAGCCGGGTACGAAGGAGTAGGTCGGTGCCGAAATCGCGCACAAAGTCGTCGACAACGGCACAGGTCAAAAAGAAAAACGCGGCAGCCGCACCGGCAGCTGCCGCGTCATGCGCGGCGCTGTGGTTGCGCCGCGTGACCGACCAGCGGCCTTACAGGATGGTCACGTGGACCTTGTCCTCGACCAGCAGCTCGGCGGTGCCGGCCAGGTTGGTGTAGACGCCGTACGTCACACCGCCCACCGTGGCGTTGCCGCCCTGGGTCCAGCTGTCGTCGCCGCCGAGCAGGTTCACGTCGCCGTTGGCGCCGTTGACCAGCATCTGCACCTTGCCGTCGGTCACGACCATGTCGCGCGCGCCACCGGCCAGCACGTCGTGCGTGCTCAGCGCCAGCGTGTTGCCGCCTGCGCCCAGGTCGAACTTCTCGACCCCCTGCACCTTCAGGCCGAGGGCCGACAGGTCGATGTGCATCGCCTTGCCGTCCATCACCAGGGTGTCGACACCCAGGCCGCCGTCGATGCGTGCGAAGTCGCCGCTGTTGACGTGAACCCTGTCATTGCCCGCGCCGCCGTGTACCACGTCACCCGTGCCCACCTTCAGGAAGGTGTCGTTGCCTGCACCGCCTTCGAGGCGGTCGGCGAAGCCGAGCCTGGCGATGATCTGGTCGTCAGCTTCGGTGTAGCCCTGCGTCGGGTGATCGAGCACGTCGGTGCCGTGGGCTGCCGCATCGGCACCGGCACCGGCACCGGCACCGGCACCGGCACCGGCACCGGTACCGGCACGGTCGCCCGTTTCATCCCCATCCAAAGCGAAGGTCCCGGACACATCCGGCATGGTCTGCGCCGACACATTGCCCACCGGGTCGATGATGACCGCCGAGGCATCGAGGTTGGCGGTGGGGCCGCCGCCGATCTGGAGGTTGTCCATGGCGGCGACGACATCCCGTCCATCCTTGGTCTCGAATGTCACACGGCCGATCTCCCGGCCCACGGGTGCCGCAAAGCTGTAGTCATTGGGAGTCGCCCCGCCCGGGATCGCGACAACGTCGATCACACCGCCCTTCATGTCATAGATCGTCATGGTCGTAGGGGATGATTGATCGGTGCCGCGCCAGCGGAAACCGATGAAGTCCGTTCCCTCCGCCACCGCGAACTGAAGGGTGGGTCCCGCTCCGGCGGGCATGCCGAATGCCAGGTAATTCCCCGACATGCCCCAGAACATCTCCGATACTGAGGTCTTCGGGGAAACGTACATCTGGCTGCCGGTGATCGTCAGGCGACCGCTCTCCAATGAAGGCACGTAGGTGCCCTCCGGTGCGATCGGCATCCCCTCGAAGCCGACGGTGAACGGCGGCACCGGATTGGCCACGTACGCCTTGCCTGCGGCAATGTCGGCCGCCGTGAGCACATGGTCGACGGGCCCGTCGCCGAAGATCACGCGCACCTTGTCGCCCGCCTTCGCATCGGTGGTGTCGAAGTACACGTCCACGCCCGTCGCGGTGGCCACCAGCTTGGTCGGGGCCTTGGGCGGCGTCGTATCCACCGTGAACCCGAACGCCGCCGAAGGCACGCTGGACACGCCCGCCTTGTTGATCACGATCGCACTGATGCTGTGGCCGCCGTCGGCCAGCGGGGTCGCCGGCGTGTACGTCCATTTGCCCGAGGCATCGGACTCCACGCGCGTCACCTCCACACCGTTGTTGAAGACGATGACGGTGCTGTTGGCCTCGGCCTTGCCCGTGACCAGGGGCTGGGAGTCGTCGGTGAAGTCGCCGCTGTACAGGTCGCCCTGCTCGCCGCCCACGTCGTCGTACACCGACACGATGACCGGCTTGGGCGGCGGCACGGTGGACACCGTGAAGCCGAAGGGATCCGACGGCGCGCTGAGGTTGCCCGCCTGGTCGACGGCCTTCACGGTGATGGTGTGCACGCCGTTGTTCAGCGCCGTCGTCGGCGTCCAGGTCCAGTTGCCCGACGCATCGACAGGCACGCGCTTGACCTCCACACCCTTGTCATAGATGACCACGGTGCTGTTGGCTTCGGCCTTGCCCGTGAAGACGGGGCGCGGGTCGTCGATGACGCCGTTCAGCGTCACTTCGCCCTGGATGCTGCCCACGTCGTCGACCACCGACACGATGGTCGGCTTGGCCGGCGGCGTCGCGTCGACGGTGAAGTCGAAGGCGGCCGACGGCGCGCTCACGTTGCCTGCGGCGTCCGTAGCGGTCACGGTCACGTTGTGCGCGCCGTTGCCCAGCGGCGTGGTCGGCGTGACGCTCCAGTCGCCTGCGGCGTTGGCCGTGGTCTCGCCCAGCAGCGTGCCGCCGTCGTAGACCTTCACGGTGCTGCCCGGCTCGGCCTTGCCCTTGAACTGCGGCCGGGTGTCGTCGGTGACGCCGCCCTGCACCACGTTGACGGTGATGCTGCCCACGTCGTCGAGCACCGCCACGATGGTGGGCGCGCCCGGCGCGGTGAAGTCGACGGTGAAGTCGAACACCGCCGTCTTCGCGCTCTCGCCGTGCGCCGCCGTGGTCACGGTGGCGCTCAGCTCGTACTGTCCTTCGCGCAGCGGGGTGGCCGGCGTGAGGCTCCAGTCGCCGTTGGCGTCGGCCACGACCGAGCCCAGCACGGTGGTGCCGTCGTACACCTTCACGGTGCCGCCCGGGGTGGCCTTGCCGTGCAGGGTCGGGGTGGCGTCGTCGGTGACGCCGCCCTTGGCGATCTCGCCGAGGATGTCGCCGGTGTTGTCGGTCGCGCCGGCGATGCTGATGGTCGCGGGTTGCACATCAACGGTGAAGTCGATGGCCGCGCCCGGCTGGCCCACGTTGCCGGCCACGTCGATCACGGCGTTGCTGAAGCTGTGCGCGCCCGGCGCCAGCGGCGTGGACGGCGTGAAGCTCCAGTCGCCCGCGGCATTGGCCTGCACCCTGTCGATTTCCTTGCCGTCGTCATAGATGACCACGGTGGCGTTCGGCTCGGTCTTGCCCGCGTAGGTCGGGGTGTCGTCGTCGGTGACGGTGCCGCTGGTGATCGGCCCCTTGATCTCGCCGGCATCGTCGCTCAGCGTCGCGACCGAAGCCGCGGGCGGCGTGTAGTCGGTGGTCAGCACGAACTCGGCCGAAGGCGCGCTCGTGTTGCCCGCCTTGTCGGTGGCGGTGACGGTGAACTTGTGTTCGCCCTCTGCCAGCGGCGTGGTGGGGGTGTACACCCAGTTGCCGTTGGCGTCGGCCACGACCGTGCCCAGCTTGGCGCCGTTGTCGTTGATGGTCACGGTGCTGCCGGCTTCGGCCTTGCCCGAGAGCGTGGGCGACGGGTCGTCCGTCACGCCGCCGTTGACCAATGCACCCTGCTTGGCGCCCACGTCGTCTGCTGCCGCGTCGATGCTCGGCGCGGTCGGTGGCACGGTGTCCACGGTGAAGTTGAACGGCTTGGTCGGCTCGCTCGGGTTGCCGGCCTTGTCGGTGGCCGTGGCGGTGATGGCGTGTGCGCCCTCTCCCAGGTCGGCGGTGGGCGTGACGCTCCACGTGCCGTCGGCCTTGACCACGGTCTCGCCCAGCAGGGTCGAAGCGTCGTACACCTTCACGGTGCTGCCGGCCTTGCCCGTGCCCTGGATTTCAGGGCGGGTGTCGTCAGTGGTTCCGTTGAGCGCGATGCTGCCCTTGTTGGTGCCCTGGTCGTCCAGCAGCGTGTCGATCGACACCGTCACGCCCGAGTTGTCGACCACGATGTTCAGGGGCGCGCCCTGTCCGCTGCTGTTGCCCGCCGGGTCCACCACCTCGGTGGTGAGCGCGTGCGGCCCGTTCGCCAGCGGCGCGTTCGGCGTGAAGCTCCAGTCGCCGTTGCCATCGACCGGCGCGCTGCCCAGCAGCGTGCCGTTGTCGTAGACCTTCACGGTCGCGCCGGGCTCGGCCTTGCCGTTGAAGGTGGGCTTGGTGTCGTCGGTGGTGTCGCCGTTGGCGAGCGGACCCGTCTTGGCACCCACGTCGTCCAGCACTTCGAGACCCGTCACCTGGCCCGGAGGCGCGGTGTCGACCACGAAGTTCCAGATGCCGGTGGCATCGCTGGTCTGGCCCACGGAGTTCGTGGCCGTCGCAGTGATGTCGTGCGGGCCGTCGGCCAGGTTGGCGTCAGGCGTGAGGCTCCACTTGCCGTTGGCGTCGGCCACGGTCTCGCCCAGCAGGGTCGCGCCGTCGTAGACCTTGATGGTGTTGCCGGCCTGCGCCGTGCCGATGATGGTCGGCTTGGCGTCGTCGGTGACTTCGCCCTTTTGCAGCATGTGCACCACGCCCACGTCGTCCTGCACGTTCTGGATCACCGGCACGCTCGGCGGCACGCTGTCCAGGATCACGGTGTACGACGCGCTCGGTGCGGTCGCGTTGCCTGCGGGGTCCACTTCGATGGCGGTGAACTCGTTGCTGCCTTCCAGCAGCGGCGTGGTCACTGGCAGCGTCCACTTGCCATTGGCCTCCACGTTCGTGCGGCCCAGCTCGCGGCTGCCCGTGCTGTCCTTGACCATCACGATGATGGTGTCGCCGGCCGTGCCGGTGCCGCTGATGACCGGGCGGCTGTCGTCCGTCGTCGCGCCCGAGGCCACGTTGCCCGTGATGCCGCCCACGTCGTCTTCCACGCCCGTGATCGCCAGCTTGCTGTAGTCAGCCGGCGTGTAGTCGGTGGTCACCACGAACTCGGCCGAAGGCGTGCTCGTGTTGCCCGCCTTGTCGGTGGCGGTGACGGTGAACTTGTGTTCGCCTTCTGCCAGCGGCGTGGTGGGGGTGTAGCTCCATTTGCCTTCGGCATCGGCCACGACCTTGCCCAGCTCCACGGAGCCGTCCTTGATGATCACGGTGCTGCCCGCTTCGGCCTTGCCCGACAGCGTCGGGGACGGGTCGTCCGTCACGCCGCCGTTGACCAATGCACCCTGCTTGGCGCCCACGTCGTCCGTGACCGACTCGATGCTCGGTGCGGTCGGCGCAACGGTGTCCACGGTGAAGTTGAACGGCTTGGTCGGCTCGCTCGGGTTACCGGCCTTGTCGGTGGCCGTGGCGGTGATGGCGTGTGCGCCCTCTCCCAGGTCGGCCGTGGGCGTGACGCTCCACGTGCCGTCGGCCTTGACCACGGTCTCGCCCAGCAGGGTCGCGCCGTCGTACACCTTCACGGTGCTGCCGGCCTTGCCCGTGCCCTGGATCTCAGGGCGGGTGTCGTCGGTCGTGCCATTGAGCGCGATGCTGCCCTTGATGGCACCCTGGTCGTCCACCAGCGCGTCGATCTGCAACGTGCCGGGGATGTTGTCCACGATCAGGTTCAGCGGTTCACCCTGGCCGCTCGAGTTGCCCGCGGGGTCCACCACCTCGGTGGTGAGCGCGTGCGAACCGTTGGCCAGCGGCGTGGTGGGCGTGAACGTCCAGTCGCCGTTGCCATCGACCGGCGCGCTGCCCAGCAGCGTGCCGTTGTCGTAGACCTTCACGGTCGCACCCGGCTCGGCCTTGCCGTTGAAGGTGGGCTTGGTGTCGTCGGTTGTGTCGCCGTTGGCGAGCAGGCCCGTCTTGGCGCCCACGTCGTCGAGCACTTCGAGACCCGTCACCTGGCCCGGAGGCGCGGTGTCGACCACGAAGTTCCAGATGCCGGTGGCATCACTGGTCTGGCCCACCGGGTTGGTGGCCGTGGCCGTGATGTTGTGCGTGCCGTCGGCCAGGTTGGCTTCAGGCGTGAAGCTCCACTTGCCCGAGGCGTCAGCCACGACTTCACCGATCTTGGTGCCGTTGTCGTAGACCTTCACGGTGGTGCCGGCCTGCGCCGTACCGATGATGGTCGGCTTGGCGTCGTCGGTCACCTCGCCCTTTTGCAGCATGCCCGTGTGGATGCCCACGTCGTCCTGCACGTTCTGGATCACCGGAACTTCCGGGCGACCCGTGTCGACGTTGATGCTGTACGAAGCGCTCGGCGCGGTCTGGTTGCCCGCCGGGTCCTGCTCGATGGCCGTGAACTCGTTGGCGCCCGCAGCCAGCGGCGTGGTCACTTGCAGCGTCCACTTGCCATTGGCGTCCACGTTCGTGCGGCCGAGCTCGCGGCTGCCCGTGCTGTCCTTGACCATCACGATGATGGTGTCGCCGGCCGTGCCGGTGCCGCCGATCGCAGGCAGTGCGTCGTCGGTGGTGGCGCCCGAGACCACGTTGCCCGTGATGCCGCCCACGTCGTCTTCCACGCCCGTGATCGCCAGCTTGCTGGCGTCCGGCGGCGTGTAGTCGGTGGTCAGCACGAACTCGGCCGAAGGCGCACTCGTGTTGCCCGCCTTGTCGGTGGCGGTGACGGTGAACTTGTGCTCGCCTTCTGCCAGCGGCGTGGTGGGCGTGTACACCCAGTTGCCGTTGGCGTCGGCCACGACCTTGCCCAGGAAGGCGCCGTTGTCATTGATGGTCACGGTGCTGCCGGCTTCGGCCTTGCCCGAGAGCGTCGGGGACGGATCGTCCGTCACGCCGCCGTTGACCAATGCACCCTGCTTGGCGCCCACGTCGTCTGCCGCTGCGTCGATGCTCGGCGCGGCCGGTGGCACGGTGTCCACCGTGAAGTTGAACGCCTGGGTCGGCCCGCTCGGGTTGCCGGCCTTGTCGGTGGCCGTGGCCGTGATGGCGTGCGCGCCCTGGCCCAGATCGGCCGTGGGCGTGACGCTCCACGTACCGTCGGCCTTGACCACGGTCTCGCCCAGCAGCGTCGCGCCGTCGTACACCTTGACGGTGCTGCCGGCCTTGCCCGTGCCCTGGATCTCGGGACGCTTGTCGTCGGTGATGCCGTTGGCGGCGATGGGGCCCGTCACCGTGCCCTGGTCGTCCACCAGCGCGCTGATCCGCAGCTCACCAGGGATGGTGTCCACGATCAGGTTCAGCGGAGCGCTTTGACCGCTCGAGTTGCCCGCGGGGTCCACCACCTCGGTGGTGAGTGCGTGCGAACCGTTCGCCAGCGGCGTGGGAGGCGTGAAGCTCCAGTCGCCATTGCCGTCGACCGGCACGCTGCCCAGCAGCGTGCCGTTGTCGTAGACCTTCACGGTCGAACCCGGCTCTGCCTTGCCCTTGAACTCGGGCTTGTTGTCGTCGGTGGTGTCGCCGTTCTTCAGCGGTCCCTGCACCGCGCCCTCGTCGTCCAGCACTTCGAGGCCCGTCACCTGGCCCGGGGGCGCGGTGTCGACCACGAAGTTCCAGATGCCGGTGGGTTGGCTGGTCTGGCCCACGGGGTTGGTGGCGGTGGCGGTGATGTTGTGCGTGCCGTCGGCCAGGTTGGCTTCAGGCGTGAAGCTCCACTTGCCCGAGGCGTCGGCCACGACTTCACCGATCTTGGTGCCGTTGTCGTAGATCTTGACGGTGGTGCCGGCCTGCGCCGTACCGATGATGGTCGGCTTGGCGTCGTCGGTCACCTCGCCCTTTTGCAGCATGCCCGTGTGGATGCCCACGTCGTCCTGCACGTTCTGGATCACGGGCGCGCTCGGCGGCACGCTGTCCAGGATCACGGTGTACGACGCGCTCGGTGCGGTCGCATTGCCTGCGGGGTCCACTTCGATGGCGGTGAACTCGTTGCTGCCTTCCAGCAGCGGCGTGGTCAGCTGCAGCGTCCACTTGCCATCGGCGCCCACGGGCGCTTCGCCCAGCTTGTGGGTGCCCGTGCTGTCCTTGACCATCACGATGATGGTGTCGCCGGCCGTGCCGGTGCCGCTGATGACCGGGCGGCTGTCGTCCGTCGTCGCGCCCGAGGCCACGTTGCCCGTGATGCCGCCCACGTCGTCTTCCACGCCCGTGATCGCCAGCTTGCTGTAGTCAGCCGGCGTGTAGTCGGTCGTCACAACGAACTCTGCCGAAGGCGCGCTCGTGTTGCCCGCCTTGTCGGTGGCGGTGACTGTGAAGGTGTGCTTGTCTTCCGTCAGCGGCGTGGTGGGCGTGTAGCTCCAGTCGCCGTTGGCATCGGCCACGGTCGTGCCCAGCTTGGCGTTGTTGTCATACACGGTCACGGTGCTGCCGGCTTCGGCCTTGCCCGACAGCGTGGGCGACGGGTCGTCCGTCACGCCGCCGTTGACCAATGCGCCCTGCTTGGCGCCCACGTCGTCCGTGACCGATTCGATGCTCGGCGCGGTCGGCGCGACGGTGTCCACGGTGAAGTGGACCGCCTGGGTCGGCTCGCTCGTGTTCCCAGCCTTGTCGGTGGCCGTGGCGGTGATGGCGTGTGCGCCCTCGCCCAGATCGGCCGTGGGCGTGAAGGTCCACGAACCGTCGGCCTTGACCGTCGTCTCGCCCAGCAGCGTGGCGCCGTCGTACACCTTGACGGTGCTGCCGGCCTTGCCCGTGCCCTGGATCTCGGGACGCTTGTCGTCGGTGGTGCCGTTGGCGGCGATGGCGCCCTTCACGTCACCCTGGTCGTCCACCAGCGCGCTGATCCGCAGCTCGCCAGGGATGGTGTCCACGGTCAGGTTCAACGGAGCGCTTTGACCGCTCGAGTTGCCCGCGGGGTCCACCACCTCGGTGGTGAGTGCGTGCGTCCCGTCCGCCAGCGGCGTGGGGGGCGTGAAGCTCCAGTCGCCGTTGGCGTCGACCGGCACGCTGCCCAGCAGCGTGCCGTTGTCGTAGACCTTCACGGTCGAACCCGGCTCGGCCTTGCCCTTGAACTCGGGCTTGGTGTCGTCGGTGGTGTCGCCGTTGTTCAGCACCCCTTGCTTGCCGCCCACGTCGTCCAGCAGCTGGACGGTCGCCGGGGCGGGGGCCTTCGTGTCCACCGAGAAGTTCCAGATGCCGGTGGGAACACTGACCACGCCCACCACGTTGGTGGCCGTGGCGGTGATGTTGTGCGTGCCGTCCGCCAGGTCGGCTTCAGGCGTGAGGCTCCACTTGCCTTCCGCGTCGGCCACGACCTGGCCCAGCAGCTTCGTGCCGTCGTAGACCTTGACCGTGCTCCCCGCCTGCGCGGTGCCGATGATGGTCGGTCGGGCGTCGTCGGTCACGTCACCCTTCTGCAGCATGCCCGTGTGGATGCCCACGTCGTCCTGCACGTTCTGGATCACCGGCATGAGCGACGGGCCGTTTTGCAGGATCACGGTGTAGGGCGCGCTCGGTGCGGTCGCATTGCCTGCCGGGTCCACTTCGATGGCGGTGAACTCGTTGTTGCCCTGCAGCAGCGGCGTGGTCACCTGCAGCGTCCACTTGCCGTTGGCGTCCACGATCGTCTCGCCCAGCTTGTGGTTGCCCGTGCTGTCCTTGACCATCACGATGATGGTGTCGCCCGCCGTGCCGGTGCCGCTGATCGCGGGACGGCTGTCGTCGGTGGCGCTGCCCGAGGCCACGTTGCCCGTGATACTGCCCTCGTCGTCTTCCACGCCGGTGATCGCCAGCTTGCTGGGGTCCGGCCGCGTGTAGTCGGTGGTCAGCACGAACCCGGCCGAAGGCGCGCTCGTGTTGCCCGCCTTGTCGGTGGCGGTGACGGTGAACGTGTGCTGCTCTTCCGTCAGCGGCGTGGTGGGCGTGTACACCCAGTTGCCTTCGGCGTCGGCCACGACCGTGCCCAGCACGGCGCCGTTGTCCTTGATCGTCACGGTGCTGCCGGCTTCGGCCTTGCCCGAGAGCGTGGGCGACGGGTCGTCCGTCACGCCGCCGTTGACCAGCGGGCCCTGCACCAAGCCCACGTCGTCCAGGGCCGATTCGATGCTCGGCGCGGTCGGTGGCGCGGTGTCCACGGTGAAGTTGAACGGCTTGGTGGGCTCGCTCGTGTTGCCTGCCAGGTCGGTGGCGGTGGCGGTGATGGCGTGCGCGCCTTCACCCAGATCGGCCGTGGGCGTGACGCTCCACGTGCCGTCGGCCTTGACCACGGTCTCGCCCAGCAGCGTGGCGCCGTCGTACACCTTGACGGTGCTGCCGGCCTTGCCCGTGCCCTGGATCTCGGGACGCTTGTCGTCGGTCGTGCCGTTGGCGGCGATGGGGCCCGTCACGGCGCCCTGGTCATCCACCAGCGTGTTGATTTCCAGCTTGCCCGGAATGCGGTCCACGATCAGGTTCAGCGGATCGCCCTGGCCACTCGAATTGCCCGCCGGGTCCACCACCTCGGTGGTGAGTGCGTGCGGCCCTTGCGCCAGCGGCGTGGAGGGCGTGAAGCTCCAGTCGCCGTTGGCGTCGACCGGCACGCTGCCCAGCAGCGTGCCGTTGTCGTAGACCTTCACGGTCGAACCCGGCTCTGCCTTGCCCTTGAACTCGGGCTTGTTGTCGTCGGTGGTGTCGCCGTTCTTCAGTGGTCCCTGCACCGCGCCCTCGTCGTCCAGCACTTCGAGGCCCGTCACCTGGCCCGGAGGCGCGGTGTCGACCACGAAGTTCCAGATGCCGGTGGGTGTGCTGGTCTGGCCCACGGGGTTGGTCGACGTCGCGGTGATGTTGTGCGTGCCGTCGGCCAGGTCGGCCTCAGGCGTAAGGCTCCACTTGCCTTCCGCGTCGGCCACGACCTGACCCAGCAGCTTCGTGCCGTCGTAGACCTTGATGGTGTTGCCCGCTTGCGCGGTGCCGATGATGGTCGGCCGCGCGTCGTCGGTGACCTGGCCCTTCTGCAGCATGCCCTGGAGCACGCCCACGTCGTCCTGCACGTTCTGGATCACGGGCTCGCTCGGCGGCACGCTGTCCAGGATCACGATGTACGACGCGCTCGGTGCGGTCGCGTTGCCTGCGGGGTCCACTTCGATGGCGGTGAACTCGTTGCTGCCTTGCAGCAGCGGCGTGGTCACCTGCAGCGTCCACTTGCCGTTGGCCTCCACGATCGTGCGGCCGAGCTCGCGGCTGCCCGTGCTGTCCTTGACCATCACGATGATGGTGTCGCCGGCCGTGCCGGTGCCGCTGATCGCGGGACGGCTGTCGTCGGTCTTCTCGCCCGAGGCCACGTTGCCCGTGATGCCGCCCACGTCGTCTTCCACGCCCGTGATCGCCAGCTTGCTGGGGTCCGGCGGCGTGTAGTCGATGGTCAGCACGAACTCGGCCGAAGGCGCGCTCGTGTTACCCGCCTTGTCGGTGGCGCTGACGGCGAATTTGTGCTCGCCTTCGTTGAGCGGCGTGGTGGGCGTGTAGCTCCAGTTGCCTTCGGCGTCGGCCACGACCTTGCCCAGGAAGGCGCCGTTGTCGTTGATGGTCACGGTGCTGCCCGCTTCGGCCTTGCCCGAGAGCGTGGGCGACGGGTCGTCCGTCATGCCGCCGTTGACCAATGCACCCTGCTTGGCGCCCACGTCGTCCAGCGCCGATTCGATGCTCGGCGTGGTCGGTGGCACGGTGTCCACGGTGAAGTTGAACGCCTGGGTCGGCTCGCTCACGTTGCCAGCCTTGTCGGTTGCGGTCACGGTGATGCTGTGCGCGCCGTCGGCCAATGCCGTCTCGGGCGTGACGCTCCACGTGCCGTCGGGCTTGACCGTCGTCTCGCCCAGCAGGGTCGCGCCGTCGTACACCTTGATGGTGCTGCCGGGCTTGCCCGTGCCCTGGATTTCAGGGCGCGCATCGTCGGTGTTGCCGTTGGGGGCGATGGCGCCCTGGATCGTGCCCTGGTCGTCCATCAGCTTGCCGAGAGTCACGACGCCAGGAATGGCATCCACCACCACATTCAGCGCATCGCCCTGGCCGCTGCTGTTGCCGGCTTGGTCGACCACTTCGGTGGTGAAGGCGTGCTCGCCGCTGGTCAGCGGCGTGGTGGGCGTGAAGCTCCAGTCGCCGTTCTCGTCCACCGGCGCTTCGCCGATCTTGGTGCCGTTGTCGTACACGTTCACGGTGGCGCCCGGCTCGGCCTTGCCGCTGAAGGTGGGACGGTCGTCGTCGGTGGTTTCGCCGTCCTTCAGCGCACCCTGCTTGCCGCCCACGTCGTCGGTGATGACGAGGTCGGTGACCTTGCCCGGCGGCGTGGCGTCGACCACGAAGTTCCAGACGCCGGTGGCGTCGCTGGTCTGGCCCACGGGGTTGGTGGCCGTGGCGGTGATGTTGTGCGTGCCGTCGGCCAGGTCGGCTTCGGGCGTGATGCTCCACTTGCCATTGGCGTCGGCCACGGTCTGGCCCAGCAGCTTGGTGCCGTCGTAGACCTTGATGGTGTTGCCCGCTTGCGCGGTGCCGATGATGGTCGGCCGCGCGTCGTCGGTGACCTGGCCCTTCTGCAGCATGCCCTGGTGCGGGCCCACGTCGTCCTGCACGTTCTGGATCACGGGCACGCTCGGCGGCACGCTGTCCAGGATCACGGTGTAGGGCGCGGTGGGCGCGGTGTGGTTGCCCGTGGGGTCCATCTCGATGGCGGTGAACTCGTTCTTGCCTTGCAGCAGCGGCGTGTTCACCTGCAGCGTCCACTTGCCGTCGGCCTCCACGATCGCGCGGCCCAGCTCGCGGCTGCCCGTGCTGTCCTTGACGGTCACGATGATGGTGTCGCCGGCCGTGCCGGTGCCGCTGAGCAGCGGACGGCTGTCGTCGGTCTTGCCGCCCGAGGCCACGTTGCCCGTGACTTCGCCCACGTCGTCGGCCACGCCCGTGATGGCCAGCTTGCTGGCATCGGGCGGGGTCACGTCGATCTCGAAATCGAAGGGGTCGGAAGGCTTGCTCTCGTTGCCGGCCGGATCGCGCGCGATGACGGTGATGGAGTGGTCGCCCTCCTTCAGGTCGGTCGAGGGCGTGAAGGTCCAGGCGCCGTTCTCGTCCACGTCGGTGGTGCCGATCACGGTGTCACCGTCCTTGATGACGATGGTGTCGCCCGGCGTGCCTTCGCCATGGAACTCGGGCTGGCGGTCGTCGGTGACGCCGCCCGGGGTGATGGGGCCCTGGTACTCGCCCATGTTGTCGTTGGCGCCGCCCACCTGGGGCTGCTCGGGCGGGGTGATGTCGACGACGAAATCGAACGGGTCGGAAGGCTCGCTCTCGTTGCCCGCGGGGTCGCGCTCGACGATGGTGATGGAGTGGTCGCCCTCGCTCAGGTCGGTCGGCGGCGTGAAGGTCCACACGCCGTCCCCATTCACTTCGACGCGGCCGATTTCCTTGCCGTGGTCCTGCACGATGATGGTGTCGCCCGGGGTGCCCTGGCCGTTGAACTCGGGACGCTGGTCGTCCGTCGCGCCGCCCGGGGGCACGCGGCCGGTGATGCTGCCGACGTCGTCGATGACGGCGCCGGGGCCTTCGCTGCTGCCGCCGTCCCACTCGGGCTTGGGCGGCGGGGTGGTGTCGACGCCGAACTCGAACGGGTCCGAAGGCTCGCCTTCACGGCCGGCCGGATCGCTCTCGGTGATGGTGATGGAATGGTTGCCCTCGCTCAGGTCCTTCGGTGGCGTGAAGTGCCACGCGCCGTTGCCGTCCACAAGGGTCTTGCCGATTTCTTTGCCGTTGTCGTACATGGTGATGGTATTGCCGGGGGTGCCGGTTCCGAAAAAATCAGGTCGCGTGTCGTCGGTCTGGCCGCCGGGTTGGATCTGGCCCTTGATGGGGCCGACGTCGTCGTAGGCACCGCCGATGCCGTCGAAGCCGGGCTTGCCGGGAGGACGCACGTCGGGCGGGGGCAGCACGGGCGGAAGGCTGGGCGCGGTCGCGCCGTCGCTGCCGCTGGCCGCGGCAATGGCGCCGAGACCGAGCGCGGCCAGGCCGCCGGTCATCAGCAGGGGCAGCATGCCGCCGAAGAGGTCGTTGCCACCGGCTTCGGTGCCGGCCAGGTACGGCGCACCCGCGCCGTACGAATCGCCACCCAGCGCCACGGGCGCCGACTGGCCTTCGGCCAGCGCGTAGATGTCGCCCGCGCCATCGGTGCGCGCGTAGGCGTACAGCTGGCCGTCCTCGGCCACGCCGTACAGGCCCACGGGTTCGGACTGCGCGTAGTAGCCCTCGAGCACCAGGCCCGGGCTCGTCTCGCCTTCGAGCGTGATCTGCAGGTCGTTGCCCACGCGCGTGAGCGTCACGTTCTCGGGCGCGAAACCGTCGTCGCCCTTGAGCAGGTACTTCGCGCCCTTCTGGACCTTGATGCGGACCGGCGCCTTGCCGTTCGTTGCCGCTTCCACCGTGTGATCGATGTTCCTGCCGTTGCTGTTGACGACGACCTTCGTCTTCTTCGTTGCCATGTGATTCCTAGTGCTTGCTGAATGAAAAACGGGACCGCAGCGGCGCGCGCACGCGCGGCGCCAGCTCATACGGTTTGTTGACCGATGACTTTAGGAAGACGGTCCCGTTCCATCCATCGGACGAGTCCGAAAGCGGGTGCGACAAACATAGGCACAGGGCGAAACTGTGAACAAAGCCCCCAGGAGTTCGTACAAAGCACAAGGCCCTCGCGAGTCAGCGACTCGCAAGGGCCTTGAAGAAGACCGCGCCGCAGCGCGAAGCGGTCAGCGTCCGAGGTCTTTGGCGGACACGCCGCCGATGCCCCAGTTTTCCTTGGGCATGTCGTGCAGCCACACGCGCACGTTCTCCTTCGGCACGTCGACGGCCTCGACGATGGCGCGGGTCACTTTCTCGATCAGCGCGCGCTTCTGTTCTTCGGTGCGGCCTTCGATGAGGTAGATCTGTGCAAAGGGCATTCGTGTACTCCTGCTGTGTGCTTCAGTGGTTGATGCAGATCAGACGAAGCGCAGGCCCACGCTGCCCATGCCCTGCACCTTCAGCGTGACGGCATCGCCCGCCTGCACGGCCACGGCCTCGGTGATGCCGCCCGACAGGATCAGCGTGCCCGCCGGAATCTCCTCGCCGCGCGCGCCCAGGTGGTTGGCCAGCATCGCGATCGCCGCGGCCGGGTGGCCGAGCACGGCGGCGCCCGCGCCGAAGGCCACGGGCTGGCCGTTCTTCTCGAGCACGATGCCCACGGTGCGCAGGTCGACCTCGCTCGCGGGCACGGCGCGCCCGCCCACCACGAAGCGCGAGGCGGAGGTGTTGTCGGCCACCACGCTCTTCAAGTCGAACTTGAAGTCGCGGTAGCGGCTGTCGATCACCTCGATGCCCGGCAGCACGAAGTCGGTGGCCGCGAGCACGGCGCCGATGTGGCAGCCCGGGCCGCTGAGCGCGCGCTTGGTGACGAACGCGATCTCGGGCTCGACCTTCGGGTGGATGAGCTCGCTCACCTTGCATTCGCCGCCCTCGGGCAGCGCGTAGTTGTCGGCCATGAAGCCGAAGACCGGCGTGGTCACGCCCATCTGCTTCATCTTGGCGTGCGAGGTGAGCCCGGCCTTCAGCCCGATGATGCGGTGGCCGCGCGCGAGCTTGCGGCGGCGGATCTCGTTCTGGATGGCGTAGGCATCGTCCCAGTCCATCTCGGGATGTTCGTCGGTGATCTTGGGCGTGTCGCGCGCCTCGAGCTCGCAGGTCTCCAGGTGCTCGGCGAGCGCGGCGATGGTGTCTGGGCTGAGCTTCATGCCGCCACTCCTTCCTGTTGTTGCTGCGCCGCCTGGCGTGCGCGGGCCAGCGTGATGGCCGTGTCTTCGATCATGTCTTCCTGCCCGCCGACCATGCCGCGCCGGCCCAGCTCCACCAGGATCTCGCGCGCGGGCACGCCGTACTTCTTCTCGGCGCGCTTGGCGAACAGCAGGAAGCTCGAGTACACGCCCGCGTAGCCCAGCGTGAGCGAGTCGCGGTCGACGCGGATCATGTGGTCCATGATCGGCACCACGCGGTCCTCGGCCACGTCCTGGATGCGGAACACATCGACACCGGTCTCGATGCCCATGCGGTCGCACACCGCCACGAACACCTCCATCGGCGTGTTGCCCGCGCCCGCGCCCAGGCCTGCGGCGGCGGCATCGATGCGGTTGGCACCGGCCGCAACGGCCGCGACCGAGTTGGCCACGCCCATCGCGAGGTTGTGGTGGCCGTGAAAGCCCAGCTCGGTGTCGGCCTGGAGCGCCGCACGCACCGCGCCGATGCGCGCCGTGACGTCGTCCGGCAGCATGTAGCCCGCCGAGTCGGTCACGTAGATGCAGTTGGCGCCGTAGCCTTCCATGAGCAGCGCCTGGCGCACCAGCGTCTCGGGCGAGGCCATGTGGGCCATCATGAGAAAGCCCACCGTGTCCATGCCGAGCCGGCGCGCCATGGTGATGTGCTGCTCGGACACGTCGGCCTCGGTGCAGTGCGTGGCCACGCGCACGGTGTGCACGCCCAGGCCGTGCGCCATGCGCAGGTGGTCCACGGTGCCGATGCCGGGAATCAGCAGCGCCGACACCTTGGCCTGCTTCATGAGCGGGATCACGGCGCCCAGATACGCCTCGTCGGAATGCGCGGGAAAGCCGTAGTTGACCGAGCTGCCGCCCAGGCCGTCGCCGTGCGTCACCTCGATCAGCGGCACGCCCGCTTCGTCGAGCCCGATGGCGATGTGCGTCATCTGTTCGAGCGTCATCAGGTGGCGCTTGGGGTGCATGCCGTCGCGCAGCGTCATGTCGTGCAGGGTGACGCGGCGGCCCTTCAGATTCGTGTTCGTCGTGGTGGTCATGGGGGTGCTCCTAGGCCACGGCGGGCTCGGGTTGCGGGAGGCTGGCGAGCATCGCTTCGGCGAACATTTCGGCCGTGCGCGCCGCGGCGGCGGTCATGATGTCGAGGTTGCCGGCGTACTTGGGCAGGTAGTCGCCCAGGCCCTCGACCTCCAGGTAGATCGACACGCGGTGGCCGTCGAACACCGGTCCGTTCACGAGCTTGTAGCCCGGCACGTACTTGCGCACCTCGGCAATCATTTCGTGCACCGAGGCCGTGATGCGCGCCTCGTCGGGTGGGCCTTCGGTGAGGCAGTGCACCGTGTCGCGCATGATCAGCGGCGGCTCGGCCGGGTTGACGATGATGATCGCCTTGCCCTTGGCCGCGCCGCCCACGCGCTCGACCGCACCGGCCGTGGTGCGCGTGAACTCGTCGATGTTCTTGCGCGTGCCCGGGCCGACCGAACGGCTCGACACGGTGGCCACGATCTCGCCGTAGGCCACGGGCTGCACGCGCGACACGGCCGCCACCATCGGGATGGTGGCCTGCCCGCCGCAGGTGACCATGTTGACGTTGGCCGGCCGCGCGCCGCCTTCCATCAGCAGGCTCTTCAAGTTGACCGGCGGCACGCAGAACGGGCCGATGGCCGCGGGCGTGAGGTCGATCATGAGCACGCCCAGTGCATTGAGCTTGGCACTGTTCTCGGCATGCACGTAGGCACTGGTGGCGTCGAACGCGATCTGCACGCCGTCGACCTGCACATGCGGCAGCAGGCCGTCCACGCCCTCGGCCGTGGTCTTCAGGCCCATCTCGCGGGCGCGCTTGAGGCCGTCGGACTCGGGGTCGATGCCCACCATCCACACGGGTTCGAGCACCGGGCTGCGTTGCAGCTTGGCGAGCAGGTCGGTGCCGATGTTGCCGGGGCCGATCAGCGCGCACTTGATCTTGGTTGTGGTCGTCATGGGGTTGTCTCCTTCAATGGAAGCGCACCGAACAGCCGCCGAGGCCGCCGATCGAGACGCGGAAGTTGTCGCCGGCCTTGGCGGGGAACATCGCGGCGAGCGCGCCCGACAAAATCACCTCGCCCGCCTTGAGCCCGATGCCCAGCGCACCGAGCGTGTTGGCCAGCCACGCGACCGCGTTCACCGGCGAGCCGAGCGCAGCGGCGCCCGCGCCGGTGGCGATGATTTCGCCGTTCTTCTCCAGCACCATGCCGCAGGTGGCCAGGTCGATGCGGCGCGGATCGACCGCGTGGTCGCCGAGCACGAACACGCCGCACGAGGCGTTGTCGGCCACGGTGTCGGCGATCTGGATCTTCCAGTCGCGGATGCGCGAATCGACGATCTCGAAGCAGGGCATCACGCACTCGGTGGCGGCCAGCACGTCGGCGTTGCCGATGCCGGGGCCCATGAGGTCGCGCTTGAGCAGGAAGGCGATCTCGCCCTCGGCCTTGGGCTGGATGAGCGTGGTGCTGTCGATCGACTCGCCCTCGCCGACGACCATGCCGTCGAGCAGGTAGCCGAAGTCGGGCTGGAACACGCCCAGCATGTTCATCACGGCGCGCGAGGTGACGCCGATCTTCTTGCCGACGACGCGCTCGCCGGCTTCGAGGCGGCGCGCGATCATGCGCTGCTGGATGCCGTAGGCGTCGGCGATGGTGATGCCTGCGTGCCGGCTGGTGAGCGGGTCCACGACGCTGCGCTCGCGCAGCGCGTCGTAGAGCTCGTCGCCGAGCCGCTGGATGAGGGTGGGGTCCATGGTGGGTTCTGTCCTTTGCTCTGTCTCGGGTGAATCAATCAATCGGTCGATCGGCTTCGTTCAGGAAGTCGCCGACCAGGCGGGCGAAGCGCGCGCTGTGCTCGATCTGCGTCCAGTGGCCGCAGCGGCCGAACACATGCAGCTGGCTGCGGGGAATCCACTGGCTCAGCGTGAGCGAGGTGGCCAGCGGAATCACCTGGTCTTCGCGGCCGTGGATCAGCAGCGTCTCGTGCGGCAGTGCGCGAATGGCGGCCTTCGGGCTCGCCATGGCATCGACCCAGCGCTGGCGCGGCGCCGGGAACATCGCACCGAAGGTCTCCTGGAAACCGGGCCGCATGCTGGCCTCGTAGCGCAGCTGCGCGAGCTCGTCGGTGACGAGGGCGCGGTCGAACGCGAACACATCCATGATCCGGCGCATGTTCGCGAACGAGGGCGTGTAGCCCCACACGGCATCGAGCCCCGGCGTGATCGCGAAGGGCACGCCCACGCTGCCCATGAGCACCAGCCGGCGCACGCGGTGCGGCGCGCGGATGGCCAGGGCCAATGCCAGCGCACCGCCGAAGGAGTTGCCCACCACGTCGGCGCGTTCGATGTCGAGCGCGTCGAGCAGGTCGAGCGCCTGCTGCACCCAGGCGTCCATGGCGTAGGCCGCGCCGGGCACGCGCTCGGTGAAGCCGAAGCCGGCCATGTCGGGCGCGATCACGCGGCGCGTCTGCGCGAGCACCGGCAGCACCAGCCGCCAGTTGGCCCACGCACTCACGCCCGGGCCCGAGCCGTGGATGAAGAGCACCGGCGCGCCCTCGCCCAGGTCGTGCACGTTGGTGTGGAAGGCACCCGTGCGGATGCTGTTCGCGATCTCGAGGTTGCTCACCGCCAGGCCCTCACAGCTTGATGCAGACGTTGCGAAGTTCTGTGTAGAACTCGAGCGAATGCACGCCGCCTTCGCGGCCGATGCCCGACGACTTGGCACCGCCGAAGGCCGTGCGCAGATCGCGCAGGAACCAGCTGTTGACCCAGCAGATGCCGACCTGCACCTGCTTGGCCACGCGGTGGGCGCGGCCCAGGTTCTCGGTCCACACGGTGGTCGCCAGGCCGTAGTCGGTGGCGTTGGCCAGCGCGATGGCTTCTTCCTCGGTGTCGAAGGGCGCGATGTGGCAGCAGGGGCCGAAGATTTCCTCGCGGATCACCGAGGCCGTCTCGGGCAGGCCGGTCCAGATGGTGGGCTGCACCCAGTGGCCCTCGGCCAGCGCGCCGGGCATCGAGGGCACGCCGCCGCCGGTGACGACGGTGGCGCCTTCCTTCACGGCCTTCGCGTAGTACGACAGCACCTTCTGCTGGTGCTCGCGCGAGATCAGCGGGCCGATGCCCACGCCGGCTTCTTCCGACGGGCCCGGCTTGAGCGCCTCGGCCCTGGCCTTGAGCGCCGCGACGAACTTGTCGAAGATCGGCCGCTGCACGTAGACGCGCTCGGTGCCCAGGCACACCTGGCCGCAGTTCTCGAAGGCCGAGCGCGTGATGCCGGCCACGGCCTTGTCGAAATCGGCATCGGCGAACACGATGCCGGCGTTCTTGCCGCCCAGCTCGAAGGACACGGGCCGCACGCCCTTGGCGGCCGCGCCCATGATGGCCTCGCCGGTGCGCGTCTCGCCCGTGAAGGTGATGCCGTCCACGCCCGGGTGCGTGGTGAGGAACTCGCCGGCCGAGTCGGGGCCGAAGCCGTGCACCACGTTGTAGACGCCCGGCGGAATGCCGACCGCGTTCATCACCTCGCCCAGCAGCGTGGCGGTGGCCGGCGTTTCTTCCGAGGGCTTGACCACCACCGTGTTGCCGCAGGCCAGCGCGGGCCCGACCTTCCAGGTCATGAGCAACAGGGGCAGGTTCCACGGGCACACGACGCCGATCACGCCCCGCGGCGAGCGCACGGCGTAGTTCAGCGCCTGCCCGCCGTCGGGCGTGGCCATCTCGAAGCTCTCGGTGGGCACGTTCTTCACGATGTCGGCAAACACCTTGAAGTTGGCCGCGCCGCGCGGGATGTCGACGTGCGAGGCCAGCGCGTGCGGCTTGCCGGTGTCGGCCATCTCGGCCGCCAGGAAGTCGTCGAAGCGCCGGTTGATCTCGTCGGCCACGGCATGCAGCAGCTCGACGCGGCGCGCGACGCTCATGCGGCCCCACTCGCCGTTGAGGGCCGCACGCGCGGCGCGCACGGCCGCGTCGACCTCGCCGCGGCCGGCTTCGTGCACCTTGCCGATGACGCGGTTGTCCACGGGCGCGCGGTTGTCGAAGGTCTTCGTCGTGGCGACGAACTCGCCGCCGATGAAGTTCATGAACTGTTTCATCGCACCGTCTCCTTCAGGTCACCACGCTCAGGAAGTTCTCGTTGAGCTTGCGGTCGTGATAGAAGATCGCGCGCCCGAGTTCGTCGTCGGTCCACACCAGCGGCGGCTTGTCGGGGTAGAAGATGTAGCCGCCCGAGAACACCTCGTTGCGGTTGCCGCTCGGGTCGAAGAAGTAGATGGTTTCGCCGCGCGTGATGCCGTGGCGCGTGGGGCCGATGTCCAGCGACACGCGCTTCTTGGTGATGATGTCGGCCGCCTTGAGCACCTCGCCCCAGTTGTCGAGCAGGAACGAGGCGTGGTGGAACTTGTTCTTCTCGGGGTGGCGGATGAAGGCGATGTCGTGCGGCTTGGTCGAGCAGGTGAGAAAGGCCGCGATGTACATGCGCTCGGGGCCCGCCACCACGCTCTCGGCCAGCTGGAAGCCCAGCACCTCGGTGAACAGCTTCATGGTGCCGTCGAGGTCGTCCCCGTACAGCAGGCAGTGGTCGAAGCGCGAGGGCGCCATGCCCTTGAGGTCGTCGGGGTAGACCTCGGGGTTCTCGTAGGGCATGCCGTTGCCGACCTTTTCCTTCTCGGCGAAGAGCTCGATGGCGTGGCCGGTGGGCACGGTGAAGCGAAAGCGCTTGCCGGTGCGCAGGTGCTCGCCGGCGTCGATCCACTGCATGTCGGTGGCCAGGCCGCTGGCCTTCAGGTCGGCCGCAAGCTTGTCGAGCGTGGCGGGCGAATCGACGCGAAAGCCCATGAAGTCCATGCCGGCCTCGTCGGCTTCGCGCAGCACGACGCTGTGGTGGTCGTGCTCGTCCCAGGCCTTGAGGTAGATGCGGCCCTGCGCATCGCGCCCGGTTTCGATCAGGCCCAGCACGTCGCGGTAGTGCGTGAGGGCGGCCCCGAGGTCGAGCACGCGCAGTTGCACGTGTCCGGGGCGAATGACGCCAGTGAGTGCCATGGAAGTCTCCTTTGGTGGGTGAGGGAAAGGTTCAGGTGGGGGAACGGGGAACGGCGGGCTGCGACGCGGCCATGCGCCGCTCGATGCAGCGCGCCAGCCTCTCGACGGCGCGCAGGGCCAGGTCGCTCTGCGGGTACGCGCGGCAGGCCAGCACGTAGCCCTGGGCTTCTTCTTCGGCGCTGACGTGGCAGCGGCTCATGCGCTCGCGGCGCACGGCGCCCGACTCGATGCGCACCTTGCACACGCCGCAGCCGCCGCCGCGGCAACCGACCGGGATGCCCTTGCGGCCGAGCTGCTCCATGCCGCCGAGCAGGGTCTGGTCGGCGCGGCACACGTAGTGCTCGTGGGTGTTGCCGATGGCGACGGAAAAGCGCATGACCGGCTCCACGTCACAACGCCTTGAACAGCGGGCTGCGCGGCGCTGCAGAGGCCGCATCGGCAGCGGTGAAGAATTTCTCGGTGTAAATGTCGCGCTCGAACAGCCGCCCCTGCATCAGCGTGGCGATGCAGGCCTCGGTCATCGGCGGCGGCCCGCACAGGTAGGCCTTGTGGCCGCGGAAGTCGTTCGCGAAGTGGGCCTTCAGCGCCTCGTGCGCAAAACCGCGCGCGCCGTGCCAGTCGCTGTCGGCCGGCAGGTCGGACAGCACGGGCACGTAGGTGAAGTTGGGGTGCCGCTCGGCGAGCTGCTCGAAGAGCGCGCGGTAGTACAGCTCTTCGGTGTTGCGTGCGCCCTGCACCAGCGTGATCGGCAGGGTGCAGCCTTCGGCCAGCAGGTCGAGCACCATCGACTTCGGGCTCGACAGGCCCGAGCCGCCGGCCACGAAGATCATCGGCAGCCCCGCCGACTTGCGCACGAAGAAGCGGCCGTTGGGTGCGGTGAAGCGCAGCCGCTGGCCCACCTGCAGTTCGTCGTGCAGCCAGCCGGTGGCGCGGCCGTTGGGCACGCGGCGGATGTGCAGCTCGACGAGGTGGTCGTCGGGTGCGTTGGCGATCGAGAAGGCGCGCGCGCCCTCCACGCCCGGCACATGCAGCATCACGTACTGGCCGGCCTGGAACGGCGCCGGCCGGTCGGTGCGCAGCCACAGGCCGCGGATGGTGGGCGTGAGCATGCGGGCCTGGACCAGCTCGGCGTCGAAGTCTTCCAGCGGCAGGAACTGCGCGTCGGGGTCTTCGTCGATCTCGGCCTCGATGACCAGGTCGGCCTGCGCCATCGCGCAGCACGCGAGGATCTTGCCGTCGTCGCGCTCGAAGTCCATGAGCGCGAAGTTGGACGCGTCGCCGTGCTCGCACTCGCCTTCGAGCACCTGCACCTTGCAGGTGCCGCACACGCCGTGGCCGCAGGCGTGGGGCAGCCACACGCCGGCGCGCAGACAGGCGTCGAGCACGGTCTGTCCGTCGCGCGCCGCCACGGCCTGGCCGAGCGGCTCGATCATGATCTGGAAGCTCATGGCAAGGCCCTCCTTCCTGTGCTCAGCTGAACGAGCCGCCGATGCCCGTGAGCCCGGGCGTTCGAAAACGCAGCGCCGACTTGTGGACCAGGCCGTTGTCGGCCAGCGACTTCGCCGCGTCGGGCGCGAAGGGCTTGCCGGAGTCGAACCATTCGACCTTCGACCAGTCGACCTTCGCGAAGTCGGGGTGGCTGCCGTACACGCCGGGCAGCACGTCGCTGACGAGCGCGCCAAAGGGCATGGCCGCGGGCAGCGGCAGGCACACGGGGGCGCAGAAGAGCAGGTGGTCTTCCCAGCCGATGTAGAGCAGGCGGTTGCCATGGAAGCGGTCTTCGCTGTCCATGACGGTGCCGGTGTAGCCGGGGGCGAGTGCAACAACAGACATGTCGGTCTCCTTGTTTCGGGGTGAGCGCCGCCCGCGCCGTGCGTGGGCCACGGCGGGAGCGCGGGGTCGATGAGGGGTGGTGGGCCGGGGGCTCAGGCCACCTTGGGCTCGGCCGCCGACAGGTCCTGCCCTGTCCAGCGTTCCCAGTTGGCCTTGTCGGGCGAGGTGTTGAACTCGCCGTTGTCCGCGCCGACGTTGATGTGGTAGTAGTCGAGCACGGCCGCCAGCGGGTTGAAGCCTTCCACCGTCGGGTCGGTGCCCTCGGGGAAGCAGTTGCCCTGGTAGATCTGGTGCACCGGCAGCCAGGCCTGCACGTACTTCTCGGGCTCGCCGTCGAACACGTCCTTGCAGCCGTCGGAGCAGAAGTGGTACTTCATGCCGTGGTAGCTGCTCTCGCGGTAGCAGATCTTGGTCGGATCGTCGGGCTCGGTGAAGGCCATCGGGATCTGGCAGGTCTGGCACAGCATGGGCAGCGTGTTGTTGAACCAGCGCTTGCCCTGCTTCTCCTGCTCGGCCAGCCACTCGAAGCGCGGGCGGTACAGGCTGTCGAAGGTCTCGGGGTACTTCTCGGCCAGCCAGGTCATCTCGTCGGGCTTGGGTGCCCAGACGTTGAAGTTGGCGGCGTGGCCGTAGTTGTTGAAGATGGCCCAGGCCTCGTGCGAGATGCGGCTCTTTTCCTTCGACGCGACCTCGTGGTACTTGGGCATGCGGATGCCGTAGCGCGCCAGGTCCTCGAACAGCGCGCCGCCGTTCTTCTCGAAGTACATCTCCCAGGCCTCGGACCAGCTCATGACGCGCTTGGGCAGCATGTAGTCCATCATCATCGCGACCAGCGTGAGCAGGCGGTAGCCGCGCCAGAACCACTTGTCGACCCACTTCTGCACGATGGGCACGTTGTCCGGGTCCTGCTCGAGGATGAACTTCACCACCTCCAGGCCCAGCGTCATGTGGCGCGACTCGTCGCTCTGCGCCGAGAAGCCGAAGGTGACGGTGGCCATGTCGCCGTTGTAGGCGGCGCCGCTCATGAAGGGCATGAACAGCAGGTTGGTCAGCACGTACTCGAAGGAGAACGAGATGGCGGTGATGAACTCGAAGGGCCCCGCGCTCATCGCATCTTCGAAGTAGCTCTTGGGCACCGACAGGTACCACACGCGGTCGTGCATGTGCTGCGGGTCGTGCAGGCCGTGGAAGTACTTGTTGAAGTGGCTGATGGTGTGGAACTGCGTCTGCGCATGGCGCAGCTCGTCGATCGACTGCATCTGGCAGGCCACGCGCGCGCCCACGCCGCGCAGCGAACGCCCGGCCATGGCATAGCCGCGGTGCGCCGCGTATTCCAGCGGCGAGACGCCGGTGAGGAACAGCTTGAGCGTGTTCAGGTAGCGCGGGTCGCTGATGTTGAACTGGCCGTTGTTCTGCTGGAACGCATCGATGATGGCGTAGAGCTTCTTTTCCTTCTCGCCCTGGAACTTCCAGTAGGCGTCCATCGTGAGGCGGAACGGGTCTTCCCATTTATCCCAGTCGTGGATCTTGATGCCCTCGAACTTGTCGAACGGGAACACGTCGTCCATCGACTGGTAGGTGGTCTCCCAGCCGAGGCCGCGCGTCATCATGGCGTAGCGTTCCTTCAGGCCGAGGCGCGGGGTCGTGGGGGTCTTTGCTGCTGCTTGGGTGGTCATGGCGTGGTCCTTGGTCGTGGTCCGGTGGGGGCTGTGCTCAGGCGCCCCAATGGAGGGTGAATTCGTCGTCGGTTTCTTCGATGCTTCCGGACAGCGAGATCAGGCTCAGGTGCAGTTCCTGCAGGTCCCAGCGGCGCCCGACCAGGGCTTCGACGCTCTCGCGGCGGATCACGAGGCGGCCGGGCGCGTCGATCTTCACCATCGCGGGGTACTCGGTGACGGTGGCCCCGGGGTTGTCGGCCACGATGGCCTCGACGATGGCGCGCGCGGCCTCGCCGGTCTGCAGCGCGATGAAGACGGGCGGTCGGGACACTTCGGCGGTGGCGGTGGTCATGGGGTGGTCTCCTTGGTTCGATCGATTCGGGCGTCAGGCGGCGGCGCCCGTGCGCACCAGGCGGGCCACGCGCGCATCGAGCGCGGCGTGCAGCGTCTTGAGCACCTCGGCGCCCTGCGCGCCGAGCGCCAGCGCGGCCAGCGGCGCCAGCGCCTGCACGGCCTGGTCGCGCCAGCTCGCGTACCACTGCGCGAGCAGCTCGGCGTTGGCAGGCGACTCGTCGGCGGCGGTCTTCAGCGTGGCGTCGACCCAGCGCACGTTCTCGTCGAACCACTCGTTCATGAACTCGGTCAGCATCGCCAGCGCGTTGCCGGTGGCGGCGCTGTGCGCGTTCACGTAGTGGCGGTAGACCAACGGGTACAGCAGGCCGTCGAGCACGAGGTTCTGGGCCACGAACACCTCGAACCAGTCTTTCGTGACGAAGAGGTTTTCCATCAGGCGGCGCACGCCCTGCCAGGCCGGGTGCGCGAGCCAGGCCTGCTTGCCGGCGTCCAGCGCGCGGCCCGAGTTGGCGTCGATCTGCAGGCCGACGCGCGAGAGGTACTGCGCGATGCCCAGGCGGTCCATGGCCGCGTAGATGAAGGGCTGCGTGATGGCCGTGCCGTAGCCATAGCCGCAGCAGTAGCTGTGGTTCATGTTGGCGCCCCACTCGTAGTGGCGCAGCGGCACCAGCACCTGCTGCAGCGACTCGCGCACGCCCGCATCGGCCTGGGCCAGCAGCTGGCGCTTCTCCGCGAACTCGAACTGGCGGTCGGCGCCTTCACCCTGGCGCGCGCGGGTCATCGTGTACACGCCGTAGTAGTAGTGGCGCGGGTCCTTGAAGCTGTACCAGTCGGCCATCACGAGCGCCGTGCGGCGCTTGTCGTACAGCGCGTGCTGCGGGTCCCACAGCGGCCGGTAGTGGAAGTTGGCCGTGGGCTGCATGTCCAGCGTGGCCTCCTGGTAGCGCGAGGCCGGCTTGTCGCCGAGCCGCCGCGCCACATGCGAGAAGGTCTGGCGGATCGGCCGGATGTCCGAGGTCTTGATGTCGACTTGCACGGGGTGTCTCCTTGGTTGTCGCGGGAAAAAATACGGGGTCGTCAGTGGTCGATGCCGGGCGCGCCGAAGCGCCACTTCATGCGCTCGAAGTCCAGCCGCGCGCCCTCTTCGGTGCTCAGGTGGCGCACCGCGTGGCGCGCGCAGAACTCGCGGAACTGGTCGAACTGCAGCACCAGCTCCACGGCCAGTTCGGGGTCGCCGATGGCGAACTCGAACTCCACGAAGCGCGTGCCGCGCGTGCCGGTGACGCGCACGAAGCACGGCTGGCCGGTCATCTGTGCGGCGCTGCCGCTGCGGGGGTCGGGCTGCATCGAGGGCATCACTTGTTCAATCCATCAACAGGTGGACGGCACCAGCGCCGCCCGGCCTGATAAGGGCAACGGGCGTGCCAGCGTGGCTAAGTGATTGATTTGCATAGGCCCGCTGCGCCTGCGGGCCCGAAGCACCGGGAAGTCCCGGATGCTGGTTTGATCATTTGCTGCGGTGCAGCTTGATCAAATGGTGAAAAACCGGAAAACGCCGGCCGGCGTCCGCTCAGGACGTGGGCAGGCCTTCTTTCTTCAAGCGATAGGCCAGCTGCGGGCGCGTGATGCCCAGGATGCGCGCGGCCTGCGACAGGTTGCCCTTGGCGCGCTGCATCGCGGTCTGCATGAGGCGCTGCTCCAGCGAGGCGATGTCGATGTTCTGCTCGAGCACGCGCTGGCACAGCGCGTCGAGTTCGCTCGCGTCGGCGCCCGAAGCCGAGGCCCCCGTGGCGACCTTGCCGCTGGCGTCGAGCTGGTTGTCGGGCGGCGCGCCCGGCGGCTGCATCCACAGGTGGCAGGCCTCGATGTCGCCGTGGTCGGGCGCCAGCAGCACGGCGCGCTCGATCACGTTCTCGAGCTCGCGGATGTTGCCGGGCCAGGCGTGCTTGTGCACGTCGAGCGCGGCCTTGTCGGTGAGGCCGCGCAGCTTCTTGCCGTACAGCGCGCTGTACTTCTCGACGAAGCGCGCCACCAGCGCCGGGATGTCGGCGGTGCGCTCGCGCAGCGGCGGAATCTGGATCGGGAAGGTGTTGAGCCGGTAGAACAGGTCGGTGCGGAACTTGCCTGCCTGCATGGCCTGCTGCAGGTTGACGTTGGTGGCGGCCACGATGCGCACGTCGACCTTGGTCGGCTGCTCGGCGCCCAGGCGCTCGACCTCGCCGGTCTGCAGCACGCGCAGCAGCTTGACCTGCGCGGCCAGCGGCAGGTCGCCCACCTCGTCCAGGAACAGGGTGCCGCCGTGCGCGCGCTCGAAGCGCCCGGCGCGCGCATGGTGGGCGCCGGTGTAGGCGCCCTTTTCCACGCCGAACAGCTCGGCCTCGATCAGGTCGGCCGGGATCGCCGCGCAGTTGACGGCAATGAAGGGCTGCTTGCCGCGCGGCCCGTTGTCATGCAGCCAGCGAGCGAACACTTCCTTGCCCACGCCGGTCTCGCCGAGCAGCAGCACGGTGATGGCGCTGTCGACCGCGCTGCGCATGAGCTCGAAGGCGGCGCGAAAACCCGGCGACACACCGACCAGCTTCTGGTCGTACTCGCGGCGCGGCTGCAGGCGGCGCAGGTGCTGCAGGCCGAGGTTGAAGTCGATGAGCTTCTCGGCCACGTGGTGCTGGCGGAAGTACTCCAGGTAGTGCTCGTCGTTCCACGCCTCGGCGGCCTGGCCGACGATGCGGCAGCGGCTGTCGCCCATGCTGGTGCATTCGACTTCCTTGAACACCACGAGCCGCCCCATGAAGGCGGTGGTGTAGCCCGAGGCATAGCCGATCTGCGACCAGCACTGCGGGTCTTCCCCGTAGCCGAAGTCGGCCACGTGGGCTTCGCATTCCCAGGAGTTCTCCCAGAGGAATTCGCCATAGAAATGCTTGGTGGCCACGTCGAGGTCGACCTGCACCTTCTGCACCGAGACGATGCCCTCGATGGAATGCAGGCGCGGCCCGAGCATGAAGGCGTCTTCGGCGCGCATGCCGGCAAGGCGCTCGCGCACGGCCACCTCGCCGTCGCGCAGGCCGGAAGCAAAACCCATGCGCACCAGCAGGCCGCGCGCACGCTCGATGCCCAGCGAGTCGAGCAGTTCGCGGCGCAGTTCGGCGAAGGCCCGGGCATGCATGAGCAGCATGCGCTGCTCGTCCAGCCAGATGTGGCCCGAGCCGGCGCTGAAGCGCAGGAGAGAAAGAAGTTCTCCCACCATGTCCCCTTTACTTGTCTGGAATCCGTTCCTCCTACATTCTCCTGCAAGGACGGACGACAAGGCTGCTCAATCAACAGGCAACGTGGTGCGAAGCCGCGCCAATGCTCGCTCTGCTGGCTCGCCTCCTCAGGCAACCCACAGAGTTATGCACAGAAAGAACGAACAACTGTCATCAAGTTGACTTGGCTGCGACGTAGCCCTTGAACTGCTCGCGCAATTTGGTCTTCAGCAGCTTGCCGGTGGCTGTATGCGGCAGGCTGTCGACGAAAGCCACGTCGTCGGGCAGCCACCACTTGGCCACGCGCTGCGAAAGAAAAGTGAGCAGTTCCTCGCCCGTGACCTCCGCGCCTGCACGCTTCACGACGATCAGCAGGGGCCGCTCCTGCCACTTCGGATGCGCGATGCCGATCACCGCCGCCTCGGCCACGGCCGGGTGCGCGCTGGCGGCGTTCTCCAGGTCGATCGACGAGATCCACTCGCCGCCCGACTTGATGACGTCCTTGGCGCGGTCGACCAGCTGCACATAACCGTCGGCGTCGATGTTGGCCACGTCGCCGGTCGGAAAGAAGCCCTCGGCATCGAGCACGTCGCCGCCTTCGCTGCGGAAGTAACCGCTCGCAATCCACGGACCGCGCACATGCAGGTGACCGAAGGCCACGCCGTCGTGCGGCAGGCGCTGGCCGTTCTCGTCGACGATCTTGAGCTCCACGCCCCACACGCCGCGGCCCTGGCGCATCTTGACCGTCGTCTGCTCTTCTTTCGGGAGCGCGAGGTGCTTGGGCAGCAGGTTGCCGATCACGCCGATGGGGCTGGTCTCGGTCATGCCCCAGCCTTGCACGAAGTCGGCGCCGAAGTCGCGCTCGAAGCGCTCGATCATGGCGCGCGGCGTGGCGGCGCCGCCCACGCCGATGCGCTTGAGGCCGATGGCGCGGGTGTCGATCTCGGGGTGGGCGTCGAAGTACTGGAACAGCATGAGCCACACGGTGGGCACCGCCTGCGAGAAGCTCACCTTCTCGTCGCGCATGAGCTCGTACAGGCTCTGGCCATCCAGGTGCGGGCCGGGCATGACGAGCTTGGCGCCCACCATCGGCGCCGAGTACGGCATGCCCCAGGCGTTGGCGTGGAACATGGGCACGGCCAGCAGCAGCGTCATCTGCGAGCACACGCCGAAGGTGTCGGGCGCGCATTCCATCAGCGAATGCAGCACGGTGGAGCGGTGCGAATACAGCACGCCCTTGGGGTTGCCGGTGGTGCCCGAGGTGTAGCACAGCGACGAGGCGGTGCGCTCGTCGAACTCGGGCCAGGTGTAGTCCTCGCTCTGCGCGCCGATGAGCTCGTCGTAGCACAGCAGGTTGGGCACGTCGATGGCCGGCATGTGCGCGCGGTCGGTCATGGCGACGAAGGCGCGCACGCTCTTCAGTTTGGGGGCGAGCTTCTCGACCAGCGGCGCGAAGCTGGTGTCGAAGAACAGCACCTTGTCTTCGGCGTGGTTGACGATGTAGTCGATCTGCTCTGGAAAGAGCCGCGGGTTCACCGTGTGCAGCACCGCGCCCGAGCCCGACACGCCGTAGTACAGCGCCAGGTGCCGGTAGGTGTTCCACGCCAGCGTGCCCACGCGGTCGCCGGGCGCCACGCCCAGCGCCTTCATCGCATTGGCCACCTGCTTGGAGCGCCGCTGCACCTCGCGGTAGTTGGTGCGGTGCACCGGGCCTTCGACGGTGCGCCCGACGATCTCGACGTGGGGGTGGAAGGTGGCCGCGTGGTCGATCAGCGACGAGATCAGCAGCGGGCGGTCCTGCATCAGTCCGAACATGGTGTGTGTCTCCTGTGGTTCTTTTGAGCGTGCGTCTGCGAAGGCTACTTCACGGCGATCGAATCACCCATGGGCTCGAACTCCTTGCCGTTGAACTGCACCAGCTGCAGCGTGTTGAACGGGAAGTAGTCGGTGGCCGAGGTGTTCAGCGCAATGCCCGGCAGCAGCATGCCGGTGCGCATGTTCTTGAGCGTGGTGGCCTGCTTGAGCACGTTCTCGCGCGTGAGGTTGTCGCCCGAGGCCTTGAGCACCGTCTCCATCGCCTGCGCCACGCCGTAGCCGTACACGCCGGCGGCGTTGTTCACGTCTTCATTGGGGGCGTACTTCTTCATGAAGGCCAGGAACTCCTGCGTGGCCGGGTCGTTGGCCCAGCGCGGCTGCGCGGCGTCCTTGAAGAAGGCCATGGCCATGATGCCCTTCGACTTCTCCAGGCCCGCGGGCTCCAGCGTCATCTTCACGTAGGCCGACACGTAGGTGAGGTACTGCTGCTTGGGCTTCCAGCCGATGTCCCACGCTTTGCGGATGGCCTGCGCGGCAAAGCGTGCCGTAGCGAAGTTGACGAACACGTCGGCGCCCGACGACTGCAGCTTGATGATCTGCGAATCGACCGTCGGGTCGGCCACCTCGAACGAGGCCTCAGCCACCACCATCGAGGCCTTGTCGCCCAGGCCCTTCTTCAGGCCCTTGAGCAGGTCCTTGCCGAAGTCGTCGTTCTGGTAGAGCACGGCGATCTTCGCGTTGGGCATCGTCTTGAGGATGTTCTTCGCGTAGAGGCTGCCCTCGCCTTCGTAGCTGGGCATGTAGGGCGTGGTCCAGGGGTAGGCCTTGGGATCGTTGAAGCGGTCGGCGCCCACGCCCAGGAACAGGTGCGGCACCTTCTTGGCGTTCATGTAGCGCTGGATCGCGGCATTCGA
This sequence comes from Variovorax sp. GW822-FHT04A09, assembly GCF_058801005.1. Taxonomy (NCBI): domain Bacteria; kingdom Pseudomonadati; phylum Pseudomonadota; class Betaproteobacteria; order Burkholderiales; family Comamonadaceae; genus Variovorax; species Variovorax sp. GW822-FHT04A09. Next base: position 214,404 of record NZ_JBXAMV010000006.1, on the reverse strand, counting down.
GGCCGAACCCAGGTTGCCGTACACGGCGAGCACTTCGTCCTGCTCGACCAGCTTGCGCACCACCTCGGTGGTGCGCGGTGGCGTGTACTGGTCGTCATAGCTGATGAGCGTCACCTTGCGGCCGTTGATGCCGCCCTTGTCGTTCACCATCTTGAAGTAGGCCTCGTTGACCTTGCCGACGATGCCGTACGACGACACCGGGCCGCTGTAGGGCATGGCCATGCCGAGCTTGATCTCGGTGTCGGAGGCGCCGGTGTCGTACTTCTTCTGCGCAAGGGCCGCGCCGGCGGTGAACAGGAGGGCCGCGCCGCCCAGGGCGGCGGCCAGTCGAACGATGGAGGTCATGGAAGCTTCAGTGGAAACAAAAAGGGGAAATGAACAGCGGGCCAGCTGTGCGGCCCGCGTGACGTCGATCAATCGCCGAGCACCTTGCCGAACGGCTCATAGCGCGTGCCGTTGAAGCGCACCAGCTGCATGCGCTCGATCGGATAAAAGTCCGTCGGCGAGGTCTTCACCTCGATGCCCGGGTAGAGCATCGGCGGGCTGTACTGCAGGTTGGCCGCCACCTTCATGATGTTGGCGCGCGTGAGGTCGTCGCCCGCCTTGCGCAGCACCTGCTCCAGCGTCTGCGCCGACGAGTAGCCCAGCACGTTGAGCGAGTCGCTCAGGTCGCCCGAGGGGTAGTACTTGCTGAACCAGGTCTTGTAGTCCTCGTACTCCTTGGCGCCCTTCCACATGTCGTCGGCCGGGTCGCGCAGGTAGGTGGCCGAGATCACGCCCACCGCGTTCTCGGGGCCGGCCGGCTTGATCACCGCCGACACCGACACCGACACGCTCGACAGGTACTGCGTGGGCTTCCAGCCGATGTCGGCCGCCTTGCGGATCGCCTGCGCCGCGAACTTGGGCGTGGTGATGCTGAAGAAGGTGTCGGCGCCCGAAGCCTTCAGGTTGACCATCTGGCTGTCGATGGTCGGGTCGGTCACCTCGTAGGTCGACTGCACCACGATCATCGTCTTGGCCTTGTCGCCCAGTGCCTCGAGAAAGCCCTTCAAAAAGTCCTTGCCGAAGTCGTCGTTCTGCATGAGCACGGCGATCTTCGCGTTGGGCTTCGTGGAGAGGATGTGCTGCGCGTAGATCTTGCCTTCGGTCTGGTACGTGGGCTGCCAGCCCATGGTCCAGGGGAAGGCCTTCGGGTCGCCGAAGCGCGTGGCGCCCGTGGCCACGAACAGCTGCGGCACCTTCTTGGCGTTCATGTAGCGCTGGATCGCCAGGTTGTGCGCCGTGCCCAGCGGGCCGAAGAGCACCAGCACCTCGTCCTGCTCCACCAGCTTGCGCGCCTGCTCCACCGTCTTCGAAGGGTTGTAGGCATCGTCCAGCGAGATGAACGTGACCTTGCGGCCGTTGATGCCGCCTTCGGCATTGAGCTTGGCGAAGTAGCCTGCCGCCGCCTTGCCGATGGTGCCGTAGGCCGACACCGGGCCCGAGTACGGGACGATGTGGCCGATCTTGATCTCGGTGTCGCTCGCGCCCGGGTCGTAGCGCTTCTGGGCCTGCGCCGTGAAGGCGACAGTCAAACCGAGCGTGGCGGCCAGGCCGGCGCCCAGCAGGCGGCGGCGCGTGCCGGGGCGGGCGGAAATGAGGGAACGTGTCATGGTGTTGTCTCCGTCGTTCTCGTGAAAAAGAAGCTGCCGGCCGCGGGCCTCTTGCCGGCCTCGTGTCGGTCTCTTTCGGACCTCGTGCGGCGTTCGGGCTGGATGGTAGGCAGCGCCTCCTGCGCGTCACATCGTCGGAACGGACGATTGAGAGCGGCCGAGGGTTGCCCCTAGCATGAGCCTCGACACGGAGACACACCCACCGCCGCGCAACGCGGCGCGCACCGAAGGCAAGCACCGCATGGACCTCACGCTCAATCCCCGCTACGAAGCCTTTCGCGACGAGCTGCGCGCGTTCCTGGCCACGCACGGCCACCGCTCGGCCTTCGCGCGCACCGCCGAGCGCCCCGACGCCGACGCCCTCGCGTGGCAGCGCCTGCTGCTGGACCACGGCTACGCGGGCCGCACCGTGCCGCGTGAGTACGGGGGCCACGGCGCGGTAGCCGACGTGATGGCGTCGCACCTCATCACCGAGGAGTTCGCGCGCGCCGGCGTGGCGCCGCCGCTGGGCAACCAGGGCATCTCGATGCTGGTGCCCACCCTGCTCGAGCTGGGCACCGAGGCGCAGCGGCGCGAATGGATCGGCCCCACCTTGCGCGGCGAGGTGGTCTGGTGCCAGGGCTACTCCGAGCCCGGCGCGGGCTCCGACCTGGCCTCTCTGCAGACGCGCGCCACCGAAGACGGCGGCGACTTCGTCATCAACGGCCAGAAGATCTGGACCTCGACCGCGCACGTGGCTGACATGATCTTCTGCCTCGTGCGCACCGAGCCCGGCGCCGCGAAGCATGCAGGCATCAGCTACCTGCTGTTCTCCATGAAGACGCCCGGCATCGAGGTGCGCCCGCTGAAGACCATGACGGGCCATGCCGAGTTCAACGAGGTCTTCTTCACCGACGTGCGCGTGCCGCAGCACCAGATCGTGGGCCAGCGCGGCGACGGCTGGAAGGTGGCCAACGCCACGCTCAAGCACGAGCGCGGCTCGCTCGGCAACCCCAACCTCACGACCCAGCGCTACCAGGAACTCGCGACGCTGATGCAGGCCGAGACGGTGGACGGCACGCGCCTCATCGACCAGCCCGTGCTGCGCGACCGCCTGATGCGACTGCAGGGCCAGGTGCTGGCGCAGAAGTGCCACGGCCTGCGGCTGCTCACGGCCGCGGCCAAGGGCGAAGACCCCGGCCTGGCCGCGCTGGTCGTGAAGCTGCAGGGCTGCGAGCTGCGCCACCAGCTGGCCGCGCTCGCCATCGACGCGCTGGGCGAACTGGGCCTCTTGATGCCCGGCAGCGCGCACCTGCGCGCGCAGGCGCTCTGGCAGGAGCGCTACATGTTCGACCTGGGTTTGATCATCGGCGGCGGCACCGCGCAGATCCAGAAAAACATCATCGCGGAACGCGGGCTCGACATGCCGCGCGAACCGCGCCTCGCCTGATCGGTTGAAAGAAAGCACCTCATGGAATTCGCCCTCTCCGCCGACCAGAAGCTGCTGCAGGACAGCCTGCGCCGCGCGCTCGAACGCGCCTGCCCGCTCGACCGCGTGCGCCGCGTCGCGGCCGACGACCTGCCGCTGGACCGCGAGGTCTGGCGCACGCTGTGCGAGGTCGGCGTGCCGGCCCTGCTCGTGCCCGAGGCCTTCGGCGGGCTTGGCCTGTCGCTGCTCGACGCCGCGCTGGCCGCCGAGGAACTGGGCCGCCATGTCGCGCCCACGCCTTTTCTGGGCACCGCCGTGCTCGCACCGCTGGCGCTGCGCGAAGCCGGCAGCGCGGCGCAGCAGGATGAGTGGCTGCCACGACTGGCCGCAGGCGAATGCATCGCCGGCGTGGCCATCGCCGAAGCCGTGGCCGGCGCACGCGACGGCGCCGGCGTGACGGCCAGCACCAATGGCACGCTCGACGGCAGCGCACTCTTCGTGCTCGACGCGGGCGCGGCCGATGTGTTCATCGTGGCCGACCGCGCGGGCGGCCTGCACCTCGTGCGCGCCGATGCGCAAGGCCTCACGCGCGGCGCGCTGCGCAGCATCGACGCCACGCGCCCGCTCGGCGAGCTGCACTTCGCGCAGGTGAAGGCCGAGCGACTGCCCCACGCCAGCCCCGCCACGCTCGCACGCCTGCGCAGCGCGGGCTGGGCCCTGCTCGCCGCCGACACGCTTGGCGCGGGCGAAGCCATGATCGGCCAGGCCGTGGCCTACGCCAAGGAGCGCCGCCAGTTCGGCCGCGTGATCGGCTCCTTCCAGGCCGTGAAGCACCTGTGCGCCGAGATGGCCGCCGCGCTGGAACCCGGCCGCGCGCTCGTCTGGTACGCGGCGCATGCCTTCGACGCATTGCCCGAAGAAGCGGCGCTGCTCGCCGCCCATGCCAAGTCGCACCTGAGCGAGACTGGCACCTTCGTCGCCCGCACCGCCACCGAGGTGCACGGCGGCATGGGCATCACCGACCTGCTGGGCCTGCACTACTGGTTCAAGCGCATCGGCTTCAACCGCCAGCTGCTCGGCGGGCCCGAGCGCGTGCGCCACCTGGCCGCCGAAATGCAGGGCCTCGTCGCCGCATGACCTCCCAACCCATGACCACCACATCACCCGCCCCCCGCATGCTCGAAGGCCTGCGCATCGTCGACCTCACCACGGTGATCTTCGGCCCCTACTGCACGCAGATCCTCGCGGACCTCGGCGCCGAGGTGGTCAAGGTCGAGCCGCCCGAGGGCGACAGCATCCGCATCATCGGCACGCCGCCCGTCACGCCGCTGATGAGCCCCGTGCACCTGCGGCTGAACCGCGGCAAGCGCTCGGTCGACTGGGACCTGAAGCGCGAGGACGGCCGCGCCGCGATGCGCCGCCTCATCGAGACCAGCGACATCTTCATCCACAACGTGCGCAGCGACGCCATCGCGCGCGCGGGCCTCTCGTACGACGACGTGCGCGCCATCCGCCCCGACATCGTCTACGTGCACTGCACCGGCTTCGACCAGCGCGGGCCGTACGCCGCGCTGCAGGCCTACGACGACATCATCCAGGCCGCCTCGGGCATCGCCTCGCTGCCGCCCAAGGTCGACGGCAACCCGCAGCCGCGCTACGTGCCGATGACCATGGCCGACAAGGTCTCGGGCCTGCACGCGGCGTACGCCGTGCTCGCCGCCGTGGTGCACCGGCTGCGCACCGGCGAGGGCCAGCAGGTGGAGGTGCCGATGTTCGAGTCGCTCGCCAGCTTCAACCTCGTGGAGCACCTGTGCGACAAGACCTTCGTGCCGCCCACCGGCCCCGCGCTGTACCCGCGCCAGATCGACCCCATGCGCCAGCCCATGCGCACGCGCGACGGCTACATCGCCATTGCGCCCTACCTGGACGACCGCTGGCTGCGCTTCTTCGAGGCCGCCGGCCACCCCGAGGTGCTCGAGGCGCCCGAGCTGGCCGACAAGGCGCTGCGCCGCAAGCACATGAGCCGCATGTACGAGGCCGCCGCCGCCATCCTGCCCGAGCGCACCACGGCCGAATGGCTCGACATCCTGAAGAAGGCCAACGTGCCCGCGATGCGCGTGAACGACATCGCCGACCTGCCCGACGACCCGCAGCTGCAGGCCGCCGGCCTTTTCCGACAGCGCACGCACCCGACCGAAGGCGAGTATCTTGAAGTGCGCCCGCCGGTGCGCTTCTCGGGCTATGCCTACGCCGACCTGTCGCACGCCGCGACACCCGGCCAGCACAGCGCCGAAGTGGCACGCGAGCTGGGCGTGACCCTCATGAACGAACGAAAGAACGCCGCATGACCATGACTGTCTACGACGCCGTCGCGAGCCGCCGCTCGGTGCGCGAATTTCTCGACCGCCCCGTGCCGGCCGACACCATTCGCCGCGTGCTGCAGGCCGCGCTGCGCGCGCCCTCGGGCGGCAACCTGCAACCGTGGCACCTGCACGTGGTGGGCGGCGAGCGGCTGGACGAACTCAAGGCCCTCATGCGCACCCGCGTGCAGGAAACGCCCGGCGGAGAAGGCAGCGAGTACGACATCTACCCGCGCGAGCTGGTGGCGCCGTATCGCGACCGCCGCTTCGCCGTGGGCGAGGCGATGTACGCACGCCTGGGCATTCCGCGCGAGGACAAGGCCGCGCGCCTGAAATGGTTTGCGCGCAACTTCCAGTTCTTCGGCGCGCCGCTCGCGCTCTTCTGCACGGTGGATCGCCGCATGGGCCCGCCGCAGTGGTCCGACCTGGGGATGATGTTGCAGAACGTGATGCTGCTGCTGCGCGCCGAGGGCCTGGACAGCTGCCCGCAGGAATGCTGGGCCATCTACCCGCAGACCATCGGCCGCTTCATCGACCTGCCGCCCGAACGCATGCTCTTCACCGGCATGGCCATCGGCTATGCCGACCGCGACAAGCCCATCGACGCCCTGGAGACCGAGCGCGCGCCGCTGGATGACGTGGCCGAGTTCATCGGCATCTAGGAAGGCAATCACCGATGGACGATTGGGAAAGCGCCTGGGCGCCGATGGTGGCGCGCGTGGGCGAAGACTTTGCGAACGGCGTGATCCGCTGGGGCGCCGACGTGATCGAGGCCGGCGCGGTGCGCCGCTATGTCGAGGTGCTGGAGTTCGACTGCCCGCTGCACCAGGGGCCCGACGCCGTCGCGCCATCGACCAGCCTCGCCAGCCTCACGCTGCCGCCCATGTGGGCCCCGGGCCAGCCGCCCGTGTTCACCAGCGACGCACGCAACGCCGAACCCGAGCGCAGCCCGCTCAAGGGCACGCGCCCCGAAGGCATGCCGCCCACCACCGCCTACATGGCGACCGACTACGAGGTCGACTACCTGCAACCCGCGCGCCTGGGCGACCGGCTGGGCCGGCGCGGCAACCGGCTCGTGCGCTGCGAACCCAAGGCAACCAAGGTGGGAAAAGGCGCCTTCACGACGTGGGAGTACGACATCGTGAACCAGCGCGAGGAGGTCGTGGCGCGCTGCCGCTTCGGCATGTACCACTACCTGCCGCACTAGCGAACAGCCCCCGATTCAGTGCGGCCTCCCGCACTGGCGCGCTGCCACCCGTGCACAGGGCACTGGGTGCTTCCCGCAGCGAAATCAAGGAGGAGGCCGCAGGCCGGGGGACATTCGCGGAGGGAAGTACCCGGTGGCCTGGGCACGCGCCCTGAACAACGAAAGCAGAGCAACAAGATGAACTGGCAAGAACAACGCCACTGGAACGAAGTCAACGAGGGCGACCCTTTGAACCCCGTGCCCTTCCCCCTCACCGTCTACCGCCTCGTGATGGCCGCCGGCGCCAACCGCGACTTCAACGCCATCCACCACAACACCGAGCACGCGCAATCGACCGGCGCCCCGGAGATGTACGCCAACGTGATGCTGCTGCAGGGCATGTGGGAGCGCGCGATTCGCGAGTACATCGGCACGGCCGGCGTGCTGCATGCCATCCGTGGCTTTCGCATGAAGTCGTTCAACACCGCGGGCGACACCGTCACCGTGCGCGGCCAGGTCGAGCGCAAGTGGATCGACAACAGCGCCGATGCCGCGCACCGCCACCGCCTCGACCTGCGCCTGTGGAGCGAGAACCGCCACGGCGTATCGGTCGGCCCCGGCCTGGCCGTCGTGAGCCTGCCGCCCTGACATCGCCCCCCCACAGAAGAACCATCGGAGACAAGACAGACATGCACAGCAGATTCACCCGCCGCCACGCCCTCGCGCTGGCCGCCGCCCTGGCCACGAGCAGCGCCTTCGCGCAGCAGCCAACCTGGCCCGACAAACCCATCCGCATGATCGTCCCCTACGCCGCAGGCGGCGGCACCGACGTGTTCGCGCGCATCGTCGCCGAGGGCCTGGGCAAGCGGCTCGGCCAGAGCGTCATCGTCGACAACCGCCCCGGCGGCAACGGGCAGATCGGCATCACCGCCGTGCAGCGCGCACCGGCCGATGGCCACACCGTGCTGTTCTCGCTCACCTCCATCATCCAGAACCCGCTGCTGTACCCCAACGCCGGCTTCGATCCGTTCAAGGACTTCGTGCCCGTGTCGGAAGCGGGCCGCCTGCCCATCGTCTTCACCGTGAGCAACAAGCTCGGCGTCGACACCCTCGATGGTTTCGTCAAGCTCGCGCGCGCCGCGCCCGGCAAGTACTCGTACGGCTCCTACGGCAACGGATCGAGCGCCCACCTGTACGCCGAGGTGCTGCAGGACGCCGCGGGCATCCAGCTGCTGCACGTGCCCTACAAGGGCGAGGCGCCGGCCATCACCGACCTGCTCGGCGGCACCGTCGATGCCGTGTTCGTCTCGGCCAAGGGGGTGGGCCCGCACGTCGCGGCCGGCAAGGCGAAGTCGATCGCCGTGGTCGGCACCGCACGCGCCCCGCTCGCAGCCGGCGTTCCCACCTTCAAGGAACAGGGCTTCGCCGGCATGGAGTCGGTCGGCTGGTTCGGCATCTACCTGCCCGCCGGCACGCCGCAGCCCATCGCGCAGCGCCTCTCGACCGAAGTGGCACAGGTGGTGCAAAGCCCCGAGCAGGCCGCGCGCATCGAAGGCCTGGGCGTGATCCCGGTCGGCAGCACGCCCGCGCAGCTCACCGCCACCATGCGCGCGGACCATGCGCGGTGGAAGCAGGTGATCCAGGCCAAGAACATCAAGCTCGATTGAGACCGCACGCCATGACACGTCTTTCCTCCACGCTCGGCATTGCGCTCGCTGCCTTGCTCGCCCTGCCCGCCGCCGCGCAACAGCCACCGGCCGACTACCCCTCGCAACCCGTCACGCTCGTCGTGCCCTTCCCCGCCGGCGGCATCACCGACAACATCGCGCGGCTGGTCGCGCAGGAACTCGGCACCGCCTGGGGCAAGCCCGTCGTCGTCGAAAACCGCGTGGGCGCCAGCGGCACCATCGGCGCCGCCGCCGTCGCACGCGCCCCGAAGGATGGGCACACCGCCCTCTTCACCATCACCACGCACGTGCAGATGCCCGCGCTGCAGCGCAAGCTCTCGTACGACGCGGTGAAAGACTTCGCGGCCGTGTCGCAGATCGGCATCTCGACCTCGGCCCTGGTCGTGACGCCCGACGTGCCCGCCAAGACGCTGGCCGAACTCGTCACGCTGCTCAAGGCCGAGCCCGGCAAGTATTCGTACGGCTCGACCGGCGTCGCGACCACCTCGCACATCTACGGCGAGCTGTTCAAGAAAGAGGCCGGCGTCGACATGCCGCACGTGCCCTACAAGGGCGCTGCGCCCATGGTGACCGACCTGCTCGGCGGCCACATCCGCGTGGCTGTGCTCGACACCGGCACCGCCCTGCCCTACCTGCAAAGCGGCAAGCTGCGCGCGCTGGCGGCACTGGGCACGCAGCGCTCGGCCACGCTGCCGCAGGTGCCGACCTTCCAGCAGGCGGGCTACGCGGGCTTCGAGCCCTATGCGTGGATTGCGCTCTTTCTGCCGGCCGGCACGCCGCAGCCGCGCGTGGACAAGATGTCGAAGGCCGTCGCCGCCATCATCGCCAAGCCCGAGCTGCAAAAGAAGATGCGCGACATGAACATCGAGCCCGTGGGCAGCACGGCCGCCGAGTTTGCCGTGGTGCTGCGCCAGGACGCCGACACCTGGAAGCGCGTGATCGACAAGACCGGCATCCGCCTGGAGGACTGATCGATGACGCCCCCTCCACTTTTTCGCGGCGCCCTCGAAGGCGTCAAGGTGCTCGACCTGTCGTCCGTGGTGCTCGGCCCGTTGGCCAGCCAGATGCTGGCCGACATGGGCGCCGACGTCATCAAGGTCGAGGCGCCGCAGGGCGACCTGGCCCGCTCGGTGGGGCCCGCGCGCCACAAGGGCATGTCGTCGCTGTACCTGTCGTGCAACCGGAACAAGCGCAGCCTCGTGCTCGACCTGAAGCAACCCGCCGCGCGCGAGGTGCTCGACACGCTGGTGCGCGGCAGCGACGTGCTCGTGCATTCGGTGCGCACCGACGCAGCGGCGCGCATCGGCATCGACGCGGCGCGGCTGCTCGAACTCAACCCGCGCCTCGTGAGCGCGCACGTCAAGGGCTTCTCGGACGAGGGGCCGTATGCGGGCCTGCCGGCCTTCGACGACATCATCCAGGCCGCCTCGGGCCTGGCGCAGCTGCAATCGATCTACACCGACGAGCCGCGCTACATGCCTGCGCTCGTGGCCGACAAGACCACGGCGCTGTACGCGGCGTACGCCATCGTCACCGCGCTGTTCCACCGCGAACGCAGCGGCCAGGGGCAAGCGGTCGACGTGCCGATGTTCGAGACCATGACCGCCTTCAACATGGTGGAGCACCTGTGGGGCCACACCTTCCAGCCGCCCATCGACGACATGGTGTACGGCTCGATCCGCTCCGGCGTGCGCAAGCCCTTTCGCACGGCCGACGGCTACATCGCACTGGTGCCCTACACCGACGCGCAGTGGCTGCGCTTCTTCGAGGTGGTGGGCCGGCCCGAGCTGCGCGAGGACGAACGCTTTGCCACGCTGGCCGCGCGCGTGCGCAACCACACGGTGGTGTTCGGCGAACTCGAACGCGCCACCGGCGCGCGCACCACGGCCGAATGGGTCGCGGCCTTCCGCCAGGCCGACATTCCGGCGATGCCGATCCAGACGCTGCAGCAGCTGCCCGACGACCCGCAGCTGAAGGCCAGCGGCCTGTGGCACGACGCCGAGCACCCGACCGAAGGCACGCTGCGTTTTCCCGGCGTGCCGTTCACGCTGTCGGCCACGCCGGGTGGTGTGCAGCGGCTCGCGCCGTCGCTGGGGGAGCACACGGACGAGGTGCTGGGGGAGTTCGGGTTCGAACGCACGGCGGTCGATGCGCTGGTGACCGCCGGCGTGGTGGCGCGGGCCTGAGGTCTATTCGAGCTTCAGGTTCATGTCCTTGATGAGCCGCGACCACAGCAGGTTCTCGCGCCTTACCGCTGCCATCAACTCACCCGGCCCTTCACCCGAAGGCTCCAACCCCAGCCCGATCATGCGTTCCTGCAGATCGGGCTGCGCCACGGCCTGGCGCACCGCGCCGGCCAGCTTGTCGATGGCCGGTTGTGGCGTGCCGGTGGGCGCGAAGAAGCCCCAGAAGCCGCCGTGCTCGTAGCCCTTGAAGCCCTGCTCGGTGAAGGTGGGAATCTGCGGCGCGAGCGGCATGCGGCGGGTGCCGAACACGCCCAGCAATTTCGCGCGGCCCGACTTCGCGTGCGGCAGCGCCTCGCCCATGGTGACGAAGCCGCCCTGCACCTGGCCGCCGAGGATGTCGATCATCAGCGGCGCGCCGCCCTTGTAGGGCACGTGCGTCATCTGCAGGCCCTCGTCGCGCATCAGCTTCTCGCCGTAGAGGTGGCCCGACGAGCCCTGCCCCGCCGAGCCGAAGCTCAGCTTGCCGGGCTGCGCCTTGGCCATGGCGACGAACTCGCGCATGCTCCTGGCCGGCACGCCCTCGCCCACCGCGAAAACGAGCAGGCCGTAGTTCGACAGCGACACGGGCGCGAAGTCCTTGAACACGTCGTAGCCGGGCTTGGCCATCAGCAGTGGCGCGAGCACGAAGGAGTTGACGGCGAACAGCAGCGTGTGGCCGTCGGCCGGCGCCTTGGCCACGAAGGACGCGGCAATGGCGCCGTTGGCCCCCGGTTTGGGGTCGATCAGCACCGGCTGGCCCAGCGGCTTGGCGATGCGTTCGCCGATGGTGCGCGCGATGCCATCGACCAGCCCGCCGGCGGCCGACGACACGATCACCTTGATCGGCTGGGTCGGGTAGGCGTCGGCCGCCTGCGCTTTCGGCAGGGCTCCGAGCGCGGGGGCCAGCAGTCCGCTCGCGCCCCATTGCGCGAATCGACGTCGTTGCAGCATGGAAGAAGTCTCCTGTTTGTTTTCTTGACGATGAAAGTCGGTCAGCCCGCCGCGCCCCACACGGCCAGCGCATCGAGCGCCTCGACCGTGCGGCCGTCCACCCGCAGCGGGTTGACTTCGAGCGAGACCAGCTCGGGGCCGAGCGCAAGCGCGGCGTTGCCGATGGCGGCCACGGCTTCGGCGATGGCGTCGCGGTCGGCCGCGGGCGCGCCGCGCCAGCCGTCGAGCAGGCGCGCACCGCGCAGCTCGGCCAGCATGTCCTTCACCTCGGCGGGCGTCACGGGCAGCAGGCGCAGGCTGGTGTCGCGCAACGCCTCGACCCAGATGCCGCCGAGCCCCACGGCCAGCGCCGGGCCCCATTGCGGATCGCGCACGGTGCCCACGAACAGTTCGAGCCCGCCTTGGCGCATCGGCGCGACGAGGATGCCGTCGATCTCGGCCTCGGGCCGCGCGGCACGCACGCGCGCATCCATCGCCTGCCAGGCGGCGCGCACCGTGTCGGCGCCCTGCAGGTTGAGCGCCACGCCGCCGACCTCGGTCTTGTGCGCGATCTGCGCCGAGGCGATCTTCAGCACGACCGGTCCGCCGATTTCTTCTGCGAAGCGCGCGGCCTCGTCGGCGCTGCGCGACAGCCGCACGGGCACCACGGGCACGCCGCGCTGCGAGAGCCAGTCGAGCGTCTCGCGCTCCGAACGCAGAGGCTGCGCGGGTGGCGTGGCCGGCACTGCAGCAGCGACACCTTGCGCGCCTTGACGCCGGCGCAGCGTTTCAGACCAGCGGCGCACCGCACCCGCCGCGCTCATCGCGTGGTGAATGCCGCAGGCGATGTGGCGGATGCCGGTTTCGGCGATGAGCTCGCGCGACCGCTCGCTCACCTGCATCACGTAGTGGCTGCAGACAATGGCGGGCACCGGGCTGGCGGCCAGCCCGCGTGCCACCTGCGCCAGCACGGCGCGGTTCAGCGGCGTGTCGTTGGCCGGCGCGTTGGGCACGTCGGCCACGACGATGGCGGCGCCCAGCGCGGGATCGCGCACCAGCGCTTCGAGCGCGTTGCCGAACAGCTCGGGCTGCAGCATGGCGGCACCGGTCACGTCCAGCGGGTTCTGCGGCGTGCCGTAGCCCGGCAGCACCTCGCGCAGCGCGGCCTCGGTGCTGGGCGCAAGCGGCGTGAGCGCCAGGCCTTCTTCCTCGGCGCGCTCGGCAAAGATCTCGCACATGCCGCCCGACATCGACACCGCCGCGAGCCCGCCGGCCGCGAAGGGCCCGGTCATGCTGGCGAAGGCGGCAGTGAACACCAGGTCTTCGATGGAACGCACGCGCATCAGGCCCAGGCGCTGGCACATGGCGTCGAACACGCGGTCATCGCCCACCAGCGAGCCGGTGTGGGCCTGCGCGGCCTGCGCCGTGATCTCGCTGCTGCCCATCTTCAGCACCACGATGGGCTTGGCCACGGCCAGCGCGCGCTCGGCCGCGGCGGCAAAGCGCTGCGGGTCGCGCACGGTCTCGGCGAACACGGCGATGGAACGCGTGTGCTCGTCGTCCACCAGGTAGTCGATGACCTCGGCGATGTCGATGTCCGACTCGTTGCCGGTCGACACCATGCGGCTCAGGCCGATGCCGTGCACCTGCGCCATGAACGACAGCTGCCCCGCCAGCGCGCCGCTTTGCGACACGATGCCCAGCGTGCCCGCCGGCAGCGGCTCGCGCAGCGAGGCGGTCCACACGGCCGAGCGGTCGACGAAGTTGACGAAGCCCAGGCAGTTCGGCCCGAGGATGCGCAGGCCGCGCGATCGCGCCTTGGCCGTGAGCTGGCGTTGGCGCTCGCGGCCTTCCTCGCCGGCTTCGGCGAAGCCCGAGCTCAGCAGCACGGCGTTGCCGATGCCCGCGCGCTGCAGGTCGGCCAGCGCGTCGTCGAGCGCGTCGGCCGGCACCATGAGCAGCGCCGTGTCGACAGGCTCGCCGATGGCCTCGGCCGAAGTGGCCGCCGCCATGCCATGAAAGCTGCCGCCGCGCCGGTTGACCGGGTAGAGCTGGCCCGCGTAGCCCAGCGTGCGCAGGCTGGCGAGCGCCGCGTTGGACCACACCGAGCGCTCGGTGGCGCCGACGAACGCGATGGCCTTGGGGTGGAGGAAGCAGTGAAGAGAAGAAGAGGAAGAAGAAGTCATGGCAGCAGGAAGGAAGGTCGGGTTCAGTCGTCGAGCTTGATGCGCAGGTCGCTCACGAAGCGCTTCTCGTCGGCGTAGGTCTTGTGCGCCCAGGCCGTGTAGGCGGGGCTGTCCATGTAGAACCTGACGTAGTCGTTCAGGTCGAGCGTGCGCAGGAACTCGGGGTCGTCCACGGCCTTGCGGAAGGCCTCCTGCAGCGCCTGCACCACCTTCGGGTCCATGCCGCGCGGGCCGGCGATGCCCCACGAGCCGTTGGCCACCACGTCGTAGCCGAGTTCCTTCACGGTCGGCACGTTCAGCCGCGTGGGCGAGCGCGCCTCGTTGAAGGTGGCCAGCAGGCGCACGCGCCCGCCCGCCACGGCGGCGCCGAAGCCGGCCTCGGAGACCGCGTCCACATGGCCGCCCATGAGCGCGTTGTACAGCTCGGCCGCGCCCTTGAAGGGAATGAAGTTGAACTTCACGCCGGCCAGCGCGGCCAGCCGCTCCATCGACACATGCGAGGTGCCGCCGCGCCCGGTGGTGCCGTACGACACCTCGCCCGGCTTGGCCTTGGCCGCGGCCAGCAGCGCGTTCAGGTCTTTCCACGGCGCGTCCTAGCGCACCGTGATGCCCAGCGTGGCGGCCGTCACGTTGGCCACGTAGGTGAAGTCGGTGGCCGGGTCGTAGCTCACCTTCTGCAGGTGCGGCAGCCGGTACAGCGAACTCAGCATGAGCGACAGCGTGTAGCCGTCGGGCGCGGCCTTGCGCGCCATGGTGGTCGGCGCCAGCGTGGCGGCCACGCCGGGCTGGTTGAGGATGACGATCTGCTGCTTCAGCTCGCGCGAGGCCGCCAGGGCCAGCGCACGCGCCTGCACGTCGGTGGCGCCGCCCGCGGGGTACGGCACCAGCAGCGTGATCGGCTGCTTGCCGAACAGGCCCTGGGCGCGCGCCAGGAAGGGCAGCGCGGTGCCCGCGGCGGCGAGCGCGGCGCCGTGGATCAGGCGGCGGCGCGCCGGGTCGGTCGGGAAGGAATGCATGGCTTGTCTCCGGTCGGTCGAACAGTCGAATCGTTCGTTCTTCGGCGATGGTCGCGCGCAGCCCTTGGCCGGTCACCGTCGCTTCGGACGACTTTGGCCGCCAGGGCGCTTTCGATCCCGTCGCTTCCGACGATGCCGGCGCGGCGCGTCCCTTCCATACTCGGCGCACAACAACGAACCGACCGACGGAGACCGCAGTCCATGGACCTCACCCAGCCCCTGCACAAGGCCCTGCAGGAACGCCCCGGCGCCACCGCCCTCGTGTGCGGCGAGCGCCGCAGCACCTTCACCCAGTTCGTCGACCGCGTGGCGCGGCTCGCGGCCGTGCTGCAGTCGCTGGGCCTGCAGAGCGGCGACCGCGTGGGCCTGCTGGCGCTGAACTCCGACCGCTACGTGGAGTACCTCTACGCCACCTGGTGGGCGGGCGGCGTGATCAACCCGGTCAACATCCGCTGGAGCGCGCGCGAGGTCGCGTACTCGCTGGACGACTGCGACACGCGCATCCTGCTGTCCGACGCGCACTTCGGCGCCGTGGCGCAGCAGCAGCGCGAACTCTCGCGCTCGCTGAAGACGCTGGTGCACTTCGGCGACGGCCCCGCGCCCGACGGCATGGCCGACGCCGAAGCCCTCATGGCGCAGGCGCAACCCGTGCCCGACGCGCGGCGCGGCGGCGCCGACCTGGCCGCCGTGATGTACACCGGCGGCACCACCGGCCTGCCCAAGGGCGTGATGCTCACGCACGGCAACCTCTACACCGGCCAGCTCTCGGCCAACATGGCCGCCACGCGCCCCGCCGAGGCCGTGGGCCTGAACATGGCGCCCATGTTCCATGTGGGCGGCACCGGCCTCACGCTGCAGCTGATGATGCGGCTGTGCACGCAGGTCATCATCCCGGCCTTCGACGAAGTGAAGGTGCTCGAGGCGATCCAGAACGAGCGCGCCAGCGAGACCTTCATGGTGCCCACCATGCTCAAGCGGCTCATCGAGCACCCGCGCTTCGGCGAGTTCGACACCACGCCGCTGCAGCTGGTGCTGTACGGCGCCGCGCCCATCGACGACGCGCTGCTGCTGCAGGCCATCGACAAGCTGCCGCGCGCGGGCTTCTGCCAGCTCTACGGGATGACCGAGCTGTCGCCCGTGGTCACCGTGCTGCCCACGTGGTGCCACCAGCCCGACCAGCCGGCCGCGCGCCGCCGCTCGGCCGGGCGGCCCGTGCCCATCGCCGAAGTGCGCATCGTCGATGCCGACGGCCGGCCCGTTCCCAACGGCACCGTCGGCGAGATCGCCGCGCGCGGGCCGATGGTGATGGCCGGCTACTGGAACAAGCCCGAGCAGACCGCCGAGGTGCTGCGGGGCGGCTGGATGCACACCGGCGACGGCGGCGTGATGGACGCCGACGGCTTCGTCTACGTGGTCGACCGGCTCAAGGACATGATCGTGAGCGGCGGCGAGAACATCTACTCGGCCGAGGTCGAGAACGCCATCACGCAGCTGCCGCAGGTGTCGATGTGCGCCGTGGTCGGCGTGCCCGACGACCAGTGGGGCGAGCGCGTGCATGCCGTGGTCGTGCTGCGCGCCGGCGAGGCCCTGAGCGCCGAGGCGCTGGTGGCGCACTGCAAGACGCTGATCGCCGGCTACAAGTGCCCGCGCAGCGTGGAGTTTCGCGAAGAGATTCCGCTGTCGCCGGCGGGGAAGATGCTCAAGTACAAGCTGCGCGAGCCGCACTGGGAAGGGCGCGCGCGCAAGGTGGGGTGACGCGCCGGCGGGTGTGTCTGGGTGTGTACGGGTGTGTTTCACCTGCTTGGGGTATGGTGGCGGGCCGCCACCTGCACCCACTGCGACATGCACCGCCGCCTCCTCGCTCTCGCCCTGCCCTGCTTTCTGCTCCTTGGCCTGTCGCCCGCCTTTGCGAACGGCAGCCTGCAGTGCGACGGCCGGCCGTACGCGGTCGAGATCCAGTTCAGCCTCTCGACCGGCCAGCTGACCGAACTGATCGTGGCGAACACCGCCTCCGATGCCGGCGAGACCGAACGCTTCAGCCTGCAGCAGCGCTTCGTCGACCATCGCCGTCAGTTCATGCGCGCGCGCGGCACCGGCCTGGACCGTCCGCAAGTGGCCGTGGCGCTGCGCGTGGCCGGCGCGACGGGCACGCTCAGCTACCGCGGCGCGCAGTACGAGCTGCGCTGCAACTGGACCGCACTGGGCTGACCCACCCTGTCGTGCGTTCCCGCTTCGCATGCCGCAAGACCGCACCCTTCTCTATGCCGGCCGCGGGTTCGAGGTGGCGCACGTGCGCCTGCACGCGCCGCAGGGGCCGGCATGGAGCGATCTGTACACCGTGGCCTCGCCGCGCGTGGTCTTCCCCATCGGGCGCACGCGGCTCGACGTGCGCGCGGGCGAGCACACCTGGCTGACCGACGCGCTCACCGCCATCCGCTTCGGCGACGCCACCGCCTACCGGCTGCGGCCCGAGACCGCGACCGTGCGGCACAGCCTCGTGGTCAGCGGCCATGCGTCGGTGAGCCCGGCCCACGGTGAAAGCGCGGCGGGCGTGAGCGTCTGCCTGCTGACGCCGCAGGCGCTGTACCGCATGCACGCGGCGCGACGCCAGCTGCCGGACACCGACAGCGCACGGGCTGCCGCGCTGGTGGCCGCGCTCGTCGCCGAGCTGGGCAGCGCGCCGCACCAGGCGCCCTGGCACGGCGCCGTCGCGCGTGCGCGGCAGCTGCTGCTGTCCGAAGGCAGCGGCCCGGGTGCGCGGCCTCCGCTCTCGCTGGACGAACTGGCCGAGGCCGTGTCGCGCTCGCCCTTTCACCTGGCGCGGCGCTTTCGCCAGCAGACCGGCCTGAGCCTGCACCAGTACCGCCAGCACCTGCGGCTGGCGGCGGCGATGGAGCGGCTGGCCGACGGCGAGCGCGACCTTGCGGGCCTCGCGCACGACCTGGGCTACTGCAGCCAGAGCCACCTGGGCGCCGTGTTCCGGCGCGCCGTGGGCGTCACGCTCGGCGAGGCCCGCCGCGTGCTCGGACCGGCCGGCGCAGCAGGCGCACGAATCTGATAGCTTTCGCGCCGCCCGGGCCACAGACTGGCCCGATGACGACATCGCCTCGCACCCTCTGGACCGGCGCGCTCGCCGCGCTGGCCGCCGCCCTCATCGGCAGCGCCTGGCAGCTGCTGTCGCGCCACGGCGTGACCGCCACCGCGCTCGGGCCGATGGACCTCGCGCTGCTGCGCTACGGCATTCCCGCGCTGCTGCTCAGCCCGCTGTGGCTGCGCGGCAGGCTCGTGCCGCCGGGTGCGTCGCGCGGCGCGCTCGTGCTGCTCGTCGTCGGCAGCGGCCTGCCCTTCGGCCTGCTGGTGCTGGCCGGCGCGCAGTGGGCGCCCGCCAGCCACATGGGCATCTTCATGGCCGGCAGCCTGCCGCTCTTCACCGCGCTGGGCGCGTGGGTCTACCGGGGCGAGCGCGTGCACGGCCTGCGCCTGCTCGGGCTGGCCGGCATCGCCGTCGGCATGGCCGTGTTCGCGGCAGGCAGCTTCGGCGAGGGTTTGCGGCAACAGCACTGGCGCGGCGACCTGCTCTTTCTGCTCGCGGCCTTGCTGTGGACCGTCTACTCCCTGGCCTTCGGCCGCTGCGGCATGAGCGCGTGGCAGGGCGCGGCCTTTGTCAACGGCGCGTCGACCCTGCTGCTGTTGCCGCTGCTCTGGCTCGCCGGCCCGCCGCGACTGTTCGCCGCACCATGGACCGACATCGCGATGCAGGCCGCAGGGCAAGGCGTGGTCGCCGGCCTGCTGGGGCTGGTGGTCTACGGCGTGGCGATCACGCGGCTGGGCGCCGCACGCGCCGCGCTGTCGTCCGCGCTGGTGCCTGTGCTCACCACGCTCGGCGCGGCGTGGTGGATGAACGAGCCCGTCACGCGCCCCGCGCTGCTGGCGCTGTCGTTCGTGGTGCCCGGCGTCGTGCTCGCGAGCGGCGCGTTGCGGTGGCGGGTGCCGGTGCCACGCGACAACGAACGACAGGCCCCGGGGCAGAATGCGGCCGCGTCCTTGCCCACTTCCGAAAGCACTCGCCCATGAAGGAAAAGATGAATCGCCTTCGCACCGCCGCGCTCGTGGCAGCCTCGTTCGCGTCGCTCTTCGCCTTCTGCGGCGCGGGCTGGGCGCAGCGACCGGAGCCGCAGCAACAGCCACAAACACAGCAGCAGCCGGTGCAACGCAGCGTCGTGCGCGTGCCCACGCCCTTCGTCGAGAACGGCGCGCCCGTCACGCTCGAGATGGTCATCTACAAACCCGACGGCGCCGGCCCGTTCCCCACCGTCGTGTTCAACCACGGCTCCACCGGCATCGGCAACGACCCGGCCTTGTTCAAGCAGACATGGGCCCCCGAGCGAACCGCCCGCTGGTTCACGCAGCGCGGCTGGCTCATCGCCTATCCGCAGCGGCGCGGACGCGGCCAGTCGGACGGTCTGTACGACGAGGGCTTCACCGCCAAGCGCGAGCACTACAGCTGCGAGCCCGCCATCGCCCTGGCCGGCTTGGACCGCGCCGTGGCCGACCTCGACGCCGCCGTCGCATGGCTGCAGCGCGACCCCGACGTCGACACCCGCCGCATGGAAATCGCAGGCCACTCGCGCGGCGGCATCCTCGCTGTTGCGTATGCGGGCCTGCACCCCGACATGTTCCAGGGCGTCATCAACTTCGTCGGCGGCTGGATGGGCGACAAGTGCCCCGGCAACGCCGCCGACGCCATCAACCCCGCCACCTTCCGCCGCGGCGCGGCCTTTGCCAAGCCCACGCTGTGGCTCTACGGCGAGAACGACCCGTTCTACGCGATGTCGCACAGCCGCAAGAACTTCGAAGCCTTTCGCGACGCAGGCGGCAAGGGGCGCTTCGAGAGCTTCACGCTGGAGGCCGGCATGAACGGGCACGGGCTGATTGCGCAGCAGGGGCTGTGGGGGAAGACGGTCGAGGCGTATCTGGCGGCACCGTGAAGTAGTGCGCCAGCGGTGATCGGGAGCGCCTGCGCTGCGGCCATGTCCGTGGCTATACTGCGCCGGTCACGTCCACACAGGGCGTGATCGGGATTGGCGTCCCGATGAAATCACTGCGACGTAAAAGCCGCAGCCACCCCGCAGGGTCTGCGGCTTTGTCGTTCGTGCCTCCTTCCTGTTTAGGCGGCTCGATGGGCGGGCGCGAGCCCGGCCGGTTTCACGCAAGTGGTTTCCCGGTACGCCAACCCGTCGAGCTGCCGCCCTCAATTGGCGTTGGGTGCGTCGGTTTCAGCAAACCGAAACCCTTGGAGGCCATTCATGGCTGCATCTGCATCTCCCCGCGCGTCCGCGCACGCGTCTTCGCTTCCTGCGTCTTCTGAAGAAACCGCCAGTGCCGAATCGCTCGCGCTGCAGGCGTGTGATGACGTCGACAGTCTTCATGCGGTGCAGCGGGCCTACGCGTGCATCGAGAAGCTCATCGTTCCGCAGCGTGTGGGGGATACGGAAGAAGTCTTTCCGACGCGTACGGAATTGGGGGCGTTGGTGCGGCTGGTGAATGAGGAGTTGCTGCGGCGGATCGAAGCCGCCGATGCAACGACTCAGTCACTGCGTGCCGTTGTTGAAGGCGGTGTGCGATAGGCCGCTTCGCCCCCCAGCATGGGATCTCCTGCGAGATGGCCCTAATCTTTAAGGCGAGGCACCCCTGTTCGGCTGGTCAAAATCTAGCACTCAACAATGGAAACGGGCATATCGCATTTCGAGTTGGGAAGGCAGAATCCGGCCAACACTGAGGATTCGAACCAGGGACCAGTCTCAGCCACAATCTTCTTGGTGCAAGCAGTGCCTCCGATGCTGACGAATCGACACTCGAAGCAACGCGCGTTTGAAGTACTTGATCCCCTTTTGAAATAGTTCGATCCACCCCATGCCCGTTCGATATCGACTTGCGTTGTGCTGTGTTGCAGCGCTTTCCGCTGGATGCTCCTCCATCCCGGACTATCAACAACCCGAGGGAGAAAGTGCAGCCAAGTTGCGCGTTGTCGTTCCCAATCCGGAGCAGTTTGCGCTTCGTCTTGCAACGGTCGATCTAACTACATGCAAGCCCGCCGCCGATATCGGTTGGGTTAGCGGAGGCGCAAGGGTTGATACGGTACGAGTGGGCATGCTCGACACTACGATGCCGCGAGATGGCGTCCTTGAGAGGCGAGTTGCACCAGATCGTCCGATGGCGGTCATGCCGTGGATGACCGTTGCGCTGTTCGATGCAGTAACAATCCTCTTCTCGATGAATCCGGCTACGCACGGGGCTATTCAGAAAGCCCAGGCAGGCGTCTGCGCAGTGCCGGTCTTTTCCCCAAAGCCTGGCGAAGAATATGAGTTGTCGATCAAGATGGCAGCGGGCGGTAGGTGCGCCATAACGCTCAGCTTGCTCTCGATCGATGAAGGAAAAGTCTCACGCACCCCTGTGAAGGAGACGGGCTGGGTATCGCTCCCAGCGGGAATGCTTCCAGCAGAGAAAAAACTGATGGAATGCGACAAGAATCAACCGCAAGCCACTGCATCTTCGGCATCACGAGCTGCTTAGTGAACGACTGCTCCGTGGCAATGTGTACTGCCGCTATGGGCCCAATCCGGAAGTTCGCGATGCTCCGCAGCAGTCATTCAGCGCATGTACAGCCCTTCAGTGGAGCGTTGCTTCGAGCACCCTTCCCGGAGCTGCCATCAAGGCTTCTTTGGGGGAGCGCTCGGCGTCGCCGGAGTTGCTGCCTGCGCGGCCCCGCCCAAGGACTGTGCGCAGATTGAATTCCACACAACAGCGTCCAACGGCATGACTCTTGACCAGTCAATCTTCCCCGCGAACACCGGATGAGGCGCGAAACCGAAAAACTGCCCCACAGCCCGCGATACGCCCCGTTCCTTCAGTAAGGCAACACCATTGCTCAAAAGATGTTGTTCCTGCCAAGGCTGAGAGTTCATCAACGTTGCAAACTCTGGACGGTTCGCTGCGACGTGGTGGACCCCGCCTTCCAGTACGTCCAGCTTTTCTACAGCACCAGACCTTCGCTCAAAGAAGAGGTCGCCGAAAGCTGAGGCTTCGATAGGCCCTACTGGACCGGTAACCACGTCCGGCCATTCGGAAAGCAGCCTCCTGAAGTCGAGGTGCGCTGCATCGACGAATAGATCGTCCCAAGTCAATGAACTCATGGGTAGGGAGAAATTGAAAGATAGTCGTCAGAGACAGCTTCTGGCCGATAGGGGCCGGACGCGATATTCCGCCTTACATCGAAAGGCACGTCTGGTCGACAGGGGGCGCCCCTTCGGTTGCTAGGCGCCCTACCCATGAAGATTCGATGGCGCGCTCATGCAAGATCAGCGTCATTCCGTAGTTTTTTTGCCCGCTTCCCGCTCGGGCGGTTCGGGCAATACCTTGAACCCCACGTCATCGGAGTTTGCCGGGCGGTAGACGATTGCCGCCTTGTCGAGGATGCTGACACCCGACAGGAGCGAGGCATCACCCGTCTTGGGTACAAAGGCGATGTACCTCTCGTCTTCGACGAGGAGATAACCCCGTATCTGCACGCGCGGCTTGAGGTGGGGGAAGCCACCCTCCACGATGGTCATCTGGTTGTCGTCGCGGGTATACGGTTGCGCGATGTCGTTGAGCATGACCTTTACAGCGCGCTGCAAGCTGGTCGCTGCAGCCGCTTTCAGAGGATCACCGCCGCTAGAGGTCCAACTGTCTGTGCCGACCAGGGGCCTGACTTCACCCGTGGATGCGAAATAGCGCGTTTCCCAGAGATGGCGCTTGTCGGCGCCGCTCAGTTGTACTTTCAGTATGGTGAAGGGCCGCACCTGAATGTCGTCAATGTACGACAGCAAAAGGGCGCTGGATACATTCAACTGCGTCGGGCTCGGCTCGGTGGTGAGCTTGTCGGCGAGCAGCTTTTTCCCGATGGTCGCTTCGATTTCGTTGCGCGTCTGGTCGGTGAGCTTGATGCGGAGGATTTGTTCGGTGTTGCTGACCCCAGCCGCAGAACTGTTGCTGTTTGCCGCGTGGGCAATGCCCAATCCCAACAAACCAAACATCGCGACGCCGGCATTTCCGCGCTGGTGGCCGCCGACGATCACGTCGCTCTCGGGCACCCTGTAGGCGCCCAGCGGAAGATCGGTCCAACCTGAGAGTTGATCGTTGTTCACTGTGACGGTAACCGGGCCAGCCACCGCGGGAGGCGGCTTTGCTCGGTCGAAGGTGGCGCAAGCGCCAAGCGACAGGCACAGGGCCGCGATAGCGACCTTTTGACCAAGCATTGCAAGCACAGGTGTTCCCCTCCAACGAGTTGTTGTCAATCGATGTAGCGAGCGGCGTAATCCGTCTAAGCCGCTGCAGCGAAGACTGGCTTTGATCGTTCGGTGCTAATGGAGAGCCGAGGCGCCCATAACACTGATTGATTTTCTTGAATTTTCGGACCTAGCCGAATTCTGCCGTATTGGCGAGTGACCGCTCCTGGCCGATAGCGCCACCCCGAATCCTCGCACGGACCACTCAACCCGATAAGCGCAGTTTTTTCAAACGGCGCGGCAAGCATCCATCGGCACCGGGAATTCGGGATTCAACGAAGAAATTCGCAGCTCTTTGAGGCTCCAACACCTGTTGCCCCACAAACGACGGCATCCGCCTACAGTACGCACCCTCCATTTGTGTCCCCAAATTGAGCACAATCCCCCCATGCCAAACATCGCCTCCATCCTCAAAGCCGAAATCTCCCGTGTCGCTCGCAAGGAAGTGCGAGCGGAGATCGAAACCCTCAAGAAGGCCTCCGTCGCGCACCGGGCATCGATTGCCGACTTGCGCCGTCAGGTGAGCGCGCTTGAAAAAGAACTGCGCAAGGTCGCCAAGGGTTCCGCGCGTCAGGCACCGGCCGCCGCCGGTGCTGCGGGCGACGACGCCGATGCAGGCGGCCCCAAGCGCCGCTTCAGTGCCAACCGGCTGGCCGCGCACCGCGCCAAGCTCGGGCTTTCTGCAGCGATCTATGGGCAGCTGGTCGGCGTGTCGGGCCAGACGATCTATCACTGGGAACAAGGCAAGGCACGCCCGCGTGCGGCGCAGCTGGAGCGACTGGCCACGGTGCGGGAACTCGGGGCGCGCGAGATTGCTGAGCGGCTGGAAGCGCAGTAAGCAAGCAACGCGCCCTCGCCCATGAAACTCGGCTACACCATCGTCTACGTTCCCGACGTCGCCCAATCGCTGAAGTTCTTCGAACAAGCCTTCGGTCTGCCCACGCGCTTCCTGCACGAATCGGGCACTTATGGCGAGCTTGAAACCGGCGAGACCACGTTGGCCTTTGCCGCACACGCGCTTGCCGATTCCAACTTTCCGGGCGGGCATGTCGCCGCCTCGGATTCCGTGCAACCGCTGGGCATGGAGCTGGGCCTCGTGACGCCCGACGTGCCCGCCGCGCACAGCCGTGCGCTGGCGGCCGGCGCCACGCAGCTGTCGGCACCGGTGACCAAGCCCTGGGGGCAGGTGGTCTCGTACGTGCGCTGCCCCGACGGCACGCTGGTCGAGCTGTGCTCGCCCATCGGCGGCTGACAGGCGCTCTGCCCCGCTAGCTGGCTGGCCGGCGCCTACCGGGCATAGCTGCCGATCCACGTGCCGGCCTTCGTGATGTAGCCACGGATGCCATCGCGCACGACCTCGAGCACCTGCGGATCGAACGACAGATCGATGTCGTCGTACACCGGATCGATGACCACCTCGCCCGTGGCATCGATGCATCCCCATTTGTGGTTCGTGTGCAGAAAGACGGCGAACCCTGCGTAGCAAAAGCTCGACAGGTCGTCGAAGACGGGGTCGATCGCCATGTTCCCCGCCGTGTCGATGAAGCCCCATTTCTCCCCGATGCGGACTTTGGCCAGTCCGTTCTTGGCGAAGCCGGCAGCCTCCACATAGCGGGCCGGAATTCGGGGTTCACCGCTCGCGTCCATGTAGCCATGGCGATGGTTGCCTCCCTTGAAGGTCGCCAGCCCGCGCGCATCGAACTCACCGAATGCCTTGAATGCCGGGCACAGCACTTCCTTGCCGGTGACGTCGATGAATCCGGTGAAGCCAGTGCGCCGGGCCTTGGCGAGGCCATTGGTGGCGAATGCGCCGATCCCGTCGTAGAGGGTTGGAACCACCAGTTCTCCCCGAAGGTCGATGCATCCGCAGGTGCCTTCCGGCGTGCGGATCATCGCGAGGCCCAAGTCGTCGAACGAGCGGGCGCATTCGAAAACCGCTGTGAAGACCTTGTGGCCCTTGGCATCCACGAAGCCGTGCTGAAACAGCTGTTCCCGGTCAAGGATCACCTTGGAGACGCCCTGGCTGGAAAAATCTTCGGCCTGATGGAACGACGGGCCGACCACGGTGCGACCCGTTCGATCGATGAACCCGAGGCCGGTTTCGCTTTCGCGATCCAGTCGCGCAACCGCAAGGCCGTTGGCGGCAAAGGGCCCCACGTCGTGGAACTGCGGAGGAACAACAGTTTCCCCTCCGACATCGATAAAGCCGAAGAGGCCGCTCGCGGCGGATCTGATGAGAAGCATGGACTCTTTCGCTGTGCCGAGGGACAGACGAAATGATACGGAGGCTTCTCAGGCGCAGCTTCTAGTCGATCAGCGCCACCGCCCGCCGCGCAAACCCCGCGGCCTGCGCGCCCACCTGCACCGCATCGGCCGCCGCCGCGCTGCCGCTCTTCGCACGCGCGGCGATGCCCTCGAGGATCACGGCAAAACGGAACAGCGAGAACGCCAGGTGAAAGTTCGTCACCGGCTCGGCGCAGCCGCCGGCCTGCTGGTAGTGGGCGACGTACTCGTCCTGCGTGGGAATGCCTTCGGCCGCGAGGTCGATGCCCTGCATGCCTTCGAACTCGTCGGCGCCGGTGTGCCAAGCCATGCAGTTGTAGGCCACGTCGGCCAGCGGGTGGCCCAGGGTCGAGAGCTCCCAGTCGAGCACGGCGATCACGCGCGGCTCGGTGGGGTGGAACATGAGGTTGCCGAAACGGAAGTCGCCATGGGCAATGGTGGTTTGGTCGCCCGGTGGCAGGTTGGCCGGCAGCCAGGCGATGAGGCGGTCGATGTTGGCGTCTTCGCGCGTGCGCGAGGCCTCCCACTGCCGGGTCCAGCGCGCGATCTGGCGCTGAAAGAAGTTGCCGGGGCGGCCGTAGTCGGTGAGGCCGACGGCGGCAAGGTCGACCGCGTGCAGGCGCGCCAGGGTCTCGGCCATGGCGAAGTAGTACGCACGGCGCTCGGCGGGCGCGATGCCGGGCAGCGCGTAGTTCGACAGCACGCGGCCTTCGAGCTTCTCCATCACATAGAAGGGCGTGCCCACCACGGCGCGGTCCTCGCAGTACAGCGCGGTGCGCGGCACGGGCACGTCGGTGGCGGCCAGGGCGCGCAGCACGCGGTACTCGCGGTCGACCGCGTGGGCCGAGGGCAGCAGCTCGCCGGGCGGCTGCTTGCGCAGCACCAGCGCGCGGTTGTCGAAGTCGACGAAGAAGGTGGGGTTCGACTGCCCGCCGCCGATGCGCGCCAGACGCATCGGGCCTTCAAGGTCAGGCAGCGCCTGCCGCAGGTGGCGCTGCAAGCGCTCGGCATCGAACTCGAGGCCCGCCGGGGCCGTGGAATCAACTGCCCCGCTCATGGCCGACGGAACACGGGCTCGCGTTTCTCCATGAAAGCTTTCACGCCTTCGGCGAAGTCGGGCCGGTCGATCAGCTCGCGCTGGCGCTCGGCCTCGTGGCGCATCTGGCCGATGAGCGACTGGCTCGCGGCCGATTCGTACACGGCGCGGATCTCGTGCGCGGCGTGTGCAGGCAGGCGCGCGAGCCGCTGCGCGACGGCCACGGCCTGGGCGCGCAGTTCGGCGTCGTCCACGCAGGCCCACACGAGGCCCCATTGCGCGGCCTGTTCGCCCGACAGGCGCTCGCCGAGCAGCGACATGCCAATGGCTCTTGCGCGGCCCACGAGCCGTTCGAGGAACCAGGTGGTGCCCAGGTCGGGCACGATGCCCAGGCGCGGCATGAAGGGCAGGTAGAAGTAGGCCGATCGCGCCACCAGCACGACGTCGGCGGCCAGTGCCACGCCCACGCCGGCGCCCGCGGCGGGGCCGTTGATGGCGCTCACCACGGGGAAGGGCATGCTGCGCAGGTCTTCGATGAGGCGGTTCGACATGGCCTCCATCGCGTCGGCCGTGCGCTGGCCCAGGCTGCCGGGCGCGGTTGCGTCCATGCTGCCCAGGTCTGCGCCTACGCAGAACGATTTGCCGACGCCGGTGAGCACCACGGCGCGCACCTCGCCTTCGTCGCGCAACTGCGCGAGTCGCTGGCGCAAGGCCTCCTGCAGCGGCTGCGTGAGCGGGTTGAGGCGCTTGGGAATGTTGAAGCTGAGGATGGCAACGTCGCCGTCGCGCTCGTACAGAAGGGGGTCCTGGTCGTCAGGCTGGCTCATGGGTGGGCTCCGAAGGGCGTGAGTAGATAAAGGGGTTCACTTCATGTTCAGCGCGGGCCCGACCGGGTCGAGGTCCACGCCGTTGAAGCGCACGGGCTGCATGGAGGCGTAGGCGTGCAGGTCGGCGGCCGAATTGGCCATGGCCACGCCGGGCAGCAGCATCGAGATGCGCGGGCTCTTGAGGGTGCTGGCGGCCACGCGCACGCTCTCGCGCGTGGGGTTGGCGCCGGCCTCGCGCAGCACGTGGGCCATGAGCTGCGCGACGATGTAGCCCGACACGCCGCTGCCGTTGCTCGGGTCGACGCCGCTGGCGTGGGTCTTGAGCAGCTCGAGGTACTCGAGCACCTCGGGGTCGCGACTCCAGCGCGGGCTCATGGGCTCCTTGTAGACGGCGAGCGCGACCACGCCCTTGGCCTTGTCGGCGCCCGCGGGCTCGAAGGCCATCTTCACGGAGGCGGCGGCAAAGTTGAGATAACGGTCGGGCGTCCAGCCCACGTCGGCGACCTTGCGGATGGCCTGCGCGGCGGTGCGCGCGGTGGCGGCCATCACGAGCACGTCGGCGCCGGACGACTTGAGCTGCACCACCTGCGAATCGACGGTGGGGTCGGTCACCTCGAAGGTGGCCTGCGCGACGATCTTCGCCTTGCCCTGCTTCGACAGGCCTTCCTGCAGGCCCTTGAGCACTTCGCGCCCGAGGTCGTCGTTCTGCATGAGCACGGCAATCTTGGCGTCGGGGCGGTTCTCGATGATGTGGCGCGCGAACACGCGGCCCTCGCCCTGGTAGCTGCCGAGAAAGGGCACGGTCCACGGGTACTTGGCGGCGTCGTCGAACTGCGAGGCGCCCGACTGCACGAACAGCTGCGGCACTTTCTTGGCGTTCATGTAGCGCTGGATCGCCATGTTGGGCGCGGTGCCCAGGTTGCCGAAGATGGCGAGCACCTGGTCTTCCTCGACGAGGCGTCGCGCCACCTCGACGGTCTTGGGTGGCGAGTACTGGTCGTCGTAGATCAACAGACGCACCTTGCGCCCGTGGATGCCGCCCTGCTCGTTGAGCTTCTTGAAGTAGGCCTCGGCCACCTTGCCGACCACCGAGTAGCCCGACACGGGCCCCGACAGCGGCATGGGCATGCCCAGCACGATCTCGGCGTCGCTCACGCCGGCCTCGGGCTTCTTCTGGGCCAGGGCCGGCAGGCTGATGCAGAGCGTGGCAAGGCCCACGACAAGGCCGGAAGCCAGGGCGGTGCGGCGGGAAAGCGGATGAACCATGTCGCGTGTCTCCTTCTGTGTTGCTGAGTGGCCGGGTGGCCTGCGTCGTCAGTCGTCGTCGGAAAGCGGTTCAGGCGGTGGTGGCCCGGTTCGGCCCCATGTAGCCGAAGAGGTGGCCCGCCACCTTGCGCATCTGGATCTCTTCGGAGCCCTCGGTGATGCGGTAGCGGCGGTGGTGGCGGTAGATGTGTTCGAAGGGCTTGTGGCGCGAGTAGCCGATGCCGCCGTGCACCTGCATCGCGCGGTCGGCGGCCTCGCACACGAGGCGGTTGGCCCAGTAGTTGCACATCGAGACCTTGTCGGACAGCTGCTTCTCGACCTGCGGCTTGGGCATCTGGTCCATCTGCCACGCGGTCTTGCGGATCAACAGGCGCAGCATCTCGACCTGCGTGGCCAGCTCGACCAGCGGAAACTGGATGCCCTGGTTGCGCGCCAGCTCCTCGCCGAAGGGCTTGCGCTCGCGCGCGTACTTGACGCTCTCGCGCACGCAGTAGTCGGCGGCGCCCAGGCTCGACGCGGCCTGGCGGATGCGGTTCTCGTGCACGAAGTGCTGGGCAATGGCCAGGCCGCCGTCGAGCGGGCCGAGCACGGCGTCTTCGGGCACCCACACGTTCGTGAAGCTCACGCGCGGGTGGTCGGTGGGCATGTTGAAGGTCCAGAGGTACTCCTCGATCTTCACGCCCTCGGCCTTCGCGGGCACAAGCAAGGCGCTGATGCCGCGCGCGTCGCCGTCGCGCCCATTGGTGCGCGCGAACAGCACGCAGTGCGTGGCGGTGTGCATGCCGGTGGTCCACATCTTTTCGCCGTCGATGCGAAAGCCGGCGCGGCCGAGGCGTGCTTCGGGCACGGCGCGCGTTTCCATATGGGTGGCATCGGAGCCGTGCTGCGGCTCGGTGAGGCCGAAGGTCAGGCGCACGCGCTCGTCGAGCATGCCCTGGATGAGTTCGTCGCACTGCGCGGGCGTGCCGAAGTCGCGGATGGCGAGCACGAAGGGGTTGTTGGCGACGATCGAATGTTCGTTCTGCAAGTCGTTGTGCAGGCCCAGGCCGCGCGCGGCAAAGTGCTCGCGGATCACGGCCATCCAGAGGTTGCTGCCGTCGCGCCCGCCGAATTCGGCGGGCAATGCAAAGCGCAGGTGGCCCGCGCGGTCGGCGCGGTGGCGCGCCTCGGCCAGCAGCGCTTCCCACTCGGGGCGCGGCAGGCCGCCGTTCTCGAAGTCGGTGCGGGCCCATTCACGGCGATGGTCGAAGAAGCGCTCGTTATCGTCCTGCGCCTGCAGCGGCGCGATCTCTCGGTCGATGAAGGCGTCGAGTTCCGCGAGGTAATCGACGAGGTCGCGGGGCAGGTCGAAGTCCATGGCTCAGTCTTTCTTCTTCGTGCCGGCGGCGTAGCCGGGCTGGTCGATGGCGAGCTTGTCGCGCGTGGTCTGGCGCAGGTGGTCGATCAGGCCGGGGGTGGCGGCGTCGAGGTCGCCCGAGGCGATGCGGGCGCAGAGCAGGCGGTTTGCTTCGGCTAGGTCGGCGGGCACGCCAGGGCCCAGCAATGCGTGCAGCCGCGCCAGCTCACTCGCCTGCGCGCGCGGGCCGAGCTGCACTTCGCGCCGCGCGATGTCGAGCGTGTTCGCGGCCACGCGCGCATGAAAAGCGACCTGCCCTTCGGTCGCCGGCACCACCTGCTCGCGCAGGAAGGCGGCAACGGCCTCGAGCAGCTCGGCGATGTCGGGGCGGTCCTGCATCAGGCGGCCTCTTCCTCGGGGGCGAGCAGCGCCAGCAGGTCCGATTCGGCCTCCGACGCGCGGCGGCCGATGGCGGCCTTCTCGACGTCGCGCTCGCGGCCGCTGAGCCACGCATGCACCATGGCCTCACAGACGATGCCCCACTTGAGCGTGCCCAGCACCTCCCACCAGCGCACGCGCGCGGCATCGACCTGCCCGCCCTCGGCGGTGTAGCCCTCGAAGAGCTGCTCGCGCGTGCCGAAGCCGCCCACGGGCAGCGCGCCGTGGCCGAAGCGCCAGGAGCGCACGCACATCCAGCCGAGGTCTTCCATGGGATCGCCGAGGTGCGCCAGCTCCCAGTCGAGCACGGCGCGCAGGCCTTCCTCGCCGATCATGAGGTTGCCGTTGCGGAAGTCACCGTGCACGAGCACCGGCGCGGGCACGTCGGCCGGCGCATTCGCGCGCAGCCACCGGAACGCGAGTTCGAACACGGGGCGCGCGGTGCCGTGGCTGCGGTGCAGGCCGATCTGGAAGTCGAGCTCCGCGCGCGCGGCGGCCGTGCGCAGCGGCGGCAGGTTGTGCGCGGGCAGGCGATGGATGCGTGCCATGGCCGCACCGCACTGGCGCGCCAGCACGCGGCGCGCGCCGGCCAGGCGCTCGTCGCGCACGATGCGGCGGCCCAAGGTTTCGCCCTCGATGCGGTCCATGACGAAGCCTTCACCGAGCCCATCGGCCGGCTGCAGCACATGGCGCACGCCAGGCACGGGCACGCCGCCTGCGCGTGCGGCCTCGATGAGCAGCGCTTCCGCCGCCAGGCCCGCGGTGCCCAGGGCGCGCGCGCCGCTGGCATCGGCCGCGCGGCGCAGCACCAACGGCTGAACATGGCTCGCGCCATTCGTCGTCACATCGAAAGCCCAGGTCTGCTGGCTGGCGCCGCCCGAGAGCCGGCGCACGGCCTGCACCACATGGCCATCGGGCACGAGCCGCCCGGCCAGCCGCTGCAGTGCGTTCGCGATCAGGGTCGCGTCATCGTGCACGGGCGACGCGTGCCTGGAGCTTGCGCAGCAGCCCGACCACGCCGCCGGGCATCGCGAACATGAAGGCGATCAGCACCACGCCGTACACCGCCCAGGGCGCGGCCTTGGAGACCTTCTCGGCCAGCGAGGGCACGAACATGATGAAGATGGCACCGAAGATCGCGCCGTACAGCGTGCCCACGCCGCCCACCACGATGCCCACCAGCAGCGAGATCGACAGGAACAGCGTGAACGAATCGGGCGCCACGAACTGCACGGCAATGGCCGACAGCGCGCCGCCCACGCCGGTGTACGCGGCCGACACGCCGAAGGTCATGGCCTTGTAGTGGCTGTTGTCCACGCCCATCGCCTCGGAGGCCATGGCGTGGTCGCGGATGGCGCGCATGGCCCGGCCGCTGCCGCTTTGCAGCAGGTTGTGGGCAATGAAGAACATCACGACCGCGACGAACAGCGAGAACAGGTAGAGCCACTGGTCTTCATTGAGCGGCAGGCCGAAGGGCGCGGCGGGCTTCATGAGCACGATGCCCTGCACGCCGCCGGTCCAGGCCTCGAGGTGCTTGTACTTGAGCAGCTGCGGCATCGCGACGCCGAGCGCAAAGGTGGCCAGCGCCAGGTACAGCCCTTCGAGCTTGAGCGCGGGCCGCCCGAACAGGTAGCCGACGATCAGGCACACCACGGCCGCCGCCGGCACCGTGAGCCAGTACGGCACGCCCGCGTGCTCCATGAGGATGCCGGTGGTGTAGGCGCCAATGGCATAGAAGGCGCCGTGACCCAGCGAGATCTGGCCGTTGTAGCCCGTGAGGATGTTCAGGCCCAGCAGCGCAATGGCATACGAGATCACCATGGTCGCCTGGAACAGCTGGTAGCCGCGCGCCACGAAGGTGATGCCGATGGCCAGCACGATCAGCAGGCCGACCCACAGGAGCGGAGAGCGCGAGGGCTTGGCGGTGCGTACGTTGGCCGACGCACCGAGCGGTGCCATGGCCGTCGGCAAGGAGGAGGCTTGAGGGGAGTTCATGCGATCAGACCCGGGTGACCAACTTGCGGCCCATGAGGCCGGAAGGCTTGACGATGAGCACGCCGACGATCAGCACCAGCGCCACCGACAGCTTGAGTTCGGTGCCCACCACGTAGGTGCCGATGAGGTTCTCGAGCACGCCGACGATGAAGCCGCCGAGCACCGCGCCCACGGGGCTGTCGATGCCGCCGATGAGCGCGCCGGCAAAGGCGTACAGCAGCACGCCGGTCATCATGTGCGGGTCGAGGAAGACCACGGGTGCGACCATCATCCCGGCCACCGCGCCGATGGCGCCGGCCAGGCCCCAGCCCAGCATCAGCATGCGCCCGACGTTGATGCCCACCAGCCGCGACGAGGCCGCGTTCTGCGCCGCGGCGCGCATCGCCAGGCCCAGCGGCGTGAAGCGGAAGAACGCGAACAGCAACAGCACCACCAGCAGCGTGACGCCGATGGCGCCCATCTCGTGCGCCGACATCATGGCGCTGCCGAACCACGCGTCCGACGGGAACGGGCTCGGGAACTGCTTGATGGTGTAGCCGAAGAGCCAGCCCGCCAGACTGTGGAAGATCACCAGGAGGCCGATGAACACCACCACCACCGACAGCGCCGGCTTGTCGTGCATGGGCCGGATGACGGTGAACTCCACCACGGCCGCGAGCACGAAGGACAGCGCCACGGTCGCGACGAAGGCGGCCCAGTACGGCAGGCCGGCCTGCATGAGGCTCCAGGCGATGAAGGTCGAGAACATCGCCATCTCGCCCTGCGCGAAGTTGATGTGGTGCGTGGCCTGGTAGATCATCACCAGCGCCAGCGCAACGCTGGCGTAGATGCCGCCGGTGGCCAGGCCCGCCAGCAGTTGGTGCAGGAATGCATTCATCGGTGTGAGGCCCTTATTCGCCGAGATACGCTTTGCGCACGGCGTCGTTGCGGCGGATGTCGGCGGCGGTGCCCGAGAGCACGATGCGGCCGGTTTCCAGGAGGTAGGCCGAGTCGGCCAGGTCGAGCGCGAGCTTGGCGTTCTGCTCCACCAGCAGGATCGACACGCGCTCTTCCTTGTTGATGCGCCGCATGATCGAGAAGATGTCCTTCACGATGAGCGGCGCGAGCCCGAAGGAGGGTTCGTCGAGCAGCAGCAGGCGCGGCTTGCCCATGAGCGCGCGGCCGATGGCCAGCATCTGCTGCTCGCCGCCCGACAGCGTGCCGGCCTGCTGGGCGCGGCGCTCGCGCAGGCGCGGGAAGTAGTCGAACACGCGCTCCATGTCGGCGTCGATGCCGTCCCTGCTCGCGCGGGCGTAGGCGCCCAGCCGCAGGTTCTCTTCGGTCGTGAGGCCCAGGAAGGTGCCGCGCCCGTCGGGCACGTGGCCCACGCCGGCCTTGGCGATCTGCTCGGTGGAGCGGCCGTCGATGCGCTGGCCGGCCAGCATGATGCGGCCTTCGGTGCTCACCATCATCTGGCACAGCGCGCGCAGCGTGGTGGTCTTGCCGGCGCCGTTGGCGCCCAGCAGCGCCACGACCTGGCCGGTGGGAATGTCGAGGTCGATGCCTTGCAGCACGCGCGTCGGGCCGTACGCCGCATGCAGCCCGCGCACCTCGAGGATGTTCGTCGTCATGCCATCGCCTCCGCTTCTGCTTCCTCGCCCAGGTAGGCGCGGATCACCTCGGGGTGCGCGCGCACCTCGGCCGGCGTGCCCTCGGCGATCTTCTTGCCGAAGTTCAGCGCCACCACCTTGTCCGACACGCCCATCACGAGGCTCATGTGGTGTTCGACCAGCAGCACCGTCACGTTCAGGCGGTCGCGGATGTCGCGGATCAGCGTGCCCAGGCTCTCAAGCTCTTCGTGGTTGAGGCCGCAGGCCGGCTCGTCGAGCAGCAGCAGCTGCGGCTCGGCCGCCAGTGCGCGCGCCAGCTCGACGCGCTTTTGCGTGCCGAACGGCAGGTCGGCCACTTCGCGTTCGGCCACGGCCTCGAGGTCGAGAAAGTGGATCAGCTGGTCGGCCCGCGCCCGCGCCTGCGACTCGATGGCCGCCACGCCGGGCAGCCGGAAGGCGTTGCGCAGAAAGCCCGCGTGGTGCTTGCTGTGGCAGCCCACCAGCACGTTGTCGCGCACGGTCATCGTGCGAAACAGCGCCAGGTTCTGGAAGGTGCGCCCGATGCCCAGGCCCGCCATGCGGTGGCGCGGCAGGCGCGTGAGCGGATGGCCATCGAACTCGATGCGGCCGGCGCTGCACTCGTACAGGCGCGAGAGACAGTTGAACAGCGTGCTCTTGCCCGCCCCGTTCGGCCCGATGAGGCCGCAGATCTGGCCCCGCCGCACGTCGAACGAGACGCCGTCGAGCGCCACGATGCCGCCGAAGCGCACCGACACCGCGTCGATGCGCAACAGGGGGGTGTTCTCTTTGTCTCCGCGATCGGTGTCATGAATCATGCGTCGATCTCTTTTTTTGAGGGAACGGAAAAGGTCAGCGCCGCCCCCGCGGGCGCTGCCAGGTGGCGGCGCAAGGGCCGCCCGGCTTCGTCAGAGCCGCTCTACGATGGTCACGTTGGCCATGCCGCCGCCTTCGCACATGGTCTGCAGGCCGTAGCGCTTGCCACGCTGGCCCAGGGCGTTCACCAGCGTGGTCATCAGCTTGGTGCCCGAGGCGCCCAGCGGGTGGCCCAGCGCAATGGCGCCGCCGTTCACGTTGATGCGGGCCGGGTCGGCGCCCAGCGCCTTGAGCCAGGCGATGGGCACGGGCGCGAAGGCTTCGTTGACTTCGTACAGGTCGATGTCCTCGATCTTCATGCCGGCCTTTTGCAGCGCGCGCTGCGTGGCGGGCAGCGGGGCCTCGAGCATGATGACCGGGTCGTGGCCCAGCACGCTCATGTGGTGGATGCGCGCCAGCGGCTTCACGCCCAGCGTCTTCAGGCCGCGCTCGTTCACGACCATGAGGCCGCTGGCGCCGTCGCAGATCTGGCTGGCGGTGGCCGCGGTGCAGCGCCCGCCTTCGGCGATGAGCTTGACGCCGGCGATGCTCTCCAGCGTGGCGTCGTAGCGGATGCCTTCGTCGGTGGTGTGCAGCTCGCCGGTCTCGGTGCCGTCGGCCATGCGCACGGCCACGGGCACGATCTCGCGCTCGAAGTGGCCAGCCTTCGTGGCGGCGATGGCGCGGTGGTGGCTTTCGAGTGCGTAGCGGTCGAGCGCGTCTTTCTCGATGCCGTAGTTGCGCGCGATCATCTCGGCGCCCGTGAACTGGCTGAACTGGATGCCGGGGTAGCGCTTTTCCATGCCGGGGCTCACGTAGAAGCCCAGGTTGTTCTTCAGCGGCAGCGTGGTGGGCAGGCCCATGGGCACGCGGCTCATGCTCTCGACGCCGGCGGCGATGACGATGTCCATCGTGCCCGACATCACGGCCTGCGCCGCGAAGTGCAGTGCCTGCTGCGACGAGCCGCACTGGCGGTCGACCGAGGTGGCGGGCACCGACTCGGGCAGGCGCGAGGCCAGCACCGCGTTGCGCGCCACGTTGGAGGCCTGCTCGCCGGCCTGGCCGACGCAGCCCATGATGACGTCCTCGATCAGGGCGGGGTCGGCGTCGGTGCGCTCCACGAGGGCGTTGAGCACCTGGGCGGCCAGGTCGGCCGGGTGCCATCCGGCGAGGCGGCCGTTGCGGCGGCCGCCGGCGGTGCGCGCGGCGGCGACGATATAGGCTTCGGGCATGTGAAATCTCCGGTGAGTGATCGGTTCGCGTCCTGCGCATTGTTGGCGCCGCGCCGCCGCACAGCGTCGTCGGAACCGACGATTTTCGGGCGCCCCACCCGCCGGGCGCCCCCCCCTCACCGGTGGCCGAACACGGGCGGGCGCCGCGCAAGGAAGGCGCGCAGGCCCTCGTGCGCGTCTTCGGTGGCGAAGCGCGCATGCAGCTGGCGCCGCTCGAACAGGATGCCCTCGGACAGCGGCGACTCCCACGCGCGGTTGACCGACTCCTTGATCGCCACCAGCGCCGGCAGCGAGTACCCCGCGATGCGCGCGGCCAGCGCCAGGGCCTCAGGCATGAGCGCCTCGGGCGCGACCACGCGCGACACCAGGCCGCAGCGGTCGGCCTCGGCCGCGTCGAGCACGCGCGCGGCCAGGCACATCTCCATCGCCTTGGCCTTGCCGATGGCGCGCGGCAGGCGCTGGGTGCCGCCGGCGCCCGGCAGCATGGCGAGCTTGACCTCGGGCAGCGCGAAGCGCGCCGATTCGGCGGCCAGCACGATGTCGCAGGCCAATGCCAGCTCGCAGCCGCCGCCGTAGGCCACACCGGCCACCGCGGCGATCACGGGCTTGCGCACGCGGCGGATGGCTTCCCAGTTGCGGGTGATGAAGTCGTCGCGCACCACGTCGGCGTAGCCCCAGTCGGCCATGGCCGCGATGTCGGCGCCGGCGGCGAAGGCGGTGTCGCCGCCGGTGACGACGATGGCGCCGATGCCCGCATCGGCATCGAAGGCCAGCAAGGCGGCGCCGAGGGCGTCCATGAGCGCGTCGTCCAGCGCGTTGAGCTGGCGCGGGCGGTTCAGGGTGATCACGCCGACGCGGCCGTCGACTTGGGTGAGCACGGGGGCGTCGGGCATCGTCATGAACTCAGTCCACCACGATCTTCTGGCGCGCAATCAGCGAGGAGAGCATCGCGCCTTCGTCGGCCAGCAGCTTGCGGAACTCGGGCGTGCTCATGGCCACGGGCTCGGCGCCCAGGTCGCCGTAGCGCGACTTGACGGCGGGCAGCGCCAGCGCCTTGCCGAGTTCGGCGCTCATGCGGGCCAGCACCTCGGGCGGCGTGCCGTTGGGCGCCCACATGCCGAACCAGATGTCGAGGTTGGCGCCCGGGAAGCCCTGCTCGCCCACGGTGGGCACGTCGGGGAAGAAGGGCGAACGCTTGGCGCTCACGATGCCCAGCAGCTTGGCCTTGCCCGCGCGGATGTGCTGGAAGGCGATGCCGGGGTCGCAGACGAAATCGGCCTGGCCCGAGAGCACGTCCTGCAGCGCAGGCGCCGCGCCGCGGTAGGGTACGTGCGTCACCTGCGTGCCGGTGGCCTGCTTGAACAGCTCGCAGGCCAGGTGCGGCGGCGTGCCCGCGCCGGCCGAGGCGTACGAGAGCGTGCCGGGCTTGGTTCGCGCCAGCGTGACCAGTTCGCGCACGTCCTTCGCGGGCAGCTGCGGCTTGGCGACGAGGTACATCTGCGTGCGCCCCACGGTGGCCACCGGCGTGAGATCGCGCGAGGGCAGCAGGCTCGCCTTGAAGAGCGAGGGGTTGGCGGTCTCCACCGAAGTCGGTGCGATGAGGAAGGTGTGGCCGTCGGGCGCGGCGCGCACCACCTCGGAGGCCGAGATGTTGCCGCTGGCGCCGGGCTTGTTGTCGATCAGCACGGTCTGGCCGAGCGACTCCGACAGCGACTGCGCAAGGATGCGCGCCATGACGTCGGTGCTGCCGCCGGGCGCAAAGCCGACGACCACGCGGATGGGCTTGGACGGCCATGCGCCCGCAGCCCCGGTGGGTGTGGTTGCAGGCGCCTGGGCCCAGGCCGCGTGGCCGGCGAGCGCGAGGCCGCCCAGTGCGGCCACGGCGCGGCCCAGCCGCCGGCCCACGCCGGCGGCGAATTGCTTCTTGTGCATGTGTTGTCTCCGTTGTGGCGTCGAAAGGATCGGCAGGTGCGCTCAGGCGGCCGGGGCGCCCGATTCGTCCGCGCGCAGCAGGTCGCGCAGCTTGAATTTCTGGATCTTTCCGGAGGGCGTGGACGGCATCGTCTCGCGCACCACGAGGCGCTCCGGGATGTACTGCAGCGCCACCTTCTCGGCCTTGAGGAAGGCGACGATCGACGGCAGGTCGACCTGCCGCCCCGGCCTGGGCACCACCACCGCGCAGGCGCGCTCGCCCAGGCGCTCGTCGGGGTAGGCGACCACCGCAGCCATGGCCACGTCGGGGTGGCGGTACAGCAGCGACTCGATCTCGACCACGGGGATGTTCTCGCCGCCGCGAATGATCACGTCCTTGGTGCGCCCGGCGATGCGCACGTAGCCGCGCTCGTCGATGCGCGCGAGGTCGCCGGTGTCGAACCAGTCGGCCGCGTCGGTGCCGTTGAGCTGCGGGCGCTTCAGGTAGCCGCCGAAGTTGGAGCAGGCGCGCAGCAGCAGCTTGCCGACCTCGCCCGCCGGCAGCGCGAGGCCGTCGACATCGACCACCTTCAGCTCCACGCCGGGCAGCGGGCAGCCGTCGGTGTGGATGGAGCGCTCGTCGTCGTCGTCCAGCCGCGTGAGCGTGACGGCGCCGTTCTCGGTCATGCCCCAGGCCGAGACGATCTTGGCGCCCAGCGCCTGGCGCGCCTGCTCGACCAGCGCGCCCGGAATGGGCGCACCGGCGCAGAGAAAGGCACGCAGCGTGGGCACGGCCGTGCCCGACTCGGCCACGGTCTTCGACAGGTCGGACAGGAAGGGCGTGGACGCCATGGTGAAGCTCACGCCCTCGGCATTGATCGACGCGATGGCCTGCTTCGGCTCCCAGATGTCCTGCAGCACGACCGAGGCCTGCAGCAGGATCGGCATCATGAGCCCGTACATGAAGCCGGTCTGGTGTGCCATGGGCGAGGCCATGAGCACCACGTCGGCGGCGCCCAGGCCGAGCCGCTGCGCGTAGGGCACGATGTTGGCCATGGTGGTGTTGGCCGAGTGCATCACGCCCTTGGGCTCGCCGGTGGTGCCCGAGGTGTAGATGAGCTGGGTCACGTCGTCGGGGCCGGGCCGGTGCTGCTGCAGGATCTGCGCGGCATCGGGCTCCTGCTCCCATGCGGGGCCGGCCAGCAGTGCCTCGAAGCTGTTGGCGCCGCTGCCGCCGACCACCACCACCTGCGCCAGGTCGGGCAGGCCGGCCTGCAGGCCCATGGCCATCTGTTCGAAGTCGAAGCCCCGGAAGCGCGCCGGCACGACCAGCACCTTGGCCGCACCGTGCCGCAGCATGAACGACAGCTCGCGCTCGCGGAAGATGTGCATCAGCGGGTTCATCACCGCGCCGATGTGCGAGCAGGCCAGGTAGGTCAGCGTGAACTCCCACCAGTTGGGCAGCTGGCAGGCCACCACGTCGTTGCGGCCCACGCCCAGCCGCGCCAGGCCGACGGCGATGCGGTCGGCCATGCGGCCCAGCTCGCGGTAGGTGAAGCGCACGGTGGCGGCCTCGCCCTCCCCGTCCTTCACGCGCACCGCGGTGAGCGCCACCTTGTCGGGACAGGCGGCAATGCAGGCGTCGAGCGCATCGTTGATGGTGCAGTCGTGCCACAGGCCCTGGGCCACCATGCGCGCGCGGCGCGGGGGCAGCAGTACGGCGTCGAATTCCATGATGTCGTGTCTCCTCTTGTTGTGCGAACCGGAAAACCAGGAACCGCCGACTACGCCGGCACCGCCGAGCGCCCGGCGCGCGTGCGGGCGACGATGGTCTTCATGATCTGGGCCGTGCCGTCGCCGATCTGGAAGCCCAGCACGTCGCGCAGGCGCTGCTCCATCGGCCCGCGGTCGTAGCCGCCGTGGCCGAACATCAGCAGGCACTGGTGGATGGCGTCGTAGGCCAGCTTGGGGCCCCACCACTTGCACATGGCGGCCTCGGCGGTGTGCGGCGCGCCCTTGTCCTTGAGCCACAAGGTCTGCAGGCACAGCAGGCGCGCGGCCTCGATCTGCGTGTCGAAGTCGGCCAGCGGATGCGACACGCCCTGGAACGCCGACAGCGGCTTGCCGAAGGCCTCGCGCTGCGCCACGTACTCCCAGGTTTCTTCCAGCGCCACGCGCGCCACGGCCAGCACCTGCAGCCCGATGAGCGCGCGCGAGAAGTCGAAGCCCTGCATGACCTGCACGAAGCCCTTGTTCTCCTCGCCCAGCCGGTGGTCGACGGGCACGCGCACGTTCTCGAAGAACAGCGAGCCGCGCCCGATGGCGCGCTGGCCGTGGCAGTCGAAGCGGTTGCGCGTGACGCCGGGCAGGTCCATTGGCACCAGCAGCGCGGTCACGCCGTGGGCCGCCGACTCGATGCTGCCGGTGCGGCCGAACACCACGGCAGCGTCGGCCTGGTCGGCGGCCGAGATGGAGGTCTTCTCGCCGTTGAGCACGTAGTGGTCGCCCACGCGCTCCACGCGCAGGCGCAGGTTGGCGGCGTCGGAGCCGCCGCGCGGCTCGGTGAGCGCAATGGCGAACAGCGCCTCGCCCTGCGTGAGCTTGGCCAGCCACGGCGCGACCACTTCGGGCCGGCCGTGCTCGCAGAGGATCTGGCCGTTGAGCGAAGCCAGCAGGTTGATGTAGCTCAGGCTCAGGTCGGCGCGGGCGATCTCTTCGTGGATCACGCCGGCGGCCAGGCAGCCCAGGCCCTGGCCGCCGTGGGCCTCGGGCAGCTCGGGCGCGATGAAGCCCATCTCGCCCATCTCGCGCATCAGCGCGCGGTCGAGCACGCGCGTGGCGTCGCGCTCCAGGAAGCCGGGCGCCACGCGCCCGGTGGCGAAGCGGCGCGCATGCTCGGCCAGCGTCACCAGGTCGTCGTCGATGTACGGGTTCATCGCGGTGGTCCTGCTGTGGCTACTTGGCGTACTTGCGGAACTCGGGCTTGCGCCGTTCCTGCAGGGCCGCGACGCCCTCGCGCGACTCTTCGGTGTCGTAGTACAGCTTGAGCGCGTACATGCCCAGGCCCGCGATGCCGGCCTGGTGCGCCGTGTCGGCGTTGAAGCTGCGCTTGGCGATGGCCAGCGCGGTGGGGCTGCGCTCGCAGATTTCCTCGGCCCACTTCTGCACCTCGGCGTCGAGCTGCTCGTGCGGCACCACGGCGTTGGCCAGGCCCATGGCCACGGCCTCGGCGCCGCTGTAGCGGCGGTTCAGGTACCAGATCTCGCGCGCCTTCTTCTCGCCGACGACGCGGGCCAGGAACGCGGTGCCGTAGCCCGGGTCGACCGAGCCCATCTTCGGGCCGACCTGGCCGAACACGGCTTTCTCGGAGGCGATGGTCAGGTCGCAGATGGTGCACAGCACGTTGCCGCCGCCGATGGCAAAGCCCTGCACGCGCGCGATGACAGGCTTGGGCACGTTGCGGATGGCGTCGTGCAGCTCTTCCATCGGCAGGCCGATGGTGCCGCGCCCGTCGTAGTTGCCGTTGTGGGCCGACTGGTCGCCGCCGGTGCAGAAGGCCTTCTCGCCGGCGCCGGCCAGCACGATGGCGCCCACGCCGCGATCGTAGCCCGCGCGGTTGAGCGCGCGGATGATCTCGTCGCAGGTCTGGCCGCGGAAGGCGTTCATCTTCTCGG
Source organism: Variovorax sp. GW822-FHT04A09 (assembly GCF_058801005.1). Lineage (NCBI taxonomy): Bacteria > Pseudomonadati > Pseudomonadota > Betaproteobacteria > Burkholderiales > Comamonadaceae > Variovorax > Variovorax sp. GW822-FHT04A09. Next base: position 172,966 of record NZ_JBXAMV010000006.1, on the reverse strand, counting down.
GGCGGTTGATGGTGATCCACGCCACGCCGTTGCGCACGTCGTAGAGGATGTCTTCGAAGTCGGGGGATGCCATGGGGGTCTCCTGAAAGGTGTCGGGTGTGGGGGGGGGTCAGCCGTTCATCGTCAGGCCGCCCGAGACGCTGAGCACCTGCCCGGTCACGAAGGCCGCGTCGTCGCTGGCGAAGAAAAGAATGGCGCCCGGCAGGTCGTTCGGCTGGCCGATGCGGCCCAGCGGAATGGAGCGCGTGAAGGCCTCCATGAGCTTCTCGGGGTTGCCCGCGCCTTCCTTGTATTCGGCGAACAGCGCGGTGTCGGTGGGGCCGGGGCACACCACGTTCACGGTGATGCCGTGGCGCGCGTGCTCGCGGGCGATGGTTTTCGAGAACGCCACCAGCCCGCCCTTGCAGGCCGCGTACACCGCCTCGCCCGAGGAGCCCACGCGCGCCGCGTCGGAGGCGATGTTGACGATGCGCCCCGCCTTGCGCGCGGCCATGCCGGGCAGCACGGCGTGGTGCATGTGCAGCGCGCCGGTGAGGTTGATGGCGATGAGCTTGTCCCACTGCGCGGGCTCGGTCTTGGTGAAGGGCTTGAACACGTCCCAGCCGGCGTTGTTGACCAGCACGTCGACCGGGCCGAAGCGCTCCACCACGGCGGCCACGGCCGCGTCGACGCCGGGGCGGTCGGTGATGTCGCAGCGGAAGGCCTGGGCCTGGCCGCCGTCGGCGCGGATCTGCGCGGCCACCGCTTCGGCGGCCTCGAGGTTCATGTCGAACACCGCCACGCGGGCGCCGTCCTGGGCGAAACGGCGGCTGGTGGCGCCGCCGATGCCGCCACCGCCGCCGGTGACGATCACTGTCTTGTCCTGAAATCGCTGCATCTGGTTCTCCTGGGGTGCGAGGGCTTGCTATATCGTTGGGCCGTTGGGCGCCACTTTGAGGCATTTACGTAAATATGTTGACGTATTATGAGATGCTTCTGTGGCGTCGCGCAAGCCTTTCCGAAAGAAAAAACATGCCAAATACTAGTGAAAACACCGACGCAGCACGCATGGCGCTGGCCAACCGGGTGTTCTTTCGCCTCTATCAATGTGCAAACATGTTGCATAAAACCGGCAGCCGAGCGGTCGAAGCCGAGGGCCTGACGACGCAGCAATGGGCCGTGCTCGGCGCGCTGTCGCGCGACGAGGCCGAGGGGGGAATGAGCGTGGGAGACCTGGCGCGCTACCTGAAGGTCAGCCGCCAGAACCTGTCGGGCCTGGTCAGCCGCATGGAGCGCGACGGGCACGTGACGACCGCGCCCGACAGCCGCGACCGGCGGTCACGGCTGGTCACGATGACCGGGTCGGGGCAACACGTGTGGAAGGTGGAAGCGCAGCCGAAGATCTACGCCTACTACGAGCAGGTGCTGGACGGGTTCTCGGTGAACGACGTCACGCACACCCTGCACTACCTGCTGAAGCTGCTCGACAACATGCAGCGGGTGGACGATGTGCAAGGGGGAGCGGAAGAGCCGGCGGAATGACGCCGGCCCCCGCGGCCTGAATCAGGCCTTGGCCAACCGCTTGGCCATGCTCCAGCGGTGCACTTCCGACGGACCGTCATAGATCCGGAAGGCCCGCATGTCGCGGAAGATGCGCGCGGCCACGGTCTCGTCCGACACGCCGCTCGCGCCCAGGATCTGCACCGAGCGGTCGACCACGCGCCATTCGGCCTCCGAGCACAGCACCTTGGCCACGCTCGACTCGTGGCGGCCCTTGCCGCCCTGGTCGAGCACCCACGCGCAATGCCAGATGGTCAGGCGCGAGACGTGCAGGTCCATCTCGTTGTCGGCCAGCATGAAGCCCACGCCCTCGTGCTCCACCAGCGCATGGCCGAAGGCCTGGCGGCGGCGGGCGTAGTCGGCGGCGAGCTCGTGCACGCGGCGCGCGGCGCCGAGCCAGCGCATGCAGTGCGTGAGGCGCGCGGGCGCCAGCCGCACCTGCGCGTAGCGAAAGCCTTCGCCGATGGCGCCCAGCACGTCGGTGGCCGGCACGCGCAAGCCGTCGAAGCGCACCACGCCGTGGCCGCCGGTGAAGCAGCTGTCGAGCGCGTCGATCTGCCGCTCGATCACGATCTCGGGCTGGTCCATGTCGGCCAGGAACATGGTCGATGAACCGTCTTCCATGCGCGCCATGATGATCGCGAAGCCCGCGCCGGTGGCGCCGGTGATGAACCACTTGCGCCCGGTGATCACGTAGTGGTCGCCGTCGCGCACGGCCACGGTCTGCATCATCGACGGGTCGGAGCCGGCGCCGGGCGGCGGCTCGGTCATGCAGAAGCACGAGCGCACGTGGCCGTCGATGAGCGGCTGCAGCCAGCGCGCCTTCTGCGCGGGCGTGGCCACCACCTCCATCAGGTGCACGTTGCCTTCGTCGGGCGCATGGATGTTGAGCGCCACCGGGCCGAGCGGCGAGTAGCCCGCCTCCTCGAAGACGATGGCCTTGTCGACATGCGACAAGCCCAGCCCACCGTGTTCCTTCGACGCATGCGGCGTGAGCAGGCCGGCGCGGCGCGCGCGCGCCACCAGCTCGTCGCGCAGCGCCTCGGCGGGGCCGTGCGAATCCTGCCGGGGGTCGGATTCGAGCGGAATCACCTCCTCGGCGATGAAGCGGCGCGTTCGTTCCTGCAGGTCGAGCTGGGCCGGGGTGAGGCTGAAGTCCATGGTGGGACGCTCCTTCTTTCTCTCAGTGGATTCAAGGACGGATTGAAGACAATGCGGCGCATGGTGCCGACGCGGGCGCGGGTTTCGAGTCGTGAGCGGGACAAGCCCGCCGGATTCGTCCGTTCCGACGATGCCGCGGCCCGGCCTTCGCCCAACACTGACACGCCATGAACACACCTGCAACCGACAACGACGCCGACAACATCCTCCTTCTCACCCGTCCGCAGGACGGCTGCGCCTGCCTCACGCTGAACCGCCCGCAGGCCATGAACGCCCTGTCGCTCGCGCTGCGGCGCGCGCTGGTGCGCACGCTCGACACGCTCGCGCACGACGACAGCGTGCGCGTGCTGATCCTCACCGGCGCGGGCCGCGCCTTCTGCGCCGGCCTGGACCTGCGCGAGATCGACCCCGGCGCCATCACCGGCGACACCGGCACCGACGTGGCCACCGCGCTCGCGAACTTTCCACGCCCGGTGATCGGCGCCGTGAACGGCGCGGCCATCACCGGCGGCCTCGAGGTGGCGCTGGCCTGTGACCTGCTGATTGCCTCGAGCGAGGCGCGCTTTGCCGACACCCACGCGCGCATCGGCGTGATCCCGGGCTGGGGGCTGTCGCAGCGACTGTCGCGGCTCATCGGCATCGCGCGCGCGAAGGAGATGGCCTTCAGCGGCAACTTCGTCGGCGCCGAGCAGGCCGAGCGCTGGGGGCTGGTCAACCGCGTGACGACGCCCGATCAGTTGATGCCCCAGGCGCTGGCACTGGCCGCCGACATCGCGAGCGCGCTGCCCGAGATGCTGCCGGTCTACAAGCGCCTGATCGACGACGGCCATGCGCGCAGCTTTGCCGAAGGCATGGCGCTGGAGCAGGCCGCGACGCGCGACTGGGCCGCGTCGCTCACGCCCGAGGTGCTGCGCGCGCGCCGCGAGGCGGTGCAGGCGCGGGGGCGGGCGCAGAAGGGCTGACGACGGCCCTTCGCCCTGGCCTCAGCGCGGCGCCATCCGGATCGCGCCGTCCAGCCGCACGCTCTCGCCGTTGAAGTAGCCGTTGGTGATCATCAGCTCGGCCAGCGTCGCGTACTCGGCCGGGTTGCCCAGGCGCTTGGGGAAGGGCACCGAGGCGGCCAGCGCGGCCTTCACGTTGTCGGGCGCGCCCTGCAGCAGCGGCGTGTTGAAGATGCCTGGCAGGATGGTGTTCACGCGGATGCCCTCGCCCATGAGGTCGCGCGCAATGGGCAGCGTCATGCCGACCACGCCGGCCTTCGAGGCGGTGTAGGCGGCCTGGCCCATCTGGCCGTCCTGTGCCGCGACCGAGGCGGTGTTGACGATGGCGCCGCGCTCGCCGTCTTCCAGCGCATCGAGCGTGAGCATGCCGGCCGCCGACTTGGCGATGCAGCGGAAGGTGCCCACGAGGTTGATCTGGATGATGCGGTCGAAGTTGGCGAGCGGAAAGTGCTTGATCTCGCCCGAGGCCTTGTCGCGGCTCGCGGTCTTCACCGCGTTGCCGGTGCCGGCGCAGTTGACCAGCACGCGCTCCTGGCCGTGCGCGGCGCGGGCCTTGGCAAAGGCCGCGTCGACCTGCTCTTCCGACGTGACATCGACCTTGCAGAACACGCCGCCCAGCTCCTTGGCCAGGGCCTCGCCCTGCTCCACGTTGAGGTCGAACAGCGCGACCTTCACGCCGTGGCTGGCCAGGCGGCGCGCGGTGGCGGCCCCGAGGCCCGAAGCGCCGCCCGTGACGACGGCAGCAATGCTGGAATCGAGTTGCATCTCTTGTTGTCCTTGGATAGTGAGAGAGAAAGAGAAAAATGAAAACCGAAACGCCTGCCGTTCAGACCGGGTAGTAGCGCAACTTGCGAACCGCCATCTCGCGCATGCGCGCCGTGGGCACATACGGCGCGCCGAGCGCCGCATGTTTGTCGCACAGGGCGACCACGCGGTCCAGCCCCAGCCAGTCGGCGTACTTGAGCGCGCCGCCCGCGTAGGCCGGAAAGCCCACGCCGAGCAGCAGCGCCATGTCGAGCTCGGCCGGCGTGGCGACCACGCCGTCTTCGAGCGCGTGCGCGGCCTCGACCACCATCGGCAGCATCATGCGTTCGACGATCTCCGCGTCGGCGAAGTCGCGCCGGCCCTGCGGCTGCAGCGTGGCGACCAGCGCATGCGCCTCGGCCGCGGCCGACTTGCGCGGGCGACCCGTGGGGTCGTTCTCGTAGCGGTAGAAGCCGGCGCCGTTCTTCTGGCCGTAGCGCTTGTTCGCCACCATCAGCTTCACGGCGTTGCGTTCGATGGCCGGCATGCGCTGGGGGTAGCCCGCGGCGATCACGTCGCCCACGTGCGCGCCCACGTCCATGCCCACCACGTCCTGCAGGTAGGCCGGGCCCATGGGCCAGCCGAAGGCTTCCATCGCGCGGTCGACCGCCTCGAAGTCGGCGCCATCGGCCACCAGCTGCACGAAGGCGTTGATGTACGGCGTGAGGATGCGGTTGACCAGGAAGCCCGGGCAGTCCTTCACCACGATGGGCGTCTTGCCCATGGCCACGGCATAGCCCACGGCGGTGGACACGGCAGCGTCGCTGGTCTTCGCGCCCTGGATCACTTCCACCAGCTGCATCACCGGCACGGGGTTGAAGAAGTGCATGCCGACAAAGTCCTCGGGCCGCGCGAGCGGCTGGGCGATGTCGTCGATGCGCAGGCTCGAGGTGTTCGAGGCGATCACGGTGCCGGGCTTCACGCTGCCTTCCAGCGCGGCCAGCACCTTGCGCTTGACCTCGAGGTTCTCGACCACGGCCTCGACCACGCAGTCCACGCTGTCGAAGCCGGCCTCGTCGAGCTGCGGCACGATCGACGCTTGAATGGCATCGGCCTTGGCCTGCGCGAGCCGGCCGTTCTTCACCTGCTTGGCGAGCTGCTTGCCGGCCTCGGCCATGCCCAGGTCGAGCTGCGGCTGCGCGATGTCCTTCATGCGCACCGGCGTACCGCGCAGCGCGCTGGTGTAGGCGATGCCGCCGCCCATGATGCCGGCGCCGAGCACGGCCGCCTGCTTCACCGGACGGCCTTCGCGCGCGTGGCGCTTGTAGAGCTTCTTGAGCGCCTGGTCGTTGAGAAAGGCTTGCACCAGCGAGGCGGCGGCCTGCGTCTTGGCGACGCGGCCGAAGGCGGCCGACTCGAGGTCGAGCGCGCCCGCGCGGTCGCGGCCGGCGGCCTCGGCCATCATTTCGAGCGCGATGAGGGCTGCGGGCTGGTGCTTGCCACTGCGCGCCGCCACCTGCGTGCGCGCGGCCTCGACCAGTGCACCGGCCTCTTGCTTCGACAGCGCCAGCGGCGCACGCTTGCGTTGCTGCGCCGCCTGCCAGTCGATCTCGCCGCGCACCGCGCGCTGCAACAGCACGAGCGCACGGTCGCGCAGGGTTTCGGGCGCGGCGACCTCGTCGGTCACGCCCGCGGCCAGCGCGGCCGGCGCCTTGGCCGGCTTGCCGCTCGCGACCCAGTCGATGGCCGTGGCCAGGCCCGCCAGGCGCGACAGCCGCACCGTGCCGCCGAAGCCGGGGAACAGGCCCAGCTTCACCTCGGGCACGCCGACCTGGGCCGTGTCGGCCATCACGCGCAGCGGCGCGAGCATCGCCAGCTCCAGCCCGCCGCCGAGCGCGAAGCCGTTGATGGCGACCACGCTGGGCACCTTCAGGTCTTCGAAGGCGTTGAACAGCTCGTTGCTGGCACGCACGCCGCGCGCAATGTCGGCCTCGGCCTGCTGGAAGGTGGCGCCGAACTCGGTGATATCGGCACCGACGATGAACACGTCTTTCGCGCTCGTCACTAGCACGCCGCGCACCTCCGGTGAGGCCGCGATGCGCTCGGTGGCCTGGCGGAACTCATCGACGGTGCGCGCGTCGAGCTTGTTGATGGCCTCGCCGCGCCGGTCGAAGCGCAGCTCCACCAGACCGTCCTGCAACGGCAGGACTTCGATACTTTCGCCTTGGAACAAAGGGGGTCTCCTCGCGGCCGGCGACACGCCAGCCTGTGGGAAAAAGTTTAGGGACGCGCCCTGCGCGCAGGCATCGTCCGAAGCGACGATTACAGGCGGCCGCGCGCCTGCAGGTAGTCGCGCACCGCCTCGGCGGCGGGGTCGCCGACCACGGCGAATTCGTCGGTGAAGAAGATCGGCGAGGCGGCCAGGTCGATGAAGCGGCGCTCGTCCGCGAGCAGCTCGGCGCTCGCGCGGCGGGCTTCTTCGCGCCTTGCACCGGTGCGCGCTTCGAGGCTGTCCCACCACAGCTCGGCCACACCGTCGAAAGGCGCGGGGCTGCCGCGCGGCACGGCCAGCGGCTGCACCAGCGCGTCGTCGAGCGTGTGCGACTGCACGTAGCGCCGCAGGCCCAGCACCTCGGCACGTTCGGCAACGAGCGGTGCATGCACGTGGCGCCAGTGGTGCTGGAACTGCGCGCGGTCCAGGTGCGGCAACCGGCGCAGGCAGAAGACGAGCTTGATCATCGGCGCACCCGGATCAGGCCTTCCTGCGCGACCGAGGCCACGAGCCGGCCGGCGCGGTCGAACAGCGCACCACGGCAGAAGCCGCGCGCATGCTCGGCCGAGGGCGAGTCGGCGTCGTACAGCAGCCAGTCGTCGCAGCGGAAGTCGCGGTGGAACCACATCGCGTGGTCCAGGCTCACGCCCTGCACACCGGGTTGCTGAAACGCCAGGCCGTGCGGCTGCATCGCCACGCCCATGAAGCTGTAGTCGGAGGCATAGGCCAGCATCGCCTGGTGCAGCAGTGGGTCGTCGGGCAGCACGTCGGCGGTGCGCAGCCAGAGCTGGCTGTGCGGCGGGCGCGGGCCGGCCGTGGCCGGGTCGCGCGGGTCGACGTAGCGGAACTCGATGGGCCCCTCGACGCGCACGCGCGGGCCGGCGCGCGGCGTGAGGTCTTCGGGCGGCGGCGCCTCGGGCATGGCGCACTGGTGCGACACGCCCGCCTCGCGCCGGTGGAACGAGGCCGACATGTGGAAGATCGGCTCGCCATGCTGGATGGCGACCACGCGCCGCGTGGTGAAGCTCGCGCCGTCGCGGATGCGGTCCACGTCGTAGACGATGGGCGCGGCCTTGTCGCCCGCGCGCAGGAAGTAGCCGTGCAGCGAATGCGCCGCATGCCCGTCGACCGTGCGGGCCGCGGCCATCAGCGCCTGACCGAGCACCTGGCCGCCGAAGACGGCGGGCGCGCCGATGTCGGTGCTGGTGCCGCGAAACAGGTTCTTCTCGAGCTGTTCGAGCTGCAGCTGCGCGACCAGCGACTGCAGCGCTTGCGCGCGGCCTGCGCTCACGCGGCGTGCCCCACGGGATAGAACAGCGTGTTCGATTGCGCGCGCTGACGCAGTGCGGCCGTGGGGCGAAAGCGCTCGCCGTGGCGCTGCGCGAGTGCATCGCAGCGCGCGACGAAGGCCGCGAGGCCGACGGTCTCGATGTATGAGAGCGTGCCGCCGGTCCAGTCGGGGTAGCCCAATGCGAGCACCGCCCCGAGGTCGGCCTCGACCGGCTGCTTCAGCACGCCTTCTTCGAGGCAACGTGCCGCTTCGATTGCGAGCAGCGACAGCAGGCGTTCGCCGACGGCGCGTGCGTCGGGCTGCGATCCAGTGGCTTGTTCCGCCGTTGCATCGGCAGCCAGCGGACTCTCGCCCAGGCCGGCCTGCCGCGCGGCATTCGCAATCAACGCAGGCGACACACCTTCACTCAACAGCGCCGCGCCTTCACTGCGGTACAGCTGCCGCAGACGTTCGACATACGCAGCATTGACCGCGCTCAAGCCGCCCTTGCGCCGCAGCGCCGCGCCCCGGTTCACGAACAGCGTGCGCATCAGGTTGCGCGCCACAGGGCCGGCCAGCAAGGGGCCGAAGCACTGCGCCTCGACCGCCAGGCCCGCGTCCATCGGCAGCTGCGTGCCTTCGTACACGGCCGACAGGATGGCCAGCGGCGCGGGCAGCTGGTCGTGCGTGTCGCGCCGCACCTGCGCCAGCGTGGCGCCGAAGCTCGCGCCCGCGTGCGGCGCCAGTGCGCCCGCGCCGCCCGGCACCTGGAAGCCTTTCACGTCCCACGGCTGCTGGCCGGCATCGGGGTGGTCGAGCACCCAGCGGCGGGCCACGGCCACGAGCTGGTCGGCCGGCGCGAGCGCATCGACCATGCCCAGCGCCAGCGCCTCGGCCGGCGCCACATGCCGGCCCGACAGCAGCAGCGGCAGCGCGCGCGCAATGCCGATGAGGCGTGGCAGTCGCTGCGTGCCGCCGCCCACCGGTAGCAGGCCGACCGTGACCTCGGGCAGCCCGACCACCGCGCGCGCTTCGTCGAGCAGCACGCGGTGATGGCAGGCCAGCGCCAGTTCGAACCCGCCGCCCAGCGCCACGCCATTGATGGCCGCCGCCACGGGCTTGCCGCAGCGCTCCAGTTCGCGCAGCGCGCGCCCGCCGGGTGCGATCGCCTCGATGGCCTCGGCCGCGCCGCCGCCCGTGGCGTGAAAGCCCACGAGGTCCTTCAGGTCGGCCCCGGCCATGAAGCCGCTGGCCTTGCCCGAGGTGATGACGGCGCCGCGCACGTCGGCGCGCTGCGCGATCTGCGCCACGGCCTCGCGCAGCGCGGCCGTGAAGCCGGGCGTGAACACGTTCATCGGCCGCTCGGGCACGTCGAGGGTGAGGAGCGCGACGCCGTCGGCATCGACCTCGAATCGGATGTGGGAAGGCATAGGAAAAAAGGAAAGGGAAGACGTGCTGCTCAGACGCGCTCGATCACCAGCGCGGTCGACTGCCCCGCCGCGGCACACAGCGTGACCAGGCCCAGGCGCGCGTCGCGCCGCTCCAGCTCGTCGAGCAGCGTGCCCGTGAGGATCGCGCCGGTCGCGCCCAGCGGATGGCCCAGCGCGATGGCGCCGCCGTTCACGTTGATGCGCGCGGGGTCGATGTCGAAGTGGCGCGCATAGCGCATCGGCACCACCGAGAAGGCCTCGTTCACTTCGAACAGGTCGATGTCGCCGATGGCCAGGCCGCAGCGCGCCAGCAGGCGCTCGGTGGCGGGCATCGGGCCGCCCAGGCTCAGCAGCGGCTCGTCGGCGCACGAGGCGCTGCCGACGATGCGCGCGCGCGGCACGAGGCCGTTGCGCGTGCCGTAGTCGCGGTTGCCCAGCAGCACCGCGCAGGCGCCGTCGACGATGCCGCTCGAATTGCCGCCCGTGTGGATCGGCGCGATGTGCGACAGCTGCGGATAGCGCTGCAGCAGGATGGCTTCGTAGCCCTGCGCGGCCACGCCGGCAAACGCTGGCTTGAGCTTGGCCAGGTCGGCCATCGTGGTGCCGGGGCGGTTGGCCTCGTCCTTCGCGAGCACGGTGCGGCCGAGTCGGTCGCGCACGGGCACGAGCGAGCGGTCGAAGCGGCCCTCGGCCTGTGCCACGGCGGCGCGGCGCTGGCTTTCGACGGCGTAGGCATCGACCGCCTCGCGGTCCACGCCGTCGAGCATGGCCATGAGGTCGGCCGCCACGCCGTTGGGGATGTAGGGGTAGCGCTGGCCCACGGCGGGGTCGGTGTAGACCGCGCCGCCGTCGCTGCCGATGGTCACGCGCGACATCGACTCCACGCCGCCGCCGATCACCGCGTCGGCCTGGCCTGAGGCCACGAGGCCGAAGCCCATCTTCAGCGTGTCGAGCGCCGAGGTGCAGAAGCGGTTGAGCTGGAAGCCCACCACGCTGTCGCCATAGCCCGCCGACAGCAGCGCGACGCGCGCGATGTCGGCGCCCTGCTCGCCCACCGGCATCACCACGCCCAGGCCCACGTCCTCGATCTGCGTGGGGTCGAGCGCATGGCGTTCGCGCAGCGCCTGCAACACCTGCGTGGCCAGCTGCACCGGCGTGATGGGGTGCAGCGCACCGTCGGCGCGCCCCTTGCCGCGCGGCGTGCGCACGTGGTCGTAGATGAAAACGTCGTCGGTCATGGGCAGGGCGCTGCCCGGGTGCGCAAGGCCACCGGATGCAGGGGAATTCAGTTTGTCTGCGGCCAGTTTAGGAAGCAGAATCGGTTGCCGGAATCGTCGGAAGCGACGGAATTTCCAGGCACTCACTCCCCCTTCGCGATGCCTGCTCCAGCCCCCGTTCCCCCTTCTTCGCTCCGGATTCTCGAGACCAAGCTGAACCCGCCGGCCTTCGTGGCCACGCAGGTGCCGCGCACCGCCATCAGCGAAGAGATCGCCGCCGCCACCGTCAAGCTCGTGCTGGTGCGCGCGCCCGCCGGCTTCGGCAAGACCACCGCCATGGCGCAGATCCGCGAGCGCATGGACGCGCAGGGCATCGCCACCGCCTGGCTCACGCTCGACCGCGCCGACAACGACGTGTCGCGCTTTCTCAACTGCCTGGCCGAGGCCGTGCAGCGCATCGGCGTGGACGAGCCCGCAAGCCACGCGCCCTTCGACGCCGTGGCCGCGCTGGCCGCGCACGACTCGCCCTTCACGCTGTTCCTCGATGACTTCGAGGTGGTGCAGGAACCCGCCGTGCTCGGCCTCGTGCGCGAGCTGGTCGAACACCTGCCGCGGCGCGGCCAGATCGTGATCGGCTCGCGCAGCCTGCCCGACCTGGGGCTGGGCCGGCTGCGCGCGCGCGGCCAGCTCATCGAGATCGACACCGACCGCCTGCGCTTCTCGCTGGAAGAAACCAGCGCCTTCATCGGCCTGCGCCAGGCGCACGCGCCGCACGCCGCCGCGCAGCCGCCGCAGGCGCTGCCGGCCGACCTGCTCTCGCAGCTGCACCGCAAGACCGAAGGCTGGGTGGCGGCCATCTGGCTGGCGTCGATGGCGCTGGAGCGGCACGGCATCGAGACCGGCTTCATCGAACGCTTCTCGGGCTCCGACCGCGCCGTGGCCGATTACCTGGCCGAGGACGTGCTCGCGCACCAGCCGCCCGAGATCCACGACTTTCTGCTGCGCACCAGCATCCTGCGCCAGCTCGACGCCTCGGTGTGCCAGGCGCTCAACCCGCGCGGCGACAGCGCCGTCATCCTCGAGCAGCTGGCCGCGGCCAACCTGTTCCTCACGCCCGTGAGCGGCGATGCCGGCGGCGAGGTGCGCGCGTGGCGCTACCACAGCCTCTTTGCCGATTTCCTGCGTGCGCAGCTGGCGCGCGAGCGGCCCGGCGAACTCGCGCGGCTGCACCTCGCAGCCTCGGGCTGGTACGAATCGCACGGCCGACCCGTGCCCGCCATCGACCACGCCATCGAAGGCGGCGACCATCCGCACGCGCTCACGCTGCTCGACAGCTACGCCGAGCAGTTCCTCGAGCAGGGCCGCATGCGCATGCTGGCACGCTGGTTCTCGGCCATTCCCGAACACCAACTGCGCGAGCATCCGTTCCTGCAACTCATCGCGCTGTGGGCCACCTGTTTCACGCACGGCCCGTGGGACGCCATGCGGCTGCTCGAACAGTCAGGCTGCCTCGACAGCCCCATTCCCGAGGTGCGCGCCAACGCCCACACGCTCATCCCGCTGCTGCTGGCCATGGAAGACCAGCACGACGCCGCCTACGAGGCCGGCCGCGAGAGCCTCGCGCGCCTGCCCACCGGCCTGGCCTTTGCCGAGGGCGTGCTGCTCAATGCCATGGCGCACATCCTCGCGGTGCGCGGCGACCAGCGCGAGGCGCAGCGCCTGCTCGAGGCCGCGCGGCGCGAGCAGGGCAACAGCACCTTCAACCGCATGTACACCGAGTCGCTCGCGGGCCTGTTCGACCTCACCGAAGGCCGGCTGCGCCAGGCCACCGCGCGGCTGCGCATGGCGGTCGATTCCACGCATGCCGTGTCGTACAACCACAGCCACGGCAACGCCTGGGCCGGCGTGCTGTACGCGGGCGCCGTGTACGAGACCAACCAGCTGGTGCAGGCCGAGCACCTGCTGAACGTGTACCTGCCGCTGGCGCGCGACGTGGGCCTGCCCGACCACATGATCCTGAGCCACGTCATGCGCTCGCGCATCGCGTTCCACGCGGGCGACATCGACGCCGCGTTCCAGGCCCTGACCGAACTCGAATACCTGGGCCACCACCGCCAGCTGCCGCGCGTGGTCGCGGGCGCCAAGCTGGAGCGCGCCCACATGCTGCTGCTGCAGGGCAACGGCCCCGCCTCGCGCGACGAGTTGCAGCGCGCCGACGACCCCGAACTGTGGGAGCGCGAGCGCCGCCAGCGCCTGCCCGCGCACGACCTCGACTACCTTGCGCTCGCGCGGGCGCGCTGGGACATCGCCTTCGGCGACGCGCGCGCGGCCCTCACCGTGCTCGACGCCGAACTGCACGCCGCCGTGGCCGCCAACCGCAACCGCCGCGCGCTCAAGCTGCGCGTGCTGCGCGCACTGGCACTGCAGCGCGCGGGCGACCTCGCCACCGCCATCGAGGAGATCGGTGCCGTGCTGCAGGCCGCGAGCCAGGAGGGCTTCGTGCGGCTGATCCTCGACGAAGGCCCGGCCGTGGGCACGCTGGTGCACCGCTATGCCGCCGCCATGCAGCAAGAAGCGGGTGCCGTGGCGCCTGTGCTGCGCAGCGACCCGATCCTGGCCGACTACCTGCAGCGGCTGCTGCAGGTGCTGGGCCCGCCGCCCTCGCCGATCGATGCCGAGACGCCCTCGGGCGACGCCACCAAGGAGCCGCTCACGCGCAAGGAGATCCGCGTGCTGCAGCTGCTGGCCGAGGGCTACTCGAACAACGCGATGGGCGAGAAGCTGTTCGTGTCCGAGAGCACGGTGCGCACGCACCTGCGCAACATCCACATGAAGCTGGGTGCGAAGCGGCGCACGGAGGCGGTGGCGATTGCGCGCAAGCTGGGTGTGATCCGCTAGCCCGAAAAAAAGGGCCCGCCCGCCGACACATGGCAGACGGGCCCCAACCCTCGCCTTTCGTCAGAACGACACGTTCAGATTCGCCTTCACCGACTGGTCGCGCGCCTTGCCGCCGAACTGCCCGCCATACGACACGCCGAAGGTCGCGCGCGGCGAGAACGCGAAGTCCATGCCGAGCTGCAGCACCGCCGCGTTCTTCGCGACCGCCACACCCGCGATGTCCGAGAAGCCCGTGGCACCCGGCAATGCGACGCTGGTGAAGGGCGTCAGGTCGCCGTAGGCGCGGCGCCAGCCGACCATGCCCTTGAGCGTGGCGTCGACATTGCCCAGGCGCACCGCGGTCGATGCGCGCAGGCCCAGTGTCGACAGGCCGACGTTCGCGCTGCTGCTGCGCGCCTGCAGCGCCGCCCACGTGCCGCGCTCCGAGAACGCGTCGGTGTGCAGCGTGACGTGTGCCAGGTTGGCGAAGGGCTCCAGTGCCACATCGCCGGCCGCCAGGCTGTAGCCCACTTCGCCGAAGACCTGCGTGGTCGATGCGTCGTGGTTGCTCTTGAGCGAATCCGCCAGGCCCGCCACGCGCGCCTGGCGTGTGGTGTCCACGTCGTGCCGCGCGTAGGCCGCGCCGGCGCGCAGGGCCCACGGGCCGAGCGTGGTGCCGCCATACAGGCCCAGGTGGTAGCTGGTGGCATCGCCCGAGGACGAGCGCGCGTCCACGTCGAACTTGCTGCGGCTGTAGCCGCCGGTCACGCCCAGGCGCGCGTTGTCGCCCACGCGGGTGTCGCCGCCCATCAGCAGGCCGTCGACCGAGCGATCGAGCCGCGCGGCGTTGCCGTCGCCGCGCGCGCGGCCGGTCGAGTACAGGGCCTGGCTCCAGAAGACGGTCTCGCCCGTGGTCGGTGCGGCCATGTGCGACTGGCCGGCGCCATCGTTGATCTTGACTGGCGCCGTGGACGCACCCGCCGTGCCGGCCGAGGCGCGCAGGCGGTCCAGCGCGGCTTCGCGCACGAAGCGGCTGTCTTCGATGAGCGCTGTCTTCGCGGAGGCATGCACTTCACCCGACAGGCTGTCGAAGGCCGTGCGCGCGGCCGGCACGCTCTCCAGCTGCAGCGCAGCGGCCAGCGCCGGGCTCCAGGCGGCCGCGCCGTCGAGGTTCACGCCCATCGCACGCTGGTTGCCCGACTGCGCGACCGACGCGAACGACACGCTGTTGCGCATGGCTTCCGTGTAGACCTGCGTCGCGGTGTAGCCCAGCCTCGGCGAGAGGAAGAGGTAGTCCTTGGCCACGCTGAAGTCGGCGAAGGTACCGCTCACGCCGCCCTCGGCGTTGAGCAGCGTGTAGCGCGTGCCGAGGTTGTAGCCGCCAAGCACGCGCACCGTGCCGCCGTCGAGCGTGGCGTGGCCGCTGACATCGAGCCGGTCGGCCTGCGCGTCGGTGCCGCTCAGTTCGGCCTCGAAGGTCGAACCCGGCGCGAAGCGTGCGTTGCCGGCCACGTGCAGCGTGCCGATGGAGTTGCCCGGCGCCACGACACCGCCGGTGGCGATGGTGGTGCTGCCAACCGTGCCGGTGCCCTGCAGGCGACCGCCCGACAACACGGCCATCTCGCCGCCCAGCGTGCCGTTGACCGACAACATGCCCTGCGCCACCGAGGTCCTGCCGGTGAAAGCGCCCGAGTCGCCGGTGAGTTCGAAGCTGCCCGCGCCCGCCTTCACGAGGCCGCCGCTGCCGCTGAAGCGGCCCGCGAACTGCGTCGAACGGTCGTTGCCGCCGGTGGTCAACGTGCCGGTGCCCACGGCCACGTCGCCCGCGCCGGCGAGCGAACCGATGGTGGCGTCGAAGCCGTTGAGGTCGAGCCTGGCCTTGCCGGCCACCGTGAACGCACTGGCGCTCGACAGGCCGGTGGCCGAGCCCGCGCGCAGCGTGCCGCCCTGGACCCAGGTCGCGCCTGCGTAGCTGTTGGCACCGCTCAGCGTGGTGACGCCTTCGCCGGTCGTGCCGCCCGTGGTGCGCAGGTCGCCCGCGCCGGTGATGTTGTAGGTGAAGTCGTAGGCGTCGCTTCGGTCGATGGCGAAGC
Organism: Variovorax sp. GW822-FHT04A09; assembly: GCF_058801005.1. NCBI lineage: Bacteria > Pseudomonadati > Pseudomonadota > Betaproteobacteria > Burkholderiales > Comamonadaceae > Variovorax > Variovorax sp. GW822-FHT04A09. Next base: position 157,362 of record NZ_JBXAMV010000006.1, on the reverse strand, counting down.
TGGCGCCCGCGTCGATGGCCACGTGGCTGGTGATGGAACCGGTGGTGCCGCCCTCGCCCAGCGCGAGCTCACCGGCCTGAATGCGCGTGTCGCCCGAGTAGGTGTTGGTGCCCGTGAGCACCAGCCTCCCGGCGCCGGCCTTCACGAGGCTGCCGCGGTAGTCTTCGTCGGTCTTGCTGCGCAGGTGGGTCAGGCGGTCCCAGTCGACGTTGACCGTCCTCGCCTTGTCCTCGACAGCCGTCATGATTTCCTCCACCGGGATGCTCAAGGCCAACGGAAGATCGCCCCACTGGGGACTTCCCGGCCCAAAGAGATTGCGCATTAGTTCGAACACCTCGGCGCTGGATTTCGCAAGCGCATTCGCCTTCGCGGCCGCCAGGGCATCAGCGTAGTCACCGCCGGAAAGCATGGCGGCGCGCAATGCATTGAGTAATGCAATGGCCTCCTCGCCCAGAGGTTTGAAGGAGTCCAGGGCCACCGGCCCCTTCACGAGCGCACCCAGGCGCACGATCTCGGCGGCTTCTTCCTGCTTGCGCTGGATCAGCCCCGTCTCCGAGATGTCGTTGCGCCACGTGTCGGCCGTGCCGCCGGGCATGTCGATGACCGTGCGCTTGAGCAGCTGGCCGGGCCCCTTCATGGCGTTCTCGAGGTTGACGAGGCCCCAGCCGATCACCGCGTCGGGCGCCGCCTGACGCGTGCCGTCGAGCTTCGTGGCCGTGGTGAGCAGCACCTGCAACGCCTGCTCGTTGGTCATGTACGGAAAGCGCTCCATGATGATGCCCAGGGCTCCGGTGGCATGCGGCGCCGCCATCGAGGTGCCGCTGTAGGCCGCATAGGCCCCGTCGAACACCGTGCTCATGATGTTGGCACCCGGGGTGGCCACGCACCAGTACTTGGCGATGCCGCATTTGTTCAGGCTGCCGCGCTGCTGGTAGCTCTTTCCGTCTGTCTGTATGCCCGTCACCGTCAACCAGTGCCCCTCCACGTCGGGCCTGAAATACGGCAGCGCCCCGCGCGCCGCCGGATTGGCCTGCCCCTGGTTGTCGGCGGCGAACACCTGGATGACCCCTTCCTTGCCATCGGCCTGGGGCTTCGTGGCGTCGATCGCGGCATCGACCCAGGACGGCCCGCGCAGGTACTGCAGGTAGTCGGCGGTGACCGCATTCTGTGTGCTGAAATTCCGATTGCTCGGATTGCCCCAGCTGTTGTTGATGACCCGCACGCCCGCGTCGCGCATGCCCTGGTAGAGGTTGCGGAAGTTCTCGGTCGTGGCGAGGGGGTAGCTGTCCGGACTCAACCCGGCACTCGAACTCAGCGCGTCGGGCGCATTGGTGTTGCCCACGACCACGTTGGCATTGAACGCTACGCCGTGCATGTTGTTCTTGACGTCCTGCCCGTCCCGGCTGGCGCCCACGGTGCCGGCCACGTGGGTGCCGTGAAAACCGTTGCCCACGTTGTTGCTGTTGAGCACGGACCCATCCGCCGCGAACTGGCTGTATGCCCCGTTGGACGTCGCCGTCACCAGCGCCGTGAAGCGCGTGAGCGGCAATTCGCGCGTGTGGCGCACGTCGAAGCCCGAGTCGATCACGCCCAGCTTCACGCCCTTGCCGGTGAAGCCCGCCGCGTAGGCGTACTCGGTCTTCATCGCCCCGAGCCCCCAGTCGGCCAGGAACTCCTTCGTGCGCCAGCTGGCCGGGTCGCCGATCATGCCGGGGTCGCCCGGATAGGCCTGTGCGCCGGCCGCGGTGGCCAGCATCGAACCCAGCACGCACACGGCGGCGCGGGCCACGGCCCTGCGCTTGAACTTCGGTGATCTCGTCATGACGGAACGAACCCTCTCTGTCTTGGTATGGAATGAAAAGACCGTCGCCCTGCCGGTGAAGCCACGTCGTGAAGACGTCGCGCACGGGCCGGTTAACGGTCGTTAAATTCTGGAAAGAGGGGTCGTTCTTTGTGATCTCGTCGGTGCTTGTTCCGATACTTTGGAATCCTGACGCTGGAGTTTTTCCCTAGGTTGCGGCGCTTTCAGGCCGCCAGCCGCTGCCGCTTGTCCTGCGCGTCGCGCCCCGCGATGTGTTCGCGCGCGCGTTTCCAGTCCTCGTCCTGCCACTGCGACATGCGCGAGAAATTCCCGCCCGTGGCCTGGAACTGCGCGCCGTCGATGGCGATGGTCTGGCCGTTGACGTACTCCGAGCCCGGGCCGAGCAGGTAGGCCGCGAGGTTGGCCAGCTCGGGCATGCGGCCGTTGCGCTCCATCGGGTTGCGCTCGGCCTTGTGCTCGCCGCCGCCGGGGTTCAGGCGCGCGCTCATGCCCTCGGTAGGGAACAGGCCCGGCGCGATGGCGTTGAAGCGGATGCCGCGCCCGGCCCACTCGACCGCAAGCGATTGCGTCATGGCATGCAGCCCGGCCTTCGACATGGCCGAGGGCACGGTGAAGGGCGAGCCGTTCCACACCCAGGTGGTGAGGATCGACAGCACCGACGCGGCCTTGCCTTCGGCGAGCCAGCGCTTGCCGCATTCGAGCGTCATGCAGAAGCTGCCGCGAAAGACGATGCTCGAGATGGCATCGAAGGCGCGCGGCGACAGGTCTTCGGTGCGGCTCACGAAGTTGCCCGCGGCGTTGTTGACGAGGCCGTCGAGCGCTCCGCCGTCGGCCCAGATTTCATCGAGCATCTCGGTGATCTGCGTGTCGTGGCGGATGTCGCAGGTCTTGGGCGTCACGCGCCCGCCGTGCAGGTGCATCAGCTCGGCCGCGGTTTCTTCGAGCACGGGCGCGCGGCGCCCGCAGATGTAGACGTGGGCGCCGAGCAGCAGCAGCGCCTCGCTCATCACGCGGCCCAGGCCGCTGCCGCCGCCGGTCACGAGGTAGCGGCGGCCGGCCAGCAGGCCGGGCTTGAACATCAGGTCGTCGAGGGTCATGAAAATCCTTGTGTGCGGTCCGTTGAAATTCGGGATGAAGCTCAGCGCCCCGTGTAGACGGGCGCGCGCTTCTCGAGGAAGGCGGTCATGCCTTCGCGGAAATCGCGGGTCTGGGTGCACAGCACCTGGTTGCGGTCTTCCATGGCAATCACCGCTTCCATGCTGCCGGCGTCCACGGCAATGCCCAGCGCCTCCTTGGTCAGGCGCAGCGCCACGGGCGTGGCATGGAGCATGTCGTCGGCCAGCGCCTGCGCCTCGGCCTGCAATGCGGGCAGCGCATCGACGCGGCTCACGAGGCCCAGTGCGTAGGCGCGCTGCGCGTCCATGAACCGGCCGGTGAGCATGTACTCGGCCGCGACCGAGCTGCCGACCATGCGCGGCAGGAAGTAGCTCACGCCCACGTCGCAGGCCGACAGGCCGATGCGGATGAAGGCGGCGTTCATGCGCGCGTCGGGCGTGGCCAGGCGCACATCGGACGCCAGCGCGAGCGCAAAGCCGCCGCCGCTGGCCGCGCCCTGCACCACGCTGACGATGGGCTGCGGGCAGCGCCGCATGGCCAGCATGATGTCGCGGATGCCCTTCTGCTGTTCGAGCATGTCGGCCACGCCGAGGTCTTCGCCGCCCAACTGTTCCTTCAGGTCGAGCCCGGCACAGAAGGCGCGGCCCGCGCCCTGCAGCACGACCACGCGCTCGGGGCTGCGTGCGTTCAGGCCTTCGAAGTACTCGCGCAGCGCGCGCACCAGCACCGGGTCGAGCGCGTTCAGGCGCTCGGGACGGTTCAGCGTGAGCCAGGCGACCTCGCCGCGCCGCTCGACCTGCAGCACCTCATTCATGATTTTCACAGCGCGCGCGAGATCACTTCTTTCATGATCTCGTTCGTGCCGCCGTAGATGCGCTGCACGCGCCCGTCGGCGTACATGCGCGCCACCATGTACTCGGTCATGAAGCCGTAGCCGCCGAACAGCTGCAGGCATTCGTCGACCACGCGGCCCTGCGTCTCGGAGCCCCAGAGCTTGGCCATGGAGGCGGTGGCGGTGTCGAGCTTGCCGGCCACGAGGTCTTCCACGCAGCGGTCGATGAAGGCGCGGCCGACCTTGATCTGCGTGGCGATCTCGGCCAGCTTGAACTTGGTGTTCTGGAAGTCGGCGATCGGCTTGCCGAAGGCCTTGCGGTCGCGCACGTAGTCGAGCGTGGCCTGGTAGGCGCCTTCCATGGTGGCCAGCGCGTTCACGCCGATGATGGTGCGCTCGTACGGCAGGTCGCTCATGAGCTGGAAGAAGCCCTGCCCTTCCTGGCCGCCGAGCAGCGCGTCGGCCGGCACATGCACGTCGTCGAAGAAGAGCTCCGAGGTGTCCTGCGCCTTCATGCCGATCTTGTCGAGCACGCGGCCCACGCGGTAGCCCTCGCAGCCCTCGGTCTCCACGATGAGGATCGAGGTGCCCTTGGCGCCCTGCGTCGGGTCGGTCTTGGCCACGACCAGCACCACGCCCGCAAGAAAGCCGTTGGTGATGAAGGTCTTGGAGCCGCGGATGCGGTAGCTGCCGTCGGGCTGCTTCTCGGCGCGCGTGCGCACGCCCTGCAGGTCGGAGCCGGCGCCAGGCTCGGTCATGGCGATGGCACCGACCAGCTCGCCGCGCGCCATGCGCGGCAGGTAGCGTTGCTTCTGTTCCTCGGTGCCGTGGTTCAAAAAGTAGTGCGCCACGATGGTGTGCACCGAACTGGCCATGCCGCTCAGCGCGCGGCGCGCCTTCTCTTCGTAGAACACGGCCTCGTGGCGGAAGTCGCCGCCCGCGCCGCCGTAGGCCTCGGGGATGTCGGAACACAGCAGGCCGAGCGCGCCGGCCTTGCGCCAGACCTCGTGGCCGACGTGGCCGCGCTTGCGCGCCTCTTCGTCGTGGGGCACGACTTCGGTCTCGACGAAACGCACGACGTTGTCGCGGTACAGCTCCAGTTCTTCGTCGCTCCACGAGCGGCGGAAATCGATGGGCATGGGGTGTCCTTCAGTGTCTTGAAATGAGGGGAATGGGGTTCAGCCGACGCGGCGTTCCTTGCCGGCCCAGAAGGGTTCGCGCAGCTGGAACTTCTGCAGCTTGCCCGCCGCCGACAGCGGCAGCGCATCGCGGAACTCCACGCTGCGCGGGCACTTGTAGTTGGCGATCTGGTCGCGGCAATGGGCGATGACGTCGTCGGCCGTGAGCGGCATGCCTTCGCGCAGCACGATCACGGCATGCACGCGCTCGCCCCACTTGTCATCGGGCACGCCGATGACGGCGGACATCAGCACCTGCGGCATCTGGGCGATGGCGTTCTCGACCTCGGCCGAGTACACGTTCTCGCCGCCGCTCACGATCATGTCCTTCATGCGGTCGACCACGAACAGCAGGCCGTGCTCGTCCATGTAGCCGCCGTCGCCGGTGTGCATCCAGCCGCCGCGCAGCGCCGCCTCGGTCTCGGCGGGCTTGTTCCAGTAGCCCTTCATGACCATCGGGCCGCGCGCGACGATCTCGCCGACCTGGCCGGGGGGCAACTCGTTGTCCTCGCCGTCGACGATGCGGATCTCGGCCACGGGCACCGGCGTGCCGGCCGCGCGCAGCAGGCGGTTGCGGTCGGGCCCGGGCAGGTGGAAGTGCGGCATCAGCACGGCCACGGTGGGCGACAGCTCGGTCATGCCGTAGGCCTGCGAGAAGCTCGTGGCGGGCAGCGCGGCCATGGCCTGCTCGAGCAGCGCCACGTCGATGGGCGCGGCGCCGTACAGAAGCATCTGCAGGCTCGACAGGTCGAACTCGGCAAAGCGCGGATGCTCGATCACGCGCTTGATCATGGTGGGCACCAGGAACATCTCGGTGGCGCGCGCGGCCTGGATGGCCTGCAGGATCGCCACCTCGTCGAACATCGGCACCACGTGCTGCGGCACCAGCCGCAGGATGCTCTGCAGCGACAGCCCGCAGCCGGCCACGTGGAACATGGGCACGGCGATGACCACGGCGGCGTTGCGCGTCTCGCGCGGCACGGCGGCCACCGAACTCAGCGCGTTGATGTAGAGGCTGCCGTGCGTGAGCATCACGCCCTTGGGCCGGCCGGTGGTGCCGCCGGTGTACATGATGGCGGCCAGCTCGTCGGCGCTGTGCGGCGCGTCGTCGATGGGCTGCGCGCCGGCCAGCAGCGCCTCGTAGCCGACCATGCCCTCGGGCACGGGGCCGTCGCCGCAGTACACCACGGTGCGCAGCGAGGTCGAGAGCTTGCGCAGCTCGCCGGCCATGGGCGCGAACAGGTCGTCCACCAGCAGGATGCGCGTGTCGCAGTCGTCCAGCGAGTAGGCGACCTCCTTCGGGTTCCAGCGGATGTTCACCGGGTTGATGACGCCGCCGCCCCACCAGGTGCCGAAGAAGAACTCGACGAAGCGGTGCGAGTTGAGGCTCATCATGCCGACGCGGTCGCCGCGCGCCATGCCGAGCTGCTGCAGCACGGCGCCCAGGCGCGCCACGCGGTCGGTGAGGGTCGCGAAGTCCAGGCGGTGGTTGCCGCAGACCACGGCGGTCTCGCGGGCCTTCTCGCGGCGGCCCTTGTGCAGGGGCTGGGTGAGGAACATGGTGTCGTCTCCTTGGTGGTTTTTTTCGTCAGGCAACCCGGCGTGCGTGGCCGGCCCAGTGCGGCTCGCGCAGGCGGTACTTCATGACCTTGCCGGCGCCCGAGATCGGCAGCGCGTCGACGAACGCGACGCTGCGCGGGCACTTGTAGCCGGCGATCAGTTCGCGGCAATGGGCGATGAGCGCGTCGGCATCCGCTTCGGCATCGGTGTTGGGCTTGCGCACCACCACCGCATGCACGGCCTCGCCCCAGCGCTCGTCGGGCACGCCGATGACGGCGGCGGCGGCCACGGCGGGGTGGCGCGCGAGCGCGCCCTCGACCTCGGCGCAGTAGATGTTCTCGCCGCCGCTCACGATCATGTCCTTGTAGCGGTCGACGATGAAGACGAAGCCGTCGTCGTCCATGCGGGCGGCGTCGCCGGTGTGCATCCAGCCGCCCTGCAACGCGGCGGCCGTCTGCTCGGGCAGGTTCCAGTAGCCCTGCATCACGCACGGGCTGCGCACCGTGAGCTCGCCGACGGTGCCGCGCGGCACCTCGCGGCCGTCGCCGTCGCACACGCGCAGGTCGATGCCCGAGAGCGCCTGCCCGGCCGAGGCCAGCTTGCCGAGCTTGCGGCCTTCGGGCGAGTGGTAGTGGCGCGTGAGGTAGCTCACGCCGGCCGACAGCTCGGTCATGCCGTAGCCCTGCGCGAACTCGGCCTGCGGGAAGGTGGCGAAGGCGCGCTCCAGCAGCGCCTCGGTGATGGGCGAGGCGCCGTAGCCGACGAAGCGCACGCTCGACAGGTCGGCCTGCGCGGTGCGCGGGTCGTCCACCAGCATCTGCAGCATCGCGGGCACGGCCATGAGGTTGGTGGCGCGGTCGCGCTCGATGGCGGCGAGCATGCCGTCCACCGAGAAGCCCGGCAGGATGATCTGCGCGCAGCCCATGAGCACGCCGCGCAGCAGGAACGACAGCCCCGCCAGGTGAAAGAGCGGCGCCACCTGCAACAGCCGCGCGCTGTCGTCGAAGAAGGCGCCGAGCATCGACACCTGCGCGTTGATCACCAGCGCCGCGTGGCTGAGCATCACGCCCTTGGGCCGGCCGGTGGTACCGCCGGTGTAGAACACGCCGGCCAGGTCGTCGCCGCCGCGCAGCGCGTCGGGCACGGGCGCGCTCTCGCGGACCAGCGCTTCGTAATCGGTCATGCCGGTGGGCGCCTGGCGCTCGCCCATGTAGACCCAGGTGGTGACGGCGCGCGCGGCGGTGCGCAGCGCGTCCGCCGTCGCCAGGAACTGGTCGTCCACGAACAGGATGTGCGTCGCGCAGTCGTCGAGCGAGTGCGCCATCTCGGCCACGCTCCAGCGCGTGTTGACCGGGTTGACCACGCCGCCGGCCCACCACACGGCCAGGTAGTACTCCAGCGTGCGGTCGGCGTTGAGCGCGAGCACGCCCACGCGGTCGCCGGGCTGCACGCCCAGGCGGCGCAGCCCGCCCGCCAGGCGCGCGACGCGCTCGCCGAGTTCGCCGTACGTGCGCGTGCGGCCCTGGAACACGGTGGCGACGGCGCGCGGGCTGCACTGCATGGCGCGGTGCAGGGCCTGCGTGAGGTACAGCGGCGGTGGCGTGGTGGGCATGGACAAGGCTCCTGTCGGTGCGGTGCGGAAATGCCATGCATGCGCGAACGCGCATGCCCGGGACACAAGGACGTCAGCGGGCTTCGGCCACGGGCGCTGCCGCGCCCCAGCGCTTCAGCAGCGCGGGCCCGTCGTCGGGCGACACGGCCGGCGGCACGACCGGCGCGGTGCGGCTGAAGCGCGGCGCGGGCGCGGGCTGCACCACGCCGCCCACGGTCGCGAAGGTGCCGCGCGCCACGTTGTGCGGGTGCTGCGGGGCCTCGTCCCAGTCGAGCACGGGCGCGAAGCAGGCGTCGCTGCCTTCGAGCAGCACGCACCACTCGTCGCGCGTGCGGGTGCGGAACACGTCGGCCAGGCGCAGCTTGAGCAGCGGCCAGCGGTCGGCGTCCATCTGGGCGTCGAAGGCCGGGTCGTCGACCAGGCCGCAGCGCTCGCGCAGCAGGGCGTAGAACTGCGGCTCGATGGAACCGATGGCCACGTACTTGCCGTCGGCGCAGGCGTAGGTGTCGTAGAAGTGGGCGCCGCCGTCGAGCAGGTTCTCGCCGCGCTGGTTGCTCCACTGGCCGGCCGACTTGAAGCCGTACATCATGGCCGACAGCAGGGCGGCGCCGTCGGTCATGGCGGCGTCGACCACCTGGCCCTGGCCCGAGGCCTTGACCTCGTGCAGCGCGGCCAGCAGGCCGAAGGCCAGCAGCATGGCGCCGCCGCCGAAGTCGCCCACGTAGTTCAGCGGCGGCACGGGCGCCTCGCCCGAGCGGCCGATGGCGTGCAGCGCGCCGCTGATGGCGATGTAGTTGATGTCGTGGCCGGCCGCGTGCGCCAGCGGGCCGTGCTGGCCCCAGCCGGTCATGCGGCCATAGACCAGGCGCGGGTTGCGCGCCAGGCATTCAGCCGGGCCCAGGCCCAGGCGCTCCATCACGCCGGGGCGGAAGCCCTCGATGAGGATGTCGGCGCGCGCGATGGCGTCGAGCACCGGCGCGGCGGCGTCGGGGGCGCGCAGGTCGACCTCCCAGGTGCTGCGCCCGCGCGCCAGGATGTCGTGGGGGTCGCGCCGCGTGCCGGGGCGCGCGATGCGCAGCACCTCCGCGCCCATGTCGGCGAACAGCATCGCGCAAAAGGGGCCGGGGCCGATGCCGGCCATCTCGACGACCCGAAGTCCTTTCAGGGGTCCTGCCATGTGTGTCTCCTCTGGCGCGCACCCGGCGGCCTGTTGTGTGAAGGCATCTTGGCGCGCGGGCGCCGGCGTCGCATCGTCGGAAGCGACGAAAGCGCGGAAAGACCGTTCAGCGCCCCGTGAAGACGGGCGCGCGCTTGGCCGCGAAGGCGGCGGCGGCCTCGCGGAAATCGGCTGTCTTGAGCGCCAGCACCTGGGCGCGGTTCTCCACCTCGAGCGCGGCGTCGAGGCTCGGCGCCTCGAGGTTGGCCCACATGAGCTGCTTGGTGTGGCGCGTGGCGTAGGGGCTGTTGCGCAGCACGTCGGCGGCCAGGGCGAGCGCGCGCGGCAGCAGGGCCTCGTCGTCCACCAGCGCGGCGACCAGGCCGATGCGCTCCGCTTCGTCGGCCGGCACGGGGCGGCCCGTGAGCATGAGTTCGAAGGCGCGCGAGGCGCCCACCAGGCGCGGCAGGTGGTAGCTGATGCCGCACTCGCCGGCCGTGAGGCCGATGCGCACCGCGCCCACATGGAACGACGCGGAGCGCGCGGCCACGCGGATGTCGGCGCCCAGCGTGAGCGCAAAGCCCGCGCCCACGGCCACGCCGTTGACGGCGGCGATCACCACCTTGTCGAGCGCGCGCAGCCGCCGCACCATGCCGGCGAACAGCTCCTGCCCCGCCATCAGGTCGGCCACCGAGGGCTCGCCGTCGAGCGGCTGGTCGTCGCGGCGCGTGAGCGGCGTCGTGAGGTCCCAGCCGGCGCAGAAGCCGCGCCCGGCGCCGGTGAGCACCAGAACGCGCACGCTGTCGTCCTGTGCCAATGCGTCGAGCGCGGCGCACAGGCGCCGCACGGTGGGCTGGCTCAGCGCGTTGAGGCGCGCCGGGCGGTTCAGCGTGAGCAGTGCGATGCCTGCGCGGCTGCGGTCGATGAGGATGTCGTCGTCTGCTTCGCTGTCGGGCATGGCGGTCTCTTTCTCGGCGTTCAGCGACCGGTCCAGCGCGGCGCGCGTTTTTCGATGAAGGCGCGCGGGCCTTCCTTGAAGTCTTCGCTCGCGGCCACGCGTTCGAAGGCGTCGCGCGTGAGGGCGCGCAGTGCGGCTTCGTCGAGTCCGCTGTTCGCCTCGCGCGCCACGCGCAGGCTCTGCCGCACTGCCACCGGGCCGTTGCGCGCGATCTCGGCGGCCAGCGCCAGCGCGGCTTCGCGCAGCCCCTCGACGTCGGGCACGAGGCGGTTGACGAGGCCGAAGCCGTGCGCGCGCTCGGCATCGAGCTGGCCGGCCGTGAGGATCAGCTCGAGCGCGATGTTCGGCGGAATGGCGCGCGGCAGCCGGTACAGCCCGCCCGCTGCGGCGATCAGCCCGCGCAGCACCTCGGGCAGACCGAAGGCGGCCTGCCGCACGGCCACGACGAGGTCGCAGGCCAGCACGAGCTCGGTGCCGCCGGCCAGCGCCTTGCCGTTGACGGCGGCGATCCACGGCTTGCTGCGCTCGCGGTACACGAAGCCCGCGAAGCCGCCGCGCTCGGTGCGCAACGCGCTGCCGCGCCCGGCCGACACTTCCTTCAGGTCGGCGCCCGCGCAGAAGGCCTCGCGGCCGGCGCCGGTGAGCACCACGGCGCGGATGTCGTCGTCGGCCTCGGTGGCATCGACGGCGGCTTCGAGGCCCGACGCCACGTCGCCGTTGACGGCGTTGCGCGCCTCGGGGCGGTCGATGGTGACGAGGGCGACGTGGCCCGGCAGACGTTCGACAGTCACTGCGCTCATGACACGCTCCAGTTCAAAAGATCGTCCGCACCAGCCGTCACCATGCCGCCGCAGCCGACAGGGCTGCGGTCGAGGTCGGTCAGCACCTTCAGCGAAGCCGCATCCGTGGCCTCGACGCGCGCCATGAGCCGTTCACCGGCCGGCGTGCGTGCGATCACGATGCCCTGCGAAGGCTGGCCGTCGCGGCCGTAGACCACGGTGAAGGTCTCCAGCGTGGCGGCGCCCGCGTACTGCAGCACCAGCGGCGGCACCGGGCCGCGCCGCGCATCGGCGGCAGCCTGCACGTCGTAGTCGGGCTTCGGAAGCCCTTGCGGCGGCGGGCTGGAGCCCAGCACCAGCGCGTGGTGCTTGGTGACGTACTCGCCCTGCCCGTAGAGCAGCGCGGCCTTGCCCTTCGGCGCGGCGCGCAGCGCGCGCACCAGGCCGGCGGCGGCGTGCGTCATGTAGTCGTTGAGCGGCGCGCCGAAGAAGCTCAGGCCGCCGGTGGAGGTCATGCGCGCCTCGGGCGCCAGGCCCAGCGTGCGGCGCGCCATCTTGGGCACGATGGGGAAGCAGCTGTACAGCTCCAGCATCTCGAAGGCCGAGGCGTCGCCGCCGACCTGCGCGAGCACGGTTTCCATCACCAGGTCCTGCGCGTGCGAGCGGTGGTACTGGTCGCGCTGCAGGTAGTCGCGCGGTTCGCGCGCGGCGGCGCCGTCCCACACGTAGACCCAGCGGTCTTCGGGAATGCCGAGTGCGCGCGCATGGCCCACGCTGGTGAGCAGCACGGCCGCGCCCATGTTGACCAGCGGATTGGCCACCATGTGCTTGGTGTACGGCCAGGCGATGAGGCGGTTGGCCGCGTCGACGCGCGCGATGTCTTCGGGCGTGAAGGGCTTGCGCAGCCAGGCATAGGGGTTGGCGGCGGCCACCTCGGAGTAGCGCGCCCACAGGCGCGACGACTCGTCCTGCGCCTGGCGCGGCGTCTGACCCCAGTGGGCGAGCGCGGCGTTCTCGTAGAACGGGTAGATGGTGGTCGGCATGGCCGCGCCGAGCTGGATCGCCACCGGGTGGCAGATGTCGGTGCCGCGCACCAGCTTCACGCTGTCGTCGCGCGGGGTCCAGGCCAGCGGAATGCCGAGCTTGGCGGCGGCGTCCACCGTGTAGCGCGCTTCGGCGCCGGTGATGGCGGCCACTTTGCTCTCGCCGCGCGCGATGCGCAGCGCGGCTTCGTGGATGTAGCGCACCGGCGCTTCGCCCCCGGTGACGCCGTAGACGCTGCGCGCCGGGTTGCAGCCCAGCCGCGCGTTGAGCAGCGCGGGCGCGTCGGTGTAGGGCCACGAGTACTCGCAGACGACGTCGAGCGAATCGAGGCCGGCCAGCAGCGCGGCGGCGCCGCTGTCCTGTGCGGCGGCGCGCATGGCGCGCGCCATCAGCTCGATGGGTTCGAGGCCTTCGGCGGCCTCCTTGGTGCGGTGCGTGATCTCGCCGACGCCGACGATGACCGGCGTGCGGTCGTCCAGTGCTGTCATGGGGTTAGTGCTGTGAGAGGGGTTGTTGTTGCTGAAGTTGCGCCACGCGGCGCAGGTGCCACGCGGGCGGGCCGAATTGGCCTTCGATGAGGGTGGCGCGGCGCACGTAGTGGCCGACGGCGAGTTCTTCGGTCATACCCATGCCGCCGTGCAGCTGCACCGCGCCCTGCCCCACGGCGCGGCAGGCCTTGGCGACCGCGACCTTGGCGGAGGACACGGCGCGTGCGCGCGAGGCCGCGTCGGCGCCCGCGGCCAGCGCCTCGCCCACGCTGGCGGTGAGCGCGTCGGCCTGCTCGAGCGCCATGTGCATGTCGGCCAGCCGGTGCTGCAGCACCTGGAAGCTGGAGATCGGCACGCCGAACTGCTTGCGCTGGCGCACGTAGTCGAGCGTGTCGCGCATCAGCCGGCGCAGGATGCCGATGGACTCGGCGCAGACCGCGAGCGTGGCTTCGTCGAGCGCCTGTTCGATCTGCGGCAGCGCTGCGCCTTCCTCGCCGAGCAAGGCATCGGCGTTCAGGCGCACCGCGTCGAAGGCGATGTCGGCCGCGCGGCCGCCGTCGCGCGTGCGGTAGGCACGCAGCCGCACGCCGGGCGTGTCCTTGGGCACGACCAGCAACGACAAGCCCTTGTCGCTGCGCGCCGTGACGATGAGATGGCTGGCCCACGGCGCGGCCTGCACCACGGCCTTGCGGCCGTCGAGCCGCAGCCGGCCGTCGGCCTCGCGCACGAGCGTCGTGCGCACGTCGTCGCGGGCATGGCGGCTGTGCGGCTCGTCGTGCGCGAAGGCCAGCACGGCCTGCCCCGCGACGACGCGCGCGAGCAGCGCATCGGCCATCGCGCCCGGGTGGCGCTGCAGCAAACCGGCGCCGATCACCAGTGTCGAAAGATACGGCTCGGCCGCGAGCGCACCGCCCAGCGTGGGCAGCAGCGCGAGGTGCGCGGCCAGGCCGAGGCCCAGTCCGCCCTGCGATTCGGGCAGGGCCGCGCCCAGCAGGCCCAGGTCACTTGCCAGGCCTTGCCAGAACGGCGGCGGTGCATCGTCGGCGGCGGCCAGCGCCTGCAGTCGCTGCTCGAAGCCGTGCTGATCATCGAGGTAGCGCGCGAGGCTGTCGCGCAGCATCGCGAGGGTGTCGTCTTGGTCGGTGAGGGTGGTCATGGCAAGCGGGCCTCAGCGGGATTGCAGCAACTGGGCCGCGATGATGTTGCGCTGCACTTCGTTGGAGCCCGCGTAGATCGACGCGGCGCGGTCGTTCAGGTAGGCCGACATCGAGAACACCGCCTCCTCGGGCACGGCCAGCGCGCCCTGCAGGCTGTCGTCCAGCGGCAGGTCGGCCGCCGCGTAGTGGGCGGCAATCTCCACACCGAGTTCCGTCAGGCGCTGGCGCAGCTCGGAGCCCATCACCTTGCCCATCGAGGGCCGGATGCCGTGCGGCTCGCCGCGGGCCTGGGCGCGCAGCGACTGCAGCTCGGTGGCCTCGACCGCGTCGATGGCGCAGTCCATCTCGGCCAGGCGCAGCGCCATCTCGCGCGCCTCGTCGGCGGCGGTGTCGCCCGCGGCGGTGAAGGCACTGTCGGCCGCGGCGCGCAGCCGGCGCAGGCGCGCGCGCAGCATCGGCGCCCAGGCCCCGCCGCGCTCGTGCTGCAGCAGGTACTTGGCCACCGTCCAGCCCTGGTTCTCCTCGCCGATGAGGCCGCTGGCGGGCACGCGCACGTCGTCGAAGAACACCTGGTTGAGTTCGTGGTCGCCCGAGATGCTGATGATCGGTCGGATGGTCAGGCCGGCCTGGGGGATGTCGAAGCACAGGAAGCTGATGCCCTGCTGCGCCTTGCCGCCCGAGGCCGTGCGCACAAGGCAGAACATGCGGTTGGCGTACTGCGCGTGGGTGGTCCAGATCTTGGTGCCGTTGATGACGTAGTCGTCGCCGTCACGCACCGCCTTGCATTGCAGCGAGGCCAGGTCGGAGCCCGACTGCGGCTCGGAATAGCCCTGGCACCAGTAGTCCTCGCCCGAGCGGATGCCCGGCAGCCAGGCCTGCTTCTGCGCCTCGGTGCCGAAGGCGATGATCACCGGCGCGACCATGCCGGGGCCCATGGGCGCGCGCGGCGGCGCGTCGGCCGCGGCCAGCTCGCTCGCGAAGAGGTAGTGCTGCATCGGCGTCCAGCCGGTGCCGCCGTGTTCCACCGGCCAGTGCGGCACGCTCCAGCCGCGCCGGGCCAGCACGCGGTGCCAGCGGTTGCCGTCGGCGTAGTCGGTGAAGATGCCGGAGCAGCGGCGCCCTGCGGCACGCAGCTCAAGCGTCAGCTCGCGCGCGAGAAAGTCGCGAACCTCGTCGCGAAACGCGGTCTCCGCCGCGCTGAGGGTCCAGGCCATGGTGTTGTCTCACAGGGGTTCACACCCGGCAAGTGTGCGGCGCGCGGGCCGGCGCGGCATCGTCGGATCGGACGAACGTGGGCGCCCCACCGCGGCGGTGAGCGCTTTTTTCTTCAGTTCTTGCGTCGGGGCCCGTGCAGGGCCGGACGTTCAGGCCGCGACCGCTTCGCGCGCCGGCACCGCTTGCGTCCCGACGGGCATGTGCTGCGCCCAGTCGATGATCTCGAGCGTGCCGTCTGCATGCTCGGCCAGCGCCGTGAGGCTTTCCACCCAGTCGCCGTCGTTGCAGTACAGGATGCCGTCGATATCGCGCATTTCGGCGTGGTGGATGTGGCCGCACACCACGCCCTGCGCGCCGCGGTTGCGGGCCTCGCGGGCCACGGCGTTCTCGAAGTCGCCCACGTAGCTCACGGCGCGCTTGACCTTGCCCTTGAGGTACTTCGAGAGCGACCAGTACGGCAGCCCCATGCGCGCGCGCAGCGAGTTGAGGTGCCGGTTGAGCTTGAGCGTGAACTCGTAGAGCGAGTCGCCCACGTAGGCGAGCCACTTGGCGCACTGGATCACGCCGTCGAACAGGTCGCCGTGGATGATCCACAGCTTGCGACCGTCGGCGGTCTCGTGAATCCACTCGTCGGCCACGTCGATGCCGCCGAAGTTGTGGTTCAGGTACTTGCGGGCGAACTCGTCGTGGTTGCCCGGAATGAAGATCACGCGCGTGCCCTTGCGCGCCTTGCGCAGCAGCTTCTGGATCACGTCGTTGTGCGCCTGCGGCCAGTACCAGTGGCGCTTGAGCTGCCAGCCGTCGATGATGTCGCCGACCAGGAACAGGGTCTCGCACTCGGTGTGCTTGAGGAAGTCGAGCAGTGCCCGCGCCTGGCAGCCGGGCGTGCCCAGGTGCAGGTCGGAGATCCAGAGGGTGCGATAGCGCAGCGCCGGACGCGCCGCATCGTCGTCCTCCGGCTCGGGAGGCTGGATCGCGGTGTCGCGCCAGGCGCGAAGGAAAGCGTCGTCGCGTTGCATGGTCCGGCAGGTTCGCAGCCGCGCGTGACCGCACGATGGCGACTCCGTGACATCCCGGTGACGCGTGGCACCGGGGCAACGCCACAATCGGACGATGCGCTCTGGCCAGATCATCGTTCTCGTGTCCCCTGTGTTCTTTCTGCTGATCGCGATCGAGTTCGCGGTCGGCCGCGCGCGCGCCCGGCGCGGCACCGGGCAGGACACCTACCGCCTGGCCGACGCCGTGAACAGCATCGGGCTGGGCATGCTGAGCCAGATCAGCGCGGTGCTCACGGGGCTTTTGCGCATCGGCATCTACACGGCCGTGTATTCGGCGGTGGCGCTCTTTCCGCAAGAGGCGGCGCGCGAGTTCTGGACCACCTGGTACGGCTGGCTGCTGGCGCTGGTGTTCTACGACTTCTGCTACTACTGGCTGCACCGCATGGGCCACGAGTCGGCCGTGCTGTGGGCCGCGCACGTGGTGCACCACCAGAGCCAGCACTACAACCTGTCGACCGCGCTGCGCCAGACCTCGAGCGGTGCGCTGCTGGGCTGGATCTTCTATTTGCCGATGGCCGTGGCCGGCGTGCCGCCGCTGGTGTTCGTGGTGGTGGCGCTCATCGACCTGCTCTACCAGTTCTGGGTCCACACCGAACAGGTCGGCAAGCTCGGCTGGTTCGACCGCTGGTTCTGCTCGCCCTCGAACCACCGCGTGCACCACGCGGTGAACGACACGTATCTGGACCGCAACTACGGCGGCGTGCTGATCGTGTGGGACCGCCTCTTCGGCACCTTCCGCGAGGAGGACGAGCGCTGCGTGTACGGCACGCGCGGCGAGCTGAAAAGCTGGGACCCGCTGTGGGCCAACGCCGAGGTCTACTGGGCGCTCGCCAGGGATTCATGGCATGCGCGCCGCTGGTCCGACAAGCTGCGCGTGTGGTTCAAGCCGCCCGGCTGGCGCCCCGACGACGTGGCGGCGCGCTACCCGAAGCCCGCCTTCGACATCGCGAAAGTCACGCGCTACGAGCCCGTGGTGAGCCAGGGCGTGCAGTGGTTCGCGGGCCTGCAGTTCCTCGCGCTGCTGGCCGGCGTGACGGTGTTCCTCTGGTACTCCGACGCCGTGCCGCTGCCGCAGGCCGCCGTCTGGCTGGCCGCGCTCACGGCCGGGCTGTGGGCCGTGGGCGCGGTGCTGCAGGGCCGGCTGTCGGTCACCGAGGTGCTGCTGGTCGAGGCCGCCGCGCTGGCCACGGCGAGCGCGGCCTTGGGCATCGGCTGGCTGCACCTCCTCTTCAAGCCATTGGCGCTGGCTATCGCGATCGCCTTCGCGGCCCGCCGCGCGCAACGCCAGCCCGGCGGCATCGCGCGCTTCGATGCGCTGCTGCTGGCCGGCCTGGTCTTCTCGCTCGCAGGCGACGTGCTGCTCATGGGGTCGGCGAACCTCTTCGTGCCCGGGCTCGTGTGCTTCCTGCTCGCGCACCTGGCGTACATCGCGCTGTTCCGCATCGGCGTCGGGCTGTTTCCGCGGCCCCGCGCGCTGGCGGCCACCTTGCTGATCGGTGCGGGCATGTACGCCTTCCTGTGGCAGGGCGGCCTGCCGGTGGCGCTGCGCATTCCGGTCGGGTTCTATGTGGTGGTGATCGCCTGCATGGCGGCGCAGGCCATCGGGCGTGCGGCAGTGCTGCGTTCCAGCGACCCGGCCGCGCTGTGGGTGGCGGTGGGCGCCTGCTTCTTCATGCTGAGCGACGCGCTGCTGGCGATCAACCGCTTCGTGTCGCCGCTGCCGCTGGCGTCGCTGTGGGTGCTGGCGACGTACTACACGGCGCAGATGCTGATCGTGCGGCACGTCCGGCGGCCGACGGCCTGACTTTCTCCCGTCCCCGCAGGGGAAGGAGCAGGCCCTCGACCTAGTCAGCGCAGCGCTGAATCTCCACCGTCGAGTGCCGGATCTCCTCGTGCATCGAGAAGCACGCCCGCACCTGGTCCGCCGTGAGCGTGGCCGAATGCGTCACCACCGTGAGCGCGCAGGCGTACGCATCGCGGCCGACGCGCCAGACGTGCAGGTCGGCCACGCGGGTTTCGGAGTCGGCCAGCATCGTCTCGACGCCTTCGCGGATTTCGGCGGTGACGGGGTGGTCCATCTCGCGGTCGAGCAGGACCTTGCCGGTTTCCTTCAGCAGGCCCTTGGCCCAGACGGCGACGAGCACGGCGCCGACGATGCCCATGGCCGGGTCGAGCCAGGACCAGCCGTAGAACCAGCCGCCCAGCAACGCCGCGATGGCGAGCACCGAGGTGGCGGCGTCGGCCACCACATGCAGGTAGGCGGAGCGCAGGTTCAGGTCGTGGCCATGCGCGTGGTCGTGACCGTGGTGGTCATGGCCGTGCCCGTGGTCATGGCCGTGATGGTCATGCGAATGCCCCAAGAGCCGCGCGCAGACCAGGTTCACCACCAGGCCCAGCACCGCGATCGAGATGGCTTCGGGGTAGTGGATGGCCACGGGCGACCACAGCCGCTCCAGCGAACCGACCACCATGAGCGCGGCGACGCCGAGCAGCAGCAGCGCGCTCGCGAAGCCGCCGAGCACCTCGATCTTCCAGGTGCCGAAGGCAAAGCGCGGGTCGCGGGCGTAGCGCCGCGCGGCGGCGTAGGCAAAGGCGCTCAGGCCGATGGCCAGCGCGTGCGAGCTCATGTGCCAGCCGTCGGCCAAAAGCGCCATGGAGTTGAACCACCAGCCAGCGCCGATCTCGACCACCATCATGGCGGCGGTGATCCACATCACGAGGCGGGTGCTGCGTTCGGCGGCGGCGTTGCCGGCGCCGAAATGATGGTCGTGCTGCCAGGCGCTCAGGTCGTGGGTGTGCATGGGATTCTCTTCAGGCGCCGAAAAGGTCCGGGCCGTCGGCGCGGCCCGAGGGCGGCACCACGCCCAGGTGGCGGTAGGCCGCGAGCGTGGCGATGCGCCCGCGCGGCGTGCGTTGCAGGTAGCCCTGCTGGATGAGGTAAGGCTCGATCACGTCCTCGATGGTGTCGCGCTCTTCGCCGATGCTGGCGGCCACGTTGTCCAGGCCGACCGGGCCGCCGTCGAAGCGGTGGATGACGGCCTCGAGCAGCTTGCGGTCCATGAGGTCGAAGCCCTGCGGGTCGACGTCGAGCATGGCCAGCGCCTTGTGCGCGATGTCTTCGGTGATGCGGCCGTTGCCCTTGACCTCGGCGTAGTCGCGCACGCGGCGCAGCAGGCGGTTGGCGATGCGGGGCGTGCCGCGCGAACGGCGCGCGATCTCGAAGCCGCCGGCGGCGTCGGTCTCGACCTTGAGCAGGCCCGCGCTGCGGCGCACGATGAGCGCCAGTTCTTCGGGCGTGTAGAACTCCAGCCGCGCCACGATGCCGAAGCGGTCGCGCAGCGGGTTGGTCAGCATGCCGGCGCGGGTGGTGGCGCCCACCAGCGTGAAGGGCTGCAGGTCGAGCTTGATGCTGCGCGCCGCGGGACCCTCGCCGATCATGATGTCGATCTGGTAGTCCTCCAGCGCGGGGTACAGGATTTCCTCGACGACCGGGCTCAGGCGGTGGATCTCGTCGATGAAGAGCACGTCGTTGGGCTCGAGGTTGGTCAGCAGCGCCGCCAGGTCCTTGGGCTTTTCGAGCACGGGGCCCGAGGTCTGGCGCAGGTTGACGCCCAGCTCGGCCGCGATGATGTGCGACAGCGTGGTCTTGCCCAGACCCGGCGGGCCGAACAGCAGCACGTGGTCGAGCGCCTCTTTGCGCTTGCGCGCCGCGCCGATGAAGATCTCGAGCTGCTCGCGCACCTTGGCCTGGCCGACGTACTCGTCGAGCAGCTTGGGCCGCAGGGCCCGCTCGATCGCCTCCTCGTTGGGCGAGGCGGGGGCGGCGGACACCACGCGTTGCGGGGCGGGGGCGAAATCGTCGGTCTGGATGGTCATTGGGGGTGGGTCTTCGGGGGCAAGTTTAGTCCGAGCGCTGCGCCGGGCCGCCCCCAGCGAGCGAGCGCCCCCTCGGGGGGCCGCGAGAGCGCGAAGTGCCGAGCGTGGGGGCCATGTTTCACACTGGCAGAATGCCTGCAGAACATAACAAGAGAGGGAAGTCAGAACGTGTCCATCTACGAACTGAAACCGCGTTTCCAGGCCTTGCTGCGACCGCTCGTGGTCCGGCTGCATGCGATGGGCGTGACGGCCAACCAGGTGACGCTGGCGGCCTGCGCGGTGTCGGTCGGGCTCGGGCTCTGGCTGTTCTTCGCCGCGCCCTCGCTGGCGGCCTTCGGCCTGATCCCCGCCTGGATGTTCCTGCGCATGGCCTTCAACGCCATCGACGGCATGCTGGCGCGCGAACACCACCAGCAAAGCCGGCTGGGCGCCTTCCTCAACGAACTCACCGACGTGGTCTCCGACGCCGCGCTCTACCTGCCTTTCGCGCTGGTGGCGCCGTTCGCGCCGTTCTGGGTCGGCACGGTCATCGTGCTGGCCGGGCTGAGCGAATTCGCCGGCGCGCTGGGCCCGACGGTGGGCGCCTCGCGCCGCTACGACGGGCCGATGGGCAAGAGCGACCGGGCCTTCGTGTTCGGCGCACTCGGGTTGTATGTCGCCCTCGGCGGGCCGCTGCCGGGCTGGACCGCCCTGCTGATGCCGCTTGTGGCCGCGCTGGTGGCCTGGACGGTCGTCAACCGCATCCGCCGCGCCCTGGCCGAAGCCGAAGCGCCCGCCGCCTGAAACACCCCCATACAAATAAATAAAGAAGACCCTTCTTCATGACCCTTTCCACACCCCGCGTCGCCGCCGAGCACCACTTCCGCACGCACGACGGCGAATCGCTGTTCTACCGCTACTGGCCGGCCACGGGCGCCGCGCGGCGCGGCGCCGTGCTGCTGTTCCACCGCGGCCACGAGCACGGCGCGCGCATGGCGCACCTGGTGGACGAGCTGAACCTGCCCGACTTCGACTTCTTCGCCTGGGACGCGCGCGGCCACGGCCTCTCGCCGGGCCAGCGCGGCTACAGCCCCAGCTTCGGCACCTCGGTGCGCGACGTGCAGACCTTCGTGCAGCACATCGCCGCCGCCCACGGCGTGCCCGAGCACGACATCCACGTGGTGGCGCAGAGCGTGGGCGCGGTGCTGATCGCCACCTGGGCGCACGACTACGCCCCCAAGGTGCGCGGCCTCACGCTGGCCTCGCCGGCCTTCAAGGTCAAGCTCTACGTGCCGTTCGCGCGGCCGGGGCTGGCGCTCATGCACAAGCTGCGCGGGCTGTTCTTCGTGAACAGCTACGTGAAGCCGAAATTCCTCACCCACGACCCCGCGCGCATCGAGAGCTACAAGAACGACCCGCTGATCTCGCGCCCGATCGCCGTCAACATCCTGCTGGGCCTGTACGAGGCGGCCGACCGCGTGGTGGCCGACGCCAACGCGATCACGCTGCCGGTGCAGCTGCTCATCTCGGGCGCCGACTGGGTGGTGCACCACAAGCCGCAGCACCAGTTCTTCGAGCGGCTGGGCAGCGCCGTGAAGACGAAGACGGTGCTGCCGGGCTTCTTTCACGACACGCTGGGCGAGAAAGACCGGGCGCCCGCGGTGGCGTCGATCCGCGAATTCATCCTGCAGCGCTTCGACGAGCCGGCCGTGCCGGTCGACCTGCGCGAGGCGCACCTGCGCGGCAACACGGCCGACGAGTCGCGCGCGCTGGCCGAACCGCTCTCGCCGCTGTCGCCGCGCGGCGCCTACTGGGCGATCACGCGCGGCGGGCTGCGTGTGGGCGGCGCGCTGTCCAGCGGCATCGCGCTGGGCCACGCCACCGGCTTCGACTCGGGCAGCACGCTCGACTACGTCTACCGCAACCAGCCGCAGGGCAAGGGCGCGCTGGGCCGCTCGGTCGACCGCACCTACCTCGACTCCATCGGCTGGCGCGGCATCCGCCAGCGCAAGATCCACGTCGAGGAGCTGCTGCGCATCGCGATGGAGCGGCTGGTCGAGATGCACCGCGAGGTGCGGCTCATGGACATCGCCGCCGGCCACGGCCGCTACGTGCTCGACGCGGTGCTGGCCAGCCCGGTGAAGGCCAGCTCGATCCTGCTGCGCGACTACAGCGACATCAACGTGCGCGACGGCACGGCCCTGATCGCCGAGAAGGGCCTGGAAGACGTCGCCCAGTTCGTGCAGGCCGACGCCTTCGATCGCATCAGCCTGGCGAGCGTGACGCCGCGGCCCACGCTGGCCGTGGTGTCGGGCCTGTACGAGCTGTTCCCCGACAACGAGATGGTGCGCCGCTCGCTCGCGGGCGTGGGCGACGCGGTGGAAGACCGGGGCTACCTGGTCTACACCGGCCAGCCCTGGCACCCGCAGCTCGAAATGATCGCCCGCGCGCTCACCAGCCACCGCCAGGGCGAAGCCTGGGTGATGCGCCGGCGCACGCAGGCCGAGATGGACCAGCTGGTCGAAGAGGCGGGCTTCCGCAAGATCGACCAACGGGTGGACGAGTGGGGCATCTTCACGGTGTCGCTGGCGGTGCGCGTCGCGCAATGACCGCCCGGCGCGCGCCCCGGCCGTGGAAACGCGCCGCCGCGTGGCTGGTGCTGCTGGGGCCGCTGTTCTACGCGACCTACGGCTTCGCCAACTGGTGGGCCACCACGCGCGCCAGCGTGCCCTCGATGGCCTTCGACTGGGAACGGCAGGTGCCCTTCTGGGCCTGGACGATCTTTCCGTACTGGACCATCAACGTCTTCTACGCGCTGTCGCTGTTCCTGGCGCGCGACCGCCACACGCTCGACCGGCATGCGCTGCGGCTGGTGAGCGCCACGCTCATCGCCTGCACCTGCTTCATCCTCTGGCCGCTGCACTTCAGCTTCGGCCAGCCGCCGGTGGAGGGCGCGCCGGCCTTTCTGTTCAACGCGCTGCGCGGCTTCGACCAGCCCTACAACCAGGCGCCCTCGCTGCACATCGCGCTGGCCGTGATCCTGTGGGACTGGTACCGGCGCTTCATCCGGCCGCTGTGGGCGCGGCTCGTGCTGCATGTGTGGGCCTTCGCGATCTGCGCCTCGGTGCTCACGACCTGGCAGCACCACTTCATCGACATCCCGACCGGCGCGCTGCTGGGCATCTTCTGCGTGTGGCTGTGGCCGATGGCACGCCGGGTGTCGATGCTGCGCGCGTGGCGCCTGGCGCGCGATCCGCAGCGGCTGAAGCTCGCGGGCTTCTACGCCGTGGGCGCGGCGCTGTGCCTGTTCGCGGCGCTGGCGACCGGCGGCGTGGCGCTGTGGCTGGCGTGGCCGGCGGCGGCGCTCGCGCTGGTGGCGCTCAACTACCTCGGCTTCGGCGCGCGCGGCTTCCAGATGGACGGCCACGGCCGCATGGGCTGGGCGGCGCGCTGGCTGTTCGCGCCCTACCGCCTGGCCGCGGCCTTCAATGTGTGGCTCTGGACGCGCAAGCTGCCGGCCTCGGTCGAGGTGGTGCCCGGCCTGCGCCTGGGCCGTCGCCCCACGCAGGCCGAATGGCTCGCCGCCGGCCAGCCCCGGCTCGTGAGCCTGTGCGCCGAGCTGCAACTGCCGGCCGGCGTGCCGCCCGCCCGTGCGCGCTGCGTGCCGCTGCTCGACCTCGTGGTGCCGCCGCCCGTGCGCCTGCGCCGCGCCGCGGCCGTCATCGAAGGCCAGCGCCGTGCCGCGGCGGCCGACGGCTCGGCCGTGTGGGTCTGCTGCGCGCTGGGCTTCTCGCGCAGCGCCGCCGCCGTGATCGCCTGGCTGGGCCGCGACCACGGCCTGGCGCAGGCCGAAGACGCCGTGCGCCGCGCCCGCCCGCAGATCGTGCTGCACGCCGCCTGGCGTACCGCACTCGAACCCCTTGGAACACCTGCCCGCCATGACTGACAACGAACGCGCCACCTGCACCACCCTGGCCGGCCTGCTGCGCGCGGCGGCCATGCTCGCCCTCTGGGGCTTCGCGCTCACCTGCATCGCCGCCCTGGTGCTGGCGCTCACGCTGCGCGGGCTCTCGAACACCGCCATCCTGGCCTTTGCCGCGGTGATGGTGCTGGGCGTGCTCGAACGCTACTTCGCCTTCCGGCTGCGGCTGGACCAGGCGCTGTTCGAAGGCCTGGCCAACGGCCAGATCGCCTCGCTGGGCGCGATGGACAACGCCCTGTCGGTGCTCGGGCTGCGCGACCCGCCGCCGCAGCCCAACGCCCGCGCGCTCGCCGACCGCGTGCAGGGAACCCGCCAACTGATGCAGCGCCACGCCATCGTGATCGCCTGCCAGAACGCGCTCTTCCTGCTCGCCCTCATGACACAGGAACTCGCTTGAACAACGACAACGGCAACAACAAGAACGACAGCAGCAGCAGCGACGACAACGACAGCGCCCGCCCCGGCGCCATCGTGCGCCGCGGGCTCGCGGTGGTGGCGGGCCAGCTCATCATCGGCGCGGCCGGCCTCCTGACCGGCGTGCGCGCCATCTGGTCGGGCACCACGCCCAAGGCCGAGCAGACGCTGTACTTCGCCAACCACACGAGCCACGGCGACTTCGTGCTGCTGTGGGCCACGCTGCCCTCCGACCTGCGCGCGCTCACGCGGCCCGTGGCGGGCCAGGACTACTGGGAGGCCTCGAAGCTGCGCAACTTCATCGGCAAGGACGTGTTCAACGCGCTCATGATCCGGCGCGACGGCTCAGGCCAGGGCGGCAACCCGGTCGACCAGATGAAGGAAGCGCTGGAAGGCGGCGACTCGCTCATCATGTTCCCCGAGGGCACGCGCAACACGGGCGACGACATCCTGCTGCCGCTGAAAAGCGGCCTCTTCCACCTGGCGCGCGCCTGCCCCACCGTGCGGCTGGTGCCGGTGTGGATCGAGAACCTCAAGCGCGTGCTGCCCAAGGGCACGCTGGTGCCGATCCCGCTGGCCTGCACGGTGCGCTTCGGCGCGCCGATCCAGCTCGAGGAAGGCGAAGACAAGACGGCGTTCCTCGCCCGCGCACGCACGGCCATGCTCGACCTGCGCCCGGAGTACGACCGCATCGAACAAAACGGAGGGACCGCCTCGTGATCGAAATGTCCCCCTTCGCCTGGACCACCTTCAAGCTCTTCGGCGGCGTCTTCGGCGTGCTCGTGCTGGCCTCGGCCATCGGTGCGCTGCTCAAGTGGCGCGTGGCGCACGGCCAGCCGCACTCGGTGATCGACAACCTCAACTCGCGCGTCAACGCATGGTGGGTGATGGTGGCGGTGATCGGCCTGGCCTTCGCCTTCGGCAAGGGTGGCGTGATCGTGCTGTTCTACCTGATCTCGTTCTATGCGCTGCGCGAGTTCATCAGCCTGGCCTACACGCGGCGCGGCGACCACGGCGCGATCGCGCTGGCCTTCTTCGTGGCGCTGCCGGGCCAGTACTTTCTGATCTGGATCGACTGGTACGGGCTGTATTCGATCTACATCCCGGTCTACGCCTTCCTGCTGCTGCCCATCCTGGCGGCCGTGGGCGGCGACACGCAGCGCTTCCTGGAGCGCACCTCGAAGATCCAGTGGGGCCTGATGGTGTGCGTGTTCTGCATCAGCCACGTGCCGGCGCTGCTCACGCTGCAGATTCCGGGCTTCGAGGGCCGCAACCTGCTGCTGATCGCCTTCCTGGTCATCGTGGTGCAGGGCAGCGACGTGCTGCAGTACGTGTGGGGCAAGCTGTTCGGCAAGCGCAAGGTCGCGCCCGAGCTCTCGCCCTCCAAGACCTGGGAAGGCCTGATCGGCGGCGTGGCCAGCGCCACCGCCATGGGCGCGGCGCTGTACTGGGCCACGCCCTTCAACCCGTGGCAGGCGGCGCTCATGGCCTTCATGATCTGCCTCCTGGGCTTCTTCGGCGGGCTGGTGATGTCGGCCATCAAGCGCGACCGCGGCGTGAAGGACTGGGGCTCCATGATCGAAGGCCACGGCGGCATGCTCGACCGGCTCGACTCGGTGATCTTCGCGGCGCCGATCTACTTCCACGCATTGCGCTACTGGTGGGTGCCGTGAGCCCGGCGGCGAAGAAGACCGCGGTCAAGGTGGACCGCATCGTCGACGACACGCCACTGGAATGTGCCGACGCCGCCGCGCTGCTGCGTTGGTACAAGAAACACCATGCGAGCCACGCCGGCGTCTGGCTGCGCATCGCGAAGAAGGCCAGCGGCATCGCCTCCGTCGACCACCCCGAGGCGTTGGAGATCGCGCTGTGCTTCGGCTGGATCGACGGCCAGCGCAAGAGCCAGGACGCGCAGTTCTTCCTGCAGCGCTTCACGCCGCGCACCGCGCGCAGCATCTGGTCGAAGATCAACCGCGACAAGGCCCTGAAGCTCATCGACGAGGGCCGCATGCAGCCCGGCGGCCTGGCCGAGGTGGAGCGCGCCCGCGCCGACGGCCGCTGGGAGGCGGCCTATGACGCCCCGAGCGTGGCCACCGTGCCACCCGACCTGCAGGCCGCGCTCGACGCCAACCGCAAGGCCAAGGCCTTCTTCGCCACCCTCGACGCGCGCAACCGCTTCGCCGTGCTGTTCCGCACGCAGGGCGCGAAGAAGCCCGAGACGCGCGCCCGGCGCATCGCGCAGTTCGTCGAGATGCTCGCCAAGGGCGAGAAGATCCACCCCTGAGCCTGCGCGCAGCGGTGCGCGCCGCTCACTGCGGCCCGGTGCCGGTCGCGATGACCGCGAGCTGGTCTGGGTTCACGATGCGGATGCGCTTGTAGCTCATGTCGATCACGCCTTCCGCGACCAGCCGCCCCAGCTCCTTGTTGATGGTCTGGCGCGACAGCCCCAGCATCGCCGCGAGGTCGTTCTGCGACAGCCGCACCGGCAGGCTCGCCGCCGCCTCCACCTGCATGCCGTAGAAGTGGATCACGCTCATCAGCGTGGCGGCCACGCGCCCGCGCACCGAGTTCAGCATCTGGTTCTGCAGCAGCACCACGCTCAGCCGCTGGCGCTTCAGGCCCAGCCGGGCCACGCCGCGCCACAGCGCGGGCTCGGCGTCGAGCACCGCGATCACGGCGTCGCTGGGCAGGTGGACGATCACCGAGTCTTCGTGCGCGTGGTAGTCGTAGGGCAGCGGCACGTCCTCGAGCAGGCGCACCAGCGGCGCCACCTGGCCGGGCCCGAGCAGCGCGTTGACGTACTTGCGCCCCTGCGGGCTCATGCTGCTGATCTCCAGGCAGCCTGACACCACCGCCAGCAACTCGCGCTTGTGGCGGTCGCGCGCCAGCACCTGCGTGCGGCGGCGGTAGCGCACCAGCCGCGCCGACTTCATGAGCTCGGCGCGGCGCGCGTCGGGCCATTGGGAAAACAGCTCGTTCCAGCGCAGCGCGCGGTCGAGCAGCTCGGCGCTGTCTTCGGCGTCGGGAGGGGTGGTTGCAGGTGGTCGGGTCAGCGGGTTCTCCCTGCCCTGGTGTTCACGAATCTGTCAAAGCGTTGACAGATTCGGGGGCCCTTCATTTCTATCGTAAGCCCCGGACATCGACAAGCACACAGGCGGCACCGCCCTGCACCCGCAGGCGACCGGCCACACCGGAGACAACCCAAATGAAGAAGACAGCCACCGCGGCCCTCGCGCTCGCGGCCTGCGCCCTTGCGTCCGCGCAAAGCACCGTGAGCGTCTACGGCACGCTCGACCTGTACGTGGCGCACGCCAGGTCGGGCCCCGCCTCCTCCACGCGGCTGGAGGACGGCGGCCAGACCGCCTCGCGCATCGGCTTTCGCGGCACCGAGGACCTGGGCGGCGGCCTGGGCGCGCACTTCACGCTGGAGAGCGGCTTTGCGCCCGACACCGGCAACGGCACGCTGCCCGGCCCCGCGATGTCGTTCAGCCGGCAGTCCTTCGTCGGCTTCTCGGCGCCGTGGGGGCAGATCGACGCGGGCCGCATGTACACGCCGATGTTCTACGCGCTGTTCAAGGCCGATCCCTACGGCCTGAACTCGGTGTTCTCGCCCATCAACCTGGTGGCCGCCACCGACGCGCAACCGGGCCTCACGCCCTTCGCGGCCCGCGCCAGCAACATGGTGCGCTACCGCACGCCGGCCAGTATGGAATTCTTCGCCGACCTGGCCTACGCACCGGGCGAATCGAGCGCGCCGAGCCACCAGAGCGGCAACGTCTACGGCGGCAACATCGGCTGGGCGCGCAAGCCGTACTACATCGCCTACGCCTTCCAGCGCGCGCGCTCGGGCTCGGCGGCGGCGCCCGTGGCCTCGCCCGCCACCACGACCTACCAGGCGCTGACCGGC
The DNA here is from genome assembly GCF_058801005.1 of Variovorax sp. GW822-FHT04A09. Lineage (NCBI taxonomy): Bacteria > Pseudomonadati > Pseudomonadota > Betaproteobacteria > Burkholderiales > Comamonadaceae > Variovorax > Variovorax sp. GW822-FHT04A09. Next base: position 129,229 of record NZ_JBXAMV010000006.1, on the reverse strand, counting down.
TCCTACGAGCTGCCCTCGATCGGCCTGCAGCTGTACGCCAGCTACGTGCGCAACGCCTCGAGCCTGCCCAACGTGCCGACCGCGAAGCTCGTGAACCTGGGCGCCACCTACAACGTGACGCCGGCCTCGAACCTGATCTTCGGCGCCACGCAGCGCAAGGTGGCCGAGAGCGAACGCTCGCAGCTGGCCTGGACGCTGGGCTACGACTACTACCTGAGCAAGCGCACCGTGGTCTACGCGCGCTGGCTGCGCCTGCTGAACCGGCACGGCGCCTCGGCATCGCTCGCGACCATCCCGGTGATCGCCAACAGCGGCAACGACGTGCGCGTGCTCGCCACCGGCATCCGCCACAACTTCTGACTTCCGAACCCTCCGCCATGCCCATGGACTTCTTCTCTTCGCAAGCCGAATCCCTCTCGGCGCTGTTCGCGCCGCGTGCCATCGCGGTGGTCGGCGCCTCGTCCAACGCGCAGAAGATCGGCGGCATTCCCGTCGACTACCAGCGCCGCTTCGGTTTCGAGGGCGCGCTGTACCCGGTCAACCCGAACGCCGACCGCATCCAGGATCTGCCGGCCTACCCCAGCCTGCGCGCCATCGGACAGCCGGTGGACCTGGCCATCCTCGCGGTGCCGTCGGCGCTGGTCGGCGGCGCGCTCGACGACGCCATCGCGGCGGGCGTGAAGGGCGTGGTGCTGTTCTCCTCGGGCTTCGCCGAAGTGGGCGCCGAGGGCGCGGCGGCGCAGGCGCGGCTGGGCGACAAGGCGCGTGCCGCGGGCGTGCGGCTGGTCGGCCCCAACTGCCTGGGCTTCATGAACATCGCACGCCACGTGTACGCCACCTTCTCGCCGGCGCCCGGCGTGGGCCGCGTGATGCCGGGGCGCATCGGGCTGGTGAGCCAGTCGGGCGCGTTCGGTGCCTACGCGTACGCGATGGCGCGGGCGCGCGGCGTCGGCCTGTCGCTGTGGGCCACCACCGGCAACGAGGCCGACGTGCAGGTCGCCGACTGCCTGGCCTGGCTCGCGCAGGACCCCGACACCGACGTGATCATGGCCTACATGGAAGGCTGCCGCGACGGCCCCCGCCTGCGCGCGGCGCTGGCCCTGGCGCAGGCCAACGGCAAGCCGGTGGTGATGGTCAAGGTCGGGCGCACCGCGCTGGGCGCCGAGGCCGCGGCCTCGCACACCGCCGCGCTGGCGGGCGACGACGCGGTGTACGACGCCGTGTTCCGCCAGTACGGCGTGCTGCGCGCGCGCAACCTCACGGAGTTCTTCGACCTGGCCCACAGCGCCGCCGTGGCGGGCCGCCCGCGCGACCGCTCGATCGGCCTGTTCACGCTCTCGGGCGGCGTCGGCGCGCTGATGGCCGACGAGGCCTCGGCCCAGGGCCTCGATGCCCGGCCGCTGAGCGAGGCCGCGCAGGACACGCTGCGCCGCTGGGTGCCCTTCGCGGCGCCGCGCAACCCGGTCGACATCACGGGCCAGGTCACCAACGACATGACGCTGATCGATCGCACGGCGCGCGTGATGCTGGACGACCAGGGCTTCGCCTCGTGGATGGGCTTCCTGGCCGCCGCGGGTGCGTCGGATGCGTTCTGGCCGGTGCTGCGCTCGCTGGTGACTTCGCTGCGCGAGGCCTACCCCGACACGCTGCTGGCGGTGAGCACGCTGCTGTCGCCCGAACGTCGCGCGGAGCTCGAAGCGATGCGCTGCCTGGTGTTCGCCGATCCGTCGGACGGCATCCGCACGATCGCCGCGCTGGCGGGGCTGAAGCCTGCGGCGGCGGTGGCTGCGGCGCCCGCATCAACCAAGGCGCCGTTGACGCTCGCGCCCGGCACGATGTCCGAACCCGACGCGCTCGCGCTGCTGGCCGACGCGGGCGTGCCCGTGGTCGCGCACCGCGTGGTGCGCAGCGCCGACGAAGCGGCAACCGCCGCCGAGGCGCTCGGCGAAGCGGTGGTGGTGAAGATCGTCAGCGCCGACATCCCGCACAAGTCGGACGTCGGCGGCGTGGCGCTCGGGCTGCGCGGCGCGGCGCAGGCGCGCGCGGCCTTCGAGCGCACGCGCGACCTCGCGCTCACGGCGCGGCCCGAGGCGCGGCTCGACGGCGCGCTGGTGGCGCGCATGCTGACCGGCGGCGTCGAGTGCATCGCGGGCGTGCACCGCGACCCGGTGTTCGGGCCGGTGCTGATGTTCGGCCTGGGCGGCATCCACGTCGAGACGCTGTGCGACGTGTCGCTGCGCGCACTGCCGATCACGCGCGACGACGCGCTGGCCATGGTGCGCGAACTGCGCGCCTTCGCGATCCTGAACGGCGCGCGCGGCCGGCCGCCGGCAGACCTCGATTCGATCGCCGACGCGCTGTGCGCGCTGGCCGACTTCGCGCAGCGCGCAGGCGACTCGCTCGACAGCGCCGAGATCAACCCGCTGATCGCGCGCCCGCAGGCCGAGGGCGGCTGCGTGGCGGTCGATGCGCTGGTCGTCGGCCGCGCGCCCTGAAGCACAACAACAACCACCGGAGACATCGCATGACGACGACATCGAAGAACGGACTCGGGCGCACGCTCGGCGCGGGCGCGGCACTGGTGCTCGCCGCAAGCACGGCGGCGGCAGCCACGGAGGCCCCCTTCCCCTCCAAGCCCGTGCGCATCATCGTGCAGTACCAGGCGGGCGGCTCGACCGACATCCTCGCGCGGCTCGTGGCCGAGGGCCTGTCGAAACGGCTGGGCCAGCCGGTGGTGGTCGAGAACCGCAGCGGCGCGGGCGGCATCATCGGCACCGACTACGTCGCCAAGAGCCCGCCCGACGGCCACACGCTGCTGCTCACGGTGCCGGGGCCCGTCACGGCGAACCTGGTGCTCTACAGCAAGCTGCCCTACGACCCGCGCACCGACCTGCGCATGGTGTCGGACATCGCCACCACACGCACCGTGCTGGCGGTGCACCCTTCGGTGCCGGCGACCGACTTCAAGAGCCTGATCGCCGCCGCGAAGGCTTCGCCCGGCAAGTATTCGATGGGCTCGTGGGGCCCGGGCACGCAGCCGCACCAGGTGCAGGTCTACATGGACAAGGCCTACGGCCTGCAGACGATGCACGTGCCCTACAAGGGCGAGAGCCCGATGGCGATCGACCTGATCGGCGGCGTGATCCAGATGACCGTGGGCTCGGTCACCACGCTGCAGCCGTACATCAAGGCCGGAAAGCTGCGCCCGCTGGCCGTGGCCGGCCCGCGGCGCGCCCGTGCGCTGCCCGACGTGCCCACCTTCGCCGAGCAGGGCTACGCCGACGAGGTCTACGCCATGACCGGCCCGACCTCGCTGATGGCGCCGGCCAGGACGCCCGACGCCATCGTCGAACGCCTGGGCCGCGAGGTCAGCGCGGTGGTGCGCCAGCCCGAGGTGAGCCGGCGCATCGAGGAGCTCGGCGCCGAGCCCGTGGGCAACCTGCCGCCCGAGGCCGCCGCGGCCTACAAGGCCTTCCTGCCCGTGACGCTGAAGCTCACGCAGGCCACGGGCGTGAAGCTCGACTGAACCGCCTTCCCCCTCCTCTTCTTTCCGAACCCCGAGGTCTTTCCCATGAACGCTCCCGCTCCCGTGCCCGACATCGCCGCCGCCCGCAAGGCGCTCGCCCGCTCCATCGGCCTGGCCGCCTTCGTCTACGGCTATCCGCTCACCGAGACCTACCGCACCTGCGCCATGCAGACCGCGCCGCGCGCCGAACGCCGCAGCGGCGCCTCGGCCGGCTCCGACGTGCGCGCGCCGCTGAACACGCTGCACCACGCGCCGCGCCCGTCCACCCACGAAGACCGCGACGTGGTCACGCCCGCCAACGACCTGCTCTACACCATGGCCTGGCTGCATCTGGCGCACGGGCCGATGCTGCTGACCGTGCCCGCGTCGTCGCGCCATCCGGGGCGCTACTTCGTGCTGCCGCTGTACGACGCCTACACCGAGAACTTCGAGAACCTGGGCCCGCGCAACTGCAACCCCGAGGGCGAGACCGTGGTGCTCGTGGGCCCCGGCGGCACCGTGCCGGAATCACTCGCAGCCGCCCACCGCGTGGTGCGCTGCCCGACCGACCTGGTCTGGCTCATCGGCCGCATCCTGGTGGGTGATGAAAGCGACTGGCCGGCCGCGCGCGCGCTGCAGTCGGAGATCCAACTGAAGCCCGCGCCCGGCACCGTGCTGCAGGGCCGCCCGGCCGCCATCGAACAGTGGGCCGGCCCGCACGAAGACGCCATGGCCGCCGCCTTCGAGCACGGCGAGCCGGCCGCAGACGTGGCGCCGCGCTTCTTCACCAACGTGTGCCATGCGCTGGCCGAAGCGCCGGGCCGCGTGGAAGACCGCGCGCTCGTGGCGTGGTTCGGCCAGGGCGGTCTGCTGGCCAACGCCGCGTTCTCTTGGGACGCGCTGGAGGCACCGCTGCGCGAAGGCCTGATCGAAGGCTTCGCCGAGGGCGTGCAGCTGGTCGGCGCAGTGGGCCGCAACCGCCGGCCCAAGCCCTGGTCGATGACGCCGGCCACCGGCCGCTACGGCAACGAGTTCCTCGGCCGCGCGCGCACCGCCTACCTGGGCCTGGGCGCGCTGGCCACCAGCGAGGCGGTGTACGCCGCCGCGCACCACGACGCCACCCAGGAACCGCTGGACGGCCAGCGCCGCTACACGATGCGCTTCGAGGCCGGCGACCTGCCGCCCGCCGACGCCTTCTGGTCGGTCACGCTGTACGACAGCGACCGCTTTCTCTACCCCAACGAGATCCGCCGCCACGCCATCGGCGACCGCACGCCCGGGCTGAAGCGCAACGCCGACGGCAGCCTCGAGCTGGCGGTGAGCCACGCACGCCCCGCCGACGCCGCCAACTGGCTGCCCGCGCCGGCCGGGCGCTTCTACCTGATCCTGCGCATGTACTACCCGCGCGAAGGCGTGCAGGGCTGGCGCATCCCGGCGCTGCAGGCACAACAGGGCTGAACGCGATGCAGCCGCACACCGACACCCTTCACGCCCTGGCCGAAGAGGCCGTGGTCTACGCCTACCCGCTGTACGAGATGTGCCGCATGCGCGCAGCCACCTCGCCGCAGCGCACCGACGCCGCCGGCGAGGCGCCCAAGCCGCTGCGCTGGTGCAACGTGTTCACGCACGCGCGCCAACTGCTGGGCGCGGGCAAGAGCCGCGTCGTCACGCCGAACAACGACACGCTCTACACCAACGCCTGGCTCGACCTGGGCGAGGGCCCGCTCGTGATCGACGTGCCCGACACCGCCGGGCGCTACTACGTGCTGGGCCTGCTCGACTTCTTCACCAACCCCTTCGCGCACCTGGGCCAGCGCCTCACGGGCACGGCGGCGCGCGCCTTCGTGGTCACGCCGCCGGAATGGCGCGGCACGCTGCCCGCGGCCTTCGATGCACCGGGCGCGCGCATCGAGGCGCCCACGCGCTGGCTGTGGATCATCGGGCGCCTGCTGGTCGACGGCCCGCAGGACGTGCCCGCCGTCAACGCGCTGCAGGACGGCTTTCTCGTGCGCACGCTGGCCGACTGGGAGGCCGGGCGCCGCTCGGCGCCGCGCGCCTTCGATCCGGCCTGCGACCCGAAGGCGCCGCTCACCGCGGAGCACTTCGCTGCGCAAGTGAACGCGGCGCTGCGCGACAACGCACCGCCGGCTGGTGATGCCGCGCAGCTCGCGCGCTATGCATCGCTCGGCATCGGGCCTGCTGCAGGGGCACTCGACGACGGCCAGCGCGCCGCGCTGCAGGCTGCGCTCGACACCGTGCTGCCGCGGCTGCGCGAGGCGCAGTCGGGCCGCACCACGGCCTCGGGCTGGGTGCAGATGCCGCTCGTGGAAGGTTCCTTCGGCGACGACCACCTGGCGCGCGCGCTGATCGCGCTGAAGTACATCGGCATGCTCGAAAGCCGCGAGGCCACCTACCCCATGGCCTGGCACGACGCCACCGGCGAAGCCCTCACCGGCCAGCGCCGCTACATGCTGCGCTTCCCGCCCGACGCGCTGCCGCCGGTCGACGCCTTCTGGTCGCTCACGATGTACGACACGCGCGACTACATGCTGGTCGACAACCCGATCGACCGCTACGCCATCGGCGACCGCACGCCGGGGCTGCGGCGCGACGCGGACGGCGGGCTCACGCTGCACATCCAGCACGCACGCCCCGAAGGCGAGGCCGCATTCGCCAACTGGCTGCCGGCGCCCGAAGGCAGCTTCTACCTGTGCCTGCGCGCCTACGTGCCGCGCGCCGAACTGCTCGACGGCCGCTACCAGCTGCCGCCCCTCACCGTCACCAAGGATTCCGCATGAGTGCCACCGCTGAAAAACCCCAAGCCACAGAAGAAGAAAAGCCCTTCCTCATCGTCGGCACCGGCACCGAGACCGTCGCGCCGGGCCTGCACATCCTGCGCGGACAGGGCCAATCGTTCGTGGCCGAGACCAACGTGGGCCTGGTCGTGATCGACGCCGGCCCGGGCGGCTCGGTGACGCAGGGCATGATCGACGCGCTGCGCCAGCTCAGCGACGCGCCGGTGCATGCGCTGTGCTTCAGCCACGGCCACATCGGCTACAACGCCGGCGTGCCGATGTGGCTGGCCCATGCCGCCGCACGCGGCGATGCGCCGCCGCGCATCATTGCGCACCGCAACGTGCCGCGCCGCCTGGCGCGCTACCGCGAGACGCTGGCCCTGCAGCACCGCATGGCCGAGATCCAGTTCAACCGCCCCGCCGGCTTCTTCGACCACCGGCTGGTGACGCACCCGCCCACCGAGACCTTCGACGACGTGCTGCAGATCGGCAGCGGCGAGCGCCGCATCGAGCTGCGCTGGGCGCCCTCGGAAACCGACGACGCGATCGCGCTGTGGAGCCCGGCGCAGCGGGTGCTGTACGGCGGCGCGGCGCTGATCGATTCCATTCCCAACATCGGCACGCCCTTTCGCACGATGCGCGACACGGTGCGCTGGGCCGACACGCTGGAGGCGCTGGCGGCATTGAAGCCGCGCAAGGCGGTGCGCGAATTCGGCGCCACGCTCGAGGGCGAAGACCAGGTGCAGCACGTGCTCGTGCACACGGCCCGCGCGCTGCGCTGGGTGCGCGCCGAGGTGGTGCGGCTCATGAACGAGGGGCTCAACGAGCGCGACATCCTGGCGCGCATCCGCTTCCCCGACGAGCTGTTCGCGGTCGAGTGGATGAAGCCCACCTACGGCGACCCGGGCTACATCGTGCGCGACATCTACCGCTCGGAGAACGGCTGGTGGGACCGCAACCCGACCTCGCTGCACCCGGCCGCGCCCGAGGCCATCGGCCGGGCGGTGGCCGACGCCATCACCGACAAGCGCGGCGTGATCGACCAGGCACGCGCGCTGGCGGCAGGCAGGCAGTGGCAGCTCGCGCTGCACGTGATCGACCTGCTGGCCACCGCCGAGGGCGAGGCCAGCGAGATCGCCGAGGCGCGCTCGCTCAAGGCCGAATGGCTGCGCGAGCGGGCCCGCGAAGTGCCCAGTTACGTCTCGCGCAACCTGTATCGCGTGGGCGCGGACATGATCGAACAGGGCACGCAGGCGCGCTTCGGCATCCGCTGAGGCCTTTCCATCGGAGACACGGACCATGACAACCACAAGACCCTTCCGCTTCGGCCTGCGCACGCTGCTGGCCGCCTGCTCCCTGACCGCACTGGCAACGGCCAGCCACGCACAACAGGCCGACGGCTACCCCGACAAGCCCGTGACGCTGGTGGTGCCCACCGCGGCGGCCGGCGGCACCGACACCATCGCGCGGCTGATCGGCGACGGCCTCGGCAAGATCCTGAAGCAGCCCTTCGTGGTCGACAACCGCCCGGGCGCCAACGGCATCCTCGGCAGCGAGGTGGTGGCGCGTTCCACGCCCGACGGCTACCGGCTGCTGTTCACCTACGCCGCGACGATGGTGGTGAACCCCAGCCTCTACAAGAAGCTGCCCTACGACCCGCTGAAGGACTTCATGCCGATCGCCCAGGTCGGGCGCGGCGGCAACCTGCTGCTGGTGCGCAAGGACCTGCCGGTGAAGACCATCCAGGAGTTCGTCGCCTACGCCAAGGCGCGCCCCGACAAGCTCAGCTACTGCTCGTGGGGCAACGGCTCGGGCGGCCACCTGGCGATGGAAAGCCTGAAGAAGCAGGCCGGCCTCGTGATGACGCACGTGCCCTACAAGGGCAGCGGCCCCTGCGTGCAAGACTTGGTGGGCGGCCAGGTCGATGCGGCTTTCGCCGACATCTCCTCGACCGTGGAGATCGTGCGCGCCGGCCGCATCCGCGCGCTGGCCAACAGCGGCCCCTCGCGCATCCCGATGCTGCCCGACGTGCCCACCATGACCGAGAGCGGCTACCCCTTCACCACCTACGCCTGGTACGGCCTGCTGGCACCGGCCAAGACGCCGCCGGCGATCGTGAAGAAGCTCAACGAGGCCGTGAACCAGGTGCTGCGCGACCCCGCGGTGGTGCGCCGCATGTACGAGCTGAACTTCAACGACCTGCCGCAGAACACGCCCGAGCAGTTCACCGCCACCATCCGCAGCGACCTGCGGGACTGGGGCGCGCTGGTGAAGGACATCGGCCTGACGCTCGAATGAACGCCTGAGCGCCCCTGACCAAGGGTAAGCAACATGGTCGGGCGGCGGCGCTTCCCACACACTGCGCCGTGACAGGCACGGTTTCTGCTCATCGGCTGCGCGATGGCAACTGCGCCAGCGCGCACCATGACCGAGCTTCTTCACTTCAGCCGACAACTCACCGCCGAAGCCCAGGCGCAGGCCTCGGGCGTGGGCGCCTGGGACCAGCACTACGAGCAGCTGTCCAACGGCCGCTTCGAGGGGCTGGCCGAAGACCTGCACCTGGACTTCGTGCAGGTCTTCCACGAGCGCGCCAACCAGACCGTGCTGCAGCGCGGCCGGGGCCGCCCCGGCGCCATCGCCTTCGCGCTCACCGAGACGGCCGCCCCGGGCAGCTGGTACTGCGGCCACGACCTGGGCGGGCGCCAGCTCAGCGCGCTGCCGCCGCGGGGCGAGTTCGAGCTGCTGGCCGGCGCCGGCATGGACCTGATGGCCGTGTGCGTCGACACCGAACCGCTGGCCAAGCTGGCCACCACCCTGTTCGGCCCCGACTTCGAGCTGCGCATGCCTGCGCCCGCGCCGGTGCAGCACCCCGGCTTCGACGAAACCGCCTTCACCCGCCTGCTGGGCGCCGCCCTGTCGCTGGCGCGCGACAACCTCGCGCAGCTCGAACAGCCGGCCGCGCGCCACATGCTGTCGCTGTCGCTGGCCGACGCGGTGCTGCAGTGCATGGGCTCGAAGGCCTTCGAGGCCCGGCTGCCCGCCAGCACGGCGGCGCGCCGCCACATCGTGGCCAAGGCGCGCGAGTACATGCAGGCGCACGCCGACGAGCCCATCAGCGTGCCCGACCTGTGCGCGGCCACCGGCGTGTCGCGCCGCTCGCTGCAGTACGCCTTCGAGGACGTGCTGCACCTGAGCCCCGTCACCTACCTGCGCGTGATGCGCCTGAACCGCGTGCGCTGCGAGATGCAGGCCTGCCGCGACGACACCATCGGCGACATCGCCGCGCGCTGGGGCTTCTGGCACCTGTCGCGCTTTGCCATCGACTACGCACGCCTGTTCGGCGAGCTGCCGTCCGCCACGCGCGCGCGGTGGTTTGCCAAATCTTGATAACGCCCGCGCCGGCGGCGCTCTTACCTTCGCGGTTGTCCACCACAACACGCGAAGAAGGATGCAGCCATGCGCAGCAGCTACCACCGAACGCCCGGCCGCGGCGCCGCACGGCGTCTCCTGGGCACCGCCCTGGCCTCTGCCCTGGCGCTCGCCCTCGGCCCCCTGAGCATTGAACCGGCCCTGGCCCACGGCGGCGCGGCCCACATGGTGCCGCTGAAGAAGACGGTGGAAGACTTCGGCGGCACGCTGCGCTGGGACAGCTTTGCCAACGTGTTCACCGTGGCGCGCAACGGCACGCTGGTGCGCCTGAAACCCGGCTCGAAGACGGCGCTGGTCAACGGCCAGCCGATGCAACTGGACGTGCCCGTCGTCATGCGCAAGGGCGCGGCCTACGTGCCGCACGACTTCGTGAACCAGGTGTTCCAGTCCAGCCTGGACAAGACCTTCGTGGTCGAGCGCGTGCCCAACCCGCTGAACCCGCTCACCGAGGCCGAGATCCAGGCCACGCTCGAGGTGCTCAAGGCCTCGGGGCGCCACAAGGCCGGCCTGCGCTTCACCGAGATCAGCGTGAAGCGCCCGCCCAAGGACGAGGTCTGGAACTTCGCGCTCACCGGCCAGCCCGTGCGCGCGCCGCGCCAGGCGGCCTTCGTGGCGCTGGACGGCAAGAAGGTCATCGAAGGCACGGTCGACCTCGCGGCGCGCACGCTCACCGCATGGAAGCCGATCGAGGGCGCGCACGGCATGGTGCTGCTGGACGACTTCGCCACCGTGCAGACCGCCATCGAGGCCAGCCCCGACTACGCCAAGGCGCTCGCCACGCGCGGCATCGCCGACGTGAAGAAGGTGGTCGCCACGCCGCTCACCGTGGGCTACTTCGACGGCAAGGATTCGCTGCGCCAGGAAGACCGCCTGCTGAAGGTCGTGAGCTACCTGGACGTGGGCGACGGCAACTACTGGGCGCATCCCATCGAGGGCCTGGTGGCGGTGGTCGACCTGGAACAGAAGAAGGTCATCAAGATCGAGGACGGCGGCCTGGTGCCCGTGCCGCTCAAGCCCACGCCCTACGACGGTCGCGACCGCGCGGCCACGCCGGCGCCCAAGCCGCTGGAGATCACCGAGCCCGAAGGCAAGAACTACACGATCACCGGCCACACGATGCACTGGCGCAACTGGGACTTCCACGTGCGGCTCGACTCGCGCGTGGGCCTGGTGCTGTCCACCGTCACCTACAACGACAAGGGCACCAAGCGCAAGGTGATGTACGAAGGCTCGCTGGGCGGCATGATCGTGCCCTACGGCGACCCCGACACCGGCTGGTACTTCAAGGCGTATCTCGACTCGGGCGAGTACGGCATGGGCACGCTCACCTCGCCCATCGAGCCGAACAAGGACGCGCCGCAGAACGCCGTGCTGCTGGACGCCACGCTGGCCGACTACACCGGCGCCCCCACCAAGGTGCCGCGCGCCATCGCGGTCTTCGAGCGCTATGCCGACCCCGAATTCAAGCACCAGGAAATGGGCAAGCCCAACATCAGCACCGAGCGGCGCGAGCTGGTGGTGCGCTGGATCAGCACGGTGGGCAACTACGACTACCTGTTCGACTGGGTGTTCGCCGAGAACGGCACCATCGGCATCCACGCCGGCGCCACCGGCATCGAGGCCGTGAAGGGCGTGAAGGCGCGCACCATGCAGGACCCGACGGCCGCCGAGGACACGCGCTACGGCACGCTGCTGGACCACCACATCGTCGGCACCACGCACCAGCACATCTACAACTTCCGCCTCGACCTGGACGTGGACGGCGAGCAGAACACGCTCACCGAGGTCGACCCCGTGGTGCTGCCCAACACGCGCGGCGGCCCACGCACCAGCACCATGCAGACGGTGCAGCGCACGGTGCGCACCGAGCAGCAGGCGGCGCAGAAGTTCGACCCCTCGACCATCCGCCTGCTGAGCAACCCGTCGCGCAACAACAAGGTCGGCAACCCGGTGTCGTACCAGCTGGTGCCGTACGCGGGCGGCACGCACCCGATCGCCAAGGGCGCGAACTTCGCGAAGGACGAGTGGATCAACCACCGCCTGAGCTTCATGGACCGCCAGCTCTGGGTGACGCGCTACGACCCCGAAGAGCTGTTCCCCGAAGGCAAGTACCCGAACCGCTCCAACAAGGACACGGGCCTGGGCCAGTTCACGGCCGACAACCAGGAGATCGTGAACACCGACAACGTGGTGTGGCTCACCACCGGCACCACGCACGTCGCGCGCGCCGAGGAGTGGCCGATCATGCCCACCGAGTGGGTGCATGCGCTGCTCAAGCCCTGGAACTTCTTCGACGAGACGCCGACGCTGGGGCTGAACCGGCCTGCTGCGAAATGACTACATCCGACGAGGCCATCGGCCGCTACGAAGACCTGATGACGCTGGCGCCCGCGCTACAGGCGCCGACCTACCGCCAGATGGACCGGCTCTACGCGACGCGCGCGATCCGGCGCGGCACGCAGGTGCATCCGCTGCCCGAGGGCAGGCCCATCGACGCGCAGCGCTTAGGCATCGACGGCTTCATGGCGCGCAACCACACGGCCGGCCTGCTGGTGATCAAGGACGGCCATGTCGTGCTCGAGCGCTACGCCATGGGCAACGACGCGGCGACGAAGTGGCTGTCGTTCTCGGTCGCGAAATCGCTGACCTCCACGCTGGTCGGCGCGGCCGTGAAAGATGGCCACATCGCCAGCCTCGACGACCCGGTGGTGCGCTACCTGCCCGCATTGAGTGGCTCGGCCTACGACGACGTGACGGTGAAGCAGGTGCTGCAGATGAGCTCGGGCGTGGCCTGGAACGAGGACTACCTCGACGCCGACTCCGACCGGCGCCAGCTGATGCGCGTGCAGCTCACGCGCGAAAAGGGCGCGGTGCTGGCGTTCATGGCACAGCGCCCGCGCGTGGCGCCGGCGGGCACGCGCTTCAACTACAGCACCGGCGAGACCTGCCTGGTCGGCGAGATCCTGGCCAGCGCGATCCGCCGGCCGATCAGCGACTACCTCTCGGAAAAAATCTGGGCGCCCTTCGGCATGGAGGCCGATGCGTACTGGCAGCTCGATGCGGTCGATGGCCAGGAGTTCACCGGCAGCGGCGTGAACGCCACGCTGCGCGACTTCGGGCGCTTCGGCCTGTTCGTGCTCGGTGGTGGCGTGGCCGGCGGCCGGCAGGTGCTGCCCGACGGCTGGGTGGCCGACGCCACGCGCGTCGATGCGGCCAGCCACCTCGCGCCCGGCACGCTCGCGGGCTTCGAACCGATGGGGTACGGCTACCAGTGGTGGACCTTCCCGACCGGCGCGAAGGCACTGCCCGAACTCGACGGTGGCCTGTTCGCCGCGCTCGGCATCTTCGGCCAGCAGGTCTACATCCATCCGAAGGAACGGCTCGTGGTCGCGATCCACAGCACCTGGCCGGCGCCGATCCACCCGCCGAGCCTGGTCGAGACCGATGCGCTGCTCGGCGCACTGACCGCCGCGCTGCGCTCGTAAACAGAGCGTGGCGCACGCCACGCCCTGCAATGCGTCAGGAGAAGATCACCTGCGCGTCGGTGTACTCCTTCAACCCTTCTTCCGCGAACTCCACACCGAGCCCCGAGCCCTTCACGCCGCCGAAGGGCGCGTTGGGCTGGATGGCGCCGTGCTTGTTGATCCACACCGAGCCGCATTCCAGGCGCGACGCGATGCGCCTGGCGTGTTCGATGTCCTTGGACCACACGGAACCGCCGAGGCCGTTCTCGCTGTCGTTGGCGGCGCGGATGGCCTCTTCGACGTCGGTGTAGCGGATGACGGGCAATGCGGGCCCGAACTGTTCTTCGTCGACCAGCGCATCGCCGTTCTTCAGGCCCGCGACGATGGTCGCGGGGAAGAACAGGCCCTCGCCCGGCTCGCCGCCCGTGAGCACCTGGCCCTTCTTTTTCGCGTCGGCCACGAGCCGTGCGACCTTGTCGAACTGCATGCGGTTCTGCACCGGGCCGAGCACGTTCTTCTCGTCCATGCCGTCGCCCATCGGCACCTGCTTCGCAAAGGCCGCGAGGTGCTCGCACACCTCGTCGTGGATGCTGGCGTGCACGTACAGCCGCTTCATGGCCGCGCAGGTCTGGCCGTTGTTGAGGAACGCGCCCCAGAACAGGCCTTCGGCGATGGCCTTGGGGTCGGCGTCGGGCAGCACGATGCCGGCGTCGTTGCCGCCGAGTTCGAGCGTGAGCCGCTTCATGGTGCTGGCGGCCGACTGCATCACCTTCTTGCCGGTGGCGCAGGAGCCGGTGAACACGATCTTTCGGATGACGAGGTCGCTCGCCATGTCGGCGCCGAGGTTGGAGGTGCGATCGTCGCAACTCACGCTGTTGACCACGCCTTCGGGCAGCACCTCGTTGAGCAGCTCGACAAAGCGCAGCGTGGCCAGCGGCGTGTAGGGCGAGGGCTTGATGACGACCGTGTTGCCCGTGCGCAGCGCCGGCAGCACGTGCCACACGGCGATCAGCACGGGGAAGTTCCACGGCGTGATCGAGCCGACCACGCCCACGGGCTTGCGGAAGATCTCGACGTGGCCCTGCGCGTTGTCCTGCAGCACGCGCGGCGGCAGCGAGAGCGCCGCGGTGGCGCCGGCCCAGGCCGCGGCGCCGCCCAGCTCCCAGCGCGACCCCAGGCCGTTGAGCGGCTTGCCCTGCTCCAGCGTGAGCAGGCGCGCGAGTTCTTCGGCATGCGCGCCGATCTTCTCGGTCACGGCGCGGCAGGCCGCGGCCAGTTCGTCGTCGGATTGGCGCGACCAGCTCCTGAAGGCTTTTTGCGCGGCGGCCACGGCGGCGGCGAGGTCGTCGCGCGAACCGTTCGGCGCGGTGCCGATCACCTGGCCATTGGCGGGGTTGCGCACTTCGAAGGAGGCCGTGCCTGGCACTGCGCGACCGCCGATCGTCATTCTTGTCTCTTGCATTGCTTTGTCCTGGTTGGGTTGACGCTGGCGCGCGCCGCCGCAGGGTGGGCGCGCCGGGTCACTGTAGGAAAAGCAGGGGCCGGCGTCTTGGAGCCAGGCGTCAGCGAATGGACTCAGGCGTCAGTGCGTCAGGGGTCCGAGTGCCAGGCGCCCCGGCGGCACGCCGTAGCGCTTGCGGAACTCGCGGTAGAAGAACGACAGGTCGTTGAAGCCGCAGTCGTAGGCAACCACCGCGATGGCCGGCGCGGGGCCGCCCTGCCGGGCCGCCGCATCGAGCGCGGCGCGCGCCGCCGCCAGCCGGGTGTCGAGGATGTGCCGGCTCGGCGAAACACCCAGCGCCTCGAAGGCCCGCTGCAGCAGCCGCGGCGACACGCCCAGGTGGCGCGCCAGTTCGCCCGCGTGGAAGGCCGGGTCGTGGAACTGCAGCGCCACGTGGTCCATCGCGCGGCGCAGCACGCCCTCGCCGGCGCTGCGCGACAGCAGCGCGGGCGCCTGCCGCGCACGCTCGACCAGCACCGAGCCGAACACGCCGAGAAAGGCCTCGACCAGGTGCGCGTCGTCGGACTGCCCGCTGTCGAGCAGGCGCGCGAGGATGGCGCGCATCGCGAAGCCCAGCGCGTCGCCGCGCCGCACGCACACGCCGCCCTGCAGCGTGGGACCGAAGCGCGCGAGCATGTCGGCGCGCGGCAGGTGCACCGACACCTGCTGCGAGCTGGCGCCGTCGTAGACGAACTCCGAGGGCCGCGCCGAATCGATCAGCACGATGTCGCCGGCCTGCACCGCGATCTGCTGCGCGCCCTGGCACATGAGCGCGCCGCCGTGGTCCTGGAACACGAGGAAGAAATGCTCGCGGTCGTCGCGCCGGATGGCCTGCGCATCGCGGTGCACGCGCTGCAGGTTCTGGCCGATGAGCGCCACGTCGACACCGCCGGCGCGCCGCACCTCGATGCCGCCCGAGACGGTCTGCTGGCGCGGCATGGGCACGGGCGTGAAGTTGCCGCACACGGCCTGCAGGCGCGGGCCGACGAGCTCGAACGGCATCTCGGCGCGCATCCGCGGCGTCAGCGGGCCGCCGCTCAGGTGCGCGGGCGAATCGAAGAAAGAAGCGCTCACAGAGGGTGTCTCCTTGCAGGGCGCCGGGCCAGCGCTCAGTCCTCGTCCATGACCCGCGAGCGGCCGAACCAGAAGCCGAGCACCAGGCCGACCGTGCCGGCACCGATGCCGCCCCACAGGCTCAGGAAAGTGTAGACGTTGTAGCGCCCCGGATGCTGCGCGAGCGCACTCGCCAGTGCGGGTTCGTTCAGGCCGCCGAGCCCGCGCGCGGCGGCGTAGTCGAAGCCCGCGGCGCCCAGGAAATGCGGCGCCACGAGGATCGGCAGCGCCGTGAAGAACGGAAACCACGCGCCGCGCATCCGGCGCCAGCGCATGAAGATCGCCGCGACGAGCAGCACCGCGCCGACCGCGACGGTGCCCAGCGCGAAGGGCTGACGCGCGAGCGGCAGCAGCCAGGGCCAGATCCATGGCAGCGGGTACAGCGGCCATTCGGCGCGCGGTGCGAGGCCGCCCGGTCGCGCGACGACCGACCAGCCCAGCGTGTCGAGGCCGCTGAACACCAGCGCCGACACGCAGGCCACGGCCGCGACGAGCAGGCACACGCTGCGAAACGGCGAGGCGCTGCCCTGCAGGAAGCCGGGCGAGGGCTCGGGCGGCAACGCCGGCGACCGGGGCCAGCCCGACTGCCAGTGCCGCACGACGATCGACGTCGGCACCGGCGGCGGTGCCAGGTCACCGCGCACCAGCCAGTCGATGAACAGGACGCCGACCGAGAAGGCCATGACCGCCGTGAGCCATGCACAGACGCCCGGCATGTCGACGAAGCCGGCCGGCGTCAGCATCGGCAGCTGGCCGTAGGCCACGCCCGCGAAGCCGTAGAGCCAGATGATCGGCACCGACAAAGCCATGGCCGTGTGCATCAGCACCGCGTCGGTCTCGGCCGACTCGTGGCGCAGCGCCTGCGCGCGCGACCACGCCTCCCGCCAACTCACTTCGCCAGGGCTTTCAGTGCCATCTTGATGCCGTCGCTCACGCTCGCGTCCTTCGGCAGCGCCTTCAGCGCGAGCGCGGCTTCCTTGTCGCTGTAGCCCAGCGCCACCAGCGCCTGCAGGATGTCGGCCTGCGCGTCGGACGCGGCATGCGCCGGCAGGCCGATGTCGGCGCCCAGCTTGCCCTTGAGCTCCAGCAGCAGCCGCTCGGCGGTCTTCTTGCCGATGCCCGGGATCTTCACGAGCCGGCCCAGCTCCTGCGTGGTGATGGCCTGCGCCAGCTCGCCCACGCTCATGCCCGAGAGCAGGCCCAGCGCGGTGCGCGGGCCCACGCCGGTGATCTTGATGAGCTGGCGGAACGCCGCCCGCTCCTCGGCGGTGCCGAAGCCGTAGAGAATCTGCGCGTCCTCGCGCACGACGAAGTGCGTGAGCAGCGACACCTTCGCGCCGACGTTGGGCAGGTTGTAGAACGTGCTCATCGGCACGTCGACCTCGTAGCCGACGCCGTTGCAGTCCACCACCACCTGCGGGGGGTTGCGCTCTGCGAGCGTGCCGGTCAGTTTGCCTATCATGGGTGCCCTTTTTCCTTGAAATGTCCGGCGTGATTCTGCGACACACCTTTACCCCCCTGAACAATTCGCGCCTCGGCCACCTGTGCGGCCCGCTGGACGCGCACCTGCGCCGCATCGAGGACGCCCTGGGCGTGAAGATCGCGCACCGCCACGAGCAGTTCAAGGTCGACGGCCCCAAGGCCCCGGCGCAGCGGGCCATGGAGGTGCTGCAGGCGCTGTACGAGATCGCCCAGCGCGCCATCGACCCGGCCGTGGTGCAGCTCACGCTGGCCGGCGACGGCTCGATGAGCGACGAGGACGCGGCCATGCTCGTCACGCGCCGCGCCGACCTGCGCGCGCGCACGCCCACGCAGGCGCTGTACCTGGACAACATCGCCAAGCACGACATCACCTTCGGCATCGGCCCGGCCGGCACCGGCAAGACCTACCTGGCCGTGGCCTGCGCGGTCGATGCGCTGGAGCGCGCGGCGGTGCAGCGCATCGTGCTCACACGCCCGGCCGTGGAAGCGGGCGAACGCCTGGGCTTTCTGCCGGGCGACCTGACGCAGAAGGTCGACCCCTACCTGCGCCCGCTGTACGACGCGCTGTACGACCTCATGGGCTACGAGAAGGTGCAGAAGGCCTTCGAGCGCAACGTGCTCGAGATCGCGCCGCTGGCCTTCATGCGCGGGCGCACGCTGAACAACGCCTTCGTGATCCTCGACGAGGCGCAGAACACCTCGGTGGAGCAGATGAAGATGTTCCTCACGCGCATCGGCTTCGGCGCCAAGGCGGTGGTGACGGGCGACGTGAGCCAGATCGACCTGCCCAAGCAGCAACTCAGCGGCCTGATCGACGCCGAGCGCGTGCTCAAGCGCGTGGCCGGCATCGCGACCACGCACTTCACGAGCGCCGACGTGGTGCGCCACCCGCTGGTGGCGAAGATCGTCGATGCCTACGACGGCCAGCGCAAGCGCTCGGGAGGCCACTGAGATGGCGGCCTCCTTGCTTCCGGCCCTGTCGCTGTCGCTGCAGTTCGGGCGCTTCAAGGGCGTGGAGCGCCACCGCGCCGCGCTGCCGCGCCACAGCGTGAACCGCTGGATCCGCCACGCGCTGGACATCGACGGCGAGATCACCGTGCGCATCGTCGATGCCGAGGAGGGCCAGCGCCTGAACCGCGAGTTTCGCGGCAAGGACTACGCGACCAACGTGCTCACCTTCGACTATGCGCAGGGCCCGGTCGTGATGGCCGACCTGGTGCTGTGCGCGCCCGTGGTGGCACGCGAGGCCAAGGAAAACCGCAAGACGCTCGCCGCGCACTACGCGCACCTGCTGGTGCACGGCACGCTGCACGCGCAGGGCTGGGACCACGAGACCAGCGAAGCCGACGCGGACGAGATGGAAGCGTACGAGATCGAGATCCTCGCGGGCCTGGGCATTCGCAGCCCGTACGGGCGCTGAGCGGAGGCCGCGTCAGTGTCGGACACCGATCCCTGGTTGCCGCGCTGGCTGCCGCTGCTGCGCGCATGTGCCGGCGACGGGCCGGTGCTCGAACTGGGCTGTGCGGCCGGTCGCGACACCGCCACGCTGGTCGACGCCGGCTTGCGGGTGGTGGCGGTCGAGCTGTCGTCCGATGCCCTGGCGCAGGCGCGGCAACACGTGCCGGCAGGCGCCGAGTTCCACTGCGGTGATTTCCGCGACGCCTGGCCGCTGGCGGAGGGCGCCACGGTCGGCGCCGTGCTCGCCAGCCTGTCGCTGCACTACTTCGCGTGGGACGAGACGCTGGCGCTGGTGCGGCGCATCCACCGCGTGCTGCGGCCCGGTGGCGTGCTGTTGTGCCGCCTCAACTCGGTCAACGACCGGCATCACGGCGCGCGCGGCCCGTCGGCCAGCGGGCGGGACGAGGATTTTTTCTACACGGTGGACGGCATTCCCAAGCGCTTCTTCGACCGCGCCGCGGTCGAGCGGCTGTTTGCCGACGGCTGGCAACTGCAGCACCTCGAGGAGGTGCGCGTGCTGCGCTACGACGAACCGAAGGTGGCGTGGGAAGCGGTGATCCGCCCCGCGCCGTTCACGCCGTCATCTGCAGCGGGATCGTGACCGGCCCGTCGTTCAGCAGGTGCACCTGCATGTCGGCGCCGAATTCGCCCGTTGCCACCACCGGGTGCGCGCCGCGCGCCTGCGCCACGAAGTACTCGTAGAGCCGGCGGCCCTCGTCGGGCGGCGCCGCGAGCGTGAAACTGGGGCGGTTGCCGCCGCTCACGTCGGCGGCCAGCGTGAACTGGCTCACGACCAGCAGGCCGCCGCCGATGTCCTGCACGCTGCGGTTCATCTTGCCGGCCTCGTCCGAGAAGATGCGCAGCTTGAGGATCTTGGCGAGCAGGCGGTCGGCCACGCTGTCGCCGTCGCCGCGTTCGGCGCACAGCAGCACCAGCAGGCCGGCCTCGATGGCGCCGACGGTCTGGCCCGCGATGTCGACGCGGGCGTGGGCGACGCGCTGGAGCACGGCTTTCATGGGTGGTGGTCCTCGAGTCGGGTGGCGCGCGCTTCCATGGTGAGCGGCAGCAGTTGAATGGTCACGCGCAGGCCGGGCACGGCGTCCATGAGCGACTGCTCCAGCTCGTCGCGCAGGTTGGCGGCGCGCTGCAGGGTCCAGTCACCGGGCACGTGCATGTGCAGGTCGGCAAAGCGGCGCTGGCCGGCGCCGCGCGTCACCATGTCGTCGAAGCGCAGGCGGTCGCCCTCGGCATGGTTGGCGGCGAAGGCGTCGAGCGTGGCGCGCACGGTGGCGAGCGTCTCGGCGTCGAGCGCCTCGTCCATCAGGCCCTGCGACGAGCGCCACACGAGCTTGAAGCCCTCGCGCACGATGTTGAGCGCCACGCCGATGGCGATCAGCGGATCGAGCCAGAGCCAGCCGCTGAAATGCACGGCCACGATGCCGACCAGCACGCCGACCGAGGTCCAGACGTCGGTCATCAGGTGACGCCCGTCGGCCTCCAGGGCGATGGAGCGGTGCGCGCGCGCCGCGCGGAACAGCACGAACGCCAGCGCCGCGTTGAAGCCCGAGCTGATCACCGACAGCGCCAGGCCCCAGCCCAGCTGCTCCAGCGGCTGCGGCGACAGCAGCCGCAGCACCGACACCCACAGGATGGCGACGGCGGCGGCCACGATCAGCAGGCCCTCGAAGCCGGACGAGAAGTACTCGGCCTTGTGGTGGCCGTAGGGATGGTCCTCGTCGGCCGGGCGCTCGGCGATGGTCACCATCGCCAGCGCGAACATGGCGCTCGCGAGGTTGACGCACGATTCCATGGCGTCCGAAATCAGGCCCATCGAGTTCGTCAGGTAGCCGGCCCATCCCTTCAGGAGGATGGTGATCAGGGCCACCGCGACAGAGACGCGAAGCAGCGTTTTAGGGGTCAACGTCATGCAGAAAGAACAAGATCAGGTAAAAAGGGCCTGTGCGGGCGGGCATTACGTCGCAGGAATCGGCTGAATTATCAGCCGCGTGACCATATGTAACGCCTTCGCCTTAATATTTGCGCTCATTGCGAAGCAATCAGTCACAGAGAGGCAAATGATGAAGAAATTTTTGACCGCCGCCCTCGGGCTCGCCATCGTCGGCGCAGCCACCCTGGCCCAGGCCCAGGCACCCGCTGCGGCGCCCGCAGCAGCAGCCGCGCCCCAGCAGGCCGGCTTCGTGAAGACGGTGCGCGGCAACGTCCAGCTGCTCGACAGCGCCGGCGCCACGCGCATGGCGGCCCCCGGCGACGCGCTGGGCGCGGTCGATCGCATCGTGACCGGCCCGGATTCGTCGGCGGCCGTCGTGCTGCGCGACAACACCACGCTGATGGTCGGCCCGTCCTCGCGCATGGACCTGAAGGAATTCCACTTCGACGGCACCACCCGCGACGGCGGCATGCTCGTGTCGCTGCTGCGCGGCTCGATGCGCATGATCACCGGCCTCATCGGCAAGACCAACCCCGACGCCGTGCGCGTCGAAACCCAGACCGCCACCATCGGCATTCGGGGCACGGACTTCATCGTGCAGACCGACGGCCAACCCTGAAAAGATGCAGACACCGCCACGCCGCTCCCCCCTTCTTCCCGCGACCGCGCTGGTCGCCCTTTTGTTGGCCGCCTGCTCCTCGCCGGGCACGCGCGTGGTGCTCCTGCCCCAGGCCGACGGCACACCCTCCGCCGTGGTGGTGCGCGCCAAGGACGGCGAAGAAGTGCTCTCCAAGCCCTACCAGCGCGCCACGGCGGCGGTGGGCGCGAGCGGTGCGCCGGTGGTCGACCAGGCCGACGCGGCCAAGGTCCAGGCCGAAAACAAGCCCCTGTTCGACATGCGCCCGCCGATTCCGCAGCGCTACACGGTGTTCTTCGAGGTGGGCACCACCACGCTGACGGCGGCGTCGCAGCAGATCATGACCGAGGCGCTGGCCGCCGCGCTGGCCCGCAGCGGCGGCGACATCGTGGTGACCGGCCACACCGACACCAAGGGTGCCGGCGAGCAGAACGACCAGCTGTCGCGCCGCCGTGCGCAGGAAGTGGTGCAGTTGTTCGTGGAACGCCAGTTCCCCGCGAACCGCATCGAGGCCGTGGGCCGCGGCGAACGCGACCTGGCCGTGCCGACCGCCGACGAGGTGGACGAGCCCCGCAACCGGCGCGTGACCATCGAGGTCCGCTGACCCCGCCGCCCTGCCCCCATTGAAAAAGGCCCCGAGGGGCCTTTTTTCTTGCGATCAGCTCAGGGTCACCCGCGCGAACTTGCGCTTGCCGACCTGCACCACGTAGCTGCCCGCGGGCAGCTTCAGGCCCTTGTCGGACACCACGACCGAGTCGATGCGCACGCCGCCGCCGTCGATCAGGCGGTTGCCTTCCCCCGACGAAGCCGCCAGGTTGGCCTGCTTGAGCAGCTGGCCGATGCCCAGCGGGGCGCCGCTGAGCGCCACCTCGGGAATCTCGTCGGGCACGCCGCCCTTGCTGCGGTTGATGAAGTCCTGCTCCGCCGCATCGGCCGCCGCCGCGCTGTGGAAGCGCGCGGTGATTTCCTTGGCCAGCGCCACCTTGGCGTCCTTCGGGTTGCGGCCGGCCGCGATCTCGGCCTTCAGCGCCTCGATCTGCGCCACCGACTGGAAGCTCAGCAGCGTGTACCAGCGCCACATCAGCGTGTCGGAGATCGACAGCACCTTGGCGAACATGCTGTTGGCGTCCTCGCTGATGCCGATGTAGTTGCCCTTGCTCTTGGACATCTTCTCGACGCCGTCGAGCCCTTCGAGCAGTGGCATAGTGAGTATGCACTGCGGCTCTTGGCCGTATTCCTGCTGGAGATGACGGCCGACGAGCAGGTTGAACTTCTGGTCCGTGCCACCCAGTTCGAGGTCGCTTTGCAGCGCCACCGAGTCGTAGCCCTGCATCAGCGGGTACAGGAACTCGTGCACCGAGATCGACTGGCCGGCCTTGAAGCGCTTGTTGAAGTCGTCGCGCTCCATCATGCGCGCCACCGTGTACTTGGCCGCCAGCTGGATCATGCCGCGCGCGCCCAGCGGGTCGCTCCACTCGGAGTTGTAGCGGATCTCGGTCTTCGACTCGTCCAGCACCAGCTTGGCCTGGGCGAAGTAGGTCTCGGCGTTGGCGCGGATCTGCTCGGCCGTGAGCGGCGGGCGGGTGCTGTTGCGGCCCGAGGGGTCGCCGATCAGGGAAGTGAAGTCGCCGATCAGGAAGATCACGCGGTGCCCCAGGTCCTGGAGCTGGCGCATCTTGTTGAGCACCACCGTGTGTCCGATATGAATATCCGGTGCGGTCGGGTCCAGGCCCAGCTTGATGCGCAGCGGCTTGCCGCTGGCTTCCGCCTTCTGGAGCTTCTTGACCCACTCGTCCTGCGGCAGCAGCTCGTCAGCGCCTCGGAGGGATATTTCGAGGGCTTGTCTTACACCATCGGAGAGGCTGGTGGATGTAACAGATTCGGCGTTCATGGGCTTTTTTGGCGGTTTTTCCGGTGGCCGAAGCTATACTCAGCCCGACTTTTCAAGCGCCGGATTCTAAGCGGCGCTTTTTTCCGCACCGTCTCCTGCCGCCCTGAACGCACTGGGCCTTGCAGCACGGACCTGCAGAACCTGAGTTGGAATCCACAGTTTGATCAACGGCATTCTCGCCGCCGAGGAGCTTCTCGCTTCCCGCGTGGCCTACACATTCCGGACGTACCCCAAGCAGATCACCGCAGCGATCGCTGCGATGCTGCTCAGCGCCGGCACCCTCGCGGTCGCCTCGCTCGGTCCCGACGCGTCCGACCTCCCCATCCAGCAAGTGCTCGAAGCCACCGCGCCGGTGTCTTTCGCCGACCAGTCGGCGTCGCTCGAGAACTTCAGCTTCACGCTGTTCCGCACCGACGTCTCGCGCTCCAGCGACACGGCGGAGGCGCTGATGAAGCGCCTGGGCATTTCCGACCCCGCCGCCACCGCCTTCGTGCGCGGCAACGCCGAGGCGCGCATGGCGCTGTTCGCGCGCGTGGGCCGCACCGTGACGGCCGAAGCCACGCAGGAAAACCAGCTGCAAAAGCTGAGCGCCCGCTGGATTCCCGACGCCGACGGCGGCTTCAAGCGTTTCGTCGTCGAGCGCACGCCCACCGGTTTTGTCGCCCGCACCGAGCGCGACATGCTGACGCCGGGCACGCGCCTGGCCAGCGGCACCATCCGCAGCTCGCTGTTCGCCGCCACCGACGACTCGCGCATTCCCGATGCGGTGGCGAGCCAGCTGGCCGACATCTTCGCGGGCGACGTCGACGTGCGCTCGCTGCGCAAGGGCGACCGCTTCGCCGTGGTCTACGAGACCTTCGAAGCCGACGGCCAGGCGCTGCGCAGCGGCCGCGTGCTCTCGGCCGAGTTCGAGAACAACGGCAAGGTCCACCAGGCCGTCTGGTTCCAGCCCCCGGGCGCGGGCCAGAAGGGCAGCTACTACCGCCCGAACGGCGACAGCCTGCGCAAGGCCTACCTGGC
The DNA here is from genome assembly GCF_058801005.1 of Variovorax sp. GW822-FHT04A09. Taxonomy (NCBI): domain Bacteria; kingdom Pseudomonadati; phylum Pseudomonadota; class Betaproteobacteria; order Burkholderiales; family Comamonadaceae; genus Variovorax; species Variovorax sp. GW822-FHT04A09. The sequence continues at coordinate 104,986 of NZ_JBXAMV010000006.1, read as the reverse complement.
TTCGCCGGTCGAGTTCTCGCGCGTGTCCAGCGGTTTCGCGATGCGCATGCACCCGATTTTGAACAGTTGGCGCCAGCACAACGGCATCGACTACGCGGCGCCCACGGGCACCGCGGTGCGCACGGTCGGTGATGGCACGGTCGATTTCGCCGGCACGCAAAGCGGCTACGGCAACATCGTCATCATCAACCACCGCAACAACCAGCAGACGGCCTACGCCCACCTGAGCCGCATCAACGTGAAGGCCGGCGAGAGCGTGAGCCAGGGCCAGACCATCGGCGCCGTCGGTTCCACCGGCTGGGCCACCGGCCCGCACCTGCACTTCGAATACCGCGTCGGCGGGGCCTACCAGGACCCGACCACCATCGCGCAGGAAGGCGGCGCACCGATCACCGCCGCCCTGCGTCCGGCCTTCGAACGCATCGCCGTGGGCGCGCGCACCGAACTGGCTGCTGCCTTCTCGGTGATCCAGGCCAGCGCCGACTGAGCCTCGACGCTCCTTTCGGCATGGCCGCCGCGCTGCAACCGCAACGCTTCATCGGCCTGATGTCGGGCACCTCGCTCGACGGGGTCGACGGCGTCATCGCCGATTTCTCCGACGACGGCCACCTCGCGGTGATCGGCCACGCCAGCGCCGACTTCCCCGCCCCGCTGCGCGCCGAACTGATGGCGCTCAACACCCCCGGCGACAACGAACTGCACCGCGCGGCCCTGGCCGGCAACGGCCTGGCGCGGGTGTATGCCGACGTGGTCGCGCAGCTGCTGGTCAGCACCGGCACGGCACCCAGCGCCGTCACCGCCATCGGCGCCCACGGCCAGACCGTGCGCCACCGGCCGCTCGAATTCGACGGCACCGGCTACACGCTGCAGGTCAACAACCCCTCGCTGCTGGCCGAACTGAGCGGCATCGACGTGGTCGCCGACTTCCGCAGCCGCGACCTCGCGGCCGGCGGCCAGGGCGCCCCGCTGGTGCCGGCCTTTCACCAGGCCCTGTTCGCCAGGCCCGACGCGCCCGTCGCCGTGCTGAACCTCGGCGGCATCTCCAACCTGAGCCTGCTGCCCGCCACGAACGCGCCGGCCGGCACCGCGCCCCTGCTGGGCTTCGATTGCGGCCCCGCCAACGCGCTGATGGACCACTGGTGCCAGCGCCACCTCGGCCAGCCCTTCGACCGGGGCGGCCACTGGGCGGCCAGCGGGCGCGTGCTGCCCGAGCTGCTGGCCCGGCTGCAGGCCGAACCATATTTCGCCAAGGCGCCGCCGAAGAGCACGGGGCGCGATTTATTCCATCCGGACTGGCTGGCCGGCCACCTGGGCACGGCCGCCTGGGCGCCTGTCGACGTGCAGGCCACGCTGGCCGAACTCACCGCCAGCACCTGCGCGGCAGCGTTGCGAAGCTATCAAAAAGAGAGCGCCTTGCTGATCGTCTGCGGCGGCGGCGCGCTCAACGACCACCTCATGGCCCGCCTGCGGGCCCTGCTGCCCGGCGTGCAGGTGCAGGCGTCGTCCGAACACGGCCTGCCGCCCCAGCAGGTCGAGGCGGCCGCCTTCGCGTGGCTGGCCCGGCGCACCGTCCGGCGCGAACCCGGCAACCTCGCGAGCGTGACCGGCGCGCGCGGGGCGCGGGTGCTCGGCGCGATCTACCCCGCCTGAAATCCGTCAGCCCTGGCCGGAGACCTCCGGCTGCGCAGGCTGCGCCGCCCGCACTTCTGCCGGCAGATGCCAGAAGATGAGCGCCGAAGCCACCGTGATGAGCCCCATGGTCGCGAACGTGGCCTGGAAGGCATCGAGCGTCTGCACCGCCGTGGCCGAGCCGAACACGCCGTTGTAGCCCGCCAGCACCGCGCCGGCGGCCGCCACGCCCAGGCTCATCGCCAACATCTGCACCATCGACAGCAGGCTGTTGCCGCTGCTGGCCATGCCGCCGTCGAGATCCTTCAGGGTGATCGTGTTCATCGCCGTGAACTGCAGCGAATTGACCGCGCCGAACACCAGCAGCTGCAGCAGGTGCAGCGCCACCGGCTGCCCCGGCGCCGTGAGGCCGAAGCTGGCCATGGTGCAGCCGACCAGCACCGTGTTGGCGACCAGCACGCGGCGGTAGCCGTGGCGCGTGATCAGCGGTGTGGCAAAGCGCTTCATCGCCATGCCGGCCAGCGCGACCGGCAGCATCATCAGCCCGGCGCGCACCGGCGAATAGCCCATCGACACCTGCAGCAACAGCGGCACCAGGAACGGCATGCAACTGCTGCCCAGGCGCGAGAACAGGTTGCCGAGCAGGCCGATGCTCAGCGTCGGAATGCCGAACAGCGCGGGCGAGAACAGCGGCTCCGGCGTGCGCGCCGCGCGCAGCCAGTAGGCGACCACGGCGGCGAAGCCGAAGATCAGCACCGCCATCACCCCGCCCTGGCGCAGCCCGAGCCCCGACACGCCGTCGACCGCCAGCGAGATCGCCACCATGCCGAAGGCCAGCAGCGCGTAGCCCACGCCGTCGAAGCGCTTCTGGAGGGCGCCGCGCAGGTCCGGCATGTAGCGCAGCGTGGCGATGCAGCCGGCCAGCCCCACCGGCACGTTGATCAGGAAGATCCAGTGCCAGGAGGCGTACTGCACCAGCCAGCCGCCCAGCGTGGGCCCCAGCAGCGGCCCGATGAGCCCCGGAATGGCCACGAAGCTCATTGCCTGCAGGAACTCGCCGCGCGGCACCGTGCGCAGCAGCGCCAGGCGCCCCACAGGCAGCAGCAGCGCCCCGCCCAGACCCTGCACCACCCGCGCCGCCACGAGCTGCCCCAGCCCCTGCGAGAGCGCGCACAGCACCGAGCCGGCCGCGAACAGCACGATGGCGCAGAAGAAGACGCGCCGCGTGCCGAAGCGGTCGGCGATCCAGCCCGAGGCCGGGATCAGCATCGCCATCGTGAGCGCGTAGGCCACCACCACCGACTGCATGCGCAGCGGGCTCTCGCCCAGGCTGGCAGCCATCGCGGGCAGCGCCGTGTTGATGATGGTGGCGTCCAGCGTCTGCATGAAAAAGCCCACGGCCACGAGCCACAGCAGGCTCTTGCGGGCGGGATCGACGGGGACGGCGGTGTCGGGGCTCATCGGGAAGGCGCGGGTTCGGACAAACGACAGGCAGCAAAAAGCCGCCCGGAGGCGGCTTTTTCGAGGGGGCTGGTCAGCAGCATCCAGGCATCAGGCCGAGAAGCTGGAACCGCAGCCGCAGGTGCTGGTGGCGTTCGGGTTCTTGATGACGAACTGGGCGCCCTGCAGGTCTTCCTTGTAGTCGATCTCGGCGCCGAGCAGGTACTGGTAGCTCATGGCGTCGATCAGCAGCGACACACCGTTCTTGGTCATGGTGGTGTCGTCTTCGTTGGTGATCTCGTCGAAGGTGAAACCGTACTGGAAGCCCGAGCACCCGCCGCCCTGCACGAACACGCGCAGCTTCAGGTCGGGATTGCCCTCTTCGGCGATCAGGTCGGCGACCTTGGCGGCCGCGCTGTCGGTGAAGACGATCGGCTCGGGCATCTGGGTCTGGATGTTTTCGGCAACAGCGCTCATGGGGTGAAACTCCTTGGGGGGCCGCTTGGGCGGCCAATGGGACGGATGCTACTGCAATGCCGCATTTTCGGCAGGCCGACTGTGGCGAGCACCCATCGCAAGTGGGGTCGGGCGCCGCATCCACCAGGGGCACCTGGGGGACGCGGCCACGAAAAAGCCGCCCGAGGGCGGCTTCTTGTCTCGCAACGAGCAGGGGATCAGCGCTTGCTGAACTGCTTGCGGCGACGGGCGGAGTGCAGACCGACCTTCTTACGCTCGACTTCACGTGCGTCGCGCGTCACGAAGCCGGCTTGGCTCAGGACGGGCTTCAGCGAAGCGTCGTAGTCGATCAGGGCACGGGTGATGCCGTGGCGCGTGGCGCCGGCTTGACCCGATTCGCCGCCGCCGTTCACGTTGACCATCACGTCGAAAGCTTCGAGGTTGTTGGTCAGCGCCAGGGGCTGCTTGGCGATCATGATCGAGGTTTCACGGCCGAAGAACGCTTGGATGTCCTTGCCGTTGACCGTGATCTTGCCGGTGCCTTTTTTCAGAAACACGCGGGCGACGCTGGATTTGCGACGGCCGGTGCCATTGTTCCATTCACCAATCATTCTCAAGGCTCCTTACAGTTCCAGCACTTTGGGCTGTTGGGCGGTATGCGGGTGCTCTGCACCACCGTACACCTTGAGTTTCTTGATCATCGCGTAACCAAGCGGGCCCTTGGGCAGCATGCCCTTGACAGCCTTTTCCAGGGCGCGGCCCGGGTGCTTGTTCTGCATGTCGCGGAAGTTCGTCGCCGTGATACCGCCCGGGTAGCCCGAGTGACGGTAGTACACCTTGTCGATCGACTTGGCGCCGGTGACGCGCAGTTGCGCGGCGTTGATGATGACGATGTAGTCACCGGTATCGACGTGAGGCGTGTAAATGGCCTTGTGTTTGCCGCGCAAACGGAGAGCAACTTCGCTGGCTACTCGTCCGAGGACCTTGTCGGTCGCGTCAATCACAAACCACTCGTGCGTCACGTCAGCGGGCTTGGCGCTGAACGTTTTGGTCATGAGTTTTTCTCTTGAAAGAGGGTTTGGCGAGCCCTTTTCCACGGTCGGCGTTCCTCTGATGGGAATCTCTTAGGTGGGTTTTCACGCCTTCCGCCCAATGAAAGGGTGGCTGGCATGCCTTCGCCGCGGGGCTACAAAAACGCTGCGAAGCCCGCGATTATATGAAGAAATGGCCAAACGGCCAATTTCCGGGCTTCCGGGGGCCTCAGCGCTGGATGCGGACCAGCTCGAGGCTCTCGTTCGCCCCCGAGGAGACCCCGCGCTGGTATTCGCCCTCGAAACGGACGACGCGGCCCAGCTCGGGGCTGTACCAGGCAGCGCCCCGAAACCGCGTGCTGGCGCCGCTCAGCGGCAGGCTGGTGGTGCTGGAGGCGAAGATCCAGCCCTCATAGCCGATGCGCATCACGTTCAGCTCCACCCCGTCCACGCGCATCGCGTGCTCGCCGCCCACCGAGGCGGTGAGTTCATGCCGCAGCCGGTCGCCGGTGGTCGTCACGTAGTCGAGCTGCCAGCGCATGCCGGGCTGGATGTCGTCCTTGCGCAATGCCCAGCCGCCCGGCGGCGACGCAGTGTCGAACAGGCCGCCGGCTGGCGACGTGATCGACACCACCTGCCCGTTGGTCTTCTCGATCCGGCTGCCGGCGTTGAACGACACCTCGTCGCCGCTGACCCGGTCCACCCGGTAGATCACCGGCGCCCGGTTGCCCGTCAGCCGGTCGGTCCGCACGTACTCGAGCGCGTCGCCGGCGCGCAGCGGCTCCGCCAGCGCCACGCCGGTGCTGCGCCGGGCGCCGCCTTCGGGCTCACGCGCCCGAGCCGCCAGCTGCGCCTGGGCGCGGGCCGGCAGTTCCGCCAGGAACTCGGCCGGCATCGCGAAATTCAGGTTGCCGCCGTCGCGGGCGGCGAAGGTGGTGATGCCCAGCAGGCGGCCGTCGCTGTCGAACAGCCCGCCGCCGCTCGATCCGGGCGCAATCGCCGCCGTGGTCTGCAGCAGCCGCGCCTCGCCGTCGCCGCCGCGCAGGCCCGACAGCAGGCCTTCGCTGAGCGTGTTTTCCAACCCGCGCGGGTTGCCGATGGCGTACACGCGCTGCCCCACCCGCGCACCGCCGGCGGGCGCCAGGGTCACCGGGGTTGCCGTGAAGTTGGCGACCTTGATCTGGCACAGGTCACGCCCCGGGTCCGGGTATTCGAGCGTGGCGCCGTAGGTGACGTTGTCGCGCTTGACCACGAAATTGCTGGCCTTGGCGAGCACGTGGCAGTTGGTGACGAGCCGGCCGGGCGCGATCACCACGGCGCTGCCGGCGCGCAGCGGGCGCTCCTGCGCGTCGAAGGTGCGCACGGCCCAGACGCTGCCGGTCAGCTTGGCGAACAGGGCGTCGGGCTCCAGCGCGGCGGCCGGGCCAGCGGCCAGCAGGGCGCCCGCGGCGCACAGCCACGGCGCGGCGTTCTTCCAGATCGGCTTCACGGCTTGGCGGGCAGCAGGCCGCGCAGGTCGTCCATCGAGACGCGGGCGTCGGGCGCGGCGGGCGGCGCTGCGGGCGCGGGGCGCGCCGGAGCGGGCGGTGCGACCGCCACGGGAGGTGGCGGTGGCGCCACCACAGCGGGCGCGGGCGCGGGCACAGGCACAGGCGCTGCCACGGCCGTCTTCGGCGCCGGCGCGGCCGCCATCTCGGTCGTGCCGATCTTCATGCCGACCGTCGCCTCGTCGCCGGTCTGCGCGCTGCGGTCGAAGCTGCGCACCTCGCCGAAGATCAGCTGGATCCAGCTCGGGTAGTTGAAGCCCGCCCCGGTGCCGGTGTCGATCGCCACGCCGACCAGGCCGCCGATCATCACGTTGCCGACCAGGCCCACGTTGACGCGCGAAATCGCCTGGCCGCGGGCCGGCGGCAGGCCGGACTGGGTGCATTCGATGTTCAGGTTCTCGCCCGAGCGCCGCACCGGCAGGGTCAGGCCCGAGCGCACCACCGCATCATTGCGGTCGTTGGAGACCCGGCAGCGGGCGCCGTCGACCACCTTGCCCTCGGGCGACAGGGTCTCGACCTTCACGTTCTGCGTGGTGCCGTGGGTCACGGAGGCGCAGCCCGTCAAAATAGACAAAACACCCGCGCCGACGCACAGGCCCCAAAATCGCCATCCGGCTCCTAGCATTGCTGCCCCTCGTTGTGTTTTGTAAATCAATGTAGCGCCGCGCGAGTCTAGCGCTCCCCTTTCCACTTTTTCAGGCCTCATTCCATGTTCAGTTACCGCCACGCGTTCCATGCCGGCAACCACGCCGACGTGCTCAAGCACACGGTCCTGATTGCCACCCTCGACCACCTGCTTGAAAAAGACGCCGCGCTGACCGTCGTCGACACCCACGCCGGCGCCGGCCTGTACCGGCTCGACGGCGACTACGCCGGCACCAGCGGCGAAGCGGCCGACGGCGTGCTGCGCTTCTTCGCCGCGCCGGACAAAGCCCCCGACACGCCCGCCCCCGCCGCCAAGTCGACGGGCAAGAAGCCCGCAGCCCCCGCCGAAGACAAGCCGGTCGCCGAAGCCATCGCCCGCTACCTGAGCGTGATCCACGACTTCAACCCCAAGGGCGGCGCCCGCGTCTACCCCGGCTCGCCGTTCATCGTGCAGCACCTGCTGCGCGACCACGACAAGCTCAAGCTGTTCGAGCTGCACCCGACCGACGCCCGTACGCTGGACGCCAACATCGCCCAGCTCGAGGCCGGCCGCCGCATCGCCGTGCTGCGCGACGACGGCTTCGGCAGCGCCACCAAGTTCCTGCCGCCGCCCTCGCGCCGCGCGCTGGTGCTGATGGACCCGAGCTACGAAATGAAGACCGACTACGGCCGCGTGCTCGACTTCGCAGCCGAGGCGCTCAAGCGCTTCGCCACGGGCACGTATGCCGTCTGGTACCCGATCATTCCGCGCCCCGAGGCGCACGACCTGCCACGCCGCCTGAAGACGATGGCGACCAAGGCCGGCAAGCCGTGGCTGCACGCCACGCTGACGGTCAAGTCGAGCAAGATCACGAAGGACGCCGCCTCGGGCGAAACGCAGCGCCCGGGCCTGCCGGCCAGCGGGATGTTCCTGATCAACCCGCCCTACACGCTGAAGGCGCAACTGGCCGAGGCGCTGCCGCAGCTGGCCGAGCGCCTGGCCCAGGACCGCAACGCCGCCTACTCGCTCGAGAGCGGCGGCTGAGGCCGGCCGCTCAGCGGCGCTTGCGCGGCGGCACGATCACCCGCTTGCGCGCAGGGGCCGGCGCACGCACGCGCGAGGTCGGCGCCTCGGGCAACAGCGCGGGCTGCAGATCTTCCGCCGCCACGGCCTGGCCGCCGCAGCGCATGCCCTCGCGGTCGATGACCGACAGCGCCACCTGCTTGATGCCCATGCTCGTGAGACCGATGCGGTCGGCCGCGGCGCGGCTCAGATCGATGATGCGGCCCGGCGTGAAGGGCCCGCGGTCGTTGACGCGCACCAGCACCTCGCTGCCGTTGACCAGGCTGCGCACGCACACGCGCGTGTTGAAGGGCAGCGTCTTGTGGGCCGCCGTCATGGCGCCCATGTCGAAGCGCTCGCCGTTGGCGGTCTTGCGCTGGTGGAACTGGATGCCGTACCACGAGGCGCCGCCGCGCTCGAAGATCTCGCGCGGTTCATCGCCGGGCACGCCATCGTCCAGCGATTCGCCGGTGCCCGACACCGCGAGGTCGTAGCGCACCGACGGCACGGCCGAGCGCGGCGCGGCGCCGGGCGGCACGGCCAGGCCGCGTCCCAGCGGCTGCAGCCGCTTGCCGGACGCCGCCGGCGCAGCGGCGGTGTCCGCGTCTTTCTCCTGCGTGGCAGGCGGCATGGTGCACCCTGCGAGCACGCAGGAGACCGCGACGGCGACCGCGCGCAGCCCTCTCAATCCAGGCGCTCCAGGATCGCCAGCGTGGCCGCCGACTGGTTCATCGTGTAGAAGTGGATCGCGGGTGCGCCGCCCGCTTGCAGGCGCGCGCACAGGTCGGTCACCACGTCCAGGCCGAAGGCCTTGATGGAAGCCGTGTCGTCGCCGAAGCCCTGCAGCCGCAGGCGGATCCAGCGCGGGATCTCGGCGCCGCAGGCGTCCGAGAAGCGCATGAGCTGCGTCGAGCTCGTGATGGGCATGATCCCCGGCACGATCGGCGTGTCGAGCCCCAGCTTGCGCGCGTCGTCGACGAAGCGGAAGTAGGCCTCGGGGCTGAAGAAATACTGCGTGATGGCCGAGTCGGCGCCGGCCTTCATCTTGGTCGCGAAGGCCTGCAGGTCGGCTTCGGGCGAGCGCGCCTGCGGATGCACTTCGGGGTAGCAGGCCACCTCGATGTGGAAGTCGCGGCCGGTCTCCTCGCGGATGAAGGCGACGAGGTCGCTCGCGTACTGGAACTCGCCGCCGATGCCGTAGCCGCTGGGCAGGTCGCCGCGCAGCGCCACCAGGCGCTTGACGCCCATGGCCTTCAGCTCGGCCAGTTGCTCGCGCACGGTGGCGCGCGTGGCGCCGATGCACGAGAAGTGGCTGGCGGCGTCCACGCCCTCGGCCAGGATCTCCTGCACCGCACCGAAGGTGCCCTGGTGCGTGGAGCCGCCCGCGCCGTAGGTGACGGAGCAGAACTGCGGCTTGCGCGCATACAGCTGCTGGCGCACGGCGCGCAGCTTGACCGCGCCTTCGGGCGTCTTGGTCGGGAAGAATTCGAAACTCAGCGGAAGGCGCACCTGCGTCTCCTTAGGAACCGTCGCCCGCCTTGGCAGCAGCACGAACGGCGTGAATGAAAAACTCGCGGTTGCCGTCGCCCCCGGCGATCGGGCTGTCGAACCAGCGCAGCACCTTCAGCTCGAGCGCCGCGCAGGCGTCGTGCAGGCGCTTCTCGACCACAGCGTACATCGCCTCGTCGCGCACGATGCCGCCCTTGCCGACCTGGCCGGGCTGCAGCTCGAACTGCGGCTTGACCAGCATCAGCAACTGGCCGTCGTCGGCCAGGAACTGCACCACGGCCGGCAGCACCAGCGTGAGCGAGATGAAGGACAGGTCGCCGACGATGAGGTCGAAGCGCGGCTCGGCCGGGGCTTCGACAACTTCGAGCGCCTCACCCACCTCGTCGTCCTCGCCGTCGTCCACCTGCAGATCGGCCGGCGACAACGCCCGCGCATTGACGCCTTCGATGGCGACCACGCGTTCGTCCTCGCGCATGCGCGGATGCAGCTGCCCGTGGCCCACATCGATGCCCACCACCTTGGCAGCACCGTGCTGCAACAGGCAGTCGGTGAAACCGCCGGTCGACTGGCCGATGTCCAGGCACAGCCTGCCCGTCGGGTCCACGCCGCTGGCTTTCAGCGCACCTTCGAGCTTGAGGCCGCCGCGCGACACGTAGCGTGCCTCGGCGGCGTCGGCGAGCTCGAGCTCGGCCGACTCGGGCACTTCGTCCTTGTTCTTGACGACATTGCGCCACGCGTCGCTCGTGCCCGCGTCACGCCAACGCATGCCGCCGGCGATGAGCCGGACAGCTTGCGAACGCGAGGCGGCCATGCCGCGCTCCACCAACAGTTGATCGGCGCGCACGCGGATCAATAGCGGTAGGTGTCCGGCTTGTAAGGGCCGTTCTTGCTCACGCCGATGTAGGCGGCCTGGGCGTCGGTCAGCTCGGTGAGCATGGCGCCGACCTTCTTCAGGTGCAGGCGCGCGACCTTCTCGTCCAGGTGCTTGGGCAGCACGTAGACCTTGCCGGCTTGATACGCATCGGGCTTGGTGAACAGCTCGATCTGGGCGATGGTCTGGTTGGCGAACGACGACGACATCACGAAGCTCGGGTGGCCCGTGCCGCAGCCCAGGTTCACGAGGCGGCCCTTGGCCAGCAGGATGATCTTCTTGCCGTCGGGGAAGGTGATGTGGTCCACCTGCGGCTTGATCTCTTCCCACTCGTACTTCTCGATCGACGCGACGTCGATCTCGTTGTCGAAGTGGCCGATGTTGCAGACGATGGCCTGGTCCTTCATCTTGACCATGGTGTCGTGCGTGATGACGTCCTTGTTGCCGGTGGTGGTCACGAAGATGTCGGCCTTGTCGGCGGCGTACTCCATGGTCACGACCTTGTAGCCTTCCATGGCGGCCTGCAGGGCGTTGATGGGGTCGATTTCGGTGACCCACACCTGGGCGCTCAGGGCGCGCAGGGCCTGGGCCGAGCCCTTGCCCACGTCGCCGTAGCCGGCCACGCAGGCCACCTTGCCGGCGATCATCACGTCGGTGGCGCGCTTGATGCCGTCCACCAGCGATTCGCGGCAGCCGTACAGGTTGTCGAACTTGCTCTTGGTGACCGAGTCGTTCACGTTGATGGCGCGGAACAGCAGCGTGCCCTTGGCGCTCATCTCGTTCAGGCGGTGCACGCCGGTGGTGGTCTCTTCGGTCACGCCGATGATCTCGGCCGACTTGCGGGTGTACCAGGTGTCGTCCACGGCCAGCTTGGCCTTGATGGCGGCGTACAGAATGCGTTCTTCTTCGCTGGTCGGGTTGGCGAGCACGCCCAGGTCCTTTTCAGCGCGCTGGCCCAGGTGCATGAGCAGCGTGGCGTCGCCGCCGTCGTCCAGGATCATGTTCGGGCCTTCGCCCTTCGAGCCCTTGGGACCGAAGTCGAAGATGGCGTGGGTGTAGTCCCAGTAGTCCTTCAGCGACTCGCCCTTGATGGCGAACACCGGCGTGCCGGCGGCGGCGATGGCGGCGGCGGCGTGGTCCTGCGTCGAGAAGATGTTGCACGAGGCCCAGCGCACTTCGGCGCCCAGGGCTTGCAGCGTCTCGATGAGCACGGCCGTCTGGATGGTCATGTGCAGCGAGCCCGTGATGCGCGCGCCCTTCAGGGCCTGGCCCTTCGAGAACTCTTCACGGATGGCCATCAGGCCGGGCATCTCGGTTTCGGCGATCTTGATTTCCTTGCGGCCCCAGGCGGCAAGGGACAGGTCGGCAATCGCCTGGTCGGCGGTCGAGACGGGGGTGGGCTTGAGTACAGCGCTCATGTGAACTCCAAAACTGGTTTGAAAGATGCCACTGCGTACGGGGAAGAAAGACTCACCGCGAGAACAGCGGGTGAGCGTGGTTGCGATGTGGTCCGAGCCTCACGCCTGACGGCGCTGCAACGCTCCTCGGAGCGCCGGATTGTAGTCGCGGCCGCCCGGCCCGCCAATCGACCGGGGCATCCCACATCACGGAAAGCGCGAGCGCCCGCCAGGCCGGGCCGGGCGGCGCGGGGCACCCCGGGAAACTCCGCAGGCAAATCCGCGCTTGGAGCGCCCTGAGCCGCGCCGGCCCGGCGTATCGTGGCGGCGGGCCCCGGCCGCCCGGCCGCTGCCTGCATCCACCCGTTCGATTGTTTTCATCACCCGACACAGGAGATTCCGCACCATGGCCACTGCCAAGAAAGCCGCCGCGAAAAAAACCACCGCCAGCAGCGCCGGCGCGAAGCAGGCGGCGCCGTCCGCCGCGGACATGCTCGATCCGATGAAGAACCTCAAGGGCATGGCCGAGCGCCTGCAGAACCTGAACCTGACCGGCGGCGCCGGCAAGCTGCTCGACAGCGGCCGCAAGGACCTGCAGGCGCTGATGCAGGCCAATGAAAAGTCCTACCAGGGCCTGCAGACCGTGGTGCAGCGACAGACCGAAATGATCAAGACCGCCATCGCCGAATGGCAGACCGCCGCCAAGGCGATGCCGGGCAAGGACCCGAAGGAAAACCTCGCCAAGCTCGACGAGCTGGGCCGCCAGTCGTTCCAGCGCGCCGTCGACGACATCAAGGAACTGGCCACCCTGGCCGCCAAGTCGCAGGCCGACGCCTTCGACGTGGTGCGCCAGCGCATCCAGGCCAACGTGGACGAGGTCACGAAGCTGCTGCAGCGCAAGTAACAAGAAGAAAAGAAAGGCCCGCATGACCGCCGTCGCGCCCCGCACCGAACGGCGCACCCGCGCCAACGGCATCGAACTGGCCTGGGACAGCTTCGGCGACCCCGAGGCGCCGCCGCTGTTGCTGGTCATGGGCCTCGGCGCCCAGATGGTCGCCTGGGACGACGCGTTCTGCGCCGCCCTGGCGCAGGCCGGCGGCCACCACGTGATCCGCTTCGACAACCGCGACATCGGCCACTCCACCCACCTGCCGCACGCCGGCGTGCCCGACATCCAGGCGCTGATGCTGCAGGCCATGGCCGGGCGCCCGCTGCAGGTGCCCTACACGCTGCGCGACATGGCCGACGACTGCGCCGGCCTGCTCGACGCGCTGGGCATCGCGCGCGCCCACGTCGTGGGGGCGTCGATGGGCGGCGCCATCGGGCAGGAGATGGCCATCCATCACCCGGGGCGGATGCGCTCGCTCACCAGCATCATGTCGAGCACCGGCGACCCGGCCCTGCCGCCGCCCACGGCCGAGGCGCTGGCGGTGCTGTTCGCGCCCGCGCCGACGAGCTTCGAGGCCTACCTGCCGCACCACGCCAAGCTGTGGCGCGTGCTGCGCGGCCCCGACGCCTTTCCGCTCGACGAGGCGCGCGACGCCGAACGCGCGCAGCTCGCCTTCCTGCGCGGCCTCAACCCGGGCGGCGTGGCGCGGCAGTTGGCGGCCGTGTTCGCGTCGGGCAACCGCAAGCCGGCGCTGCGCGCGGTGCAGGTGCCCACGCTGGTGATCCACGGCGATGTCGATCCGCTGGTGCCCGTGGCCTGCGGCGTCGACGTGGCCGAGGCCATTCCCGGCGCGACGCTGCTGCGCATTCCGCGCATGGGCCATGCGCTGCCGATCGCGATGTGGCCGCAGATCATCGAGGCCATCGCCGCGCACACCGCACGGGCGGCGCGGCGCGACGATCACTGAAGAAAAAAGAGACACGACAACGAACCCAGACGGAGGTGTTTTCATGAACCAGTTTCCGTCCCTCGATCCCATGGCCCTGTGGCGCGAGCTCACGGCCCAGTGGGAAAAAAGCACCAACGAATTCGCCAACGAAGCCATGGCCTCGGACCCGTTCCGCCAGGGCATGCACGGCGGCATGAACGCCTCGCTCACCGCGCAGAAGGCGGTGGGCGACCTGATGGCGCGCTACCTCACGCTGCTGAACCTGCCCACGCGCACCGACCTGCAGGCGCTGGGCGAGCAGCTGCACCGCATCGACGACCACCTGGCGGGCATCCGCCGCGCGCTGGAAGGCGGGGCCGGGCCGGCCGCGCGGACCGCCGATACGGCCACTGCACCGCCACGGCCGCGTCGCACCAAGCAACCGCCGGCGGCGGCAGTGCCCGCACCTGCCGCCAAGACCGCCGCCCCCAAGAAACGCCCCACTGGAAAGCGCCGCCCATGAGCGCGCCGCCCGACACCTTCCAGCTGCCCGACATCCGCGGCGAGATCGAGCGCACGATCCAGCGCAACATCAAGGGGCTGGACTTCCTGACCTCGACCGCGCCCGCTGTCGGCCTCACGCCCAAGGACGAGATCCACCGGCGCGGCACGCTGAGCCTGTACCACTACCGCCCGATGGTCGACGAGATCTACCGCGTGCCGGTGCTGATGGTGATGGCCACCACCAACCGCGCCTACATCTTCGACCTCGCGCCAGGCCAGAGCATGGTCGAGTATTTGCTGCTCAAGGGCTACGACGTCTACGTGATGGACTGGAACGCGCCGCGCCCCGACGAGAAGCGCCTGCGCATCGAGGACTACGTGCTCGACTTCATTCCCGATTCGATCCGCCGCGTGCAGGAAGACTCGGGCGAGGAAGACGTGACCATCGCCGGCTACTGCATGGGCGGCGTGCTCTCCACGCTGTACGCGGCGCTGCACCCCGGCGGGCCGATGAAGAACCTCGCGCTCTTCACCACGCCGATCGACTTCAGCCGCATGAAGCTGTTCCACGCGTGGTCCGACCGGCGTTATTTCGACGTCGACCGCCTCATCGACACCGTGGGCAACGTGCCGCCCGAGATGCTGTTCGCCTCCTTCGACATGCTGCGCCCCGCCGGGCGCGGTGCCGGGCTGGTGCAGCTGTGGGACAACATGGCCAACGACGAGTTCGTCAAGTCGTACCGCATGTTCGACCGCTGGGGCGCCGAGATGCTGCCGCTGGCCGGCGAGTACTTCCGCCAGACCGTGAAGGAGCTCATGTGGGACAACAAGCTCCACAAGGGCGAGCTGGTGCTCGGCGGGCGCCCCGTGCTGCTGAAGAACATCACCGTGCCGGTGCTGCACGCGCTGGCGCAGCACGACCACATCGTGCCCTACGAGGCGGGCCAGCCGCTGATCGCCGGCATCGGCTCCACCGACAAGGAAGAGGTGGTGCTCAAGGGCGGCCACGTGAGCCTGGCGGCCGGCACCAACGCCGTGCGGCGGCTGTGGCCCAAGCTCGACGAGTGGCTGGGCGTGCGCTCCACCTGACGAACACAACCATCCCCCTACGCTCATGACCGCCTCTTCTTCCCGCACCTACCCGCGCACCGTTTCCCACGCGGACGGCGACATCGCCCTGCGCCTGATGACCGGCGCCGACGCCCCCGCCGTGCTGGCCTTCGCGCAGGCGCTGCCGGCGCACGACCTGCTCTTTCTGCCGCGCGACATCACCGAGCCCAAGGTGATGGCCGCCTGGGTCCGCGCCATCGAGCGCGGCGACATCGACAGCGTGCTCGCCGTGCGCGACGGCGCCGTGCTGGGCTGCGCCGCCGTCATCCGCGACCCGCATTCGTGGTCGGGCCACGTGGCCGAGCTGCGCGTGCTGGTGTCGCCCGCGCTGCGCGGCGGCGGCCTGGGCCAGCAGCTGGCGCAGGAGGGCTGCGCGCTGGCCTTCGCCCACGGGCAGGAAAAGATCGTCGCCCAGATGACCGTCGACCAGCGCGGCGCCATCGCCGTCTTCCAGGCCCTGGGCTTCCGGCCCGAGGCCCTGCTCACGCGCCACGTGAAGGACCGCGAGGGCAAGGCGCACGACCTCGTGGTGCTGAGCCAGGACGCGGCGCAGGTCGAGGCGCAGATGCGGGCGTACGGGGTGACGGAGGCGTTTTAGGCCTACAGCCCGGGGTTGGCGGGGCGGCCTCCTAAAATCGGGGGATTCCCCTGCAGATTGCCCACCTTGTCTTTTCTCGCCGAAACCCGCCGCCGTCGCACCTTCGCGATCATTTCCCACCCTGACGCCGGCAAGACCACGCTGACCGAAAAACTGCTGCTGTTCTCGGGCGCGATCCAGATCGCCGGCTCGGTGAAGGCGCGCAAGGCCTCGCGCCACGCCACCTCCGACTGGATGGAAATCGAGAAGCAGCGCGGCATCTCGGTGGCCTCGTCGGTGATGCAGATGGTGTACCGCGAGCACGTGATCAACCTGCTCGACACGCCCGGCCACAAGGACTTCTCGGAAGACACCTACCGCGTGCTCACCGCCGTCGACTCGGCGCTGATGGTGATCGACGCGGCCAACGGCGTGGAAGCGCAGACGCGCCGGCTGATCGAGGTCTGCCGCCAGCGCGACACGCCCATCATCACCTTCGTCAACAAGATGGACCGTGAAGTGCGCGAGCCGCTGGACATCCTGGACGAGGTGGAGCGCGAGCTCGGCATGCCCTGCGTGCCCATGACCTGGCCCGTGGGCCAGGGCAAGAGCTTCCGCGGCATCATGAACCTGCGCACGCAGGCGATGACGGTGTTCGAGTCGGGCAGCGAGCGGCTGCCGCACGACTTCGAGACCATCCCGCTGAGCGAGCGTGACACGCTCGTCAAGCGCTTCGGCGCCGACTTCGAGCACGCCATGGAAAGCATGGAACTGGCCACCGGCGCCTCGCCCACCTGGGACCGCGAGGCCTTCCTGGCCGGCAAGCAGACGCCGGTGTTCTTCGGCTCCGGCGTGAACAACTTCGGCGTGATGGAAGTGCTCGACGCGCTGGTCGACCTGGCGCCCTCGCCGCAGTCGCGCACCAGCACCACGCTGGTCAACCGCCAGCCGGTGGTGAAAGAGATCCAGCCCGAGGACAAGGACTTCGCGGGCGTGGTCTTCAAGGTGCAGGCCAACATGGACGCCAACCATCGCGACCGCATCGCCTTCGTGCGCATGGCCTCGGGCAAGTACACGCCGGGCATGAAGCTGAAGGTGCAGCGCACCGCGAAGGAACTGCGCCCCACCAGCGTCGTGACCTTCATGAGCCAGCGCCGCGAGGCGGTGGAAGAGGCCTACGCCGGCGACATCGTGGGCTTCACCACCCACGGCGGCGTGCAGCTGGGCGACACCATCACCGACGGCGCGAACCTGCAGTTCACCGGGCTGCCCTTCTTCGCGCCCGAGCTGTTCATGACCGTGATTTTGAAGAACCCGCTGCGCACCAAGCAGCTGCAGCAGGGCCTGGCCCAGCTCGGCGAAGAAGGCGCGATCCAGGTCTTCCGCCCCGAGGTCGGCGGCCCGATGCTGCTGGGCGCGGTCGGCCAGCTGCAGTTCGAAGTGGTGCAGCACCGCCTGAAGGCCGAGTACGACGCCGACGTGCGGCTCGAAGGCTGCCAGTACACGGGCGCGCGCTGGATCACGGCCGACACCCCGGCCGAGCTGCGCGAGTTCGTCCACGCGTACCCGGTGCGCATGGCCAAGGATGCGGCCGACACGCTGGCCTTTTTGTGCACCTCGCCCTACGACGTGCGGCTGGCGCAGGAGCGTTTTCCGAAGATCCACTTCCATCCGCTGCGCGAGCACGCGGGCCTGGCGCTGCAGAGCGCCGGCTGATCGGCTAGCTGCCCGACGAGGTGTAGTGGCGCAGCCCCATGCGCCACGCACCGAACGCCGCCGCGAGGAACACGAAGCCTGCGAGCGGCGACACCCACCCCACCCAGGCCGGCGCGCCCAGCGGGTCGGGCTTGCCCAGGATCGCCAGCACCGGGTAGTACGCCACGCAGGCCAGCGGCACGATGAAGGTCAGCACGCGGCGGAACCACTGCGCATAGAGCGCCAGCGGGTACTGCGCCGCCTGCACGCCGCCATAGGTGAGCACGTTGGCGATCTCCAGGCTTTCGACGGTCCAGAACGACAGCGTGCCCTGTAGCACCAGGATGCCGAGGAACAGCGCGATGCCGCCGGCCAGGGCGAACGTTGCGATTGCCACGGCGCTGGGGGTCCATGCGATGTCGGCCTGCACGGTCGCGAAAGCCAGCACGAGCAGGCCCTGCAGCAGACGGCCGAGGCGGCTGATGCGCACATCGTGGCCCATGAGCTGCAACGCGAGCGGACGTGGGCGCAGCAGCAAGCGGTCGAAGGTGCCGGTGCGCAGGAACTCGGTGCCCAGCACGTCGAAGCCGCGGCCCAGTGCGTCGGCGAGGGCGAACATGCAGTTCACGAGGCCATAGAACAGCGCGACCTCGCCAATGCCCCAGCCCTGCACCTCGCCGAAGCGATGGAACAGCGCCCAGACGGCGACGACCTCGATGCCTGTGCCGAGGAACTGGCCGAGGGTCAGCAGCAACGCGGACGCGGGGTACCTGGCCTGGCCGCTGATGGAGGCGGCCATGAGGCGGAAGAAGAGAGGGAGGGCGCCCATCTTCAATGGCCCTCGCGGCCTGTGTCGCCGTGGTTCAGGGCGCGTGCACAGGCCACCGGGTACTTCCCTCCGCGAATGTCCCCCGGGCTTCGCCCTCCTCCTTGATTTCGCTGCGGGAAGCACCCAGTGTCCTGCGCACACCGAGCGCGGTCGTTGTGCCGGTCGATCCACCGCTGTGCGAATTGCGTCATGCCACTCATTGCTCGTAGCAGATGTCGAGCCTGATCAATGCGCCGCGGGCATCGATGCGGTCGGCTCGGAAGTAGAAGCGGTCGCGGTAGCTGTCGAGGCGAAGGGGCGCGGTGACCGGGTCGCCCCAGCTCGTCACCGAGAAGCCCTGCCCTTGCAGCCATCGCAGCAGGGTGTCCAGGCGCTGCGGGTCGGCGTCGACGCGGATGTCGGCGTCTGCGGGCGGCGTGCCCTGCGGGTCCTGCTGCCAGCGCGCGAAGCTGCCGAACAGCGTGAAGACGTGTCCTGCGGCGCGCATCGCATCGAGCAGCGCAGCGGTGGCCGACAGGTCGATGCGCTCGCGCTGCTTGCGAAAAACCAGCGCGTGTTCGTGGCGCCGGTCGGTGCGGGCATCAGTGTCGTTGTCTGCCGCGTCGTGCGGATAGACCAGCACGCGCTCCTCCTCCATCGTGAAGAGCGAACCCAGGATGCGGGCGAGATCGAAGGCCAGCGGCAGCACGCGATCGCCGATCCGGAGGTTCTCCACCATCGCGATGCAGGCGCCGCCCTCGCGCAATCCGGCGCGGACGCGGTGAAAGACATTGCGCAGGCCGTCGAGGTGCTGCGCGTAGCTCGGGCTGTCGTAAAGCTGGGACGTTGCCTGCGCACCGGTCCAGCGGCAACCGAAGTAGGGGACGTTCGTCAGGCACAGGTCGAAGGGCGGGAGCGCTGCGTCTTCGAGCGCATCGCACGAGGCGTGCAGGAGCGTCGTGCCGTGGGCGAGGCCGTGGCGTGCCAGCCGCTCGCGGATGAGGTCGAGGCGGCCTGCATCGACTTCGCAGCCCAGGGCCTGGCGCTGCTCGAGGCGCGCCGCGAGCAGCGTCGTGCCGAAGCCGGCGAACGGATCGAACACCGTGTCGCCCGGTTGCGAGAACCGGCGCACGAAGGGCAGCATCTGCTCGACCCATCCGCAATCGCGCCCGCCCATCGGGTCCCGCGCGCGCAGGTCGTCCGGCAGGCGGTAGCGCGGCGATTCATGGTCGAGCATCAGCCAGCTGTGACTGGTCATGGACAGGCCTTCGCGGTGCGCGTGTCGAGCAGCACGTCGTGCCCCGGCTCCCAGCCGGCGCAGAGCTGTCCGTCGGCAAAGTAGACGAGCTTGTAGACGTCGCCGGTCGCGTGGCGCGCGTGCATGGCGCCGTAGTCGGCGCTTTCGAAGACGACCGTCAGGCCGCTGTCGGTGCGCAGGCGCAGGTTCCAGAAGTAGTAGCCCTCGGTGAGGCTTTCGAGGGTCCACCCGCGCGAGATGTCGGGGGCATCGAGGCAGGCCGTCAGCAGCGCGTCCATCGAGACCCGCTGCGTGCGCAGATAGCGCGCGGTGGCGTTGTCGCGATAGCCGTCGTCGAGCCGCGAGAACTCCCGGAAGACGACGGTGCCGGCGCCGCATTGCCGTGCCCACGCGAGGTACGCGGCCACGTCGGTCGGCTGCGCGACGCCGCCGCGCTGGAGGATGCACACGAGCCGCAGCGCCACCGCATCGGCGAGCTGGCGCGCGGTGCGTTCGAACACGGCGGCATCGCCGATGGCCACCTCGGGCCGGAACCGCATGATGGCCTGGTTGACCGCGCCGTCGTGGTGGTGGCGGGACAGCTCCAGCCAGCTCATTCCGAAGCCTTGCAGCGCGC
Organism: Variovorax sp. GW822-FHT04A09; assembly: GCF_058801005.1. Taxonomy (NCBI): domain Bacteria; kingdom Pseudomonadati; phylum Pseudomonadota; class Betaproteobacteria; order Burkholderiales; family Comamonadaceae; genus Variovorax; species Variovorax sp. GW822-FHT04A09. The sequence continues at coordinate 85,034 of NZ_JBXAMV010000006.1, read as the reverse complement.
GCCGCAGCACCTCGCCCTGCGGTCCGGCAAAGCCTGCGCCGTTGGTATAGAGCACACGGTCTTCGACCACCGGGCCTTCGCTTTCGCCCGCGGCCAGCGTGTGCAGCAGCCGGAGCATCCAGTCGGCGTCGTCGCTCGTTTCCAGGCCCGAGAGCGACCACGACAGCGGCACGTCGCGCAGGGCCCGCAGCGCGCGGAACAGGCCGTCGAAGTAGTCGGGCGCCGGACGCAGCCGGGACGCCGAGGTTCCGCCGTCGGTCTTGCGCAGGTTTTCCGAGCAGAAGCCGCAACGAGCCGAACAAGGCTTCACGGAGGCGTACGGCGTGAACGTGAGGGGCTGCGCAAGGCGCCGCGCGACGCCGCCGATCGTGTGCGTGTGCCAGCGCGCGGCCTCGTTCGAAGGCGGCGTGCGAAGGGTCACCCCGCGCACGGAGCGGCGAAGGCGTTCGAAGAGCGGGGAACTCGCGCTGCGCGGCAGATCGGCCACGGCGATCTGGTCGATCGCGCAGGTCACGGTCCGTGCAGCGGGGGGCGTCGGCGTATCGGCTTCGACGGGAATGACGGGGCACATGGCAGGGGCGGGGTTGTCGCACCCGCCACCATACGACAGCGCTGCCTCCGAGGGCGGGAGTGGCTCCCTGCGCGCGCCCATCACCCTAGCCACCTTGCACCTGCAGACTGCGCATCGTGCGCCCCATCGCCATCCGCCCGAACGCGACCAGCGCGACGATCCAGAAGCACTGCAGCCCCAGCGCGGCCAGCGCATGCCAGCCGCTCAGGTGCCCGAAGTACAGCCGCGCCGGAATATCGAACAGCCCCGCCAGCGGCTGCACCAGCAGCGCGGTCTGCCAGGCGTCGGGCAGCAGCACCAGCGGCAGCAGGTTGCCCGAGAACACGATGACCACGGGCGTCGCCACCGCCTGGATGCCGCGCTCGTTGAGCGCCGCCGTGGTCGCCACGTTGAGCAGCATCACCATCGCGGTCGAGAGCAACAGGCCCAGCACCACCGACAGCAGGAACGCCGCGCCGGCCACCGCGTTCGCGGGCAATTGCCAGGCCCAGTCGCCCAGCCCCACCAGCGGCAATGCGACCGCGGCGAAGGCCGCCATCAGTGCCACGCGCGGCAGCAGGCGCGCCGCGATCCAGCCTGCGGTGCGCGCGAACCACAGCGCGTAGGCGTCCACCGGGCGCAGCCGGTCGTAGGCGACCGCGCCGGTGCGCGCGGCCTGCGCCACTTCGGGGTCGCCGAGCCAGGGCATCAGCACCAGCAGGCCCTGCGCGAGCCAGGTGTAGGTGATGGCCTGGGCCAGCGACATCGACGAGGCCGCGCCCGCGATGGCGCTGCCGCTGTAGAACGCGGCGAACACCATCACCTTGATGCCGCCCCACCAGCACTGCGTGGCAAAGCCCGCGAGCGCCGCGGTGCGGTACTGCAGCATCTGCAGGAAGCGCGAGACGAACGCCGCGACATACGGCCGGGCGAGGTCGCGCGGGCCCATGGCCGGCCTCACGCCTCGGCCGCTCCGTGCATGGCGTAGAAGCGCGCGATCACGGCTTCGATCGCGAGGCCTTCGAGGCGAATGTCTTCCACGGCGTGCGCGCCGGCGATGCGGGCGATGAGCGCGGGCGCGGGGGTCTGCTTGGGGTCGAAGTCGAGCACCAGCGTCTGGCCGTCGCGCGAATGCACGGTGGCGCCGTCGACCTGCGCGGGCAGCGTGGCATCTTGTGCAAAGTCGACCACCAGCCGGCGCTCGGCCATCACCTGCGCGCGCAGTGCCTCGACCGGGCTGTCGGCCAGCACGCGGCCGTGGCCGATGACGATCACGCGCTGGGCCAGGGCCTCGATGTCGTGCATGTCGTGCGTGGTCAGCAGCACGGTGGTGCCGCGCTCGCGGTTGGCGCGGCGCACGAAGTCGCGCACGGCGAGCTTCGAAGGCGCGTCGAGGCCGATGGTCGGCTCGTCGAGGAACAGGATGTCGGGCTCGTGCAGCAGCGCCGCTGCAATCTCGGCGCGCATGCGCTGGCCCAGCGACAGCTGGCGCACCGGCTGGTCGAGCACGCGCTCCAGGTGCAGCAGCGCGACCAGCTCGTCGCGCGTGCGGCGGTAGCGTTGCGGATCGACGCGGTAGATGTCGCGCAGCAGGTCGAAGCCGTCGCCCACGGGCAGGTCCCACCACAGCTGCGTGCGCTGGCCGAAGACCACGCCGATGCGCGCCACGTGCCGCTCGCGGTCGGCAAAGGGGTCGCGGCCGTCGACTTCCACGCGCCCGCCGTCGGGCCGCAGGATGCCCGAGAGGATCTTGATGGTGGTCGACTTGCCCGCGCCGTTCGGCCCGATGAAGCCCAGCAGCTCGCCGCGCTCCAGCGCGAACGACACGCCCGACAGCGCCTCCACCGTGCGGTGGCGGCGCTGCAGCAGGCCGCGCAGCGCACCGCGCAGACCGGGGTCGCGCTCGGACACGCGGTAGGTCTTGCGCAGGTTGTCGACGAGGATGTGAGGCATGGTGGACGGTGCCGCGCCGGCCTGAAAGCGCGGCGGGGGCGGGATGCTACACGAAAGCGCCGGTACGATCACGGGCCCTTTCGAGAATCCTGTCCATGTCTTCGCCTCCCCTGCCCGCCTCGCCCCACCACCTGCTGCCGCTCACGCGCTGGCCCGCCGACGCGCGCGCGGCGCTGGTCGGCGTGTTCACCGACATCGACGACACGCTCACCACCGACGGCGCGATCACGCCCGATGCGCTGAAGGCGCTGTCCGACCTGAAGGCCGCGGGCCTCGCCGTGGTCGCGATCACCGGCCGGCCCGTGGGCTGGAGCCTGCCCTTCGTGAACAGCTGGCCGGTCGATGCCATCGTGGCCGAGAACGGCGCGGTGGCGCTGCGCCCTGCGGCCGGTGGCGGTGTCGAAAAGCGCTACCAGCAGGACGCCGCCACGCGCGCCGCCAACTTCGCGCGCATGCAGGCCGTGCTGGCGCGCATCGAGCGCGAGATTCCGGGCGCCGGCCGTGCCACCGATTCGCCGGGGCGCGAGACCGACATCGCCATCGACCACAGCGAGTTCGTGACGCTGAGCGACGACACCATCGCGCGCGTCGTCGCGCTGATGCGCGGCGAAGGCATGCACGCCACCGTGAGCAGCATCCACATCAACGGCTGGTACGGCGACAACGACAAGCTCGAGGGCGCGCGCTGGATCGTGCGCGAGCTCTGGGGCCGCACGCTCGACGACGAGATGGAGCGCTGGGCCTACGTGGGCGATTCCACCAACGACCAGCTGATGTTCCGCAGCTTCGCGCACAGCATCGGCGTGGCGAACGTGGCGCGCTTCGTGCCGCAGCTGGAGCACCTGCCGCGCTATGTGACGCAGGGCGAGCGCGGCGCGGGGTTCGCGCAGGCCGCGCAGGCGGTGCTGTCGGCGCGCTGAGCCGCGCGCCGCGCGGGCGTCGCGCACGAAAAAAAGGCCCGCGCAGGGCGGGCCGAATGGACCGGTTGAACGACCCTTGGAGAAACTTGCAGGGGTGAGGGTCGCGCGATGCGCGACCCTTCAGGACATCAGAACGTGTGGCGGATGCCGAACTCGTAGCCCATCGAGCTCTTGGCCTGCAGCGCGGTGCGGTTGAACGTGGTGGCGTACGACGGGCCTGCACCCACCGTGAGCGCCGCGCCGTTCTTGTTGCTGACGCGCGCGACCGTGCCGTACAGCGCGGTGCGCTTGGACAGGTTGTGCACGTAGCCCAGCGCGAGCTTGCTGGCCTTCGGATCGGCGTTGTTCACGCCGAACACGGGCACGCGGTTGAAGTCGTACTTGACCTGCGAGTACGACGCGCGGATCACGCCCGGGCCGACCGGCACGGTCACGCCCAGCAGGTAGCCGGTGAGGTCCACGTCCTGGCCGGGCGTGAAGATGTTCAGCGCGTTGCGCTCGTCCTTCGAACGCGAGATTTCGCCGAACAGCTTGGCCACGCCGAAATCGTAGGTCGCGCCGAGGTTGAAGGTCTTGACCTTGCCCGGGCGTGCCACGGCGGCGGCGCCGCTGCCGGTCGTGAAGCTGGTGTCGTTCTGCGCGTAGCTGGCGGCGATGTCGAACGGGCCCGTCGTGTAGCCCAGGCGACCGCCGATGTGGCGGCCGGTGTTGGTGCTGGCGGCGGTGTCGGGCGACAGGCGCGTCTGCTCGGCCAGGCCGTAGGCCACGTTGCCGTAGAAGCCGCCCAGGCGCGGCAGGAAGTACTGCACCATGTTGCTGGCGCGCTTGTAGGTGCCGTTGCTGCCGTAGCCGCTGCCCGGCACGCTGGCTTCGTTGGCGTCGATGATCAGCGAGCCGCCGATGCCGGTGTCGCCGAACGGGTCGAACTGTTCTTCGTTCATCACCGTCGCGGTCTTGTCGCGGCCCAGGCGCAGTTCGCCGAAGCTGCCTGCCAGGCTCACGGTCGAGCGGCGGGTGAAGTTCGAGACGCCGGTGGCGCCGTCGTCATTCGTGATCGGGGCTTCGAGCCAGAAGCTGGCCGACAGGCCGCCGCCCAGGTCTTCCACGCCGCGGAAACCGAGGCGGCTCGAGCTCAGGCCCGAATTCGCCAGCTCGGTGCGGCTGGCCTTCACGCTGTAGGCGGGGCCGAAGGGGGTGGTCGAAACGCTCTTGTTCGCTACGTTGCGGTAGGCGGCATCGACCACGCCGAACAGGGTCACGGTCGATTGCGCCGACGCGGCGCCGCAGGCTGCGATGGCAGCCAGAACAAGCAGGGATTTTTTCATTGGTGTCACTCCAGGAGGGGGATGCCGCTGCGCCGAGACCGGGCGCGACTTTGGGACGTCCGGGCCTTGTTGCCGCGAGACTGGGTCCGAGTTTTCCTTCACTGGAAGACAAAGGGATTACATAGGGTTAACGCCTAGATTGCGGAGGGGTATAGGGGGTGAGTTCAGGACAGCGGTCGCAGATCGGGGTAGGCGCAGCGCACGCCTCCCCCTTTTTCGGTGGCGCTTACTTCTCCTTCGCCAACCCCAGCTTGTCGATGATCACCTTCTCGCGCACCACCGTGTCCTGCGCGAACTTGGTGTACGTGGCCGAGCTCATGTAGTTGGGCAGCATGTCGTAGCGGCCGAGCGAGGCCACGTAGCTCGGTTCTTCCATCGCCTGCTTGAAGGCGTCGTGCAGCTTCTTCACGACCTCGGGCGGGGTGCCCTTGGGCGCGCCGATGCCGAAGGGCGAGTTCTGCACCACGTCGTAGCCCAGCTCCTTCAGCGTGGGCGCGTCGGGGAACTTGGCCAGGCGCTTCTCGCCCCAGGTGTTGAGCACGCGCAGCTTGCCGGCCTCGACCTGCGGCGCGAAGCCGGTGCTGTCGGCCGCCGCCATGAGCTGGCCGCTGACCACGGCCAGCATCAGGTCGGCGCTGCCCTTGTAGGGCACGTGCTGCAGCTGGATGCCGGCCTTCTGCGCCACGATCTCGGTCGTGAGGTGCGGGCTGGTCAGGTTGCCGGTCGAGCCGTAGGTGAGCTTGCCGGGGTTGGCCTTGGCGTAGGCGACGAAGTCGGCCCAGGTCTTGAAGGGGCTGTCGGCCGGCACGACGATGCCGAAGGCATAGCCGGTGACGTTCAGCACGTAGCTGATGTCCTTGAGCGGGTCCCAGTTGATCTTGGTGGTGTAGCCCAGGCGGAACACACCCAGCGGAATCTGCGCGACGGTGTAGCCGTCGGGCTGCGCGGTCTGCAGCGCCTGCGCGGGCAGCGTGCCGCCGGCGCCGGGCTTGTTGTCGATGATCACGGGCTGGCCCAGGATCTTGCTGGCGTTGTCGGCCAGCTGGCGCATGGTGATGTCGGTCGGGCCGCCCGCGGGAAAGGCGATCACGAGCTTGATGGGCTTCGCGGGAAAGGCCTGTGCAAGCACCGCCAGCGGCGCGGCGAGGCCGCAGGCGGCCAGCGTGGCGGCACGGAGAAGGGAACGGCGAAACATGACGGAAGGCTCCTGAAGCGTGGATCGAGCCGCGCATTGGGCCCTGCCCCGCCCGGTGCAGCAATCGGGGCTCACCCGACTGCTGTCGCCAGGGCTACTCGCCCCCTCAGCCCGCGGCTTGCGCGAAGCCTTCGAGAACGTTGACCGCGTTCACACCCACCTCGGCCACCGCATAGCCGCCCTCGAACACGAACACCGTCGGCAAGCCAGCGCGCGCGAGGTCTTCGCCCATGCGCAGGTAGTCGTCGCTCTTCAGCTTGAAGCCCGAGATCGGGTCGCCCTCGAAGGTGTCGACACCGAGCGAGACCACGAGCGCGCCGGCCTTGACCTTCGCGATGCCGTCGAGCGCTGTGCGCAGCGCCGCGCGCCAGGCCGTGAAGCCGGTGCCGCGCGGCAGCGGCAGGTTGTGGTTGAAGCCTTCGCCTTTGCCCGCGCCGCGCTCGTCGGCGTGGCCCAGGTAGTAGGGGTAGTCGGTCAGCGGGTCGCCGTGCAGGCTGGCGAAATGCACGTCGCTGCGCTCGTAGAAGATGGCCTGGGTGCCGTTGCCGTGGTGGTAGTCGACATCGAGCACGGCCACGCATTCGACGCCCGCATCGCGCAGCGCCTGCGCGGCGACGGCGGCGTTGTTGACGAAGCAGTAGCCGCCGAAGAAGTCGGCGCCCGCATGGTGGCCCGGCGGACGCGTGAGCGCGAAGGCACTGCGCTCGCCGCCGAGGACGCGCTGCGTCGCCGTCCACGCACAGGCCGCGCCATGGCGCGCGGCGGCCCAGCTGCCGGCCGTCAGCGGCGTGCCGGCATCGAACGAAAAGAGGCCCAGGCGCGCGGGAAAGCTCTTCGGCAGCACGTCGGTGCGCATGCCGCGTGTGGGCCAGTACGAGGGCAGCGCGTCGCGCGTGGCGTTGGCGGCATCGAGCGCCACCCACTCGTCCCAGGCATGCGCGATGAAGTCGAGGTAGCGCGGTGCGTGCACCTTCGCCAGCAGCGCCTCGTCAAACGCGTCGGGCGCCTGCAGCGGGCCAAGGCCGCGCCGCTCGAGCTCGTGCCTCACATGGTCGACGCGGGCGGGCACCTCGAAGCAGGGCACCAGCTCGCCCCGGAACATTTCGACTTGGCCTTGGTGCAGTGCGTGCTGGTCGTTGTAGATGGTGAGCATGAAGCGGCGAAGGGCGTGGCGACAGGGCCTGCCATCATGCCGCACGCCGCAGCACCGCCCGGCGCCGCCCCGAGGCGGTGAGGCCGAACAGGTCCTTCGGGTCGTCGAGCTCGGGCACCAGCGCGATCTGCCGGCCCACCCCGCGCTCCAGCGCCAGCTGCTGGATGCAGCGCAGCGCCGTGTAGTCCTCCAGCGCGAAGCCGACCGAGTCGAACACCGTCACCTGCTCCGGCCGCTCGCGGCCCGGCACTTCGCCCAGCAGCACGCGCCACAGCTCGTGCACCGGGAAGTCGGGCGCCAGCTGCTGGATCTCGCCCTCGATGCGCGTCTGCGGCTCGTACTCGACGAACACGCGCGCGCCGCGCAGCACGTCGGGGTGCAGTTCGGTCTTGCCGGGTGAATCGCCGCCCACGGCGTTGATGTGCATGCCGGGCTCGATCATCTCGGGCGTGAGCACGGTCGCGTGGCCCTGGTAGGCGGTGATGGTGGTCACGATGTCGGCGCCGCGCACCGCCTCGGCGGTGGAGTCGGCGCGCACGATCTCCATCGGCGTGCAGGCCGCGAGGTGGCGCACCAGCTTGTCGGTGGCGCGCGGGTCGATGTCGAACACGCGCACCTGCTCGATGCCCAGCAGCGCATGGAAGGCCAGCGCCTGGAACTCGCTCTGCGAGCCGTTGCCGATCAGCGCCAGGCTGCGCGCATCGGGCCGCGCCAGCGCCTTGGCGGCCATGGCCGAGGTGGCGGCCGTGCGCAGCGCGGTGGTGAGCGTGAGTTCGGACAGCAGCACGGGGTAGCCCGTGTCGACCTCGGCCAGCACGCCGAAGGCCATGACCGTGGGCAGGCCGACCTGCGTGTTGTGCGGGTGGCCGTTGACGTACTTGAAGGCATAGGCGCCGTCGTCGGCCACGGGCATGAGCTCGATCACGCCCAGGTGCGAATGGCTGGCCACGCGCGCCTTCTTGTCGAACTCGCGCCATCGCAGGAAGTCGTCGCGCAGCGCGTCGGCCAGCGTGACGAGGAATTCCGGGACGCCGGTCTCATCCACCAGGCGAACCAGGCTGTGAACATCGATGAAGCGGGTCATGGCGCGGCTCCTTGCGTAGCCCCCGGCACGGCGCTTCATCCGTTCACACGGTCTCCACCATGGCTGATTCAGGATGCGCCTGCGCCAAGGGTTCAAGCCATTGTGCGCCTGTGCGCGTCAACGTGCCAACACGGCCTTAAGAGCTACGCCAGTGTGCGTACCCAATCGCACCACCTCCTCCGGCGGCGCCGCCGCCACGATGCGTCCGCCGGCGTTGCCGCCTTCGGGTCCGAGGTCGAGAATCCAGTCGGCTTCGGCGATCAGGTCGAGGTCGTGCTCGATCACCACCACGCTGTGGCCGCCGTTCACCAGCCGGTGCAGCACGTGGATCAGCTTCTCGACGTCGGCCATGTGCAGGCCCACGGTCGGCTCGTCGAGCACGTACAGCGTGTGCGGCGCCTTCTGGCCGCGGCGGGTGATGTCGTCGCGCACCTTGCTGAGTTCGGTCACCAGCTTGATGCGCTGCGCCTCGCCGCCCGACAGCGTGGGCGACGGCTGCCCCAGCGTGAGGTAGCCCAGGCCCACGTCCTTCAGCAGCTGCAGCGGATGCGCGATGTTGGGCATGCTGGCAAAGAACTCCACCGCCTCGTCGACCTCCATCTTCAGCACGTCGCCGATGCTTTTGCCGCGCCAGCTCACGGCCAGCGTCTCGGGGTTGAAACGCGCGCCGTGGCAGACCTCGCACGGCACCTTCACGTCGGGCAGGAAGCTCATCTCGATGGTGCGCACGCCCGCGCCTTCGCAGCCCGGGCAGCGGCCTTCGCCGGTGTTGAAGCTGAAGCGCGCCGGGCCGTAGCCGCGCGCCTTGGCCTCGAGAGTGTCGGCGAAGAGCTTGCGGATGGTGTCCCAGAAACCGATGTAGGTGGCGGGGCAGCTGCGCGGCGTCTTGCCGATGGGCGTCTGGTCGACCTCGAGCACGCGGTCGATGACCTCGTAGCCGTCGACGCCGCGGCAGCCGACCCAGGCCGGGCGCTTGCCCGCGGCATCGGCGTCGCGGCCGGCCTTGGTCATGCGCTGCACCACGATGCCCTGCACGCTGGCCAGCAGCACGTCGCGCGCGAGCGTCGACTTGCCCGAACCGCTCACGCCGGTGACCACCACGAGGCGGTGCAGCGGCAGCGTGGCGGTCACGTCCTGCAGGTTGTGCAGGTCGGCGCCGTGCACGGTCAGCCAGTTGCCGCTGTCCTCGGCCTTCGGGTCGGGCGAGGGAATGAGGCGGCGCGCCTGCAGCGGATGCTTGATGGCGTCGCGCAGGTAGCGGCCGGTCTGCGAATCGCCGGCCTTCTGGATGTCGGCCACCGTGCCCTCGGCCACGAGGCGGCCGCCGCGCTTGCCGGCGCTGGGGCCGATGTCGATGATGTGGTCGGCGCGGCGGATGGTGTCTTCGTCGTGCTCCACCACCACCAGCGTGTTGCCCTTCTCGCCGAGCTTGTGCAGTGCGTTCAGCAGGATCTGGTTGTCGCGCGCGTGCAGGCCGATGGTCGGCTCGTCGAGCACGTAGCACACGCCCTGCAGGTTGCTGCCCAGCTGCGCCGCCAGGCGGATGCGCTGCGCCTCGCCGCCCGAGAGCGTGGGCGCGCCACGGTCGAGCGTGAGGTAGCCCAGGCCCACCTCCTCGAGGAATTCGAGGCGGCTCTTGATCTCGGGCACGAGGTCGCGTGCGATCTCGGCTTCGCGGCCGTTGAGCACCAGCCCTTCGAACCACTGGCGCACCTCGGTCACGCTCATGCGCGCCAGCTGCGTGATGCCGATGCCGCCCGAGCCGTCGGCCGCGGTGCCGAAGCCCACGGCGCGCGCGGTGGCGTTCAGGCGCGTGCCTTCGCAGGTCGGGCAGGCCACGTCGGCCAGGTCTTCGACCTCGGGCTCGGCGAAGGTCTGCTCGCGGCCCTTGCTGTCGTCGTCGCGGATCGAATCGTCGAAGACCTTGCGCTGGTCCTTGCTGAGCTTCACGCCCGTGCCCACGCAGTCGGGGCACCAGCCGTGCTTGCTGTTGTAGCTGAACAGGCGCGGATCGAGCTCGGCATAACTGGTGCTGCACACCGGGCAGGCGCGCAGCGTGGAGAACACCTGCACGCGGCCAATGCCCACGGCGGACACGCCGGCCATCATGGCGGCGCGCAGGCCGTCGAGTTCGCTCAGCACGTGCACCACGCCCTTGCCGTGCTCGAGCGCCTTGGTGAGCGCCGCGCGCAGCTCGTTCTCCTGCGAGGGCAGCACGTCGAGGCTGGCCACGGGCAGTTCGATGCTGTGTTCCTTGAAGCGGTCGATGCGCGGAAAGCCCGTGGTCGGCAAAAAGTCGCCGTCCACGCGCAGATGCGTGAAGCCGCGCGGACGCGCCCAGTCGGCCAGCTCGGTGTACACGCCCTTGCGGTTGCTCACCAGCGGCGCGAGCAGGCCGATGTGCTGGCCCTTGAAGTTGCGCATGAGCTGCGCGGCGATGCTGTCGGGCGTCTGGGGCTGCACGGCCGCGCCGTCGTGCACGCAATGCTGGATGCCCAGCTTCACGTACAGCAGGCGCAGGAAGTGCCACACCTCGGTGGTGGTGCCCACCGTGCTCTTGCGGCCGCCGCGCGACAGGCGCTGCTCGATGGCCACCGTGGGCGGAATGCCGTACACCGCGTCCACCTCGGGCCGGCCCGCCGGCTGCACGATGCTGCGCGCATAGGCGTTGAGCGATTCGAGATACCGGCGCTGGCCTTCGTTGAAAAGGATGTCGAACGCCAGCGTCGACTTGCCCGAGCCGCTCACGCCCGTCACCACGCTGAACTTGCCGCGCGGAATGTCCACGCTGAGGTTCTTCAGGTTGTGCTCGCGCGCGTTGACGATCTCGATGGCGTTGCCGCCGGGCGCCGTCTTCGCGTTGGCGATGTAGCGCCGCGCGGCGCGCTCGGCCACCTTGTAGGCGCCCGGACCGACGGCGAGTTCGTAGTCGGCCAGCGCCGCGCCAGTGAGCGAGGCGCGGTTCTCGCGCAGCTGCTCGGGCGTGCCCTCGGCCACCACCTGGCCGCCGGCGTCACCGCCTTCGGGGCCGAGGTCGATGAGCCAGTCGCTGGCGCGGATCACGTCCAGGTTGTGCTCGATGACGATGAGCGAATGGCCCGCGTCGAGCAGCTTGCGCAGCGCGCGCATCAGACGCGCGATGTCGTCGAAGTGCAGGCCGGTGGTCGGCTCGTCGAACAGGAACAGCGTGCCCTTGCGCGCCACCATCTGGCGGCTCGCGGTCGCGCTCTTGGCCGCCTCGGCCAGGAAGCCCGCCAGCTTCAGGCGCTGCGCCTCGCCGCCCGACAGCGTGGGCACGGGCTGGCCGAGCTTCACGTAGTCCAGGCCCACGTCGACGATGGGCTGCAGCACGCGCAGCACGTCGCGGTCGGTATCGAACAGCGCCGCAGCCTCGGCCACGGTGAGCTCCAGGATGTCGGCCACGTTGTAGCCGCGGCCCTTGCGCTCGATCTTCACTTCGAGAATCTCGGGCCGGTAGCGCTTGCCGTCGCAATCAGGGCAGCGCAGGTACACGTCCGACAGGAACTGCATCTCGACGTGCTCGAAGCCCGAGCCGCCGCAGGTGGGGCAGCGCCCGTCGCCGGAGTTGAAGCTGAACTTGCTCGCGGTGTAGCCGCGCTGGCGCGACAGCGCCGCGGTGGCGAAGATTTCGCGGATGGCGTCCCACGCGCCCACGTAGCTCGCGGGGTTGGAGCGCGCGGTCTTGCCGATGGGCGACTGGTCGACGAACACCACGTCGCCCAGGTGGTCGGCGCCGAGCATGCGGTCGTGCGCGCCCGGCGTCTCGGTGGCCTTGCCGAAGTGGCGCATGAGCGCGGGTGCCAGCACGTCCTGGATGAGCGTGGACTTGCCCGAGCCGCTCACGCCGGTCACGCACACGAGGCGCGCGAGCGGAAAGTCGACCGTGATGTTCTTCAGGTTGTGCTCGCGCACGCCTTCGAGGATGAGCCGGTGCGTGTTCTCGCTCACGAGCCGCTTGAAGCCCATGCCGATCTTCTTGCGTCCGCCCAGGTACTGGCCGGTGAGCGTGTCGGCGTCGCGCAGCTGGTCGGTGCCGCCGTCGAACACGATCTGCCCGCCGCGCGCGCCGGGGCCGGGGCCCATGTCGATCACGCGGTCGGCCGCGAGCATCACGGCCGGGTCGTGCTCCACCACCACCAGCGTGTTGCCCGCATCGCGCAGGCGCAGCATGGCCTCGGTGATGCGGTTCATGTCGCGCGGGTGCAGGCCGATGCTGGGCTCGTCGAGCACGAACAGCGTGTTCACCAGCGAGGTGCCCAGCGCCGTGGTGAGGTTGATGCGCTGCACCTCGCCGCCGCTGAGCGTGCGGCTCTGGCGGTCGAGCGTGAGGTAGCCGATGCCCACGTCGTGCAGGTAGCGCAGGCGCGTGGTGATTTCCTCGAACAGCAGCTTCAGCGCCTGCGCCTCGCCTTCGCTGGCAGGGCTGCCGTTGCCGTGGTGCTCCACGCGGTCGAAGAACTTGCGCAGCCGCTCGATGGGCAGCAGCATCAGGTCGTGCAGGCACAGGCCGGGCAGCGCCTCGAGCTGCGCGCGGCTCCACTTCGCGCCGGTGGGCAGGAAGCGCTTTTCAGGCGGCAGCACCGCGTCGGCGTCGTCCTTGCTGCCGATGCGCCACAGCAGCGGATCGAGCTTCAGGCGCGCGCCGCTGCACACGGGGCACGGCGTGTAGCTGCGGTACTTCGACAAGAGCACGCGGATGTGCATCTTGTAGGCCTTGCTCTCCAGGTAGCCGAAGAAGCGGCGCACGCCGTACCACTGCTTGTTCCAGTTGCCGTCCTTGTAGTTGGGCGTGCCTTCGATCACCCAGTGCTTCTGCTCCTCGGTGAGCTTGTTCCACGGCGTGTCGCGCGGAATGCCGGCGGCCTCGGCGTGGCGCATGAGGTCGTCCTGCGCCTCTTTCCACGCGGGCGTCTGGATGGTCTTGATGGCGCCGGCGCGCAGCGTGAGCTTGTCGTTCGGGATCACGAGCCCCAGGTCGACGCCGATCACGCGGCCGAAGCCGCGGCAGGTGTCGCAGGCGCCCACCGCCGAGTTGAACGAGAACATCGACGGGATGGGGTCGGTGTAGCGGATGTCGCTTTCAGGGCAGTGCAGCCCGGTCGAGAACTTCCACACGTCGGTGGGTGCGTTCTCTTCCGCGCCGGTCGCATGCACGGTGACGCGCCCGCTGCCGCGCTTGAGCGCCACCTCGATCGCCTCGACCACGCGCGCGCGCTCCGCGCTCGAGATGCGGAAGCGGTCGGCCACCACATCGAGCACCTTGCGCGGGCCGGTGGGCGTGGCCACCTCGCGCTCGGCCTGCACGCGCGTGAAGCCGCTGGCGGACAGCCACTGCGTCACTTCGTCCGCCGTGGTGCCGGCCGGCAGCTCGACCGGGAAGGTGATGACGATGCGCGGGTCGCCCGCGGCGGCCGCGCGCTCGGCGATCTGCGCATAGATGCTGTCGGGCGAGTCGTGGCGCACCGGCAGCGCGGTCTCGCGGTCGAACAGCTGGGCCGCGCGCGCGTAGAGCAGCTTCAGGTGGTCGTTCAGCTCGGTCATCGTGCCGACCGTGGAGCGCGAGGAGCGCACCGGGTTGGTCTGGTCGATGGCGATGGCGGGCGGCACGCCCTCCACCTTGTCGACGGCCGGCTTGTCCATGCGGTCCAGGAACTGGCGCGCGTAGGCGGAAAAGGTCTCCACGTAGCGGCGCTGGCCTTCGGCGTAGAGGGTGTCGAACACGAGGCTCGACTTGCCCGAGCCGCTGGGCCCGGTGACCACGGTCATCTCGCCGGTGCGGATGTCGAGGTCGAGGTTCTGGAGGTTGTGCTGGCGCGCGCCGCGAATCCGGATGGAGCCCTGTGTCATGAGTGCCTTGGGGGGTGGGGCAAACATTCTAGGGAGTGCTTCGTGACGCTTCGGCCCACGCCGGCGCATGGGCGGCGCCCGCGCAGGGGTTTGTCTGGATGCGTCCAAAGACACTTTATGAAACAAATGCGACATTTGTTTTCACAATTGTTCAGCGAGTCTCCCGAAGGCTCCGAAAGGCTTTCATGACGAAGAAGAAAGTGGCAGGTTCACGGCACGCGCTCGGCGTGGCGGCCCTGCTGGCGCTGTGCGCAATGGGCGCTTCGGCCCAGATCGTGATCGGCCAGACCGCGGGCATGACCGGCTCGGTGGCCGCCAGCGTGAACGAGACCATCGGCGGCGCGCAGCTGGTGATCGACGCGGCCAATGCCCAGGGCGGCATCCACGGCGAGAAGATCGAGGTCATCCGCATGGACGACGCCTTCGACGTCAAGCGCGCGGGCGATAACGCGCGCGTGCTGATCGAGGACAAGAAGGTGCTGGCGCTCTTCATGAGCCGCGGCACGCCGCACTCGCAGGCCATCATCCCCTACCTGGACAAGAACGAGGTGGCGCTCATCGGCCCCTCGACCGGCGCGATGGTGCTGCACAAACCACTGCAAAAGCACGTGTTCAACGTGCGCGCCACCTACCAGCGCGAGGCCGAAAAGGCGGTGCAGCACCTGCTGACCATCGGCCTGACGCGCATCGCCGTGGTCCACGTGACCGACTCGTTCGGCGCCGACGCGCTGCAGGGCGCGATGAACGGCTTCACCAAGGGCAAGGCCCAGCCGATCGCGACCGTGCCGGCCGACCGCGAGAAGCCCGACTACAAGACCATCGTGCCCGCCATCATGAAGGCCGACGCGCAGGCGGTGGTGTGGATCGGCTCGGGCGTGGCGGTGGTCGACGGCATCAAGGCGCTGCGCGCCGCGGGCTCGGCGGCGCAGGTGGTCACGCTGTCGAACAACGCCTCGTCGGGCTTCATCAAGCAGCTGGGCGACGCCAGCCGCGGCGTGATCGTGACGCAGGTGTTCCCCAGCGAACGCTCGATGGGCCAGCCGATGGTGAAGGAGGCGCTGACGCTCGCCCGCGCCAAGGGCCAGGGCGAGCTGTCGCCGGCCGCGCTCGAGGGCTTCGCCTCGGCCAAGGTGCTGGTGGAGGCATTGCGCCGCGCGGGCCCCAAGCCCACGCGCGCCAAGGTGCTCGCGGCGCTCGAAAGCCTCAAGGGCTACGACCTGGGCGGCGGGCTCGAGGTGAGCTACTCGCCGCAGGACCACAGCGGCATCGACTTCGCGGACCTCGCGATCATCAGCGAAGGCCGCTTCAAGCGCTGACGCGCGCCCCGTTGCGTTACTTCGCGGCGGAGGCCGCGGCAGCCGGTGCCGACGCGCCAGGCGCCGGCGTGGCCGCCGGTGCGGGGGCGTGCGTCGTGTCGCCGCCGTGCTTCTCGCCGGACATGTCGATCTTGTCGCCGCCCATCGAAATCACATACAGGGCAATGGCGGCGAAGATGACGAAGCCGACAACGATTTTCCACATGGGTACTGTCTCCTGAGAAGATGAAACGGGGGATGAAGAGGGTTCAAGAAAAAGGCCTCATGCCGCGGGGCATGAAGCCTCTTTGTTGAACGGAGGGCAGCCGCCGCGCGGCCCCCTCCAGATGCCGCCGATCAGTCGTTGGCGTAGATGTCCACGTCCTTGGTCTCGCGGATGAACAGCGTGCCGATCACCAGCGTGATGCCCGCGATGATGATCGGGTACCACAGGCCGTTGTACATGTTGCCGGTCGAGGCCACGATGGCGAAGGCGGTGGTCGGCAGCAGGCCGCCGAACCAGCCGTTGCCGATGTGGTACGGCAGGCTCATCGAGGTGTAGCGGATGCGCGTGGGGAACATCTCGACCAGCATCGCGGCGATCGGGCCGTAGACCATGGTCACCAGCAGCACCAGCCAGAACAGCAGCACGATGGTCAGCACCTTGTTGATCTTGGCGGGATCGGCCTTGGACGGGTAACCGGCGACCTTCAGGTCTTCGGCCACGCCCTTCTTGAAGGCGGCGATGGCCTTGACGCTGGTCTCGTCGAACTTGGAGTTCGCGACCACGCCGGTGGGCGCCTCGACGGTCTTGTCGCCGATCTTCACGACGGCCGCGGAGCCGGGCGCGCCGGCCACGTTCTCGTAGCTCACCGAGTTCTGCACCAGGTAGCGCTTGGCGATGTCGCACGAGCTCTTGAAGTCGATCTCGCGGGCCACCGGGTTGCCCTGGAACGAGCAGGTCTTCGGGTCGGCCGTCACGGTGACGCCGGCCGTGGCTTGTGCGCGGGCCAGGTCGGGGTTGGCGGCTTCGGTCAGCATCTTGAAGACCGGGAAGTAGGTGACCACGGCCAGCAGGCAGCCGGCCATGATGATCGGCTTGCGGCCGATCTTGTCGGACAGCGTGCCGAACACCACGAAGAAGGGCGTGCCGAGCAGCAGCGCGGCGGCGATCATCAGGTTGGCGGTGGTCGCATCGACCTTGAGCTGCTGTGTCAGGAAGAACAGCGCGTAGAACTGGCCCGAGTACCAGACCACGGCCTGGCCGGCCGTGAGGCCGATCAGCGCCAGGATCACGATCTTCAGGTTCTTCCACTGGCCGAAGGATTCGGCCAGCGGTGCCTTCGAGGTCTTGCCCTCGGCCTTCATCTTCTGGAAGGCCGGCGACTCCGACAGCGTCAGGCGGATCCACACCGAGATGGCCAGCAGCAGGATGGAGACCAGGAACGGAATGCGCCAGCCCCACTCGCCGAACGCCTGCTCACCGAGCCAGGTGCGCACGCCCAGGATCACGATCAGGCTCAGGAACAGGCCGAGCGTGGCCGTGGTCTGGATCCACGAGGTGTAGGCACCGCGCTTGCCGTGCGGCGAGTGCTCGGCCACATAGGTGGCAGCACCGCCGTACTCGCCGCCGAGCGCCAGGCCCTGCAGCATGCGCAGCGCGATCAGGATCACCGGCGCCGCGACGCCGATGGTCGCGTAGCTGGGCAAGAGGCCGACGATGAACGTCGACAGGCCCATGATCAGGATCGTCACCAGGAAGGTGTACTTGCGACCGATCATGTCGCCCAGGCGGCCGAACACGATGGCGCCGAACGGACGCACCAGGAAGCCGGCGGCAAACGCCAGCAGCGCGAAGATGAAGGCCGCGCCCGCATCCAGGCCGCTGAAGAACTGTTTCGCGATGATCGCGGCGAGCGAACCGTACAGATAGAAGTCGTACCACTCGAACACGGTGCCGAGCGAGGAGGCGAAGATGACCTTCTTCTCCTCCGCGGACATGGGCCGGGGGGCCGGATGCGGCACTCCCCTTGAATCTAGCGTGGCTGCCATCGTCGTCTCCTGGTGTGTATGTATGCGTCCATCGGTTCCCGGCATTCGGGACCGTGGGGCATTCTTGGAGGCGCGACTGACCCGAGGCTTTCGCGAAACTGAACGGGCGCTTACGGTTTAGGGTGAAACCCGCGCTGCTCGTTTCAGCTTGTAAGAAACAAGGACCCTGCGCGGGTTTGTCCTCAGTCCTTGCTGCGAAGCAGCAAAAAAGCCTCAGCTCTTGCGCAGCAACGAGGGGCGCTGGTCGGCACCGGTCCATTGCGGACCGTCGAACCAGGCATCGCCCTGCAGGTAGGCGCGCAGCATCGCGAGGCCGTCGAAGCCCCAGAACAGGCGCCCGTCGACCACGTAGCACGGCACGCCGAACACGCCCTGTGCCACCGCCTCGTCGGTGTTGCGCTTGAGCAGGGCCTTGTTGTCGTCGCCGTTCACGTCGCGCTTCGGTTGCAGCTGCGCGGTGAGCGCGGCCAGCCGCGTGGCATCGCCCGCCTCTTCGCCGCCGCGCCACACATGGCGAAAGAGGGTCTCGGCCGCCAGGCGGCTGATGCTGCCGTCGTCGCCCGTGGCCACGGCCAGGCGCAGGTGCGGCAGCGGGTTGTAGGGGTGCGAGGCCGGCATCTCGATGGGGATGCCGTGCGCCTGGCCCAGCCACAGCACGTGGCGGTAGGTCCAGCTGCGCTTCGAAGGAATCTCGGCCGGCCCGAGCTGGCCGTGGTGCTTGAGCAGCGCGCCCAGCAGCACGGGCTTGTAGGCCACGCTCACGCTCAGGCCTTCGAGCGCCTCGGGCAGGTGCTCGAACGCCAGGTGCGCGTAGGGCGAGATGAAATCGAGATAGAAGTCGATGTGCTTCATGCGTCGTGGTCTCCTGTGGTGGGTTCGGGCACGCGCCAGATGCCGGCCTGGGCCCGCAGTTCGATCGCGCGCCACACCTGGCGGCGGCTGTCGTCTTCCATCTTGCTCCAGCCGGCGATCTCGGGAATGGTGCGCAGGCACCCTTCGCAGAAGCCGCTCAGGCGGTCCATGCGACACACCGACGAGCACGGCGAGGGCACCTCGCCGTCCATGCGCTGCACGGTGCCTGCGCGCTCGGCAAGCGCATGCGCTTCGTCGAAGTTCACACCACGTCGGCCACCGGCGCGCCGGTGAGCTTCTCTAAATCGGTCGGGTGCAGCTGGAACACCGCGTGCGGATGGCCCGCGGCGGCCCAGATCTCCTCGAAGCGGAACAGCTCGCGGTCGATGAGCACCACGGGCTTGGTCACATGGCCCACCGGCGACACGCCGCCGATGGTGAAGCCGGTGCGCGCCTTCACGAAGTCGGCGTCGGCGCGGCCGGTCTTGCCGACGATGGCGTCGACTTTCTTCTCGTCGACGCGCTTGTCGCCCGAGGTGATGACCAGCACCGCCGCCTCGTCGCTCTTGCGCCGGAAGATGATGCTCTTGGCGATCTGACCGACCGAGATGCCGAGCGCGTCGGCGGCCTGCTGCGCGGTGCGGCAGGCGTCGTCGAGCATGCGGGGCGCATGGGGATGGCCGGCGTCCTGCAGCACGCGGGAGACGCGCTGGACACCTTCAGGGAGGGAATGGAGTTCGGAGCCGCACATGGCAAGTTCTTCGAGGTTCGTGGGGGCGTTCGCCCTGCGTTGCAAGGCCCCGAGCATACGGAAAAGCCCCGCGCACCGGCGCCGCCGCCCCCTTGCGCCCCTGCACCCCGGCGCACCAATGCGGAGAGCGCCGGCGCACGACGCCCGTGCGCGGCGTGCCGGCCCCGGTCCGATTTCGGTGCGCCATCGGCCGACAAGGCCCGCCACACGGGCTTTTGAGCGCGGCACGCTTATTGCTGAACACGGTGGCGACCCACCGGCCTCTGCGGCGGGTTCGCAATGCCTCCGCTAACGACGGCGGGGTTCAAGCGCACCGATGGCCGCCCGCCGCCGGTTCGTCTGCTCCAACCCATTTCGCATCCGTTCCGTCGCGGGGGCCCCAACGACGCTGTCTGTTCGACAGCGGCTGCGGGGGCGCCTTCCAGGGCCGGTTGCGTGCAGGACCCCCAATGAAGATCGCAGTCATCGGCCACGGCATGGTCGGCCACAAGTTCCTCGAGCAACTCCACACGCTCGGCATTCCCGACGCACAGGTCACCGTGCTGTGCGAAGAGCCACGCCCGGCCTACGACCGGGTGCACCTGTCCGAATACTTCTCCGGCAAGACGGCCGACGACCTGTCGCTGGTCGAGCCCGGCTTCTTCGAGCGCAGCGGCTTCACGCTGCGCCTGGCCGCGCGGGCCGTGGCCGTCGAGCGGCGCAACAACACCGTCACCACGGCCGACGGCGAGGTGATCGCCTACGACAAGCTGGTGCTGGCCACCGGCTCCAACCCCTTCGTGCCGGCCGTGCCGGGCCGCGACCGACCGAACTGTTTTGTCTACCGCACCATCGAGGACCTCGACGCCATGAAGGCCTGCGGCGCCAAATCGCGCAGCGGCGTGGTGGTGGGCGGCGGCCTGCTGGGCCTGGAATGCGCCAAGGCGCTGCGCGACATGGGCCTGGAAACGCACGTGGTCGAGTTCGCACCGCGCCTGATGGCGGTGCAGGTCGACGAAGGCGGCGGCCGTGCATTGCGCGGCAGCATCGAGGCGCTGGGCCTGCACGTGCACACCGGCCGCAACACGGTAGAAATTACCGACGGCGCGAGCGCGCGGCACCGCATGGTGTTCGCCGACGGCACGCACCTGGAGACCGACATGATCGTGTTCTCCGCCGGCATCCGCCCGCGCGACGAACTCGCACGCCAGAGCCTGCTGGCCGTGGGCCCGCGCGGCGGCGTGGCGATCGACAGCCACTGCCGCACCAGCGATCGCAACGTCTACGCCATCGGCGAATGCGCGGCGTGGAACGAACAGACCTTCGGCCTCGTCGCACCGGGCTACGACATGGCGCGCGTGGCCGCCCGCCACATCGCCGGCCAGGACGACGCCGCCTTCACCGGCGCCGACCTGAGCACCAAGCTCAAGCTGATGGGCGTCGACGTCGCCAGCATCGGCGACGCGCACGGCAAGACGCCGAAGTCGCGCGCCTACCAGTACATCGACGAGCGCAAGCAGGTCTACAAGAAGATCGTCGTCAGCGAAGACGGCAAGCAGCTCTTGGGCGCGGTGCTGGTCGGCGACGCCAGCGAGTACGGCACGCTGCTGCAGCTGGCGCTCAACGGCATCGCACTGCCCGACGAGCCCGAGTTCTTGATCCTGCCGTCGAGCGACGGCAAGGCCAAGCCGGGCCTGGGCGTCGAGGCCCTGCCCGACAGCGCGCAGATCTGCTCCTGCAACAGCGTCACCAAGGGCCAGATCTGCGAGGCCGTGGGCCAGGGCGTGTGCACGCCCGCCGAGATGAAGGCCTGCACCCAGGCCGGCGCCACCTGCGGCGGCTGCGTGCCGCTGGTCACGCAGGTCATGAAGATGGAAATGGCCAAGCGCGGCATGGCCGTGAACAACCACCTGTGCGAGCACTTCCCCTACTCGCGCCAGGAGCTGTACCACCTCATCCGCGTGGGCGAGATCCGCAGCTTCGCCGACCTGCTCGCCAAGCACGGCAAGGGCCTGGGCTGCGACATCTGCAAACCGACCGCCGCGAGCATCTTCGCCTCGTGCTGGAACGAGTTCGTGCTCAAGAAAGACCTGGCCGGCCTGCAGGACAGCAACGACTACTTCCTGGGCAACATCCAGAAGGACGGCACCTACTCCGTGGTGCCGCGCATGCCCGGCGGCGAGGTCACGCCCGAGGGGCTGATCGCCGTGGGCCAGGTTGCGAAGAAGTACGGCCTGTACACCAAGATCACCGGCGGGGCGCGCGTGGACATGTTCGGCGCGCGCGTCGAGCAGCTGCCGGCCATCTGGGAAGAACTCATCGCCGCCGGCTTCGAGTCGGGCCATGCCTACGGCAAGTCGCTGCGCACGGTGAAGAGCTGCGTGGGCTCCACCTGGTGCCGCTACGGCGTGGACGACAGCGTCGGCCTGGCCGTGGAACTGGAGAACCGCTACAAGGGCCTGCGCGCGCCGCACAAGATCAAGTTCGGCGTGTCGGGCTGCACCCGCGAATGCGCCGAGGCGCAGGGCAAGGACGTCGGCATCATCGCCACCGACAAGGGCTGGAACCTCTATGTGTGCGGCAACGGCGGCATGAAGCCGCGCCATGCCGAGCTGCTGGCGAGCGACCTGAGCAAGGCCGACCTCATCCGCATGATCGACCGCTTCCTGATGTTCTACGTGCGCACGGCCGACCGCCTGCAGCGCACCAGCACCTGGCGCGAGAACCTCGAGGGCGGCCTCGACTACCTCAAGGGCGTGCTGCTGCAGGACACGCTGGGCCTGGGCGCCGAGCTCGAGGCGCAGATGCAGCACGTGGTCGACACCTACCAGTGCGAATGGAAGACCGCGGTGAACGACCCCGCCACGCGCCAGCGCTTCCGCTCCTTCGTGAACAGCGAGAAGCCCGACGAGCACATCGTCTTCGTGCAGGAGCGCGGCCAGAACCGCCCCGCACGCCCCGAGGAACGCCGCGAGACCAGCGCCGCCTGAGCGACCGACAACGAAGGAAACCCCATGACCACCGACACCCTGAACTGGACCGCCGTGTGCGCCGCCGGCGACATCCTCCCCGACACCGGCGTGTGCGCGCTGGTCGACGGCGTGCATGTCGCGATCTTTCGCGTCGGCCAGGAGCCCTCGCTCTTCGCCATCGACAACGTCGACCCGAAGGCCGGCGCCAGCGTGCTCTCGCGCGGGCTGGTCGGCAGCCTGGGCGAGCGCATCGTCGTGGCCTCGCCGCTCTACAAGAACCACTTCGACCTGCGCAGCGGCGAATGCCTGGAGGCGCCCGAGCACTCGGTGCGCGCGCATGCGGTGCGCGTCGAAGACGGCCGCGTGCTCGTCGCGCTGGCCTGACGCCGCCCTCTTCCGATTTTTTCAGCCTCTCTCCAAGGACCCCGAATGGCCTACCTCGCCCCTGCCGAATTCGTGACCAAGATGGTCGACGCCGGTGAATCCAAGCTGCTGATGTCCACGCGCGACACGCTGATCCGCTCGTACATGGCCGGCGCCATCCTCGCGCTGGCCGCGGCCTTCGCCGTGAGCATCACCGTGAACACCGGCAATGCGCTGGTGGGTGCGATGCTGTTCCCGGTCGGCTTCATCATGCTGTACCTGCTGGGCTTCGACCTGCTCACCGGCGTGTTCACGCTGGCGCCGCTGGCCGTGCTCGACAAGCGCCCCGGCGCCACCTGGGCCGGCGTGATGCGCAACTGGAGCCTGGTGTTCGTGGGCAACTTCGCGGGCGCGCTCACGGTCGCGGTGTTCATGGCGATCATCTTCACCTTCGGCTTCAGCGAGGCGCCCAACGCCATCGGCGAGAAGCTCGGCCACATCGGCGAAGGCCGCACCGTCGGCTATGCGGCGCACGGCGCGGCCGGCATGCTCACGCTGTTCATCCGCGGCGTGATGTGCAACTGGATGGTCTCGACCGGCGTGGTCGCGGCCATGATGTCGACCACCGTGTCGGGCAAGGCCATCGGCATGTGGATGCCCGTGATGGTCTTCTTCTACATGGGCTTCGAGCACTCCATCGTCAACATGTTCCTGTTCCCCGCCGGCCTGATGCTGGGCGGCAAGTTCACCTTCATGGACTACCTGATCTGGAACGAACTGCCCACCGTGATCGGCAACCTCGTCGGCGGCCTGACCTTCGTGGGCCTCACGCTGTACGCCACGCACTACAAGACGGCGGCCAAGCGCGTCGCCAGCTGAGCCACCGCATCGTTCGCATGCCCGCGCCGCCGCGCAAGCAGCTGCGCGTGACGCTCGGCCAGCATTCGCTGGCGGGGCTTCACGCGCCGGTCAACCAGGACTTCCACGGCGCCATGCTGCCCGAGGGCGCGCTGCGCGTGTCCAAGGGCATCGCCGTGGCGCTGGCCGACGGCATCGGCTCCAGCCGCGTGAGCCAGGTGGCGAGCGCGGCGGCCGTGCGCGGCTTTCTCGACGACTACTACGCCACCTCCGACACCTGGTCGGTGCAGCGCGCGGCGCAGCGCGTGCTGGGCGCCACCAACGCCTGGCTGCATGCGCAGACGATGCGCAGCGACGCGCGCTTCGACAAGGACAGCGGCTACGTCTGCACCTTCAGCGCGCTGATCCTCAAGGGCCGCGACGCGCACCTGCTGCACGTGGGCGACGCGCGCATCCACCGGCTGCATGCCGGCGCGCTCGAACAGCTCACCGAGGACCACCGCGTGCGCGTGTCGTCGGTGGAGTCGTACCTCGGGCGCGCGCTGGGCGCGGGCGCCCATGTCGAGATCGACCACCGCTGCTGGCAAGCCGAGGTCGGCGAGGTCTACCTGCTGGCCACCGACGGCGCCTACACGCACCTGGACGCCGCCGCCGTGCACGAGGCGCTGGCGCTCCACGCAGACGACTTCGACGCGGCAGCGCGCTGGCTCACCGAGGCCGCGCGCACCCGGGGCAGCACCGACGACATCACCGTGCAGCTGCTGCGCATCGACGAACTGCCCGACGCCGCCGCGCCGCCCGCGCAGCTGCAGCGCGAGGGCCTGGCGATGCCGCCGGCGCTGACGCCGCGGGCGCGCTTCGAGGGCTTCAGCCTCGTGCGCGAGCTGCACATGAGCGCGCGCAGCCACGTCTACCTGGCCACCGACGACGCCACCGGCCAGCCCGCCGTGCTGAAGCTGCCGTCGGTCGACCTGCGCGACGACCCCGGCTACCTCGACCGCTTCGTGCTCGAGGAATGGGTGGCGCGGCGCATCGACAGCCCGCACGTGCTCAAGGCCAGCGCCGTCCAGCGCCCGCGCGCGCACCTGTACGTGGCCATGGAGTACGTCGACGGCCACACGCTCGCGCAGTGGATGGTCGACCACCCCCGGCCCGACCTGGACAGCGTGCGCGGCATCGTCGCGCAGCTGGCGCGCGGGCTGCAGGCGCTGCACGGCAAGGAGATGCTGCACCAGGACCTGCGGCCCGAGAACGTGATGATCGACCGCACCGGCACCGTGAAGATCATCGACCTGGCCGCGACCCACGTGGCCGGCCTGGCCGACGGCAGCGGCGAGGCCCGCGCGCTCGCCATCGAAGGCACGCTGCAGTACACCGCGCCCGAGTACTTCACCGGCCACGGCGGCAGCGCGCGCTCCGACCTGTTCTCGCTGGCCGCGATCGTCTACCAGATGCTGTGCGGGCAGCTGCCCTACGGCCTGCAGGTGTCACGCATCCGCACGCAAGCCGACGTGGGGCGGCTGCGCTATGTGCCCGTGCGCCACCTGCGGCCCGAGCTGCCCGCGTGGGTCGATGCCGTGCTGCAGAAGGCGCTGCACCCGCAGGCCGCGAAGCGGCAGCAGGCGGTGTCGGAGTTCGCGCACGACCTGCGCGCGCCGGGCCCGGAGTTCTGGAGCGCGCGGATGCCGCCGCTGATCGAGCGCCGCCCCGTGCTCTTCTGGCAGTGCACCACCGTGCTGCTGGCCGCGGCGGTGGTGCTGCTGCTGGGGCTGCGCGCCTTCGGGCGCTGAGAAATAAGAAGGCTCAGCCCGCGCGCTTGGTGCGGATCGCCTTCGAGGCGCGCGAGTTCGGCTCGCGCCCCAGCGCTTCGCTGATGTACACGCCCGCGTCGATGAGCTTGTCCAGGTCGATGCCGGTGGCGATGCCCATGCCGTGCAGCATGTAGACCACGTCTTCCGTCGCGACGTTGCCCGTCGCGCCCTTGGCGTAGGGGCAGCCACCCAGGCCGGCCGAGGACGACTGGAAGTTCCACACGCCCAGCTCGAGCGCCGCCAGCGTGTTGACCAGCGCCTGCCCGTAGGTGTCGTGGAAGTGGCCGGAGATGGCGTCGACATCGAAGTGCGCCAGCGTGGCCTCCATGGCCGCCTGCACCTTGCGCGGCGTGCCCACGCCGATGGTGTCGGCCACGTCCACGCGCTGCACGCCGATGCCCTTCATCAGTTGCGCGAGGTAGCCGACCTTGGCCGGCGCGATCTCGCCTTCGTAGGGGCAGCCCACGGTGCACGACATCGCGCCGCGCACGGCGATGCCCTTGGCGCGCGCCGCTTCGACCACGGGTGCGAAGCGCTCGATGCTCTCGGCGATCGAGCAGTTGATGTTCTTCTGGCTGAAGGCCTCGCTCGCGGCGCCGAACACCACGATCTCGTCGGGCCACTCTTCGCGCGGCGCGGCAATGGCGGCCTCGAAGCCCTTCATGTTGGGCGTGAGCACCGAGTAGAGAACGCCCGGCTTGCGCTGGATGCCGTGCATCACTTCGGCGTTGTCGGCCATCTGCGGCACCCACTTGGGCGAGACGAAGCTGGTGACCTCGATCTCTTTCAGGCCGGCGTCCTGCAGGCGGTGCACGAGACCGATCTTGACCTCGGCGGACACGGGTTGCTTTTCGTTCTGGAGGCCGTCGCGCGGACCGACGTCGACGAGCTTGACCTGGGTGGGGAGTTTCATGGGATGTCTCTGGTGTCGCTGTCGCGGGAGGGGGATGAAAAACCGGCTTCGATTGTCCGACACATGGGCTTGCGCTGCTTGGTACACAAGTCGCGGAAGGTAGCAATGCGCGCCTGTGGGGTTGCAAATGGTGCCAACCGGCCGGCCCCGCAGGAAAACAGCCGCTAGACGGTTTCGCGCTGCGCGAAGCCGTCGGGCAGATCGCTCGCGGCTTCGGCCTCGCTCACATCGACCGCCTCCACGCGCGCACCGGCCGGCCCCTGGCGCGCCCAGTGCACCAGCGCCTCGACCGCATCGGCCTCGCCGGCCACGAGCGCTTCGACCTTGCCGTCGCGCCGGTTGCGCACCCAGCCGCGCACGCCGAGCCGCTGCGCGGCCTGCACCATCGACCAGCGATAGCCCACGCCCTGCACGAGCCCGTGGACGACGAGATGGCGGGTGATGGTGGCGTGGGCGTTCATGGAAAGTGGGTCAGTACGACTTCGGCAGCCCCAGTGCTTTTTCGGCGATGAAGTTCAGGATCATCTGCGGGCTGACCGGCGCGATGCGCGGAATGTAGCTCTCGCGCAGCAGGCGCTCGACATGGTATTCCTTCGCGTAACCCATGCCACCCAGTGTGAGCACGGCGTTCTGGCAGGCGTCGTGCGCCGCCTCGGCCGCGAGGTACTTGGCGGCGTTGGCCTCGATGCCGCAGGGCTCGCCCGCGTCGTACAGCGTGGCGGCCTTGAGCATCATCAGGTCGGCCGCCTCCAGGTTGGCCCAGGCCCGCGCGAGCGGGTGCGCCACGCCCTGGTTCTGACCGATGGGCCGGCCGAACACGACACGCTCCTGCGCGTACTGCGCCGCGATGCGCAGCGCGGCGCGGCCGATGCCGATGGCTTCGGCCGCGATCAGGATGCGCTCGGGGTTCAGGCCGTGCAGGATGTATTCGAAGCCGCGCCCTTCCTCGCCGATGCGGTCTTCCTCGGGCACTTCGAGCCCGTCGATGAAGAGCATGTTGGAGTCGACCGCCGCGCGGCCCAGCTTGTGGATCTCGCGCACCTCGACCTTGTTGCGGTCCAGCGCCGTGTAGAACAGCGTGAGGCCTTGCGTGGGCTTCTTCACCTGATCGAGCGGCGTGGTGCGCGTGAGGATCAGCATGCGGTCGGCCACCTGCGCGGTCGAGATCCAGATCTTGCGGCCGTGCAGCAGGTAGCTGCCGCTGGGCTGGCGCACCGCCTGCGTCTTGAGGCTCGTGGTGTCAAGCCCCGCGTCGGGCTCGGTCACGGCGAAGCAGGCCTTCTCGGTGCCCGCGATCAGCGGCGGCAGGAAGCGCTGGCGCTGCGCCTCGGTGCCGAACACCACCACCGGGTTGAGGCCGAAGATGTTCATGTGCACCGACGACGCGCCCGACATGCCCGCGCCCGACGCGCTGATGGCACGCATCATCAGCGCCGCCTCGGTGATGCCCAGCCCCGCACCGCCCTGCGCCTCGGGCATGGCGATGCCGAGCCAGCCGCTGTCGGCGACGGCGCGGTGGAATTCGTGCGGGAACACGGCGCGGTCGTCGTGGTCGCGCCAGTAGTCGATGGGGAAGTCTTCGCACAGGCGCTCGATGGCCGCGACGAGCGAGCGCTGGTCTTCGTTCAGGGAGAAATTCATTCGCTGTCTTTCGTGGGTTCCGGCTGCAGCGTGACGCCGCGCGCGAGCATGCGGTCGATGGCGTCGTCCGCATAGCCCGCTTCGCGCAGCAGCTCGACGCTCTGTTCGCCGATGCGCGGCGCGGGCCGGCGGATCGCCGCGGGCGTGGCGCTATAGCGGCCGACGGGCGCGAGCGTGCGGATGCGGCCTTCGCTCGGGTGGTCGAACTCGGGGAAGAAATCGACGGCGCGCAGGTGCGGGTCGTCGAGCAGGCTCTCGGTGGTGTGCAGGCGCGCAACGGGAATGTCGGCGGCTTCGAGCAGCGCCATCCATTCGTCGCTGCCGCGCGTGGCCATCACCTCGGCCACGAACGCGTAGACCGCGCCGATGTTCGCGGCGCGCGCCGTGTGCGTGCCGAACATCGGCGAGCTGCGCAGCTCGGGCCGGCCGATCACGTCGAAGAAGGCTTGCCAGTGCTTGTCGTTGTAGATGAGCACGCCGAGGTAACCGTCGGCCGTGGCGTAGGGCTTGCGGTGCTCCGCGAGCAGGCGCGCGTAGCCGGTGGGCCCGAGCGGCGGCTCGAAGCTGTGGCCGCCGAGGTGGTCGCCCATGACGAACTGCGAGAGCGCCTCGAACATCGGCACTTCCACGGCCTGGCCTTTGCCGGTGCGCTGCGCGCTCAGCACGGCGGCGAGCAGCGCGATGGCGGCCTGCAGCCCCACGGCGCGGTCGGCCAGCGTGACGGGCGCGTAGCGCGGCGCGCCGCCGCTTTGCTGCGCGAAGAGCGAGGCGACGCCGGCCGCGCCCTGGATCAGGTCGTCGTACGCGGGCTTGCCGGCATAGGGGCCTTCTTCGCCGTAGCCGAAGGCACCGAGGTAGACGATCTTCGGATTGACCGCGGCCACGGCCTCGTAGCCGAGCCCCAGCCGCGCCATCGCCTGCGGGCGCGTGTTGTAGATGAGCGCATCGCAGCCCGCCGCGAGCCGCAGGCAGGCCTCACGGCCTTCGGGCTGCTTGAGGTCGAGCACGATGGAGCGCTTGTTGCGGTTCAGGTGCATCGCCATCGCGCCCATGCCGGCATGGCGCATCGGGCCGACGGCGCGCAGGTTGTCGCCCGACGGCGGCTCGACCTTGATGACGTCGGCGCCGAGGTCGCCGAGGGTCTGCGTGGCGTACGGGCCCATCACCACGGCCGTGAGGTCGAGGATGCGGATGCCTTCGAGGGGGCCGAGAGAACCGGTCGCGCTCATTCGGGTTGGATGCCCGCGGCCTGGATCAGCTTCTTCCACTTCGCCAGCTCGGACACGGTGAAGGCCCCGAGTTCTTCCGGCGTGCTGCCGAACGCATCGAAGCCCAGCTTCGTCACGCGCTCGCGGAAGGCAGCGCCGTTCGCCATCTCCGACAGCGCCTTGTTGAGCTTGAGCACGACATCGCGCGGCGTGCCGGCCGGCGCGAACACGCCGTTCCACGAGGTGATGTCGAAGCCCTTGAGCTCGGGCGTGTCGGCCAGCGGCGGCAGTTCGGGAAAGAGCTTGGTGCGCTCCTGCGTGGTGACCGCAATGGCGCGCATCTTGCCGGCCTTGACCGTGGCGAGCCCCGCGGCGAGGTCGACCACCATCATCGACACCTGTCCGCCGATGAGGTCGGCGATGGCCGGCGGCGTGCTCTTGTAGGGCACGTGCAGCATCGGGATACCGCTCATGCGCGACAGCGTGGCGCCGCTCACGATGCCGGTGCTGTTGCCGCTCGCATAGGTGAGCTTGCCGGGATGCGCGCGGCCCCAGGCCAGCAGCTCGGCCACGCTCTTCACCGGCAGGTCGTTGTTCACCACCAGCATGAACGGCAGGTTGCCCATGCGGCTGACGGGCGCGAAGTCTTTCACCGGGTCGTAGGGCAGCGACTTCATCAGGCTCGGGTTGGCCGAGTGCGTGGTGTTGGTCGTCATGAAGAGCGTGTAGCCGTCGGGCGGCGCCTTGGCCACCAACTCGGCCGCGATCACGCCGCTGGCGCCGGCCCGGTTGTCGACGATCACCGAGGCCTTGAGCGCCTCGCCCAGCATCTGCGCGGTGATGCGCGCCACCGCGTCGGTGCCGCTGCCGGCGGCGAAGGGTACGACGAGCTTGATCGGCTGCTTCGGATAGCCGCCGTCCTGCGCGAAGGCCCAGGGCGCGGCGCCCACGAGGCCCGCCGCAGCGCCGATGGAAATGAAACGGCGGCGGCTTTCCACCGCGACTGTTTTTGTCGCGTTCTTCGTCTGCATGGTTGTGTCTCCGGGGTTGTCGTTCAGGGCCGGATCACGCGCTCCGGCGATTCCTCGTACGGCGGGCTGTAGATCACCAGCACGCGCACCGGCTCGTCGCTCACCACCGTGAAGGTGTGCATCGCGTCGGCCGGAAAAAAGCAGCTGTCGCCAGGATGCAGCTCCTGCCGCTGGCCGCCCACCTCGGCGACCGCGCGGCCTTCGAGCATGTAGCAGACCTGTTCGATGCCCGGGTGCGCATGCGGCAGCGCACCCTTGCCCTTCTGGATGTGCCCCACCAGCACCTCGAGCTGCTTCGCACCCACCGTCTCGGGACCGATCAGGCGCTTGTTCAGCGTGCCGGTGTGGTTGGCGGGGTGGTAGCCGGTGATCTCGTCCTCGCGGACGAAGTAGCGCGCGGCAGCAGCGGTGGTGGGTGCGGTCATCGGGGGCTCTCTGTCTTGGGTTCGATCGCCAGGCAGGCCGAGCGCAGCATCGCGGCGATGTCGTCGATGCGCGCTTCCATGCGGTAGCGCGGGCCGGCCACCGAGATTGCGTAGGCCTCGCCACCGATGCGCAGCGGCCAGGCCAGGCCGATCAGGTCGGGAATGCTTTCGCCGAGGTTGCCGTACCAGCCGCGCGCGGCGCCGCGCTGCAGCTCGGCCTCGATGGCGTCGGCGGTGGTGAGCGTGGCGTCGGTCAGCGGCGCGAGCGTCATGCCCTCGAGCAGCTTGCGGCGCGCTTCGGGCGCGAGCGTGGACAGCAGCGCGCGGCCCAGCGAGTTGGCGTACGCGGGGCGCGTTTCGCCCGACTCGGCCGTGTAGCGGATGCGCTGCGGCGCGCTCAGCACGTCGAGATAGACGACGTTTTCCGCATCACGAAACTTGCCGAACACCACCGTTTCGCAGGCGGCGTCGCGCAGTTCCTCGAGCGTGGCCTTCACCCGGTCGAGCACCGGGTCGTGCGCGGCAATGACCTGCGCCATGGCGAGCAGCCGGCCCGTCGGGTAGTAGCCCTGGCGGCGGCCGGTCTCGTACATGTAGCCCTGCTCTTCGAGCGTGCGGATCAGGCCCAGGCAGCTGGACACCGGCATGTCGAGCAGCCGCGCCATCTCGGACAGGGCCAGCGGCTGCTTCTCCCGGGCAAAGAGCTCGACGATCTCGATCACGCGGAACGCTGTTTTCACAACCATGAAAAAATTTTCTCTTATGTGAAAAACAAAAGCGTCGGGGTTTTCCCCCGCCGGCCGCATGTCAGCCGGACCGTCGTCGTCGGCGCAGGGCCGTCAGTAGCCGCGGACGGGATCGACGATGCCGGCGATCGGCAGGCCCTGCTCCATCGCGCGGATCTTCCCGGCGATCTGGGCGATGGACTCCTCGCGCAGCGTGCGCGCCGAGCCGTGCGGCGTGACGGTGATCTTGGGGTGCCGCCAGAAGGCATGGTCGGCCGGCAGCGGCTCGACCTGGAACACGTCGAGCGTGGCGCCCGCGAGTTGGCCGGCGTCGAGCATCGGGATCAGGTCGTCTTCGACCAGGTGGCCGCCGCGCGCGATGCTGATGAGGTAGCCCTCGGGCTTGAGCTTGCCCAGCGTGGTGCGGTTCAGGATGCCGCGCGTGGCCTCGGTCAGCGGCAGCAGGTTGACCAGCACGCGCGTGGAGGCCAGGAACTCGTCGAACTGCGCCTCGCCGCTGAACACCTGCACGCCGTCAATGGCCTTGGCAGAGCGGCTCCAGCCGAGCACCGGAAATTCGAACTGCGCCACCGCCTTGGCCACGCGCTCGCCGAGCACGCCCAGGCCCATGATGCCGACCGGAAAGTCGCGCCGCAGCTTCGGCTTGCGGTAGCTCCACTTGCCCTCGCGCGCATCCGCTTCGTACACGTCGAACTCGCGGAAGTGGCGGATGAGCGTGTGGCACACGTACTCGGCCATCTGCACCGACATGCCCGCGTCGTCGAGGCGCACGATGCGCGTGTGCGCCGGCACCTTGAGCTTGAGCAGCGCATCGACGCCCGCGCCGATGTTGAACAGGCCGCGCAGGTCGGGCTGCTCGTCGAGGAACTGCTGGGGCGGCGCCCACACCACGCCGTGGTCGGCCTGCGGCGCGCCGGGCGTCCAGGCTTCGATGGTGGCTTCGGGGAGTTCGGCCTTCAGGCCATCGATCCAGGGATCGGGACGGTTGTCGGTGAGGTAGACAGAGATTCGCATGGGCGCCATCTTAGAAGGCACCGGCTTGTTGCGCCGCGCGCCATCTCCTATGCTCGACCGCATTCAGCCACCCAGGAGACACCTTCCATGATCAAAGTCAGCGTGATGTACCCCCACACCCCCGGCGCGCGGTTCGACCACGACTACTACCGCGACCAGCACATGCCGATGCTCAAGGCCCGCATGGGCGACGCCTGCCTCTCGTACACCATCGACAAGGGCCTGGGCGGCGGCGCCCCGGGCTCACCGCCCACGTATGTCGGCATGTGCCACGTGTTCGCCGAGTCGGTCGAGTCCTTCCAGAAGGCCTTCGGCCCGCACGTGAAGGAGATCATGGGCGACGTGAAGAACTACACCGACATCGCGCCGGTGATGCAGATCAGCGAAGTGGTGGTGGGCTGACGGGCTCCTGCCCCAGGTCCGTCGGAACACGCGCCATCAATCCCACGCCCGGCGCGTAACCCCGGTCCGGTTCGTCGAACTGCGTCGGGTCGACACTCCACGCACCGGCGAGCGCCGTGACGTCCTCTTCGCCGGGCACGACGCTGCGGCCACTCGGGCGGACCTGCCGGTCGGCGTCGCGGTGCGACATGCCTGAGGCGACCAGCGCGTCCTTCCGCGCCCACTCTTCCTCGAGCAGTTCCGAGAGCCGATCGCGCGCATCGACCGGCGACAGTCCGCTGAGCACGGCAAAGCCCAGTGCGGCTTCCTCGGCGCTCTGTGCGCCCACGTTCGCATACACCTCGCCGCTGCTGCCTGCATAGCAGAACTGCCGCCCGGGCTCGCCGCGGCGTGCGCGCGCCCAGGTGACGAAGTCGGCGACACGGTGGCTGCCAAAGAATTGCGCTTCGCCGAAGTGGTCCTTCAGGCGCGTGAAGATCACATCGAAGGCCTGCCCGATGCCTTCGAGGCGGTCCTCCGGGTACACGGCGGGATACGGCAGGCCGTCTCCCACGAGAAGCACCCAGCCCTCGACGGGCGGTGATGCGAACACCCAGGGGGCCTGTCCGCCAGACGTCCGGCGGTAGGCCGCCGCGATGCCGGTGTGCCAGTTGGCCGGCCCTTCGGACGCCCATCCGAGGGCATCGAGCACTTGTGCGGGGTCCGAGGCTCGCACGGCAAACCAGCAGACCTTGTAGCCGAAGGGCTCCGGCAGGTCCGGTGTCGCGTCGAACTGCGGCGGAGGTGCCTCGACGGGTGGCGCGGGCGGGTTCCGTGGTGGACGCGTCAAGGGCTTCGGCGGCGTCGGGGGCGCCGAGGCCCATGGGGCGGCGATCAACCGCGCCATGGGCTGGGCGGTTTTGACGTCGAAGGTGTAGCGCAGTGCAGGGGGCGCTGCGGGCGGTGGCGCCGGTTCAGGCGCAGCCGGCACAGAGGCAGGCACCGCCCCATCGTCCTGCGCCTTCCCCAGGCCCAGTCCCGCAAGAAACTTCCGAAATCGACCCGCCATGCGGCCCCTCCTTCTTGTCGTGCGGCCGCGCTGTGTCGGGCGCGGCCGGCGCGCAGTGTCTCACGCCACCTTGGCGCGGCGACGACGCCACAGCACCCGCACCAGCCACCCCACGGGCAGCACCACCAGCAGCAGCCACGGCAGGGCAGCGGCCACGAAGGTGATGAGCGCGCCCACGCTTTCGGCCAGCACGTCGCCGGCGTTGCGCAGCGCGTGCGCCATCGGGCTGTAGCCGTCGCTGCCGCTCACCAGCGCGCGCTTGGGCGTGAACTGGATCTGGATGTGCTGCTTGCTGGTCTGCTGCGCCAGCACCTTGCGCTGGGTGGCGATGGCGTCGAGCTCGGCCTGGGTGTCCGACAGCGTGCGCTGGATCGCCAGCAGGTCGGCCATGGTGCGCTTGGTGACGGTGTCGCGCAGCATGACGCGCAGGCTGTCGCGGAACTCGGTGCGGTTCTTGATGCGGGCCTCGACGTCGATCACCTCGGAGGTCTTGTCCTCGCTGGTGGTGGTGTGCGAGACCACGTTCGCCACGCCGGCCAGGCCGCCGAGCAGCTTGTCGACGTCGGCGGGTTCCACGCGCATCTCGAGCAGGGCGTTGCCGGGCTGCTGCGGCGTCTCGCGCAGCAGCGACGACGACAGCAGCTCGCACTTCAGCGTGCCGCACAGGTCGCGCACCTTGCCCCAGGCGTCGGCCAGCTGTTCAGCCGGGACTTCGACGTTCAGGTCCTGACGCACGGCGAGGAAGCGTTGCAGCGCGGTCTCGCCGCTGCCCTGCCGCGCTTCGTCGGACTGCGACGCGGCGATCTCGGCCTGCGGCGCGCGTGCCCGCTGCTGTTCCTTCAGGGCCATGCCGCCGCCGTAGCCCATCGGAGGTGCCGGCATGGACGCGGAGGCCGGCGCGGCCGACTCGGCCCCGCGCTCGCGGCCGCAGCCGGCCAGCGACAGGGCGGCCGCCAGGGCCAGCAGGACAGCGCCCGCGCGGTGGCGCACGGCGGCGCGAGGTGTCGACAGGGAAAGGGTGCGGCGGCTCATCAGGACTCCTTGAAAAGAATGACTACCACCGCTGATACGGGCGAGCGCCCGGATCGGGGTTAAGCGGCAGCCGCCATTCGCAACAATTCGTCGCCCTCCGCCACCTGCTCGCCCGGCGAGAACATCAGTTCTTCCACCGTGCCGTCGGCCGGCGCGGCGATGGTGTGCTCCATCTTCATGGCTTCCATCACGGCCAGCGGCTGGCCGCGGCTGACCTTGTCGCCGGCCTTGACCGCGAAGGACACGACCTTGCCGGGCATCGGCGCCGTGAGGCGGCCGCCTTCGGCGTGGGTGTCGCCCGCGTGGGCGAGGCGGTCGATGGCCGTGAGGCGCGTGGCGCCCTTCGCCGCGAACACGTGGGCGGTGGCGCCGTCCAGGTGCACGTCGAGGGTCTGGCGCGTGCCGGCGAACTCGAGCTCGAATTCGCCCGTGGGAAAGCGGCCGATGGTGAGCGGGCCTTCGACACCGCCCACGGCGAGGTGCAGGCCGCCGTCGCGGCGGTAGGTCAACAGTGCGTTGTGCTCGGCGCCGCGGAATTCGAAGTCGAAGCGGCGCTTGTACTCGCCATGCGCGCGCCAGCCGTCGCGGCGTTCGAAGGGGTCGGGCAGCTGCGTCGGCCACTCGGTGACCAGCGTGCGCGTGATGGCGGCGGCCGCGGCCAGCGGCAGGCCCAGCGGCTCGCGGTCGAACAGCACGGCGCGCTCGCGCTCGATGAGCGCGGTGTCGAGGTTGGCCTTCGAGAACGACTCGGTCGCCAGGATGCCGCGCAGGAACTGCACGTTGGTCGACACGCCCACGATCTGCACCTGGGCCAGCGCGGCATCGAGCCGGGCCAGCGCCTCGGCGCGCGTGCTGCCGTGCACGATGAGCTTGGCGATCATCGAGTCGTAGAAGGGCGAGATCTCGCCGCCTTCGCGCACGCCGTCGTCGATGCGCACGCGGCTGCGCTGGAAGGCGGTGGCCTGCGGCTTGCGGTACACGCGCAGCGTGCCGGTGGCGGGCAGGAAGTTGTTGTCGGGGTTCTCGGCGCAGATGCGCGCCTCGATGGCGTGGCCGTGGATCTGCAGCTCCGATTGCTTGGCAGGCAACGGCTCGCCCGACGCCACGCGCAATTGCCATTCGACGAGGTCGAGGCCCGTGATCGCTTCGGTCACCGGGTGTTCGACCTGCAGGCGCGTGTTCATCTCCATGAAGAAGAAGTTCATCTCGCCGCCTTCGCGCTGCTCGACGATGAACTCCACCGTGCCCGCACCGACGTAGTTCACGGCGCGCGCCGCGGCCACGGCGGCCTCGCCCATCTGCTTGCGCATCGCCTCGGTCATGCCGGGCGCGGGCGCTTCTTCGAGCACCTTCTGGTGACGGCGCTGCACCGAGCAGTCGCGCTCGAACAGGTAGACGTAGTTGCCTTGCGTGTCGCCGAACACCTGGATCTCGATGTGGCGCGGGCGCTGCACGTACTTCTCGATCAGCACCGCGTCGTCGCCGAAGCTGTTGATGGCTTCGCGCTTGCACGAGGCCAGTGCGGCTTCGAAGTCGGCGGCCTTGTCGACCGCGCGCATGCCCTTGCCACCGCCGCCGGCGCTGGCCTTGATGAGCACCGGGTAGCCGATGCGGTCGGCTTCGCGCTGCAGCAGCGCCGGGTCCTGGTCGCTGCCGTGGTAGCCGGGCACGAGCGGCACGCCGGCCTTTTCCATCAGCTGCTTCGACTCGGCCTTGAGGCCCATGGCCTTGATCGCCGAGGGCGGCGGGCCGATGAAGGCCAGGCCGGCGTCGGCGCAGGCCTGCGCGAACTCTTCGTTCTCGCTGAGGAAGCCGTAGCCCGGGTGCACGGCTTCGGCGCCCGTGGCCTTGGCGGCCTCGAGGATCTTTTCCCAGCGCAGGTAGCTGTCCTTCGGGGCGCTGCCGCCGAGGTACACCGACTCGTCGCAGGCGCGCACGTGGTTGGCGTGCGCGTCGGCATCGGAGTACACCGCCACGGTGCGAACGGCCATGCGGCGAGCGGTTGCTGCGACACGGCAGGCGATCTCGCCACGGTTGGCGATGAGGATCTTCTTAAACATTCGGAGTGTCTCCCGGAGGATTCTTTTTCAGTTGAAAGGCGGACGTGACGCCCGGATCGGGCCGGCCACTGAAGATGCGTGCCACGCGGCTGAACAGCGCGCGCAAGAAACGCCAGCTCTTGCGGATGAGCCACACGCTGAGCACGAGCACGAAGACGAACAGCACGAGAAAGACCAGCGGATGCGCCACCGCGAGCCACAGCCCGGCCGGCACCATCGAGTCCTCGACCAGCGACGCACCCACGTTCGAGAACGGCTCGGGCGAGGTGTTGATGGCCGCGCGCGTGGTGGCCTTGGCCGCATGCGCGGTGGCCGCGAAGCCGCCGCCCAGCAGCGCCGCGACGACGGCCATGGTGCCATGGTCGGCACCGAACACGCTGGCCGCGAGCGCCGCGCCGGCGGGGATGCGGATGGCGGTGTGCACCACATCCCAGAGCGAATCGAGGCCCGGGATCTTGTCGGCGAAGAACTCGACGAACACCATGAAGCCGCTGACCGCGAGCACGATCGGATGCGCGAGCATCTGCAGCCCCGAAGGCAGCGGCACCCAGCCGAAGTAGCCGACCAGGCCGGTCAGCAGCACGACGAGGTACAGACGCACGCCGCTGGCCCAGCCGATGGCGGCGGCCAGTGCGAGCAGTTGCGGCATGTCGAGCGTGTTCATGGCGTGCGGCGGTGGATCAGCCGGCCAGCCAGCTCGGCTTGCGCTTCTGCAGGAAGGCCTGCACGCCCTCGCGGCCTTCGTCGCTCGCGCGGATGTCGGCGATGCCTTCGACCGTCTTGGCGATGAGCGCGCTGTCGATCTCGCGGCCCGCCACGTCGGCGATCAGCTGCTTGCAGGCGCGCACGGCGGCGGGGCTGGCGCCGGTGAGGGCCTTCAGCAGCTCGTCGACCTTGGCGTCGAGCGCGTCGGCGACCACCACTTCATGCACGAAGCCGATGCGGTGCGCCTCGGCGGCGGTGAAGCGCTCGGCCGTGAGAAAGTAGCGCTGCGACGCGCGCGGGCCCATGGCACGCAGCACGTACGGGCTGATGGTCGCGGGCACGAGGCCGATCTTCACTTCGCTGAGGCAGTACCACGCGGTGTCCACGCTCACGGCCATGTCGCACGCGGCCACGAGCCCCATGCCGCCCGCGTACACGTCGCCCTGCACGCGCGCGATGGTGGGCTTGGGGCACTCGGCGATGGTG
This sequence comes from Variovorax sp. GW822-FHT04A09, assembly GCF_058801005.1. Lineage (NCBI taxonomy): Bacteria > Pseudomonadati > Pseudomonadota > Betaproteobacteria > Burkholderiales > Comamonadaceae > Variovorax > Variovorax sp. GW822-FHT04A09. The sequence goes on along the minus strand of NZ_JBXAMV010000006.1, from coordinate 47,342 downwards.
CGCAGCATGTCGGCCAGCTTGCCCGCGTCGGCGAGGTTCTCGTCGCGCGTGTAGTCGGCCATGCGGCGCATCCAGTTGAGGTTGGCGCCCGCGCAGAAGGCCGGGCCGTTCGCGCCGAGCACGACGGCCTTGACCTGCGGCGCGGCACCGGCTTCGAGGAAGGCCTGCGTCAGCTCGGCGATCACGACGTCGTCGAAGGCGTTGCGCGCGTCGGGCTGGTCGAGCCAGATGCGGGCCACCGCGCCGTCGATGGCGAGGTTCAGCTTGGTGAAGGTGCTGCTCATGCGGTGCCCCTGGTCACATGCGGAAGATACCGAACTTCGGCTCGGGAATGGGCGCGTTGCGCGATGCGGCCAGGCCCAGGGCGAGCACGCGGCGCGTGTCGGCCGGGTCGATGATGCCGTCGTCCCACAGGCGCGCGGTGGCGTAGTAGGGGTGGCCCTGGTCTTCGTACTGCTGGCGGATCGGGGCCTTGAAGGCCTCTTCTTCGTCGGCGCTCCAGCTGCCGCCCTTCAGTTCGATGCCGTCACGCTTCACGGTGGCCAGCACGCTCGCGGCCTGCTCGCCGCCCATCACGCTGATGCGCGCGTTGGGCCACATCCAGAGGAAGCGCGGGCTGTACGCACGGCCGCACATGCCGTAGTTGCCGGCGCCGAAGCTGCCGCCGATGATGATCGTGAACTTGGGCACGTTGGCCGTGGCCACGGCCGTCACCATCTTGGCGCCGTGGCGCGCGATGCCTTCGTTCTCGTACTTGCGGCCCACCATGAAGCCGGTGATGTTCTGCAGGAACACCAGCGGGATCTTGCGCTGGCAGCACAGCTCGATGAAGTGCGCGCCCTTCTGCGCCGACTCGCTGAACAGGATGCCGTTGTTGGCGATGATGCCGACCGGCATGCCCTCGATCTCGGCGAAGCCGCACACCAGCGTGGCGCCGAAGCGGGCCTTGAACTCGTGGAACTCGCTGCCGTCGACGATGCGCGCAATGATCTCGCGCACGTCGAAGGGCTTGCGCGTGTCGGTGGGGATCACGCCGTACAGCTCTTCGCGCGGAAAGTCGGGTGCGCGCACCGCGGTGCCTTGCGGCGCGTCGGCGGCCTTTGCGTTGAGGTTGGCCACTGCCGAGCGCGCCAGCGCCAGCGCGTGCAGGTCGTTCTGTGCCAGGTGGTCGACCACGCCCGACAGGCGCGTGTGCACGTCGCCGCCGCCCAGGTCTTCGGCCGACACGACCTCGCCGGTGGCCGCCTTCACGAGCGGCGGGCCGCCCAGGAAGATGGTGCCCTGGTTCTTCACGATGATCGATTCGTCGCTCATCGCCGGCACGTACGCGCCGCCGGCCGTGCACGAGCCCATGACCACCGCGATCTGCGGAATGCCCTGGGCGCTCATGTTGGCCTGGTTGTAGAAGATGCGGCCGAAGTGATCGCGGTCGGGGAACACCTCGTCCTGGTTCGGCAGGTTGGCGCCGCCCGAGTCCACGAGGTAGATGCAGGGCAGGCGATTCTGCTCGGCGATCTCCTGCGCGCGCAGGTGCTTCTTCACCGTCATCGGGTAGTAGGTGCCGCCCTTCACGGTGGCGTCGTTGCACACGATCATGCAGTCGACACCGTTCACGCGGCCGATGCCCGCGATGATGCCAGCGCCCGGTGCCGACTCGGCGCCCTTGGCGTCGAGGTACATCGCATGCGCGGCCAGCGGCGCGATTTCGAGGAAGGGCGTGCCCGGGTCGAGCAGCTCGGCCACGCGGTCGCGCGGCAGCAGCTTGCCGCGCGCCGTGTGCTTGGCGCGCGCGGCCTCGCCGCCGCCCTGCTCCACCTTCGCGAACTGCTGCTGCAGGTCGTCGACCAGCGCGCGCATCGCGGCCGCATTGGCCTGGAAGTCGGCCGACCGTGCGTTGAGTTTGGTTTCGAGTTTGCTCATGCTGTCTTTTCTTGGCTGAGACCGAGCTGCTCGGTCATGGCGTCGCGGATCTTGAATTTCTGGATCTTGCCGGTCACCGTCATCGGGAACTCGGAGACGAACTGGATGTACTTGGGCACCTTGTAGTGCGCGATCTGCCCTTTGCAGAAATCGCGGATCTCGGCGTCGGTGGCGCTCTGGCCGGGCTTGACGATGATCCAGGCGCACAGCTCTTCGCCGTACTTCTTGTCGGGCAGGCCGACCACCTGCACGTCCTGCACCTTCGGGTGGCGGTACAGAAACTCTTCGATCTCTCGCGGGTAGATGTTCTCGCCACCGCGGATCACGAGGTCCTTGATGCGCCCGACGATGTTCACGTAGCCCTCGGCGTCCATCGTGGCGAGGTCGCCGGTGTGCATCCAGCGCTCGGCGTCGATGGCTTCGCGCGTCTTGGGCTCGTCTTCCCAGTAGCCGTGCATCACCGAGTAGCCGCGCGTGCACAGCTCGCCCGACTGGCCCGGCGGCATGATCGCGCCGGTCTCGGGGTCGATGATCTTCACCTCGAGGTGCGGCTGCACCGTGCCCACGGTCGACACGCGGCGATCGAGCGGCGTGTCGGTGCTGCTCTGGCAGCTCACGGGGCTGGTTTCGGTCATGCCGTAGGCGATGGTGATCTCGCCCAGGTGCATCTCGTTCACCACGCGCTTCATCACCTCGATGGGGCACGGCGAGCCGGCCATGATGCCGGTGCGCAAGGTCGACAGGTCGAACTCCTTGAAGCGCGGATGGTCCAGCTCGGCGATGAACATCGTGGGCACGCCGTGCAGGCCCGTGCACTTCTCGGCCTGCACGGTCTCGAGCACCGTGAGCGGGTCGAAACCGTCGTTCGGATACACGATGGCCGAGCCGTGCGTGAGGCAGGCCAGGTTGCCCAGCACCATGCCGAAGCAGTGGTACAGCGGCACCGGAATGCACAGGCGGTCGGCCGGCGTGAGCTTCATGCACTCGCCGATGAAGAAGCCGTTGTTCAGGATGTTGCGGTGCGTGAGCGTCGCGCCCTTGGGAAAGCCCGTGGTGCCGCTGGTGAACTGGATGTTGATCGGGTCGGTGGCCTTCAGCGTCTTCTGCGTGGCGGCCACGCGCGCATCGGCCGCATCGCCGCCGGCCAGCAGTTCGCTGAAGCGGCGCATGCCGGGCTGCTCGTCGCCCTGGCCGGGCTTGTCGATCCAGAAGGTGTGCTGCAGCAGCGGCAGCTTGGCCGGGCCCAGCTCGCGCAGCATGCCCAGGTAGTCGCTGGTCTTGAACTGCGCCATCGTCACCAGCGCCTTGCAGCCGACCTTGTTGAGCGCGTACTCAAGCTCCGAAGTGCGATACGCCGGGTTGATGTTGACGAGGATCAGGCCGACCTTGGCGGTGGCAATCTGCATCAGCACCCAGGGCACGTTGTTGTGCGACCAGATGCCCACGCGGTCGCCGGGCACGAGCCCCAGGCCCAGCAGTGCGCTGGCCAGCTTGTTCGACGCGGTCTGCAGTTCGCGGTAGGTGAAGCGCTGGCCTTCGTGGCGGCTGACGAGGGCTTCGCGTTCAGGCTGCTTCTCGACCATGTCGTCGAAGAAGTCGCCGATGGCTTGCTCGATGAGGGGGACGTCCGTGGCGCCTTGGGCCAGGCTCTGCGTCAGTGGCATCGTCTTGTCTCCTTGTCTGGCGCCCTCTCCCTGCGGGGAGAGGGTGGGGTGAGGGTGTGCAGCGCGGCTTATGCCGTTTCGGAGAACAGCTCGCGGCCGATGAGCATGCGGCGCACTTCGCTCGTGCCCGCGCCGATCTCGTACAGCTTGGCGTCGCGCCACAGCCGCTCGACCGGGAAGTCCTTGGTGTAGCCCACGCCGCCCAGCGTCTGGATCGCCTCGCCGGCCATCCAGGTCGCCTTCTCGGCCGAGTACAGGATGGCGCCGGCCGCGTCCTTGCGGAAGGTGCGCGCATGGTCGTTGCGGTCGCAGGCCTTGCCCACGGCGTACACGTAGGCGCGGGTGGCCTGCCAGGTCGAGTACATGTCGGCGATCTTGCCCTGCATCAGCTGGAACTCGCCGATGCTCTGGCCGAACTGCTGGCGCTCGTGGATGTAGGGGATCACGGCGTCCATGCAGGCGGCCATGATGCCCAGCGGGCCGCCCGAGAGCACGGCGCGCTCGTAGTCCAGGCCGCTCATCAGCACCTTGGCGCCCATGCCTTCGCCGCCGAGCACGTTCTCTTCGGGCACTTCGCAGTTGTCGAAGAACAGCGGGAAGGTGTTGGAGCCGCGCATGCCGAGCTTGTCGAGCTTGGTGCCGGCCGAGAAGCCCTTGAAGTTCTTCTCGACGATGAAGGCGGTCATGCCGCGCGCGCCCATTTCGGGTTCGGTCTTGGCGTAGATGACCAGCGTGTCGGCGTCGCCGCCGTTGGTGATCCACATCTTGCCGCCGTTGAGCACGTAGTAGCCGTCCTTCTTGTCGGCCTTGAGCTTCATGCTCACCACGTCGGAGCCGGCGTTGGGCTCGCTCATGGCCAGCGCGCCGACGTGCTCGCCGCTCACCAGCTTGGGCAGGTACTTCTTCTTCTGCGCTTCGCTGCCGTTGCGGTGGATCTGGTTCACGCACAGGTTGGAGTGCGCGCCGTACGACAGGCCCACCGAGGCCGAGGCGCGCGAGACTTCTTCCATGGCCACGATGTGGGCCAGGTAGCCCAGCTCGGTGCCGCCGAATTCTTCCTTCACCGTCATGCCGTGCAGGCCCAGCTCGCCGAGCTTTTGCCACAGGTCGTGCGGGAACAGGTTGTCGCGGTCGATCTCGGCGGCGCGGGGCGCGATTTCGTTGGCGGCGAAGTCCTGGATCGCGCTGCGCAGCGCGTCGATGTCGTCGCCCAGGTCGAAGTTGAGGCCGAAATCGTGCATGAGTCTTGTCTCCTCTGAAGGGGTCGGCGCGCAGGGCTGCCCGCGCGGATGGCGCTTGAAAAAACGCAGCTTACGCCTCGTGGCGCCGCAATTGGCGCCACAATGGTTGCAAATTGCGCCACGACCGATGCCCTCCACCACGTCGTCCCCCGCCTTCCTGCGACCCGCCCGCGCCGTCACGCCGATGGCCTTCGTGCGAGCCATCGTGCAAGGGTATGCCCGCTACGGCAAGGACCCGGCGCAGGCCCTGCAGGCGGCACAGATCGCGCCGCGCGAGCTGGCCCGCCCGGGTGCGCGGGTGACGGCCGCGCAGTTCGAGGCGCTGTCGGGCCACGCCATGCAGGAGCTGGACGACGAGGCGCTGGGCTGGTTCTCGCGCCGCCTGCCCTGGGGCAGCTACGGCATGCTGTGCCGCGCCTCGCTCACCTCGCCCGACCTGGGCGTGGCCATGAAACGCTGGTGCCGCCACCACCGCCTGCTGACCGAAGACATCACGCTCGCGCTGGAGGTGACGAGCGGCGTGGCCACGCTGCGCATCACCGAGAACCGCCCGCTCGACCCCGCGTTCCGCGAGTTCTGCCTGGTGACCAGCCTGCGCTTCATGCACGGCTACGTGTGCTGGGCCATCGACTCACGCATCTCGCTGCGCCAGGCCACCTTTCCGTTCGCGGCACCGCCGCACCGCGACGCCTACCCGCTGATGTTCACGCCCGACGTGCACTTCGACGCGCCGCAGGCCAGCATCAGCTTCGACGAACGCTACCTCGCGCTGCCGCTGCTGCGCGACGAGCGCGCGCTGCGCACCATGCTCAAGCGCGCCCTGCCGCTCACAGTGCTGCAGTACCGCCGCGACCGCCTGCTGGGCCAGCGCGTGCGCGAACTGCTGCGCGCGCGCGCCGGCGAGGCGACCACGGCGGAGGCACTGGCGGGGCTGCTGAATGTGTCGGGGCGCACGCTGCACCGGCAGCTGCATGAGGAAGGCACCTCGCTGCAGGTGCTGAAGAACGAGGTGCGGCACGAACTCGCGGTGGAGCAGCTGCGCCGGACCACGCGGCCGATCAAGCAGGTGGCGCTGGCAGTGGGCTTTCGCAACGAGAAGAGCTTTTCGCGTGCGTTCCTGCAGTGGACGGGGCACGCGCCCAGGGACTTTCGGCAGCTGGGGTTGTAGGGCTCCCGTTCAGGGCGCGTGCACAGGCCACCGGGTACTTCCCTCCGCGAATGTCCTCCGGCCTGCGGCCTCCCCCTTAATTTCGCTGCGGGAAGCACCCAGTGTCCTGCGCACGGGAAACAGCGCTGGTGTGCGGCCGATCAACAACCGCACTGCCCCACGCTCACGCCGATGGGGTGCCTTGCGCAGCGAAATCAAGGAGGAGGCCGCAGGCCGGGGGACATTCGCGGAGCAAGGTGCCCCGTCGGCGGGAGCGTCGCCCTGAACTCAGGCTGGCGAATCGATCAGAGCCAGCGCATCGGCGATCGACTGGCTGTCTTCCGGCCGCACCAGCTTCGCGACCTGTTGCCCGTCGCGCAGGAACACCAGCGTGGGCCACAGCCGCACATTGAACGAACGCCCCAGCGGGCGGCCGCTGCCGTCTTCCACCTTGATGCGGCGCACGTTCGGGTACTTGGCGAAGGCCTCGGCAATGTTCGGCTGCGCGGCCTTGCAGATGCCGCACCAGTTGGTGCCGAACTCCACCACAGCCGGGCCCTGGAGCGCGTCGATCTCGCTGCGGTCGGGTTGCTCGGTCTGGTACTCGGAGGTCATGGGCGGGGTCCTTGCGAATTCGTGGGAAGGAGCGCGTGCAGGCGACGGGCGCGCCACACGCTGACGGGCGTCATTGCACCAGAAACTCAGGCCGCCTGCAGGCCGTAGCCGGCCAGCAATGCGGGCAGCCCGGTCATGTCGCTGAACACGGCCACGGCGCCCGCGGCGCGCAGCGCGCCCGGGCCGCTGTGGCCCGACTCGCCCGTGCTGTAGCCGAACACCGTGGCACCCGCGGCCACGCCGGCCATCGCGCCGGTGACCGTGTCTTCGACCACCGCGCAGCGCGTCGGATCGACACCGAGCGCTTCCGCCGCGGCCAGGTACACGTCGGGATGCGGCTTGGAGCGCGGCATCTCGTGGCCGCTGAAGATGCGGCCCTCGAAGCAGTCGAGCAGGCCGACCTTGGCCAGTTGCAGCTCGACCTTGTGGCGGTCGGCGCCCGAGGCGCAGGCGATGCGGCCCTTGAGCCGCGCATGGATCTCGCGGATGGCGGCGGGCGCATGGGGAATGGCGACGAGGTCACGGTCCAGCGCCTCGTTGCGGCGGGCGCGGAAGCCGCGCAGCCAGTCGTCGGTGATCTTGAAGCCCGTCTTGGCCTCGATGAGCGCCGTCTCGTCCTTCACGGCCTTGCCGGTGAAGATGTTCATCGATTCCTCGGCCGTGAGCTGCCAGCCGAGTTCGCCGAGCATGTCGGCGAGCACGCGGTTGGTGATGGGTTCGGAATCGACGAGCACGCCGTCGCAATCGAAGAGAACGGCGGAAAAGGGGAAAGGGGTCATTGCGAGGCTGGAGTTCGGGGTCTGGCCCCATGGTAGCAACGCACCCTTTCCGCACGGGCAGACTCAGGCTATCGGGTCATCTCAAACGACTGGGCGGATCGGAATGTAGATCTCGCCGCCGCCGGCCATGAATTCTTTCGACTTCTCTTCCATGCCCTCGGCCATGGCAGCCGCCTCGGCCACGCCCTTCTTGGCCGCGTACTCACGCACCTCCTGCGTGATCTTCATCGAGCAGAACTTGGGGCCGCACATCGAGCAGAAATGCGCCACCTTGCTCGAATCTTTCGGCAGCGTCTCGTCGTGGAATTCGCGCGCCGTGTCGGGGTCCAGGCCCAGGTTGAACTGGTCTTGCCAGCGGAACTCGAAGCGCGCCTTGCTCAGCGCGTCGTCGCGCGAGCGCGCACCCGGGTGGCCCTTGGCCACGTCGGCCGCGTGCGCGGCGATCTTGTAGGCAATGATCCCCTGCTTCACGTCGTCGCGGTCGGGCAGGCCCAGGTGCTCCTTGGGCGTCACGTAGCAGAGCATTGCCGTGCCGGCCCAGCCGATCATCGCGGCGCCGATGGCGCTGGAGATGTGGTCGTAGCCCGGTGCGATGTCGATGGTCAGCGGGCCGAGCGTGTAGAACGGCGCTTCGTGGCAGTGCTTGATCTGCTCGTCCATGTTGGCCTGGATCATGTGCATCGGCACGTGGCCCGGGCCTTCGATCATGGTCTGCACGTCGTGCTTCCAGGCGATCTGCGTGAGCTCGCCCAGCGTGCGCAGTTCGGCAAACTGTGCTTCGTCGTTCGCATCGGCACCGCTGCCGGGGCGCAGGCCGTCGCCGAGCGAGAAGCTCACGTCGTAGGCCTTCATGATGTCGCAGATGTCCTCGAAGTGCGTGTAGAGGAAGCTCTCCTTGTGGTGCGCGATGCACCACTTGGCCATGATCGAGCCGCCGCGCGACACGATGCCCGTCATGCGGTTGGCCGTGAGGTGGATGAACGGCAGGCGCAGGCCGGCGTGGATGGTGAAGTAGTCGACGCCCTGCTCCGCCTGCTCGATGAGCGTGTCCCGGTAGATCTCCCAGGTGAGGTCTTCGGCCACGCCGCCCACCTTCTCGAGCGCCTGGTAGATCGGCACCGTGCCGATGGGCACCGGCGAGTTGCGCACGATCCAGTCGCGCGTGGTGTGGATGTTCTTGCCGGTCGACAGGTCCATCACGTTGTCGGCGCCCCAGCGGATGGCCCACACCAGCTTCTCGACCTCTTCCTCGATGCTCGAGGTGACAGCCGAGTTGCCGATGTTGGCGTTGATCTTCACCTTGAAGTTGCGCCCGATGGCCATCGGCTCGACCTCGGGGTGGTTGATGTTCGCCGGAATGATCGCGCGGCCGCGGGCCACTTCGTCGCGCACGAACTCGGGCGTGATGATGCGCGGAATGCTCGCGCCCATCGGGTTGCCCGCCACGCGCTTGGCGCGCTCTTCGTTGGCCAGGTACTCGGCCATCCATTCACGCTTGCCGTTCTCGCGCAGGGCCACGTATTCCATCTCGGGCGTGACGATGCCGCGGCGCGCGTAGTGCATCTGCGTGACGTTGGCGCCCGACTTGGCGCGGCGCGGCGTGCGTTGCAGCGCCGAGGCACCGGCGCGCAGCTCGGCCAGGCGCTGCGCGTCGCGGTCTTCGTTCTTGGCGCCGTCGTCCAGCGCGTGGTGCGTGCGGCCTTCGTAGCTTTCGGTGTCGCCGCGCTCGATGACCCAGGCGCTGCGCACGTCGGGCAGGCCACGGCGCACGTCGATCTCGACCTTCGGGTCGGTGTAGGGGCCCGAGGTGTCGTACAGGGAGACGGTTTCGCCGTTGGTCAGCGCCACGTCGCGCACGGGCACGAACAGGTCGGGCCGGCTGCCCGGAATGACGCACTTGTGCGAGGCGGGAAAGGGTTCGCGCGTCAGCGACAGCAGCGAAGTGAACTTGTCGGGGGCATTCATCGGGAGGCACTCCTTGTTGAGGGAAAGGGTGCTCCGCAATCGCTCGATGGACCTCGGGAGGCCCGCCACCAGAAAAGGGAGTGACGGACCGAAGTCAGGGAGTGCAGCTCTTCTTACGCCGGTATGACCCGGATCAAGTTCGCGGGTCGGCAGCTTTGCCATCTCAGCACACCACATGTGTGCACCCCGGAGCGGGGCCGATTGTGCGGGCCGAAGCCCGCCGCCGTCAACCCGGGGGCTGGTGCAGGTCGCCGTCGACGTAGAACCAGCGCTCGTCCTCGCGCACGAAACGGCTGCGCTCGTGCAGGCGGAACGCCACGCCCGTCGCGCCGCGCTGGCGGGCGACGAACTCGACCTCGGCGTGGTCGGCATCGAGCACCGAGCGCGAGCGGATGTCCAGCCCCAGCCATTTGACGCCCGGCTCGAACTCGACCGACGCCGGCCGCTTCGACGCATGCCAGGTGGCGAGCAGGTAGTCGGCACGCGCCAGCACGAAGGCCGAGTAGCGCGAACGCATCAGAGATTCGGCGTCGGGCGCCGGCGTGTTCTCGAAATCGTCGAGGTAGCGCCCACAGCACAGGGCGTAGCCGATGGGCTTGTCGCGACGGTCGGTACGGCCGCAGGGGCAGGGGCCGGGAGTGGGGTCGGTGGCGCTCATGAAGGGCTCTATTGGAACACTTGGCGCGGCGGAGGCTGAAGGTGGGGTGTGGGGGGGCTTCAGGGCATGCCCGGCTGACTTGAGGACGAGCTTGGGCTCGCATGGGTCTGCAGGCGCTGGACGCCCACCCACACGTTGCCGCAGAGAGCGAGTCGGGAGTAGAAAGCGCGTTGATATCGCAAAGGAGTGCATCGCCATGGCGAACGAAACCTCACCCAACCCGATTCAATCGGCGGCGCGAGAGCTGTTCGACCGCTATGAGCGCGAATTCAATGCGGGACTGACGGGTGAAGCCGACCTGGAAGCCGTCGCTGCGCTGTACGCGGAGGCTTTCATTGCGGCCTCGCCCGCCGGTGTCTTCGCGGGCAAGAACGACGACGACCTCAGGAAAGTGTCCGCGCAGGGTTTCAAGCACTACCGCGAGACTGGCGTGCAACGGATGAACGTGCGCAAGCTCGACGTCTCGGCGATCGACGAACTCCACGGGCTCGCCCGCGTGGAGTGGCGAGCGATCTACAAGTTCGATGGCGCGCAGAAGGTGATCGACTTCACCAATGTCTATCTGGTGCGGCTTGAAGGCGCCAGCGCGAAGGTGTTCGGGTGGATCACTGGCGATGAAGCTGAGGCGCTACGGCAGCATGGCATTGGGTAAGAGACGGCCGAGGAACTGCCATGCTGGTATTTCGATGGACTTCTTCGGTCCGCGCAGCAACCCTGGCAGAGCCCCGCCCATGCGCAAGTCAAGCCTGCCAGGGCCATGACTTGTCAGCACACGCACGGCGCGACGCTGAAAGCGAGGACGGCTCCAAAGCGCAGGCCGTCCGCACCATGCGCCGAGAGCACCGCCTTAGAACAGGAATGCCGCTCCAACGCCGATGTCCGAGCCCTTGGATTCGTCGCCTCCAATCCCGTTTCCTAGGCTCTGCTCGCCAGGCGCACCGACACCCAATGTCTTGCCGTTCCCAGAAAGAGAAACGGCTTGTCCAAGGTGCGCGTCCGTGCGCATGGGCGCAGTGGTCACCCATGCGGTCGGAGTCCAGGTCCCACTCTTGTTCGCGAACAGGAAGGCAACGCCTGAATAGGCAGGTGCCCCGAACTGCAGGAGGGGATTGATGCCCGTGCCGAGGGCGCTCATCAGCGGGGCCCCCACCGCCAAGACCATGCCGTCAGAGGACAACGAAACGGAGCGCCCAAAGTCCACGCCCGCAACTGGTCCGCCGGCTGGCGTGGTCATGTTGACGTCCGGGCCCCTCGAATAGTCAACTCCACTGAACGTGAACAAGGTGACAGCACCCGCCTTTGCAAGCCCCGTCACCGTCTTGAGTGGTGAGCCAGCCGCGACAACTCGCCCATCGGCGGACACGGCGACGGAAGCGCCAAAATTCGCACCGGCTTCCGGGGTTGCCGCCTTCAGGTAGTACATCGCAGTGATCGTCGGGATGGTCCACTTCATGACGAGCACAGCGCCAGCGCCGGGCGCCGTGGAGTCATTGGGCGAGTTGTTGAGCGCACTAGGGTCGTTGGGCAGACCTACGACAAGGGTGAGTCCATCGGCCGACACGGCCAACGAGCGAGCCGCGCCCGATGTCGCATAGCTGCCGGAGTTAAAACGACTCCACGCGCCTGCACTCTTCTGATAGCCCTGCAGTGCAAGGCCGTTTCCGGAAACCCACGCGATCGATCCGTCCGCCGAGAGCGCAACGTTCAAGCCGAAGTTTTCGTTCATCAATGCGAATCCAGACTTCAGATAGGCGGCTTCAGTCCAAGTGGATCCCGAGCGTTCGAAGACATATGCAGCTCCGGCCCCGGCTATCAGGTTGTCGAACTTGTTGCCGCCGACATTCACGGCCGAACTCGACTCGCCCGTCGCCCCAACGAGAACAGCGCTGCCGTCCTCCGAGATCGCCACAGACGTACCAAAAGCATCGCCCATGTCGGCATTGGAAGCCGTGAGGCGCGTCTCGAAAGCCCACTGGCCACTGCGGCGCGAGTAAAGCTCGACGAAACCAGCGCCCGTCCCTGCTGCACCCACCACCATCCAGTTTCCATCGCGGGACACGGCCATCGCCCGGCCGAACTCCATGTGTCCGACGGCACCGGACGAAGGCTTGAAGTACCCGATGGCTTCTTGTACGGAGGGGACCGCAAGCGTATGCGAATAGGCACTGCATCCACTTTCATTACAGGCCTGGAGCCCATACCGCTCGGCGCGAGGGGGATTCGTTAGCTCGATGTTCTGCAGCGAAAAGGCCGTCGCCTTGATGTTGTCTGCAATCAGATCGAAAGTACTCGTCCCCGTGGAATCCAAGCTGATGCGGTAGTACGTCGCTCCTGGTACGGCAGTCCACGTAAAGTTATAGGCCTTCACCGAAGCCGTGTAGCTGAGTTGATCGGGCGTCGCAGGCACGGGCACAGGAGGAATATCGCTGCAGGTAGCCACAATCGATGAAACGACTCCGGCAACAGTTCCTGTTCCATTCGAGACAATACAGGTCTGTCCCGCGGGCATGGTCTTGACGCTCACAGCGTAAGTCGCCCCATGCGGGAAGGGATCACGGAATGCAAACGGCCCGTTTGCGTTGACCGTCAGGTCGGGTTGGCCACTGCTTTGCAGCACCAGGCTACCCGTCAGACCGGTGACGTTGCCGCCGACCGCATAGGCCAGCGCAGAGCAGACCACCTGAACGTTGGTCACCGGCGCAGTGATCGTGCCTGAGCCATTGATGACCGCGCATTGCGAACCCACCGGCTGAGCAACGACAGTAATTTCGTACGGGTTGTTTGCAGCAATAGACACAGGGGCCGTGAACGCGCCATCGGCCTTGACCGTGAACTCATCAGCACCATTGAGGCGCAGATTCAGTGGTGCCTTGAGCCCGGAGGCTTTGCCGCTGATCGAGTACGACGGCGCAGGTGCCGGAGGAGGAGGTGCGGGCGGCGCCGGAGCCGGTGCTGGGGCGACAGGGAGTCCCACAAGGGGAAAACCGCTACCACTACCACCACCGCCACCACCGCCGCAGGCGGTCAGGACAGCAGCAAGGCCGATGCTCAATGCGAAGGTCACGCGAGAAAGCGCAGATGGGGTCAGCCGGCCACGGTTCATGTGTCTTAGTACAGTATTAGGTCGCGAGATATTACAGACGCGTTTTGCGGGCGAGGCAGAGAAATTTGAAGTCGTGGCGCCCTCGCGTCATTCGGCTCATATCCAAACTACGGCGTACTTGACTTGGGCGAGATTCAAATCAAGGCGACCGCCTGAGCGGCCCCTTGATGAGGGATTGCGAAGCTTGGTCTTTGAGCAACATGCAGTCGGCCTTGGATCAAGGCGAAAAAGCGGCATACAAGCGTTCTGCTATTCGTCCAACGCCTCGCACTGCATTTCAATCCGCGCATGCAGAAGCCCCAGCGAAACCGCAAGAAACCGCTGCAGCGAACTGCGCTGACATGCATCGAAAAGCGGCGCGGCGTCAGCATCAGAAGTAGCGACGTCGCGTCGATCCTCATCCCAGCCCAGCAGCTGTACCAACGTCTGAGCGCCCTGCACTAAATCACGCGCATCGTTGAGGAAAGCAGCATGGCCTTGCAGTGAAGGAGAGAGCCCTTCGCCTTCAACCCATTCAAAGGGCTTGAACAAGGCAGTGGGTCGTTGAGACGCGCAAGGGCAACCGGCGTCGGTACCCGCATTTGGAGCAGTGGCCATAGGCCTCCAAGGATGTCGATTTGCAACAACCGACGCACCCGCTGCTAAACGAGGGCGGCGGCTCGAACGGGTTAGCAGACCGGGACATCCTTGCGGAAACCGGCAGGGCGCGAGCCCTCCCATTCGAGCCGCCTAAAAAGGAGCACGAACGAAAAAGCCGCAGACCCTGTGCGGTAACTGCGGCTTTCGTCGCAGGATGTCAGCGGGCTGCTAAACCCGGCCCCGCTCATCACGAGGCGAAGGCAATGTAAGCGGTCTCGAAGAGCCTCGTCAAGCTCCAGCGATTGGCACCACCCTACCGAAACATCACCCACTCAGGCCGCATGTTGAACCGCACCGGCAGGATGCTCACGCCAAGCCCGCTGGTCACGTACATGCGCTTGTTGTCCCCGTGCGCGATCCAGCCGTAGGCCCATTCGCGCGGCGCACGCCCAGGCACCACGAGCGCGCCGTAGCCCGGCACGCTGATCTGCCCGCCATGCGTGTGCCCCGCCACCACGAGCCCCTGCGTGCGCGGCATGCCGGCGAAGCTGAAGGGGTCGTGCATCATGACCAGCGTGGCGGCGCCGGGCGGCACGCCGGCCAGGGCCTTGTCGGGCTGCGAATGGCCGGTGGAGTCGTCGCCGATGCCGACCACCCAGAGCGCGTGCCCGGGCAGGCGCACCGAGGCGTTCTCCAGCACGCGGATGCCCTGTGCGGACAGGGCCTTGGCGGTGCGTTCGCCGTCGTGCCACCAGTCGTGGTTGCCGAGCACCGCGTACACGCCCTGCGGTGCCTTCAGGCGGCCGAGCACGGCGGCCATGGCTTCGATGGAAAAGTCTTCGTCGTCGCCGGAGCCCGCAAGAAAGTCGCCGGGCAGCAGGATCACGTCGGGCTGCGCCGCGTTGATCTGGTCGACGATGGCCGCGGCGCGGTCGGCGCTGGTCACGCGCCACAGCGAGCGCGTGCTGAGGTGCCAGTCGCTGGCCACGGCGACCTTCAGGCCGGCCGGGGGTTGCCACTGCGTCGAGCCCAGGGGCTCGACACGCGCGGCCACCCAGCGCGGCTCGATGACGACGCTCCAGGCGGCCAGCGCCGCGAGCACGAGTGCCGCGGCGATCGAGCCCCAGGGTCGGCCGCGGCGTCGGCTCACGTGATCGATCAGGCGAGCGCGCGTTGAATCAGCAGCTTCTGGATGTCCGACGTGCCTTCGTAGATCTGGCACACGCGCACGTCGCGGTAGATACGCTCCAGCGGAAAGTCGTTCACGTAGCCGTAGCCGCCCAGGGTCTGGATGGCGGCGCTGCACACGCGCTCGGCCATTTCGCTGGCGAAGAGCTTGGCCATGGCGGCTTCTTTCAGGCAGGGCCGGCCGGCGTCGCGCAGGCTGGCAGCGTGCCAGATGAGCTGGCGCGCGGCTTCGATCTGCGTGGCGCATTCGGCCAGGCGAAAGCCCACGGCCTGCTGGTCGAAGATGGCGCCGCCGAAGGCTTGGCGCTCCTTGGCGTAGGCCACGGCCACGTCGAAGGCGCTGCGGGCCATGCCCACGCTTTGCGCGGCGATGCCGATGCGCCCACCTTCGAGCGCGCCGAGCGCGATCTTGTAGCCCTCGCCTTCGGCGCCGATGAGGTTCTCGGCCGGGATGCGGCAGCTGTCGAAGTTGATCTGCGCGGTGTCGCTGCTGTGCTGGCCGAGCTTGTCTTCCAAACGCGCGACGTTGTAGCCGGGCGCGTCGGTGGGCACGATGAACGCGCTCATGCCGCGCTTGCCGGCGCCCTTGTCGGTCACCGCGATGACGATGGCGACCTGACCGTTCTTGCCGCTGGTGATGAACTGCTTGACGCCGTCGATCACGTAGCCGTCGCCGTCCTTGCGCGCTGTGGTGCGCAGGCTCGAGGCATCGCTGCCGGCCTGCGGTTCGGTGAGGCAGAAGGCACCGAGCATCTGGCCTTGGGCCAGCGGCTCGAGCCACTTCTTTTTCTGCTGCGCGTTGCCGTAGCGCATGAGGATGGCGTTGACGGGGCAGTTGGTGACGCTGATGGCGGTGCTGGTGCCGCCGTCGCCGGCCGCAATCTCTTCGAGCACGAGTGCGAGCGTGAGGTAGTCGAGGCCCGCGCCGCCATGCTCTTCGGGCACGCAGATGCCGTAGGCGCCCAGTGCGGCGAGGCCCTGGTGCACTTCCTTCGGGAAGCTGTGGTCGCGGTCCCACTTCGGGGCGTTGGGCCAGAGCTCGGCCTGCGCAAAATCGCGCACGGCGTCGCGGATGGCTTCCTGGTCTGCGCTGAGCAGCATGGCGTTGTCTCCAGTTCTTTCTTGTCGGTGGGTGCGAGGCTTACTTGCCGGCGCCCAGGTCCATGATGAGACGCGCGGCCATGTACAGGCGGCGCGGAATGGCACTGATGTCGACGTACTCGGCCTTGTCGCTGTGGTAGCCGAAGCCGGGCAGGCCCAGGCTTTCGATCACGGGCTTGCCCGAGAGCGCTGCGTAGGCCGCGTCGGTGCCGCCACCGGTGCGCTCTTCGACGCCCACGCTGCCGCCGGCTTCCTTGTAGAAGCCCACGGCCTTGTCGACCAGCTTCTTGCCGCCCTCGCCCGCGTTGAAGGCTGGACGGCCGCGCGTGACGAGCACCTTGACGTCGGCCTCGGGCAGTTTTTTCTGCTGCGCCTTTTCTTCGAGGGTCTTCATGGCGGCGTCGAAGTCTTCGTTGCGTGCGTAGCGCACGTCGGCGTTCAGCGTGGCGCTGGCCGGGATGATGTTCGACACGTTGCCGGCCTTGGCGATGGTCCAGTTGAAGCGCAGGTTCTTCGACTTGTCGTCGATGCTCATGGTGCGCAGCACGAGGTCGGAGGCCTCGACCAATGCATTCACGCCCAGCTCGGGCGCGGCGCCCGCGTGCGAGGCCTTGCCGGTGATATTGACCTGCACGTAGGCGATGCCCGAGGTGCCGAGCGACATCTTTTCGTCGCCGGCGCTGGTGGGCTCGAACGAGAGCACGTAGTCGGCCAGCTTGGCTTCTTCCTGGATCAGGTCGCGCGAGCCGAAGGAGCCTTTTTCTTCGTCGGTGTTGAACAGCACGGTGATGGTGCCGTAGTCGCGCACGCCGTAGTCCTTGAGCAGCTTGAGCGTGTGCAGGATGACGGCGTTGCCGCCCTTGTCGTCGGCGATACCGGGGCCGTAAGCCTTGTCGCCTTCGATGCGGAACGGCGCCTTGGCGAGCGTGCCCTTGGTGTACACGGTGTCCATGTGCGACATGAGCAGCAGGTTCTTGCCGCCGCGGCCCTTGAGCTTGCCCACGATGTTGTCGCCGACCACGAGGCCGACCGACTTGCTGCGCGTGACGGTGAAGCCGAGGTTCTTCAGTTCGCCTTCGAGGTACGCGCCGGCGGCGGCCATGCCTTCGGCGTCACCGGTGCCGGTCTCGATGTTGACGAGCTTCTCGAGCGTCTTGATCACCGCCGGCTGCTCGTCGGTGGCGGCCTGGAACAGCACGTTGTCGCGCTTCTGGGCCCAGGCGCCACCTGCCACGAAGGCGGTAGCGAGCACGGCGGCAACGGCGGTACGGTGAATGGATGGGCGCATGAAATCTCCTGCTCTACGCATGGTTTTGTTTGAACTGTCCGGGGTGGAAACCGGCCGGCGCCCTCTCCCGGACGCCGGCGGCTCCTGGCGTTATAGCAATTCGAGCGCGACCGCGGTGCCTTCGCCGCCGCCGATGCACAGCGTGGCGACGCCGCGCTTCTTGCCGCGCGCCTTCAGCGCGTGCAGCAGCGTGACCATGATGCGCGCACCGCTGGCGCCGATGGGGTGGCCCAGCGCGCAGGCGCCGCCGTTCACGTTGACGATGTCGTGCGACACGTCGAGCTCGTGCATGAGGGCCATGGGCACGACGGCGAAGGCTTCGTTCACCTCCCACAGGTCGACGTCCTTCACGCTCCAGCCGGTCTTGGCGAAGAGCTTCTGCACGGCGCCGACCGGCGCGGTGGAGAACCACTCGGGCTGCTGTGCGTGCGTGGCGTGGCCGACGATGCGCGCCAGCGGCTTGGCGCCGATCTTCTTGGCGTGCGACTCGGTCATCATGACCAGCGCGGCGGCGCCGTCGTTGATGGACGAGCTCGAGGCGGCGGTGATGGTGCCGTTTTCTTTCTTGAACGCAGGCTTGAGCGTGGGGATCTTGTCGAGCTTGACCTTGCCCGGGCCTTCGTCGATGGAGATGACGGTGTCGCCGCCGCGGCCCTTCACGGTGACGGGCGTGATCTCGTCCTTGAAGGCGCCCGATTCGGTCGCGGCCTTGGCGCGCTGCACGCTGGCGATGGCGAAGGCGTCCTGCTGCTCGCGCGTGAAGTTGTACTTGGCGGCGCAGTCTTCGCCGAAGGTGCCCATGGAGCGGCCGGGCTGGTAGGCGTCTTCGAGGCCGTCGAGCATCATGTGGTCGTAGATCTTGTCGTGGCCCATGCGGTAGCCGCCGCGGCCCTTGAGCATGAGGTAGGGCGCGTTGGTCATGCTTTCCATGCCGCCCGCCACGATGACGTCGTGCGTGCCGGCCAGCAGCAGGTCGTGCGCGAGCATCGCGGCCTTCATGGCCGAGCCGCACATCTTGCTGAGCGTGACGGCGCCCGCGCTGTCGGGCAGACCGCCCTTGTAGGCCGCCTGGCGCGCCGGGGCCTGGCCCTGGCCGGCCATGAGGCAGTTGCCGAACAGCACTTCACCCACGCTCTCGGGCGCGATGCCGGCGCGCTCGACGGCCGCCTTGATGGCCGCGCCGCCCAGGTCGTGCGCGGAGAGGGACGAAAAGTCGCCCTGGAAGCCACCCATGGGGGTGCGGGCGGCGCCGACGATGACGATGGATTCGGACATGGGGGTCTCCTTCAGGAATGTGAAAGTGAAATCAAAGACAAAACGAAAACAGGAATCGGGAACGGGCGGTCAGAAATGCGTCGCGTGGCCTTCGTGCTGGAAGCGTTGCGACTCTTCGTACGGGAACACATCGAGCATCTGGCCGGCCTGGATGCGTTCCTTGTGGTGCTGCCAGAAGGCGGCATCGAGCAGGTCGGCGTGGTGCGCCATGAAGGCGGCGCGCACGTCCTTGTTGCCCAGCAGAAAGGGTTCGAAGGTCTCGGGGAACACGTCCTTCGGGCCGACCGAATACCAGACCTCGCCGCTCATCTCGTCTTCTTCGTTGCGCGGCGTGGGCACCTTGCGGAACTTGCAGTCGGTGACGTATTCGATTTCGTCGTAGTCGTAGAACACGACCTTGCCGCCGCGCGTGACGCCGAAGTTCTTCCACAGCATGTCGCCGGGGAAGATGTTGGCGGCCACCATGTCCTTGATGGCGTTGCCGTACTCGATGACCGCATGCTCGAGCTGGTCCTTGGCTCGCCGGGCCTGGGCCGGGCTCTCGGGGTGGGCCAGCGTGTCGAAGGCTTCCTGCAGGTAGATGTTCAGCGGAATCATGCGGCGCTCGATGTAGACGTGCTTGAGCACGACCTCCATCTCCCCGTTGCCGTCGCGGTCGCCGATCTCGAGCTGGCTGGGCGCGAACTTGCGGATCTCTTCGATGAGCTCGGGCTCGAAGCGGTCGAGCGGAAAACCGACGTTGCTGTACTCGAGCGTGTCGGCCATGCGGCCCACGCGGTCGTGCTGTTTCACGAGCATGTACTTGCCCTTGATCTGCTCGCGCGTGGTGTCCTTCTGCGGCGGGTAGAAGTCCTTGATGACCTTGAACACGAAGGGGAACGAGGGCAGGTCGAACACCAGCATGACCATGCCCTTGATGCCGGGCGCGATGCGAAAGCGGTCGCTCGAGTAGTTCAGGTGCGACAGGAAGTCGCGGTAGAACAGCGTCTTGCCCTGCTTGGCCAGGCCGAGCGCGTTGTAGATTTCGGCGCGCGGCTTGCGCGGCATGAGCGAGCGCAAAAACTGCACCCAGGCCGAGGGCACTTCCATGTCGACCATGAAGTAGGCGCGCGCAAAGCTGAACAGCATCTGCAGGTCGTCTTCGCCGAACAGCGCCGCGTCAATGTAGAACTTGCCGTGGGTGTCGTGCAGGATGGGCAGCGAGAACGGGATCTCGGTGAAGCCGTTCATGATCTTGCCGACCACGTACGCGCCCTTGTTCCGGTAGAACAGGCCCGACAGCACCTGCAGCTGGAAGTTGGCCCGCAACTTGACCTGGTGAAAGCGGTTCAGGATGACGTGCGCCACGCGCTCGGCATCGCGCCGCTTGTTGGCGTAGCTGCCCTGCAATGCGAAGTCGTCGAGCATCTGCTCGATGATGTCGGGCAGCGTGGCCTGCGAGGGGTAGTACGGCCGGTAGGTGGGTGCGCCGCGCGGCTCGATGTACTCGGTGCTGATGGCCGGGCGCACGAAGATGAAGTCGTTCTGGAAGTAGGCCCGGTGCAGGATCTTCGTGGTGACCGAGTTGAAGAAACTCTCGGCCAGCTCGGGCTGGTGGTGGTTCACCAAGAGGCCGATGAAGTGCAGCTTGACCTGGTGCCAGACCTCCATGGGCTGGTCGCCGGCCTTGAACTCTTTTTCGAGCCGGGCCACGGCCTCGTTCACGCGCAGGTCGTAGAACTCGATGCGCTCGCGCTGCGCCCGCTGCTGGCCGTGCCAGTCGGCGGTCTCGAAGCGGTGCTTGGCGCGCGCCGATTCGGCCCGGAACAGCCGGTAGTGCCGGTTGAACCCGTCGATCATCGCCTTCGCGATGTCGTAGGCCAGCGGTGAATCGAGGCGCTGCGGGAACATGGCGGCAATACCGACGGGGGCGGCGATGGCAGCGGCAGCGAACTCAGGCGGCTGGCGGCGTCTCGGTGCCTTCGGTGCCGTCGGCACCCGCCTGCGCCGACGGCGAGGCGCCTGCCGGCTTGCTCCACTTGTAGCGGATGCGCTGCACGGCGGCCTTGTAGATGGCGTCGAGCGGCTTGTCGCCCTCGACACTCAGGCCGAGGTCTTGCAGCAGGCCGTCGTGCACGCCGAAGGTCCAGCCGTGGATGCGCACCTTCTGGCCGCGCGCCCAGGCGTCGACCATGACGGTGCTGACGGCCACGTTGACCACCTGCTCGGCCACGTTGAGCTCGCACAGCGCATCGACGCGCACGTCTTCGGGCAGGCTGTCGAGCATCACGCTGTGACGGTCGCGCACGTCCTGGATGTGGCGGATCCAGTTGTCGGCCAGGCCGATGCGCTTGCCGCTGAGCGCAGCTTTCACGCCGGCGCAGCCGTAGTGGCCGACGACCATGATGTGCTCGACCTTCAGGTGCTCGACCGCGAACTGGATCGCCGAGAGCGCGTTGAGGTCGGAGTGCACCACGATGTTGGCGACGTTGCGGTGCACAAACACTTCACCCGGCTCCAGGCCGGTGATCTGGTTGGCGGGCACGCGGCTGTCGGAACAGCCGATCCACATGTAGCGCGGCGTCTGCTGCTTGACAAGGCCGGTGAAGAAGCCGGGCCGGTCACGCTCCATCTGGGCGGACCAGGCACGGTTGTGGGCAAAGAGGTCGTCGAGGTTGTCGGAGGGCATGGTGGTCTATTGTCAGTGAGTCGTCGTGTCGGGCGTGTTTTCGCCACCTCGGGCGTCCTGGACGGCCTTGGCGGCCTTCTGCGCCCTGGTCAGGGTGGCGCGACCCTTTTTCTCGTGCTCACGCACTTCGGCGAGGTTGGCCTGCAGTTCGGCCAACTGCGCCTCGAGCTGCGCGCGGTGGGCGCCGAGCACGCCCAGGAATTTTTCCAGCTGCGGCACGGTGTCGCGCGGGCTGTCGTACATGTCCAGGATGTCTTTCGCCTCGACCAGCGTCAGGCCCAGGCGCTTGGCGCGCAGCGTGAGCGTGAGCCGCGCCCGGTCGCGCGCGCTGTACACGCGCTGCAGGCCGGCCCGCTCAGGCGACAGCAGGCCCATGTCTTCATAGAAGCGGATGGCGCGCGTCGTGAGGTCGAACTCCTTGGCGAGCTGGCTGATGGTGAAGGTCTGCGCGGGCATGGGCGGCAAGGGTTGCGGGGGCGACAGCAGGTTGGCGGCGCATTCTCTACAATGTTGCCTCAACCCATGACGTTTACGTAAACGTCAATCATACATGAACCTCCTCGAACGCGAACTCCACTACCCCCTGGGCGACACCCTGCCCGCCGCTGGCGAAGCACTGGAAGTCGCGCCCGGCGTGCGCTGGATCCGCATGCGGCTGCCTTTTGCGCTGGACCACATCAACCTCTGGCTGCTGCGCGACGCGATCGACGGCGTCGAGGGCTGGACGGTGGTCGACTGCTGCATCGCGCACGACGAGGCCCGCGCGCAGTGGGAGCAGATTTTCGAGACCCAGCTGCAGGGCCTGCCGATCCTGCGCGTGATCGTGACCCACATGCACCCCGACCACATCGGCCTGGCCGACTGGCTGTGCCAGCGCTGGAACGCGCCGCTGTGGATCAGCGCCACCGACTACCACGTGGCGCGCGTGCTGTGCAGCGCCGGCGACACGCTCGCGGGCGGCGACGCGGCGGCCGACTTCTTCACCTCGCACGGCCTCACCAACCCCGAGTCGATCGCCAAGATCCGCGCGCGCACCAGCTACTACACCAACATGGTGCCCAGCGTGCCCGCCCGCTACGTGCGCATGATGGACGGCGACATCGTCCGCATCGGCGGACGCGACTGGCGCTGCATCAGCGGCTACGGCCATGCGCCCGAGCACATCGCGCTGTACTGCGCCGAGCCGAAGCTGCTGCTGGGCGGCGACATGATGCTGCCGCGCATCTCGACCAACGTGAGCGTGCACGCGGGCGAGCCCGAGGCCAATTCGCTGCGCCTGTTCCTGGACAGCATCAACAAGTTCAAGGCCCTGCCGGCCGACACGCTGGGCCTGCCCTCGCACGGCAAGCCCTTCACCGGCATCCACCGCCGCGTCGACCAGCTGCAGGAGCACCACCGCGACCGCCTGGCCGAGCTGCTCGAAGCCTGCCTCGCGCGCCCCATCACGGCGTCGGAGGGCCTGCCGATCCTGTTCAAGCGCGAGCTCGACCTGCACCAGATCACCTTCGCCATGGGCGAGACCGTGGCCCACCTGCACCTGCTGTGGTTCTCGGGGCAGGTGAAGCGCACGCTCGATGCCGACGGCATCTACCGCTTCGGCGCAGCCTGAGGCCCCCCGGCTTTTCACTTCGCTTCGCTGCGTGTAACTCCACCCCCCGAGGGGGAGGCGCGGCTCGCCTTGGGGCGGCCCGGCGGCGGCCGCATAGACTCTGGGAATGACAATGTCGAACACGCTGGCTGAGCTGCGCGCCGGCCGGCTGGCCGGCGCACGACGACTGGACCTCTCGTGCGGACTCACCGAGTTCCCGCGCGAGATCTTTGCGCTCGCCGACACCCTCGAAACGCTGAACCTCACGGGCAATGCGCTCAGCGCGCTGCCCGACGACCTTGGTCGGCTGCACCGGCTGCGCGTGCTGTTCTGCTCCGACAACCGCTTCACCGAACTGCCGGCCTCCATCGGCCAGTGCCGCCAGCTCGACATCGTGGGCTTCAAGGCCAACCGCATCGCCCACGTGCCCGCCGAGGCGCTGCCGCCCTCGCTGCGCTGGCTGATCCTGACCGACAACGCGATCGAGGCACTGCCCGACACCCTCGGCGACTGCACCCGCATGCAGAAGCTGATGCTGGCCGGCAACCGCCTGCGCGCCCTGCCGCCGTCGGTGGCCGGCTGCCGGCAGATCGAGCTGCTGCGCCTGTCGGCCAACCGCTTCGAGGCGCTGCCCGACTGGCTGTCCACCCTGCCGCGTCTGGCCTGGCTGGCCTGCGCGGGCAACCCGTTCGACACCCAGGCCGAAGACGCCGCCATCGACGCGCCCACCGTGCCGCACGTCGACTGGCGCAACCTGACGCTCGGCCCGAAGCTCGGTGAAGGCGCCTCGGGCGTGATCCACCGCGCCACGCTGGCCACACCCGATGCCGCCGCGCAGCCCGTGGCGGTGAAGCTGTTCAAGGGCGCCGTCACCAGCGACGGCTGGCCGCACAGCGAGATGGCCGCCTGCATCGCGGCCGGCGCGCACCCGACGCTGATCGCCGCGCAGGGCCGCATCGACGGCCACCCCGATGGCACCGAAGGCCTGGTGATGGCGCTGGTGCCACCCTCGTTCCGCACCCTGGCCGGTCCGCCGAGCCTGGCCTCGTGCACCCGCGATGTCTACGCCAACGACGCGCGCTGGACCACCCGCACCGCCCTGCGCATCGCGCGCGACATCGCGGCGGCCATGGCGCACCTGCATGCGCGCGGACTGCTGCACGGCGACCTGTACGCCCACAACATCCTGTGGCACGCGCAGGACGGCGGGCGGCTCGGCGACTTCGGCGCGGGCTGGATGACCGGCGCGCTCGACCCGGCACTGGCGAAGGCCCTGCAGAGCGTGGAAATGCGCGCCTTCGGCTGCCTGCTCGAAGAGCTGGCGGAGCGCTGCGACGATGCGGCTTCTTCGCCCTTGACCACGCTCGCGGCGCGCTGCCTGCAAGCCGACGTGGCGGCACGGCCATCGTTCGCCGAGGTGCTGCCGGTGCTGGACGCCGCCGAACCATGACGCGCCCCCGCTTCCCCGTTCCGATGCCCACGCGCGACGGCGTGAGCCCGAGCTGCGTTTCGCTGCCTCACGGCCCCTGGCCCACCATCGCCGACTTTCTCGTCGAGCGCTTTCCCGCCATCTCGCGCGAGGCCTGGTTGTCGCGCATTGAAGCGAACGACGTGTGCGACGAGCACGGCGTGTCCATCACCGCCACGCGGCGCTACGAGTCGCCGCTGCGCGTGTACTACTACCGCGCGCTCGACGCCGAGACGCCCATCCCTTTCGAAGAATTGGTGCTGCACCAGGACGACGACCTCGTGGTGGTCGACAAGCCGCCCTTCGTGCCTGTCACGCCCACCGGCAAGTACGTGCAGCAGAGCCTGCTGGTGCGCCTGAAGCGCAAGCTCGGGCTGGACGACCTCGTGCCGCTGCACCGCATCGACCGCAACACCTCGGGGCTGGTGCTGTTCTCGGTGCGCCGCGAGACGCGCGGCGCCTACCAGGCGATGTTTCCCGAGCGGCGCATCGACAAGCACTACGAGGCCGTCGTGCCGTGGCACGAGGGCGTGTCGTCGGTACCCGCCGTGTACCGCAGCCGGCTGGTGGACGACGACCATTTCATGCGGATGCGCGAAGCGCCTGGCGAGCCGAATTCCGAGACCCGCATCGTGCTGCGCGAGGCCCGCGACGGCCATGCGCTGCTGGAACTCTCGCCCGTCACCGGCCGCAAGCACCAGCTGCGGGTGCACTGCCAGGCGCTGGGTTTGCCGATCGTGAACGACCCGTTCTATCCCACGCTGCAGCCCGCGGGGAATGACGACTTCGACAGGCCGCTGCAGCTGCTGGCCCGGTCGCTGTCTTTTATCGACCCGCTGAATGGCGCCTTGCGCACCTTCGAGAGCCCGCGCCGGCTGGCGCTGCCTTCTGCTCCTGCTGCCGCCTAGGTGACGCGGCGCGGGCGCGTCGCGGACTAAGCTTTCTCCTGACGGGAATTGAATTTCCTCTCTTCCACCACTCAGGAGACAACCGCACATGGACACCACCCAACTCTTCTCGCTGAAGGGCCGCAGCGCCTTGATTACCGGCGGCTCGCGCGGCATCGGCCGCATGATTGCCGAAGGCTTCCTGGCGCAGGGCGCACGCGTGTACATCTCGGCGCGCAAGGCGGCGGCTTGCGATCAGACGGCGAAGGAGCTGTCGGCTTTTGGGCATTGTGTGTCGCTGCCTGCTGATGTGTCGACTGTGGAGGGGGCGCAGGCGCTGGTCGATGCTTATGCGAAGCATGAAGGGTCGCTCGATATCCTGGTCAACAACGCGGGGGCTGCTTGGGGGGCGCCGTATGAGGAGTTTCCGGAGAGTGGATGGGACAAGGTCGTCGACCTGAACCTGAAGACGCCCTTCTTCCTGACCAAGGCGCTGACGCCGATGCTCAAGAAGGCGGCTACGGATCATCTGTCGAAGGTGATCAACATTGCTTCTATCGACGGGATTTCTGTGAATCCGCAGGAGACTTATTCGTATGCGGCGAGCAAGGCTGGGTTGATTCAGCTGACGCGGCGGATGGCGCTGCGGTTGGCGCAGGATCGGATCGTGGTGAGTGCGATTGCTCCTGGGGCGTTTGCTTCGGATATGAACAAGGATGCGCGGGATCATGGGGATGAGGTCAAAGGACGGATTCCTGCTGGGCGCATTGGTACGCCTGAGGACATGGCTGGTGCCGCCATCTACCTGGCTTCGCGGGCTGGGGACTATGTGATGGGGTCTACGCTGGTGGTGGACGGTGGGGTTACGCACGCTCGCTAGGTTTTGGACTGCGTTGTGAGGTTGCTTCCCGGGGCCGGGTCTCGCCCCGGCGGGCGACCTACTTTTCTTTGCTTCGCCAAAGAAACGTAGGCAAAAGAAAGGCGACCCTGCTGTCTGCGTCCCTCCGCTTCGCTTCGGGCAACCTGCGGTGCTCACGTTTCGCGGGGTCTCGCCCAAACTCGCTTCGCTCAAACAAGGGCGAGCCCTGATCCGCGAAACGCTGCGCTCCTCGGCGCATACAGAAGGGGTTGGGATACCAACGGGCCATCGCTTCGCTCGGCCAGTGGGCCGCAGCAGGCGCTGCGCGCCTGCTGCGGCGGGGATTGGTCATAGCGCTGCTCCTTGCATGAGCGCATGCGCGTGCGTTCATACAGATGCGGGTGTGCCCACCACCACCACCACCACCACGAGCACGAGCACGAGCACGAGCACAAACGCAGGCTTCGGCTGTTGGCAGTTCCCGGGCCGAGCGAAGCGACGGCCCGCGGTCCCCTCCCCTCTGGCTGCGCCGAGGAGCGCAGCGTTTCGCGGATCAGGGCTCGCAGCTGTTTGAGCGAAGCGAGTTCTGCGAGACCCCGCGAAACGCGAGCACCGCAGGTTGCCCGTAGCGAAGCGCAGGGTCGCAGACAGTGGGGTCGCCTTTTCTTTGCTTACTTTCTTTTGGCGAAGCAAAAGAAAGTGAGTCGCCCGCCGGGGCGAGACCCGGCCTCGGGAAGCAAAAGAAAGCAGTCAGCCCCACCGAGGCACAGCCTCATCCTTCAACTGCTGCCTAAGCACCCCATAGTCAGGCACCACGCTTTCAACGGTCTCCCAGAACCGATGCGAGTGATCCATCACCCGCAGATGCGCCAACTCATGCGCCACAACGTAGTCGATCACCGGCAGGCGAAAGTGAATCAACCGCCAGTTCAGCCGAATCGACCCATCCGCACTCGCACTCCCCCACCGCGTAGCAGCGTTAGAGAGCGACAGCTTCTGCCATGACACCCCCAGCAGCGGCGCAAAGTGATCCAGCCGCTCGATAAACAGCTTGCGCGCCTGCCGCATCAACCAGGCCTGCGCCGCATCCCGAATCTGCGAAGGCGCAGCGTTCTGCGCCACAGCCAACCGCAGAGTCCGCGGCCCACCGCCTTCGACAGCAGGATCGAGCGTCCCTCCCACACTGGCAAACCCGTGCTTCGGATCGAGCCGGATCACCACCAGCTCGCCAAGAAAAGGAAACTCCGCCCCGTCTTCCCAAGCAATCCGCGTCGCCTCGACCCGTGCATTGCGTTGCTGCGTCTCCGCCAGCTTGCGCAAAATCCAGTCAGCCTTCTCACGCACCGCCGCATCGACATCGCGCAACGTGACCCACCGCGGCGCCCGCACCGACAGTCCTTCGGCACCAACCAGAAAACCGATGGTCTTGCGCTGCCCCCGCTTGAACTCGTAGGCCACCCGCGCCGACCCCAACACCACTTCACGCGTGGCCTGCGGATGTGTGAAATTCGCCAGCGTCAGTGTGTCAGCCAACGGCACCGCAGGACGCGGATCAACGGGTCCGACAGGTGAAGGCGCGACAGCCACCACCGGCGCGGGAGCAGCAGGTGGCACAGGCGCTGGCGCCTTCTTCCGCGGCCGCCGCGGCGGCGCAGCAGCAGGCGCCGGCGTGCTCCCCAGCCCCTCGAAGAGGTCCATCGTGAACTGCAGCATTCCCCGCATGTCGGGCCCGGGTCTGAGGGTGGCGCGTCAGCCCGCTTCGCGCGGCAACGTCTGCTGCGGCTGCGCCGGGGTGTCGCTGTAGGCCTCGGGGTCGAGGCGGCGCATCTCGGCCTCGATCCAGGCTTCGACTTCACGCATCAGCTCGTCGGGCTTGCGGCCCACGCTCGAGATCGCCGGGCCGATCGACACGTCGACCACGCCAGGGCGCTTGATGAAGGCCTTGCGCGGCCAGACCTTGGCCGAGGTGACGGCAATGGGGATCACGGGCACGCCGGTCTCGCAGGCCAGGCGCGTGCCGCCGCTCTTGTAGGTGCCCTTCTGGCCACGCGGAATGCGCGTGCCTTCGGGGAACATGATGATCCAGATGCCCTGCGCGAGCAGCTTGCGGCCCTGGTTCACCACCTTGTTGAACGCCTGCGCGCGCTGGCTGCGGTCGATGTGGATCATGTCCAACCGCGCCATCGCCCAGCCGAAAAACGGCACGTAGATCAGTTCCTTCTTGAAAACGAAGGCCAGCGGATGCGGCATCAGCGTGGGCATGAGGAAAGTCTCGAGCGTGGACTGGTGCTTCACCAGCAGCACCGCGCCGGCGAGTTGGTCGGTCGGCAGGTTTTCCATGCCGGTCACGCGGGTCTTGATGCCCAGCAGCACGCGCGCGCCACCGATGGCCCAGCTGAGCCATTGCTCGGCCATCCAGTACAGCGGAATGCCACGCTTCCAGAGCGAGCTGACGCACATGATGATGCCCCAGGGCACCACGGTGACAAGCATCCACAGGGCGTGGAGAACAGAACGGAGAAACGCCATCAGACAGCCACCTGCAGTGCAGCCCGCGCTTCGCGCGCGAGCAGAAAGTCGACAAAGGCGGCGAGGTCTTCATGCACCCTCGTGTCCGCCGGATATTCGGGAGGCAGCGGGTGAACCCCGCGGCACGCCGCGCCCATGCCCGTGAGCAGGAGGTGCGGTTCGCAGCCGGCCGCGGCGCCGGCCTGCAGGTCGCGCAGGCTGTCGCCCGCGGTGGGCACGCCCTTCAGGTCGATGCCGAAGCGGTCGCCGATCTGAAGGAACAGCCCTTCCTTGGGCTTGCGGCAGTCACAGCCTTCGTCGGGACTGTGCGGGCAATAGAACACCGCATCCACCTTGCCGCCCACGGCCGCGAGCATCTTGTGCATCTTGGCGTGCATGGCATTGAGCGAAGCCATGTCGAACAGCCCGCGGCCCAGGCCCGACTGGTTCGACGCCACCACCACGTGCCAGCCCGCATGGTTCAGGCGCGCCACGGCCTCGAGCGCACCGGGCAGCGGCGTCCACTCGATGTCGCTCTTGACGAAATCTTCGCGGTGCACGTTGATCGTGCCGTTGCGGTCGAGGATGACGAGCTTCATGGCGGAACCGCTCCTGGTGGAGGGATGGGGCACGGGGTCAGACAGCCAGCCGCTCGAGCTGCGCCACGCGGTTCATCGCGCTGTGCAGCGACATCAGCAGGCCCAGGCGGTTCAGCCGCAGGTCGGCCTGCTCGGCATTCACCATCACGTCCGTGAAGAACGCATCGACCGGTTCGCGCAGCGCGGCCAGCGTCTGCAGCGAGCCGGTGTAGTCGCCCGCGTCGAACTGGGCGTTGGCGGCGGGCACGACCTGCGCCATGGCGGCGTGCAGCGCCTTCTCGGCGGGCTCCTGCAGCAGCAGTTCGCTCACGTGCGCGTCGGCCTCGGGTGCCTTCTTCAGGATGTTGCCGATGCGCTTGTTAGCGGCGGCCAGCGCGGCGGCGGCGGGCAGTGCGGCAAAGGCGCGCACTGCCGCCAGCAGCTTGGGCACTTCGCCCAGGCGCTGCGGCAGCGGGGCCAGCACGGCGTCGACTTCCTGGGCGCTGGCGCCCTGCTCGCGCAGGCTGCCGGCGAGGCGGTCGAGGATGAAGTCGCGCAGCTCGACCGTGGCCTTGCTGCCGTCGAAGCCGTCGATGGCGCTGAACTGCGCGGCGGCGTCCTGCAGCAGGGCGTCGAGCCCCAGCGCGAGGTCTTTCTCGATCAGCATGCGGATCACGCCCAGCGCGTGGCGGCGCAGCGCGAACGGGTCGCGGTCGCCGGTGGGCAGGTTGCCGATGCCGAACATGCCGACCAGCGTCTCGAGCTTGTCGGCCAGCGCGACCACGAGGCCCACGCTGTTGCGCGGCAGCTCGTCGCCGGCGAAGCGCGGCTTGTAGTGGTCTTCGATGGCGTCGGCCACCGCGGCGTCGAGGCCGTCGTGCAGCGCGTAGTAGCGGCCCATGGTGCCCTGCAGCTCGGGGAACTCGCCGACCATGTCGGTCACGAGGTCGGCCTTGGCCAGTTGGGCGGCCTGGGTGGCTTGCGCGGCGAGCGTCGCGTCGCCGAGCTTCTCGGCAATGCCGCGCGCGATGTGCATCACGCGCTGCACGCGTTCGCCCTGCGTGCCGAGCTTGTTGTGATAGACCACCTTGCCCAGCGATTCGACGCGCGAGGCCAGCGATTTCTTGCGGTCCTGGTCGAAGAAGAACTTGGCGTCGGCCAGGCGCGGGCGCACCACGCGCTCGTTGCCGCCGGTCACGGCGCTCGCGTCGTCGGGGCTGATGTTGCTGACGACGAGGAACTTGTTGGTGAGCTTGGCTTGCGCGTCGAGCAGCGGGAAGTACTTCTGGTTGGCCTTCATCGTGAGGATGAGGCACTCCTGCGGCACTTCGAGGAACTCGCGCTCGAAGCTGCAGACCAGCACGTTGGGGCGTTCGACCAGCGCCGTGACTTCGTCGAGCAGCGCGTCGTCGTGGATCGGCACGGAGCCGCCGCCCACCGTCACGGCGGCGGCCGCGAGCTGGCGTGCGATTTCGGCGCGGCGCGCTTCAAAGCTGGCGATGACGGCGCCGTCGTCCTGCAGCTGCAGGGCGTAGCTGTTGGCATCGCGCAGCACCACGGGGTCGACCGCCGCTTCGAAGCGGTGGCCGTGCGTCTCGCGGCCGGCCTTCAGGCCCAGCGCCTCGATGGGCACCACGGTGTCGGCATGCAGCGCCACCAGGCCGTGCGCGGGGCGCACGAAGCTCACGCTGCTCCAGCCGGGCAGTTCGCAGCCGCTTTCGAGCTGGTAGCTCATGACCTTCGGAATCGGCAGCTTGGCGATGGCTTCGGCCAGCGCCTTCTGCAGGCCTTCGGCCAGCGTGGCGCCCTTGGCGGTGCTTTCGTAGAACAGGGCTTCGGCCTTGCCGTCCATGGCGCGCTTGAGGCCGGGCACGGCCGAGGCGTCGGCGCCGAGCGCGGCCAGGCGCTTGAGCAGCGCGGGCGTCGGTTGGCCCGAGGCGTCGAGCCCCACGGCCACGGGCATGAGCTTTTGCGACACGGCCTTGTCGGCGGCGCGCTCGGCCACGTGCGTGAGGTGGGCGGCCAGGCGGCGCGGCGAAGCGTAGGGCGTGAGCACCGAGCCGGCTTCGGCCAGGCCTTGGGCCACGAGCTGGTCGCGCAGCACGCCCGCGAAAGCCTCACCGAGCTTCTTCAGCGCCTTGGGCGGCAGCTCTTCGACAAACAGTTCAACCAGCAGGGAGTTCTTGTTGTTCATGGGGGTCGTCATCGCTCAGGCGGCTTTCTTCGGGGGCATCTGCGCGACCCATTCGCGCGGGGCCATCGGGAAGCCCAGGCGCTCGCGGCTGTCGTAGTAGCTCTGCGCCACGCTGCGCGCGAGGTTGCGGATGCGGCCGATGTAGGCCGCGCGCTCGGTCACGCTGATCGCGCCGCGCGCGTCGAGCAGGTTGAAGCTGTGCGCGGCCTTGAGCACCTGCTCGTAGGCCGGCAGCGCGAGCTGCTCGGTCATGAGGTGCTTGGCCTGCTTCTCGTGCGCGGCGAAGGCGGTGAAGAGGAATTCGGCGTCGCTGTGCTCGAAGTTGTAGGTCGACTGCTCGACCTCGTTCTGCTTGTAGACGTCGCCATAGCTCAGGCCGTCGGTCCAGGTCAGGTTGTAGACGTTGTCCACGCCCTGCAGGTACATGGCCAGACGCTCCAGGCCGTAGGTGATCTCGCCGGTGATGGGCTTGCAGTCGATGCCGCCGACCTGCTGGAAGTAGGTGAACTGGGTCACCTCCATGCCGTTGAGCCAGACCTCCCAGCCCAGGCCCCAGGCGCCGAGCGTGGGGTTCTCCCAGTCGTCTTCGACGAAGCGGATGTCGTTCTTCTTCAGGTCGAAGCCCAGGGCCTCGAGGCTGCCGAGGTAGAGCTCGAGGATGTTGCTGGGCGCGGGCTTGAGCACGACCTGGTACTGGTAGTAGTGCTGCAGGCGGTTGGGGTTCTCGCCGTAGCGGCCGTCCTTGGGGCGGCGGCTGGGCTGCACGTAGGCGGCCTTCCAGGGCTCGGGACCGAGCGCGCGCAGGAAGGTGGCGGTGTGCGAGGTGCCCGCGCCCACTTCCATGTCGTACGGTTGCAGCAGCGCACAGCCCTTGTCGGCCCAGTACGACTGCAGTTTGAGAATGATTTGCTGGAAGGTCAACATGAAGCTGGCCGGCGTCGAGGGCCGGACATTGGACGGGACGGTGGCGCGGCACACGCCGCGAAAGGCGACGATTTTACGTTCGCGGGAGGGCATCTCTCCCACAGCCGCTCGGGATGCCGGCTGCCGCGACAGCTCGCGCGGCTGTGGGACAAAGCCCGGCCCCGCACGCTTTTTTTGCGTTTCCCGCCGCTTTCGGCACTTTCCTGCGCTTTCCCCCTCTCTCACTGCATGGCATCGCCCCACATCGGCCCCGACACCCCGTTTTTCATCGTGCTCAACGCCGGCTCCGGCAGCGACGACGCCGCGCAGGCCCGGCAGGTCATCGACGACGCCTTTGCCGCGGACGGCCGCCGGCACCGCGTGTTCCTCGTGGACGGCCCCGGCCGCGTGCAGGCGCTGGCGCGCGAAGCGGTCGAACGGGCCCGGGCCGTGGGCGGCGTGGTGGTGGCCGCGGGCGGCGACGGCACCATCAACGCCGTGGCCCAGGCCACGCTGGGCAGCGGCTGCCCCTTCGGCGTGCTGCCGCAGGGCACCTTCAACTACTTCAGCCGCACCCACGGCATCCCGCGCGACACGGCGCAGGCGCTGCAGGTGCTGCTCGCGCAGCAGCCCCGGGCCGTGCAGGTGGGGCTGGTGAACGACCGCGTGTTTCTGGTGAATGCCAGCATGGGCCTGTATGCCGACCTGCTGGAGGAGCGCGAAAGCCACAAGGCACGCTTCGGCCGTCACCGCTGGATCGCCTTCTACTCGGGCCTGCTGACGGTGCTGCGCGGGCGCCATCGCCACTGGCAGCTGCGCATCGCCTCGCACGGCCACGAGCGCGACATCCGCACGCCCACGCTGTTCGTGGGCAACAACCCGTTGCAGCTGATGCAGGCGGGCGTCGACCACGCCGAGGCGCCCGAGCAGGGCCGGCTGACGGCGGTGGCGCTCAAGCCGGTCGGCCTGCTGTCGATGCCGGGGCTGCTGGTGCGCGGCGCGCTCGGGCGGCTGGGCGATGCCGACGAGGTGCTGAGTTTCCCCTTCGAGTCGATGACGGTGAAGGCCGGCCGGCTGCGCACGCCGCGCCGCGTGAAGATCGCCACCGACGGCGAGATCGACTGGGTCGACATGCCCCTGCTGTTCCGCGTGGCGCCCGACCCGCTGTGGCTGGTGCGGCCCGACAGCGCGCCCGAGCTGGAGGCGGCGCGGCCATGACCTGCCTGCTGCAAGTGTCCGACCCGCACTTCGGCACCGAACAACCCGAGGTGCTGCAGGCGCTCGAACGCCTGGCGCACGCGCTGGCGCCGCAGGCGGTGCTGCTGTCGGGCGACATCACGCAGCGCGCCACGCGCCGCCAGTTCGCGGCGGCGCGCGCCTTTGCCGAGCGGCTGACGGCGCCAGTGGTCGCGATTCCGGGCAACCACGACATCCCGCTGTTCCAGCTGGCGGCGCGCGTCTTTGCGCCCTACGGCCGCTACACGGAGGCCTTCGGCCCCGACCTGGAGCCAGTGTTCGCCTGCGACGACTGGCTGGTGGTCACGGTCAACACGACGCGCTGGTACCGGCACGAGGACGGCGAGGTGTCGCCCGCTCAGATTGAGCGTGTGGCGGCGCGGCTGGCACAGGCTTCGCCCCGGCAGGTGCGCGTGGTCGTGACGCACCAGCCGGTGCTGGTGACGCGGCCCGAAGACCGGCAGAACCGCCTGCACGGGCGCGCGGCGGCGGTGGCGCGCTGGACGGCGGCGGGCGCCGACCTGATCGTCGGCGGCCACATCCACCTGCCTTTCGTGCGCCCGCTGGACGAGCGCTTTCCGGGCTGCCCGCCCACGGCCTGGGCGGTGCAGGCCGGCACCGCCGTGTCGACGCGCGTGCGCTGGGATGCGCCGAACTCGGTGAACGTGCTGCGCGCGGAGGCGTCCGGCGACGGCGCGCAGCGCGTGTGCGTGGTCGAGCGCTGGGACCATTCGGCGGCAGACAAAGCCTTCACGCGCGTCGACCTATTGCGGCTTCCGCTTGCCAGCCGCGCGACGGCCCCTTAGGGTTGCGCCGCATGCCTCCTGCGGACACCCTTCTTCTTTCTTCTTCAGCCCCCTTGGTTCTTCTTGCACAACAGCTGGGCGAACACGCCCTGGCCTGGTTCGCGCTCGCGCTGACCGTGTCGGTGCTCGGTGCCGGCCTCGCCTGCCGGATGCTGCAACGGCGCCATCCGCTGCCCGACACCGGCGAGCCTGACGAATCGCGCCTGGCGTTCGGACTGGGACTGGGCTTCGTGCTGATCCTCGCAGCGGCTTTTCTGGTTGCATGGATCGCCTCGCACCTGGGCGACGGCCGCACCATGGGCCGCGCCGACCAGGCGCTGGCCGACGCCATCGCCGCCCATGTGCCGTGGGGCGCGCTCGTGAGCTTCAGCTGGCTCACGCACCTGGGCGACGCGCAGCTGCTCGCGCCCGTGTGCGGGCTGGTCGCGCTGCTGCTGTGGCGCAACGCGCATCGTGGGCTGGCGCTGGGCTGGGTGACCGCGCTCGGCGGCATCGTGGTGCTGAACCCCGCGCTCAAGCACATCTTTGCGCGGGCCCGGCCGGTGCACGACCACGGGCTGGCGCTGGAGACGAGCTTCAGCTTTCCCAGCGGCCACAGCGCGGGCGCGATCGTGAGCTACGGGATGCTGCTGTACCTGGCGCTGCGGCTGCTGCCGGCGCGCTGGCATGTGCCGGCTGCCATGGCCGCGGTGGCGGCCATCGTCACCATCGCCTGCAGCCGGATCTTCCTGCAGGTGCACTTCGCGAGCGATGTCGCGGCCGGCCTGCTGACCGGCCTGGGCTGGCTGCTGGTGTGCGTAAGCAGCCTGGAATACGCGCGGCACCGCAAGCGCCGCACCGCGCGCTGACCGTCGATCAGTATTCCCAGAAGATGCGCTGAAGCTCTTTGGTGTTGTTGGTCTTGGTCAAGGCCACCATCGCCAGGATGCGTGCCTTCTGCGGGCGCAGGTCGTGCGCCACCACCCAGTCGTACTTGTCGTCGGGCTGCTCGGCGTTGCGGATCACGAAGCCGTCGGGCACGCGCGAGCTGCGAATGACGATCACGCCGTCGGTGCGAGCCTTCTGCAGGTTCGGCACGATGCGGTCGGCCACCGAACCATTGCCCGTGCCGCCGTGGATCAGCGCCTTGGCGCCGCTCTTGGCGATCGCGTCGATGGCCACCGACGACACGCCTTCGTAGCCCATCGCGATCTCGACCGGCGGCAGCGCGGTGATGGTGTCGATGTTGAACTCGGAGTTGGTGGTGTGGCGCTTGACCGGCGCGCGGAACCAGTAGTTCTTGCCCTCGACGATCATGCCCAGCGGACCCCACTGGCTGGAGAACGCGCTGGTCTTGATGTTGACGTTCTTGCTCACGTCGCGGCCGGTGTCGATGTTGTCGCCCATCGTCACCAGCACACCCTTGCCCATCGCGTCCTTGCTGCCCGCCACGTTCACGGCGTCGTACAGGTTGAGCGCGCCGTCGGCCGACAGGGCCGTGCCCGGGCGCATCGAGCCGACCACCACGATCGGCTTGTTGGTGTGCACGGTGAGCGTCAGGAAGTAGGCAGTTTCTTCCAGCGTGTCGGTGCCATGGGTGATGACGATGCCGTCGACGTCCGACTGCTTGGACAGCGCCGAGACGCGCTTGGCCAGCGTCATCAGGTTGTCGTTGGTGAGGCTTTCCGATGCGACCTGGAACACCTGCTCGCCGCGCACGTTGGCGACCTTGGCCAGCTCGGGCAGGCCGGCGATCAGCTTCTCGACGCCAACCTTGGCGGCCGCATAGGTGGCGCTGTTGACGGCCGAGGCGCCAGCGCCGGCGATGGTGCCGCCGGTCGCCAGGATCACCACGTTGGGCAGCGCCTGCTGGGCCTGCGCGAGCGCGCTGGCCGCGAGCAGTGCGGCACCGGCCGCAAAGGCACGGAAATGGGTAGAAAAGTACATACGGGCTCCTTGGTTTGAGGATGATTTCTCGAGGCGGCGAGGAAGATACATGAACCATGCCCGCATGCCATGCCGCTGCATGCCGGCATGGCATGCGGTCATGCGCCGGCCTTAGAGGGCCAGCAGCCAGCCCGCCACCGCCGCCAGCCCGACGACCCACACCGGCGACAGGCGCGCGTAGACCAGCAAGCCGAACGCCGCCAGCGCCAGCCCGAAATCGGCCTTCGAGTGGATGGCGCTCGTCCACACCGGGTCGTAAAGCGCGGCGAGCAGCACGCCGACGACCGCCGCGTTGACGCCCGCCATCGCGCGCTGGACTGCATCGCGCTGGCGCAGCGTCTCCCAGAACGGCAGCGCGCCCGCCACCAGCAGGAAGGCCGGCAGGAAGATGGCCAGCAGCAGCGCCCCGCCGCCCAGCCAGCCGCCGAACGGCCCCTGCATGGCGGCGCCGAGGAAGGCCGCGAAGGTGAACAAGGGCCCCGGCACCGCCTGCGCTGCGCCGTAGCCCGCCAGGAACACGTCGTTCGAGACCAGGCCCGTCGGCACCACGCCCGCCTGCAGCAAGGGCAGCACGACGTGGCCGCCGCCGAACACCAGCGCGCCCGACCGGTAGAACGACGCAATGACGGAGAGCGGCGGCCAATCAGCCGCCGCAGCCAGCATCGGCAGTGCGACGAGCAGCGCGGCGAACAGGCCCAGCAGCGCGGCACCGGTCGCCCTGCTCACGCCGTGGTCGCGGTGCTGCGCGGCGGGCAGGTGGCCGGGCGGCAGCGCCCACCGGCCGACGACGCCCCCGGCGACGATGGCGGCGATCTGCCCCATGGCCGAAGGCACCGCGAGCACCAGCAGCGCCGCGACGATGGCCACACCCGCGCGCAGCCGATCAGGGCACAGCGACTTCGCCATGCCCCACACCGCCTGCGCGACGACGGCCACCGCGACGACCTTCAGCCCGTGCACCGCGCCCGATTGGGCCAGCCCCGCCCAGTGCGTGACGCCGGCTGCAAAGAGGATGAGCGCCACGGCGGACGGCAGCGTGAACCCGAGCCACGCCGCCAGCGCCCCGCCCCAGCCCGCGCGGCCGAGCCCCAGCGCGATGCCGACCTGGCTGCTCGCGGGTCCGGGCAGGAACTGGCACAGCGCCACGAGGTCGGAATAGCGCTTGTCGTCGAGCCACTTGCGGCGCTCCACGAACTCCGTGCGGAAGTAGCCCAGGTGCGCCACCGGCCCGCCGAAGGAGGTCAGGCCCAGCTTCAGGAAAGCGAGGAAGACTTCGAGCACCGAGCCCCTGGCGCGAAGGTCGCCTGCGCCATCAACAGCGGATGGCGCGGCGGGCTTGGGGCGGTGGTGGTGCTTCATGAACGACGACGTCGAATGTGCATCCGCCGGTGCGGCTCAGCCCTGGTTGCGCCCGGGCCGGAGGACGACAGCGCCGAGCGCGACGATCGCCAGCGCCGCGATCCACAGCGGCCACAGGCCGAAGGGCGCGACCCAGCGCGCGAAGGGCGTGAGCCCGCGCCGACCCTCGACCGGCGCTTCGAGCACGCCGCGCGTGAGGCGCGGCAGCTGGTGCGTGACGCGGCCCGCGGCGTCGATCACCACCGTGGCGCCGGTGTTGGTGGACCGCACCATCGGCCGCGCGAACTCGAGCGCGCGCATGCGCGAGATGGCCAGGTGCTGGTCGATGGCGACCGAGTCGCCGAACCAGGCGATGTTGCTGACGTTGAGCAGGACGGTCGGCGCCGTGGCCTCGTCGCGGAAGTTCGCGCCGATCTCGTCGCCGAACAAATCTTCGTAGCAGATGTTGGGTGCGATGCGCTGGCCCTGCCAGACGAAGGGCGCCTGCGCGAGGCCGCCGCGCTCGAAGTCGCCCAGCGGGATGCTCATCATGCGGATGAACCAGCGAAAGCCCGGCGGAATGAATTCGCCGAAGGGCACGAGGTGGTGCTTGCTGTAGGCGTAGGGCTGCGCCGCGCCACCGGGCATGAAGCCGAGCACGGCGTTGCGGTAGGTGCCCGGCCCGTCGCCGAGCGGCAGGCCGACGATGGCGGCCTGCTGCGAGCCCGGCTGGCCGTAGCGTTCCTGGATGCTGTCGAGGTAGCCGGCGGGCAGCTGGCGCGGCAGCAGCGGCAGCGCCGTTTCGGGCGTGACCACGAGTTGGGCCTTGGCGTCGCGCAGCTGTTCGGCGTACCAGCGCAAGGCGGTTTCGATGCCGCCGCCCGGAATGAATTTCTCGTCCTGCGGGATGTTGCCCTGCAGCAGTGCGACCTGCAGCGTGCCGGCAGTGCCCTGCGCGCCGCGCGCATCGGCAGGCAGCGGCGAGACAACGTTGGGCAGCACGAAAACCGCGGCGAGCAGCATCGCGGCCAGCGCCGTCGGCACCACGCCACGCAGCGGCAGCCGCCGCGCGACCAGCGCCACGGCCAGTGCTGCGGCGGCGCCGATGCCGTACACGCCGACCCACGGTGCCAGCGCGGCCAGCGGGCCGTCGACATGGGCGTAGCCACCCGCGCCCCAGGGAAAGCCGGTGAACCAGCTGCCGCGCACGAGCTCGGCCAGCGTCCACAGCGCGGCGAACACGAAGGCGCCCGCGACGCGCCCCGCCGGCCCGCGCACCACGAACCAGGCGCAGGCCACGGCGTAGTAGAGCCCGAGCGCCGCCGCCAGCGCGAGCACGGCGATCACCGCCAGCGGCGCCGGCAGCCCGCCGTAGGTGTGCATCGAGATGAAGAGCCACCAGAAGCTGCCGGTGAGCCAGGCGGTCGCGAACACCCAACCAAGCAGGCCGGCGCGGCGCCAGCCCGCGCCCTGCGCGCGCAGGCCGTCGAGCAGCCAGACCAGCCCGGCCAGCGACAGCAGCTGCAGCCACCACAGCGGACGGCCGTCGCCCGGCCAGGCGATGGACAGGGCCTGCGCCACGCCCGCCAGGCCGAAGCCGAGCAGGCGAAGCAGCCCGGAGGCGGCGGAGGAAGGGGGAGAGGTGGGCGAGACGCGGGCCGGGGCCGCTGCTGCGGGCGCCGGCATCAGTCGGCCGCGTCGCCGCCGCGCGCCGGCGACACCCGGAACCAGCGCACCGCGCCGCCCTTGGTGTGCAGCACGACGAAGTCGAAGCCGCCGATGGCGTGGTGCTCGCCGCGCTTGGGCACGTGGCCCATCTCGTGCGCGATGAGTCCGCCGATGGTGTCGAAGTCTTCGCTCAGCTGTTCTTCATTGAAGACGATGCCGAAGGCCTCGGCCACGCGCTCGATGGGCGTGTCGCCCGAGACGCGGTAGGTGTGGTCGGCCAGGCCGAAGATGTCGCCCTCGTCCTCGGCGATGTCGAACTCGTCCTCGATCTCGCCGACGATCTGCTCGAGCACGTCCTCGATGGTGATGAGGCCGGCCACGCGGCCGAACTCGTCGATGACGATGGCCAGGTGGTTGCGGTTGCCGCGGAACTCGCGCAGCAGGTCGTTCAGGCCCTTGCTCTCGGGCACGAAGGTGGCCGGGCGCAGCAAGGCGCGGATGTTCAGGCCCGGCGCGCGCTGCAGCTTGAGCAGGTCCTTCGCGAGCAGGATGCCGATGATGTTTTCTTTTTCGCCCTCGTAGACCGGAAAGCGCGAGTGCGCGGTCTGGATCACGGCGTGCAGCAGCGCGTCGAAGGGCGCGTCGATGTTCACGAGGTCCATGCGCGGCGCCGCGACCATCACGTCACCGGCCGTCATGTCGGCCATGCGCAGCACGCCTTCGAGCATCACGCGCGATTCGGCGCCGATCACCTCGTTGTCCTCGGCATCGGCGAGGGTTTCGATCAGCTCGTCGCGCGAATCGGGGCCGGGGTGGATGAATTCGGCGAGCTTCTGGAGAAAGCCACGCTTGTCTTCCCGTTCAACGGGAGCGCGTTCAGGGTGAGGGTCGGCCACTGCGGGAGGGCGGAGTTGAAGAGAGACAAGGATAACGGATTGCGCATGACAGGCTCTACCGTCCGGCCGGCATAGGCCGCCCTCGCCCGCTCAGGGGGCCGATTTGCTTCTTGCGTCGCGCATGCCGCTGCGCACTTCCTGCAGGCTCGCCAGGAAGGCCCAGAACTGCTTGGCGCGGCTCTTGAGCGCGAAATCGACCGCGGCGTAATGCTCCAGCGCGATCTCGCTCATGCGGCTGTCGAAGGTGGCGGTGGGCAGCTGCAGGTGGGCTTCGGACTCCGAGCCGCTGCGCACCACGGTGGCGCCGGCGTTGCGGGCGATCTTGAGCATGGCGGCGTTTTCGCTCAGCGCATGGATGAAGAGCATGCCCACGCCTTCGTTGCGCGCGGCGACCACGGCGCGCTCGAACAGGCGCGCGCCATAGCCGCGGCCGCGGGCGTGCGACGACACGGACACGCCGAACTCGGCGCAGTCGCTGTGCTGGTCGCCGGGTGCGTAGGCCACGTGCGCCATCGCGATCAGGTCGAGGCGGCGGTTGTAGATGCCGAACAGTTCGTCACGGTCGAAGTCCAGGCCTTCGACATAGCGCAGGACCTGCTCGTCGGCCGCGGCATAGCCGAAGCGCAGGTAGCGATCGTGCGGCGTCAGGTCCAGCAGGTGGCGCGCGATGCGTTCGCGCTCGCGCGGGCCGATCGAGCGGATCGGCACCATGACGGGTGGGGGCGCGCTGACGGCGCGCGGTTGCGCCTCAACCATCGGCGCCTTCAGGAAAGAGCCGAGGCCGAGAGACGCTTTGAGGAGGGTCTTGGCGGTAAGCATGGCTCCAATGTAAGGGTTTTCCCTTAATCACCAAGCCTGCAAGGACACTTTCTGGACGCATTCGTGACTCGATACCAGAGTCCGTGGTGTTTACGCAACCAATTTGTGGTTAAACGGGCACAGATGTTGTGGCTTTGACACGATCGAGCACAAAGCTGGTCTTGCAGTCTTCGACGCTGGGGTGCTTCAACAGGGTGTCCATGATGAAGCGGCTGTAGTGCGCCATGTCGGCCACCACCACGCGCAGCAGGTAGTCCATGTCGCCGGTGAGGGCCGCGCACTCGACCACCTCGGGCCAGGTCTGCACACTGGCGCGGAACAGGTCCATGGGGTTGCGCTTGTGGGTTTCGGTGTGCTTTTCGAGCCGCACGTTCAGGTAGGCCGTGAGGCCCAGGCCGACCGCCTCGGGCTGGACCAGGGCCACGTAGCGGTCGATGACCTTGTGCTCCTCGAGCCGCTTGACCCGGCGCAGCACGGCGCTGGGCGACAGGCTGACCTGCTCCGCGATCTGGTCGTAGGTGGCGCGACCGTCTGCTTGCAGCATGCGCAAAATGAGTCGATCTATCTTGTCGAGTGCTTCCATTTCGTCATTTTTGCAGTTTTACTGCGTCATGGCCACCCAGGGCGCCCAGAAACGCAGAAAACCTGAACGCCTTCCGCCCTACAGTGCAGCACGGCCCGGATCCGGGCCTTTGTTTTCCTTTCTGCACAACTTCCCCACTTTCCGGAGACAGCACCCATGAGCCACGCCGACGCCCCCGCCTTCACGCCCTGGGAGAACCCGATGGGCACCGACGGCTTCGAATTCATCGAGTACGCGGCACCCGATCCGGTCGCGATGGGCAAGGTGTTCGAGCGCATGGGCTTCGTGGCCATCGCCAAGCACCGTCACAAGAACGTGCTGCTGTACCGCCAGGGCACGATCAACTTCATCCTGAATGCCGAGCCCGATTCGTTCGCCCAGCGTTTTGCGCGCGAGCACGGCCCGAGCGTGTGCGCCATCGCCTTCCGCGTGCAGGACGCCAAGCAGGCCTACGAACGCGCCACCGCGCTGGGCGCCTGGGGCTTCGCTGACAAGGCCGGCCCGGGCGAGCTGAACATCCCCGCCATCAAGGGCATCGGCGACAGCCTGATCTACCTGGTGGACCGCTGGCCGGGCAAGAACGGCGCGCAGCCGGGCGACATCGGCAACATCGGCTTCTACGACGTGGACTTCGAGGCGCTGCCGGGCGTGTCGTCGCAGGACGCGCTGGCGCGCAAGGGCAACGGCCTGACCTACATCGACCACCTGACGCACAACGTGTACCGCGGCCGCATGGACGTGTGGGCCAATTTCTACGAGAAGCTCTTCAACTTCCGCGAAGTGAAGTACTTCGACATCGAGGGCCAGGTGACGGGCGTGAAGAGCAAGGCCATGACCAGCCCCTGCGGCAAGATCCGCATCCCGATCAACGAAGAGGGCAAGGAACAGGCCGGCCAGATCCAGGAGTACCTGGACATGTACAAGGGCGAGGGCATCCAGCACATCGCCATGGGTTCGGACAACCTGTACGAGAGCGTCGACGCGCTGCGCGCCAACGGCGTGACGCTGCTGGACACCATCGACACCTACTACGAGCTGATCGACAAGCGCATTCCCGAGCACGGCGAAAGCGTGGCCGAGCTGAAGAAGCGCAAGATCCTGATCGACGGCAAGAAGGACGCGCTGCTGCTGCAGATCTTCAGCGAGAACCAGCTGGGCCCGATCTTCTTCGAGTTCATCCAGCGCAAGGGCGACGACGGTTTCGGCAACGGCAACTTCAAGGCGCTGTTCGAGAGCATCGAGCTCGACCAGATGCGCCGGGGCGTGCTGAGCGCCGCAAAATAAGGCGCTTCACCACTGCCCTGGAGCCCGGCATGCGCCACGCGTCTTCTTCGACTGTCGTCACTTCCTTCGTCGCGGCAGCCGCCGCTGCTGTCGTGCTCTCGGGCTGCGCCTCGGCGCCGCCCGCGGCCGGCCCGGGTGCCTCGCACCTGGACACGGTGCAGAAGGCGGCCGTGCTGCGCATCTGCACGCCGGGCGACTACCGGCCCTTCAGCTTCCAGAAGGCCGACGCCTCGTTCGAAGGCATCGACGTCGACCTGATGGCGGGCTTCAGCGCCAGCCTCGGCGCCAAGCCCGAGTGGGTCAAGACGACGTGGGCCAATCTGCTGCCCGACCTGGCCGCGGGCAAGTGCGACATCGCCGTGGGCGGCGTGTCGGTGACCACCGACCGCCAGAAGCGCGCCTTCTTCAGCGCGCCCTACATGGTCAACGGCAAGACGCCCATCGCGCGCTGCGCCGACGTGGCCAAGTACCAGAGCGTGGCGGCCATCGACCAGCCGTCGACCCGCGTGATCTTCAACCCGGGCGGCAGCAACGAACGCTTCGCCCGCACCAACTTCAAGCAGGCCAGGCTCACGCTGCATGGCGAGAACGTCACGATCTTCGACGAGATCCTGGCCAACCGCGCCGACGTGTTCGTCACCGAATCGGCCGAGGCCATCACGCAGCAGAAGCTCAAGCCCGGGCTGTGCGCGGTGAACCCCGACAAGCCGCTGCAGTACGGCGAAATGGCCTGGATGCTGCCGCGCGACGACGTGGCTTTCAAATCGTATGTCGACCAATGGCTGCACTTGCAGCAAGCCGGCGGCGACTTCCAGCGCGTGATGGACCGCTGGCTCAAGTAACCCGAGAAACCGAACGCCCCATGGATTCCCCTGCCGCCGTTGTCACCCCCGCCGTCTATGGCGCCTCCGATCGCCCGCC
The DNA here is from genome assembly GCF_058801005.1 of Variovorax sp. GW822-FHT04A09. NCBI lineage: Bacteria > Pseudomonadati > Pseudomonadota > Betaproteobacteria > Burkholderiales > Comamonadaceae > Variovorax > Variovorax sp. GW822-FHT04A09. Next base: position 3,689 of record NZ_JBXAMV010000006.1, on the reverse strand, counting down.
GCGCGGCGACTACTCGCGCGGCGGTTCGGTGCAAGCCGACTACACCTGCCCGCAGGACTGGGCCAGCTACACGGCGGCCGACCATGACACCTACAAGCGGCTGTACGAACGCCAGGCCGCGCAGCTGACGGGCCTGGCCTGCGATGCCTTCATCAAGGCGCTGCCGCTGCTCGGCGTGAAGGACCGCATCCCGCGCTTCGAGGAACTCAACGAGCGCCTGCACCGCGCCACCGGCTGGGAGATCGTCGCGGTGCCGGGGCTGATTCCCGAGCTGCCCTTCTTCACGCTGCTGGCAAACCGCAAGTTCCCGGTGACCGACTGGATCCGCAAGCCCGAGGAGTTCGACTACATCGTCGAGCCGGACGTGTTCCACGACCTGTTCGGCCATGTGCCGATGCTGTTCGACCCCACCTTCGCCGACTACGTGCAGCGCTACGGCCAGGGCGGCATCAAGGCGCACGAGCTGGGCGCGGGCGAGAAGCTGGCGCGGCTGTACTGGTACACGGTCGAATTCGGCCTGATCCGCCAGCCCGAGGGCCTGCGCGCCTACGGCGCCGGCATCCTGAGCTCGGTCGGCGAACTGCAGCACGCGGTGCGCAGCCCCGAGCCGCACCGCCTCCCGCTCGACCTGCTGCGCACCATGCGCACGCAGTACAAGATCGACACCTACCAAGCCAACTACTTCGTGATCGAGAACTTCGCGCAGCTCTTCGATCTCACGGCACCCGACTTCACGCCGCTGTACCGCGCGCTCGAGGTCGAGCCCGACATCCCGGCCGGCGTGCTGCTGCCGGGCGAATCCGGCAACGCCTGATCGCATTGCAGCGACCCGGGCGCGCACGGCGGCTATCGCCTGCGCGACACCGGGCACACGCCCCTAGGACAAGCCCGCTGGCGGGTGGGAGGCATTGGCTCCCACAATCCGCGCCAAAGGAGCTTGCATGCAGACATCCGCGCGACAGAACTACCCGGCCGGCGTGCCGCACGAGATTCATCCGGAGCAGTACCGCTCCCTGCCTCACATGTTCGACGAGGCCTTCGGCCGCTACAAGGACCGGCCGTTCTCGGTCTGCATGGAGCGCTGGATGTCGTATGGCGAGCTCGACACGCTCTCGAAGGCGATGGGTGCCTGGCTGCAATCGCAGGGCCTCGCGCCCGGTGCGCGGGTGGCGATCATGCTGCCCAACGTGCCGCAGTTCGCGGTCACGATGTGCGCCGTGCTGCGCGCGGGCTACACCTGCGTCAACGTCAATCCGCTGTACACGGCGCGCGAGCTGGAGCACCAGCTCAAGGACTCCGGCGCCACCGCCATCGTCATCCTCGAGAACTTTGCCGCCACGCTCGAACAGGTGATCGAGCGCACGCCGGTCAAGCACGTGGTGATGACCGCGATGGGCGACCTGCTCGGCGGTCTGTACGGCGCCTGGATCACGGTGGCCGTGCGCCATCTGGCCAAGATGGTGCCGCCCTACAAGCTGCCGCTGAGCGACGGTCGCACGGTCACGCCGTTCAAGCAGGCGATTGCCGAAGGCCGCGGGCGCACGCTTGGGCCTGACCAGAGCACGCTCGATTCGATCGCCTTCCTGCAGTACACGGGCGGCACCACCGGCCTGTCGAAGGGCGCGGTGCTGACCCACCGCAACATCGTGGCCGCCACGCTGCAGGCCGAGGCCTGGTTCACGCCTGCGCTGGCGCGGGCCGGCGACCTGGCGAAGGTCAACAGCATCGCCGCGCTGCCGCTGTATCACATCTTCGCGCTGACCCTGTGCCTGCTCGTGATCCGCCAGGGCTCGCACATGACGCTGATTCCGAACCCGCGCGACTTCAACAAGTTCGTCGCGGTGCTGAAGAAGCGGCCCTTCCACATGCTGCCGGCAGTGAACACCTTGTTCAATGCGCTGCTGATGCACCCGGAGTTCAAGACGGTCGACTTCTCCACGCTGTTCGTGTCGCAGGCCGGTGGCATGGCCGCTTCCGAAGGCACGGCGCGCAAGTGGTTCGAAGCCACCGGCTGCCCGATGATCGAAGGCTGGGGCATGAGCGAGACCTGCGCGATCGGCACCAACAACCCGGTATCGAACACGAAGTTCACGGGCACCATCGGCTTGCCGTTGCCGAGCATTGAGATCGCGATCAAGGACGATGAAGGCCAATCGCTGCCGATCGGCCAGGCGGGCGAGCTGTGCATCAAGGGGCCGAACGTGATGACCGGTTACTACAACCAGCCCGCCGAAACGGCGGCGGCCTTCACGGCCGACGGCTTCATGCGCACCGGCGACATCGCCGTGATGCAGGAAGACGGCTACAGCCGGATCGTCGACCGCAAGAAGGACATGATCCTCGTGAGCGGTTTCAACGTGTTCCCCAACGAGCTGGAGAACGTGATTTCGCTGTGCCCTGGCGTCGTCGAGTGCGCGGCGGTGGGCGTGCCGGACGAGAAGCAGGGCGAAGCCATCAAGGTCTTCGTGGTCCGCAAGGACCCGACGCTGACGGAAGACGCCGTGCTCCAGTACTGCAACGGACAGCTCACCGGCTACAAGCGGCCGAAGCACATCGAGTTCCGCGAGTCGCTGCCCAAGACCAACGTCGGGAAGATCCTGCGGCGCGAGCTGCGCACCAGCGCCGGTGCCTGAGCGCGTGGGGCACCACGGGGGAGCCAGCGCCGGGCTGCCGGCGAATGTCGTCGTGTTCGAGCGGGGCTGGCTGTCTTCGAACAACATTCTCTTCGTCGGAGTCGAGGAAACGACGCTGGTCGACACCGGCTATGCCACGCATGCCGAGCAAACGTTGGCACTGGTCGAGTCGGTGCTGGGCGAACGTCCGCTTGATCGGGTGCTGAACACGCATCTGCACAGCGACCACTGCGGGGGGAACGCGGCGTTGCAGCAGCGTTATCCATTGTTGCGGACAGACATTCCGCCTGGAGAGGCGGCGCTGGTTGAGCGGTGGGATGCGCAGGGTCTGAGTTTTCTTGCGACGGGGCAAAGTTGTCCGCGTTTTGGTTTCACCGGACTGCTCGAGCCTGGCACTGAATGCCTATTGGGAGACAGTGCGTGGCAAGTGCATGGGGCTCCGGGTCACGATCCGCATTCGGTGATCCTCTTCGACCCGGTGTCGCGGACCCTGATTTCAGCGGATGCGCTCTGGGAGAACGGGTTTGGCATCGCCTTTCCCGAACTGATGGGCGAGCCTTCATTCGGAGATATCGCGGCGACGCTCGATTTGATCGAGAGATTAGCGCCTCGCCAGGTGATTCCAGGTCATGGCGGCGTCTTCACCGATGTGGAGCGTGCGTTGCAGACAGCGCGCAAGCGGCTGTCTGGCTTGGAGCGCGCCCCTGTGAAGCACGCGCGCCATGCGATGAAGGTGTTGATGAAGTTCAAGCTTCTGGAGCTGCACGCGGTGTCGCACGCTGAGTGGGGAGCGTGGCTTGGCGGGACGCCCTATTTCGAGCGGATCCGAGCTCGATTCTTTGCGGATGCTTCGCTTGAGACTTTGACAGGAGATCTGTTGGCAGAGCTGGTTGCAGTTGGCGCGGCGCAGTCCGATGCTTTGGGAGTTCGCAACGCCTGATTGACGGTTGTTTGCTCCAATAAAAAAGCGCTGCTTCTCTCGAGTCAGCGCTTTTTATGCGTTTGGCGTTTGCTGTGCGCAAAGCAAAAAACCCCAGTCATTGCTGACTGGGGTTT